>JAXLRI010000001.1:0-1638 GCA_046331175.1 Acidimicrobiales bacterium
GTGTGACGTAGGTTCGACGACGTGGATATCGCGCAGGCGCTGATCGCCGAGAACGCCGCCTTCGCCGAGCTGTTCCGCGACGCCGACCTTTCGACGCCGGTGCCCACCTGCCCGGAGTGGAACCTCGGTCAGCTGATGCGCCATGTCGGGCGCGGGGACCGGTGGTGCGCCCAGATCGTGTCCGAGCAGTCGATGGAGGCCATCGACCCGCGCACGGTGGCCGGCGGCAAGCCGCCCGAAGGGCGGGACAACGAACTCGGCTGGTTACACGACGGTCCGCAACAGCTGCTCGACGCCGTCGCCCGAACCGGCGCCGACACCCCGGTGTGGACGTTCCTCGGGCCGCGCCCGGCCAAGTGGTGGGTCCGCAGACGCCTGCACGAGACCGCGGTGCACCGCGCCGACGCCGCACTGGCCGTCGGCGCCGGGTTCTACCTCGACCCGGCCGTCGCGGCCGACGCCATCACCGAGTACCTCGAGCGGGTGTTCGTCCGCGCCGACGCCGAGGGCCCGGCGGCCGGGGACCGGCCCCTGGGCGACGGGCAGTCGCTGCACCTGCACGCCACCGATCCCGGCCTGGGCGAAGCCGGGGAGTGGACGATCCTCGGCCGGCCCGACGGCATCGCCGTCGACCACGAACACGGCAAGGCCACCACCGCGCTGCGCGGCCCCGCCCGCGACCTGCTGCTGGCCGTCGTCAGGCGAGGCGCGGCGGCCGACCTGGGCCTGGAGATCTTCGGTGATCCGGCGATCTGGGACACCTGGTTGGCCCGCACACCGTTCTAGGCCGGTAACTTGACTGACCATGAGCACTTCGGAGATCGCCACCGTTCTCGCCTGGCACGACGCGCTGAACACCGCGGACCTCGACACCCTGGTCGCGCTGTCCAGCGACGACATCGAGATCGGTGACGCCGACGGCGCCGCCCAGGGCCACGCCGCGCTGCGGGACTGGGCGCAGCGCTCCACCGCCACCATCGAGGTCGGCCAGATCTACTACCACGACGGCGTCGTCGTCGTCGAGGAGCGGTTGACCCCGAAGGCCGAGCCGGGTCCGGTCAGCGCGGCGGCGTCGGCGTTCCGGGTGGTCCGCGACCACGTCACCTCGGTGTTCCGCCACGACGACCTGGCCGCCGCCCTGGCCGCCACCGAACTGACCGACGAAGACCTGCAGGTGTGACTCCGATGAAGGGAATCATCCTGGCCGGGGGCTCCGGCACCCGGCTGTACCCGATCACCCAGGGCGTCAGCAAGCAACTGCTGCCGGTCTACGACAAGCCGATGATCTACTACCCGCTGTCCACGCTGATCATGGCCGGGATCCGCGACGTGCTGGTGATCTCCACGGCCTGGGACGCGCCGGCCTTCGAGCGACTGCTCGGCGACGGATCGGCGTTCGGCATCAGCATCACCTACGCGATTCAGGACCGGCCCGACGGCCTCGCGCAGGCCTTCGTCATCGGCGCCAACCACATCGGCAACGGTCCGGTGGCATTGGTGTTGGGCGACAACATCTTCTACGGCCCGGGCGTCGGTACCAGTCTCGGCCGGTTCTCCGACATCCAAGGCGGCGCGATCTTCGCCTACTGGGTGGCCAACCCGTCGGCCTACGGCGTGGTGGATTTCTCCGAGGACGGC
>JAXLRI010000002.1:0-1515 GCA_046331175.1 Acidimicrobiales bacterium
ACCTGGGGCCGCTCGGGCTCGACGACGACGGCGCCGTCCTCCACCTCTGGGATGCGGTGGCCGAGGAGTACGGCGAGCGCTCGGTCGGAGAGCTCGATCTGGACGACGAGCCACCGGCCACCCTCGGCGAGTTGGCCGAGCTGTTCCACCTGGCGTTGCGGGGCGACCCGGAGCCCGGGCCGCCCCACGACGGGGGCGCTGCGCCCCGTCAGCAACGGTGAGTCCGGAGGAATCGCCCGAACCCTCCGGCGACGACGCCGGCCCCACGGGCGCCCGCGCCCGGACCGCCGCCCGATCCGCCACCCGATCCGGTCGCGATCGACCCGATCCCGCCGACCGGGTCCGGCGATCCCACGCCCAGACCCGCACCACGATCAGGTTCGCCCTGGCCTTCTTCGCTGCGGCCGCGCTGGCCGCGGCGTGGGACCACGGACGCTGGCTCCCGCTGCACCTCTTCCTGGTCGGCGGCGTCGTCCTGGCGATCAGCGGGGTGTCGCTGATGCTGACCGTGACCTGGTCGGCCGCGCCGGCCCCACCCGACCGCTGGGTGACGATCCAGCGCACACTGATCATCGTCGGCGCCGCCGGTGTCGGCATCGGCCGCACGGCGGACGTTCCCGCGGCGGTCGCGGTGACGGGAAGCGCGTTCCTCCTCGGGCTGCTCGCCCTGGCCGGCCTCCTGGCGTGGACGATCCGACGGGGACCCAAACGGCGCTTCGATGCCGCGGTCGCCGCCTACCTGGCTGCGGTGGCCGCCGGCGTCGTGGGCGTGGGCCTGGGCGTGACCATGGCCCTGGACTCCCCCACCCTCCCGCTGCGGTCGGCGCACGCGACCGCCAACCTGCTCGGCCTGGTGGGCCTGACCATCGGCGGCACCCTGCCCTTCTTCGCCGCGACCGTCGGCCGATCCAAGATGGCTCGCCACACCACCCCCCGACGGCTGGTGGCCACCCTGGCCTGGCAGGTGGCCATGGTGGCCGCTGCGGTCATCTCGCTGGCCCTCGACGTGGCGACGGTCCCGTCGGTCGCCCTCATCGGCTACGCCGTCGGGATCCTGGTCATCCTCGCCTGGATGCCCCGACCGACCCGGCGCCAGTGGACCTGGGCCGGCCCCAGGCTGGTGGCGCTGTGGCTGGGCGGGTTCTGGTGGTGTGCCGCGGTCGTCGCCACCGCGGTCGACGCCGCCACCGGCACCGCGGTGCTCGACGGCCGCTGGCTCGTCGTCATGGTGCTCGCCGGGTACGGGCAGATCGCCTGGGGGTCGCTGGCCTACCTGCTGCCGATGCTGCGCGGGGGCGGGCCCGACCAGCTCAGCGACGGCTTCGCCGCCACCCGTTCCTGGCCCGGCCTGGTCGCGATCAACGTGGCCGGCGTCGCCGTGGCCGTTGCGGTGACCCCGGTCGCGGTCGCCGCGGCCGCCGTGTGGCTGCTCGACGCCGCGGTGCGCGCCGCCCGGGTCGGCACCAGCCGGGCCGAACGCCAGACCACCGAACCGTCCAGCACCGAACCGTCCAG
>JAXLRI010000003.1:0-726047 GCA_046331175.1 Acidimicrobiales bacterium
GTGGCGGCGACCAGCGGGGTGATCCCGGGAACGTCGGGCACCAGCGGCAGCCTTCCCCGCACGGGTTCTGATTCCATGCTGCTGGTGCGGGTCGGCCTCGGCCTGCTGGCCGCCGGTGGTCTCGTCGTGCTGGCCACCCGCCGGCGACGAGCCATGGCCTAGCGCTCGCAGCGCACCGACCACGACCGCCCCCGAGCTCCGGCCGGGGGCGGTGTCGCGTCCGGGGCCAGGGGTGCGGCGGTTCGCTAGGGTGAGCGCGACGACGTCCGGCGGCTCGGTCAGGGGAGGCGGCCACGGCCACGCACTACGACGTCCTCGGGGTTCGACCCGATGCCAGCCACGACGAGGTCAAGCGCGCCTTCACGGCCAAGGCCCTCGCCTACCACCCCGATCGCCAGGCCGACCGCCGACCCGAGGCCCTCGAACGGGCCGAGTGGCGGATGCGGGAGGTCAACGACGCCTGGGCGGTGCTGCGCAACCCGGCGGCTCGGGCCGCCTACGACAGCCAGCTGGCGGCGGCCAGCCCGGCGCTGGCCGGCCGCAGCGCCGGCCGCGGCGCCGGAGCCGGTGGGGTGGCCGGTCGATCGGCGGCGAGCGCCCCGCCCGCGGCCGCGCCCTACGAGCGGGTCGAACCCGAGGTGGCCGACGTCGAGCCGGTGCGCCCGGCGGCGGCGCCGGCTTCGACGCGCGGGTGGTTCCGCCAGTTCCTGCCCGTCCTGGTCATTCTCGGCACGCTGGTGGTCGTGCTGGTGGCCACCGCCTACGCCTCGACCCGACCCAAGGACGTGAGCGTCCAGACCAAGGAGCGGTTCGCCGCGGGGTCGTGCGTGATCGTCACCTTCGACGCCGCCGGCGAGAAGGTGGCCGACGAGGTGCCGTGCTCGGGGCGGACCAGCGGGCGGGTGGTCGCCAAGGTCGACTTCCCCCGCCCGTGCCCGCTCGGGACCGTGGCGGTCCCGTTCCCCGCCGACAAGGTGTCGCTGTGCCTCAGCCCGACGTCGCCGTGACGCCGAGCCCGCACGTCGCCGTGATCGGGCTGCGGCCGTGAGCCCGACCGCGCCGGTCCCCGACGGGCGCATGGCGACCCGTCGGTAGCATCGCGGGATGGGGACCACCGAGGACGATCGGGCGACCAGCGGCTGGCGCGACGTCACGCCGGCTCCGTCGCCGGTCCGGGTCACGGGCCTCGACCACGTCGTGCTCAGCGTGGCCGACGTCGAACGCTCCCTCGGCTTCTACCGGGACCTGCTCGGCCTCGAGGTCGAGCGCTACGACGAGTGGCAGCGGGGGGAGGCGCCGTTCGTGTCGATCCGGGTCGACGCCACCACGATCATCGACCTGGTGGTGGGGGAGCGTGACGGGGTGAACGTCGACCACGTGTGCCTCGTCGTCGACCCGTGCGACCTCGACGCGGTGGCGGCGTCGGGTCGCTTCGACCTCGTCCGCTCACCGGCGGTGCTGTTCGGGGCCCGAGGCTGGGGCCAGGGCTTCTACGTGCGCGACCCCGACGGCAACGTGGTCGAGCTGCGCCACTACGGCGAGTCCGCCGGCTGACGCGCGGCTGACCCCGGTCAGAGGGCGGCGAGGAGGGGCAGGCTCTCGACCAGGGCGGCGGCGAGGTCCTCGTCGCCACGGGCCTCGTAGCGGAGGCCGCCGGCGGGGACCCGGTTGCCGACCGCCTGGCACAGCTCGACGATGCCGGCCCGCAGCTCGACGTCGACGTCGCCGTGGGCCGCAGGACCGGGATCCGGGCCACCTGCGGCTCCGGGGACCAGGGCGCCGTCGGTGAGGTCGACCGTGTAGCTGCCGCCGCCGGGTCCGTCGAGGACGAGTCGGGCCGACCGGCCGGTGGCGTCGTGACCGCCGGCGGCGAGCATCAGGGGCAGCCAGCCGACCGCTCGGCGGCTCATGGCCGCGATGGTCGCCGCCGGCGGGGCCGACTCGCCGAGCCCGACGGCCCGACGGACGTCGTCGTGGTGGATCCAGGTCTCGAAGCCCCGGTGCACGAGGACGGTCGAGATGCGCATGGGCACGCCCCACCACTCGATCTCGCGCTCGAGATCGTCGTCGGTCAGGTCGGCCACGTGGGCGTCGATGGCGGCGGCGGCCCGCTCGAGCTCGGCGACGGCGACGGCCGGGGCCAGCGATCGGTGCCGAGCCTGGGCCAGTGCCGTGCGCTCGTCGTTGGCGTTGAGCGTCTCGGGCACCCCGGGGGTGGGCAGCCCGAGCAGCTGGGCGAAGAGGACCTCGGCGGTGGCCACGTGCACGACCAGGTCGTGCACCGTCCAGCCGGCGAACTCGGGCGGATCGACCGGGCGCTGCCAGACGGCGTCGTCGAGGCGGGCCAGCGTGGTGAGCAGCCGGGCCGCCTCGACCCGGTGCACCTCGCGGGACGACGCCACGTCGAAGCGCCCGCCCGGGCGGACGGCCAGCGCCGCGTCGAGGACGCGGGCCCGCAGCCCGGGCGGCGGGGCCTCGTCGACCGGGGTGGCGGCGGCCAGCTCGGCGGCGGCCTCCTCGAGCGTGGTGGTGATGGCCGCGGCGCGGTCGTCGGTGATGAGGGCGGCCTCGACGGCCAGCTGCTCGCCGGGATCGACGGCGCCGATGGCGTGGGCGGCGAGCAGGTCGAGCTCGTCGTCGGGGAGGGGGTGGGGTTCGGGGGTGGGGTTCAGGCCCATTGCTCGGTGACCTCCGGCTCGAGGGCCTCGGCGATGCGCTGCAGGGCGAGGCGGAGTCGGGACTTGGCGGTGCCCTCGGGGATGCCGAGCAGGTCGGCGACCTGACGGTAGGTGTGGCCCTTGAAGTAGGCGAGCTCGAGGGCTTGGCGCTGGGCCATCGGCAGCTGCTCGACCGCTGCTCGCACCCGGGCCGAGGTGACGGTGGTGAGGGCGGCGTCGTCGACCGACGGCACCGGCGCGGCGTCGGCCGAGGTGGTGCGGTCCTCTCGCCGCTTGCGGGCCTCCTCCCGGCGGATGTGGTCGACGGCCCGTCGATGGGTCAGCGTGCCGAGGAAGGCCCGCAACGACCCGCGGGAGTCGTCGAACCGGTCGGGGCGCTCCCAGAACCCCAGGAACACCTCCTGGGTGACGTCCTCGGCGGCGGTGCGGTCGCCCAGCACGCGCAGGGCGAGGCCGAACACGAAGCCGCTGTAGCCGTCGTAGAGCTCGGCCAGGGCCGTCTCGTCGCCGGCGACCATCCGTTGGACCAGGGTGCGCTCGGCGAACCGCCCCGGTGCCCGGTGCTCCATCAGCAGGGTCCCTTCCACAGCCCCTCTTCGCCGCCGGGCCGGGGAGCGGATCACTCGGGGTGCCGAATCGTGGTCGGGCCCCGCCGATCGGTCCTCGAACGGTGGCGAGCGCGTGCCAGGCTAGGCGGCCGGGTCGGGGCGTGCTGCCGGCGCGAGGGTTGCTGGGCGGGCGCCGGTCTGGCCGAGGACCGGTTGGATCGGCCGAGGAACGGAGAACGCCGTGGTGATGTGGAACCTGCTGCAGCAGTACCAGATCGAGATGCTGCAGAACCGGGCGGCGCTGGGCGACACCAGCCGGGACATCGACCGGCAGCGGGCCACCCGCCAGGTCGAGGACCTCGAGGACGAGCTGGAGACGCTCCGGCTGGCCCTGGCCGCCGCCTGGGAGCTGCTGGCCGGCCGGCTGGGGGTCACCGAGGAGGAGCTGGTGGCGAAGATGCGCGAGCTCGACCAGCGCGACGGGGTGGTCGACGGCCGCCGCACCCCGCCGGTCGGTCGCCGGTGCCCGTCGTGCGATGCCGTGATCCCACCGGGCGCCCCGGCCTGCCAGTTCTGTGGTCAACGGGTGGGCGGGGACGACCCGGTTCCGCTGACGACGTGTGCGCAGTGACCGCGGCGCGGGCCGGGTGCGGTGGGGTGGGCGGGGCGCGGCGCGGCGCGGTGGGCGCGGCGCGGGAGCGGCGCGGGCGCGGTGACGCGCTGAGCGCCGCCTCGGGTCAGGGGGTGCGCTGGACGCGGCGACGGACGGCCCGGGCGCCTCGCTGCCAGCGGGCGACCAGCGCGTCGCCTCGGCTGGCGTCGCGGGGGAGCAGCACCGCCCAGAGGTAGGCGGCCTTGGTGGCGGGGCCACCGGGCACGGCCTCGACGGCGACGAGCGCCTGGGTGGCGTAGGCCCGCTGGGCGCCGAGGTAGCCGGCCAGCCAGCGGCGGTCGCGTGCCGTCTCGCGCACGGCCTCGGCCCAGGCGGCGAGGACGAGCGGCGGGTGCCAGCCGAGCTCGGCTCGGGCGGCGGCGACGGCCCGACCGACCACGGCGGTGGCCGACGAGCGCTCGGCGAGGGCCCGCACCGCTTCGACCTCGGTGGCGGTGGCGGGGGCCGTCTCGACCAGGTCGCGCAGCGGGACGAGGCGCGGGGTGGCCGAGCCGAGCATGGCGTGGATGCAGGCGTGCAGGAACCGCTGCGGTCGCCCGAGCGCGGCGACGGACCGACCGCCGAGCACGAAGTGGTCGGGGTCGGCCATCAGCGCGTCGAGGTCGAGGGCCAGGCCGAAGGGACCCGCGGTGAGCGTGCGGTGGAGGTCGATCTCGAAGCGGTCCGGGGTGGTGATGGCCAGGCCCTTGGTGAAGCGCCGATCGAACCCCGGTCGCGGCTCGGGGTAGGCACGCCGGCCCCCTTCGGCCAGCAGCAGGTCGCGGGCCGCCTCGATGTGCGAGCCCGGGATGAGCAGGTCGACGTCGCCGAAGCAGCGCAGCGACGGGTCCTCGTAGTCGAGGTGGGCCACCGCGGACCCCTTCAGCACCTGGAAGGGGATGCCGTGGTCGTCGAACGATCGAGCGGTGCGCAGCAACAGGCGCTCGAGCAGCACCGTGGTCGCCATCCACGACTGGTGGGCTTCGACGACCTGGGCCGCCTGGTCCTCGGTGGCGGGCCAGTCGCCGGCCGCGATGGCCCACGAGAGCAACCCGGTGATCCGCTGGGAGGTGACCTCCGCGAACAGCGTGCGCCAGGTCTCGTCGTCGACGGGGGCCGTCGGCGGGACGAGGCCGGTGCGGGTGCCCCAGGCGGCGACGGCCCGGGCCAGGTCGAAGGGGGAGCGGTCGGTCACGGCGCCGCGGTGGGGGATGGGCCGGAACCGACCTCGTCGTCGGCGACCGAGACGACCAGTCCGTGGTCGGCCAGGTCGGCGACGAGCCCGGTGACGTCCCCGGTGATCTCGGCGGTGGCGATCTCGTACCGGGCGGCGAGGGCGTCGGTCAGCTCGGCGGCGGTGCGCGGTTCGGCGAGCAGCGCCCACGCCTCGACGGCAGGCCCGGTGAGCAGCTGCGGTCCGTCGGCGGCGGATCCGAGCACCACCAGCGAGCCGGGGACGACCCGCCACAGCGCGTCGTCGGCCCGTCGCCAGCGCCGAGGAGCGCCGCCCGGGGACGAGACATCCGATGTCGGCCCGCTGGTCACGGCGCCATTCCACCACGGTGGCGTTCAACTCCCAGGCAGCAGTGCCCACGAGTGGTCGCGGGCCGTGCTGGAGGTGAGCCGGGCGCACCCGGTGCGGTACAGTCTCGCTTCCACTTCGGGCGATTAGCTCAGTTGGCTAGAGCGCTGCCTTCACACGGCAGAGGTCGAGGGTTCGAGTCCCCCATCGCCCACCCCGGAAAACCCCTGCTCAGCGGGGGTGTCTCGCTTCGATCTGGTCGGTCTGGCGCTGAAGTGTTTCGTGTGCACGGCAGAGGTCGTTCACCAGAGAGAGTGTTTCCGACTCCCTGAGGCGCTGTCATGGAGCGAGTCTCCGTCGTTTCGCTCCATCCGGGGCTGGAACCGGTGGTTGAGGCACTTCATGGGGTCCTCGCGTGAGGGTCGCCTGGGGGACTGCGGGGGCGTTCCCCAGACCTACGTGTCAGTGTCGGACGGGCTACTCGTATGGAGGCGCGGTTCGGCTTCGGCGGCGGTCTTCGGTCCGCGTAGGGCGGTGAAGAGTGCCGCGGCGGCGCAGACGCTGGCGCCGAGGAGGAGGGCGGGGGTCATGGCGTCGACGAACGCTTGGCGGGCGGCGTCGATGATGGTCGCGCCGTTGGGTCCCATCTGAGTGGCAACGGCGAGGGCGCCGCCGATGCCGTCGGTGACCGGCTGGGCTGCTTCGGGCGGGAGGCCGGCGGTGGCCGGTTCGACGTTGGCTTGGTAGGCGGCGTTGAGGACGGATCCGATGAGGGCGATGCCGACGGCGCCACCCATCTCGCGGACGGTGTCGTTGAGCGAGGAGGCGACCCCTTGCTTCTCCTCGGGTAGGGACGAGGTGATCGCCGCGGTGGAGGGACTCATGGCGAGCCCGACGCCGGCGCCGAGGATGAGGGTGCCGGGGAGCACGGTGAGGTAGCCGCCGTCGGGGTTGGCGAGCAGCGCGAACACGACGAGGCCGGTGGCCATGGCGAGCATGCCGGTCACGAGTGTGCGGCGGAACCCGAACCGTTCGGCGATGGTCGGTGCGATGGTGGAGAGGGGCATCATCATGATGGCCATGGGCAGGAGTCCCGATGCTGCTTTGAGGGCGGAGTAGCCGAGGATGGCTTGGAGGTACTGGATCAGGACGAGGAACAGCGAGAACATCACGGCGAACACGACGAAGAGGTTGACTGAGCCCGCGGCGAGCCCTCTGAGGCCGAAGATGCGAACGTCGAGCAGGGGGTGGTCCCGACGGAGCTCGACGGCGATGAAGGCGGCTGTTGCGATGAGGCCGGCAGCGAGGGCGGCGACGGTGATCGTCGCGGACCAGCCTCGTTCGGGTCCTTCGTGGAAGGCGAGCACGAGCCCGCCGACGGCGACGATCGACAGCAGCGACCCGGCGACGTCGAAGCCGGCTTCGGTGTGTTCCACGGAGTGCGGGACGAAACTTGCGGTGAGGGCGAATGAGACGGCGGCAAGGGCGATGGGGAGGGCGAAGACCCAAGGCCAGGTGGCGTTGTCGATGATGGCGGCGGAGACGAACAGTCCGATGATCCCGCCTGCGCCGGCGAAGCCTGCCCAGGTGCCGATGGCTTTGGCTTGTTCTTCTCGCGGGAAGCTGGTGGTGATGACCGAGAGGGTCACGGGCATGACCATGGCGGCTGCCACCCCGGCGAGGACCCGCAGGCCGATCAGCGTGCTCGGCGTTGTCGCGAACGCAGAGGCGAGGTTGGTGGCGATGAACGCGGCCAGTCCGATCATGAGGATGGGCTTGCGGCCCCACCGGTCGCCGATGGCACCCACGGGCAGCAGCAGCGCGGCCAAGGCGAGGGTGTAGCCGTTGATGATCCACAGCAACTGGCTTTGGGTTGCCCCGATGTCCTGGGCGAGCGCCTGCTGTGCGACGTTGAGGCCCGACACCGACGCGACGACGGCGACGAGCGCGATGCACATGGCGGCGAGGATGAGTCGCCGGCGGCCGGAGCTCGCCACGACGACGTCGTGCTCGACGGGACTGTGCTGAGCCGTTGGCAGGTCGCCTAGGGGTCCAGGCGTTTCCGATTCTTGGGTCGTCACGGCTTCACCTTCCACTCACGCTCGGGCAGGCGGACTCTAGGACATTCTGTGCCATAGACGACACTTCGTGCTTTAGGGTGCTCGGGGTAGGGTTCCGGGGAATGGTGCCGAATGTCGAGATCGACCCCCGGGTTGTCCGCACGCGTCGCGATGTGCTCGCGGCGGCCCGTGAGGTCCTGCTGGAGGAGGGGTGGGAGCGGGTCACGCTGGCTCGCGTGGCCGAGCGCAGCGGCTATGCGCGCACGACGCTGTACCGGCATTGGCCCCAGCGCCTCGATCTGCTGCGCGACCTGATCAGCGACGAGGTCCGGCTCCTGCACACCAGCCCGACCGGCGACCTGCGCCAGGACCTCATCGCTGAGATGGAGGCATTCCGGGCTGCGGTCACGACGTCGGGGTTGGGGCGGATGATGATCGCGATCGCGCAGCAGGCTCGGGACGACGGGGAGCTGGCCGACCTGAGCTCGTCGGTACGTGCGGACGGATCGCAGGTGTTGCGCGAGATCATCGCCGCGGGCGTCGAGCGCGGAGAGCTGCCGATGGGCCTCGATCCTGGCGTAGCTGTCGCTCAGCTCGTGGGCCCGGTTCTGTTCCGGTTCTTGTTCGAGACCGAAATCGACTTCGACGCGGACTTCGTCACATCGGTGGTCGATTGGTTCCTTGCCGGCGCCACCGCCGCTGGTTGAGCAGTGCGCTCCGGTTAGGTGCCGCGGGGCTCCACGATGAGCACGGTGCCCTGAGCGAGCCCGCACGGCCGCCCGTCGTTGTCGACTTCGACTTGGACGACGGCGGTGCGGCGAGTGAGCGACACGATGGTGGAGCGGGCGGTGAGGGTGCCTTGGCGGGCGGCGGCGAGGAGGTTGACCTTGAACTCGGTGGTGGCGGCCCAGTGGCCGCGTTCGATGACGGGGTAGAGCACAGCGCCGAGGACGTGGTCGACGAGGGCGGAGAGGACGCCACCGTGGAGGGTGCCGAAGGGGTTGAGCAGATCGGGGCGAACGTCGAGTTCGGCGACCATGGTGGCGGGGCCGACTTCGGTGGTTCGTATGCCGAGGTAAGCGGGAAGGCCGTCGAGGAGTGCGGCGCCGTTGCGCATCGCGTCGGCGGTGGCCTGGTCGTAGCGTTCGGGGACGATGGGGTCGGGCACGGTGCCTCCGAGGTCAGTGGCCGTTGGAGAAGGTCGACAGGTCGACGGTGAGGAACAGGGCTTCGGCGCGGACGAACACACCTTCCTGGCTCGCGCCTCGTGCTTCGATCCAGAGCTTGCGGTCGGCGCGGTCGCGAAGCGCGGCGGTGAACGTGAGGGTCGTGTGCAGCGGCGCGGGGGCGACGTAGTCGATGGTGAGGTTGGCGGTGTAGGCGATGTCGCCGATGAGGGGAAGGACGAAGCCCATGGTCTCGTCGAGGATGGCTGCGATGATGCCGCCGTGGGCGCGGCCGGGGGCTCCCTCGAACGCGGGACCGAGTGTTGTGGTCGCCACCGCGGTGTCGCCGTCTCGTCGTACTTCGAGGCCGACGCCCATCGGGTTCGTGCGGCCTGACACGATGGAGTCGCGGAACAGGTCCATGGCCTCGCCGTCGGCGCCGAGGGTTGAGGTCTGTTGGCCGGTGATCGCGGCGACGAAGCGGGGGTTCGCCGCCATTTCCGCGACCCGGTCTCGTGTCGGTAGTGCGGTCACGTGCTCGTGGAAGGCGTCGGCGGCCTCGGTGATGGATGTGGCTGTGGCGATGTCGATTCGGTGCCCGACCAGGGCGTGCCCGAGTCGTTGCAGCGCGCTGGCCATGTCGGCGCGGGCGGCGAGCTCGTCGTCGGTTTCGTCCAGGTTCATGGTGACGTTGGTGCTTCCTCGGGTGGCCGACTGTGGCTGATGGGGACGGATGCGGCTTTGCTCGGTTGGGGAGTTCGGTCGGTCAGATCGATCGTGCCTTCGACGTCGACGTTGGGCAGGACGCGGTCGAGCCAGTGCGGCAGCCACCAGTTGCGTTCGCCGAGCAGGGTCATGGTGGCGGGCACGACGACCATGCGGATGATGGTGGCGTCGAGGAGGACGGCGACGCCGAGGCCGAGGCCGAACATCTTCATCTCGGGTCCGTCGCCGAGGATGAAGCTGGCGAACACGCTGACCATGATGAGTGCCGCCGCGGTGATGACCCGGGCGGAAGAGGCGAGGCCGCGCACGACGCTGGCGGTGGGGTCGTGTGAGGTGATCCACTCTTCGCGGACACGGGAGAGTATGAAGACCTCGTAATCCATGGACAGTCCGAACAGGACGGCGAACATCATCATCGGGAGGAACGAGATGATCGGGATGGGCCGTTCGAGGCCGAGGGCGCCGATCCCCCATCCCCACTGGAAGACGGCAACGAGGATCCCGTAGGACGCGGCGATGCCGAGAAGGTTGACCAGCGCGGCCTTGAGGGCAACCAACGGTGAGCGGAACACGGCAGTGAGGAGCAGGAAGGAGAGCAGTACGACGGCGCCGATGAAGACGGGGAGCCGTTCGGTGAGCCGCGCCGAGATGTCGATGAACGCCGCGGTGGAACCGGTGAGAAGTATCCGTCGGTAGCCCGATTGGTCGACGTGAGGGATGGTCTCGTCGCGGAGTCGGTGCACGAGCTCGGTGGTGGCGCGGTCCTGAGGTGAGGTGTTGGGGATGATGGGCAGCACCGCGGTGGTCCGGTCGGCGTTGTAGCGGGCGGGGGCGACGATCAGCACGCCGGGGGTCGCTTGGATCGCGGCGGCGACGGGTTGGAGCTGCGCGTCGGACGTCGGGCCGGGTCCGAGCTCGACCACGGCGACGAGGGGCCCGTTGAACCCAGGCCCGAACCCTTTCGCCATCAGGTCATACGCGCGCCGTTCGGTCGCCGCTTCGGGCCGGTTGCCAGCGTCGGGCCAGCCCAACTCGAGGGACAGGGCCGGCACTGCGAGCACCACAAGGACTCCCACCGCGGGGATCAAGTAGTGCCAGGGCTGTGCGCACACTCGCCGGGCCCAGCGAGCGGAGACCGAGTTGGAGGAGTCGGCGTCGGTCTCTTGTCGGACGCGCACGAACGGGACCTGCAACCGGTCGATGCGTTCGCCGATGAGGCCGAGTATCGCGGGGAGGAGCGTGACCGCGATCAGGACAGCGACGGCAACGACGATCGAGGTCGCGACACCGAGCGAGGTGACGAGCGGGATACCGACGAAGGACAGGCCGAGGATGGCGATCACCACGGTCGCGCCGGCGAAGATCACCGCTTGACCCGCGGTCGCGTTGGCGACGCCGACGGCGTCGATCACGCTGCGACCCGCCGCGAGTTGCTGGCGGTAGCGGCTTACGACGAACAGCGCGTAGTCGATGCCCACCGCGATGCCGATCATCGACGCCAGGACGGGGGCGACGGAGGTCACCGACATGTGAGCGGCGAGCACCCGGATCAGCGAGAGTCCGATGGTGAGCCCGCCGAGTGCCGTGATGAGAGGAACGCCCATGGCCATCACGGAACCGAACGCGAAGAGCAGCACGAGGATGGCGACCGTGATGCCGATGATCTCGGAGGTGCGGGCCTGTTCGGGGTTCTGCCGTTCGACGATGTCGCCGCCGTACTCGACCTGTACGCCAGCGGCTCTCGCGGGCTCGGCGGTGGCGACGAGCTCGGCGATGCCGCCTGAGCCGACGGCGCGGCCGTCGATGTCGTATCGCAGCTCCGCGAACGCGATGCGGCCGTCGCGGCTGACCCGCCCGAATCCCTCGGGGCTGAAGGGGTCGACCACGGCAATGACGTGGGGAACCTTTCGGGCTTCTTGCAAGGTGGCGTCGATGCCTGCTCTGCGGGCGGGTTCATCGAGGTGGCCGTCGTCGACGGCGAACACGATCCTTGCGGTTGATCCCCATTCGGCCGGGAACTCCGCTTGGAGGACGTCGAAGGCGTCCTGCGAGTCGCTGTCGGGGATGGTGAGGCTGTCGCTTGGTGCGGCGCCTGCGAGTTGCCCGGCGGTGAACGCGCCGGCGGCGGCCAGGACCCACACGGCGATGAAGACCCAGTGGAGTCGCGCCGCGGTCGCGCCCAGTCGGTACAGGAATCGCGACATCGTTCAGATCCGAGGTTGTGGGTGGGTGAGTCGAGCGACGGTGCGGGTGACGTCGTGCCAGGCGGCGAGATGGTGGGGGTCGGCGCTCCAGGCTGCGGCGCCGAAGTAGTTCACGACGCGTGTCGCGATGCCGTGGTAGCGGTCGATGATCGCGTCGGCGACGCTGGTCCAGGTGCCGGTCACGATGAATTGCTCGAGGAGGTCGTCGGTGATGACCGCTGCCATCGCGGCCAAGTCGCCCGCCTTTTGGTGTTGGCGGATGGTCGGCGTGATGTTGTCGTGTCCGAGCTGTTCGAAGATGAACGCGTAGTTCGGGGTCGATCCGTAGAAGGCGACCTGGATCCGAGCCATCTCCCGCCACTGCCGCTGTTCTTCGTCGGTGTCGCCCACGACAATGAACGCGGGGACGATGACTTCGATCTGGTCGGGTTCGCGTCCGGCAGCGGCGGCGCCCGCGGCGATCTCGGGGAGCACGGTGTCGTTGAGATAGGTGGCGGTGTTGAGGGGGTGGACATGTACGCCGTCGGCGACCTGGCCGGCCATGCGCAGCATCCACGGGTTCACTGCTGCGATGTCGATCGGCGGGTCCGCAGCGCTGATCGGACCGGGTGACCACATGGCGGGGAGCAGGGACAGTTGGTAGAAGTCGCCGTCGAAGGCGAGGGCCGCTTCGTTGCGGAACGCAGCGAAGATGGCTCGGATCGCTTGCACGTATTCGCGTAGCCGTGGGCCGGGGTGGTCGAATGCGGTGCTGTAGCGGCGTTCGATGTGTGCTCTGACCTGGGTGCCGAGCCCGAGGCGGAACCGTCCTCCCGTGGCGTCGGCGAGCTCCCAGGCGGTGGCAGCGGTGACCATGGGGCTCCGAGGGAACGCGACGGCGATGCCGGTGAGGATGTCGATGTCGGCGGCGAGCGCGGCGGCGGCGCAGGACAGGTAGGCGGTGCGGCCGGCTTCGGTGATGACGAGCCCGTCGAATCCGGCGTCGCGGGCGTGGCGGGCGAGTTGTTGGGTGGCGCGCAGCGGGAGCCCGCCGGTCATGAGATCCAGTCGCAACCGAGGGCCTCAGCTGGCGGCGCTGATGGGAAAGGCGAAGGGCAGCGTGCGCGGTCCTCGAACCTGCCCGGCGGACCAGGTCACCGACGCGGGTTCCGTGAGGTCGAAGTCGGGGATCACCGCGAGCCATTCCTCCAGGGCGACCCGGAGCTCCATGCGCGCCAGGTTCGAACCGAGGCAGCGGTGGATGCCGACGCCGAACGCGAAGTGCCGGTTGACGGCCCGGTCGAGCACGACCCGGTCCGGGTCGTCGAACGCGTCCGGGTCACGGTTTCCGGAGGGGAACGGCAACAGGACCCGGTCGCCCTGTTTCATCGGGCAGCCGGCAACGACCGTGTCGTTGGCGACCTCGCGGGCCATGGTGACCGGCGCGAACACACGGAGGAACTCTTCAGTCGCGGTGGTCATGAGGCTCGGGTCGGCGCTGAGCCGCTGGCGGTCGTCGGGGTGTTGGGCGAGGTGCCACAGCGCCGCGCCGATGGCCGACCACGTGGTGTCGATGCCGGCGAGGAGCAACAGGATGCACACCCCGATGATCTCTTCGTCGGTGAGGGCGCTCCCGTCGTCATGCGTCGACTCAAGCAGGTGGGTGATGATGTCGTCTTGGGGTTCGACGCGATGTGCTTCGACGTGTCCGGTGAGGTATTCGGCGACTTCGAAGATGGTGTCGAAGGCGGCCTCGCCGGCCAGTGGGCTCTCTTCGATGAGCCGGTGGATCCAGTTGGTGAACAACACGCTGTCGTTGCCGGACACGCCGAGCATCAACGCGATCACTTTGATCGGGATGTGCTGGGCGTAGTCCTTCGCCGCGTCGCAGGTTCCGCGTCCGGCGAAGGAGGCGATGAGGTCGCGGGCGATCTGGCGGGTGATCGGTTCATAGGCGGCGATGACTGCCGGGGAGAACGCGGGGAGCAGCAGGCGCCGCATCTCGGTGTGGTACGGCGGGTCCTCGGTGATGGGCGGGGCGTGGAATCCGAGCTCGTGGGGTGATTCGGCCAGCTCGCTGACGAGGATGGTGTGCGACGAGAAGTTGTTGTGGTCGTGTGCGATCGCGGCGAGGTCCTTGTACCGGGTGGGGATCCACACGCCGTGATACCGGTCGGTGTGGGCGACCGGGCAGTGCTGGCGCAACTCGTCGTAAACGGGGTAGGGGTCCGCTACGAAGCCCGGGTCGCAGTGGTCGAAGTCTGTCGCGAAGTCGGTGACGGGCGTGCGGTCCATGTGATGTTGTCCTTTGGTTTGCGTCAGTCCTCGAGGACCACTGCGTGTTCGGGGCAGTTCGCTTCGGCGAGCTGTGCTTTGGCTTCCAGGGCCGGGGCGATGGCGCCGAGCGTGGAGGCGTGCGCGAAGCCGAGGTCGTCGATGTCGAAGAGGTCGGGCGCGAGTACGACGCACCGGTTGTGCCCTTGGCATCGTTCGGCTTCGACTCGGATCTTCACGAGACCGCCGCCGTGGTGTGTGTTGTGGCGAGGGCGTCGAACTCTGCAGTGAGACGCTCGCCGTCTGGGTGTTCGGCGAGTTCGCGGCGGACGTGTTCGAGCCGGTAGTGCATGATCCGGTCGAACCGGTCGCCGGTCTGGTTGCTCAGCGCGCTGGCGACGGCGGCATCGACGAGGTCGCGGCCGGGGATGGTGCCGCCGCTGTTGGTGCGTATGGTCCTGACGCGCAGCTCGGCGAGTGCGCATTGCAGGTAGGCGACGTGGATGTCTTCGTCGGTGCGGATGTGGTCGACGGTGGCTTGTGCGAAGTCGGGATCGGCGCTGCAGGTCGAGTCACCCACGACGTCAGATGCCCAGGCGAAGGTGTGGTAGGCGAGGAGCTCGATGACCAGGATCTGGGTCATCGCGCGGACCAGCAGTTGGATCTCGGGGGCGATGTTGTCGTCGAGCCCTTCGAGCATGCCGCCCACGGTGATGGCCTCGGGTGCGGGTGTCGCGGGCCCGGTGTAGCCGGGGGGTGGGGCAATAGGCATGTTCTCGAACATGTCGGCGGTGATGGGCGGATCCGCGAGCGCGGCGTCGCGCAGCGCGAACCACATCTGGTCGTGACCGCATTCGTTTTCGCGTCCGGCCTCGTCGTTGCCGTGGGCCTCGAGGAGCCCGACGAAGAGGTGCCCGAGGCACGTCTCCTCCAGCGGTTCGACGATGTAGTCGTTCAGATCCATCGGTGGGATCAGCTTGATGCCGTCGTTGCCGAATCCTTCGACGACGCCGATCAGGGTCAGGATCCGGGTCATGGCGCCTCGGGCGCCGTTGCGCAGCAGGAGCTTGGCCTGTTCGGTGTTGGGGATGAACGCTCCTCCGACCGTGGCGGGGGTGATGACGGTGACGGGGTGTCCGGCCTCGGCGAGGGCCGCTGTCCAGTTCCGGATCGCTTGGGTCCGGTGCAGAGATCGTGGGGGGAGGTACCTGCCGTCGTCGTCGAGGCCGCCGTGCAGGAGGCGCCCATCGCGTTCGATGCGGGCTGCGAACGGGGGGTCGGCGAGGAGCTCGTCGTGGGTGAAGCGCAGCGTCGGGGTCATCGGGGTCCCTTCTTCTTCGTTGGCGGGGTGGGCGTGGCGAGTCCGCCGACGAGGAGTTCGTCGAGCTGGGCGACGAGGTGGTCGACGATGAGGGGTTGGCCGGTGACGACGTAGTGGAGGCCGACCATGGTCACCGAGCCGAACACGGCCGAGGCGGTTGCTTCGGGGTCGAGGTCGCGCAGGGTGCCGTCGCGCTGGCCTTCGTCGAGGACCTTGCGCATCGGTTCGTGGAACGCCGACCAGATCGAGTCGGCCAGTTCGGGGATTCGGGTGATCCGGCCGAGTTCGCTGAGAAGCACGTGGCACACGTCGGGATGATCCGCGAACAGCTGGAGGTACACGGTGAACATCTGGGTGAGTCGTGCGCGGGCTGGCTGGGCGTCGTCGAGGATCGCGCTGATGTCGGTGGACAGGTCCCGCAGCAGACGTTCGAGGAGCCACGACAGGATCTCTTCTTTGCCTTTGAAGTGGTAGTAGAGCGTCGGTTTCGGGATTCCGCAGCCGGTGGCCACGTCCTCCATGCGGGTTTGGTCGAAGCCGAGCTCGGCGAACACCGTCGCTGCGGCGGGCAGTTTCTCGGCGATGTTGGCGGGCAGGTCGCGCATGTCGGGTTCCTTCAGTTGACGGCGAAGCGGGTGTGGAGGTGGTCCAGGCCGCGCAGGATGAGCGTGCCTCGCCACGGCGGGTCGTCTTCGAGGAGCTCGATGCGTCCGAAGCGGGCCAGCATGCGTTCGAACACGACGTGTCCCTCGGCGCGGGCGAGGTTGGCGCCGAGGCAGTAATGGATGCCGGCGGCGAAGCTCAACGGGTAGTTGTCGTCGCGGCCTGGGTCGAAGGTCTCGGGGTCGGGGAACTGGGCGGGATCTCGGTTCGCGGCGCCGAGGAAGGTCACGACGGTGTCGCCTTCTTCGATCTGGTGGCCGCCGAGGACGATGGGTTCGAACGCGGTGCGGGCATCGAGTTGCACGGGGCTCTCATAGCGCAGTACCTCTTCGACGGCGGCGGCGATCAGGTCGGGCTGGCGTCGCAGGTACGGGAGCTGGCCGGTGGCGAGCAGCGTGTAGAGCCCGTTGCCGATCAGGTTGGAGGTCGTCTCGAAGCCGGCGGCGAACAACAAGAGCAGCGTGGCGATCAACTCGTCCTCACTGAGACGGTCTTCGCCGTCGCGTGCCGCGATGAGCGCGCTCGTCAGGTCGTCTCGGGGGACGCGGCGGCGCCGTTCGATGAGGTCCCGGAAGTAGTCGGCCATCTCCTCCATGGCGTCCTGCGCCGCTTCGACCTGCTCGGGGGTGGTGCCCGGGTCCATCGCTGCCGCGCCCTGGCGGACCGAGTTCCGGAATTGGTCTTGGTCTTGGGCGGGCACGCCGACGAGCTCGCCGATCACCCGCACCGGGAGCCGGAACGCCAATGCGTCCATCACGTCGACCTCGCCCTGTTGTTCGATCTTGTCGAGGATGGCGTCGGTCATCGCTTCGATCCCCGAACGAAGCGCGTCGATCCGGCGGGGGGTGAACCCCCGCGACACCAGCGCACGCAGCCGGGTGTGATCCGGTGGGTTCCTCATCAG
Organism: Acidimicrobiales bacterium; assembly: GCA_046331175.1. GTDB lineage: Bacteria > Actinomycetota > Acidimicrobiia > Acidimicrobiales > Acidimicrobilacustridaceae > JAWKIW01. The sequence continues at coordinate 16,698 of JAXLRI010000003.1, forward strand.
CATCGAGTCGACCATGACCGTGCGTTGCCGGTCCGGCATGGCCGGCGAGAAGATGCCCATCACCTCGGAACGCTCCCCGAAGTCGCCCTTGCCGAACCGGTGATCGCGCAGCACCTGGTTGCAGTCGTCGTAGCGGGTGAGGAACCACAGCGGTCCGAGGTCGCTGCGGTGCACCGGCGCCATCTCCCGCAGTCGCGCGTAGCGCGTGTAGGGGTCGGCGCGTCCTTCGGGGGTGATCATGATCTCCATCACGATCCCGTCGGAGGTCGTCTGCGGAGTGACCGTCGGTTGGTGCGCCACGTCGGTGTCAGTCATGGTGTGTCCTTTCACGCGGCCGTGTAGCGGATCGGGTGCTCGACGGTTTGCACGACCTCGCCTCGTTCGATGAGCAGATCGAGGTGGCCGAGCACTTCGGAGATGGAGAGCATCACTTCGAACCCGTCGATGTGGGGGAACATCGCGCGGCTCAGCTCATACGCGGTTGGAGCCCCGAGCCTGGCGACGTGTTCGGCGAGGACGCCGGCGCGCTGTTCGTGATGGGCGCGGGTCCGTTCGATGAGACCGGCGACGTCGGCGAACGCGGGGCCGTGTCCTGGCAGCACCATGCGTGGGTCGAGGTCGCCGAACCGGTCCAGCGACGCGAGGTACTCGACAAGGCTGCGGCGGCGACCGAGTTCGCTGTGCTCGTCAAGTTCGACCAACGGGTTGGGGGTGATCGACGGGAGGAGGTGATCGCCGCTGAACAACACGTCGCCGACCGGGTCCCACAGCGAGAGATGCCCCGCGGCGTGGCCCGGTGAGACGATCGCGTCGAAGGTTCGTCCGCCCAACTCGAGGGTGGCCCCGTCATCGACGGCCACGACCGTCTCCGGGTCTAGGTCATGGATCCACTCCTTCACTGCCGCATAGAACGCCGGGAACATCGCAAGCTCGTTGTCGGGGATGCCGAACGAGCCGATCAGGCTGAGGAGCTGCGCGCGGTCACGCGTCTCGAGAAGCTTGGGAAGCTCGTCACGCCCGGTGAGGACCTGCGCATCGGCCGTGTCCGCGAGCCATCCCGCCGCCCCGAAGTGATCGGGATGGCCATGGGTGACGACGACGACCTCGATGTCGGTGACGTCCAACCCCGCATGCTTGATCACCGCGGTCAGCGTGTCGACGGTTCCGAGGTAGAGCATCCCCGGGTCGATCACGGTGACCGGCGCGTCGGTGAGCAAGTAGCAGTTCACCGCACCGACCGGGAACGGGGTGGGAAGTTCGACCTGCACGATCCCCGGCCGGGAGGTCCGTGATCGCTGGCACAAGCAGATTCGGCATCACGTCCCCCTTGGCGCCCTGGCTCGGTTATATACCGACTTTAGACATCGTGTCTAGATGCGTTGCACATGGTGGTCACGGGAGACGGTGCTCGGGCGGTGTTGTCAGGCGGGTGGTTTGAGGGTGGGGACGAGCACCTCGGCGAGGAAGGTGTCGAGTTCCCCGGGCGGTGGGGCGAGGATCAGGGTGATGCCCAGCCGGACCAGGGACTCGGCGAGCAGATCGGCGTCCCGGGTGGCGATCTGGCTGGTCGCCATCGCCGCCTGCAGCAGCGGTGCGATGGCGGACTTGATGCGGGTGATGACCTCGGGAAGGTCGGAGGCAAGGAACGGTCCGATCACCTCGGGTTCGTCGGCGAGGACCTTGGCCAGCACCGGGTGCTTGGAGGCATAACCGATGATCGCCGCCATCAACTCGACCACGGCCCGAGGTCCGCTCTTGTCGGTGAGGGACGCTGGCAGCTCGGCGAGCAGCCGATGCAGGTCGCGGGCGATGAGGAGGCGGATTTGATGGTCGATCGTGCCGACCTGGCGGTAGACCGTCGTGCGATTCACGCCCAGCTCGGTCGCGACGTCCTGCACCGAGGTTCGCCGCACGCCGTAGCGCACGAAACACCTGGCTGCGGCATCGAGGTACGGGTCGAGCTCCGCGCTCGGAGCGCTCGGGATCCCTTGGTGGTCCACGGGCAGGGTGAACAACGACAACGTCGTCGCGGAGCTGGACTCCATCCCGACCAGTGTGCCACACTGCGACAGATTCGTCGAGTTGTTGCACGGAGAGGGCATGTCCAGTCCCGTCAGCGAGATCACTTCTGCACGTGTCGGGCGCACCGCAACCGCCGCCCGCGCCGCGACCACCGTGTTGATCGCCGGTCGCCATGCGGCTCGAGCGGCGGTTGGCCCGATTGTGCACCGAGGGTTGCTCTCGCGGCCGGACTGGAGTCCGACCGCGGCGCGTGAAGCCCGTCGTGCCTTCACCGAGTTGGGGCCCACCTATGTGAAGTTGGCGCAGCTCATCGCGTCGAGCCCCGGGCTGTTCCCCGAGGTGCTGTCCGACGAGTTGCGGACGTTGCTCGACCGTGTGCCGCCGCTCGCGCCGGTCGATGTGGATCACGTCATCCGCCGCGAGCTCGGCGGCGCCCCCGGTGACGTCTTCGGGCGGTTCGATCCGGTTCCGTTGGCCTCGGCGTCGATCGCACAGGTGCATGCGGCGACGCTGCACGACGGCACCGACGTCGTGGTCAAGGTGCAACGTCGCGGCATCCGAGCCCGACTCGCCGCCGACCTGTCGATCCTTGCCGGCGCTGCCCACCTGTTGGAGCGACGGTCGGCCCGGGCAAGGATGGCAAACCCCGTCGCGGTCGTCGAGGACTTCTCAGCGACACTCGCCCATGAGCTCAACTTCGTGCTCGAAGCCCAGGCTATGGAACGCTTTGCCGACAACCTCAAGACCTTCGGCGAAAACTCTGGCGTCCGTGTCCCCGCGGTGCATTGGCGGTACACGACGCCGCGGGTGCTCACCATGGAGCAGATCCATGGCCACAGCATCGACGACACCGAGGCGCTCCGGGCCACCGGGTTCGATCTTGCCGAACTGTTGAAGCGGGGCGTGCGCGCTTGGATGGAAGCTGCGCTGCACCACGGGTTCTTCCACGGCGACGTCCACGCCGGGAACCTCATGGTCGACACCGCCGGCAACGTCGTGTTCTTGGACTTCGGTATCGTCGGCCAGCTCGACGACCGCACCAAGGCCATCATCCGCAATGGGCTCCCCGCTCTGCTCATCGACGGCGACTTCGTCGAAGTCGCCAAGTCGATCTATGACCTCGGCGCCGTCCTCAAGCCGGTTGACCTCGACCAGGCGTCGGCCGACATCGCCGAGATCGTGGAACCGATCCTCGCCAAGCCGCTGTCGGAGATCTCCTACGGCCAGGTGCTCATCGACATCGTCCGGATCGGTACACGCTACGAGGTGCGCCTGCCCCGTGAACTCGTCCTCGTCGCGAAGCAGCTTCTCTACTTCGAGCGCTACGCCAAGCTCATGGCCCCCGACTGGAACATCCTCGACGACCCCGAACTCATCGGCTTTCTCTTCGAGAGCGTCCACGCCGAACGGCCCGCCTCATGAGCAACACGGCGACGAGGATGACCCTCGAAGGGACCGACGGTGTCCGGCTCGCGGCTGACCGGCGAGGCGACCCCGACCAGCCCGTCGTCGTCCTGCTCCACGGTGCCGGGCAGACCCGCCATGCCTGGCTACGAACCACCGAACGGCTCAGCAACGAAGGGTTCTGCACCGTCGCCGTCGACTTGCGGGGCCACGGGGACAGCGACTGGGCGCCCGACGGTGACTACCGCCGACGGGCGTTCGCCGCCGACATCGAATTGATCCGCTCCCAGCTCGGCCCGATCGCCGCGGTCGTTGGCGCGTCCCTAGGTGGGATCACCGCGCTGCTCGCGCACGACCAGCGCCCTGGCGGGATCACGAACGCGCTCGTCCTCGTCGACATCGCGCCCCGCATCGAGCAAACCGGCGCCGACCGGATACTCGCCTTCATGGCTGACCGACCCGAAGGCTTCCAATCGGTCGAAGAAGTCGCCGAAGCGGTCGCCGCCTACAACCCGCACCGCCCCGCCCCCAAAGACCTCGACGGTTTGAAGCGCAATCTTCGCCTTGGCGACGACGGTCGCTACCGCTGGCACTGGGACCCAAAGCTCATCGACGGCCCCACGAGCCTGATCAGCGCCCGAGACCCCGAAGCCCTGCACGCCGCGGCGCGACGACTGCGCGTGCCATGCCTGCTCGTGCGGGGCCGCCACAGCGACCTGCTCACCGAAGACGGCGCAGCGGAGTTCCGCCGGGCCGTCCCCCACGCGGAGTTCGTGGACATCAACGGTGCCGGCCACATGGTCGCCGGCGACACGAACGACCCCTTCACCGAAGCTGTTGCCGCGTTCCTCGCCCCTCTCGCACAACGCCAGCGCGAGAGCGCATGACCAGAGTCCACCCTCGTCGTTCACGCCTCCCAAGGAGCCCCAACATGACCACCACCTCCAACCAGGACCTCATTGGCCGCGAGGGCGTCAACGACCTCGACGCCATCCTGGCCATGACCAACACCGACATCGACTCGGCGGTGCACGCCATCACCGACAACGCGGACGCCATCTTCACCTGGGATTACGAGAAGGGCGCTCGGCCCGGGCTCAACAAGCTCTACGAGAAGGCCAAGACCGCGCAGTGGAACGGTGAGACCGACCTTCCGTGGGACACCGACGTCGACCTCGAGCAGGTGGCCAAGCTGCTGCTGCCATCGTTCGGGCCCGACCAGATGGACGTCGCCAACACCCCGCTGGCCACCTGGGGAGACGCCGAATGGTTGCAGCTCGGCATGGAATCCCAGGTATGGGCGCTCAGCCAGTTCATGCACGGCGAACAGGGCGCGCTGCTCTGCACCGCGAAGATCGTGGAGACCGTTCCCTGGATCGACGCCAAGTACTACGCCGCCACCCAGGTCATGGACGAAGCCCGCCACGTCGAAGTGTTCGCGAAGTACCTCGACACCAAGCTCGAGGGCTACTACCCCATCAACACTCATCTCGGCATGCTGCTCGACGACATCGTCGCCGACGCCCGGTGGGACATGACCTACCTCGGCATGCAGATCATGGTCGAAGGCCTCGCCCTCGCCGCGTTCGGGTTCATGCACATGCTCACCGAGGAACCCCTCCTCAAACAGCTCCTCCGCTACGTCATGGCCGATGAAGCCCGCCACGTCGCCTTCGGCGTGCTCAGCCTGAAGGAGTACTACGCCGAGCTCACCGACAACGAGCTCGCCGAACGCCAAGAGTTCGCGTTCGAGGCCGCCGTCCGCATGCGAGACCGGTTCCTCCAACAGGAGGTCTGGGACCGGCTCGGCATCGACCCGAAGGTCGCGATCCCGCTCACCCAAGCCTCGCCCATCCGCAGCGAGTTCCAGAAGATGCTCTTCACCAAGATCGTCCCCAACTGCAAGAAGCTCGGCCTGCTCGATGCCAACAACGCATGGCTCCGCCGCCGCTTCGAAGAGCTCGGCGTCATCCAATTCGAAGACTGGGCCGACACCGAAGCCGAATACGAAGCCTTCGCGGTTGCCGAGCTGGCGTAGGCGGACGGGCCGGGCCCGCCCCAATCACTCGGGCGATACGACGACGTCCACCACGAACCCACCCACGCCGACGTAGGCGCGCAGATCGTCACGCCGTCGACGCCATCGCCGACACCCGAACGCACTCGCGCGATCCGTCTGACCATTCCTGGCCGCTGTGATGGGCTAACCAGCTACAGCGGCTCGGCGTCGGGGTGCATCTCGAACCAGCGATCGAGCGCTTCTTCCCACTCGGCGATCTCGTCGTCGGTGAACTTGTCGACGTTCATCTCGGTGAGGAGAAACCCGCAGTGCCGGACGGCGAACGCGTACGCGGGGTGAAGGCCGGCTTGTTCGATGCCGTTGGCCATCTCGTTCGCGATCTCCGCCGCGGTCAACGGCTCGTCACCCATCGCAGGGATCCTACGAGGAGCGGAACCCGACCCGGCTACCGAGGCGTGCGCGACGGCCGGCGACCGCGCAGGTCGATCACGTTGCCCGTGCCGGCCGCGGGGATCGGCGTTGTTCGGGCCTTCTCGCTCATGCGCTTGCGGAGCTCTTCGCGGTCCTTCTCGAAGAGGTGCCCGTAGACGCGGTCGATCATGCGGGTGTCAGTGTGGCCCAGGACCTCGGCGAGCATCCACGGGTTCGCGCCGGCGGAGATGAAGAGCGACGCGGCGGTGTGCCGCAGGTCGTGCGGGGTGAGCGGTGTGAGCTTGGCGGCTTTGACGGCGGGGTTGAAGAACCGGGCCCGCCAGTTGGTCGGCCGCAGGATCCCTCCCTCGGGTGAGGTGAACAGCAGGGCTTGGGAGTCGTCTTCGTCGACGAGTCGGTCGATGTGGCGGCGGAGGTGCTCGAGGGCGAGGTCGGCCATCGGGACGGTGCGAAACGCGCGTTCGGTCTTTGGGTCTTCGAACTTCACGAGACCGTCGACGTCGGTGAGGCCTTCGTCGACGCGGATGTGGCCGCGGTCCCAGTCGATGTCGTCGATGCGCAGGGCGCAGAGCTCGCCGATTCGGAACCCGCCGTAGGAGCCGACGTAGATCATCGCTTCGTAGCGGTCGTGGATCTGGTCGCCGAGCTCGACGACCTGGGTCTCATCGAGGAAGCGGACGATCTTGCGCTTCTTGCGCGGGATGGGTGGGTGCTCGGGGCAGGGGAGCCTCCCGATCCGGCCGTCGTCGTAGGCGGCGGCCATGATCTTGCGGAACACCTGGTAGATCTTTTCGATCGTGGCGGGGGAGAGGGACCCGCCCTTCTTGCGCACCGACGCGCCGTCCTCGGAGAGCTCGGCGATCCACTTGTCGACATCGACGCGGGTGATGCGACCGAGCTTGACCTTGCCCCAGCGGGGGAGCACGTGGTTGTCGAGGTACGACCGGTCCCGCGCGAACGACGTGCGGGCGAGGCGCTTCTCGGCGATGGCCATGAAGTGCTCGGCCCACTCGCCGAAGGTGACGCGACCGGCCTTGTCATCGACGTACACGCCGCGGTCGATGTCGGCCTGCGCGTTGCGCACGTGCTTCTTCGCGTCCCGCTCGAGATCGAAGGTGAGCGAGCGCTGCTTGCCCGTCGGGTCGTACCAGCGGGCCCGGTACTTGCCGTTCGGTAGCTTCTCCGTGAACCCCATGGCACACTCCTGGACGTGTTCAGAACGCCGCGATCCTACCCGATGGAGCGGCACGAAAATGGAGTGAAAATGGAGGGAGACCCTTCCTCAGCCTTCATCAGAAGGGTCATCAAGGGCCACCGACCGAACAACAGAACATGCCGTTGACCAGGGAAAAGCATGGTCCTTGAGAGCCCTCGGTGGCCCAACTCGTGAAGCCCGATCCGAGGGCGAGTTAGCCTTCACACGGCAGCACGGCAGAGTTCACTTCGCTCACGGTGAGTGGTTTCAATCGAGTTCGGGGCGATTAGCTCAGTTGGTTAGAGCGCCTGCTTCACACGCAGGAGGTCGGCAGTTCGAGTCTGCCATCGCCCACTCGCCCCCGGCTGCCGGTGGGCAGCGCCGGCCACCGTGCGTGGGATGGCGCGGCAAAATGGCGCGAAAATGGCGCGAGATCTCGGAGCGCGAGAGGCATGGGCGCTCGGGCGGGATGTGCGACCGCAGGCTTCAGAGGCCGACGCCGTCGTAGGTGGTGATGTCGGCGCCGGAGTCGTGCGCGTGGTGCCATGTGTCGACCCATTGGGGGAGGGGTTCGTCGGAGGGGTCGTGGTGGGGGGTCTGGGAGGCGGCTTCGCGTCGGATCATCGTGCGTAGGTCCCGTCCGGGCACGTGGTGCAGCATCGACCGCGAGCCGTATTGCCCCCGTCTGAACCGGTCGCGCAGCTCGGACAGGTACAGGCCGCTCGGTGAGATGCTGCTGGTCGAGACGAGCCGGTCCTCGAGGGGGACGTGTTGTTCGAAGCCGTCGAGGACGAGCTTGTAGATCCCGGCGACGTGGTTGAAGACCTTGGGTGCCTTGCGGATCCGGTACCACGGGTCCGCGGTGACGGCGTGGTGGATGACCAGGGCGGAGGAGCGGTGCTCGATCTCTTCGGCGAAGTGCCACAGCAGCAGGGTGCCGATACGTTCGTCACCGCCGGTGAACAGGTCGTGGCGGTTGTCGAAGACCATCTTGAACAGTGGTGTGAAGGTGGCTTCGAGGTTGGCGATGTACGCGAGGTGGAACTCAAGCGTCTCTTCTTCGAGCAGCTGGTCGTAGGCGGCGGTCGTTGCGGCGAAGGTGTCGGCGAGGCCGGGATACCGGCTGATCATGGCTTTGGCGTGGGCCCGGTGGGCGCGGGCGTGTTGGGCCTCCTGGCGGACGAAGAGATCGGCCTCCTCGGCGACGTCGGGGTCGGTGATGCGGGGCATCGCCTCGCGGGTGGCCGACACGATGTAGCGCTCGAACGCGATGGCGAGGAACGTGAAGGTGTTTCCGAACAGGCCGAAGCTGGGGTTGGCCGGCTGCCACTGGAACGGGACAGTGTCGTCGATGCGGAACTGTGGGTGCCGGACGGTCAGACTCGCCATCACTCTGCAGCCTTACAGTTCGATGCAAGAATGTAAAGATGCTGACGGACCGGGAGAATCCGCCGACGACGACGGAACGGATACTCGACGCGACGCTCGAGGTGCTCGCTCGGTCAGGGCCCCGCAAGCTGTCCCTGTCGGATGTCGCCACCACCGCGGGGGTGTCGCGCCCGACCCTCTACCACTGGTTCGCCTCCAAGGAGGCGTTGCTCGACGCGTTCGGTCGCTATGAGCAGGACAAGTACGACAGGGGGCTCGCGGCGGCGGTCGCCGGGCTCGAAGGCGTGGAACGACTCGACGCGGTGCTGCGGCACATCGTCGACTTCCAGCAGTCCTACTCGCTTCGCCGCATGGTCGATGTCGAACCCACCCATGTCGTGCACCAGATGACCCGGGTGCTGCCCATCATGCGGGACCGTCTGGAGCCGCTCGTGCCGGGCGACGATGCGGCGACGGTCGCTTCGGTGGTGACTCGCGTCGCGCTGAGCCACGCGCTGATCCCCGACGACGACCCCGAGCTGTTCTACGCCGAGCTGCGCCACGCCGCCGGACTCAGTCCCGTCGACGGGACTCGCCGCCACCGCAGTCGCCGCCCGTCATCGCGTGTTGGAAGTTCGAAGGAGAGGCGATGAACCCGATTCTCCACCGGAGGTTGACTCAGGTGTTCCTGGTCGCGAACTCGCTGTTCTGGTTGCCCTGGGGGTTCATCAACCTGATCTGGCCGAAGGCGTGGTCGGGCGACGTGATCGCCGGGATGAACGTCTACGACCTCTCCGACGCCGTCTCTCGTACCGAGGTGCGGGCCATGTATGGGGGTCTGCAGATGGCGATCGGGGTATTCGCTCTGCTCGGCGCGTTCCGACCCCGCTTCCGCGACGCCGTGCTCATGTTCTTCGTCCTCGCCCTCACCGGCCTTGCGTTGTGCCGGTTCGGCGGGATGGTCGCCGAGGGCGAGACCAGCTACCTGTCGTTCAGTGTCAGTGGAATCTCTCCGGGTCGCTACAACCAGACCGGCCTGGCGATGTACGAGCTCCCCAACATGATCTTCGCTTGGGTGCTTCTCCTGACTCGGCCACGGGTGACCTCGCCCGAGTCCGAGATCGACGCGCTGCGAGCCGAGAATGAGCGACTCCGCCACCGACTCGACGAGCAAGGGATCAACTGATGGAGTTGACCTGGATTCGTGGACACGGGTTCAGCAAGTGGTTGCCATCGGGCCCGCGAGTCCACTCCCGAGGTTCGCCGCCCCCGAAGCTATGTCAAAACCGTACTGATTTCAGTACGGTTCCGCCTTGTCATCACCGTACCGCTGACAGTACGGTTGTGACATGGCCCTGGCTGACACCTATCGACGGCGGTTGCGAGAGGTCGCGCTCGATCAGTACGGCTACGTCACGACCCGCGACGCGGAACGGCTCGGCGTGCCGGCGGTCGAGCTGCGCAAGCTCGCCCAGCGCGGCGGTCTCGACCACATCGCCTACGGGCTCTACCGGTTCGACGACGTCCCCACCACTGGACGCGACCAGTACATGGAAGCGGTACTTCGGGTCGGGCCTGGCGCCTACCTGACCCACGATGCGGTGCTCGCACTGCACGACCTCGGCCTCGTCAACCCTCGCCGCATCCGGGTCGGAACCCCCAAGCGGGCCCGCCCGCACCTGCCCGAGGACGTCGAGGTCGTCCAGCGGCACCTCGACAAGGGCGAGCTGACCGTCTTCGAGGGGATCCCGACCACCACGGTCCGACGAGCCCTGCTCGACTGCCGCGACCTCGTGATGCGAGAGCGACTGCTCGACGCCGCCCGAGAAGCAGCCCGGCGGGGCCTGCTGCGCCGCGACCAAGCCGACCAGGTGATCAGCGAGATCGGCGACGCGGCATGAGCCCGAAGCGCGAGGAACCACCGTCGAACCTGCGGTCGCTCGAGGCTCGCATCTCCAACATCGCCCGCGACCGAGACCGCCCCCTGCGGCGCGTGCAGCGTGTGATCGCCAACACCGTGGTTGGCCAGATGCTGCCGCCCAGCGTCGTGAAGGGAGGCACAGCGATGAGGCTGCGCGTCGGTGAGGCCGCAAGCCGCTTCACTCCGGACCTCGACGCCGCCCGCTCCGCCGAGGTGACCCTCGACGACTACCTCGACGCGCTCGCCGCCCGACTCGCCGAAGGGTGGGGCGGCTTCACCGGCGAACTCGAGGAGCTCGACCCACCCCAACCCGAAGGCGTGCCGGAGGACTACGTCATGCGGCCCTTCGTCATCCGTCTCGCCTACCAGGGCCGGCACTGGCTGAGCGTCCCCTTCGAGCTCGGCCACGACGAGATCGGCAGCACCGAACGACACGAGCTTCGCATCGCCGACGACATCGTCGAACTGTTCGACATCATCGGCCTCGACCCCCCGGACCCGATCCCCGTCCTGGCCCTCGATCACCAGATCGCCCAGAAGCTCCACGCCTGCACGGCGATCAACACGAAGACCGGCGGCAACGAACGCGCCCACGACCTGGTCGACCTGCAGATCCTCGAACAGGAAGAAGACATCGACTACGCCGCGCTGAACGCCACCGCGCAACGCCTGTTCGCGGCCCGGCGCAGCCAGCCGTGGCCGCCGACCGTCGTCGCCTACGAGCGGTGGGACACCATCTACGCCGAAGCCGCCGACGGGCTCGACGTCATCGAACACGTCGACGCCGCCGTCGCCTGGGCCAACGACTTCATCGCCCGCGCCGCCCGCTGACGCCCCGCGATCGAGCCCGGCCGTTCCCATCCTCCGCCTGTCATCGGGGAGCAAGAGATCACTTGCCCGACACGCAGCGTGACCGGCGCTCGCGCCATTTTCGATCGGCTTGATGGCGCGGCGATGGCGCGAGAATGGCGCGAAAATCTTCCGCCAGCTTCCGCAGAAGGGCCGTCGTGGGCTGTCGGGCCCCGATCGCGATGTGGCCCGTGACCTGCGGATTCATGGCCCTTGGCGACCCTTGATGGCCCAATCGAGGAAGTTGTGACCGACGATGGATTTTCATTCACACGGCAGCACGGCAGAGTTCAATTCGCTTACGGTGAGTGGTTTCAATTCAGTTCGGGGCGATTGGCTCAGTTGGTTAGAGCGCCTGCTTCACACGCAGGAGGTCGGCAGTTCGAGTCTGCCATCGCCCACTCTGCAGACCTTCGGGCCAACACGCAGCGCGACCACGGTGCGTGGGATGGCGCGGGGAAATGGCGCGGAAATGGCGCGATCGCGTCGGGGACCGGTCACCACCTTTGCCGGGCTTCCTCGGCGAATCCTTGGAGGGCGTCGAACGTGAACGTGTGGCCGTCGTCGGTGCGGATGGTGCCGGCGTAGGTCCCGAAGACTTGGTGGGTGTCGCTGCCGTAGCCGGTGTCGTCGCCGGCTTTGGTGTGTTTGTCGTAGCGGGGGGTGAGCGTGACGTCGAGCTGGCCGCCGGGGTCGGTGATGCGCCACGGCGCCATCGGATCGTCCCACTGGTATTGCCAGTCGAGTTCTCGGCCGATCTTGGTGAGCTGGCCGTCGACGAGGAACCCGTTCTCGGTGAACCCGCTGCCTTCGGTCCATTTGGCCCCGAACTGGAGGCCGATGGTGTGGTCGCCGCTGCGCCCGGCGCCGCCGCCCCAGTTCCATGCGATGGTGGAGGGCCACCGGCCTCGCCCCACGTCCAGGACACCCCAGGCGTCACCCGCGGCTCCGCCGATCTCCGAGCGCTGGTGGCCGACGACGAGGGTGCCGGTCGCGGGGCGTGCTTGGTGCTTGGAGGTGAAGTTGAAGGTGGTGTCGTCCCAGGGGATGACGACGTTCAGCGATTCGTGGCCCCGGGGTAGGGCCACGACGATGTCGAGCGCGCTGGGGCGGCCGTCTCGCTCTCGCCATTCGGCGACGATGTGGGTTCCCGCCGCGTCGTCGCTGATCTCGATGGCGAAGTCGTCGCGGGTGAGCTCGAGGGGCTGGGTGCCGCACCGATCGGGGAGCGAGACGTCGGCCGCGGCGACGACGGTTCCGCCCCCGCCGCTTCGATCGGTGCTCAGGTCGGCCCACCACACGTCAGCGAGGCCGAAGTGGTCGACGTCGGCGTAGACCGCGGAGATGGCGAGGTCTCCGGCGAGGATCGCCCAGTAGTCCCACCGTTTGTTGCGGCCGTGTTCGCCGAGGAGGTTGGCGCGGTGCAGCGGGTGACGGGACCAGCCGCGGGCGTCGGGGTTGAGTCGGGAGCCGTCGGGGGTGCACAGGTCGACCGGGTCGACGAGCTCGCGCTCGTGCGTCGTCATGGCCGACGAGCCTAGGGTCCCGCCATGTCTCGTTCGCGGCCGTTCCCCGAGTTCGTGGTCGCCTGCGGTGAGGAGGCATCGGACCCTCTGGTGATGCACGACGACCGTGTGGTGCGCGTCGATGAGCTCGCCGCGAGCGGTCACCTCGATCATCAGGACGACGACCTGGCGGCCGTGGCGTCGCTCGGTGTCGATGTTTGGCGTTATGGCATGCCTTGGCGGCTGACGGAGCCGGAGCCGGGCGTGTTCGACTGGTTGTTGTGGGACCGGGCGCTGGCGGCGTGCGATCGTCACGGGTTGGAGCCGGTGGTCGATCTGTGTCATTTCGGTCTGCCGGATCACTACGCCGGGTTCGGCGATCCGACCTGGATTGACGGGTTCGTGCGCTACGTCGAGGCGTTCCTCGCCCGCTACCGCGAGCCGATGTGGTTCACGCCGGTGAACGAACCACTCATCACCGCGATGTGCTCCGGGATGTGGGGGATCTGGAACGACCGGCGCGCGAGCCGACACGACTACATGCGGCTGCTCGCGAACGTGACGTTGGCGAACTTGGAGGCGATCGCCCGGATCTCGGCTGACCGGGCGGGGTGGTGGATCGGAGCGGAGGGGTTCGGGTGCCACGTCGCTGCGACACCCGAGCACGAGCATGCGGCGACCGTGGCCCGCGAGCTCGATCAGCTCACGTGGGACCTGCACCTCGGCGCCGATCCGCCGTCTTCGGTCGCGGACGTCTTCGACGTCGTCGATCCCCAGGTCTTGGCCCGGATCTCCGCGCTGGCCGGCCCAACGGAACGGGTCGTGGCCGGCCATGACTTCTATCCGATCAGCGTGATGGTGCATGGGGTTGTCGAGGAACCGCTGTCGATCAGGGAACGGGTGGCGGCCTACGAACGCGAAGCCCGCGCCTGGCATGCCCGCTACCAGCGTCCGTTCTGGGTGGCGGAGACCTCGAACCTCGGGCTCGCCGTCGACGACGGTCCGTGCTGGCTGGACGAGCTGGTCGGTGCGCTCGACCGGTTGCGCGCGGATGGGCTACCGGCCCGCGGGGTGTGTTGGTACAGCCGAGGTGATCAGTTCGATTGGCACACGATGCTGGCCCGTCCGGTCGGCGAGGTCACCGAGGTCGGCCTCTACGACGCGTCACGCCGTCCACGCCCCGTGGCACAGGCCTACGCCGGGGCGTGTCAGATGGTCTGTGTAGGAGCTCCTCATCGAGTGAGGTAGTGACATGACGATCGTGATGACCGACGATGCCGTGATGGGTGAAGCCGAGCAGGCCGCAGTGGATCAGCTGATCGACGCGGGGTTGCTCGATGAGCTGATGGCCCGTGTTGATGCGGGCGAGCTGCAGTTGACCGGTGAGGGCGGGTTCTTGCCCGGGTTGATCAAGGCGGTGCTCGAGCGTGGTCTGCAGGCCGAGCTGACCGAGCACCTCGGCTATGAGAAGGGCGATCCGGCGGGCCGGGGGTCGCCGAACTCGAGGAACGGGTCGACCCCCAAGACCGTGTTGACCGAGATCGGTGACGTGGGTCTGGACACGCCCCGGGATCGGGCCGGCAGCTTCGAGCCCAGGCTGGTCCCGAAGGGCGCCCGCCGGCTCGGCGGCCTCGACGAGATGATCATCTCGCTGTACGCCGGTGGGATGACGGTGCGGGACATCCAGGCGCACCTGGCCCGCACCATCGGCACCGAGGTGAGCCACGAGACGATCTCCAAGATCACCGACGCCGTCCTCGAAGAGGTCAAGGCGTGGCAGACCCGGCCCCTCGAGGAGCTCTACCCGATCATCTACCTGGATGCCTTGGTGGTGAAGGTCCGTGACGGCCACCAGGTCCGCAACAAGGCCGCCCACATCGCCGTGGGCGTCGACCTCGACGGCATCAAGCACGTGCTGGGCATCTGGGTGCAAGCCACCGAAGGCGCCAAGTTCTGGGCGGGGGTGTGCGCCGAGCTGGCCAACCGGGGCGTCAAGGACGTGCTCATCGTGTGCTGCGATGGCCTCACCGGGTTCCCCGAGGCCATCGAGGCGACCTGGCCCCAGGCCACCGTGCAGACCTGTGTCGTGCACCTCATCCGGGCGTCGATGCGGTTCGTGTCCTACAAGGACCGCAAGAAGGTCGCGGCGGGCCTCAAGGCCATCTACACCGCCCCCACCGTCGAGGCCGCCGAGACCGCCCTGTTGGACTTCGAGGGCTCCGAGCTCGGTCAGCGCTACCCAGCGACGGTCTCGACGTGGACCTCGGCCTGGGAGCGGTTCATCCCGTTCCTGGAGTTCCCGCCCGAGGTCCGCCGGATCATCTACACGACCAACGCCATCGAGTCGCTGAACTACCAGCTCCGCAAGATCATCAAGAACCGCGGGCACTTCCCCAACGACGACGCCGTCATCAAGCTGTTGTGGCTCGCCATCCGCGACATCGAAGACAAGCGGGCCCGGCAACGAGCCAAGGAGGCCGGCAAGGCCCGCAACGACCGGCGAGCCCCCGGCCGTCTCGTCGAAGGCGCCACCACCCACGGCTGGAAAGCCGCCCTGGGCGCCCTCACCATCGCCTACCCCGACCGCGTCGCCGGCCGGATCTGACCAACCAACCACGAGCTACTTACACAGAAGACTTGACAGGCTCCTACGCCGCCCTGGCGACTTCCGCCCGGGTGGGCGTCGCCGCGTCCGGGCAATAGCGGAGAAGCCAGTTCGCGGGGCCTCGCCGAGGTCGAGCACGCGCGTCTCCCGAGCGCGACCATGACGGCGTGAACGACGAGCGCGAACCGTTCAGGATGCCCGCAGCGTTCATCGGGCACGGCAGCCCGATGAACACGCTGGAGCAGAACCGCTTCACCGAGGCCTGGGGCGCCTTGGGCGAGAGCGTGCCCACCCCCGAGGCGGTGCTGTGTGTCTCCGCGCACTGGTACACGAACGCCACCGCGGTGACCGCCATGGCGCAGCCGCGGGTCATCCACGACTTCTACGGGTTCCCCCAGGAGCTGTTCGACTTTGACTACCCCGCGCCTGGTCACCCCGAGATCGCCGAGCTGGTCGCCGAGACGGTCAAGCCACGCTGGGTCGGGCTCGATGTCGACAGCTGGGGTCTCGACCACGGCACCTGGTCGGTGCTGGCCCACGTGTTCCCCGCCGCCGATGTGCCCGTCGTGCAGCTGTCGATCAACGCGCTGCAGCCCTTGGACTACCACCTCGACATCGGCGCCCGACTCGCGCCGCTTCGCGATCAGGGTGTGCTGATCATCGCCAGCGGCAACATCGTGCACAACCTCCGCCGCATCGACTGGAGCGATCCCGATGGCGCCACCGACTGGAACCGGCGGTTCGACGACGCGGCCGCCACGCTGTTGCGCGACCGCCCCGGCGACATCCTCGAGCTCGTCGCGCACGCCGACTTTGAGTTGGCGGTGCCCACCCCCGACCACTTCATCCCCATGCTCTACCTCGCCGCCCTGGCCGACGCCACCGACGACACACTCGACGTGTTCGTCGAGGGGGCTGCCTTCGGGTCGATCTCGATGACCAGCTACACGCTCGGGGCAGACTGCCCTCCGTCGACGAGCAGCGACCCCGCGCCGGTCACGAGGTCCGCGACCGCGCCGCCGGAGGAGACCAACCTCTGACACCGACCCTGAGTTCGTGCGGCCGACCCGGGGGTTCAGGGGCGATGGTGGGTATCGAAGAAGTCGAGCATCGCCGTGGTGGCCTCGAGGTTGGTGGTCATGTGACCGGCGACGGCGGCCACGTCGACGTCGGCGAGGTCGAGGAGCCGTTGGTCGCTGGCCAGCTCGGCGAGGCGGGCGGCGTCGACGTAGTTGAGCATGCCCGGCCAGGTGTGGCCGCCACCGAGGACGGTGTCGAGCTCCACCGCGGTGCCCGGCTGGCAGCCGGTCCAGCGGCGGGCTTCGATGTCGTCGAAGGGCTTGGTGACCTCGGGGTCGGGTTGGCAGCCGTCGGCAGCAGCGAACTCGCCGGTGCGGGATACGACGGAGGGGTTGGCGGTGTCGACGTTGGCCGCGGAGCCGCCGTTGTAGGGCACGAGCGGGTCGGTGTCGCCGTGGAACGCGATCACCGAGACCGGTTCG
Organism: Acidimicrobiales bacterium; assembly: GCA_046331175.1. Lineage (GTDB taxonomy): Bacteria > Actinomycetota > Acidimicrobiia > Acidimicrobiales > Acidimicrobilacustridaceae > JAWKIW01. The sequence goes on from JAXLRI010000003.1 coordinate 33,521, forward strand.
AGGTCGTCGCAGGGGGCGGCGAGGTTGATGCCTGAGACCGGCGCGATCGCGGCCAGGCGACCGGGCAGGGCGCAGGCGAGCGTGGCGGCCATGCCGGCACCGTTCGAGTTGCCGGTGACGTAGATGCGAGCGTCGTCGACACAGAGCTCGGCGGCGGTCGACTCGATGAGCTGGGTGAGGAACCCGACGTCGTCCTGGGCGCCCGGGATGGTGGCCGCGCCGTCAACAGCCAGGTTCCAGTACGGGGCGCTGATGTCCTGTCCGCCGATCGACAGCGTGGCCGGCGCCGCTTGCGGGGTGATGAGGAGGTACCCGCGATCCGTGGCCTCCTTGGGGAGGTTGGAGAACAGGTTCTGCTGCTCGATCGTGGAGGTGAACCCGTGGAGGTTCACGATCAATGGGAGCGGTGTCGTGCCGTCGTAGCCCGGTGGTATGACCCGTTCGTAGACGCGGTCGACGCCCCCGTAGGGCATGGTGATGCGCTCGGTCCCCGCGGTGGGCGGGGTGGCGCGACGACACCCCGACGGCACGGTGGTTGCCGTCGAACCCGGATCGGCAGGTCCGGTGGTAGCCGACGGCCCCGGCTTGGGACCCGCATCACCGTTGGGGGAGGGGTCGCTCGAACACGCCGCGGCGACGGCAAGCGTGAGAACGACCAGGAAGGCGAGCCGGTGACGGCGTGTGGTTGTCACAGTCGGGTGGTCACGCGACCGATGAGCCCGGAGCGGCCGGGGTAGAGGCGGGTGAGGAGGTCGACGGCTCGGGCGTCGGGGCCGACAGTGATGCGGGGCTGGTCGCGTTCGATGGCACGGACGATACGGCGCGCGACCGTGCCGGGTGGGCGCATGGCGAGCGGAGCGAAGCGGGAGTTGCCCATCGATGCCAGCTGCGCGGCGTGGCTGCCGCGGGCGGCGTTGGTGATGTCGGTGCGGATCGCGCCGGGGTACACGACGGTGACGCCGATGTCGGTGGTGACAAGCTCGGCGCGGAGGGCCTCGGTGAACGAGCGGACGGCGCCCTTGGTGAGCGAGTAGGCGGCGTTGTGGGGCAGGCCGAGCAAGCCGACCATGCTCGAGAGGTTCACGATGTGGGCTTCCTCCGCGTCGCGCAGCGCCGGGAGGAACGAGCGGCAGCCGTGGACGACACCCCAGACGTTGATGTCGACGATCCAGTGGAGATCGTCGAGGGACTCGTCCTCGAAGCCCCCGGCGGAGGTGACGCCGGCGTTGTTGACGAGGATGTGGCAGCCACCGTGGATCTCGACGACCTCGGCGGCGACTGCGTCGAGGCGCGACTGGTCGCGCACGTCGGCCACATGGGTCGAGGCACGTCGGCCCAGCGACCGGATCAGCTCGGCGGTGTCGGCTGCTCGTGCCTCGTTGGTGTCGACGACGGCAACGTGCGCACCGTGGCGGGCGAGCGCCTCGCTGGTCGCGCGGCCGATGCCGCTGCCGGCGCCGGTCACGACGGCCACCCGGTCGGTAAAGGACCTCATGCGCGGCCCGGACTGTTGAGCACGCACTGTGTGCCGCTGTAGATGGTGGGGAGGCACTTGTTGCAATGGATGCACAGGCCGGACCTGGTCTGGTGGTGCTGCATGCGGTTGGGAAGATCTGGTTCCCGGAGCAAGGCCCGTGCCATCGCGACGAACTCGAAGCCGTCGTCCAGCGCTCCGGTGATGGTGTCGAGCTCGTTGACGCCGCCCAGCAGGATGAGCGGCATGCCCAGCGCCGACCGGAACTCCCGCGCGAAGGGCAGGAAAAAGGCTTCTTCGAACGGGATGTGCGGGAAGATCCGCCGGCCGGCGACGCGCAGGCCGATCCCGACGAGCTTGGGTTGGGTGGCGATGAACTCACGCATCGGCACGTCACCACGGAAGTAGTACATGCCGTTGAGCAGCGAGCTACCACCGGTGAGCTCGAGCGCGTCGAGGTGACCGTCCGCCTCGAGCAGCCGGGCGATCGGCAGGCTCTCGTCGAGCCACAGCCCGCGGGGGACGCCGTCAGCCATGTTGAACTTGGCGATGACCGCCATGCGCGCCGGTGCCGCCCGCCGGACGGCTTCGACCACCCGGCGCGGGAACCGCGCCCGGTTCTCGATGCTGCCGCCATACTCGTCGCGTCGCTTGTTGAGGTTCGGGCTGAAGAACGAGCTCAGCAGGTAGTTGTGGCCCAGGTGGATCTCGACGCAGTCGAACCCCGCCTCGGCGGCCAGCTCGGTCGCGCGCACGAAGTCGGCGACCACCTCGTCGAGCTGTCCCTGGGTCGCGCCGCGGACCAGCCCCATCGCGGGGGCGCTGAGCCGGGTGGACGGCGCCAACGTGGCCTGTCGGTTCGATCGCGTGTTGGCCACCAACCCGGCGTGACCCAACTGCGCGGCCGCAGCCGCGCCGTGCTCGTGCACCGCGTCCACCAGGCGAACCAATCCCGGCAGAGCTTCACGGGACATGACGAGGGTGTCGCGGTGCACCCTCCCGCCAGGTGACACCGCGCAGTAGGCGACGGTCGTCATCGCCGCCCCGCCCGCCGCCACGCGCTCGTGGAACCGCACCAGGTCATCGCTGACCGCACCGCGCGGCATCACGCCCTCGAAGGTGGCGGCCTTGATGATGCGGTTCCGCAGTGTCAGCGGACCGAGACGGGCAGGCTCGAACACAGCTGTAGGCAACGCCCCTCCAATGCACGCTCAGTTCCGAGACCACTGGTATCGTATCAACGTGGCGTTGACCGGCCAAACAGTCCCCACGAGAGGGGGGCGACCGCGCGATCCCGCGATCGACGACCTCGTGCTCGACGCGGCTCGGGAGCTCCTCGTGGAGGTCGGCTGGGAGGCGACGACCATGCGGGGCGTCGCCGCGCGGTCCGGTGTCAGCCGCGCCGCCGTCCTCCGCCGGTGGCCCTCCAAGGCGCACCTGGTGCTCGACGCGGTCATCGGCTCCACCCCCGACCTCGCACCCTTCGACGGCGTCGACGCCCAAGGGTGGATCCGCTGGGTCGCCGCCGCCAGCGTCGACATCTTCGCCCGACCCGAGGTCCAAGCCGCCGCACCCGGACTGCTCGCCGCGCTCCGGGACCAACCCGAACTGCGCGACGTCCTCTGGCGCACCTTCACCGCCGAAGCCGTCACCATCTACCGCGACCAGCACACCACCAGCCACGACGACGCCGACCTCGACGCCAAGGCCATCATCGTCCTGGCCGCAGGCGCCGCCCTCTTCGCCAGCGCACTCGCCGGCGAAGACAACTCTCCAGAACTGCACGAGCGCATCGAGAAGATCCTGCTCCTCGCCGCCGCCGAGTCGTCATCTGCAGCACCCTCATCGCCGTCGGCCGTTGGGCGCGGTCCTCGACGGTAGAAGGTGAACCGTCAACCCGCCCGGCTCGGTGCCGACCAAGGACTCGCGTCATCTGCCTGATCTGACGGCCACCCTCCCGACCCGGCGAGGGTGTCGACACGTTTGTCGAGGGCCATGCCCGGCTCTACCAGACGCTGCGCCGGCTCGTGGACGAGGCGCTCACCACACAGCGGCGCCCGGGCGTCGCGCGTCGGGACGACCAGGTGGTGACGAGCCCGCTCGGCGGGCTCTTGCAGGCGGCCGCCCAGAGCACCGTCGCCGGCGCCGACCTCAAGCACGTCCGCCGAGAGCTGCGACGCGCGTCGTGCAGCGTGCTCGCCGGAACTACCGTCGAGCAACGCAGACGACGAGTCTCGTAGCATCCGAGGGTGGACAGAGCGGTCGAGACGCTCTTCGGTGGAGGCGAAGGGATCGGGCGAACTGACGCGCTCATCGTGTCCCAGCGCGGTGAGATCGTCATCGAGCGCTACGGCGACGCCATGGATGTCGCGACCCAGTTGCGCTCCTGGTCGATGGCGAAGAGTGTGCTGCACGCCGCCGTCGGCATCCTTGTCGCCGACGGCGCGCTCGAGGTCGACGCCCCGGCCCCGGTCGCGCTTTGGGCCGACCCCGACGATCCGCGCCACGCCATCACGTTGCGGCACCTCCTCACGATGCAGTCCGGCCTGGACTGGTGCGAGGCCCCCATCCAGGGCAGACGCTCCGACGTCGTTGACATGTTTTACGGCAACGGGCGCCGCCCGTTCCCCGACACCGCCTTGTGGGCCGCCGACCGGCACCTTGCCGACCCTCCCGGCACTCGCCTCAACTATTCGAGCGCCAACAGTGTGATCGTGTCCGCGATCGTTCGCGAATTGGTCGGCGCGGGAGACGCCTACGCCGCCTGGCTACAGCGGATGCTGTTCGACCCATTAGGCATCGCGGCGCCGCGGCTGCGCTTCGACGACGCCGGCACGTGGCTGGCCTCGTCGTACTGCTCGTGCACCGCCCGCGACTTCGAGCGCTTCGGTCGCCTCTACCTCCAGGACGGGATGTGGGAGGCCGAGCGGTTGATCGCCGCCGAGTGGGTGGCCACTGCCGCCGCGGAGACCGGCAGGGACGAAGAAGGCCGCGTCCACACGATGCACTGGTGGCGATTCGGCGACAACCCGTGGGGTGCCTATTACGCCTCCGGCTTCCTTGGTCAGTACGTGGTCGTGGTCCCGGCGTTTGAACTTGTCGTCGTCCGCATCGGCGAGACACCACTCGACCAGCGAGACCGTGTCGCCGCGACTCTCACCGACCTTGTTGCCTTCTTCGAGGGTTGAGCCCCCGAGTTCGGGGCGATTGGCTCAGTTCGTTCGAGCGCCTGCTTCACACGCAGGAGGCCGGCAGGTCGAGTCTGCCATCGCCCGCCGTGGCGGCGTTGGCCGCTGGAACCTCGCCGTCCTCACGCTGTGTGGCGGAATGGCGCGGGGCGATGGCGCGAAAATGGCGCGAGAATCCTCCGGGATCTTCCGCGATTGGGTCATCGTGGGCTATCGGCGGTTGGTCGGCAAAGGGCCAGTGAGCAGCGGCTTCGCAGCCCTCGGCAACCCTTGGTGGGCCTTCTGCGGAAACGGCGACCTGGGCCGGTCTTCACTTCACACGGCAGAGGTCGAGGGTTCGAGTCCCCCATCGCCCACCGAAAGAGGCCCTTCCTCAGGAGCGGGCTCCTCGTGCCAGGCGGTTGGGCATCACACCGTCACGGCCACGCCGCCCATCCACGGCACCGGGTGGGCTTCTCCGCCGATCGCCGAAGCTCACCTCCGCCCACCGACGGACGGTGATCTCAGCCGCGGGTGGCCCGCAGGTCCGGCCGGCTCGGTGCGGCCCCAGGAGCCCGAGGCCCGGCCGGGCATCACGATCGATCCGACACCGGCCCGAGGTCGCGAAGTGGCGACGTGAACCGGTCAGCAGGTGGCCGGTTTCGGCTGCGATGCTGCCCAGCATGGACGACACCTCGACCTCGACCCCGACCCCGACGCCGACCTCGACCTCGACCGGCGAGCGACGCGACCTCCTGGAGGCGCTGGCCGCCCACCGTGGCTTCCTCCTGCGCACCGCCGACGGCCTGAGCGATGAGCAGGCCAGGACCCGGTCGACCGTCAGCACGCTGACGATCGGCGGGATCATCAAGCACGTCGCCGCCACCGAGGCGTGGTGGAGCGAGTTCATGGTGTCGGGGGCCCAGGGTGGCGGCGATCCCGAGGTCGACTGGTCGGATCCACCCCCCGAGGTGGTCGAGGCCTACGAGGCGGGCTTCCGCCTCCTCGACGACGAGACCCTCGAGGGGTCGTTGGCCGAGTACGCCCGCGTGGCCGCCCACACCGACGAGCTGGTCGCCACCCTCGACCTGGATCGGTCGTTCCTGCTGCCGCCGGCGCCGTGGTTCCCGCCCGGGGCCCAGCGGTCGGTGCGGCGCACCATCGTGCACATCATCGCCGAGACGGCCCAGCACGCCGGGCACGCCGACATCATCCGCGAAGCCATCGACGGAGCCCGGACCATGGGCTGAGGCCGGAAGCGGGGTGGGCCAGCACCGTCCCGGCGGGGTCGGGCCACCACGGACGGCCGCGCCACCACGGAGCCGGTGGCCGGTACGGCAAGCCGATGGCGCTCGGCCCACCCGAGGCGATGGACATCCTGGCGACCTCGCCGTCGGCGAGGCCGCCGGGAGCGACACCACGCTCAGTGGTAGGTTGTCCATGGAGCGCGATGAGGCCTTCGGCTCCAGGCAGGACGGGTTCGTGGTGCACCGGTGGGACCAGCGCAGCGGGGCGAGAGGGCGGTCGTGGGCCCTCCTGGTGGGCGCGGCGCTGGTGGCCTCGCTGGTCGTCGGCGTGGCGTCGCCGGCGCTCGCCGCCAACGGCACGGTGTCGGGCACGGTGCGGTCCTCGGTCGGGGCGCGCCCCCTGCCCGGGGCGACCGTCGAGGCGTACGGCGGCGCCTACGGCGCGCTCTACGGCTCGGCCACCAGCGCCGCCGACGGGACGTTCTCGCTGAGCCTGCCGGCGGGCAGCTTCCGGATCCGCTACGTCGACCCGACGGGTGCGCACACCACCGTGTACTGGGGTGGCTCGAACGCCTTCGCCTCGGCGGCGACGGTGGCGGTCCCCTCTGCGGGGACGGTGACGGCCGACTGGACGATGAACGCCGCCGCGCAGCTGGGCGGCACGGTGAGCTCGGCCGTGGGTGGGGCGGCGGTGGCGGGTGCCACCGTCGAGGTCCTCGACGCCGCGACACTGGCGATCGAGTCGACGGCGACGACCGACGCCGCCGGCGTGTGGCAGCGGCCGGTCAAGCCGGGCTCCCACAAGCTCCGCATCACCGACCCGTCCGGTGACCACGTGACCGGCTACTCCGGGGGCGGGATGACCCCGGCGTCGGCGACGACCGTCTCGATCGCCGCCGGGGCGATGGTGACCAGCAACGTGGTGCTCCACCGCCTGCCGAGGCTCCAGGGCACGGTGTCGGCTGCCGGCTTCGGCGGGATCGCAGGCATGTCGGTCTCGGTGCTCGACGCCACGACCTCGACCGTCGTCGCCACCACGACCACCGCCGCCGACGGGACGTGGTCGCGGCGCGTGGCGGTCGGGTCGTACAAGGTGCAGTTCAGCGATCCCGCCGGTGGCTTCCGCACGGCGTTCAACGGCGGGGCCACGACGGTCGGCAGCGCCGCGGCCATCGGCCTCGCCCTCGACGCCACCTCCGTCGTCGATGCCCAGCTGTCGGCCGACACGATGGTCACGGGCATGGTGACCCGTGGCGGGGCACCCGTCGCTGGGATCACCGTGCAGGCCCTCGAGCCGTTCTGGGGCGGCGTGGTCACCCAGACGACCACCGACGGGTCCGGCCGCTACTCGCTCGGCGTGGCCCCCGGCTCCTACCGGATCCGCTTCCACGACGGCACCGACCTCTACGCCGACGCCTACTCGGGCGCCAGCTACGACTGGGCCGGCTCGTCAGCGACGACCCTCGCCGCCGGCCAGGTCCTCCGCCTCGACGTCGCGCTCGCCCTCAACCCCGTGGTGCGGGGGACGATCACGTCCGCCCCGTCGGTCCCGGTGGGCGGCATCACGGTCGAGGCCCGCAACATCTGGGACGCGCCGGTGCGGACGACCACGAGCGCGGCCGACGGCACCTACACCCTCGCCGGACTCGCACCAGGGACCTACAAGCTGCGGCTGTTCGACCCGAGCGGCCGCTACCCGATGACGTACGAGGGTGGCTCGCTGACCTTCGACGGTGCCCCCGGCCACCTCCTCGTCCCGGACCAGCAGCTCACCGTCGACCACCGGCTGGTCGGGTCAGGCGGGTTGCGCGGGCTGGCCAGGGTCGGCACGTTCGGGCCGACCCTCGGCGGCATGTACGTCGTCGTCGTGGCCGCCGGCTCCAACGCGCTGGCGGGCCTCGCCCTGACCCAGGCCGACGGCACGTGGAGCATCCCCAACCTGGCACCCGGAAGCTACAAGGTGGCCTACGTCGACCCGGCGTGGCTGCAGTCGGACCCGCCCCCCACCAGCGCGTACCGGCCGATCGTCGTGCCCGATCGCGATCTCGTCGGTGAGGGGCCGGCGGCCGCCCTGGCGGCGGGCGCCACCTTCACCGTCACGCTCGGTGCCACGGTGGACACGGGCCTGCAGGGCCTGGCCGGCTACCACTGCAACCGGGTCACCCACCATCCCGGCGCCGACCTCAGCGGCTGGCAGGCGACGAGCCCCGACGGGCAGCCGCCGTTCCCCAACCTCAAGGGATGCGACCTCCGGGGGGCCAGCCTCGCCGGTGCGTCGGTCCCCAACCCGTCGGGCGGCTCGTTCCCGTTCATCGCCGACCTGAGCTACGCCGACCTCCGGGGCGCCGATCTGGCGACGGACATGTACTGGGGTCTGGTCGACAGCTACGAGCACATCCAGCAGCACTTCGACGCCAACCTCACCGGCGCCCGCATCGCCGGTGCCAGCTTCGCCGGGGCGGAGCTCCGGCCGCAGGTGCTGCTGTCCGCCGACCACGACTGGACCGGCACCATCCTCACCGGCGCCTCGATGGGCTGGCCCGACTGCTGCTACCCGGGCTACCCCGCCGGGTGGACGCCGCCGCCGACGCCGCTGTTCTCGTCGGACTTCACCGGCGGCACCCTCTCACCGGCGATGGTCGCGCCACCGTTGAAGCTCGACGGCGCGTCGTTCGGCGGAGCGAGGATCGATGGCCTCGCCGGCGTCACCATCGCCGGCCTGACGTGCGTGGCCTGCAAGTTCGGCACCTACGACGTCAACGGGAGCCAGATCCAGCCCGCCGACCTGACCGGCGCCCACCTGCCCCACGCCGGCTTCCGCGGCAGCGACCTCCACGGCGCCAACCTCACCAACGTCGACCTCTCCAACGCCGATCTGCGCGACGTCAACTGCGCCGGCGCCAACTTCTCGGGGGCCAACCTCACCGGGGCCGACCTGACCGGGGCGAGCTGCGCCGGAGCCACCTTCACCGGCGCCATCCTGACGGGCGCCACCATCACCGGCGCCACGCTCTCGCCCGCCACCGGGCTGACCAAGAGCCAGCTGGTCACCACCGCGCCGAACTGGGCCGGGGTCGACCTGCACAACCTCAACCTGTGGGGGATGGACTACAGCGGGCGCAACATGGCCGGCGCCAACCTCTCGTACAGCTACTTCAACTCGGCGAACCTCACCAACGTCGACCTCACCGGGGCCAACCTCAAGAACACGACCTTCAGCTACGCCAACGTCACCGGGGCCAAGGTCGCCAACACCGACCTCAAGGTGGCCTACGGCCTCACCGCCGCGCAGCTCGTGACGACCGGTCCGGACTGGTCGCACACCAACCTGACCGGCTTCGACCTCTCCGGCCGGTCCCTGGTGGGGCGCAACCTCACCGGCGCCAACCTGACCAACACGAACCTCAGCGGCACCGGGCTGAGCTTCGCCGGGATCGACCTCGCTGGGCAGGGCTACACGATCACCGGGGCGAACCTGTCGGGGCTGAACCTCTCGGGCAGGGTCTGCCGCGGGTCTGGTTGACATCCCATGTGTGGGCTTCGCCCGCAGGAGAGGATGGATGCCATGCCCAAGAAGTTCCCGAAGGAGTTCAAGCGTGATGTGGCCAACGTGGCCCGCCGGGGTGAGTTGACGATCCCGGAGGTCGCGGCTGACTTCGACGTGTCGGTCGAGTCGGTGCGCCGGTGGATGCGCCAGGCCGACATCGACGACGGGATCGTCGATGGCCAGACGTCGGCGGAGCAGGCCGAGCTGGTGCAGCTGCGCCGCGACAAGCGTCGCCTGGAGCAGGAGAACGAGATCCTGCGCCGCGCGGCGGCGTACTTCGCGAAGGACGCGCTCCCAAAATGATGTTCCCGCTGGTCCAGGACCTGGCCGATGACGGGGTGCCCGTCTCGGTGACCTGCGGGGTGCTCGGCTTCAGCCGCCAGGCGTTCTACAAGTGGCGCAACAGCCCGGTCTGCCAGCGCGATCTCGACGACGCGTATCTGACCAACGAGCTCGTCGATCTCCACGCGGAGGATCCCGAGTTCGGGTACCGGTTCCTCGCGGATGAGCTCGAGGCCGCCGGCGAGGCGGTCGGCGAGCGGCGGGTGTGGCGGCTGTGCCGGGACCAGAAGCTGTGGTCGAGCACGGTCCGCAAGGGCCGTTCGGGCAAGCGCCCGGGCCCGGCGGTCCACGACGATCTCGTGAAGCGGGACTTCACCGCCGAGGCGCCGGATCTGGTGTGGTTGACCGACATCACCGAACACCCCACCGCCGAGGGCAAGCTCTACTGCTGCGCGATCAAGGACGTGTTCTCGAACCGGATCGTCGGCTACTCGATCGCCGATCGCATGACCGCCCAGCTCGCCACCGGCGCGTTGCGCTCGGCGATCGCACGCCGTCAACCTGACGGGACGGTCGTGGTTCACAGCGACCGCGGGTCCCAGGGCGAACTCAACCGGTCGTCGCAACACCTCGATGATGGAGGTGAGCGATGGCGACGATGCGGGAGCGTCAGCGGGAGGTGCAGTTGTATCGGGGGCAGGTGCCGTCGCCGGGGCGGCCGACGGTCGCTTGGCGCGAGGACCGCGTGCGGTTCTGGGAGGCGGTCGCCGGTGGGGCGATGACCGAAGAGGCCGCGGAGGTGGCGGGTGTGTCATCCCCCGTTGGGTTCCGGTGGTTCCGTCACGCTGGCGGTGTGAACCCTTGTCTTCCTCCGACGGTGTCGGGCCGCTACCTGTCGTTCTCCGAGCGCGAGGACATCGCGCTGCTCAAGGCCCAGGGTCTGGGCGTGCGGGAGATCGCGAGACGGATCGGGCGGCATCCGTCGACGGTCTCGCGGGAGCTTCGCCGCAATGCGTCGACTCGGACGTGGCGGCTCGACTACAAGCCGGGCGTGTCAGATGGTCTGTGTAGGAGCTCCTCATCGAGTGAGGTAGTGACATGACGATCGTGATGACCGACGATGCCGTGATGGGTGAAGCCGAGCAGGCCGCAGTGGATCAGCTGATCGACGCGGGGTTGCTCGATGAGCTGATGGCCCGTGTTGATGCGGGCGAGCTGCAGTTGACCGGTGAGGGCGGGTTCTTGCCCGGGTTGATCAAGGCGGTGCTCGAGCGTGGTCTGCAGGCCGAGCTGACCGAGCACCTCGGCTATGAGAAGGGCGATCCGGCGGGCCGGGGGTCGCCGAACTCGAGGAACGGGTCGACCCCCAAGACCGTGTTGACCGAGATCGGTGACGTGGGTCTGGACACGCCCCGGGATCGGGCCGGCAGCTTCGAGCCCAGGCTGGTCCCGAAGGGCGCCCGCCGGCTCGGCGGCCTCGACGAGATGATCATCTCGCTGTACGCCGGTGGGATGACGGTGCGGGACATCCAGGCGCACCTGGCCCGCACCATCGGCACCGAGGTGAGCCACGAGACGATCTCCAAGATCACCGACGCCGTCCTCGAAGAGGTCAAGGCGTGGCAGACCCGGCCCCTCGAGGAGCTCTACCCGATCATCTACCTGGATGCCTTGGTGGTGAAGGTCCGTGACGGCCACCAGGTCCGCAACAAGGCCGCCCACATCGCCGTGGGCGTCGACCTCGACGGCATCAAGCACGTGCTGGGCATCTGGGTGCAAGCCACCGAAGGCGCCAAGTTCTGGGCGGGGGTGTGCGCCGAGCTGGCCAACCGGGGCGTCAAGGACGTGCTCATCGTGTGCTGCGATGGCCTCACCGGGTTCCCCGAGGCCATCGAGGCGACCTGGCCCCAGGCCACCGTGCAGACCTGTGTCGTGCACCTCATCCGGGCGTCGATGCGGTTCGTGTCCTACAAGGACCGCAAGAAGGTCGCGGCGGGCCTCAAGGCCATCTACACCGCCCCCACCGTCGAGGCCGCCGAGACCGCCCTGTTGGACTTCGAGGGCTCCGAGCTCGGTCAGCGCTACCCAGCGACGGTCTCGACGTGGACCTCGGCCTGGGAGCGGTTCATCCCGTTCCTGGAGTTCCCGCCCGAGGTCCGCCGGATCATCTACACGACCAACGCCATCGAGTCGCTGAACTACCAGCTCCGCAAGATCATCAAGAACCGCGGGCACTTCCCCAACGACGACGCCGTCATCAAGCTGTTGTGGCTCGCCATCCGCGACATCGAAGACAAGCGGGCCCGGCAACGAGCCAAGGAGGCCGGCAAGGCCCGCAACGACCGGCGAGCCCCCGGCCGTCTCGTCGAAGGCGCCACCACCCACGGCTGGAAAGCCGCCCTGGGCGCCCTCACCATCGCCTACCCCGACCGCGTCGCCGGCCGGATCTGACCAACCAACCACGAGCTACTTACACAGAAGACTTGACAGGCTCTACAAGCCCTCGATCGCCCAGTGGCACGCCGAACGTCGCGCCCGGCGCCCCAAGACAGCCAAGCTCGCGACGAACGACCGGCTTCGCGAGTACGTGCAGGATCGGCTGGCTGGACGGGTCTGTGATCCCGATGGACGCCCGGTCGGCCCTGAGGGCCCGGCGTGGAAGGGCCACAACAAACCCCGGCGCGGTGATCGCCGATGGGTGCAGGCGTGGAGTCCGGAGCAGATAGCGAACCGGCTCCGGCTCGACTTCCCCGATGATGAGTCCATGCGGATCAGCCACGAGGCGATCTACCAGGCCCTCTATGTCGAAAGCAGAGGTGCCCTCAGCCGGGAGCTCGTCGCGTGCCTGCGCACCGGGCGGGCCCTGCGGGTGCCTCGAGGCCGCGCCAAACGCAAGGCCTGGGCGCACGTGACACCGGAGGTGATGATCAGTGAGCGACCCGCCGAAGTCGAAGACCGTGCTGTTCCCGGTCATTGGGAGGGCGACTTGCTGATCGGCCTGGAACGGTCAGCGATCGGGACGCTCGTCGAGCGCACCACCCGACTCACGATGTTGGTCCACCTCCCACGCGAGGAAGGCTTCGGCGTGATCCCGCGCACCAAGAACGGGCCGCCGTTGGCCGGCTACGGCGCCGTCACCATGAAGAACGCCCTTGCCGCCACCATGTCGACGCTGCCAGAGCAGCTGCGCCGCTCGCTGACCTGGGATCGAGGCAAGGAGCTCTCGGCCCACGCCGCGTTCAAGGTCGAGACTGGCATCCCCGTGTTCTTCGCTGACCCACAAAGCCCGTGGCAACGGGGGACCAACGAGAACACCAACGGTCTTCTTCGCCAGTACTTCCCCAAGGGCACGGACCTGTCGCGATGGAGCGCCGACGACATCACCGCGGTCGCCGCCGCTCTGAACTCCAGGCCCCGCAAGATCCTCGGCTGGAGAACACCCGCCGAAGCCTTCGACGAGCACCTACGCTCGCTTCAAGCAGCCGGTGTTGCTTCGATCGATTGAGCCTGGTCAGTTCCGCTCGAGGGCGTTCCGGGCTGTGCTCGCCGCCGCCGGGCTGCAGGGGTCGATGGGTCGGGTCGCGTCGGCCGGTGACAACGCGGCGATGGAGTCGTTCTTCGCGCTCTTGCAGAAGAACGTGCTCGATCGGCGCCGGTGGCGGACCCGCTCGGAGCTGCGCTACGAGATCGTCACCTGGATCGAGCACACCTACAACCGTCGGCGCCGCCAGCGCGGCCTGGGCAAGCTCACCCCGGTCGAGTTCGAGCTCGCCTTCACCCCTCAACCCGCCGCCGGAGACGCCGCCCAGGCGGCATGATCAGTCACAACAGCTGTCAACCGAACTCGCGGCAGACCCGCACGAACCTCACCGGCCTCAACGCCACGGGCGCCAACCTGTCGGGCGCGAACCTCACCGCCGCAGTGGCGTTCTTCGCCAACCTCACGAACGCCAACCTGAGCAACGCCAACCTGACCAACGCCAACTTCGCGGGGGCGATCCTGACCAACGCCAACTTCGCCGGCGCGATCACCACCGGCGCGAACCTCAGCGGCAACGACCTGGCGGGCCTCGACCTCCACGGCCTCGACTTCTCGGGGCTGAACCTGACGGGCTACCACTTCGAGGGCGCCAACCTCACCGGCGCGAAGCTCACCGGCACCAACCTCACCGGGGCCTTCCTCCACGGCACGAACCTCACGTCGGCGACCCTGACCAACGCCAACCTCACGGGCGCCGACCTGTCGACCGCGAACCTCCGGTCGACGGCGGTCGCCGGCGCCACCTTCACCAACGCCAACCTCAGCGGCGCCAGCCTGGTGAGCGCCACCGGGGACGGCCTGGGCCTCGCCGGCGCAAACCTGACCAACGCCGACCTGACCAACGCCGGCCTGCACGGCACCTTCACCGCCGCCACGCTCACCGGCGCCACCATCGCCGGCGCCGACCTGAGCGGCAGCGGCGGGTTCAGCGTCACCCAGCTCCGGTCGACGAACCACGACTGGACGGCGACGAAGCTCACCAACGTCGACCTGTCCGGCACCGACTTCGTGGCCGGTGGCTACGTCCTGACCAACGCCGACCTCACCGGGGCCAACCTGTCCGGAGCGAAGCTGGCCGGACTCGACCTGCGGACCGTGGTGCTGAGCTACGCCAGCCTGGCCACCGCCAACCTGAGCAGCGTCGACCTGCACGGCAAGACCCTGACCCAGGTGTCGTTCACGGGCGCCAACCTGACCGGCGCGAACCTGTCGGGCGTCAGCCTCACCTACACCGGCTACTCCACGTACTTCGACAACGCCAACCTGACCAACGCCGACCTGTCGGGGTCCACGATGGCGTGGGCCGTGTTCACCGGCGCCACCCTCAACGGGGCTCGGATCACCGGGGCGAACCTCAGCGGCACCTGGGGCCTCACCAAGGCGAGCCTGCAGACGACCCAGCACGACTGGACCGGGACCAGCCTGTACCACGCACGGAACGGCTATTACGGCATCGACCTGGCCGGCGTCGACTTCGCTGCCGGTGGGTACCTCCTCGCCGGCGCCGACCTGCGGGAGGCCTCCCTCGTCGGCGTCAACCTCGCCGGCCGCGACCTGACCGGCACCAACCTCGCCCGTGCCGACCTGACCGGCGCGGTGCTGACCGGGGCGAGCCTCACCGGGACCGTGATCACCGACGCCGTGCTCACCAACGCCGTGGGGCTGACCAGGAACCAGCTCACGACGACCTCCCACGCGTGGGGGGCGATCCGGTTGGCCGGCACCGGCGTGTCCTTCGACGCCTTCGACTTCGTGGCCGGCGGGTACACGCTGCGCCAGTCGAGCACGTATCCGTACCCGGCGGTCGACCTCAGCGGGCTGAGCCTGGTGGGGGCCAACCTGTCGGCGGCGGGTGGCTTCGACTTCAACCGAGCCAACCTCTCGAACGCGAACCTCAGCGGCGCCAACCTCGCCGGCACCAACCTCAGCTCCGCCACGCTGACGGGCGCGAACCTCTCCGGGGCGAACGTGGCGGGCACCGCCCTCGGCGCCCTCACCGCGGCCCAGGTCCTGGCCATCGGACCGGGCTGGACCTCGGCGTCGTCGTACAACGGCGGCGACTGGACCGGCATCGACCTGTCCGGACGCAACCTGACCGGCCTGCAGCTCGCGAGCGTGAACCTGTCCGGTGCCAACCTGAGCAGCACCAACCTCACCAACGCCTCGTTCGCGTCGGTGACGGCGTCGGGGGCCAGGTGGACCGGTGCGATCACCACCGGCCTGGTCCTCGAGGGGTCCGACGTCTCGTCGCCGATCGGCCTGACGGCGGCGCAGATCCTCGCGACCAACCACAGCTGGAAGTCGGTCAAGGCGCGGGGCGTCGACTTCGGTGGCGCCGACCTCACCGGCTTCTCGTTCTACGGCGGCGACCTCTCGTCGGCCTCCTTCACCGGTGCCAACCTCACGAACGCCAGCCTCTCCTACGCGAACCTCACCTCGACCACCTTCACCGGCGCCCGCATCACGGGCGCACAGTTCTGGAGCACCACGGCGACGGCCGCCCAGCTGGTGTCGGCCAACCGCGACTGGACCGGCACGTACCTGCCGACGGCCGACCTCAGCGGCGCCGACCTGCACAGCCCGCCGGTCAAGCTCGACAACGCCGACCTGTCGCAGCTGAACCTGACGGGGGCGAACCTCACCGGGGCATCCACGGTCGGTGCGAAGCTGTTCGGCGCCGACTTGTCCAACGCGGTCGGGCTCACCACCGCCCAGGTCCTGGCGGCGAACCACAACCTCCAGCGCACCCAGCTCGACGGCACCGCCGTCGACTTCAGCGGCGTGAGCCTCAGCGGTTGGGACATCACCGGCGCCAAGCTGTCCGGGCTCAACTTCACCGGTGCCTCGCTCGTCGGCGTCGTGACCACCTCGTACACGGGGTTCAACGTCTGGGGCGCGGACCTCGGCGGAACCAACCTCACCGGGGCGGATCTGACCGGCGTCAGCCTCCGCGACATGATCCTGGCGAACGCCACGGGGCTGACGAGGGCGCAGCTCCAGGCCACGGGCACCACCTGGGACAGGGCGCAGCTGCAGGGGATCGGCACCGACCTGTCGGGCATCGACCTCCACGCCCGCTCGCTCGTCGGTGCGCGCCTCGACGGCCTCAACCTGACCGGCGCCAACCTCGCGTCCGTCTCCGCCAGCGGCGCATCGTTCGCCAACGCCAACCTGACCAGTGCCGTCCTCGCCGGCGCGACGCTCTCGAGCGCCGACCTCACCGCGGCCAACCTGACCGGCGCCAACCTCTCGAACGCCAACCTGTCGAGCGCAAACCTCACCACCGCCGTCCTGACGAACGCCAACCTCGCCAACGCCACCCTGACCGGTGCGACCCTCACCGGGGTCACCCTGACCGGGGCCACGATCACCGGCGCCACCTTCGCGGGGTCGACGGGCCTGACCGGGGCGAAGCTGGCCGCCACGGCCGCCAACTGGACGGGGACGAGCCTCAACGGCCTCAACGTGTGGGCCGGTAACTTCAGCGGCAAGAACCTCACCAACGCCGACCTGCGCAACACCAAGCTCAACTACAACAACCTGTCGGGCACCAACCTGAGCGGGACCAAGCTGGACGGCGCCGATCTCACCGCCGCCACGATGAAGAACGCCACCGGCCTCCCCAGCGGCTGGAACACCGCCATCTACAACACGACGACCTGCCCCGACGCCACGGTGGCCAAGCCCGCCACCGCCCAGACCACCTGCGTCGGCCACAACCTGCCCTGATCGACGGCCGCCGGGCGCACCTGGGGCGGATCGGTCCCGCCGATCGATGGCCTCAGCGGCCCGGCGCTCGCCGCGGGCTGTTGCGGCTGGCGTCCGCGCCGGCCGCCGGTCCACGGCCCGCCACGTTCGGATCGGCGGACCGGAGGCGCTGCTCGTCGTCCCGGCGGGCGCGTGCCTCGTCGGCCTCGATGCGGCGGAGGTCGATCTCGCGCTCCTCGATCGTTCGGTCGGCGTCACGACGATCGACGGGGACGGGCTCGCCGGTCTCGAACCGAGCGCCGGCCCGGTCATCCCGGAGGCGGTCGGTGTCGGTGCCGGTGTCGACGACCTCGAGCGGCGCGTCGTGGGTGAGCAGGTCGCGCTCCTCGGCGGCGAGGTACTCGTCGGCCCGGGCGTGGTCGCGGGCGCCGACCACCCCGCCGAGGAAGCCGGCCACCAGCATGATGACGGCGGCGGCGATGCCGCTCACGATGGCGACGGTCGTGGCGTTGCTGTCGTGGAACCACTGCGGCACGGGCAGGTCGCGGAACGCGTCGTACTTGTCGCCGAGCCAGGCCCCGGCGCCCCCGAGCACGGCGGCCACGATGATGAACCAGACCGCGGCGAGCACGCCGTTTCGGCCCCCGTCGTAGCGGCCGATCCGGCCGGCGACCCAGCCGCCCACGAGGAAGGCGGCGGCGAGGATGACGAAGCCGACGGCCAGGCCGCCGACGGACAGGGTGTCGGCGCCTCGCTCGACGTCCATCTGGTAGCCGACCGTCCCGATCGACCCGGCGACGGCGCCGAGCAGGACGGTCACGCCCAGGGCGGCCAGCGCACCGGCGATGGAGGCACCCACGTCGATGCCGCCGAACCGCTGGCGCACGTCGACGACCTCGACGGCGTTGCCGTCGTCGTCGATGCGGATGTGGCGATCCGTGGGCCGGGCGCGCAGCACGCCCGCCCCATCCCGTGACGTCGTTCGAGCCATGGTCTCCTCCTCGTTCGGGCCGCCGCCCGTTGCGTGGTCGCCCGAAGGGGCGGCTCGCGGCGCCCTGCGCACGTACCCCGCGGGGGTCCGGCGAGAACCGCCGGGAACCGCGTGCCCAGGAGGGCGACCGGGACGCGGGCGCCTCGGGCGGTCGCCGGCGGGTGGCCGCGGTACGTTGCCCAGGCGGCATCGACGGCCGAGCGCGACGGCTCCGACCGGGCGGACGGCGGAGGCGTCCGCCGGCACGTTGGCCGGCCGGGAGCCCCTGCCGGCGGGGGTCGACGACGAGGGAGCGAACGGGCACATGCGGGGAACACCGTGGCCACTGGTGGGCCGCGAGACCGAGCTGGAGCGGCTGGCGAGCGCCCTCGAGGGCGGCGGTGCCGTGGTCGTCGGGCCGGCCGGGGTGGGCAAGAGCCGGCTGGTGGCCGAGGCCGCCGCCCACGCCACCGGCGGCGCGCCGGCGCGGATCGCCGGTCGGGTGTCGGCGCGAGAAGTCCCGCTGTCGCCGTTCGCCCCGGTGCTGCCCCGGGCCACCGGGGTGCTCGCACCGGTCGACGCGCCGGCGACCATCGCCGATGCGCTGCGCGAACGGTGGGCCGGTCCCGGTCGGCCGGTGCTCGTGGTGGACGATGCGCAGTGGCTCGACCCCGTGTCGGTGACCGTGGTCCACCAGCTGGCCGCCGACCACGAGGTCCGCCTGCTGCTCACCGTCCGGCAGGGCGAGCCGCTGGCGCCCGAGATCGTGTCGCTGCACGCCGAGGACCTCCTCGCCCGCGTGGAGCTCGCCGGCCTCGACGACGAGGCCCTCCGACGGCTCGTGCTGACCGTGCTGGACGGGAACGTGGAGGAGGCCACGACGGCAGACCTGGTGCGGGTCTGCCAGGGCAACGTCTTGTACTTGCGCGAGCTGGTGCTCGGTTCGATCGAGGCCGGTCTCCTCGTGTCCGACCACGACGTCTGGCGGTTCACCGGTTCGCTCGAGGCGACGCCCCGGCTGATCGAGATCGTCGACGCCCGCCTCGCCGGCCTCGACGGCACGGCGCGCGATGCCCTCGAGGTGGTGGCCGTGGCGGGCACCGTCGACCTCGACGTGCTGGTCCGCCTCGCGGACGCCGCGGTGGTGGAGGCGCTCGAGCGCGCCGGGCTCCTCGTCGTGGTCGAGGTCGGTCGGGTGGCCGAGGTCGAGGTCGGCCACCCGTTGCACGCCGAGGCCCTCCGCGCCCAGATCCCGGTCCTCGGCCGCCAGCGCATCGCCCGCAGCCTGGCGCAGGCCACCGACGGCGACGACTGGGGGTCTCTGCGCCCCGATCAGCGCATGCAGCGGGCCCTGTGGCACCTCGATGGCGGGATGGCCATCGACGGTACCCGCCTGTCGGAGGCCGCCTCGGAGGCGGTCGACGCCGGGGACCAGGTGCTCGCCGCCCGGTTCGCCACCGCCGCCTTCGACGCCGACGGCGCCACCGAGGCCGCCATCGTGGCCTCGTGGTGCCTCGCCGAGCTCGGGCGGCGCGACGAGGCCGAGCGCCTGCTCGAGGCCGCCCGCGCCGCCGACCGCCCGCCTCGCGACCAGGCCGCCCTCACCCTGCGCCTGGCCGAGGACCGCTACTGGGGGCGCGCCGACGCGGCCGGCGCGGCCGCCGTGATCGACGACCTGCTCGCCGGTCCCCTCGGGTCGAACCCCATGGTCATCGACCTCGTCGGCGCCCACCGGCCGATGTTCGCCATCCTGAGTGGCCGCATCTACGAGGGCTGCGACGCGGTGGCCCCCTACCTCGACGCGCCGGATCCCCTGGTGGCGATGCTGGCCGAGGTCCCCGGCAACATCGGTGCCGCGCTGACCGGTCGCTGCCAGGAGGCCGCCCAGCGGGCCGGGGCCGCCCTCGAGCGGGCCATGGCCGGGACCTTCCCGTACCTGGTGAACCCGGCCCCCCACGTGGTGGCGCTGGGCTGGTCGATGCTGCACGACGGCGACCTGCCCGGCGCGCACGCCATCGCCGAGCTGGTGTACGCAGAAGCCGCCCGGCGACCGGGGTGCACCGACCGCGGGTGGGCGGCGTCGGTGCGGGGCATCGTCCAGCTCGAGGGCGGTCGAGTGGTCGACGCGGCCCACAGCTTCGTCGAGGCCGAGGCCATGTGGCGCCGGGCCGGGGTCGGTGCCTTCGCCCGGGTGGCGGTCGGCCTCCGGCTGCTGGCGCTGGCCCAGACGGGGACGGTGCCGACCGACCCGACGCCGGCGCCCGAGCGCGGAGGCCGAGCCGTCGGGCCGGCGCTCGACGAGGCGCCGCGCACCATGCAGTTCATGGAGGTCTACGTGGCCCGCGGTCGGGCCTGGACCGACGTCGTCGCCGGTCGTCGGGCGCAGGCCGTCGCCGCCCTCGACGCCGCCGTCGACCTCGGGGTGCAGCAGGGGACGCGGGTGCTCGCCGCCGGGGCCGCCCACGACCTGGCCCGGCTGGGGCGCGCCGACCTCGCGGTGGCCGCCTTCGACCGCCTCGGCCCGTTCCCGTCCGCCGGCATGGCTCGGCGCTACATCGCCCACGCGAGGGCCCTGGCCGACGAGGACCTCGACGCGCTGGCCGCCGCCGCCGACGACTTCGCCTCCATCGGCGCCGACCTGCACGCCGCCGAGGCGGCCACCCAGGGCGTGCGCTGGGCCAGGCGTCGGGGGCGCACCCGCGACGCCGAGCGCTTGGGCGCGCAGGCCGCGGCGTGCCTCGCCCCGCTCGGCGATGTCCGCACCCCGATGCTCGAGGGGGCCCGCCGATCGGGTCCGCTGTCGCGTCGCGAGGCAGAGGTCGCCCGCCTGGTCGCCGGTGGTCGGACGAACCGCGAGGTCGCCGAGGCCCTCGTGATCTCCGAGCGCACCGTGGAGAACCACCTCTACCGGGTCTTCATCAAGCTGGGCGTGTCGTCGCGCGACGAGCTCGCCGGCGTGCTGCCGGACTGACGGTCGCGGCGGCGCTCAGGCCGCCACCGCGATGCTCAGGCGCTCGACGATGGGTCGGCTGGAGGACGAGCGGGAGGTGTCGCCGGCGGAGGGGGTTCGTCGTCGTCGGCGGTGGGGAAGAGGTCGCGCAGCGTCGGGCGACGAGGGCGCTCGCCGGTGCCCGGGGCCGTCGCCGCTCGCCGCGCCGCCGTGTCGTCGCTGCCGGTGGGGTGGTCGGTGCCATCGCCATCGGCCGGGGCCGGGTCGTCCCGGTCGCTTCGCACGTCGCGACCGGCCCGGGGCTCGGGTGGTGGTGGTCCGAGGGGGTGGGTGGCCATCGCCCCAGCCGACCACGTCGTGCCCCGCGCGTCATGAGTGGCGGCCACTCAACGGGGGAGACGGGGATTGAGTACCGGGCACTCTAGGAACGCGGCTCGGCCCGGTGGTGCAGTGCGGCCATGAACCGCACCACCTTCCGCACCCGGTCCACCTATGGCATCGCCCTGGCCCTCGCCCTCGGAGCACCGGTGGCGGCCTGCTCGAGCACGACCTCGTCATCGACCGCGGCGTCGACCTCGGCGCCGTCCACCAGCGCCGCCTCGTCGTCGACGACGGCCGGCGGGTCGTCGTCGGCCGGATCGACGGGCGCAACCACCGGCCGGAGCAGCTCGAGCGCGGCCCCGGTCGGCTGCGACGCCATCGCGGCGGAGGTCCCGGCGGTCTACGCGACGCCGGTCGAGAAGACCGAGGACGTCGCCGGCGTGTGCACGCTCACCCTGGCCTTCGGCGATCGGGTCGAGGCGCTCTGGAACCGCAACGCCGCCAACGACGCCTCCTTCGCCACGGTGGCGACCGGCCAGTCCCCGGTCGCGGTGCCCGGGGCGGCGAAGGCCGTCGGCGGCTACGACGCGCAGGGGGCGCGCGTGACGGTGTTGGTCGACGGCAAGGGCACCTGGCAGCTGTCGCTCACCCCGGAGTTCACGGCCTCGCGCGCCGCCGACCAGGCCGACGTCGACAAGCTGGCGGCGCTGGCCGCAGCCATCGTCGCCCGGGGCTGAGGTCAACCCGGTCGTCGGCGAGAGGCTGGACCGGGTGGTGTGGGGTAGGTGGGTCCCATGGACGCCATCACGCTGTTGAGAGATGACCACAAGACCGTCGAGAAGCTGTTCCGCCGCTTCGAGGGGGCGGGACCGAACGCCCACGTCGAGCGGCGCGACCTCATGGACCGCATCGTCGAGGAGCTGTCGCGCCACGCCGCCATCGAGGAGCAGATCTTCTACCCGGCGACGCGGGCCACGGTGCCCGACGTCGAGGACCAGGCCCTCGAGAGCATCGAGGAGCACAACGTGGTGAAGGTGCTGCTGGCCGAGCTGCGCGGCATGGACCCCGAGCAGGAGCGGTTCGTCCCCAAGGCGACCGTGCTGATCGAGCTGGTCCGCCACCACGTGGAGGAGGAGGAGCAGGACTACTTCCCCGCGGTGCGCGAGGAGCTGGGCACCACGTCCCTGCGCGACCTCGGTTCGGCGATGGAGGAGCTCAAGGCCAACGCTCCCACCCGGCCGCACCCCGAGCTGCCCGACTCCCCTCCGGGCAACGCCCTCCTCGCTCCGGCGGCCGCGGTCGTCGACCGCGTCTCCGACCTGCTGAGCGGCAGCGCCCAGGGCGCCTTCGCCGGCCTCGAGGACCTCATCGCCCAGATCCGGGACGAGGCCCGCCCGTCAGCGCGGCCAACGGGGTCGAGCACCGCCAAGCGCCAGGCCCGTCGAGTCCGCTCGCGGGTGGACGACGTCGGGACCAAGGCCGTGCGCTCGGCCAGCAAGGCCGGACGCACGGAGAAGAAGGCGTCCCGGTCGGCGGCCGGCAAGGCCTCCCGTTCGGGGGCCGGCAAGGCCTCCCGCTCGGCCGGGGCCGCGGCCAAGAAGGCGTCGAAGTCCGGTGCCAGCGTGGCCAAGGGCAACGGCCGGGCGTCGAAGACCGCCAAGGCGGGCAAGCGGACGGCGAAGAAGGCGTCCCGCTCGGCGGGGTCGGCCTCCAAGACCTCGAA
The DNA here is from genome assembly GCA_046331175.1 of Acidimicrobiales bacterium. Lineage (GTDB taxonomy): Bacteria > Actinomycetota > Acidimicrobiia > Acidimicrobiales > Acidimicrobilacustridaceae > JAWKIW01. The sequence continues at coordinate 56,451 of JAXLRI010000003.1, forward strand.
GCGCACGACCAAGAAGGCCGCCCGCTCGGCGGCCTAGCGACCGTGCGCCCGACGGGCTCCTGGCCGATCGGCCCGAGCAGGGCCGCGCTGGTCGGCGGGAGCCCGTTGCCGGCGCTCGCCGCGCCGGTCGCGATCGAGGATCACCGCGCGGAGGCGGTCGAGCAGCGCGGCGGCCTCGTCGCGGGCCATCCGCTCGACGCCCAGCCGTGACGCGACCGCCCCCAGCGGCCCGAACGGCAGGCGGTAGTCGATCCGCAGCGTGAGGCGGGTGCGCTGGTCCCCGAGGTCTTCGACCTGCTCGGTCAGCTCGACGGTGACCCCCGGCGCCGGGCGCCCGGTGATGGTGAGGTGGTCGGCCGGCTCGATCTCGGTGACGGTCCAGGTCGTGTGGACCTGACGGCCCGCGGCGCGCACGGTCTGCTCGAAGGTCTCGCCCGGCGCGGTGAGCCGGTCCGGAGCTCCGGTCACGGCGGTCGTGCTCTGCGACAGCTCGGGCAGCAGGCGGACGTCGGTCCACACGTCCCAGACCACGTCCACCGGACGCTCGACGATCACGGACCGCTCGATGGTTCCCATGGTCAGCACCTCCTCGTCCGTCCCTACCCGCACGCCGGCTGCGCCGAGCCCGGCCGAGCGACGGTGAGCGGAGAGCGGTTGGTCTCCCCGCTGATCGGATCGGGCAGGACGGACGTGTGAACCGACGTCACCCACACGGCGAAGCCAGCGGTCGATCCAAGGGGGCCGCCATGACCATCGTCGACATCGCCGCCGATCGACAGACGGTGTTCGACTTCCTCACCGAGCCACGCACCTACCCCGACTGGCTGGTGGGAGCGCAGGACATGCGGGCGGTGGAGTCCGCGTGGCCGTCGCCCGGGGCCCGGTTCCACCACCGGGTCGGCGTCGGGCCCTTCCACATCGACGACTCGACGACGGTCCTGGCGGTGGACCCGCCGGACTCGCTCGTCCTTCGGGCGTCGATCGGACCGCTCGGCACGGCGCTGGTGTCGTTCCGCCTCGAGGGCGATGGCGTCACCCGGCTGACGATGGACGAGCGCCCCGACTCGGGCCTGGTCCACCTCCTCGGCACGGCGGGGAGCCCGCTGCTGCGGGCCTCGATCTGGAGCCGCAACCGGGTGGCGCTCAACCAGCTGAAGGGGCTCATCGAGGCGCCGAAGCAGGGAGCACCCGCCGACGGCACCTGATCGCCCGATGGGGCGCCGTCGAGCCCCCGGGCCGCCGGGGGTTCAAGCGGCGCGGTCCTCGGTGGGCGCCTCGGGGGAGTGGGGGGTGCGCTGCGCGTGGAGGCGAGCGTGGTCGACCGCGGCGCGCAAGTCGGTGAACAGGTGCTGTTCGGTGGCGAGGTGGTCGAGCGCGCCCACGGCGCGCAGGACCCGCTCGTGCTCGGGTCGGGGGCCCTTCAACAGCACCGTGATGTGCCGTTGCTCGAGCTCGGCGACGATCTCGCCCAGGGCGTGGGCGCCCGTGGCGTCGAGCACCTGGAGGTCGGGGAGCCGCAGGATGACGACGCGGACGTCGGCGACGGCGGTGAGGTCGGTGAGGAAGCGCTGGGCCGCTCCGAAGAACAGGGCACCGTCGATGCGGTAGGCGACGATGTGCTCGCGGAGCAGATCGTGCTCTTCGGCGTCGTCGACCTCGAAGTCGACCGGCGTCTCGCTGACGGCGCTGGTCCGGGCCACGTTGCGGAGGGCGAGCACAGCGGCGACGGCGACGCCGATCTCCACGGCGACGATCAGGTCGAAGGCGACGGTGGCCGCTGCGGTGAGGATCAGCACGAGGGCGTCGGAGCGGGTCGACCGCAGGACGGCGGCGACGTTGTGGCGCTCGACCATGCGGACGGCGGTCACCATCAGCACGCCGGCCAGCGCCGCCAGCGGGATGCGGGCGACGAGCCCGGAACCGACCAGGACCACCACGACGAGGGTGACCGAGTGGGTGATGGCGGCGACCCGGGTGCGAGCGCCGGCGCGCACGTTGACGGCCGTGCGGGCGATGGCGCCGGTGGCGGGCATCCCCCCGAGCATCGGCGCGGCGATGTTGGCGATGCCCTGGCCGAACAGCTCGCGGTCGGGGTCGTGCCGGGACCCGTCGCTCATGCCGTCGGCGACCTTGGCCGACAGCAGGCTCTCGATGGCGGCCAGCGCCGCCACCGCGAACGCCGGCCCGAGGTAGGTGGACAGGTCGCCGACCGCGATCGACGGCAGGTGCAGGGTGGGCAGGGACGAGGGGAGGGCGCCGATGGTGGCGACGTCCCACCCGGTGGCGCCGGCGACGATCGTGGCGACGACGACGGCGAGCAGCGATGCCGGCAACGAGCGGTGGATGCGGGGGACCCCCACCATCACCGCCACGACGATCGCCACCAGCGCCAGCGCGTGGAGCGACCCGTGATCCACCGAGTCGGCGACCGCCTGGGCGGCGACGGCGGCGGTGTTGTCGCCGGCCGGCTTGGCGACGCCGAGTGCGGCCGGGATCTGCTGGAGGAAGATGATGAGCGCGATGCCGAGGGTGAAGCCTTCGATGACCGGCCACGGGATGTACGCGAGGACCCGACCGAGGCGGAACACCCCGGCGGCGACGACCAGCACGCCGGCGAGCACGCCGACGACGACCACGGCGTCGGCGCCGAACCGGGCCACGAGCGGGACCAGAACCACGGTCATGGCTCCGGTCGGGCCCGAGACCTGGACGTTCGAGCCGCCGAGGACGCCGGCGACCAGACCGGCGACGATGGCGGTGGTGAGGCCCGCCGCCGCGCCCAAGCCGGTGGTGATCCCGAACGCCAGGGCGAGCGGGAGGGCCACGACGCCGACGGTGAGCCCGGCGACCACGTCGCCGCGCCAGGACCTGGACAGGCCGGCGTAGTCGCGGCGGCCGGGCAGCAGGGCCCGCACCGACGCCCATCCCGCCCGGCGTCGTGGCTCGGCCGGGGCGCGAGCGGTGCCGGTCACGTGGCGGCCAGCTCGGCGGTGAGGTCGTCCAACAGCTCGCGGGTGATGGTGAGCGAGCTCAACAGGAGCCGCTTGGCGACGGCGAGCAGCTCGCCGACCAGCGGGTCGCGCAGCGCGTAGATCACGGCGCTGCCCTCCTTGCGGGTGGTGACCAGCCCGGCCCGGCGCAGCACACCGAGCTGCTGGGACAGGTGCGACGACTCGATCCCCACGAGCGGCTGCAGCTCGCTCACCGAGCGCTCGCCCTCGGTGAGCACCTCGAGGGCCCGGACCCGGGCCGGGTGGGCCAGCGCCTTGAACAGCTCGGCCTTGATCTCGCTGAGCGGTCGGTTGACGCCGTCGGTCGGGGGTGTGGATCGAGCGGGCATGGATCGGTCACCGTTCGCAGCGGGCCGCGCCACCTGGGCACAGCTGAGCAGTTGACAATATCGTCAGATGCATCATCTGTCAGATCGGTCGAGCGGCTGGCCGCCCCGGTCGCGTCCTGCCGGACCGAGGGGGTGGAGCACCGGGCCGGCCCGGGCCCCGTCCGGACCGCCGGTCTACGCTGCTGGCTCGTGACCGCAGCGGTGGACGGCGACGACGGGATCCGACCCGACCAGGTCGGCGCGGAGAACCCGCGGCGACGGCCGAGCAAGGCGCTGGCCGCGCTGCTCTACGGCGGGACGGCGGTGGCCGGCCTGGCGGCACCGGCGATCAAGCGGCGCCTGTCCCGCCGGCTGCCGGCGCCGGTGGCCGAGCTGGCCACGATGGCGGGCCTGATCGGCGCCGGTTGGTCGACGGTCGTCGTCGCCGAGCGGGTGCGGCCGTTCCGCCGCGAGTGGAACCGCGCCCAGGGCGACGTGGTCACCGATGCCCTCGACGTCGGGTCCAGCGCCGTGAGCGCCAAGGTGCTGGGCGCGCTCGTCGCCCTGCCCGTGACCCGGGCCGTGACCCGGCGCGTCCGGGCGGGGGCCGGCCCCATCGAGCGCCTGCCGCTGGCCGCGCGCGTGGTGGTCACGATCAACGCCGTCGACCTCTACCACTCGGTGGTGCACCGCCTGGCCCACGAGTGGGGACCGTTGTGGCGGCTGCACGCCGTGCACCATTCGGCACCGCGCCTCTACTGGCTCAACGCCACCCGCTTCCACCCGGTCGAGATGGTCATGGAGGGCACCGCCGAGGCGATCGTCCTGGCTGTGCTCGGAGCGGGGGAGGACACGCTGCTCGCCCACTCGGTGGTGCGGGCGATCTACGGCCAGATCCAGCACGGCAACGTCGACCTCGACAGCGGGGTGGTCAACCACGTCCTCGCCACGCCCGAGCGGCACCGGTGGCACCACTCCACGGTGGCCGCCGAGGGCAACACGAACTACGGCGCCATCGTGGCGACCTGGGACCGCCTGATGGGCACCGACTGGCTGCCCGCGGATCGTCCCTTCGACGCCGACATCGGCGTCGGCGGCGATCCCGACTACCCGCAGGGCTGGGTCGACCAGCTCGCGGCTCCGTTCGTGCGCGGCTGATCAGGACGGCTGGCCGGCGCCACCGGGGGCGCGGGTCGGGAGGGACGCGTAGCGGGGGAGTTCGAGGCGGTGCTCGGCCAGGAGGTCGGCGTCGGCGAGCAGGTCGAGGGTGGGGCCGTCGGCGACGATCCGGCCCTGGTCGAGGACGACCGACCGGGGGCACAGCTCGGCGGCGTAGAGCAGGTCGTGCGTGACCACCACGGTGGTCCGCCCGGTGGCCTCGATGAGGGTCGCCAGCTCACGGCGGGCGACCGGGTCGAGGTTGGCCGACGGCTCGTCGAACACGAGCACGGTGGGGTCCATCGCCAGCACGGTCGCCAGGGCGACCCGGCGGCGCTGGCCGAAGCTGAGGTGGTGCGGAGCTCGGTCGGCCTCGGCGAGCATGCCGACCTCGGACAGGGCCCGGTCGACGCACCCGTCGAGGTCGGATCCGGTCAGGCCGAGGTTGGCCGGCCCGAAGGCGACGTCCTGGCGCACGGTGGGCATGAAGAGCTGGTCGTCGGGGTCCTGGAAGACGATGCCCACGCGCCGCCGGATCTCGGCGAGGCGCTCCTCGACCACGGGGATGCCGTCGATGGCGATGGCTCCTTGCTCGGCGCGCAGGATCCCGTTGAGGTGCAGGACGAGGGTGGTCTTGCCCGAGCCGTTGGGGCCGAGCACGGCGACGCGCTCGCCGGCCTCCACGGTCAGGTCGAGGCGGTGGAGCGCGACGTGGCCGCCGGGGTACGCGTAGGCGATGCCGCGGACGTCGACGGCCGGTGGTCGGCTCATCGCACGACGAGGGAGGTGAGGGCGATCGCCCAGGCCGTCGCCGGCCAGACGAGGGCGGGGAACCATCCGGTCCGAGGTCGTTCGCCCCGCGTCACCTCGCTGCCGTGGGACGCGGTGGTGGTCGTCGGGAACGATCCGGTGAAGCCCCGGGCGAGCATGGCGTGGTGGACGCGCTCGCCGCGCTCGAACGAGCGGATGAACGTGGCGCCGGCGGTGGACGCGACGGCGCGGGCCTGCCAGATCCACCGCGGGTCGTCGCCGCGCGACACGCGGGCGATCTGGAGGCGGCGCAGCTCGCCGGCGACCACGTCGAGGTAGCGGACCATGAAGCCGGCGATGGCGGTGAGCGCCCGTGGGACGTGCAGGCGGTCGAGGCCCATGAGGAGGTCGGCGACCGGTGTCGACCACGCCAGCACGACGGTGGCGGCGGTGCCGAGCGTGGCCTTGGCGACGATCGACCACGCCGCCCAGAGCCCAGGCTCGGAGACCGTGACGCCGAGCACCTCGCGGTGGGGGCCTGAGCCGATGAGCGGGAGCGCCGCCGCGAACAGGAGGAAGGGGACCTCGATGGTGAGCCGACGCAGCAGCACGGGGAGCGGGATGCGGGCGAGGGCGGCGGCCGCGGCCACGAGCAGCGCGTAGAGGCCGAAGGCGGCCAGCGCCGAGGGTGGGGTGGCGACGACCGCGAACAGGAACCCGACCAGGCACGCGATCTTCACGGCCGGGTCGAGGGCGTGGATCGCCGTGTCCCGCGGTCCGTGGAGACCGGTGGCGAGGTGGCGCCCGCTCACGACGGAGCGGCTTCTCGGTCGCGTCGCCGGCGGCCGGCGGCCGTGGTGAGCCACACCAGCCCTCCGGCCACGGCGAAGGTGACGGCGACGCCGATGACGCCGGCGACACCGGTGGCCGTGCCCGGGTCGTCGATCCCCTTGGTCGAGTAGTCCGCCAGGGGGCCATCGGCGAGCGCGTGCGGCCGTTCGCCCCTGTCGAGGGACTGGTCGGCGGCCACCTTCTCCAGGCCGTCCGGTGCCGTGCTCGCGTACCGGCTCAGGCCGAAGGCGAGCAGCAGGGCGATCGCCAGGCCGGCGACCACGAACCCGGCCGTGCGTCGGCTCACGACGGCACCGGATCGGCGTCCGCCGGCCGGCGGAGGTCGCGTGCGCCGTACACGAGGTCGGGTCGGGCGGACAGCACTGCACCGACAGCCAGGGTGGTGATGGCGGCCTCACCGAGGCCGATGGGCACGTGCACGCCGACCATCGCCGCGGCCACCGTGCCGATCGGCGCTGCGCCGTTGCCCCCCACCGCGTACTCGAGGATGAACATCGCGGCGGCGAGCACCACGGACAGGAAGGCGGCGAGCGCGGTGGCCGACAGCACGCCCGGTCGGGACGCCGGCACCACTCGTCGAGCGAGCCAGAACAGGGCGTACCCGGCGAAGGCGGGCACGAGCGCCATGTTGATGATGTTCAACCCCAGGGCGCTGACGCCGCCATCGGCGAACAGCAGGCACTGGACCACCAGCACGACGGTGAGGGCGAGCGCGCCCAACCACGGCCCCACCAGCACGGCGGCGAGGAGGCCGCCCAGCAGGTGCCCGGACGTGCCGCCTGCGACCGGGAAGGTCAGCATCTGGGCGGAGAAGACGAACGCGGCGACCAGCCCGGTCATCGGGGCCCGAGCCTCCAGCGAGTCCTTGCCCGCTCGCCACAGCGACAGCGCCACGCCCCCGGCGGCGACGACGCCGGCGCCGGCCGACGTGGTGGCGTCGATGAACCCGTCGGGGATGTGCACGCCGGCCTCTCCTGCGAAGACTTTGCAGGAGGAGTCTGGCACAGGTGCACCGGGGGAGCGGCGGCCTGCCATGCTCCACGGGTGGGAACGCACCGTCCGACCATCGACGATCTCGTGGCCGAGCTGCGGGCCCGGGGCCAGCGGGTCACCGTCGCCCGCCGCGCCGTGCTGGTCGAGCTCCTGGCCGCCGGCGACACCCACGTGACCGCCGACGAGCTGGCCCGGCGCATCCACGCCGAGCACCCCGCCATCCACCTGTCCACCGTCTACCGGTCGCTCGACGCGCTGGCCGAGGCCGAGGTCATCTCCGTCGCCCGCTTCGCCGACCAGCCGGTCACCTACCACCTCGCCACCGACGTCCACCACCACGCGGTGTGCTCGGTCTGCGGGGACACCATCAACTTGCCGGCGGGCATCCTGGCCCCGGTGCAGAAGCGGCTCCTGCGCGACCACGGCTTCGTCGCCGACCCCCACCACCTCACGATCTCCGGGACCTGCGCGCGCTGCTCGGCGGGCTGAGCGGGCCCGCCGGCCGCTTGGTCGCGGCACGGGCGACGAGGACGTGCTGCACTGTCGGGGTGCCAGGCCCCGGCGGACCCAGCGGCGACCCGTGCCGCCCAGCCCGAGCGAGCGGGTGGTGAGCGAGCCTGTCGACGTCTCGCCGCACCCGGCCCTCCCGCTGACCTACGACGAGTGCCGGGCCCGCTTCCGCCACCACGCCGGTCGGGCAGGCGTCGCGGTCGACTCGTTCCCGATCACCGCGAGGGGTCCGGCCGGCCAGGAGCTGTCGATCGACGTGGCGTCGCTCGTCCCCGACGCCGCGCGGCTGCTCGTGGTCATCTCGGGTGTGCACGGCGTCGAGGGCTTCATCGGGTCGGCGCTGCAGTGCGACCTCCTCGCCCGGGTCGGGACCGAGGCGCTGCCGGACGGCGTCGGCGTGCTGCTCGTCCACGTCGTGAACCCATGGGGCATGGCGTGGTCGCGCCGCCAGAACGAGGCCAACGTCGACCTCAACCGGAACTGGCGCCGCAGCGAGGTCGAGCCGGTGCAGAACCCGGCCTACGACGAGGTCCACGCGCTGGCCTGCCCCGACACGCCCGACCTGCCCGACGTCGACCGGCTGCTCGCCACCGCCGCCGAGCTCGTGGCCCAGCGGGGCCTGCCCTGGGTGCGCGACGCCATCACGATCGGCCAGTACCGCCATCCCGACGGGCTGCACTACGGCGGCGAGCACACCGAGGAGTCGACCGCCATCGTCGAGTCGATCGCCCGCACCCGCATCGCCGATCGCGAGCGCGACCTCGTGCTCGTGCTCGACCTCCACACCGGCCACGGCCCGCGGGGCGAGATCACGCTCCTGTCGGACGAGCCGATCGGCCACCCCCAGGACGACTTCTTCCGGCGGCACTTCACCGGTGTCACGGTCGAGGCGACCGCCGACAACCCCGACGCCACCACGGGGACGAAGTCGGGTCAGATCGCCAACGGCATCCGCGACCTCCTGCCCGACGGGCGGTGCTGGTCGACCTCGGCCGAGGTGGGCACCGCGCCGGACCTCGAGCAGCTCGCCGCCACCTACCGCAGCCACTGGGTGCACCGCCACGGCGACCGGTCGATCCCCGAGCACGCCGCCGCCCTGTGGGAGTACCGGTGCTGCTTCACGCCGATCGACCCCGACTGGGAGCGCCAGGCCCTCACCCGGGGGCGCGTCCTGCTCGACCAGGCGATCGCGGCGGTGGCGGCGGACGCCTGACGACGATCACGATCACGACCACGAGGAGGCCGACGTGGCCCTGCCCAGAACCGGGATGACCAAGGCGGACATCCTCGCCGAGCTCACCGCCAAGCGCGCCGGCGACGTCCGCTGGCAGGAGGGCCGCACGTTCGGCATGGTCTACGACGCCGGGCCCGAGGCCCACGACGTCCTCGAGGCCGTCGCCGCCATGTTCCTCCACGACAACGCCCTCAACACGATGGCGTTCCCGTCGCTCGGTCAGATCCAATCCGAGGTCGTGGGGATCACCGCCGACCTGCTCCACGGCGAGCGGGCGGCCGGCTTCATCACGTCGGGCGGCACCGAGAGCATCCTCATGGCCGTCAAGGCGGCGCGCGAGCGGGGCCGGGTCGAGCGGGGCATCGACGAGCCCGAGCTGGTGCTGCCCGTCAGCGCCCACGCCGCCTTCCACAAGGCGGCCCACTACTTCGGCCTGACCGTGCGCAAGGTGCCCGTGCGCGACGACTGGCGGGCCGACGTCGACGCCGCCGCCGATGCGGTGAACGCCAACACGGTGCTGGTGGTGGGGTCGGCGCCCCAGTACCCGCAGGGCGTGGTCGACCCCATCCCCGAGCTGGCCGCGCTGGCCGCCGAGGTGGGGGCCAGCTTCCACACCGATGCCTGCATGGGCGGGTTCGTGCTGCCGTTCATGGAGGAGCTCGGCCACGACGTCCCGCCGTGGGACTTCCGCGTCGACGGCGTCACCACCATCTCGGCCGACATCCACAAGCTCGGCTACGCGCCGAAGGGTGCCTCGGTCGTCCTGCACCGGTCCAAGGAGCTTCGCCGGCACCAGACGTTCGTGTTCGAGGACTGGCTCGGCGGCTTCTACGCGTCGCCGAACATGCAGGGGACCCGCTCGGCGCTGCCCATGGCCTGCGCCTGGGCGATCCTGCACCACCTCGGCCTGGAGGGGTACCTGCGCCTGACGCAGGCGACGATCGAGACCCGCGTCCGCCTCGTCGACGGTGTGCGCGCCATCCCCGAGCTGGCGGTGCTCGGCGAGCCCGAGGCCCACCTCGTCGCCATCTCGGCGAACCCCGGCCTCGAGCACCCGATCGACGTGTTCGCGCTCGGCGACGCGCTGCAGGCGCGGGGGTGGTTCCACGATCGCCAGAAGCCGCCGGACACCCTCCACGCCACGGTGTCGGCCGGCAACGCGCCGGTGATCGAGGACTACCTCGTCGACCTGGCTGACTGCGTGCGGGAGGTGGGCCGGATCCGCATCGACGACCGCTCGACCAGCTACGCCACCCTCGAATAGCCGAGAGCGCGCGGAGGGGCGCCGTCAGCCCTCGGCGATGGTCGCCTCGAGGCCCCGCAAGAGGATGTCGAGGCCGAGGTCGAAGCGCTCGTCGTCGTCCATCTCGAACATCGGCCCGGCCATGGACGTGAGGGTGGGGAAGCGGCTGGGCGGCAGCGACGCGAAGTACTGCACCACCATGGCTCGCGCCTCGTCGTCGCTCAGGTCGTGGCCGGCGGCGGGGGAGGCGGACAGCTCCAGCACGGACGCGTCGACGTAGCGCCCGACCAGGTCGCCGAAGTACACGGCCACCGGTGGCGGGACGCCGGCGGCGAGGGTGATCCCGAGCAGCCACTCCATGATCTGCAGCATGTTGGGCCCGAGCGGGACGCGGCCGAGCGACAGCCGGACGGCGTCGTTGTGGCCGCGCAGCACCCGGTAGCAGTCCCGCACGACGTCGGCGACCTGCTCCTGCCAGCGATCGGGGTCGGCCGGGGGCAGGGTGACCTCGCCCATGATCCGGTCGTAGACGAGCTCGCCGAGCTCCTCCTTGCCCGAGATGTGCCAGTAGAGCGTGGCCGGGCCGGTGTCGAGCTCGGTGGCGAGGCGACGGATGGTGAGGGCGTCGACGCCCTCGTCGTCGAGGACCCGGATGGCGGCGTCGATGATGGCGTCGCGGGAGATGGGGGCCCTGTCGGCCTTGCTCCGCCGGCCGCGGGTGGTCCGCCACCAGGGCGGCTCGAGCGGGTCGGCGCCGCCGTCGATCTGGTCGACGATGGCTCCGGCGACCTTCTTGGTGGCGTCGGCGACAGCCCCCTGCACCTTGAGCTTGGCGGCCTCCTTCACAGCCGCGGTGGCGGCCTTGGCCTCGGCCTTGCGGGCCAGCCGTTCGGCCCGCAGCTCGTCGGCCGTGCCGCGCGCGGCCGGTCGGCCGGGCCCCCCGCCCGCTGGTCGCTTCGTGCTCCGTGGCTCGCCGGTCATCGCACGCCGCCTCCCGGTGGTCCCGCGCCGTGTCCGGTCGCCGGCCGAGCGGCGGCGATCGGAGGGGTTGACTCGAACACCGTACTCCTCTAGAACGGTGTTCGACAGATCTCGAACAATGTTCGAGAAACGCGAGCAGCGATCGAGAGAGGGAGGGAGAGCCGATGGAACCGATCGTCGAGGCCCACGGGTTGCGGAAGCGGTTCGGCAAGGTGGAGGCGCTGGCCGGGCTCGACCTGGTGGCCGCCGCCGGGCAGGTCGTCGCCGTGCTCGGCCCGAACGGAGCGGGCAAGACCACGCTCGTGCGCAGCATCGCCACGTTGCTCGTGCCTGACGAGGGCACGCTGCAGGTGGCCGGGATCGACGCCCGCCGCCATCCCGACCAGGTGCGGCGGGCGATCGGGCTCGCCGGGCAGTACGCCGCCGTCGAGGAGGCCATGACGGGCCGCGAGAACCTCGAGATGGTGGCACAGCTGTTCGGCCACCGCCGGGCCGAGGCCCGGCGCAGCGCGGCCCGGGTGCTCGACCGGCTGGGGCTGGTCGACGCCGCCGACCGCCTGGTGCGCACCTACTCGGGGGGCATGCGCCGGCGGCTCGACCTGGGCGCCAGCCTGGTCGGGGCGCCCCGCCTCCTGCTGCTCGACGAGCCCACCACCGGGCTCGATCCCCGGAGCCGCCTCGACCTGTGGGACGCCATCCGGGGCCTCGTCGCCCAGGGCACCGACGTGCTGCTGACCACGCAGTACCTCGAGGAGGCCGACCAGCTGGCCCGCCACGTCGTCATCGTCGACCGGGGCGCGGTCATCGCCGAGGGGTCACCCGACGAGCTCAAGTCGCGCGCCGGCCGCGACGTCGTGCAGGTCACCGCCCGCGACGCGGCCGACCTGCCGGCGGTCGCCGGTGCGCTGGCCGGCGTCGGCACCGCCGTCCCGCGGCTCGACCCGCCGACGCGGCGGGTCACCGTGCCGGTCGACGGCGGGACCCGTGCCCTGCCCGACGCCGTGCGGGCCCTCGACCAGGCCGGCCTCGCCGTCGACGACGTCGGCCTGCGCCGCCCCACCCTCGACGAGGTCTTCCTCGCCGTCACCGGACATCGGCTCGAGCCCGACGGTGCACCGTCGCCCGACGGCATCGGCCTCGGCTCCACCACCACCCCTGACGCACCAGCCGCCTGATCGGAGCGACCCATGACCACGACCTCCCTCGTCCTCGACCCCGACCTCGTCACCCGCCCCGAGCAGGCGGCGGGCGTCGCCACCACGGTCGGCGCCGTCGCCGCCCGCACCATCCGCCAGTTCGTGCGCACGCCCCAGCTGATCGTCGTCGGGACGATCCAGGGCGCGATGTTCCTGCTCATCTTCCGCTACGTCTTCGGCGGGGCCATCGACGCCGGGCCGGTGCCCTACGTCGACTTCCTCGTGCCCGGGTTCGTGGTGACGAGCGTGCTGTTCGTGGGGATGGGCGCGGCGGCCGGCGTCGCCCAGGACCTCGACGACGGGTTCTTCGACCGCCTCCGATCCCTGCCGGTGCGGCGCACCGCGCTGCTCGCCGGGCGGGCCACCGCCGACACCGGGCTGCTCACGTGGAACCTCGTCGTCACCGTGGCGATCGGGTTCCTCGTCGGCTTCCGCCTCCACGGCGACGCCGGCGCCGGCCTCGCCGCGTTCGGCCTGTGCGTCGTGTACGGGTTCGCCTTCACGTGGATGTTCGTCTGCATCGGCCTCACCGCCGGGAGCGCCCAGGCCGCGCAGGGGATGTCGCTCCTGGTGTTCCCGCTCACGTTCGTGTCGAGTGCCTACGTGCCCGTCGACACCATGCCGGGCTGGCTCCAGCCCATCGCCGAGCACCAGCCGATCACGGCGATGGTCGACGCCGTCCGCTGCCTGACCCTCGGCGACTCGGCGGCGGCCGGTCTCACCGGCTCGACCGCGTCCTACGTGCTGGCCTCGCTGGCGTGGAGCGTGGGGCTGGTCGTGGTCTTCGCCCCGCTGGCCGTCGCCCGCTACCGCCGGGGCTGAGCGGCGCGACGCGGGCGGGTCGGGCGACGGGGTGGGCGGGGGAGGGGCGATCCGCCGGCGGGCGGCACGCGGGCTAGCGTCAGCCGGCGCGATCGTGCGCGCCGGTGGGGGACGTCGACGGTGACGTCGCCGGCGCGCGGTGCGAGGGGAGCAAGGTCCATGCGAGGTCGATTCACCGAAGCCGCACGTCCCGGGGGTCCCCCTCGGTCCCGATCCCGGTCGTTGCGGTCCCTTGCCCTGGTGGGCCTGACCGCCGGCGCGCTCGTCGCGTCGGCGTGCTCGAGCAGCACCTCGCCGAGCGCGTCGCCGGGTACGAGCGCGGGGTCGACGGGGTCGACGGCCGCCAAGGGAGGCAAGGCCGGTGGGTCCACCGGCACCACGATCGCCCGGCCCGCCGGCCCGTCTGCCGACGTGTCGACGAAGCTCACCGGCGGCAACGGCATCTTCATGGGCGAGTCGGCCGCCGCCGACACCATGGTCCCGGGCACGACGAAGTACGGCCAGGCGAAGATGCCGGCCGGCTACGTGCAGGAGGAGTTCCTCGCCACCGGCAAGGCCACCGACTACAAGGCCCAGGGCGAGATGACCGGCGACGGCAAGTGGACCTTCGCCCCCGACACCCAGGCCGACTACCGCACCCGGGTGGTGGTGCGACGTCCGGAGGATCCGTCCAAGGCGAGCGGCACCGCAGTGGTCGAGTGGCTGAACGTGAGCGGCGGCATCGACGCCAACCCCGACTGGGCCAGCTTCTCCGACGAGCTGGTCCGCCGCGGTGACACGTGGGTCGGCGTGTCCGCCCAGAAGATCGGCATCGAGGGCGGCCCGGTCCTCGTGGCGGTCCCCGGCTTCGAGGACCTCGTGGGCAAGGGCATCAAGAACATGGACCCCGAGCGCTACGGGTCCCTGTCGCACCCCGGCGACGGCTACTCGTTCGACATGTACACCCAGGTCGCCCGGGCGGTCCGCGAAGGCGGCCCGCTCCTCGGCGGGATCAAGCCCGACGCCGTGCTCGCCGCCGGCGAGTCGCAGTCGGCCATCGCCCTGACCACCTACTACAACGGCGTCCAGCCGCTCACCAACGCCTTCGACGGCTTCTTCGTGCACAGCCGGGCCTTCGCCGGGCTGCCGCTGGTGGCTCCCGGCCAAGCCGCCGACCTCGTCGGCGCCATGACCCAGAGCAAGCCCACCACCTTCCGCACCGACCTCCCGGCCCCGGTCCTCGACCTCCAGGCCGAGAGCGACGTCATCGGCGTCCTCAACTCCTACGCCGTGCGCCAGCCCGACAGCGACACCTTCCGCCTCTGGGAGGCCGCCGGCACCGCCCACGCCGACCTGCACCTGCTCGGCCCGGTCGCCAACAACCTCGACTGCGGCGCCCCCGTCAACGCCGGCCCGATGTACCTGGTCGCCAACACCGGCATCGGGGCCCTCGACACCTGGGTGCGCGACGGCCAGGCCCCGCCGACGGCCCCCCGACTCGAGGTCACCACCGGGGCCGGCGATCCCGCCATCGCCCGGAACCAGGACGGCATCGCCCAGGGTGGCATCCGCACGCCGCCGGTCGACGTGCCGGTGAAGGTGCTCTCGGGGAAGTCGGGCGAGAGCCAGGCCCTGATCTGCATCCTGCTCGGCTCGACCAAGCCGATGGACCCGGCCCGCATCGCGGCGCTGTACCCGTCGCGGTCGGTCTACGAGCAGCAGTACGCCGACGCCACCGACAAGGCGATCAAGGCCGGCTTCCTCCTCGAAGCCGACCGCGAGGCGATCAAGAAGTTCTCGGATCCGTCCCTCGTCGGCTGACGGGCACGGCGATCTCGCACGGGGGCCGGCACGGTGGTGCCGGCTCGTGGCGCGCCCGCGGTGGTTCGCCACCGTCGGCCGGGCCGCGCGCGGGAGGTGGCGGAGTAGCGTCGGCGACCGTTGGTCCGAGCAGCCGCGACGAGGTCGCGGTGGGAGGGAGTCACCGATGTCCGTGTGGGACGCCGAGTACGAGCCGAGCCCGTGGGAGCCGATCGCCGACGAGGTGGCGCTCTACGAGCGGACCGGGGGCACTGAGCCGAGCGCGCTGGTCGGCGACCACTGGATCGTGCTGTGGAGCGTCGGGGCGAAGTCGGGCAAGGTCCGCAAGACCCCGTTGGTGCGCATCGCCGACGGCGAGGGCCGCTACGCGGTGGTGGGGTCCCAGGGCGGCGCCCCGACCAACCCGCAGTGGGTGCACAACCTGCGGACCCATGGGGTCGCCCGGGTCCAAGACGGCGCCGACCTGCACGACCTCGCCGTGCGCGAGGTGGACGGCGACGAGAAGGCATCGTGGTGGGCTCGGGGCGTGGCGGTGTGGCCCGACTACGACGCCTACCAGGCCGCCACCGACCGGGCCATCCCGCTGTTCGTGCTCGAGCCCGCCGGCTGAGGGTCGACCCGACGTCCGACGACGGCGAGTCGTCGGCCCGGCTCAGCCCGGGCGGGGGCGGGCGGCGACGTCGTGCAGGGCGACGACCGACGGGCCGCCCGCCGCATCGTCGGCGCGCCCCGTCGCCGGTCGGTCGACCTGGAGGCCCGCCGGCGTCGAGCGCCACCGGAGCCGGTCGCCGGCCAGCGTCGTCACGGTCGTGGTGGGCGTCGCCTCGACCTCGGCGAGGGTGATCGGCGCCACGCCCGGGTCGCCGCCGGGGAAGTCGGCATCGCCGGCGGCGGCCGGGTCCGGCTCGCCGCCCACGAGGGCGAAGACCGTGCTGCCCCGCGCGGTGTAGCGCAGGGGTCGGCCCTCTGCCGTGGCGTCGCCGGCGACCACCCACGGTCGGGTGGCCAGGACGGCAGCGCCATGGGCGGGCAGCCAATCGGCGAGCCACTGCAGGCGGGTGAGCTGCTCGTCGGGGATGGTGGCGTCGACCCCCCGGGGACCGACGTTCAACAGCAGGTTGCCGCCCTTGGCCACGGTGTCGGCGAGCAGCCACAGCAGCTCGTCGTGGCCGATGAGGTCGTCGGCGGTGGAGGACGCGTTGTAGCCGAAGCTCCGGTCCATCCCGCGCACGCACTCCCACGCCGTCGGCTCGATGTGGGGGAAGGTCGTGTACTCGGGGGTGCGCACGTCGAAGTGCGGCGGCTTCGGGGGGATCAGGCCCCCGTCGCGTCGGGCGGCCCGCCGGGCCCCGACGGCGACGGCGCGGCGCACGGGCTCGGATCGGATGGCTCGGGCGAGTGCCGGGCTCCAGGGAAGCCACCGATCGTTGATCACGCCGTCGGGAACGGCTGCGTAGTAGGCGGCGAACAGGTCCCACAGGTCCGGCGCCCGACCGGGCCAGGCGACGTCGCCCCACAGCACGCTCGGGCGGTAGCGGCGGATCAGCTCGCGGACCTGCGCGTCGGCGTAGGTGGGGTAGGCGCCCTGGGGGACAGCGGCGGCGACATCGCCCATGGTGCCGATCGGGCGGTCCTCGAAGCTCCAGTCGAAGCCGCCGCAGTAGTAGAGGCCGAAGCGCATGCCGGCGCCCCGGACCGCCTCCGCCATCTCGCCGACGACGTCGCGTCGACAGCTCCACCCGGATCGGTTCGGGTTGGTCACCGCCGTGGGCCAGAGGCAGTAGCCGTCGCTGTGCTTGGCGACGAGCACGACGTAGCCGGCGCCGGTCGCCGCGAAGCGGGCGGCCCAGTCGTCGGGGTCCCAGTCGTCGAGGCCTGCCTCCCAGTCGGCGGCGAAGGCGGTGTACGGCCGGTCGCCGTAGGTCGCCGCGTGGTGGCGGGCGACGGGGCTGTCGGGGAAGCGCAGCGAGTTCTCGTACCACTCGCTGTAGGGCGCCCGCGAGAGCGCGGCCGGATCGTCCGAGGTGAGCAGGTCGCCGATCTCGACGTCGGTCGGGGCGAAGGCCGGGACCGAGGCCGGTGTCCAGTGCACGAAGATCCCGAGCTTGGCGTCACGCCACCAGGCGGGGACGACGTGGCGGCGGAGCTGCCGCAGCTGCCGGCGTGCGCTGCTCATCGCCGGACCCTAGACGGTGCTCCCACCGGCCCGTCCGGGAGCGGTTCGATCAGGGCGCCGCCGGCTCGCTCATCGTGACGTGGGGGCCGGCGAAGACCTGCGACCAGCCCGCGGCCGGCGGGGGCCTCGGGTCGTCGAGGTCGATGGTGGTGCGCAGGGCGCCGGTGCCGCGGCGGGCCCGGACGTCGACGGTGATGTGGTGGTTGGCGAGATCGTGGACCTCGAGGCGACCGCGGGTGAGCCACGGGCGTGCCCGGCGCGTGGCGATCAGCTCGGCGTGCGCAGCCCACGTGCCCGGGTGCGCCTCCACCGGCGGCTGGGGAGGGAGCGGCGGTCGGATGGCGTCGTCCCCGCCGGGTCGCTCCTCCTTCACGCCGGTCCAGCCGAGCTCATCGCCGTAGTAGGTGCACGGGATCCCCGGACCGCCGAACACGATGGCGAGCGCGGCAGCGAGGTGGTCGGTTCGGTCGAGGCGGCTGGCGATCCGCGTGACGTCGTGGTTGCCGACGAAGGTGACCGGAGCGAACACGTCGACCATCGAGCGGTGGCGGTCGAGCGCCCAAGCCAGCTCGAAGAGGTTGGCGTCGTTCAAGGAGCTCCAGATCGCCTTGTGCAGCTCGTACTGCGTCGCCGAGTCCAGGCCGGTCTCGGTCACGAAGGCTGCGTAGTCGCCGTGGATGATCTCCCCGAACAGGAAGAGGTCCGGGCGGTCGCGGCGGAGGTCGGCCACCAGCGCCGTCAGGAAGGGCCGGGGGATGGCGTAGGCGGCGTCGAGGCGCCAGCCGTCGACACCACGACCCGACCAGTGCTCGACGACGCGCCGGGCCCAGTGGCGGACCTCGGGTTCGTCGTGGTCGAGCGCCGGCAGCTCGCGGTGGCCCTCGAACGCGGCGTAGCCGAAGCCGTCACCGTCGTCGCGGCCGGCGTCCACGTGGAACCACCGGGCGGCCGTCGAGCCCGGGCCGCTCCGGCACACGTCGGCGAACGGCGGGAAGGCCCGGCCGACGTGGTTGAAGACCCCATCGAGGAGGAGCAGCAGGTCCCGCTGCTGGCAGGTCGCGACGAACCGGTCGAAGTCGGCGTCGTCACCGAGGCGCTGGTCGATGCGGAACGGGTCCACCGTGTCGTAGCCGTGCGTCGAGGAGACGAAGATCGGGGTGAGCAGGACGGCACCGGCGCCCAGGGCGGCGACGTGGTCGAGCCACGGCCGCAGCCGCTCCAGCCCGCGGTCGCACGGGGCGGCGGCGGCCGGATCCGGGTTGACGGGCGCGACGCCGGCCGCGCCGAGGGCGTGCAGGTGGTAGATCGTGCGGCCGTCGAGGCGAGCGGTGCTCACGGGGTCGTCAGCCGGGGTGCCCGGTGCGGGTCTCGATCCGGCTGGCGGTGCGTTCGCGGTCCCAGTGGGTCCGCCGGTGGGCGAACCGCGGGGGACGATCGGCCAGCACCTCGGTCTCGAGCCAGAGTCGCTTCAGGTGCCGCACCCGGCCGGCGGCGCGGTCGTCGGTGTAGGCGGTGCGGCCGTGGGCGACGTGGAAGTTGTTGATCAGCTGGATGTCGCCGGGCAGGAGGTCCATCGTCACGTGGTGGGCGGGATCCTCGGCCATGGCGACGAGCCTCGCCAGCGCCTCCCGCTGCAACGAGGACAGGCGCGGTGCCTCGGGGTGGCGTTGGGATGCCTCGATGTAGGGCGGGATGACCCGGGCGAAGAGCCGGTCGTCCCACTCGGTGAACACCGGCACGAGGTAGTAGGGGGGCAGGCCGGGGGGCTGCTCACCCCGGAAGTCGTACGGGTAGTCCTCGTACAGCGCCGCCGCCAGGTCGGGGTGCTCCTCGACGAGCCGGTTGTGGATGGTGACCAGGTTGGCGACCGCCGATCGGCCGCCCCCGCTGCCGTTGGCCAGGCAGAGCAGGCCCACGAGGTCGGCGCCGTCGCAGTGGAACGGGAGGGCGATCCCGCCGAGCTCGTTGCCCCGGGCCGTCGGGTCGTCCAGCGCCTTGGCCTGGTCGGTGACGTCGCCCAGGACGTGCCCGTGGTGGTTCTGGGCCCAGGGGTGCCCCAGGTGGATCCCGATGCCCCAGTAGAAGATCTCCATCTCGGCCTGCGAGTGGGCCGCCCGGTCGATGCCCCGGATGCGCACGAACCCGCGTCCGTCGATCAGCTCCTCCTCGATCGAGCGGAGACGGGTCGACAACCCGGGGAGTGGGAACTCGTCGCGACCGATGGCGACCAGGTCGTCGGTCGAGGCCAGGGCGTGGCGGAGGGCGTGGTCGAGCTCGGCCAGCTCGTCGGGCGTGAGGTGCTCGGTCCACACCTCCTCGTCGGCGACCTCGGCGGCCAGCCAGGCGCAGCGGGGCTCGAGGGCTCTCGGTGTGACACTCATGGGTGTCAAGCCTGGCATGCATGCGTGCCATGCGTCTAGGCTCGCGTGGATGGCGACGCATGAGCGACCACCGGCTGGGGCCCGACCCGAGGCGGGGGTCGCCGAGGCCAAGCGCGAGGCGGTGAGCGGGCACATCGTCGATGCGGCGAGCCGGCTCGTCGGTGCGCAGGGCATCGACGTCACCATGGACCAGATCGCCGAAGCGGCCGGCGTCAGCCGCCGCACCGTGTTCCGCCACTTCCAGACCCGGGAGAACCTCCTGGCCGCCGCCTGCGCGTCGACCATGCGGCGCTACGGCGAGCGGCTGCCCCCGTTCGAGGGCGACTGGAGGTCGTGGCTGCACGACACCTGCCAGGTCGCCCATGCCATGAACACGGCGTTCGGGCCCGGCTACTGGGAGCTGCTCACCCGGACCGACCTGCCCGACGAGCTGGCCGCGCTCGAGCGCGCCCGGCGCACGGTCCGCCGGCGCGCCATGCGGCGCATCGCCGCCACCCTCTGGACGGCGGCCGGTGGTCAGGGAGCGACGCCGCCGCAGCTGGTCGCGTGCGTCGGAGCCCACCTGAGCGCCCACTTCTCCGCCGCGGTCGCCACCGACGTCGGCGGGACGGCCGCCGACGCCGCCCGCCTGGGCGAAGCGGCGATCCTCGCCGCGCTGGCCGCCGAGGGGGCGGTGGTGGACGACGCCGGATCGGTCGCGGCCTCGCCGAGGTGACGGCGGGCGGCGGGGTCAGGCCGCCGGCCGGCCGTGGCGCTCGGTCGGATGCAGCTCCTCGCGCTCCGAGCCATACCGGGCGGCGGCGACGGTGCCGATGCGCTCCAGATCACGCTGCAGGGCCTCGGTGCGGTCACGGTGGGCAGGGGCGATCACCGCGTACACCGGCTCGAGGATGGTCCCCTTCACGACCTGGAAGGTCTGCTCGATGCGGGTGCCGCCGTCGACAGAGGAGAGGCGCAGCGCCCACACGGTGCTGTCGGGGTACAGGCGGGTGGGCACGGTCCGCCACACGAGCTCGTGGTCCTCGGCGCTCACCACCTCGCACAACCGGCCCCACCGGACCAGGCCCTGCCGGTTGCGCCCTCGGAAGCGGGCACCAGGTCGCGCCTCGGTGGCGGTACCGACCCACTCGCCATCGACGCACTCGTGGCTCCACTCGCCGACCCGGGTGGGGTCGCGCACGACCTCCCAGACGTCGTCGAGCGGCGCGTCGACCACGACGGCCGTGGCTCCCTGCTTCTGGATGCTGCGTCGGGGGCTCCAACAGGCCCGGGCACGACGTCGGTACGAACGGCCGAAGCCGTGGAGCAGCACGAACCGCTGCGTGGGCGGCACCAGTCCGATGACGTGCGCTCGATCGGCGTCGGAGGCCCCGTCGATCAGCCAGTGGCCCTCGCGGCCGAGCTGGGCCGCCGACTTGCCGTCGAGGTTGTGCTCCTGCTCGATGCGCTGCCACTCGGCGTCGGTGATGGTGCGCGACACCACGGGCATCGCCTCGCGCTCCTCGCGGTCGAGGTGGGGGACCAGGACGTCGGTGAGCTGATCGATGGCGGCGATCGCGACCTCGGTGTCGTCGTCGGTCCGCAGGCGTTCGGCGGCCTGCTCGACGGCGGTGGTGGCGACGGCGACGGCCCGGTGGTCGGCGGCCATGTCGTCCAAGAGCCCCGCCGTCGCCGGGTCGCGCCGGCGGACCAGCGGGTACAGGCCTTCGTCCTCGGAGCGGTGGTGGGCCTCGAGGAAGCCCATCATCCAGCGGAGGTGGTCGGCGATGGCGACGCACTGGCGGTGGTCGGGCGGCGGGTCGCCCGCCAGGGCCGTCCGGGCCCGCCGGAGGTCGCGCCGCAGCGCCCCGTGGACGATCCGCATCATCGTCGTGTCGGCGGGGCCGTCGCCGGGCGTGGCGTCAGCGGGCGGGGCGGCCGCAGGCGTGGTGCCTGCGGGCGTGGTGTCGTCGGGCATGGTGGCCTCCTTCGTCATGCGCGCGGCAGGACCTGGGCGAGGGTCGAGGCGACCCACGTCTCGTACTGGTCGGCGGACCACCCCGACTCCCGGACCAGGAGGAGGAACACCTCGGGGCTGAGGATGGCCCAGACGCCGTCGCGCTCGTGGTCGGTGGGCGGGCGCCCGATGACGAGCTCGACGCCGGCGGCGACGTCGGCTCGCTGTCGCTCGCGGGTGGCGTCGAGGACGGTGGCGATCTCGGGATCGCTGGTGGCGGCCTCCCGGACGAGGCGGGCGAAGGGCGCGGTCCGCTCGTGGATCTGGCGCGTGACCCTGGCGGCCGCGGCGATCCTCGCCGGTCGACGACCTCGGCCCATGGCGAGGAACTCCGGTCGCTCGGCCACGGCCACCGGGGCGTCGTCGCCGGCGGCGGCCTGGTCGACCACGGCGTCGAACAGGGCTCGCTTCGACGGGTGGTGCGAGTAGAGGGTCTCGACGGCGACGCCGGCCCGGCGGGCGACGTCGCGCATGCCGGTGCCGGTCCACCCCTGGGTGGTGAACAGCTCGGTGGCGGCGGTGATGATCCGGGCCCGCGTCTCGGCCGCCTGCTGGGCGCGGAGGGGCGAGTCGTACCGGCGGCGCCGCGATCGCGCGCCCTCGGCGGCGGTGGCGGGGTCGGGTTCGGTCGTCGCGGCGTCCACGGAAGCGACTGTAGAACGGATCTGTATTGGGTACAAGCCTGTTCTTCTGAAATGGCGGTGGCGCACGGACCCGGGCGCCACCGGCCCGAGCGGGGGAAGAATGGGCCCATGAGCGCAACCGAGGGGATCGCGGGGACGGTCGAGACGGGCCGGGTCGGGGTGGCCGACGGCATCGAGCTGGCCTGGACGGCCCGAGGGGAGGGGCCGCCACTGCTGCTCGTCCACGGGTTCACCGGGAGCCAGGCCGACTGGGAGGGCGTGGTCGACGACCTCGCCGCCGTCGGTCGGCGCGTGATCACCGTCGACCAGCGGGGCCACGGGTTCAGCTCGCACGCGACCGGCGAGGCCGACTACACGTTCGACGCCCTCGTCGCCGACCTGGCTGCCTTCGTGGATCGGCTGGGCCTCGACGGCATCGACCTGCTCGGCCACTCGATGGGCGGCATGGTGGTCATGCGCTACGCGCTCGGCCACCAGGACCGTCTTGCTTCGCTCGTGCTCATGGACACCGCCGGCGAGCCGCCCAAGGGCGTGCCCATGGAGGACTTCTTCCGGGCCGGCATCGACATGGTGCGGTCCGGTGGCATGGAGGCCATCGCCGCCGTGATGGGGCCGATGACCCCCGAGGAGGACCGCGACCGCGCCATGACGGGGTTGCAGGCCATGGATCCGAACGCCTTCGTCGGGTTGGCCGAGCAGCTGATCGACCACCCGAGCGCCCTCGGGCGACTCGCCGATCTCCGCGTGCCCACCACCGTCATCGTGGGCGAGCACGACCTCCCGTTGCGGGCGGCGTCCGACGACCTCGCCGCAGCGGTGCCCGGCGCCGAGCTGGTCGTCATCCCCGACGCCGTGCACTCGCCCCAGATCGAGAACCGGGATGCCTGGCTCGAGGCCATGCGCGCCCACCTGGCCGCGGCCGCCCGGTGACCAGCCGGTGCCCGAGGTCGCGGGACCTCCTCGTCTGTCCCTGTTGCTGCAGGTCGGGCTGGCGTAGGTTGGGGCCATGATCACCGCCGTCCACTCGCTGATCTACTCCGACGACCCCGACGCCACCCGGGCCTTCCTTCGCGACGTCTTGGGATGGGACCACGTCGAGCACCGCGAGTCGGGCGACGGGTGGCTCATCTTCAAGACCGGGCCGAGCGAGCTCGGCGTGCACCCGACCGCCGGCGAGTGGCAGGGCGAGCGGTACGAGCAGCCCCGCCACCACCTGCTCTCGCTCATGTGCGACGACCTCGACGCCACCATCGACGACCTGCGGGGCCGCGGCGCCACGTTCTCGAGCGAGCCGGTGGTGCAGGGCTTCGGGCGGACGATCCTGCTCGACGTGCCCGGGGCCGACCCCCTGATGCTGTACGAGCCGTCCCACCCGACGGCCTTCGACCGCTGATCCGTCGTGCGCTACCTCGTCCGCTACGAGTCCGGTCCTGACTTCGATCGGGCCGCGGCCGTCGAGCACTTCCCGGCTCACCGGGCGTGGTGGGCGAGCTTCGTCGCCGACGGCACGCTGGTGGGCATCGGCCCCTTCGAGGACCCCGCCGAGGGGGCGCTGTCCGTGTTCGCCACGAGGGAGGCGGCCGAGGCCTTCGTGGCGGGCGATCCCTTCGTCACCGAGGAGGTGGTCGCCCGCTGGTCGATCACCGGCTGGCAGGACGCGCTGGCACCGTCACCCGACGCCGCACCGGCGTCGCCGTCGATGACGGCCTCGACGCCGGTGTCGGCCGGCGTGCGGTTCGATCGGGTCGCCCCGGTGGTCCCCGTGCTCGAGCTCGACGCCGCGCTGCAGCGCTACGCCGACCTCGGCTTCGACGTGCACGCCGACGAGGGGCCCGACCGCTATGGGTTCGCCGACCGGGGCGGGGTGTCGCTGCACCTGACGGAGTGGGACCAGCACGACCCGAAGCGCACTGCGGCCCAGGTGTACCTCTACGTCGACGACGCCGACGCCCTGCACGCCGAGTGGCGGGCCAGCGGCGTGCCCGGTCGCCTGACCGACCCGACCGACACGCCCTACGGCCTGCGCGAGTTCGCCTTCGTCGACGACGACGGCACGCTGCACCGCGTCGGCAGCCCGCTGGCGCCCTGAGGCGAGACGGGCGGGGCGCGGGTGTGCGTCGGGCCCGGGTCCGAGCGCTGGCGTCGCCGGACCGGGCGGCGGCGCGGCCCCTGCTCAGCCGACCTCGGCGCCGTCCGCGTACGGCGAGCCGGGGGAGGCCTCGTCGAGCGCCAGGCCCATGACGACCGCGTCCCACAGCTGCCCGTCGGCCCGGCGGTAGTGGCGGACGAGCCGGCCCTCCTCGACGAAGCCCCGCGAGCGGTACAGCGCCAGCGCGCGGGCGTTGTGGGGCCACACCTCGAGGGCGACCTTGTGGGCCCCGAGGTCGCGGGCGGCGGCGACGAGCTCGTCGAGCAGCACGGTGCCGATGCCCCGCCCGCGCCAGCCCGTGGCCAGGGCCATGCCGAGCTGGGCCACGCCGTAGCCGGCGACGTCCACCGACCCGGTCCCGACGATCGTCCCACCGGGGGCGACCACCACGAGCGATCGGCGGGCCGGCGCGTCGAGGCCGACCCGCATCGCCTCGCGCCGGGCCGTCCAGTCGATGCCGGCCTCGGTGCCGACCCATCGCCCCTCGCCGGCGACGGCTCGGAACATGGCGAGGGCGTCGTCGAGGTCGGCCTCGGTCATCGCCCGCACCTCGACGGCGGGCGTCGGCTCGGCGGGGCCGCTGGTCATGCCGGGAGTCTGGTCCACCCGAGGTGCTCGCCTCCGCGGGATTCCGCCCGGCTCCCGCCCGTGGTCCGCGGCGGCCGGCCGGCGTGGCTGCCATGATCGAGCCGTGCGCGACGGTGACGGCGAGGTGGAGCGGCGGCTGGCCGAGCTCGGCATCGAGCTGCCGCCCGCGCATCCCCCGCACGGCGTCATCGAGCCGGTGGTCGAGCACGGCGGGTTGGCCGTGCTGAGCGGGGCCCTGCCCCGCGACCTGCAGGGCGACCTCGTCCACCCCGGGGTCGTCGGCGAGGACGTCACGGTGGAGGAGGGGCGCGAGGCGGCCCGATGGGCCGCCCTCAACTGCCTCGCCACCCTGCGCGCCGCCTACGGGACGCTCGACGCGATCGACGCCGTGTTCCGGTTGCGCGGCATCGTCACCTGCCGAGCCGACTTCACCGGGCAGGCCGAGGTGGTCGACGGCGCCACCGAGGTGCTCCACGACGTGTTCGGCGATCGTGGGCGCGGTGCCCGGTCGGCCATCGGTGGCTCGGCTCCACGAGGCGCGTGCATCGAGCTGGAGCTCGAGGTCCGGTTGCGACCCGATCGGTAGGCTGCCGTCGTCCCGCCGGTGGCAGGAGGGGGTCCGCCATGACCATGGATGTCCGGTCGATCGAGGACGTCGAGCCCAAGGTCGAGCACAACGGCACGGTGCCCGTGTGGTGGCTCGTGTCGCCCCGCGAGATGTTCGACATCACCAAGGGCGGGCACCTCGAGCTGGTGAGCGAGTTCGAGGTGGCCGGCGGCGGGCTGGTCGACCCCCACCACCACCCGACGCACGAGTTCTACTACGTGACCTCCGGGCGGGGGATCATGACGATCGAGGGCGAGGAGCGCGAGATCCGCCAGGGCGACCTGGTGCACATCCCGCCCGACGCGGTGCACAGCCTGCGGCCGGTCAGCGACCACGCGCCCATCCACTGCTTCTGCTTCGCGGTGGGCACCCCCGACGCCGACGCCGTCGACTACACCGAGCACTGAACCCGGCGGCGGCGCCGTCGTCGGGCACCGAGGGGGTCGAGCACCGACGGGGCGGGCGGGGCGCGACGGTCCCCCGCTCAGGCGGTGGTGCCGAGGCTGCGGACCGCCGCCACCACGGCATCGTCGTCGAGCTCGATGGAGCCGTCGGCGTCGGTGACCAGCCAGGTCGCCCCATCGGGGCGCCGCTCGGCCGTCCCTGCGCCCGCGTCGCGCGGGCCGTCCGGGTCGCCGGTCCCGCTCGTGCGCGCTGCGGTGTCGATCCGGCGGCCGCCGAACGCCGCGGCCAGGCGGCTCGTGCCCACCGCCAGGAGGTCGGCGGCCCACGCGTCGTCGAGCCAGCGGTGGCGGGGGTGCCACTGCACGCCGCGGTCCTCGAGCGAGAGGATCTCGTTGTCGTCGGGCCAGCGGTGGCCCTGCAGGTTGGCGACCCGGACCGATCCCCGCCGCACGCTGGCCGCCCAGTGCCACACGCCCTCGTCGAGCTGGATGCCCTCGCCGACGTCGGCGACGAACGCGGTGGCCGCGTCGCGGCCCTCGTCGGTGCGCGGGTCGCTGCCCGCGGGGGCGAGCACCACCACGATCGGCCCGTCGATGGGCGTGAGGGCCTGGGTCTGGTCGTGGTGGCGGGCCAGCCAGCCGCACGCCGGCACGCCGTCGGGGTTCACCTCGAGGATGATCGACGGCATCGGCTCCTGGCCCCGGTGGAAGCGGGCGACGACGCGGCGCGCGGCATCGTCGTCGTCGTGGCCGAGCACCCGGCCGAAGGGGGCGAACGCCTCGTCGGTGACCCGCACCGCCGGGAGCTGGTGGATGTGCACCGGCGGCCCGCTCACGTGCCGGGGTCGATGAGGGTCGGGTCGAGGCCGAGCAGCTCGACCGTGGTGGCGCCGGCCCGGAGGCGTCCGAAGATCTCGTCCTCGGCCGCGGCGCGAGCGCGCCCGGCGGCCAGCACGGCGTCGACCTGCTCGCCGGGGACCACGACCACGCCGTCGGCGTCGCCGACCACCCAGTCGCCCGGCGCGACGGTGGCGTCGCCCACCTGCACCGTCACGCCCGTGGCGCCGGGCTTCGCCTTGGTCGCGCCCGGCAGCGCCAGGCCGGTCGAGAAGGCCGGGAACCCGTGGGCGGCCAGCGCGGCGACGTCGCGCACGCACCCGTCGATCACCAGGCCGACGATGCCGCGGGCCTCGGCGGCGGTGGTGAGCACCTCGCCCCAGTAGCCCAGGTCGTGGACCCCGCCGACGTCGGCCACCAGCACGCTGCCGGCCGGTGCCCGGGTGACCCCGACGTGCACGGCGAGGTTGTCGCCGGGCGTGCACCGGACGGGGAAGGCGGGCCCGGCGACGGTGGCACCGGGCCACGCCGGAGCGATCCGCCGGTGCATCCGGCGGGCCCCGCTCTCGCCCAGGGTGGCGGCCCCGAGGGCCACGAGGTCGGCGGCGGTCGTCACGGCCGCGAACCGTAGCGGTCGATGCCCGGCCCCGCCCGGGGCCTCGGACGCGACGCGGGGCGGCGCCGTTCACGGCCAGCGGGTGCTGGTGAGGGCGAGCACGACGGCGGCGGCCAGCAGCGCCGGCACGGCGACGGGGGCGACGGTCCGGACCTGGTCGAGCCAGCCGATGCACACCCCCTCGTCGCGTGCGACGCGCCGCCACAGCAGGTTGGCGAGCGCGGCGACGGGGACGAGGGCGGCACCGGTGTTCACCCCGGCCAGCCACGCCCAGAGCCCCGGCGTCATCGTGCTGCTCGTGGGGAGGGCCACCAGCAGCGCCGGCAGGTTGTTGGCGACGTTGGCGGCCGCCGCCCCGCCGAGCACGGTGGCGCCGAGGGCGACCGGGCCCGAGCCCGAGAGCACCGACTCGAGGGCATCCGGCGGCACGAGCAGCGCCACCGCCGTGGCGAGGGCGGCGACGCCGATGGCCGTGGCCAGCGGGACGTCGCGCCACGGGACCCGTCGCACGACGGCCACGAGCGCCATGTCGGCGACCACCGCGACGACCCAGGGGGCGACGCCCCAGCGGGGCCCCACGACGAACCCGGCGAGGAGCACGCCGACGACGATGCCGCCGACGCGCAGAGCCCGCGCGTCGGGCGGCGGGCCGCCGGCGACGGTGAGGGTCCGGGGGTACCGGCGGCGGTAGGCGAGCCAGCCGGCGACGCACGCGGCCGCGCTCGCCGGGCCGAGGTGGCCGACCACGTCGAGGGTGCCGAGCCCGAAGCGGTCGGCGGCGATCAGCGTGGTGAGGTTCGACACCGGGAGCAGGCTCGAGGCCAGGCTGGCCAGCAGCAGGGCCACCAGCGCCAGGGGCAGCGGGTCGGCGCCGGCCCGACGGGCGAGGCGAACGTACAGCGGGGTGAGCAGCACGACCGTCGTGTCGAGGTTCAGCACCGCTGTCGTCGCCGCGGCCAGCCACCACAGGGCGGCCACCGGGACGGGGTTCCACCGGCGCTCGATCGAGGCCGCCAGCGCGTCGAAGAACCCGAGGGCGTCGAGCAGCGAGGCGAGGGGCACCCCCGCGCAGAGGAACAGCAGCGCCGGCGCCATCGCCCGCACGCCGTCCACCGCTTGCTGCACGACCCCGCCACCTACCCGGCCGTCGACGCTGCCGGACCCGTCGGCGGGTGGCAAACACATCAAATGAGGTTGATGTACTGTCGCCTCGTGGCCGTGCTCGACCTCCCGCCCGCGATCCTGCCCCTGCTGGCCGAGCCGCGGCGGTGGCGGCTGTTGCTGGAGCTGGCGGCCGGCGACCGGCGGGTGGGCGAGCTGGTCGCCCGCACCGGCGATCCCCAGAACCTGGTCTCGTACCACCTGCGCGCCCTGCGGGATGCCGGGCTGGTCTCCAGCCGGCGCAGCTCGTTCGACGGCCGCGACACCTACTACCGGGCCCACGTGGAACGGATCGGTGCCGCGCTCGGGTCGGTCGGCGCCACGCTCGATCCCGCGCTGGTGACGACGCCCTCGCCGCCGGTCGTAGCTCGACGCCGTCCCTCGCCCCGGGTGCTGTTCCTCTGCACGGGGAACAGCGCTCGCTCCCAGATCGCCGAGGCCCTCACCGTCGACCTGTCTGGCGGCGCCGTCCACGCGTCCAGCGCCGGCAGCCACCCCAAGCCGCTGCACCCCAACGCGGTCCGCGTGCTCGCCGAACGGGGGATCGACATCTCGCACCGACGGTCGAAGCACCTCGACCGGTTCGTCGGCACGAGGTTCGACCACGTCGTCACGCTGTGCGACAAGGTCCGCGAGGTCTGCCCCGAGCTCCCCGGGCAGCCCACCACGGCCCACTGGAGCACCGCCGACCCTGCTCTCACCGGCGCCACCGACGACGAGACGTACCCGGCGTTCGTGGCACTGGCCGACGACCTCGAGGTCCGCGTCCACCACCTGCTCGCCCGCATCGCCACCCGAGAGGAAGGCCACCGCCATGGTCGATGAGCCCACCGTCCACGTTCGCTACCTCGTCGACGACGTCGCCGCGTCCGTCGACTTCTACACGACCCACTTCGGGTTCACCGTGCACACCAGCTTCCCGCCGGCCTTCGCCGACGTCGTGCGGGGGAACCTGCGCCTGCTGCTCAGCGGTCCGACCAGCTCGGCGGGCCGGGCGATGGCCGACGGCGAGGTGCCCCACGCCGGGGGGTGGAACCGCATCCACCTCCACACCGACGACATCGAGGCCGACGTCGCCCGCCTGCGCGAGGCCGGCGTGCCGTTCCGCAACGAGGCGGTCAGCGGGCCGGGCGGCACGCAGATCCTGGCCGTGGACCCGTCGGGCAACCTCGTCGAGCTGTTCCAGCCCGCCGCGCCGCCTGCGTCTTGAGCGCTGCCGCGCCGACCGCCGTGGGCGGCCCGGGCGGGCGCCGGGGAGTCGAGCACGATCGGCAGAATTGTGGCAGTCTGTGTGTCACTAGTTGTCGACGAGCAGGAGGCCCCGACGTGAGCGACGTGAGCGATGCCCCCGAACGGCTGATCACCGACCACCGTGGCACCCGGTACGGCGAGGTCCTCGCCGTGTTCGCCCGCGACGGCGAGCTCGAGGCCCACGTCTACGGCACGCAGCTGCTCAACGACTGCCCGCAGGAGCTGTGGGCGCAGCTCGACGCCGACGCCATCCGCGACGACCTGGGTGCGCTGTTCGTGAAGCTGAACGGGCCTCGCTACTGGATGCTCGACGGCCTCGGCACGAAGGTGGCCAACGTCGAGCCGGTCCTGCGCGAGTTCGGTGGCATCCTCATGCGACGCATCGCCACCATCGACCTCGGCGGCGACCCCGCGCAGACGCCGTACACCATCCGCCACGTCGATCGGGGAGCCATCTTCTTCTTCGACGCCGGCAAGGTCGTGCACGAGCTGATCGACCCGTCGGGTGAGGCCTACGTGATGCAGGCCTACTGCGTCGGCGTCGATCCGGCGCTGACCGCCGACGACCTCGAGGGCCTCGCCGACCGTCTGGCGCTGCCGGAGGGGTGGAGCTACCGCACCCGCGTCCTCGACGAGGAGCTGGTGGTGGACACGTCGGCCACCATCGCCACCGTGCTGCAGGACGAGCTCGAGAACACCTACACCCGCCCCTGGTGAGCCGCGGTTCGGCCATGGCGTCGGCGTCGACGGCAGCGACCGCGCTGCGGTCCGCCGGCGGCCTGGACCGCTCCGCGTAGCCTCGTCGGGTGCCCACGTCCCCACGCCTCCGCCCGATCCGCGCGCTTGGCATCGCCGCGACGGTCGCGCTCCTCACCGCCGCCTCGTCGGCGGTGGCGCTGCCCTCCGCCGGTGCCGCCACACCGACCGCATCGCAATACGTCGGTACGGCGCTGCCGCCCTTGGCGGCCGGCCAGCCGTGCACGCTCAACGGCGTCTCCTCGACCGGGACGGCCGTCGGCGACGCCATCGACGGGTCGGCCCAGCGGGTCGCCGTCACCCTCGCTCCGGGCGCCACATCGCTCGGCGTCGTGGGCCTGCCGCCCACCGCCGACGCCGTCGTCCCCGTCGGCATCAACGCCGGTGGCGACCTCGTCGGCGACGCCACCCGCACGAACCCGCCGCCGCTCGGCAGCCAGTTCGCCACCTGGTACGCCGGTGGCAGCTGGACCGACGTGAACGCGACGGTCGGACCGCCTCAGTCGGTCATCGTCCGGGCCGTCAACGACAGCCGCATCGGGGTCGGTGGCGCCTACGGGTTCAGCGGTTCGCTGCCCACGCCGATCCGGTGGGACATCGCCCAGGGGACGTGGCAGTCGGTGCCGGGCATGGTGTCGGTCGGCGGCCAGGCCGAGGGCATCAACGCCGCCGGCCAGATCGCCGGGACCCGGCTGGAGGCCCCCCAGCGAGCCTTCTCCTACGACCCGGCCACCAACGCCACCACCTTCAGCCCCACCCTCGGCGGATCGAGCGCGTCGGCCATGGGGATCAGCACCGACGGCGTGGTGGTGGGCTCGTCGAGCACCAGCGGCGGCGAGACCCACCCGTTCCTGTGGGACCCCGCCACCGGGCAGATGACCGACCTCGGCCTGCCGCCGGGCGCCGCCAGCGCCGTGGCCAACGGCGTCAACGCCAGCCACCAGGTGGTCGGGTTCTGGAACGTCAGCGGGGTCGGCCAGGGCGGGGCCTTCCTGTGGGACCCGGTCAACGGGATGCAGGTGCTCCCCGCCCCGCTCGGCGCGTCCAGCGCCTACGCCTCGGCCATCGACGACGCCGGCCTCATCGTCGGCTCGGTGAACCCGGCCGACTCCGACGTGCCGCAGTGCGCGGTGTGGACGCCCCCGGCGCCGCCGCCGAGCACCGCCTCGACCACGTCCACCTCCACCACGGCCACCACCACCTCCACGACGACGCCCGTCGTCGTCACGCCGGCCTTCACCGGTTGACGATCTGGCCCCCACCCGTCCCGTCGGCTCGGGGCGGGGTCCGGCTACGGTCCTCGCACGACCGCGGCGGCCACCGCGGCACCGACGGCCGGGGAGGCTCCATGGCGATCACGAGGTTCGACGACGTCGACGAGCAGGTCCGTCCCCAGGACGACCTCTTCGGTCACGTCAACGGTCGCTGGTACGACCAGGCCGAGGTCCCGGCCGACCTGCCGATGGTCGGTGGCTTCGTCGACCTCGCGCTGGAGGCCGAGGCGGCGGTGGGCGACATCCTGCGCGAGTCGGCGGCCGACCCCGACGCCCCCGCGGGCAGCGATCGCCGAAAGATCGGCGACCTGTTCGCCTCGTTCATGGACGAGGACGCCGTCGAATCGCTCGGTGCCGCGCCGCTCGCCGACGACCTCGCCGCCATCGAGGCCCTGAGCGACGTCGGCGACCTCGGCGCCCTGCACGGGCGCCTGCAGCGGGGGCTGCTCGACGGCCTGGTGCTCACCTACGTGAACACCGACGACCGCCGGTCCGACCGCTACATCGTCAACGTGGTGCAGGGCGGCATCGGCCTGCCCGACGAGTCGTACTACCGGCTCGATCCGATGGCCGAGCTGCGCGAGCGCTACGAGGTCCACATCGCCCGCATGCTCGGCCTGCTCGGGTGGTCCGACGGCGACGCCACCGACGCGGCGGCCCGCATCCTCGCCCTCGAGACCCGCCTGGCGGCCGGCCACTGGGACAACGTGCGCACCCGCGACGTCATCGCCTCGTACAACCTCACGCCCTTCGACGAGCTGCGCACCCTCGCGCCCGCCTTCGACTGGGACGGGTGGCGCACCGGGCTCGGTGCCACCGGCGACGACGTGGCCGAGCTGCTCGTCCGCCAGCCCGACTTCCTCACGGCGCTGTCCGACGCGCTCGGCGACGTGCCGCTCGACGACTGGAAGGCCTGGCTCACGTTCCACGTCACCGCCGGCGCCGCGAAGTACCTCAGCGCCGCCTTCGTCGAGGAGAGCTTCGACTTCAACAGCCGGGCGCTCACCGGGACCGAGGAGAACAAGGAGCGGTGGAAGCGCGGCGTCGCCCTCTGCAACGGGCTGATGGGCGAGGCCGTGGGCGAGGTCTACGTCGAGCGGCACTTCCCGCCCGAGGCCAAGGCGCAGATGGACGAGCTGGTCGCCAACCTGGTGGAGGCCTACCGGGTCAGCATCAGCCGCCTCGACTGGATGACCGACGAGACCCGCGAGCGGGCGCTGGCCAAGCTCGGCCAGTTCCGGTCCAAGGTCGGCTACCCCGACGAGTGGCGCGACTACTCGTCGCTCGAGATCCGCCGGGACGACCTCGTGGGCAACGTGCGCCGGGCGTCGGCGTTCGAGACCGACCGGCAGCTCCGCAAGCTCGGCGGGCCGGTCGACCGCAACGAGTGGTTCATGACCCCACAGACCGTCAACGCCTACTACAACCCCGGCGCCAACGAGATCTGCTTCCCGGCCGCCATCCTCCAGCCACCGTTCTTCGAGGCCGGCGCCGACCCGGCCCTGAACTACGGGGGCATCGGGGCGGTGATCGGTCACGAGATCGGCCACGGCTTCGACGACCAGGGCTCGCACTTCGACGGGGACGGGAACCTGTCCGAGTGGTGGACCGACGAGGATCGCGAGGCGTTCAAGGTCCGCACCGACGCCCTGGTGGCCCAGTACGACGGGCTGGCGCCGCGCCAGCTGCCCGACGAGCACGTCAACGGCGCCCTCACGCTCGGCGAGAACATCGGCGACCTGGGCGGGCTCACCATCGGCCTGCTGGCGTACCGCCTCAGCCTCCACGGCGAGGAGCCGTCGGTGATCGACGGGCGCACGGGCGTCCAGCGGCTGCTGTGCAACTGGGGCCTCATCTGGCGCATCAAGGTCCGCCCCGAGATGGCCCAGCAGCTGCTGGCGGTCGACGTGCACTCGCCGGCCGACCTGCGGGCCAACATCGTGCGCAACCTCGACGAGTTCCACGAGGCCTACGGCACCACCCCCGACGACGCCCTGTGGCTCGACCCCGCCGACCGGGTCCGCATCTGGTGAACCACACGGGCCACCGCGACCGGAGGGCCATCCTCGCCGACCACCTGCGCAACCGGCTGTGGGTGATCCCCACGCTGTTCGGCCTGGGCGCGCTGCTCGCCGCCGTCGCCATCGCCCGATGGTTCCAGGGGGCCACCGGCTTCATCGGCTACCTCGGCGATCGCGACAGCGCCCGGTCGGCGCTCGGCACCATCAGCTCGGCGATGCTCACCTTCCTCGGCCTGGTGTTCAGCATCAGCGTCGTGGCCCTGCAGATCGCCAGCGGCCAGCTCTCGCCGCGCGTCATGCGGGTGTTCCAGCGGGATCGGCGCACCCAGGTGGTGCTCGGCGTGTTCCTCGCCACCTTCGTCTTCAGCCTCACCGCCATGGTCGAGCTGGGCGAGGCCGAGGCCGTCGCCGCGGCCCCGCTCATCGGCCTGTCCCTGGTGCTCGTCGGCGCCAGCCTGGTGGCGTTCCTCGTCTACCTCCAGCACATCACCACCAGCCTGCGGGCGGTGACCGTGATCGAGGCCATCGCCGCCGAGACCCGGGTCGCCATCGACGATGTCTACCCGCCGGAGGGTGCCGGCGACCCGGCCTCGTCCGTGTCGGGCCCGGCTCCCGAGCCGTCGGAGCCCGTCGCCGCCTCGGCGGCCACGACGACCGCCGTCCCGGCGCCGCGAGCCGGGGTCATCGCCGCCGTCGACCTCGAGGCGCTGGCCGAGCGGGCCCGGGCCGACGGCGTCGTGGTGCGGGTCGTCCCGCCCGTCGGCACCTACTTGCCGGCGGGGGCGACGCTGTTCGAGGTCGAGGGGGCGGTGACCGAGGTGGGGCCCTACCAGCGCGCCGTCGACCTCGAGGCGTCCCGCACCCTGATCCAGGACGTGCCCTTCGGGATCCGGCAGCTGGTCGACATCGCCGAGCGGGCCCTGTCGCCGGCGGTCAACGACCCGACCACCGCGCTCCAGGCCCTCGACCGGATCGGCGACCTCCTGCGCCGCATCGTCGTCCGGCCCGACCCCGAGACGAGCCTTGCCGATCGCGACGGCACGGTCCGGGTCCGGTGGACGGTGCCGTCGTGGGAGGCCCTGGTCGACCTCGCCTGCAACGAGATCCGGTGGTTCGGCAGCGGCTCCACCCAGGTCACCCGACGGATGGCGTGGATCCTCGCCGACCTGCGCTCGGTGGCCCCGCCGGCGCGCGTGGCCGCCATCGACGACGCCGCCCGCCGTCTCGCCGCCGACGTGGCGCGCACGCTGCCCGCCGAGCTGGTCGACGACGCCCTCGCCCCCGACCCGCTGGGTCGTGGTGGGGTCGCCCCGCGCTGAGCCGAGCCGTCCCACCGGTGGAGGCGGAGGTCGAGCCAGCAGAGCGGAACGTCAGGCCGGTGGAGCCGGAGGTCGAGCCAGGGGAGCGGGACGTCAGGCCGGGGGTGCGCCGAGGCGGTCGAGCACGTTGCGGGTGATCCGGATGATCTGGTCGTCGTGGCCGGCCAGGCCGTGGGCCCAGTCGGTCGAGCCGCTGGTGACCACCGTGCCGCCGGCCTCGGAGGTCCAGGTGCCGAGCACGGCGTGGCCGTAGCGCACCCGTTCGACGTGCTCGGGGTCGCGCGAGCCGAACACGCGCGACGCCACGCCCTCCAGCTCGGACGGCTCGCCCGGTGCGGGGGGTCGGGTCGCGGTCTCGTGGGTGAAGTGGGCGGCGGGCGCGGTGCCGAGGATCTGGAACGTGGCGGGCGTGCCGTCGATGCCGGTGGGCTCGGGGCGGCCGTCGACGTAGGTGAAGTCGCACCCGTCGCACTCGTAGCCCACGACGGTGGACCCGGCGCCGAGCAGGTCCCCGTAGCCGATGCCGGTCCCCTCGAAGATCCAGTGCTCGGGCCGGTGGACCGTGTAGCCACCGGCGCCGTTGCTGACGACCTTGCCGATGCGGTGGTAGCCGCCTCGGGCGAAGCTGACGCCGGTCATGTGGTTCTCGGGCCGACCGATGAGGTGGTCGGACCACATGCTGGTGAGCTCGCCGACCCGATCGGTGCCGTAGACCGGGTCTCGCTTGAGCTGGCCCTTGTAGCCGACCATCGTCGCCGCCGGACCCTCCGGGGTGTGGTCCTCGAAGCGCACCTGCCAGAACGAGGTGTTGCCCGAGAAGAACGCCACGTTGCCGCCCCGGGCGATGAAGTCCTCGACGGTGTCGCGCATGGGGCTCGACCAGTACTCGTCGTGGCCCACCGACAGCAGCAGCCGATACCCGGTGTGGTCGTCGGCGGTCGGGTCGCCGGCGAGCAGCGCCGGGTGGTCCTCGAGGTCGGCGTTGGTGACCACGTCGACGGCGTAGCCCTCGCGCTCGGCCCAGGCCAGGAACGGGTGCTCCCAGTCGGGCCAGCCGGCTGAGCCGGCCCACGGCGTCAGGTGGTTGAGCGTGAGGTAGCCGACGTGGGTGACCATCTGGCGGTCGGGGGCGTGCACGACGGTGACCCGTCGGCCCGGGCCCGGCGGCTTGAACAGCAGGCCGGGGGCGAGCGGACGCTGCAGCGACACCTGGGTGCGGCCGGTGTAGAGGTTCCCCCCACCGGTCTCGTTGTAGGCGTGCCAGGTGTCGGTGGCCAGGGCGAGGAGGATGCGCGCCGTGGGGGCACCGGTGCGCGGGCGTACCACGAAGAAGGCGTGGCTGCGGCGCCGCTTGCCGTCGACGTCGATGTCGAGCTGCACCTCGTAGTAGCCCGATCGCCACGACGGCTCGATCGGGACGGTGACCGCCGCCGGCCAGTCGCAGCCGTCGCGCCAGGCGTCGTGGGGGAGTGGGTGGTCGTCGGCGGGGACCTCGTCGTGCCACACGACGTCCCGCTCGGCCCCGACCCGGGCCACCTCGACCTGCACGGGTCGCCCGCCCGCCGAGGACAGGTGCAGCGCCACCTCGTCGCCCGCCGTGGCGCTCTGCGGCCAGCAGTACCCCGTCACCGTCTCGTAGGCCATCGCCGGACCGTACTCCCCGTCTTCCCGCCGCACCGCGTCCACCGCCCCACCCCCCAACCGCCCCATCCCCTCCGAACCTTGGAGGATTCGCATCACCCCCTGACGCGGATCCTCCGAAGTTCGGTGGGGGGATGGAGTCGGGGCGGTTCGCACCTCCCGACTATGGGCGGGGAGACTGCGGTCGGTGAGCATCTGGACCGACACCGCCGAGGAGGCGGCCTTCCGCGCCGAGCTGCGGGCGTGGCTGGCGGCGGAGGCCCCGTCGGCCGACCAGCTGCCCGACGAGCCCGAGGCCCGGGCCGAGGCGCTGCACGCGTGGCACCGGCAGCTGGCCGGCGCCGGCTACGTCGGGCTGTCGCTGCCCGAGCGGTTCGGCGGGCGCGGCCTCGACGCTCGCTACGAGGCGCTGGCCAACGAGGAGCTGGGCCTGGCCGGGGCGCCGCCCGCCCCGCCCATCGGCCACCTCGCCCACGCCGTCGCCCTGTTCGGTGACGACGCGCAGCGATCGGTGCACCTCACCTCGATGCTGTCGGGCGAGACCCGTTGGTGCCAGGGGTTCTCCGAACCCGACGCCGGGTCGGACCTGGCCTCGCTGCGCACCCGAGCGACGTACGACCCCGACGGGGATGCGTTCGTGGTCGAGGGCCAGAAGATCTGGACCAGCCTCGCCGTGTACGCCGACTGGTGCCTGCTGCTGTGCCGCACCGAGCCGGAGGCCCGCAACGCCGCGGCGCTGTCGATGCTGCTGGTGCCGATGTCGTCACCGGGCATCACGTGTCGCCCCATCGTCACCTCCTGGGGGACGCGTGAGTTCGCCGAGGTGTTCTTCGACGGGGTGGAGGTGCCGGGCTCGGCGCTGCTCGGCGAGCGCGGTCACGGCTGGGCCATGGCCGGCCAGCTGCTGGCCTACGAGCGGGGGCCGGCCGACATCGGCTGGGTGGCCCGCCTGCGACGCCTGCTCACCGACGCCGACGCCGCCCGAGCCACCCGCGGCGAGCACCTCACCGGCGTGGCCCGCGACCGCTGGGCCCGCGCCCACATCGAGCTGCGCGTCCTCGAGCTGCACGTGCGCCGGTCGCTCACCGCCCGGCGCGGCGGCGAGCTGCCCGGTCCCGAGGGCAGCCTCGACAAGCTGCTGCTCACGCGCGTCGACCAGCTCGTGAACGAGGTGGTCCTCGGCGAGCGCGGAGCGGTCGGCCTGTGCCTCGCCGGTCACGACCTCGACACCTACCTGACCGCCCGGGCTGCGTCGGTGTTCGGCGGCACCAGCCAGATCCAGCGCAACGTGCTCGGCGAGCGCGTCCTCGGCCTGCCCCGTGAGCCCCGGGCCGGCTGAGCTCCAGGAGATCGGCCGACGGCGCCGGGGTGCCCCCTCCGCCGCCGAGCCGATGGGGGTCCGCCCCGGAACTAGCGTGGCAGGCACAGGGGGGTTGGAACGTGCACGACACCACGGGACATCGCAGGACCGGCGCGCCACGAACGGGTGGGCGCCGCCGGCCGTGGCCGTGGCCGTGGCCGGCGGCCGTCGCGCTCGTCTGCCTGCTGGCCTCGTTGGCGGTGGCTGGCCCAGCTGCCACGCCGGCGCTCGCCGTCGGCGTGCCCGGCCCGGTGCCCACCGGCGAGTGGTCGGTGGAGGACCCCGTCGCCCACGGCATGGACCCCGCCGTGCTCGACCAGGCCCGCGCCTACGCCTTCACCCCGGGGAAGAACACCCAGGGCGTGGTCGTGGTGCAGCGCGGCGCCATCGTGGGGGAGTGGTACGCGCCGGGCGCCGGCCCGTCCTCGTGGGCGGCCAGCTGGTCGATGGCCAAGTCGGTCAACAGCGCGCTGATCGGCATCGCCCTTGGTGAGGGCAAGATCCCGAGCGTCGACGTCCCGATGTCGACCTACTTCCCGGACTGGGCCGGCACGCCGAAGGGCGCGATCACGCTGCGCCACGTGCTCCACATGGAATCGGGCCTGCAGTGGAACGAGGACTACGACCCGACGAGCCTCGGCAGCTCCGACATCATCCAGATGGTGGCCCTGGAGGCCGACCAGCTCGCCTTCGCCGCCGGCCACGACGGGGTCTACCCGCCCGGCACGCGGTTCAACTACTCGAGCGGCGACTCGATGCTGCTCGGCGAGGTCGTGCACCAGGCCACCGGGATGCGACCCGACGAGTACGCCCGCCAGAAGCTGTTCGGCCCCATCGGCATGGACCCCGTCGACTGGTGGCGGGACGCCGCGAACCACACCCTCACCTACTGCTGCGTCGACACGCCGTCCCGCTCGTTCGCCCGCTTCGGGCTGCTGTACCTGCGCGGCGGCACCTGGAACGGCACCCAGGTGGTGCCGGCGAGCTGGGTCGACGCGTCGATCACCGACCACGCCGCCTCCTACAGCGGCTACGGCTACCAGTGGTGGCTGAACCTGCAGGGCGCCGGCGCGGTGCCCCCGTTCTTCTCGGCTCAGGGCCACGACGGCCAGCTCATCTACGTGATCCCGAGCCTCGACCTGGTGGTCGTGCGCAACGGCACCTACGTGAAGAGCCCGTGCGCGCCCGTCGCCGACCCGAACCTGCTGTACCACTACCCGCCGAGCGGCCTCGTGCCGGGCCAGGGGACGACACCGCCCGACAGCTGGGACGACGTGGCCTTCCTCGAACCGATCGTGGCGTCGTTCGGTGGGGGTGGGGGCGGCTCGCGGTCGAGCCGGTCGGCGTCCTCGGTCGCTCGCGAGCCGGCGACCGCGCTGGCCGGGGCTCGCTCGGCGCTGGCCGATCCGGCGCCGTGCCCAGCCTCGGCGTCCACCACCACCTCGGCGCCCACGTCGACCACGATCCCCGGGGCGGTGCCGGTGACGGTCGCGGCCACCGCGGTCACCCCGGCCTTCACCGGCTGATCCCTCGGCCACCGGCGGCCGGCCGGCCGGCCGTCGGCGCTCGGCCGTCGGCGCTCGGCCGGCGCCGCAGGTGGTGCGTGCCCGATGGTCGCGGGTCGACGAGCGGGGCCGGCTCGAACGTGGTGGCGCCGCCTCGGGGCGGGAGTGCTCGCCGGATCGGACCGGCCCGCGGGTGAGGACGAGGGACCGGTCCGATCTCGGCGAACCCGGCCGGTGGGAAGGGCCGGGCGGCGCGCGTCGGGTCGGACGACGCGCGCCGGATCAGGGCGTCGTCGGCGCCGGGGCTGTGGTGGTGGCGGGCTGCACCGCGTGGACGGCCGGATCGGCGTGCACCGGCCCGGCGACCAGGAGCGCCGTGGCCGCGGAGATCGCCGCCACCGAGCCGGCGCCGTAGGCGAGGCGCCAGGGTCGCGAGCGGGGCACCCGCCCTCGTGTCAACCGCCGTGTCGTGCTGGATCGCATCGCCGCGCGTCCTCCTCGGTCCGGGTGAACGTACGAGGCGGCGGGTAAGGGATCGGCTCCCCGTTGGTGAGATCTTGGCAAAGTCTGCCGGGACCACCGTCGGGGTGGCCCCGGGGACGGCCCCCCCCGGGACGGCCCGCGAGCCCGGCGCCGGTCATCGACCTCCTCGACCCCCGAGCGGCGACCCCTGGTCCGCCCTAGCCTGCCGGCCATGGCCCTCCCCGCTCCCGCCCCGGACCGCACCAGCCTCGTCACCGGAGCGTCCTCCGGGATCGGCGTCGAGATCGCCCGCGAGCTGGCCCGGCGGGGACACGGGCTCACGCTGGTCGCCCGCCGCGAAGGCCCGCTGCGCGAGCTGGCCGACGAGCTGGCCGAACGCCACGGCGTGCGCACCGAGGTCGTCACCGCCGACCTCGCCGGCGACGCCCCTGGCGTCGGCTTGGCCGCCGCGGTGGCCGAGCGCGAGCTCGTCGTCGACGTCCTGGTCAACAACGCCGGCTTCTCCACCATGGGTCCCGTCCACCGCAGCGTGTCGGCCGACGAGGTGCGGATGGTGCGCACCGACGTCGAGGCGGTGGTCGACCTCACCAGCACCTTCCTGCCCGGCATGGTCGAGCGCGGTCGGGGCGCCGTGCTCAACGTCGCCTCCACCGCCGCCTTCCAGCCACTGCCCGGTCAGGCTGCCTACGCGGCGTCGAAGGCGTTCGTCCTGTCCTACGGCCAGGCCGTGCGCGCCGAGCTCCGCGGCACCGGCGTGTCCCTCACGACGCTGTGCCCCGGTCCGGTCGAGACCGGCTTCGCCACCACGATGGGCATCGGCGACGAGGAGGCCGCCAAGGCCATGCCCTCGTTCCTGTGGGTGTCGGCCGAGTCGGTGGCGGCCCAGGCCGTCGCCGGCCTCGACGGCGGGGCAGCCGTGGTCATCCCCGGCGCCGGCAACAAGGTCACGGCGGTCGCCGCCTACCTGACCCCGCGCCGGCTCCTCATGCCGATCCTCGCCCGCCAGCACCCGTCGCTGCGCGACTGATCGAGATCGCCGACC
This sequence comes from Acidimicrobiales bacterium, assembly GCA_046331175.1. Taxonomy (GTDB): domain Bacteria; phylum Actinomycetota; class Acidimicrobiia; order Acidimicrobiales; family Acidimicrobilacustridaceae; genus JAWKIW01. The sequence goes on from JAXLRI010000003.1 coordinate 97,520, forward strand.
GGCCGGCGCCCGTGCGGCGGGGGCTTGCGGGTCCCGGCGCGCCTGGCTAACGTACAACCACATGGTTGTAGATCACGCCCGCCGAGGAGCTCCCCGGCCGATGACCGACGACGAGGTCGATCTGGTCTTCCACGCGCTGGCCGACGCCACCCGGCGCGACATCCTGCGCCGGGCCATGGACGGCTCGCCGTCGGTGACCGACCTGGCCCGTCACTACCCGATGAGCTTCGCCGCCGTGCAGAAGCACGTGGCGGTGCTCGAGCGGGCGGGGTTCGTCACCAAGCAGCGCCAGGGGCGGGCCCAGCTGGTGTGCACCGACGTGACGACGATCCGGCGGGCGAACGACCTGTTGGCGCAGCTCGAGTCGCTGTGGCGGGACCGGCTCGACCGCTTCGCCGACGTCCTGGCCGAGACCACCACCGAAGGAGCCACGCCGTGACCGTCACCCGGATCGACAAGGACCTCGAGCGGCTCACGCTCACCGTCACCTGCGACCTCGACTCGCCGCCCGAGCGGGCCTGGCAGCTGTGGGCCGACCCCCGCCTGCTCGAGCGCTGGTGGGGGCCACCGACGTACCCGGCGACCTTCGTCGACCACGACCTCTCGCTGGGGAGCACCGTCACCTACCTGATGACCGGGCCCGAGGGCGACCAGCACAAGGGCTGGTGGAAGGTGCTGGCGGTCGACCCACCGACCCGCCTCGAGGTCGAGGACGGCTTCGCCCACGACGACTTCAGCCCCAACCTCGACCTGCCCACCACGACGATGCGGGTCGAGCTGCACGCCGAGCCCGGCGACCGCACCCGCATGGTGCTCACCAGCACCTGGCCCTCGCTCGAGGCCATGGAGCAGATGATCGCCATGCAGATGGAGGAGGGCCTGCGGGCCGCCCTCGGCCAGATCGACGCCCTCCTCGCGGGAGCTGCCTGACCCCGGGCGATCAGCGGAGCGGGAAGGCGACGGCGAGGGCGTCGGGGGCGACGAGGCCGAGCGGGCTGGGCTCGACCGATCCGTCGGGCAGGGTCGGCGGGCCGAACCGCTCGGTCAGGGCGCGCAACGCCTCCTGCAGCTCGAGCCGGGCCAGCGGCGCGCCCACGCACAGATGGGGGCCCCACCCGAAGGTGACGTGGGTGCCGGCATCGGGCCGCTCGATGCGGAACCGGTCGGGTTCGTCGTAGAGCACCGGATCGGTGTTGGCGGTCAGGAAGGAGGCCACCAGCCGCCCGCCCGCGGGCACGGTGAGCCCCCGGTGCTCGTAGGGCTCGACCGCCTCCCGGGTCATCCCCGGCACGATCGGACGGAAGCGCAGCACCTCCTCGACCGCCCCCGGGATCAGCGAGGGATCGGCCGCCACCCGCTCCCAATCGGCAGGGTGCTCGGCGAACGCGACCACCATGGCGGTGAGCTGTCGCCGGGTGGTCTCCGAGCCGGCGAACACGAAGCCGGTGATGACGTCGACGATGTCGTCGTCGTCGAGGCGGGCGCCGTCGACCTCGGCCTGGGTGAGCGCGGTGACGAGATCGTCGGTGGGTCGGGCCCGCCGGTCGGCGATCAGCGCGTGCGCCCACGTCCGCATCTCGGCGCACGCGGTCTCGACGCCGACCAGCTCGTCGGGCGTGAGCGGCGGGGCGAAGGCGGCGATGACGGCGTTGCCCCACGCCGCCAGCCGATCGCGGTCCGTGGCCGGCAGCCCGAACAGGGCGGTGAAGACCTCGGGTGGCATGGGTGCGCTCATGGCATCGACCAGCTCGCAGCGGCCGCCGACGGCGGCGATGCCGTCGGCCAGCCGGTCGGCGATGGCGGCCGCGGTGGGTCGGATGCGCTCGACCTGCCGCGGCGTGAACGCGGCCGACAGCAGGCCCCGGAAGGCCCGGTGCTCCTCGCCGTGGCGGCGGAAGAGCGGGGTGAGCTGGTGGGCCGAGCGCTCGTCGACACCGGCTTCGACCATGTCGGTGGTGAACGAGCGGGGTGACAGCCGGCGGTCGCGGAGCACCTCGCGGACCTCGTGGTGGGAGAGCACGACCTCGAGCGGGCGGCCGCCGGCGTCGATGGCGTGCGCGCACCAGGCCCCGGCAGCGGCATCCCGCAGGGCGCCGGGCCCGTCGACCAGGAAGGCCCCGAGGTCGAGGTCGACGATGCCCCGGTCCCCCTCGTCGATCGCCATGGCCGGAGCGTAGTGGCTGGGCGGACGATGCCCCCGGGGGCACGTGGCGACCGGGTCCGACGGACCGTCGCCCGCGGGGTGGGCCAACCGGCTCATCTCGATCGGCGCGGCGCCCACCGATGTCGTGACCGGCGATCGGTGCCCGTAGCCTCGGCATCGCCGTGACCATCGAACCCCTCGCCGGCCCGCCGCCCGATCCGGCCGCCGAACCCGACGCGCCCGCCGATCGGCGCGCCGAGGCCCGGCCGCGCCCCGCCGGCGCAGGATCCGACGGATCGACCCCTCCGGCGAGCCGGCCGGGGCGTTCGCCGGCCGGGGACCGTGTCGACCACCTCGAGGACGTCCTCGCGGCGGAGGAGATCATCGACGCCGACCGCGAGGGCGATCGGCCCTTCGCACCCGGCACGGCGCGGGCGGCCCTCAGCTACTCGGCCTTCCGGCGCATCTATGCCGGCTGGCTGGCGTCCAACATCGGCACGTGGATGCAGAACGTCGTGCTCACGCAGTGGGCGTTCTTCCTCACCAAGTCGCCGACGTTCGTGTCGATCGTGATCTTCGCCCAGCTCGGGCCGCTGCTGCTCTTCTCGCTCGTCGGTGGCAGCCTGGCCGACCGCTTCGACCGCCGGAAGCTGATGATCATCGCCTCCAGCGAGCAGCTGGTCTTCGCCATGGCGCTGGCCTGGATCGGCACCCACGACAACCCCTCGCTGCCCGGGATCGTGGCGTGCGTTTTCGCCATCGGCATGGGTCAGGCCCTGGCCGGACCGACCTTCTCCTCGGTGCTGCCCAACCTGGTCGAGCGGCGTGACATCCCCGGGGCGGTGTCGCTCACCTCGGCGAACATGAACCTGTCCCGCGTCATCGGTGCCGCCCTGGGCCCACTGGTGTTCGCCCAGCTCGGCGTGTCGTGGGTGTTCGCCATCAACGGGCTGACCTACCTGTTCATCGTCGTCGGCATCTGGACGGTGCGGGTGCCCCGGGTGGCGGTCGACCCCAGTGCGCCGAGCGGCGTGCGACGCATCCTGCAGGGGTTCTCGGTGGCCCGCCACGACCTCGTGGTGCGCAAGGTGCTCGTCACCTGCACGGTGTTCTCGTTCTTCTGCCTGATCTTCATCGGGCAGATGCCGACGCTGGCGGTCGACAACCTGGGCATCGGCGAGACGTCGCCGCTCTACGGTGCCCTCTACGCCACCTTCGGCTTCGGAGCGCTCCTCGGCGCGCTGTCGATCGGCACCGTGTTCGCCGGCAAGGAGCTGGCCCGCATCGTCCGGGTGGGCTTGATCGGGTTCTCGATCCTGTTGGCCGTGTTCGCCCTGGTGCGGGCGCCGGGGCCGGCGTTCGTGATCATCGCCCCGCTCGGCTTCTTCTACTTCATGGTCATCACGGGACTGTCCACCGTGCTGCAGAAGCAGATCGACGACCGCACGCGCGGGCGCGTGATGGCGCTGTGGATCATGGCCTTCGGCGGCACCGTCCCGATCGGCAACCTCGTGTTCGGGCCGATCGTCGAGCACACCTCGATCTCGGCCGCCATGCTCGTCGGCGTCCTCGTGGCGGTCATGCTCGTGCTCTACTTCCGCCTCGGCGACGCCGAGACGATGGACCTCGACGCCGAGCCGGCCACCGCCTGACGCTCCCGCCCAGTCGTCCGGTCGCCCGGTCGTCCGCTCACCCCGTCGCCGCGCCGCTGGCCGGGTGACGCCTCGCCGATCCGGTCGTGCCAGGATGCCGCCGACCGACGCACCCCGGCACCCCAGGAGCGACCACCATGTCCGACGTCGACGGCGCCGTGCCCGACCCCGCCCGCCAGGGCGACCTGCTCGCCATCCGCGACCTCGCCATCTCCTACGCCCACGCCGTCGACGACGCCGACTGGGCCCGCTTCGAGGCGCTGTTCGTGCCCGACGCCGTCATCGACTACCGCCAGTCCGGCGGCATCACCGGTCCGCCCGCGGAGGTGGCGGCGTGGATGCCCGGCGCCATGAGCCTCTTCACCTGGTGCATGCACTCGATCTCGACCCACGAGATCCGCTTCACCGGCCCCGACACCGCCCGCGGTCGGGTGCACATCGCCAACCGCAACGGCCTGGAGTGGGAGGGCGAGCCCGAGGTGCTCGACGTGTACGGCTGGTACGTCGACGAGTACGTCCGCGTGGGCGAAGGCTGGCGGTTCGCGGCACGGACCGAGAAGATCGCCGCCATGTTCGGCGGCCGCTTCGCCGAGCTCGTCAACAAGCTCGCCGCCAAGATCGTCAGCGAAGCCGAGGGTCAGGGCGACGGCCAGGCCGGGGCCGACGAGGCCGGCGCGTCGTGAAGCGGTTGGCGGGGCGGGTCGCCGTCGTCACCGGGGCCGGCAGCGGGATCGGGCGGGCCACGAGCCTGGCATTGGCCGAGCGGGGCTGCCGGCTGGCGCTCGTCGACGTGCAGGCTCCCGGCGCCGAAGAGACCCGCGAGCTGGTGGAAGCCGCCGGCAGCCGCGCCTCGGTCCACCTGGCCGACGTGTCCGACGCCGACCGCGTGGGCGAGCTGCCCGCCGAGGTGGTCGAGGCCCACGGCGCCTGCCACATCCTCGTGAACAACGCCGGGGTCACCTCGGCCGGGCGCTTCGCCGACGAGTCCCTGGACGACGTCCGGTGGATCGTGGGCATCAACGTGTGGGGCGTGCTCAACGGCTGCCACGCCTTCCTTCCGGTCCTGCGCGAGGCCGACGAGGCCCACATCGTGAACCTGTCGAGCATGGTCGGCCTGCTCGGCCTGCCCCAGAACGCCAGCTACTCGCTCACCAAGGGGGCGGTGCGGGCCTTCAGCGAGGCCCTGCGGGCCGAGCTGGTGCCGACGTCGATCGGGCTGACCACCGTGTTCCCCGGGGCCATCAACACGAACATCATGCACGGGGCGCGCGGGGCCGAGGCCGACCGGCTCTCGACCATGGCGAACAACAAGCTGGCGCCCCGCCTGCTCCGGCCGCCGTCGGCGGTGGCGGCCAAGATCGTGCGAGCCATCGAGCGTGACAAGGCCCGTGTCCTCGTCGGCCCCGATGCCCATGCCGTGGACCTGCTCGCCCGCCTCGCGCCAGGCCGGTCGGGCTTCCTCGGTCGGGTCCTCGACCGCGCCACCCGCTGAGGTCCGACGCGGGCGGTCGGCCGTGCCCGGCCGTCCGGAGGTGCACCGCGGCCACCGGGCGGTTGCCTACGCTCGGCCGATGGCCGTCGATCGGAGCCGCCGGGCGCGAGCGGCCCGCAAGCGCAAGCGCCGGATGGACCGAGCCGACAACGACCTCAGCAACGAGGAGTGGGTCGCGATCACGGCGATGTGGGGTGGCTGCGCCTACTGCGGGGCGACCGACCGGCCGCTGCAGCGCGACTGCGTCCTGGCCCTCTCCCGCGGCGGGCGGTACACCGTCACCAACGTCGTGCCGGCGTGTGCGTCCTGCAACGCCAGCAAGTGCAACGACGAGGTCACCGGCTGGCTGCGCCGCAAGCGGCTCGACGAGCGGGCGTTCCTGTTGCGCCACCACGAGATCACCGCCGCCCTCGGCAATGGCGCTCAGCGGGGGTAGGTGGCGATCTCGGTCGCCTTCACGCTGGCCCACACGGCGCGGCCCTCGTGCAGGTCGAGGGCGGCCACCGCGTCGGCGGTCACCTCGGCGACCAGGGGCAGGGGCCCGGTGAGCCGGATGCGGACCCGGTCACCGAGCAGGTCGAGGCCCTCGATGCGGGCCGGCCAGCGGTTGCGGGGGCTGCCCTCGGGCTCGTCGCGGTGCACGGCGACGGCGTGGGGGTGCACGAGGGCGAACACCTCGCCGTCGACCGGGTCGGCCACGACGAGCGTCGCCGGTTCGGCGCGGGCCGATGGGGTGCCGGCCGGTGGGTCGACGACGACGGTGTGCCCCGAACCCCGGCCCGTGAGCAGGTTCCGGCCGACGAGCTCGGCGACGTAGCGGGAGCGGGGCCGGGCGGTCAGCTCGGCGATGGGGCCCGCCTGGGTGACCCCGCCACCGTCGACCACGACCACCTGGGTGGCGAGGGCCAGGGCGTCGAGCGGGTCGTGGGTGACCAGCACGGTGGCGCCGCCGAAGTCGGCCAGGTGGTGGCGGAGGTCGCGCCGCACGGTGGCGCGCGTGCCGGCGTCGAGGGCGGCGAGCGGCTCGTCGAGAAGCAGCAGCGCCGGGTCGGTGGCCAGGGCCCGGGCCAGGGCGACGCGCTGGGCCTGCCCGCCCGACAGGTGGCGGGGCCGGCGGTCGGCCAGGTCGCCCACGCCCAGCCGGTCGAGCCACCCCAGGGCCCGGCGACGGGCCTCGTCGGCGGGGACCCCCCGGCTTCGCAGGCCGAACGCCACGTCGTCGACCGCCCGCAGGTGCGGGAACAGCAGCAGGTCCTGGAACACGATGGCGACCGGCCGCTCCTCGGGCCGGCGGAACGTGCCGGTGGCGGGGTCGTCGAGCACCTCGCGGTCGAGGGCGATGCGGCCGCCGTCGAGGGGGACCAACCCGGCCAGGGCGTGCAGCGCGGTGGTCTTGCCGGCGCCGTTGGGGCCGAGCAGGGCCACCACCTCGCCGGGCCCGACGGCCAGGTCGACGTCGAGGTGCAGGTCGCCGCGCCGCACGTCGAGGTGGGCTTCGAGGCCGAGCCGGTCGACGCCGGCGTCGACGCCGGTGGGGAGCGCGGCCTCGACATCGCCGGTGCCGTCCCCGCTCACGAGCGCACCAGCCAGCGGTCACGCAGGAGGACCAGGACGACGAGCGACACGGCCAGCAGCACGAGGCTGAGGGCGATGGCCGCGTCGGGGTGGCTCTCGAGGAGGAGGTAGACGGCGAGGGGCAGGGTCTGGGTGCGGCCCTCGACGTTGCCGGCGAAGGTGATGGTGGCGCCGAACTCGCCCAGGGCGCGGGCCCACGCCAGGGCGGCGCCCGCCACCACCGAGGGGGCGACCAGGGGCAGCGTCACCCGTCGGAAGGTGGTCCACCGACCAGCGCCCAGCGTGGCGGCCACCTGCTCGTAGCGGACGTCCATGGTGCGCAGGCCGGCCTCGACGGTGATCACGAAGAACGGCAGCGCCACGAAGGTCTCCGCCAGCACCGCGCCGGCGGTGGTGAAGGTGAGCTGGATCGGTCCGCCGGGGAGCCACGCGAGCCAGCCGCCGTCCGAGGTGGCGTCGAAGAGCGGACCGCCGACGAGGCCCCGCTTGGAGAAGGCGGCCAGCAGGGCGACGCCACCGACCACCGGGGGCAGCACCAACGGGAGCAGCACCAGGGCCCGCACGAAGGGCTTGCCGGGGAACGGAACCCGGGCCAGCACCCACGCCAGGGGCATCCCGAACAGCACGGCCAGCGCGGTGGCCGACAGCGAGCACACCAGCGAAAGCCACAGAGCCTGGCGGGCCTCGGGCGTGGCGAGGTCGGTGGCCAGCGTGCTCCACGACGCCCGCTGCAGCAGGCCGACGAGCGGCAGCGCGAAGAAGGCGACGGCCACCGCTGCCAGGGCCACGACCCCGAGGGCGGGCCGCCGGCGATCGCGGGCGCGTCGGTCCCCGGAGGCGACCGGCTCGTGGTCGGCGGGGGCGGTCGCCGCGGTCACGGCCGGGCGCTCATGGTGAAGGGGTCCACGTCGAAAGGGGTCCGTGTCGCGGCGGTCCACGTCGAAGGCGTCCGCGTCGCGGCGGCCCACGCGGAGGTGGTGCATCGCGAGGCGGTCCCCATCGCAGCCCTCACGTCGAGCTCAGGTCGGCGGCAGGAAGCCGGCCTGGCGGAGGATGGCCTGGGCCTCGGGACCGAGCAGGAAGGCGACGAAGGCCTGGGACGCCGCCGGGTTCGACGAGGCCGACAGCACGGCGATCGGGTAGGTGGCGATGGCGTTCTCGCCGTCGGGGATGGCGACGGCCTCCACCTTGTCGCCGGTGACGTCGGTGGCGTACACGATGCCGGCGTCGGCGTCGCCGTCGGCCACCGCTCCGAGGGTGGCCTTGACGTTCTGCCCTCGCGTCACCTTGCCCGTCGGGACGGTGACCTCGGCCTGCTGCAGGACCTGGTCGGCGTACCTCCCACAGGGCACCTCGCTCCCGCACAGCGAGACGGTGCCCACCGTGGAGAGGTCGGCCAGCGACCTCACCCCCTTGGGGTTGCCCTTCTTCACCACGACGGCCAGGCGGTTGCGGGCGAACACCTCAGGGGTCCCGGCCACCACGTGCGCGTCGGTCAGCTTCGTGATGTTCGGCTCGTCGGCCGAGGCGAAGGCGTCGGCCGGGGCGCCGTCGAGGATCTGCTTGGCGAGCGTGCTCGACGAGTCGAAGCTGAACCGCACCTCGGTCACGCCGGGGTTGGCCCGGCGGAAGGCCTCGCCGATCGCCGTGAACGGCTCGGTGAGCGAGGCCGCCGCCGACACCGTGAGCGTGCCCGACGCCATGCCGGTCGCCGGCGCGGAGCCTGTCACCGATCCGAGGGTGGCCGTGGATCCCTGGCTGGAGCTGCTGCAGGCGGCGAGCAGCAGGGCCGCCGCGGTGATGACGACGACGCCGGCCCCGACCCGCGGCCGGCGGACAGCCGGTCGTGGCTCGGACGAGACGGTGCAGGTGGTCACCGGGAGGGTCCCGGGCCCTCGGTCGGTGGGCGGCCGGTCCTCGTCACGACGGGACCTCGACGATGACGGTGGTGGCCTTCACCGCGGCGGTGGCGAGGTCGCCCACGTGCAGGTCGAGCTCCTCGACCGCCTCGCGGGTCATCAGCGAGACGACGCGGTGGGGCGGCGCGTGGATCTCGACCACCGCGGCCACGCCGTCGGCCTCGATGCGGGTGACGATGCCGGTGAACCGGTTGCGGGCCGACTGGCGGAACAACGAGCTGGGCTCGAAGGCGTCGTCGTGGTCGACGAGGTACCGGGCGAGGTCGGCTCCGTCGATGACCCGATGGCCATCGTCGTTGCGGGTCGAGGGCAGCTTGCCGTCGTCGCACCACCGCCGCACCGTGTCGGCGTTGACGCCGAGCAGCTCGGCGACCTGGGCCGGGGCGTAGGAGGCCATCTGGCGACCTTACCCGGAGACCTCGCATCTACGGGGCAAGAGAAGCAGCAAGCGGTGCAAATGCGAGGGAGAACGACCGAGCCCGGGCGCTGGGGAGCGGCGATCCGCAGGTCGGCCAGCGTGGCCCGGCGTCGAGGTCAGTCCGTCGGGTCGAGCACGGTGACCGTGATCTCGACCTCGTCGCCGTCGTCGATGCCCTCGGCGGTGCGGACCGGCTTCTTCACCGGCAGCACGAACGAGCCGGCGTCCTTCGACGGGAACAGCGACGTCTTCCAGCGGCTCGTCCCGAGCTCCACCTCGACCCGCACCGAGCCAAAGCCCCGCTGGGAGGCGGCGGTGTGGTCGTCGATCTCGTCGGCCAGGTCAGGCGGCAGCGTGGCGAAGTGCCAGCCGGCGTCGCCGGGGTAGCGCCACACCGTGGCTCGGAAGGTGCGTCGCACGGCAGGGATCGTAGGGCTCCCGTCGCCGGTCCCCGTCCGGTCACCGCGCCAGCGGCGCTGACCTCGCCGAGCTGATGACATCGTGTCCGGCCCCCGGATGCATCGTCATCAGGGTCGAAGGGGAACGGGTGGCCATGTGCGGCGGTACGGTCGACCGATGCGCGGTGCGATCGAGACCTACGCCGACCCGAGCGGCCTGGTGCAGGCGCCCACCGGGATCATCGGGGCCCCCGACGGAGACGTGTGGTTCACGAGCATCGGCAACCACCGCATCGGCCGGGTGCGGGTCGCCACCGGCACGGTCGAGACCTTCGCCGACCCGGACGACCGCGTGCGGCTGCCCGCCAACATCATCCCGGCGGCCGACGGGCGCCTGTGGTTCACCTGCCTCGGGTCGGGCGCGCTCGGCGCGGTCGACCCGTCGGCGCCCGACCCGGCCACCACGATCAGCGCCTACGGCCACCCCGACCTCGACCACCCGGTGGCGATCAAGTCCGGCCCCGACGGACGCCTGTGGGTGACGCTGCGCGGCGGCGAGGGCGCGGTCGCGTCGCTCGACCCCTCGGCCGCGGATCCCGTGTCGACGCTGCACGTGTTCCGCTCGCCGACGATCGCCGGCCCGTCGGCGCTGTTCGCCCACCCGTCGGGGACGGTGTGGTGGGTGAACGCCGACGCCGGGTCGATCGGCCGCCTCGATCCGGCGGCCGCTGACGGGGTGGGTGCCATCACCGTCATCCCGGCCGAGGCCCTGCCCGGTGCACCCCGCGCCTGGGCGCTCGACGACGCCGGCTGGCTGTGGGTCACCCTGCGCGAGCCGGCCGGGCTGCTCGGCTTCGACCCGTCAGCAGCCGATCCCTCCGCCACCTGGGTGCACGTCACCGACGATCGGCTTGTCACCCCCGACGGCGTCTGGTTCGGCCCGGACGGCGCGCTGTGGCTGGCCGACACGGATGCGAACCGCATCCACCGGTTCGCTCGGGAGGACGAGGCCGAGCCGTGGTCGTCGTTCGGTTCGCCCCCCGACGTGGTGGCGCCGTTCGACATCAAGGCGGCCGTCGGCTCGGACCGGCTCTGGTTCACCAACAAGGACGCCGGCACGATCGGCTCGATCGACACGGCAACGGCGAGCTGATCCGATCGGCCGGACCGGGCGCGGCCTCCGCGTGGGCCGTGTCTCCGACGACGACCCGATCGACCGCGGGCGCGCCGCTCTGATCACGATCGGCGGCGAGGTGGGAAGGTGTCGGGCATGGACCCGACGCCGCGGACCCTGCGCATGTACACCCAGCCGAGCGAGCACCCGACGCTGCCGTGGGAGGAGGTGCGCCGGCGCATCGCCGAGGCCGGCACCTACTGGGTGGTGGCCAACGGCGACCCCGTGCCCGCGGCCCGTCCGGTGTGGGGGCTGTGGTGGGAGGACCGGTTGGTGCTCAGCGTCGGGAGCCCCAGGGTGCGGCGTGGGGCCGCCGAGGGCGACGGGGTGCTCGTGCACCTCGACAGCGGCACCGACGTCGTCCTGGTGGAGGGCGTGGTCGGCGCTCCGACCAGCGATCCCGCCGTCGTCGCGGCCTACGGCACCAAGTACGACTACCCCTACGACATCGCCACCTACGGCCCCCTGCTGGTGGTCGAGCCTCGCACCGTCAAGGCCTGGGAGGCGGCGGGCGAGGCCGGCCGCGACGGCTTCACCCGCACCGGCGCGTGGACCTTCGTCGGCCCCGCCGGGTAGGACCCGGACCGAGGAGATCGATCAACTGGCCGCACGCGCGGCCGCGCCGAGTCGGTGCACCGAGCCGCCACCACGTCCCGACCCTTCCGTCCCAACCGTTCCGACCCGAGGAGCGCCTGTGCCCCGCATCGTCCCCAACCTGTGGTTCGACACCCAGGCACTCGAGGCCGCCGAGTGGTACGTGTCGATCTTCCCGCGCTCGTCGATCACCACGGTCACGCACTACGGCGAGGCCGGCCCCGGCGAGCCTGGGTCGGTCCTGACCGTCAGCTTCGAGCTCGACGGCCAGCCGTTCACCGCCATCAACGGCGGCCCGCAGTTCCCGTTCACCGAGGCCATCTCCCTGCTGATCGAGGTGCAGGACCAGGCCGAGCTCGACCACTACTGGGACGCCCTCACCGCCGACGGTGGCCAGGAGGTGCAGTGCGGTTGGCTGAAGGACCGCTACGGGTTGTCGTGGCAGGTCGTGCCGGCCGAGTGGGAGGCGATGGCCACCGACCCCGACGCCGACAAGGTGGCGCGGGTGACCCGGGCGATGCTCGGCATGGTCCGCCTCGACATCGCCGCCCTCCACACCGCTGCCAAGGGCTGATCGGGTCGGCCTCCGGCGGAGTCCGACGACGCGGTCCGACCCCGCCAGGTTGCTCCCGAGGAGCAGCCAGGCGCGATCGTCCCGATGCCGCTCGGCAGCCGGTAGCGTCGGCGGCCTCCCGGTGCTCCTGCGCCGGGGCAGGAGGCCACCGCACATGCAGCGTTCCGTCGGCGGGCGACGGCTCTTCGCCCTCGTCGCGGTCGTCGCCGCGACCGTCCTGGCTGCGGCGCCGGTCGCCGTCGCCCCGGCCGCGTCAGCCGCATCGAGCGCGGGGTTCGCGGCGGCAGCTTCGGCGGCGCCGTTGCCGGGCTGCACGAACCCACCCCCGGCCACCACCGACCTCACGCCGATCCAGCTCCGCCAGCGCTACGGCCTCGACCCGCTCCTGTCCGCCGGCCACGACGGCCGGGGCCAGACCGCCGCACTGATCGAGGTGGCGTCGTCGGTGGACCAAGTGGCCTTGGACGACTTCGCCGCCTGCTTCGGGTCGACGGCGCCGCCGCTGGTGCAGCGGGCCCTGCCCGGCCAGACCGTGCCGCCTCCGTCGCCGACCTTCAAGGAGGCCCAGGGCGACGCCGAGTCGCTCGTCAGCGGCGCTCCCGGCCTCGATCGCATCTACGTGATCGTGGTGGCCGACATCCGCCAGGACCTGGCCGCCGCGGCGAAGGCGCTGGTGGACGGGTCGCTCACCGACGGCCAGCGCGTCGACGTCGTCTCGCTCAGCTTCGGGCCGTGCTTCCCCACCTGGCAGCCCGACGAGATCGCGGCGTCGGAGGCCGCCCTGCAGCAGGTCGCCGACGCCGGCATCTGGTTCTTCAAGGCCGCCGGCGACGCCGGGCCGTCGGACTGCTCACCCCACCCCACGTGCGTGCCGAAGGACGCCGGCCCCGCCATGGGCTACCCGGCCAGCTCCCCGTGGGTCACCGCCGTCGGCGGCACCATGCTCGAGCAGGGGCTGCTCGGCCCCCCCAAGGTGTGGAACGCCCACGAGGGCAACGTCAACGACTGCTCGGCCGGGGCCGGCGGCCTGGCCGACGCGACGACCTTCCCGCGCCCGGCGTTCCAGGACGTCGTCCCCTCCGGCCAGGTGCCCGCCAGCCGCGGGCTGCCCGACGTGGTGGCTCTCGCCGGCTACCCCAACTACCTCAACCTCGAATCGGGCGGCGGGTGGGTCGGCAACGCCGGCACCAGCCTGGCGGCCCCGTTCTACGCCGGGGCCATGGCGTCGGTGCGGTCCGCTCTGCGCCACGCCGGCCTGGCCCACCCGGTGCACCTCAACGACGCCCTCTACGCCCTGGCCGCCGATCCGGCCACCTACGCCGCCGCCTTCGCCGACGTCCAGCACAAGGGCAACGACATCTACGGCGTCGGGTGCTGCACGGCGGGCGTCGGCTTCGACCTGGCCAGCGGCCTCGGCGAGCTGCACATCGACGTCGTCGCTGCCCAGCTGGCGGCCGTCGCCCCTCCGCTCCCGACCACCACGACGGCGTCGTCGAGCACCTCCACCTCCACCACGCCGCCGCCGGCCCCGGTCACCCCCGCCTTCACCGGGTAGCGCGCGGACCGACCGTCGACGTCGCGGCGGCGCCGTCGGGTGGCGTCGGGTGGCGTCGTGCGAGGCTGGGCGGATGCTTCCCGACGGCTACGAGATCACCCAGCTGCGCGAGGACGAGCTGCCCACCCTGTTCCAGTGGGCGGCGGCCGAGGGGTGGAACCCCGGCATCGGCGACCTCGAGGCGGCATGGGCCTTCGACCCCGACGCCTTCCTCGCCCTGCGCCACGGCGACGAGCTGGCCGGCACCGGGGCGATCTTCTCCTACGACGGCGCCTTCGGGTTCATGGGCCTGTTCATCGTGCGGCGCGACCTGCGCGGCGACGGCCTCGGCACGGCGCTCTGGTACGAGCGCCGCGACCGCCTGCAGCGACGGCTGGCGGCGGGTGCGTCCATCGGGATGGACGGGGTGTTCGACATGGTCCCGTTCTACGAGCGCGGCGGCTTCGCCCTGGCGTTCCGCGGCTTGCGGTTCGAGGGCGTGGCTCCCGAGGGCCTCGATGCACCCGTCGGCCTCGTCCCGCTCGCCGACGTCGGCTTCGACGCCGTCGAGGCCTACGACCGTCGTCACGTGCCGGTGCCGCGCCCCACGCTGCTGCGCATCTGGCTCGACCGCCCCGAGGTGCACGGTGTGGCGGTGGTCGACGACGGCGAGGTCGTGGCCTACGCGGCCGCCCGCCCTGGGGTCGACGCCGTGCGCATCGGCCCGGTGTTCGCCGACAGCCCTGAGCTGGCCGACCGGGTGGTCGCCGGGATCCTGGCCGGCCTGCCCGGCCAGACCGTCCACCTCGACGTGCCCGAGGTGAACCCGGCCGGACTCGACCTCGTCGCCCGGCTGGGGTGGCGCGAGTGCTTCGGCTGCGCCCGCATGTACCTCGGCCCCACGCCGGCGCTGCCGGTCGAGCGCATCTACGGCATCACGTCGTTCGAGTTCGGCTGAGCGCGGGCCCGCGCCGCGCTCAGCCGCCGTCGAGGGGATCGGCTCGGGTCACGGCCTCCGACCCGCCGTGACCCTCGCTCGCCGGCGGCGGCCTACGCCGACGCCAGCACCTGCTGGTTGACGATCTCGCTCTCGATCACCTGGGCTGGCGGGGCCACGCCGGTGGCCTCCAGCGCCGGACCGAGGCGCGAGCCGAAGAAGGCCTCCTGGGAGGCCTTGTCGTCCCACACCTCGGTGACGACCAGGCCGGTGGCGGTGGGCCCACCGACGTGCACGAGCAGGCCGGCGGGGTAGTCGCCGGAGCCGTCCCGGGCGATGCCCAGCTTCTCGTTGACCGACCAGTAGTCGTCCTCGGTGACGCCCTCGAACACCAGGACCAGTCCGTATGCCATCGGTTCCCTCCTCGTCGTGGTTGACGGGAGGGGTTCGGCGCCACGGCCGGGGCCGGATCAGCGGGACGCGCGCGACGCCGCGCCGCGGCCGACCGGTCGGGTCAGAGCGGCAGGTCGCCGGTGGCGAGGCGGGTGGAGCCGGTGTCCTTGTAGGCGGCGATCGTGCGCTCGGCGATGCGCATCTGGTGGATCTCGTCGGCGCCGTCGGCGAAGCGGGCCCAGCGGGCGTGCTGGAGCATGTTCGCCAGCGGCGTGTCGGTGGAGTAGCCGAGGGCGCCGTGGACCTGGATGGCGCGGTCGATGATGCGCCACAGCGAGTTGGCCACGAAGTGCTTCGCCATCGACACCTCGGTCTTGAAGTCGTCGCCCCGGTCGATCTTGAAGGCGGCGTGCAGGACCATGAGCTTGCACTGGTACAGCTCCATGGCCGAGTCGGCGATGAGCCACTGGATGCCCTGCTTCTCGGCGAGCAGCGAGCCGTGGCTGTACCGGTTGAGGGCCCGGTCGACCATCATGTCGAGGGCGGTCTCGGCCTGGGCGATCCAGCGCATGCAGTGGGCGAGGCGGGCCGGGCCGAGGCGGTACTGGCCGAGCCGGTGGCCGTTGCCCCGACCCCCGAGGATCTGGGACTCGTGCACCCGCAGGTCCTCGATGACGATCTCGCTGTGGCCGGTCGAGCCGTGCATGGTCTCGACCTCGCGCACGTCGTTCCACCCCTCGGTGGGCAGGTCGACGAGGAAGGCGGTGTTGGCGCCGCGGGACCCCTCGGGCACGTCGAGCTCGGTGCGGGCGATGAGGATGGCGAACTGCGAGCGGCGGGCGTTGGAGATGAACCACTTGTGCCCGTTGATGATCCACTCCTCGCCGTCTTGCACGGCGGTGGTCTGGATCAGCGTGGGGTCCGAGCCGGCCACCTCGGGCTCGGTCATGGCGAAGCACGACATCTTGATGCCCTCGCACAGGGGCTTGAGGTACTTCTCCTTCTGCTCGTCGGTGGCCCAGTGCAGCAGCGTGTGCATGTTGCCCTCGTCGGGGGCCATGCAGTTGAGGATCCACGGGCCCAGCCGGGTCTTGCCGGCCTCGGCCTGCACCATGGCCAGCTCGACGTGGCCGAGGCCCATGCCGCCCCACTCCTCGGGCATGTGGGGGAGCCACAGCCCGAGCGCCTTGGCCTGCTCGCGCAGGTCGAGGATCGTGACGATGTACTCGTCGCGCGACAGCACCTTCTCCTCGTCGTCGAAGTCCTTCATCGCGGGGATCACGGTCCCCTGGATGAAGTCGTGCACGCGGGTGCGGATCTCCTCGTGCTCGGGGGCGAGGGTGAAGTCGATGGGCATGTCGGGCTCCGGGTCGGTTCGGGTGGGTGTGAGCGCAGGGCTCGTGATCAGGACTGGAGGTCGTGACGGCTGATCACGACGGGTCGGGGCGGGCGACGCGACGGTTGGCGTCGCGGGCGGCGTCGCTGCGGTTGGCCTCGACGAAGAGGCGGCCCTCGAGGCGCAGGCCCTCGTCGAGGGGGAGGGCGAGGCCCTCGACCACGGCCCGCTTGGCGGCGAACACGGCCCCGGCCGGGTTGCGGGCGATGCGACCGCACCACGCGACGGCGGCGGCGCGGAAGTCGTCGTCGTCGAGCACGGCGTTGAGCAGGCCGATGCGGTGCGCTTCGGCGGCGTCGACGACGCGGCCGGTCACGCACAGCTCGGCCCCGATGGCCGAGCCGACGAGGCGGGGGAGGCGTTGGGTGCCGCCGGCGCCGGGGATGATGCCGATCGACACCTCGGGCTGGCCCAGGTGGGCACGGGGCGAGCCGATGCGCATCGTGCACGCCAGCGCCGTCTCGCAGCCGCCGCCCCACGCCTGGCCGTCGATGGCGGCGACCGTCGGCTGGGGCATCGTCTCGAGCAGGTGGAGGGCCCGCTTCCAGGCGCGGGGATCGCCCTCGGGTGCCTCGCCCTTGGCGAGCAGGGCGAGGTCGTCGAGGTCGGCGTGGGCGATGAAGTAGCCGTCGACGCCGCCGGTGAGCATGACCACGGTGGCGTCCTGGGGTGCCTCGGCCAGCGCTTCGAGCTGCTCGGCCAGCTCGGTCATCGACCGGAGGTCCATCCAGTTCGACGGTGGGCGGGTGAAGGTGAGCACCGCCACGCCGTCGTGGTGCTCGAGCTCCCAGCTGGCCATGGCCGCTCCTCTGGTCGTGAGCGGCGCGGGCGTCCCGGCGGCTCGGCTCGGACCGCCCCCCGTGGTCGGCCGAGAAATGTGAGTCGTTCCGATACTACAGTGATGCACACAACCGCCGCCGGAGACGATCTCGTGCCGCCGGTGGCCGGAGGGGAGCGACGACGTGGTGCAGGGGACCGAGGGGGCGGCGCCGTTGTCGCACCGCGAGCGCAAGAAGGCCCGCACCCGGGCGGCGCTCATCGAGGTGTCCCAGCGCCTCTTCGCCGAGCAGGGCTACGGCTCGACCACGCTCGAGGACATCTGCGACGAGGTCGACATCCGCCCCCAGACGCTGCTGCGCTACTTCGAGTCGAAGGCGGCGCTGGCGCTGGCCCCCATGACCGACCCGCTCGAGCGCCTGCGGGCGTTCCTCGAGGACCCCGACCGCCGCCACGACACCATCAAGGTCTGGCGCGAGTACGTGCGACGCGAGTCCACCGAGATGACCAGCCCCACCTCGGACACCATCGTCAGCTACGTGCACAACCTGCGCGACTTCCGCAGCTGGGTCGACCGCGACCCGGTCCTGGTGGCCATGACCAGCGACGTCGAGCGCCGCCTGCGCCAGCTGCTGGCCCGCTCGCTGGCCCGCGACCGGGGCGTCGACGCCGACGACCTGCACTCGACGCTCGTCGCCGCCCTGCTGGTGGCGGGCCGGACCGCCGTCTACGAACGGTGGCTCGCCCGCGACCCCGACACCGAGACGCTCGTCGACGACCAGCTCGCCGTCGTCGACTACGTCGTCACCAGCCTGCCTCGCCAGTCCGCCCGCCGCCTGCTCAAGGTGGCCTCCGGGTAGCGCCCGGTACCAACGATCGATCCGCACCGTCAGGAGCCCACGCACATGAAGTTCGGGATGGCCTTCGCCAACGTCATGACCTTCGCCGGCCAGCCCGGCGTGGTCGATCTCGCCCGCCACGCCGAGGCCGCCGGCTTCGAGTCGCTGTGGACCGTCGAGCACGTGATCTACCCCGACGGCTACGAGTCGACCTACCCCTACGACCCCAGCGGCAAGATGATGGCGGCGCCGTCCACGCCCATCCCCGACCCGCTGATCTGGCTGTCGTTCGTGGCCGCCGCCACCGAGCGCCTCCGCCTCGGCACCGGCATCTTGATCCTCCCGCAGCGCAACCCGATCGTGCTGGCCAAGGAGGTCGCCACCCTCGACGACCTTTCCGGTGGTCGAGTCGAGCTGGGCATCGGCGTCGGCTGGCTCAAGGAGGAGTTCGAGGCGCTCGGCGTGCCCTTCGAGCGACGCGGTGCCCGCACCGACGAGTACGTCGCCGCCATGCGCGCCCTGTGGGACACCGACAACGCCGAGCTGCACGGCGACTTCGTCGACTTCGCCAAGGCCAGCGTCAACCCCAAGCCGGCCCGGGGCCGGGTGCCCATCCACGTCGGCGGCCACAGCCGGGCCGCCGCCGAGCGGGCCGGTCGCCTGGGCGACGGCTTCTTCCCGGGCAAGGGCGACATCGGCGAGCTCATCGACATCATGCGCCAGTCGGCCGCCGCCGCCGATCGCGACCCGAGCGCCATCGAGGTCACCTACGGCCACCCGTCGGTGTTCGGTGACGACCCCCTCGCCGCCATCGAGTCCCTCGCCGCCCAGGGCGTCAGCCGCATCGCCATCCCGTCGTTCCTGTTCCTCGCCGACCCGGCCATCCAGCTGGCCGAGTACGGCGAGCGGGTCATCGCCCCCGCCGCCGGCATCGAGCCCACCATCGGCTGAGCCGGGCGACAACACCCCGCCACCCGCCAGCACCCCGACCCGAAGCTCCCCTCGCGGGACCGTCACCCCGGAGGCCGCCATGGCCCACGACCTGATCATCCGCAACGGCACGGTCATCGACGGCACCGGCGCCGACGCCGTGGCCGCCGACGTCGCCGTCGACGGCGACCGCATCACCGCCGTCGGCGACCTCGCGGACGCCACCGCCACCACCGAGATCGATGCCACCGGCCTCACCGTCACGCCCGGCTTCGTCGACCTGCACACCCACCTCGACGCCCAGGTCGGCTGGGACCCGCTGATGACGTCGTGCTCGTGGCACGGCGTCACCACCGCCCTCATCGGCAACTGCGGGGTGAGCTTCGCCCCGGTGGCCACCGACGGCGAGGCCTACCTCGCCGAGATGATGGAGAGCGTCGAGGACATCCCCCGCGACGCCATCCTCGGCGGCCTGCCCTGGGACTGGCGCAGCCACCCCGAGTACCTCGACTCGCTGCAGCGGATGGGCCCGGCCCTCAACGTCGTCGGTCTGGTCGGCCACTGCGCCCTGCGCTACGAGGTGATGGGGGAGCGGTCGATGGAGCCGGGCGAGGACCCCACGCCCGACGAGCTGGCCCGCCTGCGCGAGCTGGTGGCCGAGTCCATCGACGGCGGCGCGGTGGGCTACTCCACGTCGCGCATCCTGCTGCACGTGGTGCCCGACGGCCGCAAGGTGCCCGGCACCTACGCCGGCCTCGACGAGCACCTGGCCATGGCCGACGGCATGAACGACGCCGGTGGCGGTGTCTTCCAAGCCGTGCTCGACTTCGAGACCCGCGCCGGCGAGGAGTTCGGCCTGCTGCAGGCCATGGCGGCGCGCGCCGGCAACGTGCTGTTCGCCGCCGGTCCGGGTAACGACGACAACCCCGGCGTGGTCGACCTGTGGGGCGGGTTCCTGGCCCAGACCCGCGCCGAGCACGGCAACATCACCGCCTACACGATGACCCGCCCGAGCGGCACCCTCGTGGGCCTGGCCCAGGTGGCCCCGGTGCGGGGCAAGGCGTGGGCGCGGGTCGTGAAGCTGCCGACCCTCGAGGAGAAGGTGGAGGCCCTCAGCGACCCCGCCACCCGGGCCGAGCTGCTGGCCGAGGGCTACGAGAAGGGCCTCTGGTACGACCCGCGCCACATCCACCCGCTCGGCGACGGCGACGTGCCCGTCTACGACATCGAGGGCGGCCGCTCGCTGGCCGACCTCGCCGACGAGGCCGGCGTCCACCCCATCGACGTGGTCGTCGACCGACTGCTCGCCAGCGAGGGGCGCGAGCTGTTCAACGTGTGGTTCTTCCACCGCAACCGCTCGGCCATCGGCGGCCTGCTCGCCCTCGACGACGTGTACCCGGGGGCCGGCGACGCCGGCGCCCACGCCGGCCAGATCTGCGACGCCGACGCGCCCACCCACTTCCTGTCGTACTGGGGCCGCGACCGCGGCCTGGTCTCGCTGCCCGAGGCCGTGCACCGCCTGACGGCCAAGCCCGCGTCGGTCATCGGCCTCGTCGACCGGGGCACCGTCCGGCCCGGCGCCTACGCCGACCTCAACATCGTCGACGTCGACCGCCTCGAGGTCGGCTATCCCGAGTACGTCCACGACTTCCCGGGCGGAAAGGGTCGGCTGCTGGTGCGCTCCACCGGCTACGCCGCCACGCTGGTCAACGGTGTGGCGGTCACG
Source organism: Acidimicrobiales bacterium (assembly GCA_046331175.1). Lineage (GTDB taxonomy): Bacteria > Actinomycetota > Acidimicrobiia > Acidimicrobiales > Acidimicrobilacustridaceae > JAWKIW01. The sequence continues at coordinate 117,991 of JAXLRI010000003.1, forward strand.
GAGCAGGGCGAGCACACCGGGGCCCGTCCCGGTCGCGTGCTGCGCGAGTTCTCCCGCGGGTGACCGCCGGCTGGCGGCGACCCACCACGGCGCTGGTAGACACCCGGGTGGGCGCCGAACCACCGCGCCGCCGATCGGCGGCCCGACCCGCAGGAGATCCGCCATGCCCGCGCTGAGCTGGGACGAGGCCGTCGCCGAGGTGACCGGTCCAGGGGCCCGCTACGAGCTGGCCGAGGTCGTCGTCGACGGCGCCACCCAGCGGGTGTTCACCAACGCCCCGCCGTCGCTGCGCGAGCTGTTCGGCTCGCTGCGGACGCGGCCGGCCGACGAGGACTGGCTCGTCTACGAGGACGACCGGCTGACCTTCGCCGCCGTCAACGAGCAGATCGACCAGCTCGGCGCCACCCTGGTCGACCGGTACGGCATCGGCGTGGGCGACCGGGTCGCGATCGCCATGCGCAACTACCCCGAGTGGGTGATCGCCTTCGCCGCCATCACCTCGGTGGGCGGCATCGCCGTCTGCCTCAACGGCTGGTGGGTGGCCGAGGAGCTGCACTACGGCCTGGAGGACTCGGGGTCGAAGCTGCTGATCGCCGACCCCGAGCGCATGGAGCGGGCCCACGGCTCGCTCGACATCCTCGTCATCCGCGGCCTCGTCGTGCGGCTGCCGGCCGACGCCGAGGTGCTGCCCGGCGTCGACCGCTACGAGGACGTGCTCGTGCCCGGCGCGGTCCTGCCGGACCAGGCCCCCAGGCCCGACGACGACGCCATGATCCTCTACACCTCGGGCACCACCGGCCACCCCAAGGGGGCGGTGTCCACCCACCGGGCCGTGCTGAACGCCCTCACCGCCTACGGCGCCCGAGCCCGGGTCAACGCCCTCATGCAGGAGCCATCGGAGCCCCACCCGTTCCCCACCGCGTTCATCCTCGTGGTGCCGCTGTTCCACGTCACCGGGCTGGTGCCGGTGCTGCTCAGCTGCGTGGCCAGCGGCTGCAAGCTGGTGATGCTCTACAAGTGGGACCCCGAGCGGGCGCTCGAGCTGATCGAGCGCGAGCGCGTCACCCACTTCGTCGGCGTGCCCACCATGTCGTGGGACCTGCTCGAGTCGCCGTCGTTCGCCGATCGCGACACGTCATCGCTGCTGTCGGTCGGCGGCGGGGGAGCGCCGGCGCCGCCCGAGCTGGTGCAGCGGGTCGAGGCCGGCTTCCGCAAGGGGCGGCCGGCGATTGGCTACGGCATGACCGAGACCAACGCCTACGGCCCGCAGAACGCCGCCGACGACTACCTGCGCAAGCCCCGCAGCGCCGGCCGGGTGCTGCCCATGATGCAGATCGTCGTGCGCGACGAGGACGGCAACGACCTGGCGCCCGGCGAGGTCGGCGAGATCTGGTTCCGCGGCCCCAACCTGATCCGCGGCTACTGGAACCGTCCCGAGGCCACCGCCGAGGCGATCGTCGATGGTTGGCTGCGCACCGGCGACCTCGGCCGCGTCGACGACGAGGGCTTCGTGTTCGTCGAGGACCGCGCCAAGGACATGGTGCTGCGCGGCGGTGAGAACGTGTACTGCGCCGAGGTCGAGGCCGTGATCTACAGCCATCCCGCGGTGCACGAGGCCGCCGTGTTCGGCGTGCCCCACCCGCGGCTCGGCGAGGAGGTGGCCGCCGCCGTCCTGCCCCGGGCCGGCCAGACGCTCACGGCCGACGACCTGCAGACGCACGTCGCCGAGCACTTGGCCCCGTTCAAGGTGCCCAGCCGCGTCGTGGTCGTCGACGAGCCCCTACCACGAGGCGCCACCGGCAAGATCCTCAAGCGCACCCTCCGCGACCAGCTCGCCGAAGACGCCTGAGCGGTCTCCGGGGCTCGCTCCAGCCACCCGATCCAGGTGTCCCACATCGATATGAGCGGGGCAGAACGGCCCTTCCGTCGCGCCGGTACGGGCCTGGTGGGGGATGTTCGGGGACAGGCGATAACTAGGCGATACCGGCGGTTGACCAGAGCTATGCTGCGGGCATGACCACCCAGAAGGTCTCCGTGACGCTCGAAGCAGAGGCCATCGAGCGCGCCCGTCGCACCGCAGGACCCCGAGGCCTGTCGTCGTACCTCGACGACGCCCTGGCGGAGAAGCTCGAGCGAGACGAGAAGCGCGATGCGCTGCTCGCGTACCTCGACGAGCTCGAGCGCGCTGACCCCACACCGGCGACGACCAAGCAACGGGCTCGAACTCGTGCCGCGAGGATCCGGGGCGAGGTCACGGCGTGAGCGAACCGGTCGTCGTCCTCGACAGCGGGGTCGTCGACCAGGCCGTCACCAATCAGGAGTTCCGCTGGGTCCTTCGCGACCTCGTCGAGGGCGGCTGGGTGCCGGTCATCCCAACCGTCGTGCTCGCGGAGGCCACGACCGGGCGCCCGACGGACGCACCGGTGAACCAGGCGGTCAAGCAGATCGGGACGATCGACACGACGCCGCCGACGGCTCGCCTCGCCGGGCGCCTGCGGTACAACGTCGAGCGATCAGGTGCTCACCGGGTGCCGGGAGGCATCGATGCCATCGTCGCTGCGCACGCGGCGGAGGCGGGTGCTGGCGTGGTGTTCACCACCGACCCCCGCGACCTCCGCCGCCTCCTCGCCGACACCCGAGGCGTCGTCGTCGAGAAGCCCTGACGGGCCGCTCGACCGCCCCCGAACGTCGCCCGTAGACGGACCGGCACACCATCCCCGATCGCCGGCTCGAGGATGCTCCGCCCGCCGAGCTGGCGAAGCGCGTGGTGCCAGTTCCTGGATGCTGGTCCTCACTGGTCGGGCCCTTCCCCGGCACCGCCACGGCCGGTAGCCTTGCGGCGTGAGCAACGCTGCACCTCGCGATCACGACGGTCCTCACGGCGCCGATCTTCTGCCTCGCGACCTGACCGACGAGGAGCTGGCCGGCGCCCCGGTGTTGGTGTCGCTCGATGCACTGCTCATCGACGAGCTCACCGACGACGAAGACGACGCCTTCGCTGCTGCACTCTCCTCGTGAGGCTCGTCGTCGACACCGGTGTCTTCAGCGCGGCGCTCAGCCGTCGCCGGCGAACCAGCTTTGACGCACCCGTCGCTCGATTGGCGGGCCAGCAGCTGTTTCTCGCCGTGCGGACCGTTGCGGAGCTTCGCTACGGGGCCCTCGTCGCACGATGGGGTGACACGCGCCGCGCCCGCCTCGAAGCCGCCATCGCGACCACCACCGTCGTACCCGTCACCGACGCCTTGCTCGACACGGTGGCGAACCTCCGCTTCGAATGCCGCCGCGACGGGCATCCGTTGGCCGATCGGGCGCATCACCAGGACCTCTGGATCGCGGCGGCGGCCATCCACATCAACGCGCGTCTCGTCACCGCCGATGGCATCTTCGCCGACGTGCCCCCGTTGACCGTCGGCTGACCGGACGGATCCACTCTGCCGGTCCGTCTGAGCAGGTGTCCCAGAAGTAGCGTCACCTATCCGCGGCCAGCGAGCATCCCTGAACGCCGGATCGTTCACGGCGCTCAGTACGTCACCTGGAGGTTGGGTCGCGGGCTCGTGAGCTTGCAGACCAACTCGTGGAAGTCCTGGGACTGCTGTCGGCCGGAGACTGCTAGGACGAGACGGGCCCCGTCATCGAGCACGAGACATGGTTCGGCAGCGGTGAACGGCGCCTTGTGGGTGGAGATGCCGCCGATGCGATCGATGGGCACGCGCCGGCTGGATCGTGCGAGCCCCCTCCGAGGTGTGCCTGGCGGGCCGGGCGGTCCTCTGCCGTAGAGTTCCGGCGTGCCACCGCCCGGGCGCGCCGTCCGACTCCTCTTGCTCTCGAGCGCGTTCGTCTTGGTGGCAGCGTGCGCAGCGGGGCATGACGATGCGGGCTCGCAGGCTGGGAGCATCCCGGCAGGGGGGTCGACGCCGGCGGGATCGTCCGCGGGGGTCACAGATCATGCAAACCCGTCGCACCCCGGCGACGCGCCCGTGCCCAGCGGGCCGCGCGAGCCCCGCGGGAGTGGGCAGACCGTCACCTTCGCCTTCGCCGGTGACACGCACTTCGCCGACGTGCTCGACACCGAGCCCGGCTCGATCTCCTCGGGCGTGCCGTTGGCCCAGCAGCTGAAGGCCGACCCCGTGCACATCCTCGATCCGGTCGCGCCCATCCTCTCGTCCGCCGATCTGGCCATGGTCAACGTGGAGACCGCCATCACCGAGCGCGGTGATCCGTTCCCGAAGTCGTTCCACTTCCGGTCGCCGGCCGAGTCGTTCACGGCCTTGCGTGCCGCGGGGATCGACGTGGTGAACATGGCCAACAACCACGCGCTCGACTACGGCCCCGTTGGCATGCAGGACACGTTCGACGCGATCTCGTCGTCGAAGCTCCCCGTGGTCGGCATCGGGCATGACGCCGCCGAGGCCTACGGCGGCTATCGAACGGTCATCAAGGGTCAGCGCATCTCGATCTTCGGTGCTCTCGATCGCGTCGAGCCCGCGCTGATCCCCGAGTGGGGCGCGACCGAGACCAAGGCCGGCGTGGCGCTCTCGACCGAGCGCGAGCGGTTCCTCGCCCCCATCCGCGCGGCTCGACCGGAGAGCGACACGATCATCGTCTTCATGCATTGGGGCACCGAGCAGACCCACTGTGCATCACCCGCGCAGGTCGACCTGCTCGACGATCTGTTGGCTGCGGGCGCCGACATCGTCGTGGGCAGCCATGAGCACCGGGAGTTCGGCGCTGGTCGCAAGGGCAGCTCGTTCGTCGCCTACGGGCTCGGGAACTTCGTGTACTGGCGCGAGGATGACGAGTCCGGACGCACCGGCATCCTGCAGGTGGAGGCCACCGGCCGGCAGGTCGACTCCTACAGCTGGGTACCTGCGCGGATCCGGCACGGCATCCCGGTCCCCCAAACCGGCGACGCCGCGGCCGCGGACCTCAAAGAATGGGAGCAGCGCCGCACCTGCAGCGGGCTGACGCCCTAGCGGCGTGGGAGACGGCTCGACACCCCGAGCCGCCTGAGATCGACCTCGCGTCCGCCGCTGGGCGCCGTGAGGGACATGTCCGCGGGAGCGCCGCCCCCCATCGCCGGCCAGCAGCGCTTCCCGCTGGACACCCGGCGGTTCGGTCAGGCGGTGGGAGGCTCGAGCCGCAGGTGGTCGGGTTCCCAGTACGCCCGGAGGGCGGTGATGAGGCCTTCTTCGTCGATCCGGTACGTGTAGACGCCATCGACGATCGCTCGGCTGCCGTCGGGCAACGTCGTCGTGATGGTGCCGACGTTGGCGCACTCGAGCCCACCGGCGTAGGACTCGCGGATCGCGAACGACACTCGCCCCGAGGCGATGACCGAGTCGTAGAAGGCCGCGATGGCGTCCCTGCCTCGGTGACCCGACCCGTCGGGGTCGAACATCGATGGACCGATGGGGTCCTGCACGATCGCGTCGGGCGCGAACAGCGACAGCCAGCCGTCGCGATCGCCCGCCTCCACGGCTGCCATCGAGGCTCGCGCCGCGTCGCGAGCGGGGTGCGCCGAGTACCTGTCCATCCCATCCATGGTGCCGAACCCTACGGCCTCAGAGCCGGCCGGGTTCGTGCGCGCAGGTGCTGCAGAGCGGCTCACCCCCGCCGTGCCATCGAAGGTGCAGATCCCCGCCTTCACGACCAGATGACCTCCGCGGTTCACGCCCCGGGTTGGGCGTGGCCCGATCGGGGCTCGTCGCCGATAGCCTCGACGAGATTCGTGGACTTCTTGCGCCGACGTGTCGATCGAGGGGTCCGCCGTTCGTAGACCTGGGCAGAGGATCCGGTACGGTGCCGGTCCCGAGACCCGAGGAGCACTCCGATGGCCCAGTACCTGATGTCGGTCCACCACCCCGACGGCTACCCCGAGCGGACCCCTGACGAGCTGCAGAAGGCCTTCGCGTCGGTCGGCGCCTTCAACGAGGAGCTGCAGACCAGTGGGGCGTGGGTGTTCGCCGGTGGCCTCCAGCCTCAGGAGACGGCGACGGTGCTGCAGGTGGTCGACGGCGAGGTGGTCGTCACCGACGGGCCCTACGCCGAGACCAAGGAGCAGATGGGCGGCTTCTGGGTGATCGAGGCCGCCGACCTCGACGAGGCGATGGCCTGGGCCCGCAAGGCCACGACGGCCTGCGGCGACGCCGTCGAGCTGCGCCCGTTCCAGGGCGGGCCCGAGGACTGAGCCCGTGCCGACCGGCGACGGCGACGCCGCCGGTCGCGCCCTCGAGGAGACGTTCCGGCTCGAGTCGGGCGCCGCGATCGCCACCCTGGTCCGCCTCTTCGGCGACATCGACCTCGCCGAGGAGGCGGTCCAGGAGGCCTTCGCCGTCGCCATGCAGCGCTGGCCGGTCGACGGCGTGCCGCCCAACCCGGGCGGCTGGATCGTCACCACGGCGCGCCGGCGGGCCATCGACCGCCACCGCCGCGAGTCCTCCCGCGACGACCGGCAGGCGGCGGCGGCCCGGCTGCGGCCGGCCGAACCGGAGCCCCCCGAGGAGGTGCCCGACGTGGTCGACGACCGCCTCCGCCTCATCTTCACCTGCTGCCACCCGGCCCTGGCGCCGAGCGCGCAGGTCGCCCTCACCCTGCGCCTGCTCGGCGGGCTCGAGACCCCCGAGATCGCCCGCGCCTTCCTCGTCCCCGAGGCGACCATGGCCCAGCGGCTGGTGCGGGCCAAGCGCAAGATCCGCGACGCCCACATCCCGTACCGGGTGCCGTCGGCCGCCGAGCTGCCCGACCGCCTGCGCCCGGTGCTGGCCGTGATCTACCTCGTCTACACCGAGGGCCACAACGCCTCGGCGGGGGACGACCTGGTCCGCACCGACCTGTGCGCCGAGGCCATCCGCCTGGCCCGGCTCCTGCTCGAGCTCATGCCCGACGAGCCCGAGGCGATCGGCCTTCTGGCGCTGCTCCTGCTGACCGACGCCCGCACGCCGGCGCGGATCGCTGCCGACGGCTCGTTGGTGCGACTGGCCGACCAGGACCGCACCCGCTGGGACCGCGACCAGATCGCCGAGGGCCACGATCTGGTGCGGGCGTGCCTTCGTCGCAACCACCCCGGGCCGTACCAGATCCAGGCCGCCATCGCCGCCGTCCACGCCGACGCCCCGACCGCGGTCGACACCGACTGGGGCCAGATCGTGCAGCTCTACGACCAGCTGCTGGTGGTGGCCCCCACGCCGGTCGTCTCGCTCAACCGGGCGGTGGCCGTGGCCGAGCGCGACGGCCCCGCGGCCGGGTTGGCCTCGGTCGACGCGCTCGATCCGTCGTCGCTCGACCGGCTGCACGTGTACCACGCCACCCGCGCCGAGCTGCTGGTGCGCCTCGGTCGCGACGACGAGGCCGCCGACGCCTATCGAGCGGCGCGCGAGCGCACTGGCAACGCCGCCGAGCAGCGGTTCCTGGACGACCGCCTGGCCGCCCTCGGCCGCTGACCCGCGAACGGCTCGACCGGTGGACGTGGTGCGCCAGGCGTCGGGGGCCGACGCCTGGCGCGACCAGGGCGGTGGGGCGACGGCGCCCGGCCGAAGCGGCCGGACCGAACCGTCAGGACTCGGGGAACCAGTTGGCGTGGAAGCCGATCGGCACCCGGCGCGGGATGTGCACGCGGGCGATGGGCTCGGCGGTGACGTCGTGGGCGTCGAGCACGACCAGGTCGCTCTGCTCGGTGGCCCGGTCGGTCACGAAGCTGAGCAGCCAGCCGTCGTCCTCGGCCGTGCCCTCGGGGTCGGGGGCGAAGACGTGCTCGCCGGACACCTCGGAGTCGCCGTAGAAGTGCTCCTGGGCGCCGCCGGTCTCGGTGTCGTACTTGACCACGCCGTGGAACTCGAACTCGAACTCCCAGGTGCGGGCCATGCAGTTGTAGAGGTAGCGGGTGGAGCGACCGGCCAGGTCGTCGTTGACCCGGGGGAACTCGCCGCCGCGGTCGTCGGTCTGCTCGTCGGAGACGGCGCCGGTGGTGGGGTCGATCGACCAGCGCCACGGCATGGGCGCCTCGCGGCCCTTCGGGTCGTCGAACTCGAAGCCGCCGGGCATCTGCTCGAAGCGGGGGGCGCGGACCTCGATGCGGTCGCCGTCCTCCCAGGCGTTGAAGAAGTGCACGACGTACTGGTTGTCGACCTCGAACCACTGGATGTCGGCACCGTCGCCGAAGCGGGGCAGCACGCCGATGCGGGTGCCGGCCTCGGGGTCCCAGCGCATCATCGGGCCGCCCGACATCATCGACTGGGCGTCGAACACGGCGGGGGAGTCGAGGAAGATCGTCCAGCGGTCGGTGATGACGAAGTCGTGCATCATCACCGGGTTGGGCAGGTCGATGTCGGTGCTGTGGACCAGCTCACCGTCGGCGCTCACGACGTGGTAGCGCAGGTAGGGCGGGAACGGGCTGTAGCCGAAGAACAGCATCTCGCCGGTGTTGGGGTCGATCTTGGGGTGGGCGGTGAAGGCACCCTGCAGCTTGCCGTCGTAGTCCCACTCGCCGACCGTCGCGAGCTCGCGGGTGAGCTCGGTGGGAGGGCAGGCCTCCATGAGGGCGAGGATCTTGCCGGCGTGGCGCACGGTGTGGGTGTTCGAGGTGTTCTTCATGAACCCGCCCTCGGCGACCACGTCGGCGTCGGGCACCACGAACTCGCCGAGGCCGCCGTAGAGCGACTCGCCCCGCTTGCGCTCGGCCAGCAGGCCGCGGGACTCGACCCAGCGGTTGCGGTAGCGGGCCTTGCCGTCCTCGAAGTACACGGCGTGGACCATGCCGTCGCCGTCGAAGGGGTGGTACTTGGTGCGGGGCGTGAACTGCGGGTTGGGACCGTTGCGCACGAACATGCCCTGCAGGCCGGCCGGCAGCTCGCCGGTGACCGTCAGCTCGCGGTCGTCGCGCTCGTCGAACACGGGGGCCAGCAGGCCCTGCAGGAAGGGTGAGGACGAGGGCGTGGGCGGCGGGGCGATGGACACGGACGGCTCCTTGGTCGGCAGTGGTTAACACTGTTCACCAGCCAGCGACCGCTGTCAAGGAGCCCCGTCCGGGCCGATCGTCGGCGCTCGGAGCCCGGCCGAGCGCCGACCCGGCGCCGCCGCGGTCGGGCGCCGTCGCTCAGAGGGGGGCCGGGCGGCCGAGCAGGTAGCCCTGGCCGAGCGTGATGCCGAGGTCGCGCAGCGTCGCCAGCTCGGCCTCGGTCTCGATGCCCTCGGCGATCACCTTCGAGCGGGTGTCGTAGGCGAAGGACTTGAGCGCGCTGACGAGGGCCCGCTTGGCGGGGTCGGCGTCGATGCCCTCGATGAGGCCCCGCTCGAGCTTGATGAAGTCGGGCTGCAGCTTGACGATGTGCTGGAGGCTCGCCACGCCCGAGCCGGTGTCGTCGACCGCGAGGCGGATGCCGTGGTCGCGCAGCGACGTGATCGAATCGACGAGGGGCCGGTAGTCGTCGACCGGCTCGTGCTCGGCCAGCTCGATCACGAGGCGGTGCCGTGAGGGCTCGTCGAGGTGGGCGAGCAGCGCCGGCGAGCGCAGGGCACCGGGCGAGGCGTTCATCGAGAGGAACTGCGCGGAGGGGAAGTGGGGCAGGCCGGCCAGGGCCAGCTCGATGGCCCGCAGCTCGAGCTGCAGCCCGAGGCCGACCTCGTTGGCCTCGGCGAACCACACGTCGGGGGTGCGGACCGGGGCGGCGCTGAACCGGGCCAGGGCCTCGACGCCCACCACGTGCTCGGTGCGGAGGTCGACGATCGGCTGGTACGCCATGGCCAGGCCGGTCCCGGCGAGGATCGCTTCGATGCGCTGGGTGACCTCCTGGCGTCGCTCGACCTCCTGCTCGGTCTGGCGATCCACCTCGGCCAGCTGGGCCTCGGCCACGGTGGCCCGGCGCTGCACCTCGACGTGGAGGCGCCGGGTCTCGAGCAGGTTGCGGATGCGGAGCAGGACCTCGCTCATCCGGAAGGGCTTGGTGACCAGGTCGGCGGCGCCGGCGGCGAGGGCTCGATCGGCGGCGTCGTCGGAGATGTCGGCGGTGATCACGAGGACCGGGCGGTAGTCGTCGGGCGCCGTGGCCCGCTGCAGCTGGGCCATGACCGCGTAGCCGTCGAACACGGGCAGGTGCAGGTCGAGCAGCACCAGGTCGGGCTGGTGGGTGCGGAACAGCTCGGAGGCGGCCAGCGCGTCGTCGGTGGCGATGACGTCGTCGTAGCCGGCCTTGGCCAGCATCTGGCGCAGCAGGTGGACGTTGGCCGAATCGTCGCCGACGACCAGGATGCGGCCGCTGGGGGCCGCGCCCGCCGATCGGGTCCCGCCCCACCCGGCGCCGACGTCTGCCATGGGTCACCTCGCTCGCATCCGTTGCTCCCGGGGCGATGCCCCGGGGGCCGAGCCTAGGCGGGCCGACCTGCCGTCTCGCTCTCCTGCTGCACCAGGACGTCGACACCTCGGGGCCGGCTCTGGAGGACCGATCGACCCGGCGCGGTCGGCGGACCGGCCGGGGAGGCGCGGGGCCGGACGTCCCCACGGTGCCGGTCCGGGAGACCCACGGCGGGGCCCCTCCGCATCAAGGGGCGGGGGTGCACCTCGACCCGCGCGGTTCGTGGACCGGAGGTCGGGCACCTCGCTCGCCGTCCCCTGGCAGAGGGCTGGGAGTACGGTGCCCTCCCGTGGAGGAGATCGGCGGCATCCCGGTCGGCGTGGCGGCCCACCTGCGGGAGGGCGTGGTCTCCCTCGCCCCCGACGGCACCATCGAGTGGGCGAACGCGGCGGCCGGCCGGTTGCTCGGCGCGTCGTCGGCCGAGCTGGTCGGCACCAGCGCCCTGGAGCGCCTCGACGACGCCGACCTCGAGCGGGCACTGGCCGGCATCGTGTTCTCCACGACCCACCCCGAGCACACCGCCGTCGTGCCCTTCCGGGTGCGCAGTGGGGCCGACACGTGGGTCGACGTCGAGCTGATGTCGTCGGTCATCGCCGCGCCCGACGGCGACCACGTCGTGCTCGTGCTGCGCGACGCGTCACCGCGCCGGGCGGTCTCCGAGGCCCTCGCCACGGTGGCGACCGGCGCCGACCTCGACGCCACCGCCGACTGGCTGGCCCGGGTCATCGAGGCCCGCTGGGTCGGGACCGTCGCCGGGGTGGTCGTCGACGGGCCGGGCGGCCGGCGCGTGGTCGGCGCCCAGCACTGGCCCGCCGGGCTCGAACAGGGATTCCTCGGGCAGGCCGACACCGGTGCCATCGACCTCCGGGGCGGACCGGTGGTCGCCGTCGTGGGCGTCGACGAGCTGCCCGACGACGTCGCCGGGCTGGCCCGGGGTGCCGGGCTCATCGCCTTCGCCCGGGCGCTGGTGCCCGATCCGGCGGGAGGCACCGCCGCCATCGTCGCCTGGTTCGACCTGCCCGATGCCGCCCGCATGGAGTTCGAGCACGGCTCGATCGAGCTGCGCGAGCTGCTGGCCCTGGCCCTCGAGCGCCGCTACCACCTCGGCCGCCTCGACCACGCCGTCCGCCACGACGCCCTCACCGGGCTGCACAACCGCTCCGGGTTCCTCGAGGTCGTCGAGGCCGCCGCCGGGCGCGACGGGACCGGTGACGCCCTGGCGGCCCAGGCGGCGCTGCTCTACGTCGACCTCGACGGGTTCAAGCCGGTCAACGACCGCCACGGCCACGCCGTCGGCGACGCCGTGCTCCGCGTGGTCGGCGGCCGCCTGGCCGCGCTGTCGGGCAGCTGGCTGGCGGCCCGGATCGGCGGCGACGAGTTCGTGCTGTTCGGCGCGGGCGGTGACGATCTCGCCGACCGGGCCGGGGTGGTGGCCCAGCAGGTCGTCGAAGCGCTCACCGAACCCATCGAGGTGGGCGACGCCGACGGCGAGCTCGTCGTGGTCGAGATCGGGGCCAGCGTCGGCGTGGCCGTCACCGACGGGGCCGACGTCGACCGCCTCCTCGAGCTGGCCGACGGCGCGATGTACTCGGTGAAGGCCGCCGGCGGCCGCAGCTGGAGCACCCACCTGCCTGGGTAGCGGGCCGGCCGCGGTCGGCCACCCGGCCGTCGGCGTACGTCGGCTCCCGGCGTGCCCGACGTCACGCGCCGCGGGGACCCACGAGGTTGGTGCGGGGTGGCGAAGAAGTGGCAGCATCAGTGCAAGTTGTGGCGCGCCAACCGCGCCACGCCGGCAGCAGCCGGACCGACGGTCGACCGGGGGGAACCGCCATGACCGACACCGAGCCCACCGCGGGCAGCGACGAGATCATCGACGAGCTGCGCTCCTGGCTCGAGGAGAGCTGGGATCCGGACATCACCGTGCGCGAGTGGTGGGAGCGCCTCGGCCTCGCCGGCTGGGCCGCCCCGATCCTGCCGACCAACGCCTACGGCCGTGGCCTCAGCCGCAACGACGGCGTGCGGGTCCAGAACGAGATCGCCGAGTTCGGCGCCCTGGGCGCCCCCGGAGGCCTCGGCCTGCTGCTGGCGGCGCCCACCATCGCCACCCACGGCACGCAGGAGCAGATCGACCTCTACGTACGTGAGATCGTCACCGGCGTGAAGGCCTGGTGCCAGCTCTTCTCCGAGCCGGGCGCCGGCTCCGACCTCGCCGGGCTCACCTGCAAGGCCGACAAGGACGGCGACGAGTGGATCGTCAACGGCCAGAAGGTGTGGACCTCGCTCGGCCACATGGCCGACATGGGCATGCTCATCGCCCGCACCGATCCCGAGGCCCCCAAGCACCAGGGCATCACCTGGTTCGGCATCGACATGCACCAGCCGGGCATCGACGTCCGGCCGCTCGTCGAGATGACCGGCCACGCCATGTTCAACGAGGTGTTCCTGTCCGACGCCCGGGTGCCCGACGCCGCCATCATCGGCGAGCGGGGCAAGGGCTGGGCCGTGGCCAACACCACGCTGGCCTACGAGCGGTCGGGGCTCGGCGCCGGCGGCGGCTCGGCGGCGGCCGGCATGGCGCTGCCGGGATCGGTCGCCGGACAGCTCGACCAGCGGGCCGGCGACTTCGTGTCGGGGCCGGTCAAGAAGCGTCGCAGCGGGGGTGGCGGTGCGGCGGCGGCCATGGGGTCGAGCGGCAAGATGCTCATCGACCTCGCCAAGGGCAACGGTGCCGCCGCCGACCCGACCATCCGCCAGGACCTCGTGCGGTTGCACACCATGGGCGAGCTGGCCCGGTTCAACAACCTGCGGCTCAAGGCGGCCAAGCAGGCCGGCAAGGACATCCCCGGGATGGCCAACCTCTCCAAGCTGGCCATGAGCGACATGGTGCGGCTGTCGCGCGACCTCAGCCTGCGGATCGTCGGCCCGGCCGGCACGCTGCACCCGTACACCGACGAGCAGCGGGCGGCCAACGACGAGGCCACCGGCAACCCGTTCCTCCCGATGATCACCGGCATGGCGCTGTGGGCCCAGGCGCCGCCCATCTACGGCGGCACCGACCAGATCCAGAAGAACATCGTGGGCGAGCGCGTCCTCGGGCTCCCCAAGGAGCCGAGCCACGACAAGGACACGCCCTTCTCGTCGCTGCCCCGCAACGCCTGACGGCCGCCCGCCGACCTCGCGTGCCCCGTCCCGCCGCGGCGGTGGAGATCGACCTCGCCCCGAGGGGGAGGGTGCGCGCGTGATCGGGATTGGATACCCTGGGGGGTATGTGCAGTCGAACCACGTGCCCCTCCTGCCAGCGCCCGACCTACGCCGGGTGCGGTGCCCACGTCGAGCAGGTGCTCGGCGACGTCCCACCGGACCAGCGGTGCCAGTGCAACGCCGGTGCGCCGGCCGCCGGTCGCCGCTCCCTGTTCCGGCGCCGCTGAACCCGTCCGGGCCCGTCTCGGCGCGGCGGTGGTGCCGGCGATGAGCCTGTTCGGCGGGGACGACCCCCGCGAGACGGCGATCGCCTGGCTGTTCGTGATCGTGCAGCTGGTGCTGCTGGTCGCCATCTTCCTGCTGCCCTACGGCGACGCCTGGCCGGTGCCGCCGTGGCTCGATGCCCTCGGCTTCCTCCTCGAGGTGGTCGGTGCGGTCGCGCTCGTCGGCGGCCTGGTCAACCTGGGGCGGTCGCTCACGCCGCTGCCCACGCCGGTCCCGCACGGCGAGCTGCGCGTCAGCGGCTTGTACCGCTGGGTCCGCCACCCGATCTACAGCGGGATCATGGCCCTCGTCATCGGTGCCGCGGTCCGCTCGGCCAGCATCCTCATCGCGGTGGCTGCTGCCGCCCTGGTGGTGTGGTTCCACCTGAAGGCCCGGTGGGAGGAGGAGCGGCTGGCGCGGCGCTACCCCGACTACGCCGCCTACCGCGACCGCACGCCCCGGTTCGTGCCGTTCCTGCCCACCTCGGCCGCCCGCTGAGGTGGGGCCCGCGGTCCGCTGCGACCGCTTCGTCGGGGTTGGTCAGCTGATGCGCAGGAACAGCTTCTCGACCTCGTCGACGGCGTAGCCGTCGGCGGCGGCCTCCTCGGGGTGCTGCACGCAGTAGCGGAGGCCGGCGCTCACGAGGCGGAACCCGGCCTGTTCGAGCGCCCGGTTGGCGGCCGACAGCTGGGTCACGACGTCGCGGCAGTCGCGCCCGTCCTCGAGCATGCGCTCGATGCCCTGCACCTGGCCGGCCACGCGCCGCAGCCGGCGCCGGAGGTCGTCGATCACCTCGGGGGGAAGGTCCACGGCTCCTCCTCGAATCGCTGCCGTCGATGACAGCATACCCCCCGGGGTGTCGCTACACTCGGATCGGGATACCCCAAGGGGTATGCCGCCGAGGACCTCGACCTCCGGGAGGCGACCGATGGGTGTGCTGGCGAAGCTGTTCGGGCCACGAGTCGCGAGCGTGACCCCCGAGGAGGCCGAGGAGCTGCGCCGTGACGGCGCCGTCCTCGTCGACGTCCGCGAGCGCAGCGAGTGGGACGGCGGCCATGCGCCGAAGGCCCGGCACGTCCCCCTCGGTCGCCTCCACCAGGACCTCGACCGGCTGCCCGCCGATCGGGTGCTGCTCGTCATCTGCGCCTCCGGCCACCGATCGGCTCGTGGGGCGCGCGTCCTCGTGGCCGAGGGTCGGGAGGCGGTCAGCGTCCGGGGCGGGATGCACGCGTGGCGAGCGGCAGGGCTGCCGGTGGTCGGCGCACGAGGTGGTCGCTCCGGGCGGCGGGGGCGGGTGGCGTGAACCCCCGGGCCCTGCTCGTCTCCCCGCTGGGGTTCCTGATCGGGGTCTCCCTCGGGGCACTTGGCGGCGGCGGATCGATCCTCGCCGTGCCGGTGCTCGTCTTCGCCGCCGGCGAGGACCCCAAGTCGGCCACCACCACCTCGCTGGTCGTCGTCGGAGCCACGGCGATCGGCGGGATGGTCGCCCACCTGAGAGCCGGCCACGTGCGGGTCGTCCCTGGTCTGCTCTTCGGCCTCGCCGGCGTCGGTGGCTCGCTGCTGGGCACCCAGCTGAACCACCGGGTCGACGAGAACGTGCTGCTCCTCGCCTTCGCCTTCCTCATGGTGATCGCCGCCTGGCGGATGTGGGTGGGCCAGGCCCAGCCCGGAGCGGGTGACGAGGTGTTCGACGATCTGCCCGACGGGGGGCCGGGTGGCGAGGTCGGTGCCAGCCACGAGGTGGCCGGTCCGCTGGTCGGTGCCAGCCCGGGTCCGGTGGCCCTCGCCCGTCCGGCGGTGGACCGCCGCGTCGTGGTGCTCAAGGTGCTTGCCGCCGGGACCGTGGTCGGCTTCATCACCGGCTTCTTCGGGGTCGGCGGCGGCTTCGTGATCGTGCCCGCCCTCGTCCTGGCCCTCGGGTTCGACATGGCCGATGCCGTTGGCACCTCGCTGCTGGTCATCGTCATCAACTCGGCCGTGGCCCTGGCCACCCGGGTCGGCACGACGGGCGTCGACTGGGGGGTGGCCCTCCCGTTCACCGTGGCCGGCCTCCTCGGGGTGTCGGCCGGCAAGCGCCTCGCCGACCGCCTCCCCACCCACACCCTCGTGCGCTGGTTCGTCGGCCTGCTGGTCGCTCTCGCCGCCTACGTCGCCATCCGCGCCGGCCTCGCCCTGTTCGGCGGCGGCTGACCCGCTCACCACCCGTCATCCCGCTCACCACCCGTCTTCGCGACGGTCACCCCAACGAAGCCCGGAGGTCACCATGGGCCACTTCCACGACGTCGCCGCCGATCTGCGCCAGCCCACCCGCGACCTGCGGCGGGCCATCCCCGAGACCTGGGCCGGGTTCGCCGAGCTCCACCGCTCGGCCATGGCCGAGGGCGTGCTGCCCACCCGCATCAAGGAGCTGATGGCCCTCGTCATCGGGGTGTCCGAGCACTGCGACGGCTGCGTCGCCTACCACGCCCGGGCGGCGGCGGCCGCCGGCGCCTCTCGCGACGAGGTCGCCGAGGCGCTCGGGGTGGCGCTGCTCATGGGCGGTGGCCCGGCCAGCGTGTGGACGCCCCGGGCCCTGAGCGCCTTCGACGAGTTCGCCGCGCCGACGGATGACGGTGCGGCGCCCGCCGAGGGATCCACATGACAGATGGTCGTCGTCGGGCGTCGGCGGCCGTGGTCGTCGTGGCGAGTGCTGCACGCGTGCACTGGGACGAGGTGTGGACCGCCCGGGCGATCGACGAGGTGTCGTGGTTCCGGGCGGAGCCGACGACGTCGTTGCGGATGATCGACGAGGCCGGGGTGCGCGCCGGTGCTGCCGTGGTCGACGTGGGTGGCGGGGCCTCGACGTTGCCGGTCGAGCTCCTGGATCGAGGCCTCGACGTCACGGTCCTCGACATCTCGTCGGCGGCCCTCGACGTCGCCCGGCGCGCCCTGGGTGACGCGGCGGGCGCGGTCCAGTGGGTGGTCGACGACGTCACGACGTGGACGCCGACCCAACAGCACGACCTGTGGCACGACCGGGCGGTGTTCCACTTCCTCGTCGACCCGGCCGACCAGGACCGCTACGTCGAGGTGGCGAGCGCTGCGGTGCGCCCCGGTGGCGCCGTCGTGCTCGGCACCTTCGCGCCCGACGGTCCTTCGGCGTGCTCCGGCCTGCCCGTCGCCCGCCACGACGCGGCCGACCTGGCGCGGCGCTTCGCCCCGACCTTCGTCCTCGAGGCCCAGGAGCGGGAGGTCCACCGCACGCCGGCCGGGGTCGAGCAGGCCTTCACCTGGGTGGTGCTGCGCCGCACCGTCACCTGAGGAGCAAGCACTCCGGCACCGGCGGCGGTCCACGAGGGATGACCCGGCCTGCCAGGGCGGACGCCGGCTCGCTCCTGGCCGGCTATGGCAGCTCGTCGAGGAAGGCGGCGACCCGATCGACCCAGCCGAGCACCGCACCGAGGTCGTCGGCCACCTCGAGGGTGGCGTCCGGGACGGCGTCGGCGATGGCCTCGGCGGTCGACACCGGGTGGCCGGGGTCACCGGCCCACGCCAGCACCAGCGTGGGCACCGTGATGGTCGCGAGCGTCGACGGCTCGGGCAGGTCGGAGCCGGCGGCGCCGCGGAACACGTGGGGGAGCAGGGCCGGGTCCATGGCCTCGATGGCGGCCGCCGAGCCCTGCTGCACCAGGTCGGCGATGTCGGCGAACACGGCCGGCGGTGCCTCCTGGCGGACGACGTCGGCCAGCGCCGTCGTGCCCGACCGCTCGACCAGCTCGGCACCGGCGAGGTAGGTGCCCGACTGCGCGGCCCGCGTCTCCCAGGCGGTCGGCGGGATCACGAGCACCAGCGCGTCGACCCGGTCCGGTGCGACGAGGGCCGCGCCGAGCGCGGTTGCGCAGCCCATCGAGGCCCCGCCGAGCACCCCCCGGCCGATGCCGCGGTCGTCGAGCACGGCCACCATGTCGAGCGCCAGGCGGTCCCAGCGGTAGGTGGTGGGGTCGGCGGTGCCGCCGGTCTCGCCGTGGCCGCGCGCGTCGTAGCGCACGAGGCGCACGCCGGGGATGCGGTCCCAGCCGAAGATGCCGGCGGCCGCCTCCTGGGCCCGTGACGAGGTCATCCCGTGGCCCCAGAGGAAGGGCCGGCCGTCGGGGTCTCCCGACTCCTCGAGGGCGAAGTCGATGCCGTCGATCTCGGTGCGCTCCACGCCGGTCACTCTCGCGCGCCGGGCGTGGTGAACCGGGCCTCCAGCTCGGTTCACCGGTGGCCGTCGGCCTACCAGTACTCCTCGAAGTGGATGTTGCCGCGCTGGTTGCGGTGGTCGAGGGTGAACCCCCGCTCGCTGAGCAGCTCGACGACGCCGGTCACCTCGGGGAACGTGGTCTGCCCGTCGACCTCCTCGGGCAGGCCGATCATCGACGGGTTGCCGCAGAGGAACACGTGGGTGGTTGCGGGGTCGAGGGTGACCCCGAAGTCGGCGGCGAACACGTCGTTGGCGATGAGGTCCTGGATGTAGCGCTTCGGGACGTCGGGCTCGCGCGTGGGCATCGGCAGGTAGTGGTAGTTGGCGTGGTGGCGCTCGAGGGTGCGGTGCTTCTCGATGTAGCCGAGGTCGGCCCACTGGCGCACCGAGACGGCCGACACGATCGGCCCGCGGTGGCCCTTGCGCAGCAGCTCGACGACCATGGCGTTGTGCGGCGCCTCACCGGTGCCGGTCGACAGGAACACGGCGGTGGCCTCTGGATCGGTGACCGGGGCCAAGGTGTAGCGACCGGCCACCTTGGGGCCGAGGTAGATCCGGTCACCCGGCCGCTTGAGCGCCAGGCGCGGGGTCAGCCCGGGGACGTTGTCGGGCGTGGGTGGCACCAGCACGATGTAGAACTCGAGCTCCTCGCTGTCCATGCCGGTGAGGTAGCCGTGGTCGTCGAACATGCGGCTGGAGATGGAGTACGAGCGGCGGACGAGCTTGGTCCACTTCTCGTCGAGGGCCGGGTCCTCGGCATCGTCGATGCGCTCCTCCCAGTAGCCGAGCCCGAGCGATGCGTACTGGCCGGGCTGGTGGGAGATGCCGCCCCGATCAGGCTTCACCCGCAGGACCCAGAGGTCGGAGTGGGTGGGTTCGAACGACGTGATGGTGGCGTTGTAGTGCTCGGCGCGCAGATCCTCGATGACCGACGTGTACTTGCGGCGCAGCTCGGCCGGTGACGGGCGCGGCGCGGGCTCGAGGTCGGGGAACACCGACGCGACGTCGTGGGCGAGCCGCCAGCCCGGTGAGGTGGGCAGGCCGCCGCCCTCGACGTCGTCGCCGAGGAACCACACCCGGCCCGACCGCAGCGCGCCGTCGGACATGCCGACGGCGGACGGTGTGAGGGTCTCGCGCCCCGAGGCGAACACGACGTGATCGAACTGCAGGTCGGGGGTCCGCCGGTCGTTGAAGAACGCCATGGGGTAGCCGTCGACGACGGACACCTCGTCGGGCAGCGAGCGGAAGAGGATCGTCGCCCGCCGCTCGCGCTCGAGGCGGCGCAGGAAGCTCTCGCCGGCGGGGGAGAGGCGCGTGGGGTCCATGCCTCCGGCGGCCAGCACCACGCCCGCGCCGGCCGCGGCCAGGGCGGCGGCCAGCTCGACGGCGTGGTCGGTGAACCCGATGACGAGCACGTCCTCGTCGGCGGCCTGGGCCGGGATCTGGTCGACGAGGATGCGGTCGCTCTCGGCGATGGGGAGCGGCGGCTTCCAGTCGAGGTCGGCGGTGCGCTGGGCGATCACGCACACCCGGGCGCGGTACGTGTGCTTGGTGGTCGTGACGACCAGGGGCGCCTCGCCCCCGTCGGCCGGTTCGCCGAGGTCGACCGCGGTCACCTGCTCGCCGTAGCCGACGTCGAGCTGGTGCTCGCCGACCAGCTCGGGGAACACCACCGCCGAGCTGGGTTCGACGATGCGGACCCGCGCCAGGCCGGCGCGCTGGGACGACACGGCGAGGGAGAGCCCGCCGGCGTTGCCGCCGACGATGACGAGGTCGTAGTCGATGCCACTCACGGCGCTCACCCTAGGGAGGCGTCGGTGAGCGGGTCGAACCGCTGACGGCGGGTCAGGGCGGTGGGGCGCGGCGCCGCTCGGTCGGCGACGCCGTCACCCGGTGGCGAGGATGCCGCCGAGGTCGTACAGGACCGACCAGGCGCCGTTGGGCACCACCTCGAAGGCGTGGGTGAGGTTGCGGCCCTGGCCGACGGCGAACACCTCGAGTCGGCCGTCGGCGTTGGCGACGAGCGTCGGGGCCCCAGCGACGCCCACGCCGAGCACGCTGGGCGCCGTCCACCCGCCGCCCGGCACGTCCTGGCCGTGGCGGACCAGCCGGCCGGCGTCGTCGGCGGCCACCAGCTCGAGCCGGCCGTCGCGGTCGGGTCCCATGGCCGGGGGTTGGTCGAACGTCGCCGCCGACATCGGGCTGAGGGCGCTCCAGCCGAAGCCCACCTGGGTGGCGTGGGCGAGACGCCGATCGGCCCCGAGCACCGCCACCTCGAGCCGGCCGTCCGCCTGGCGGGCGAAGGCCGGTCGCCCGGCCCGGCCGGTCCGGACCCCGGACGCGAGCGGGACCATCGCGGTCCACCCGCCGCTCGGTGCCGTCTGGGCGGCCGCCCGCAGGACGCCGTCGGCGCCCACCGCTCCCACGATCAGGCGGCCGTCGGCCGTGGTGCCCACGGCCGGCGGGCCGGCGAGGCCCGAGGCCATCGGCCACCACCCGGCCCAGCCCCCGGCCGCGGTGGTCTGCCACGTGTGCCAGAGCTGGCCGTCGGTGCCGACCGCGAACAGCTCGAGCCGCCCGTCCTGGCCGCGGGCAGCGGCCGGACCGAAGGCGAGGAACGAGCCCATCACCTCGGGGGCGGTCCACCCGCCGCCGATGGGGTTCTGGGCGGAGTGGCGCAGCTGGCCGTCGGTGCCGACGGCGAACAGCTCGAGGCGCCCCTCCGCGTTGCGGACCACGCTCGGCTGCTGGTCGACGGGCCACGAGCCCGCGTGGGGGTACCAGCCGGTCCACCCCTGGCCCACGACGAGCTGGAAGGTGTTGTAGAGGCCCCCGACGGGGGAGACCCCGAACGCCTCGAAGCGGCCGTCGCTGTTCACCGCGACCGGGCCACCCGACGGCAGGGCCCCGGCATCGATCCGACGGGCGAGCTTGGCGTTCACGGCGCGGGCGACGTCCTCGACGGCGCGCACCCCGGAGGCCTGGTCCCCCCACTGGTCGGTGAGGATGGCGACGTCGTAGCCGCCGTCGGGACCGCCGACCCGGCCCACCGAGTTGATCCGCCAACCACAGCACGACGACGGGTAGAAGCCGTTCTTCAGGAGGAACGACCACCCCGCAGGGAGCCCGGCACCGATGCCCCAGCGCTGCTCGGGGACGACCGTGCCGAAGTAGTGGGTGGCCGCGGCGCGCGAGGAGGCGGAGAAGGTGCCCGGTCGGTCGCCCAGCAGCTGACGGGTCAGCTCGACCTGGTCGCGGGCCGACGTCGTCGTGTCGGCGCCCCACACCCAGCCGGCGGTCCTGGTCGCCCCCATGCCCGTCCGGGCGTAGAAGGCGTTCATCGCCGCCGGCCCGCCCGCCTCGCTCAGCAGCTGGTTGGTGCTGGCGTCGTCGGAGCGGCTGATCATCGGCCAGATCAGCTGGTCCTCGTGGGCCGACACGCCGCGGCCCTGGTCCTGGGCGGTGAGCAGCACCTCGCCCATCATCGAGATCTTGAACACCGACGCCGTGGTGTTGCGGCGATCGGGGGCCAGGTCGTAGCGGCAGCCGGTGCGCTCGTCGAACACGGACGCCGTCACGTCGTGGGCGCCGTACCACGCCTCGAACCACGCCACCTCGCCGGGGCCGAACAGGTCGGCGCACGGCCCGGCCGCGCTGGCGCGACGCGGAACCGCGCTCCCGGGCGTCTGGGTGGCCGCCGTCGGGTCGGTCGGCGCGGACGAGGCGACGACCGGCGCGGCCGGGGCGCCGACCAGCGCACCGGAGACGAGCGTCGCGACCGCGAGGAGGCCAGCCGCCGTCGCCCGCCCGGCCCTCCGCTCGCCCACGAAGCGAAGCCTAGGTGCCTCGCAGCGATGCCGGTGGCCGCGGTGGCCGGCGCGCTCGGCGAGGCGAGGTCAGTCGATCGTGACGACGGAGCGAAGGACCTCGCCCCGCTCCATCTTGTGGAACGCGTCCTCGACGCCCTCGAGCGGGATGGTCTCGGTGACGAACCGGTCGAGCGGGAACCGCCCCTGCAGGAACAGGTCGACCAGCGTGGGGAAGTCGCGGGTGGGGAGGCAGTCGCCGTACCACGAGGGCTTGATGGCGCCACCGCGGCCGAACAGCTCGATCATCGGGATGTCGGGCAGGGCCATGTCGGGGGTGGGCACGCCGACCTGCACGACGGTGCCGGCGAGGTCGCGGGCGAAGAAGGCCTGCCTGAGCACCTCGGGGTGGCCGACGGCCTCGATGCACACGTCGGCTCCGAAGCCACCGGTGGCCTCGCGCACGGCCTCGACGGCGTCGACCTCGGCGGCGTTGACCGTGTGGGTGGCACCGAACTCGCGGGCCCACTCGAGCTTCTTCGGGTCGAGGTCGACGGCGACGATCGTGCGAGCACCGGCCAGGCGGGCCCCGGCGATGGCGGCATCGCCCACCCCACCGCAGCCGAACACGGCGACGCTGTCGTCGCGCCCGACGCCACCGGTGTGCACGGCGGCGCCGAAGCCGGCCATCACGCCGCAGCCGAGCAGGCCGGCGGCGGTGGCGGGGGCGGCGGGGTCGACCTTGGTGGCCTGGCCGGCGGCGACCAGCGTCTTGTCGGCGAAGGCGCCGATGCCGAGCGCCGGCGAGAGCTCGGTGCCATCGGTGAGGGTCATCTTCTGGGCAGCGTTGTGGGTGGCGAAGCAGTACCAGGGGCGGCCCCGCCGGCAGGCGCGGCACTCGCCGCAGACCGCCCGCCAGTTCAAGACGACGAAGTCACCGGGCTCGACCTCGGTCACGCCGGGTCCGACGCGGTCGACCACGCCGGCGGCCTCGTGGCCGAGCAGGAACGGGAAGTCGTCGTTGATGCCGCCCTCCCGGTAGTGCAGATCGGTGTGGCAGACCCCGCAGGCCTGCACCGCGACCACCACCTCGCCGGGTCCGGGGTCGGGTACGACGATCTCGGTGATGGCGACCGGTTCGCCCTTGGCCCGGGCCACCACCCCGCGCACGACCTCTCCCATGGCGACGACCTCCGTCACATCCGGGTCGCCGAACGGGTCGGCGACCTCCCCCAGTTGCACGTCCTCGCCGACGGCGTCCGCCGCCGGTCGACGGGGCGCACCCTAGTGGTGGCCGTCGGCACCCTGGTCGCCCGGGTCGTCCCCCGGGTCGTCGTCCCCGCCGACCGCCTCGTCCGCGGGCGGGGTCGTGCCCGCCGAGGGATCGGATCCGCCCGACGGGGCCGACGAGGTCGACGCTCCCGGTGTCGTCGCGGCGGCCGCCGCGGCTCGGGGTGGCAGGGCGTCGTAGGCGTCGACCGCCGCCGGGACGGTCGGGTAGAAGGCGTCGGCGCCGATGAGGTCGACGACGCCGTAGCGGTCGAGCTCGGCGTGCACCTCGGGCAGCGCGCCGGCGATGACGAGGCCGATGTCGTGCTCGGCCAGCTCGGCCTGCAGCTGCTTGATGGTCTGCGCGCCGGTGAAGTCGATGTCGGAGATGGCCACGGCGTCGATGCAGATCCAGCGGGGCGTCGGCGTGGACTCCACGAAGGCGTGCACCTGGTCGAACAGCAGCTGGGCGTTGGCGTAGTAGAGGTCGCTGGCGAAGAGGTAGACGACCAGGCCCGGTCGGCTGCGGCCGTCGGCGGTCACCGGCGACGGGACCCAGCGCTGGGGCTGGTCCTCGGTCATGACGCCGGTCGGTGGGTGGTAGCTGCGGCGGAGGTGGTCGATCACCGAGGCCACGATGGCGAGCACGATCCCCTGCTCGACGCCGAGCAGGACGACCGTGGCGGCGGTGATGGTGGCCACCACGAACTCGTCGAGGCGGAGTCGCAGGATGTTGCGCATGCCCTTGAGGTCGATCAGCTCGATCCCGATGAGGAACACCACCGACGACAGCACGGCGCTCGGCATGTACTGCAGCGGTCCGGTCAGGAACAGCAGGACGATCGCCACGATGATCCCGGTGGTGATCTGGGCGAGCTGGCTCTTCCCGCCCGCCTCGTCGACCATCTCGGTCTTGGTGGGGCTGCCGTTGACGACGAAGGTGCCGGACAGCCCGGCCATGACGCTCGCCGCCCCGAGGCCGACGAGGTCGACGTTCTCGTCGAAGGCGTCGTCGTACTTGGCGGCGTAGGCCCGCGAGGTGGCCGCGCTCTGGGCCAGGATCAGGATGAAGACGGAGGCGGCGGTGCCCATCAGGGCGGGCACGTCGGACCACGAGAAGGCGGGGAGCCCGATCTTGGGGAGGCCGCCCGGCACCGGGCCGAGCGTCTTGACCCCGTGGGTGACGAGGTCGGCCGCCCAGCTGATGATGATCGAGCCGATGACCGCGACGAGTGCGCCCGGGATCTTCTTGGTGATGAACCGGAAGCCCAGGATGGTGCCGAGCACGGCGGCCGACACCGCCACCGTCGCCCAGCTGATCTGGCCCAGCCCCTGCAGCGTCGAGACCAGCTTGCCGATCGTGTTGTCGAAGTCGTGGTCGGCGATGGTGATGCCCTTGCCGCTGGGGATGCCGAGGAGGCCGCCGACCTGACCGCACGCGACCTGGATCCCGACGCCGGTGAGGAAGCCGACGAGGACCGTGCGCGACAAGAAGTTGGCCAGGAACCCGAGGCGGACCACCCGGGCCAGCAGCAAGAAGCCCGCCGCCATGAAGCAGAGCACCCCGGCGAGGGCGACGTACTGCTCGCTGCCGGTGGCGGCCAGGCCGACGAGCCCGGCGGCCATCACCGCGGCGGTGGCCGAGTCGGCGCCGACCACGAGGTGGCGGGAGGAGCCGAAGATGGCGAACGCCAGCATGGGCAGCAGGATCGTGTACAGGCCGGTGATCACCGGCATGCCGGCGATGCTCGTGTAGCCCATGACCTCGGGGATGGCCAGCGCCGCCAGGGTGACGCCGGCGAGGACCTCCACCGGCACCCGCGAGCGGTCGATGGGCAGCACGCCCTGGAGGATGGGGAACCGGCGGGCCTTCTTCTCCGCCGGTGGAGGTGCCGCACCCGCGGAGGGTGCCGAGGGATCCGCAGCCATGTCCGCTCCTGTTCACCGACCCGGGCCGCGCGCGCGGCCACCGCCACCATCGTCGTCAGCGGGCGTCGGGGACCGTCGCGACCGCCGCCGGTGGCGGCTCGTAGGATCACCGCCGCGTGAGCGGATCTCCTCGATGAGCGACGACGACGACACCACGGTCGGCGGGCCCTCGAACGCCGACGACGCGCCCGCCGACGACGCGCCCGCCGCCGACCCGCCTGCTGCTCCGGACGGGGAGGACGAGGCGCCGGTCGCCAAGAAGAAGAGCGTCGCCCGCCGCCTCGTCAGCGCGGTGCTGACCTACGGCGTCGTCATCGCCATCTTCGCCTTCCTCGTCCCCAAGCTCGGCGGCGTGAGCCTCGGTGATGCCGTCGCGTACATCACGCCGGAGGCGCTCGCCGTCACCGCGCTGGCCGGCCTGGTGAACCTCGCCACCAACTGGCCGCCCATCGTGGTGAGCCTGCCCGGCCTCCGCTACCCCCAGGCCGGCGTGGCCAACCTGTCGAGCTCGGCGGTGTCGAACACCGTCCCCGAGGGCGGGGCGGTGGCCACCGGGCTCACCTACGCCATCTTCCACTCGTGGGGGTTCGGGGTGCGGCCGGTGACGGTCAGCATCCTCACCACCGGGGTGTGGACCAACCTCGTCCGCTACTCGCTCTTCGCCGTGTCGCTGTTCGTGGTGGCCCTCGGCTCGGCCGACGAGGCCAAGGGCATCGTCGGATCGGTCGTCGTCGTGGCGGTGATGGCGACGGTCGTCGTGCTGTTCATCCTGCTGCTGCGCTCCGAGTCGTTCACCGAGCGGCTGGGGCGCCTGGCCGAGCGGATCGCCCACCCGGTCCAACGGCTCCTGCGGCGGACCCCGTCCGACCTCACCGCGCCGCTGGTCCGCTTCCGCACCGACCTGGTCGGGCTGGTCTCGGACCGGTGGGGGCGCCTGACGGTGTGGATGGCGATCAGCCAGATCACCATGGCGCTGGTCCTCGTGGTGGCCCTGCGGGCGGTCGGCATCACCAACGACACCGTCAGCCTCGCCATGGCGTTCGTCGCCTACACGGGCACGTCGCTCGTGACCCTGATCGTCCCCACACCGGGCGGGGTCGGCGTGGCCGAGGCCGCGTACATGGCGATCCTCGGTCCGGTGGTCGGTCCCGATCAGCAGGCGCAGCTGCTCGCCGCGCTGTTCATGTTCCGAGCCGCCACCTGGCTGCTGCCCATCCCCCTCGGCGCCGGCACGTACCTGTTCTGGCGGGCGAACAAGAGCTGGAAGGTGGGCGGTCCGACCGCCGGGTCACCCGACGCCTCCGGTCCGACGCCTGGTCCCGAGGTCGCCCCCGCCTAGCGCGCCTGTGTCGTCGGCGGCGGCGGCGCTCAGCGCCGCAGCGCGTCGAGGTTGGCCGCGGCGCCGTCGTGCACCAGCTCGACGAGCACGCCCTCGGGGTCGAGGACGGTGGCCATGGCGATGCCGTGGACCTCGATCCGACGCGGCGGGCCGCCGAGGTCGAGGGCGGCCAACCGGGAGAGCGTGGCGTCGACGTCGGTCAGGACCGACACGAGCAGCACGCCACCGTGCGGTCGGGTCGCCGTGCCGGCCCGGTCGGGAGCCGGGTCGGTGCCGGCGCCGAGGTCGACCAGCTCGACGATGCCGGCATCGGGACGGGCGGGGTCGCCGAGGAACACGGCGCGCAGGCGATCGGACGGTGCGTCGAACAGCGTCGGCCAGTCGCCGCGGAACCGCTCGTCCATCAGCACCTCGAAGCCGAGGCCGTCGCGCCAGAACACCAGGCTGGCGTCGAGGTCGGAGCAGCAGATGGCGGTGTGGTGCACCCTGGGCACGGTCGTCCCCCCGAGGCCGATGGTTGGGCGTCGGGTCACCGTAGACTCGCCGGCCGTGGCCGAGCCGACCGCGCTGCCCGATCCCCCCGGACGCACCGAGCCGCCGATCGGCGCTGACACGCCTCCGGGCCCGGCCGTGGTGGTGGGCGGGGCCTCGGGCATCGGTGCCGCCCTGGCGGCCCGCCACCGTGCCTCCGCCACGGACGTGGTGGTGTGGGACCGTCGGCCCGGCGGGGGCGTCGACGTGGTGTGCGACATCGCCGACCCGGCCGCGGTCGATGCGGCGATCCAGGCCACGGTCGATCGGGTGGGAGCGCCCGGGCGGGTGTCGGTGACCGCCGGCATCGGCCACGCCGGCTTCCTCACCGACGTCGATGCCGACGAGTGGGACCACGTCTTCGCCGTCAACGTGCGCGGGGCGTGGGCCGTCCTGCGCGGCTTCGCCCGCGTCGTCCTGGCGACGGGCGGCTCGGCCTCCTTCGTGGCGGTGAGCAGCGTGAGCGGATCGGTGGCCGACCGGTCGATGGGCACCTACTGCGCGTCGAAGGCGGCGCTCGACATGCTGGTGCGCGTGGCGGCCGCCGAGTGGGGGCCGAAGGGGATCCGCGTCAACGCGGTGGCCCCGGGGGTCACCCGAACCCCGATGCTGGCGGCGCCCGAGGGGTCGCCGTGGCTCGCGCACGTCGCCGGGCGCACGGCCCTGCGCCGGCTGGGATCGGCCGACGAGGTCGCCGCCGCCATCGAGGCGGTCCACGGTCTCGGCTGGGTCACCGGCCAGGTGCTGGCCTGCGACGGCGGCCTCTCGCTGCACAGCCCGATCGACCCGCTCGGGGGCTGATCCGCTCCGGACCGGCGTCGGTGCGGATGCGATCCCGGCTCGGTCCGGTGGCCGCGGGCTCGCCCGGCTCGCCCGTCGTCGTCCGGCCTGCCAGGGTGGAGGCCATGGGACGGTTCGTCGACCACCTCGTCGAGCGGGAGCGTCGCCGCGACCTGGTGGTGCCACCCGAGCGGTTCGCGTCCCCGTCGGCTCGGGCCGCCCTGCGGCGCTCGGCCTGGGGACGCGGCCTCACGCTGGTGGCGTCGCTGGCCCTGGTGGTCCTCCTCGGGTGGGGACCGCAGGGCGCGGCGGCGATGGCGGGCTGGGTGCTGGCCGCGGTCGGGGTCGTGGCCGGTGTCGGGCTGTGGCTGTCGGCGGTGGTGTCGCTGGCCCGGCTCGAGGGGCCCGCCGAGGCGGCCGCCGACGGCGTGCTCGGCGGCCGGGCTCCGATGGAGCGGCCGGACGCCGGTGCCGCCGACGACGGGGCCGGCCAGGGCGACGACGGGGTCGACGGGGTGGCCGCCGGCTGATCGCGAGCGCGGGCCCACGGCTGACGGGGGCGCGTCCCGGTGCGTGTGCCATGGTGTCGGGGTCGGGACCGCCGCCGGAGGGGAAGGGGTGGTCGACCGAGCGCGAGGAGACCTGCCATGTCCGTCCCGTCGTCCCGTTCCGCGCGGCGAGCCGTCGCGGCCCTCGGCCTGGCCGCGGCGGCCCTGGTGGCCGCGGCCTGCTCGGGCTCGTCGTCGAGCTCGAACACGGCCAGCGGCGCGCCCGCGACCACGGCGGCCGGCGGCGCGGCCGCCGGCGCTGGCTCCTCGGGCACGGCCGGCACGGCGTCGCCCACCGGCACCCAGGCGGCGCCGGTGCCGTCGAAGGGCTGTGGCACCTCGACGGCCACGGCCATGGACAAGCAGCGCCAGGAGGTCGCCGCCGGCGGCGACGACCGCTGGTTCCTCCTCACCGTCCCGGCCGCCCACGACGGCAAGACACCCCTCCCGCTGGTGCTCGACTTCCACGGGCTGATGGAGGGGGCCCAGATCCACTCGACGATGACGAAGTTCAGCGACCTCGCGCAGCAGGAGGGCTTCGTCGTCGCGTTCCCGCACGGCACCGGCAACCCGGTGCACTGGAACGCCAACCTCGAGGGACCCAACCCCGACCTCGAGTACTTCGACGCCATGCTCGACCAGATCGGGTCGCAGCTGTGCATCGACACGTCGCGCGTGTACAGCACCGGCCTGTCCTACGGAGCGATCATGACGTCGATGCTGGCCTGCACGCGGGCCGACAAGCTCGCTGCGATCGCGCCGGTCGACGGTGTCCAGCTGCCCGATGGGTGCTCCCCGTCGAAGACCCTCCCGGTGCTCGCCATGCACGGCACCGCCGACCCGATCCTGCGCTTCAACGGCGGCGTCGGCTCGATGGTCAACAGCCTGCTCGCGGGCCAGCTCGCCGAGAACACCGAGACCACCCAGCCGCCCTACGACCTGAACGGCGAGGGCTACCCGAAGACGGTCGCGGGCTGGGCCGCCAAGAACGGCTGCGATCCGACGCCGAAGGACACCAAGGTGTCCGACACCGTCATCCGCCGCGTGTACTCGTGTCCCCAGGGCCACGACGTGGAGTTCGTCATCGTCGTGGGCGGCGGCCACTCGTGGCCGGGCAGCGAGTTCTCGAGGTCGATCGAGAAGGTCGTCGGGCCGACCACCTTCGACATCGACGCCACCAAGGCCATCTGGGAGTTCTTCCAGCGCTACCCGGCCAGCTGAGATCCGCCGGTGACCCGGCGCCCGCCCTCGGACGGGGGAGCGTCCGCGGTCCGATCCACGGTGCTCGGTAGCCTCCGGCCGTGCCCTGGGACTGCCAGCCGCTGGTCGCGTGGGCGGTGTCCGAGCACGAGCCGACCGTGCGGGTGGCCGACCGTCCCGGCGCCTACGCCACCGAGCCCGGCGGGGCCCGGGTCGACCTCTACGGGTCGGCCGACCTGGCGTGCATCCTGTACCAGCTCGGCGCGCTGCCGCGCTCGCCCGAGGTCCGCGCCGCGTGGGCCAACGAGCTCACCTCGTTCCAGGATCCGCTGACCGGCCACTTCGTCGAGCGGGGCGCGCCCACCCACGGCCCGATGCACGCCAGCGCCTACGCCATCGGCGCCCTCGACCTGCTCGGCGCCGAGCCGGTGACGCCGCTGCGGTTCGCCGACCAGCTGCGGCGGGCGTCGGCGGCGGCGGCGTTCGTCGAGGACCTGCGCTGGCGCGACTGGGTGTACCTCGACAGCCACGACGGCGCCGGTCTGGCGTCGATCTTCCACAACGTGGCCGCCCTGCGGGTGCCGTCGTGGTTCGCCGCCTACTTCGCCGCACTCGAGGTGCACCTCGATCCGGCCTCGGGGCTGTTCGGTGACGGCAAGCCGCCCGGCGGCGACCTCGACGCGCTCGGCGGCACGTTCCACTACGCGTTCGTCTACCAGGCGTGGAACCGACGCCTGCCCCACGCCGAGGCGCGCGTCGACGCCGTCCTCGGGCTCGAGGGCCCGGGCGGTCGCTGGGACGAGGACAACCCGTGGTGGCTCACGCTCGACGCCGTGCACCTGCTCGCCCACGGCACCGAGGCGTCGGGCCACCGGCGGGCCGATGTGGAGGCGGCCGTGGGGCGGGTGCTCGACCGGCTCCTCGACGAGCTCGGTGACGCCCCGGCCCGGTCCGAGGCCTTCGGTGGCCCGATGGGCACCCACGACCTGTGCGCGGTGGTCACCCTGCTGGCCGAGGCCCAGCGCTTCCTCGGCATCCAGGAGGTCGTCACGAGCCGGCCGCTCCATCCGGTGCTCTCCCGCCGCCCGTTCATCTGATCGCCGCCCCGCGTGGTCGGCGGCGCGGTCAGGTGGCGGGCCGCCGCGCGATGATGCGACGTCCCGACGCCCGCCAGTCGGCGGAACCACCCCGAGGTGCCCCGTGCCGATCCCTCCCCTCCGCCAGCGCCCCGCCTGGGCCGCCCTCGAGCAGCACCACGCCGCCATCGGCGACCGCCACCTGCGCGACCTGTTCGCCGAGGATCCCGGTCGGGGCGAGCGGTTGGCGATCGAGGACGTCGGCCTCTACGTCGACTACTCGAAGAACCGGGTCACCGACGAGACGCTGCGGCTGCTCGTCGAGCTGGCCGAGCAGTCGGGTCTGCGCGACCACATCGACGCGATGTTCCGCGGCGACCGCATCAACGTGTCCGAGGGCCGGTCGGTCCTGCACGTCGCGCTGCGGATGCCCGCGGACGCCTCGTTGGTGGTCGACGGCGTCGACGTCGTGGTCGAGGTGCACGACGTCCTGCGCCGCATGGCGGCCTTCAGCGACCGGGTGCGGTCGGGCGAGTGGAAGGGCCACACCGGCAAGCCCATCCGCAACGTCGTCAACATCGGCATCGGCGGCTCCGACCTGGGGCCGGTGATGGCCTACGAGGCCCTGCGCCACTACACCCGCCGCGACCTCACCTTCCGCTTCGTCTCCAACGTCGACTCCACCGACTTCGTCGAGGCCACTCGCGACCTGCAGGCCGACGAGACCCTGTTCATCATCTCGTCGAAGACCTTCACCACCCTCGAGACCATGACCAACGCCGCCTCGGCGCGCGAGTGGGCGCTGTCGGCGCTGGGCGACGAGTCGGCCATCGCCAAGCACTTCGTCGCGGTGTCGACGAACGCCGAGGGCGTGTCGGCGTTCGGCATCGACACCGACAACATGTTCGGCTTCTGGGACTGGGTCGGCGGCCGCTACTCGATGGACTCGGCCATCGGCCTGTCCACCATGCTCGCCATCGGGCCCGACGCCTTCGCCGAGCTGCTGGCCGGGTTCCACGCCATGGACGAGCACTTCCGCACGGCCCCCTTCGACCGGAACCTGCCCGTGCTGCTCGGCCTGCTCTCGGTCTGGTACCGCGACTTCTTCGGCACGCAGACCCAGGGCGTCATGCCCTACGAGCAGTACCTCAAGCGGTTCCCGGCCTACCTGCAGCAGCTCACGATGGAGTCCAACGGCAAGCACGTCACCCTCGAGGGCGTGCCCGTCGAGGCCGACACCGGTGCCGTCTACTGGGGCGAGCCGGGCACCAACGGCCAGCACAGCTTCTACCAGCTCATCCACCAGGGGACGACGATCATCCCCGTCGACCTGATCGGCTTCGGCCAGACCCTCAACCCGCTGCGCGACCACCACGACATCCTCATGTCGAACGTGTTCGCCCAGGCCCAGGCGCTGGCGTTCGGTCGCACCGCCGAGGAGGTGGCCGCCGACGGCGCGGCCCCCGACGTCGTGCCGCACAAGGTGATGCCCGGCAACCGACCGACCAACGTGATCCTCGCCGAGAAGCTCACCCCGCACGTGCTCGGCACGCTCGTCGCCCTCTACGAGCACAGCGTGTTCACCCAGGGGACCATCTGGGGCATCGACTCGTTCGACCAGTGGGGCGTCGAGCTGGGCAAGGTCCTGGCCAAGAAGATCATCCCCGAGCTCGAGGCCGCCGACGACCCCGACCTCGGCCACGACTCGTCCACCAACGCCCTGATCCGCCGCTACCGGGCCCTCAAGGGCTGAGCCGGGTCTCGTCGGTCGCCGTCGTCGGCATCTCGGCCACGTCGGTCCGCAGCCTCGCGTCCTCAGTCGGCGGCGTCGGCGTCGGCGAGCACCTCGGCGTCGGCGCTCCAGGCGACGAGCACGGCGGCCATCACCAGGCACGGCACGACCAGCGCCCACCGCCAGCGGTCGCCGATCCACGAGCCGGCGGCCGCGCCGGCGATGTAGGCACCGATCACCACGGCGACCACGGCGGTGGTCCGGGCCGCCTTGGGGCGGTCGGCGCGCAGGAGCAGCCAGCGGGTGGCCCACTCGGCCACGTGGGCGGTGGCCCCGCTCTGGTAGGTGGTGGTGACGGCGACGCCGGCGGCCCGCCGCAGCGCCATGGTCTGGACGCCCATGGCCACGCTGGCGAGGAGCAGCAGCACGGTGCCGCGCACGCCGGGCACCGGGTGGGGGAGCAGGTCGAGGGGCCCGGCGGCGGCCAGCATCACCACGAGCAGCCCGACCTCGATGGCCACCAGCACGCGGCCGTGGGGCCGGTCCGGCAGCCGCACGGCCAGCATCGTCCCGGCCACCGCACCGGCCATGAAGCCGAGCAGCGACACGACCGCCGGCCACCCGAGGTCGCCGAGCTGGCCACCGAGGGCGATGCCGAGCAGCACCACGTTGCCGCTCTGGTTGGCCGAGAACACGCCGAACAGCCAGACGAAGCCGATGGCGTCGACGTAGCCGGCGACCATCGCCAGGACGACGGGCAGCAGCAACCGAGGGGTCACCGGGGGATCGCCCGTCGCTCCCGTGGGGTCCGCCATCGCACCAGCATGGCGCGCCGGCCCGTGGTCCGTCCGGATCGCGGTGGCGACCGCGGGCCCACCGGCGTCGCGGCACCGGGCGGCGGGCCGGACGGTCCGACCGGGCCTCGGCCGCCGGCGCGCGGCAGACTGGCGGGCGATGGAGGACCGCGCCGGGGGGACGGCGAGCAGCATCGGACCGTCGGCGGACGGGGAGGCGTCCTCGCGCCTCGACGCCGAGGGCCTCGCCCACCTGCTCGACGTGGCGCCCCAGGTGACCCTGCTGTTCGACGCCGACCTGCAGAT
Organism: Acidimicrobiales bacterium; assembly: GCA_046331175.1. Taxonomy (GTDB): domain Bacteria; phylum Actinomycetota; class Acidimicrobiia; order Acidimicrobiales; family Acidimicrobilacustridaceae; genus JAWKIW01. Next base: position 151,334 of record JAXLRI010000003.1, read on the forward strand.
CGTCTACATGAGCGCGGGCGGCCAGGTGGTGTTCGACTGGCCGCCCGACCAGATCGTCGGCACCAGCATCGCCGACCACATCCTGGTCGAGGACCTGGAGGAGGTGGCCGAGGCCATCGCCTTCGTGCACGAGACCGGCACCTACGGCCGGCCGCTCGAGTTCCGGGTGCGCCGCCCCGACGGCACCGTGCGCTCGGTGGAGGGCATCGCCCGCAACCTGCTCGCCGATCCCGCCGTGCGCGGGTACGTGGCGGTGCTGCGCGACATCACCGACCGCCACCTCATCGACGCCGTCCTCGCCGGCGTGATGGCCAACGCCGACGTGGCCGACACCCTGGCGCTCATCGCAGAGCTCGGCGTCGAGCAGCTCGATGCGGTCGAGGTCGCCATCGCCTACGACCTCGACGGCGCCCGGCGGGTGGAGACGGTGCACCGGGGCCAGGAGACGGGGCTGTGGCCCGCCCGCATCGACGAGGCCCCCTGGTCGCTCGTCGTCGACGGCGAGGACCGCCCGGCCGTCCAGCCGCTGCGCGGGCTGCCGGTGCGCCTGGCCGCCGACGCCCTCGAGGCCGACGTCCAGGGCTGGGTGGTGGTCCCCGTCGACCACCCGGGCACCAAGGAGCGCCTCGCCCTGCTGGGCGTGTGGCTGCCCGCGCCCAGCCCGCTGTCACCGGCCCGCTACCAGGCCCTGCGTCGGCTGGCCGACCTGGCCGCCTTCGCCCTCGAGCGGTGGCGCTACGACCAGCTGCTGCTGCACGCCGCCCGCCATGACCAGCTCACCGAGCTGCCCAACCGCGAGCAGTTCTTCGGGCGGCTGCGGTCGGTCCTCGGCCGGACCCCCGGCCAGCCGGTGGCCAGCGTCCTCTACGTCGACCTCGACGGCTTCAAGCCGGTGAACGACACCTACGGTCACGGTGTCGGCGATCGCCTGCTGGAGGTGGTGGCCCGACGCCTGCAGCAGTCGGTGCGCGGCGCCGACCTGGTGGCGCGCCTCGGTGGTGACGAGTTCGCGGTGGTGTGCCCTGGGCTCGTGAGCCTCGACGAGGCGGGCGACCTGGCCGACCGGCTCATCGCCACCGTCGCCGAGCCGGTGCTCATCGACGGCGAGCGCATCGCCGTCGGTGCCAGCGCCGGCGTCGCCCTCGGGCGCGGCCACGAAGACCCCGACATGGTCCTCAACCGCGCCGACCAGGCGCTGTACGAGGCCAAGCGGGCCGGGCGGGGCGGCTGGTGCGCCGCCGACGACCGCGACTGAGCCGCCCGGGTCGCCCCCGGACCCGCGCCACCTCAGCGCGGGGCGAGCACCTCGTCGAGCCAGTCGTACATCCGCTGGTGCAGCAGCGACCGGGCGGTGCCCTCGCAGTGGCCCCCGGCGCCCTCGGCGTCGGTGAAGTGCACCAGCTGCTTGGTGTCGGCGCCGATGGCGTCGAGCAGCTTCGGCGCGCCGGCCGCGGTGGGGTCGCCCTCGGCGGCGGTGAGCAGCGTGGGGCACCGGATGTCGCCGGCCACGTCGGACACGGTCAGCTGGCTGAGGGCGGTGAGCGTCTCGAGCAACGTCGTGGTGCCGTGCACCAGTGGGCCGCGCTGCAGCATCCGCCACCGCAGCGCCCCGGGCGCAGCCGGGTCGTCGAGGAACTGCTGCATGGGGTCGAGGGCGGCCGGGTCGATGTCGGGGAAGGCGGCCTTCTGGTCGTCGTCGAGGGGCAGGTTGGCGAGCAGGTTGTCGCGCTGATCCCACTGGCCTGGATCGGCGACGAGGGCGGCCAGCCGGGTCTCGCCGCCGGCGGCGCGCGGGGCGAGGAACCCACCGAGGCTCCAGCCGTGCAGCACGACGCGGTCGGTGTCGACGGCCGGGTGCTCGACCACCACGTCGAGCACGGGCGACACCACGCGCTCCCAGTCGGGCCGCAGGTGCAGGCCCTGGTCGACCAGCGGTCGTCCCTGGCCGGGACCGTCGAACACGACGCAGTGGTAGCCCCGTCGGGTGGCGGCCATCGCGTGGGCGACGAACATCTCGCCGACGGTGCCGTCGTAGCCGTTGGTGCACACGACGGTGGGGCGGGGGGTGTCGTCGTCGGTGGCGCGCACCAGCAGCGCGGTGAGCGTCGTCCCCTCGTAGGGGATGGTCAGCACCTCGACGCCGGGGTCCCAGCGCGCGGCCACCTTGCCCAGCGCGTCCCACTCGCGGGCCGACGACGAGGCCAGCTCGGGGCTGACGGTCGGCCCGAAGAACGGGGACCATGCGGCGCGGTGGTATCCGACGGCGCGGAGGTGGGCCTCGCGGGCGCTGACCGGGTGACCGGCCGCCGCCGCGTCGTCGCCGATGCCGTCGACCCGGTCGGCCGTCGCCGTCCACTCCCGGTGCCACGCCGCCAGCCGGTCGTCGCCGTCGGCGAACGCAGCCGTCACCCGGTCGCAGGTCGTGCGCACCTCACCGAAGTCGGCGCCGCCGTAGAGCGCGTGGAACAGCACGCGCGAGGCGAAGCCGTCGAGCAGGTCGTCGTCGAGGAGCCAGGTCATGCGGCGCATCTTTGCCGCCCGCGCCACCGAGGTGCTTGCGCCGCTCGGGCTCGGAGTGCATTCTCTTGTTGAACCCACTGCCGGCGGCGCCGGCGCCCGCGTGAGGAGCAGCCCGTGCCCGAGCCGTCCAACGAGCCGTCCAACGAGCCCGCCGGCACCGGCTGGCAGCCCACCGCCTGCATCCTGTGCTCGATCAACTGCGGCATCGAGGTGCAGGTCGACGACGATCGCCACATCACCCGCATCCGCGGCGACAAGGCCCACCCCCTGTCGAAGGGCTACACGTGCCAGAAGGCGCTGCGGCTCGACCACTACCAGAACGCCGCCGACCGGCTCGACACGCCGCTGCGCCGCCGACCCGACGGCACCTTCGAGCCGATCGACTGGGACACCGCGATCGCCGAGGTCGCTCAGCGCCTGGGTGCGGTGCGCGACGAGCACGGGGGCGAGCGGATCCTCTACTACGGGGGCGGCGGCCAGGGGAACCACCTCGGCGGGGCGCACGGCTCGGCCACGCGCAAGGCGCTGGGCATCCGCTACACGTCCAACGCACTGGCCCAGGAGAAGACCGGCGAGTTCTGGGTCGACGGCCAGCTGTTCGGCCGGACCCGCTGCCACACCGCCGGCGACTACGAGCACGCCGAGGTCGCCGTGTTCTGGGGCAAGAACCCGTGGCAGTCGCACGGCTTCCCACGGGCGCGCACCGTCCTGAAGGAGATCGCCCGCGACCCCGACCGCCGCCTGGTCGTCGTCGATCCCCGCCGCACCGAGTCCGCCGACCTGGCCGACGTGCACCTGCGGGTGCGGCCCGGCGGCGACGCCTTCGCCCTGGCCGCGCTGCTCGCCGCGCTCGTCGACGAGGACCTGATCGACCACGGCTTCCTCGACGAGCACGCGGTCGGCCTCGATGCGGTGCTGGCCGCCCTCGGCGGCGTCGACGTCGCCGACTTCGCCCGCAAGGCCGGCGTCGCCGAGGAGGAGATCCGCGACCTCGCCCGCCTCCTCGCCGGCGCGTCGTCGGTGGCGATCTTCGAGGACCTCGGCATCCAACAGGCCCCGCACTCGACCCTGTCGTCCTACCTCGAGAAGCTCGTGGTGCTGCTGGTCGGCAGCTTCGGCATCGAGGGCGGCATGAACCTGCACTCCCGCTTCGCCAGCCTCGGTGGTGGAGGCGGCGGTGGAGGCGGCGGCGCGAGTCGCACCACGCCGGTGACCGGTCACGACCTCGTGGCCGGGTTCGTCCCGTGCAACGTGATCCCCGACGAGATCCTCACCGACCACCGCGACCGCTTCCGGGCGCTGATCGTCGAGTCGGCCAACCCGGTCCACTCGCTGGCCGACTCGGTGCGGATGCGCGAGGCCCTCGACGCCCTCGACGTCGTGGTCGTCATCGACGTGGCCCTCACCGAAACGGCCCGGCACGCCGACTACGTGCTGCCGGCGGCCAGCCAGCTCGAGAAGTGGGAAGCCACCTTCTTCAACCTCGAGTTCCCCCGCAACGCCTTCCACCTCCGCCGGCCCGTGCTCGACCCGCTGCCCGGCACCTTGCCCGAGGCCGAGATCCACACCCGCCTGGTGCGGGCGCTCGGCGCCCTCACCGACGACGACCTGGTACCGCTCCACGAGGCCGCCGCCCGAGGCCGAGCGGCGTACTTCGACGCCCTGCTCTCGCTCGGCGCCACCCGCCCCGACCTCGCCGGGCTCACGCCGGTGCTCCTGTACGAGACGCTCGGCCCCACCCTCGGTCCGGGGAACCAGGGCGCGGCGGTGGTGGCCGGCCTGGCCCAGCTCTGCGTCCTCGAGGCGCCCGACTCGGTGCGGCGGGCCGGCTTCGCCGACGGCAACGAGCTGTTCGACGCCGTCCTGGCCTCGCCGTCCGGCGTCGTCTTCACCGTCGACGACTACGACGAGACGTGGAGGCGGGTGCTGCACCCCGACGGGAAGGTCCACCTCGACGTCCCGGTGCTGCTCGCCGAGCTGGCTCGCCTGACCGACGAGGATCCGAGCGTGGCCGACCCCGAGTGGCCGTTCGTGCTGGCGGCGGGGGAGCGTCGCTCGTTCACCGCCAACACGATCTACCGCGATCCGTCGTGGCGGAAGCAGGACACCGACGGCGCGCTGCGCATGCACCCCGACGACGCCGCCCGGCTCGGGATCGTCGACGGCGGGCGCGCTCGCGTCACCACCCGCCGGGGCGCCGCCGAGGTGGTGGTCGAGCTCAGCGACACCATGTGGCCGGGCCAGGCCTCGCTGCCCAACGGCCTCGGGCTGGCCTACCCCTCGGCGGCGGGCGACGAGGTCGTCACCGGGGTGGCGCCCAACGAGCTCACCTCCTCGGCCGATCGCGACCCCTTCGCCGGCACGCCCCACCACAAGCACGTCAAGGCCCGCATCGAAGCGGTGGCATCGTGACGGGGAGCCGGACCCGATCGACCCCGGTCACGACCGAGAGCGAGCAGCCATGACCGATCACGACGCCTCCCAGCCGACCGGCCTCGAGTTCGTGGCGGCCTTCGCCGCCGCCCTCGGCGTGGAGGCGCCCGACCAGGCGACGGTCGACGCGCTCCTCGACCTCGCCGGCGTGGCCGCCCATGCCTCCGAGCGCCTCGCCGCTCCGCTGGCCTGCTACCTGGTGGGCCGGGCGGGTGCCGATCCGGTCGCCGCCCTCGAGCAGGCCCGCGGCGTGGCCGCGGCGGGGAGCTGAGCGGTGCGGCGGACGCGGTTCGACGAGTGGCCCTGCCCGATCGCTCGGGTCACCGACCTGCTCGGCGACTGGTGGACCCCGCTGGTCCTGCGCCAGGCGTTCCAGGGGCAGCGGCGCTTCGACGACATCCAGGACGCCCTCGGCATCCCCCGCGCCGTGCTGGCCCAGCGCCTCGGGCGCCTCGTCGACGAGGGCGTGCTCGTGAAGGTGCCCTACGAGGAGCACCCGCCGAGGTACGAGTACCGCCTCACCGACAAGGGTCGGGCGCTGTGGGACGTGCTCGCTGCCATGTGGCGCTTCGGCGACGACTGGATGTTCGACGATGTCGCTCCCAACCCGCTGGCGCTGGTCGATCGGGACACCGGCGCCGAGGTGCGGCCGCTCGTGGTCGACGAGGCCACCGGCGAGGCGCTCGACGTCCGTCGCCTCCGCCTCGCCCTCCGCCCGACCTGACGGGGGGTCGGACGGCGCGGACCCGGTCCGCAGATGGCCGCGCTCCGCGACGGGTGCGCCTACGATCCCTGACCAGATCCGGTCGCCGGCGTCGCCGCGTCGTCGGCGCGACAGGAGGGCAGCGATGTTCGCAGTGGAGATGTCGGAGTTCCTCAGCGACACCTGGAGGATCCTCTACGAGTCGGCTGCCTACGCCGGTGCCGGGCTCATCGTGCTCGTCCTGGGTGGGGTCCTCGTCGACCTGCTGCTGCCCGGCAAGCTGCGGTCCCAGATCTGGGAGGACCGCAACGTCAACGCCACCGTGATCCTGTCCAGCGCCCTCGTCGGCATCGGCATCATCATCCTGGCGTCGATCCGGGCGGCGTCCGACGACGTGGCCACCGGCGTGTTCGACACGCTGATCTTCGGCGGCCTCGGGTTCGTCATCTTCACGATCTCGTGGTTCGTCCTCGACGTCCTGACGCCGGGCAAGCTCGGTGACATCCTCGCCGAGGACCGCTTCCACCCGGCCGTGATCGTGAGCGCCACCGTCAACGTGGTCGTGGGCACGATCATCGCCTTCTCGATCTACTGATCCCTGGTCCCACCCGGCTGCGTCGATGGCCGCAGGCCCGGCGCGGCCCCGACGCCCGGAGCCACCCCGTGCCTGAGATCCCCGACCTCGCCGGCCGCAGCCGCGACGAGCTCGCCGTGCTGCTGCGCGAGTACCTGCTCGGCGGCCACCTGATCGACCGGGCCGGCATGCCCCACGTCATCGGGCCCCACGGCCGGGAGGTGATGGGCGAGATCGCCATCGACGAGTGGATGGGGGCCAGCCCGATCTACACGGCCCGCATGCAGCGGGCCCTGGGCTTCGGCTCGGGCGACGTCGAGACGATGTTCAAGAACCTCCAGCTCGACATCGGCAGCCCGCCGCAGTTCATGGACTTCCGGTTCCAGGTCGACGACGCCGACCACGGTGCGTTCTGGCTCGACTCGTGCGGTGCGCTGCTCGACGTCGAGCCCATGGGCGACGAGTTCGTCCACACGATGTGCCACACCATCGAGGACCCCACCTTCGATGCCACCGCCACCGCGGTGAACCCGCGGGCGAGGGTGCGGCCCCTCCACCGCCCGCCGCGCGTTCCGGCCGATCGCACCCCGCACTGCCACTGGACCGTCACCATCGATCCCGCCGACGACCCGATCGCCGTGCCCGAGGCCGCCGAGCGCATCGCCCGGACGGCGGCCGCCGCCGTCGTGATCGATCGCCCCGAGCCCCGGCCGGGCGACGACGGCTGGACCGACTACGACCGTCCCCTGGTCGAGGACCTGCCGTACGAGTGGCTGTCGGCCGACACGCTCCAGCTGGTGTGCGAGGAGGTGTGCCTGCAGGGCCAGCTCCTCGTGCTGGCCTTCCTCGACGCCATCGAGCGCCGGTTCGGGGCCGACGAGGCGGCCGCCGCCGGTCGCAAGCAGATGATCGGCGCCGCCGGCCTGGTGGCCGACCGCCTCCGCCGGGCCCTCGACCTCGATCGCAGCCTCGATGCCATCGCCGAGGTCGTCCGCCTGCACCCGGCGCTGCGGCCCCGCGCCTACGTCGACCTGTCCGCCCTGGTCGACGGCGATCACGTGGTCGTCGCCATCGCTCCGGGACCGGCGCTCGAGGAGCGCAGCCCCTGGAGCTGGCCGGCGCTGCTGCGGGTCGACGACCCGGCGCCGCTCGACGCCATCGTGCAAGCCGTCGACCCCACGGCCCGCTGCGAGCCCGCCGACGTGGCGGGCGCGGCGCTGGCCTGGACGGTGACCACCGGCCACGAACCGGCCAAGGAGCCCGACGAGGTCATGATGACCCGCTTCTCGACCGGGGCCGACTTCACCTTCGAGACCCGGGTGCCGACGCCGATCCGCTGAGCCGGCGATCCGGCTGCCGGGACCGGCTCCGGCGCTAGCGTCTCGCGTCGATGGCCGCCGAACCCCCCGCCCTCGACGACGTCGACCGTCGGATCCTCGCCATCCTCACCGCCGACGGTCGGGTGTCGTGGCGCGAGCTGGGCGATGCGGTCGGCCTGTCGCCCAACGCCACCGCCGACCGCGTGCGACGCCTCGAGCGCGACGGCGTCATCGTCGGGTACCGGGCCGAGCTCGATCCGGGCCGGGTCGGGCGGCCGATCGAAGCCGCCGTCGAGGTCCGTCGCCGCGACGACGTGCCGGCCCGCGATCTGGAGGCGGCGTTCCGCAGCCGCCCCGAGGTGCTCGACGCCGTGCACCTGACCGGGGGGTGGGACTACCTCCTGCGCGTCCAGGTCGCCGACCCCGCCGGGCTCGACGCCGTCGTGACCGAGCTGAAGGCCGCGCTGGGGGCCACCCAGACCGAGACGCGGGTGGTCCTGCGCCGGGTGGACGGCTTCCCGCGCGACGCCCCGCCGACCTGAGCGCCCCCACGCCCAGCGCTCGGCGACCGCGCCACGGCCGGGCCGTCGGCGCCGGTCCACGGTCCACCGGCGCACCCCGACCGACGTTCGGTCCCGGTGGGGTTCGGTCGGCCGCCTCGGCCGGGCCGATCGGCGGGGGTGCGCACGGGTGACGAATGTTGCGACTACATTGCGGGAACCGGGCCAGTGTTGCGTTTGCATGACGGGGCCCGGCGGTTCGTGACGGCGGGTCGTCCCGGCGGGCGTCGGAGCGATCCGGATCGGGTGACGTCGATGTCGGCCGATCGGGCCAGATCGGGCCAGATCGGGCCAGCTGGGTGTGCCGTGCGAGCGCGGCACGGGTCGGAGGTACGTGTGGCTGCTCTCGGAGCACGGCGACGCGGCGGTCGGAACAGCAGGGCGAGGTCCACGTCGGGGGCGGCGCGGCGCGCCGTCGGCGCGCTGGGCGTCGTGGTGGCGCTGACCGGGGTCGGCCCCCATGCCGCCGTGGCCGCGCCCGCCCAGCAGTCGCCAGCGGCGGCCACGCCCGAGGAGCGGGCCCGCCGCGACGAGCTGCGCCGGCGCCAGGCCGAGGTGGCGGCGCAGCTGAGCGACCTGAACGCCAGCGACGACCAGCTCGAGGCCGCCATGGCCACCCTCGACGCCAACCTGCGCGCCGAGCAGGCCCGGGCCGACGACGCCGCCCGCGCCGCCGACGAGGCCCAGGCGTGGGCCGACCGGGCCCAGGCGGGCGTCGACCGCACCATCGCCGAGGTCGAGCGCCTCCGGGGTGCGGTCCGGCGTCGCGCCGTCGACCTGTACGTCGATCCCCGGGGCGACGCCCGCATGGCCGACGACCTGCTCGCCGGGGACGACCTCACCGAAGCGGAGCGCCGGAAGGCGCTCGCCTCGGCCGCCACCGGCCACGACGCCGACACCGTCGACCGCTTCGCCGCCGCCCGCGCCGAGCTCGAGGAGCAGCAGGCCACCGCCGCTGCCGCCCGGGCCCAGGCCGACGCCCGGCGCGCCGACGTCGAGGCCCGAGTGGCCGACCTGCGCACCGCCCGCCAGCAGCAGGAGGTGCTCGAGGCGGCCCTCGAGCGCCGCATCGCGGCCGTCCACGCCGAGTCCGACCAGCTCGCCGCCGAGGACGCCGCCCTCGGCGAGCTGATCCGCCAGCGCCAGGCCGAGGCCGCCCAGCAGGCCGCCGCCGAGCAGGCCGCCGCCCAGGAGGCCGCCGCCCGCCAGGCCGCGGTTTCCACCACGGTCGCCCCCAGCCCCGGATCCAGCGCGCCCACGCCGTCGGGCACGGGCGGCGCGGCCCCGCCGAGCAGCGACGGGGCCGCTCCCACCACGCGCGCCCCCGCACCGCCGCCCCCGTCCTCGCGCCCCGGCCGGCTCGCCTGGCCGTGCGCCGGCACCGTCACGTCCGAGTACGGGCAGCGGTGGGGGCGGCTCCACGCCGGCCTCGACATCTCCGCCCCCATCGGCACGCCGATCACCGCCGCCGCCGGCGGCACCGTGATCTTCGCCGGGTGGAACGGTGGCGGCTACGGCAACCTCGTGGTGATCGACCACGGCGGCGGGCTGTCCACCGCCTACGCCCATCAGAGCCAGGTCGCCACGTCGGTCGGCCAGCGGGTGGGCACCGGGCAGGTGATCGGCTACGTCGGGTCCACCGGCTCGTCCACCGGCCCGCACCTGCACTTCGAGACCCGCGTCAACGGCAGCGCCGTCAACCCCCGCCAGTACCTCTAGGCCCGCTCGAGCGGTTCGGCACGTGGACACTCCGCGCCAGGTCGAGGACGGGCTCGCCGCGGTGTGGTCCGACCGGCGACGGCCGGCATCGGGCGCGGCGTGCGGGCGGCAGTAGGGTCCGCGCCGTGCTCGATCGAGATCCACCCGCCGCCACGCTGGCCAACCGCATGCGCAGCGCGGTGCTGATGCACGGTGGCGAGGCGGTGCGATGGGCCTGGGGCCGGGCCCAGGCCTTCGGTGCCATCGGGCCGCGGTCGCCGAGGGCTCGCCGGTTCGGGTCGTTCGGCGACGGCAGCATCATCGCCTTCCCGTACGAGTCGCTCGTCAACGAGGCGGGCATCCACATCGGGTCGCACACGGTGGTCGCTCCCCACGTCGTGCTGTCCGCCGGGTGGATGCCCGACCAACCCGACCTGCCCGAGCGCTGCGTGGTGATCGGCGACCGCTGCCTCATCGGTCGGGGCTCCAGCGTCATCGGCCACCTGTCGATCGAGCTCGGCGACGACGTGTGGACGGGCCACAACGTGCACATCACCGACATGAACCACGGCTACGAGGACCTCGACGAGCCCATCTCCCGCCAGCACCAGCCCGAGGCGCCGGTGCGCATCGGCTCGGGCTCGTGGCTCGGGCACAACGTCGTCGTGCTGCCCGGGGTCCACATCGGCCGCCACGTCGTCGTGGGGGCAGGAGCGGTCGTGGCCACCTCGCTGCCCGACCACTGCGTCGCGGTCGGCGCACCGGCGCGGGTGGTGCGGCGCCACGAGCCGGGACGGGGCTGGGTCCGACCGGAGCCCGGCGGCGACGGCGCCGGTTGACGGCGCCGCGGATCGCCGGTCGACGCGGTCAGGCCGGTTGGACGTCGAGGCGGGGCTGCGGGTCGCCGCCGCGCCGCAGCAGCACGTAGTGGCCGAGGATCAGGATGCTCAAGAAGGCGGCGAACGTGCACCAGATCGACGAGAAGTCGGCGGCCTTCAGCAGCGCGGCGGTGGTGAGCGCGATGACGTTGCCCACGCCGAACACGCGGATGAACAGGTGCGACGAGAGCATCGGGGTGAGGCACGTCGCGAGGAGGTAGGGAACGCCCAGCTCCCACGCCGGCGAGAACGACATGCGGTAGGCGAGGTTCGAGGCGACGACCGACACCTCGATGCCGGGCTGCAGGGCCTGCCACAGCATGAACAGCGACAGGAGGCCCCCCGTGGCGACCAGGGGGACCATCCACCGCCGGCGGACGGGATCGGGCTCCTGGAGCCACACCGCCCACGCCACCCAGATCGGGAGCAGGGCCCAGGCGAACAGCACCCACAGGTGCACGGCCCACCCGGTCAGCACCGCGCCGGGCCGGTCGGCCAGGTTCAGCCAGGTGAACCCCTCGAGGGCCTGGTGCACCCCGAAGCCGAACGGCAGCAGGGCGAACGGGACCGCGCGCGCCCGGCGCACCATCGTCAGCGTGGCCACCCCGCACGCGCCCACCACCGCCGCTCCGGCGAACGACGCGGTGGCGCTGAAGCACATCCGGGCATCTTCGCAGGCCGGGCCACGGTGCCGACGGATCGGAGCGAGCCGGGCTGGTGGTCCGAGGTCGCGCCCCACCGACGGGGTCGGCGGGCGCGACGCCGGACGGCGGCCGCCGTTCAGCGCGCTGGTGGTTCGGGCGGTGCCGTGACCCGGACGGCGGCCGTGGCCGCGCCGGTGGTTCAGGCGGTGCAGCTGGTGACGCGGACCGTGTCGGGCGCCGTCTGCTGCACGACGACCTTCGAGTCGTTGGCGGCGCGGGCGTCGAAGGCCTGCTTGGCGGCGGTGGCGCTGGCCACGTCGTCGCCGACCCAGTCGAAGCGCAGGCACGTGGCGCCGGAGGCCTTCTTGTAGACGACGTAGTGGTCGCCGCCCCAGCCCTTCAGCAGCGGCGGGGCCAGCAGCTTGTTGAGGGCATCGGCGCCGCCGGACCCGCCCGAGCCGCCGCCGAGCAGCCCACCCAGGCCGCCGAGCGGGTCGTCGCCGGGCACCGCCGAGCCGCCGCCGGTGCCGCCCTGGGTCCCGCCGCCGAGGAGGCCCTCGAGGCCCGACCCGTCACCGGTCCCGTCGCCGCCGCCGGCGAGCAGCTGCTGCAGGAGCTTGAGCAGCTGGTCCATCGACTGGTCACCACCCGGGATCGAGCCGCCGGTGCCGCCGCCGGTGCCGCCGAGCAGCCCGCCGAGCAGGCTCTCGATGCCGCCGCTGGTCGGATCGCCCTTGGCGATGAAGCTGGTCATCAGCGCGCCCAGCACGCCGTCGTCGACGATGGTGCCGTCGGCCGGTGGGGCCGGGACGGCCTTGGGGGCGTCGCCGGCGTCGAAGCGGGCCGGGTCGACGATCTGCTCGCTGCTGGTGGGTGGCGTGCCGAAGGCGGCGTCGAGGCGGGCCTGGCCCCCCTTGTCGAGCAGGTGCTGCACGAACGGGTTGCCGTAGTCGTAGGGCGCCATCAGCAGCTGCGGGAGGACCAGCGGCGTGCTGGCGACCGAGCCGAGCTGGCCCATCGAGAGCTGCAGCTGCTCCTGCTGCAGCTGCTGGCGGTCGGCCTCGCTCATCTGGTCGACGTAGGCGTACTCGACCCGCCGGGCGCTGCCCTCGGTGAGGGCGAGGAAGCCCCAGTCGGAGCCGTCCCTCTTGTCGGCCAGCTGCGGTCGGTTCAGGTCGAAGTGCTGGTCGTCGAGGGCGTGGGTGAGCTCGTGGACCATGATCTCGCGCAGGAACGGCGTGTCCGCGGTGCCGCGCACGACGAGTGCCTTGGTGACCGGGTCGTAGAAGCCGAGCACGCCCTCGCCCAGCAGCTGGCGCTGGGCCTCGACGGCGTCGGTGTCGGCCGGGACGAGGCCGGCGGCCTGCAGCAGCCGGCCCTGGCGCTCGAGCGAGGCGCGGTCCTTGTCGAACTCCTGCAGCACGCGCGCCTTGAAGGCGGCGTCGTCGAGGACCTGCACCTCCACCGGCTCCTTGTAGGTGAGCCCGCGCTCCTTCTCGACGTAGCGCTGCAGCTCGACGGCCCGCTGGCGGATGGCCTCGGGGTCGGCCGGGGCCGATCCCGTCGACGGCGCCGACCCGGTGCGGGGCCGGGTGGTGGACGGCGACGAGCTCGACGACGGCGCGCTGGTGGCGGGGGCGGCGCTGTCGCTGCTCGCCGAGCGCTGCCGCACCACGAGGACGCCGCCGGCCAGCAGGGCGACGGCCACGACCACCGCGGCGATGGCGAGCACCACGCCTCGGCCCGACGAGGGCGGCCGAGCCGGCGGCGCCGGGGTCGGGCCGGCCGGCGGCAGTGGCGGGGGGCTCCCGAAGCCCACCGGGGGGGCGCCGACCGCGGGCGGTTGCGGCGGTGGGGCCGCGGGCCAGCCGGCCGACGGGTCGGGGGCGCCGCTCGGAGGTCCAGGGGGCGGCATCGGGTGGGACGGATCGGTCACGGATCGCCTCGTGGGGGGCGGCGCCTCGGGCGCGGGACGGAGGAGGGGGGCCGGGACGCCCGGGCTCCCGCGAGCCACGAGGTCCGGGCGATCAGGACGAGAACGATCGAACGCCTCGCCGGGTTCCCCATGGTGCCCCGGCCGGCGGCTCGGGGAAAGGGGTGCTCAGGTGGTGAGGCGGCGCAGCACCACCGCCAGCTCGGTGGTGTCGGCCGTGCCCGACGAGAGGACGAGCGACTTGGCCGAGGCGCCCGCCTTGGTGGGGATCACCGACACCACCGACCAGCCGTCGGCGGCGAAGCCGTTGAGCGCCTCGGCGAGGTGCTCGGCGCCGTGGCGCTGGCCGTCCCACGGCACCCGCTCGACCCGGTACTCCTCGACGGCATCGGCCATGGCCGGCGACGCTAGCCCGGGCGCGGGAGGGGTCGTGCCGGTCCGCGGCCCCCAGCCCGGCCTGGTCCGTCCCGGGCGGACCCCTCGGCCCGCCCGCTGGTCCCTCCGAGAACGACATGGGCCGTCCGGCCCCTTTCAGTGGTCGCAGCGGCATGTCGGCCCCGTTCGTGCGACACTGGGTGCGACTTCCCGGCCACGGCTGGGGGTCGTCCCAGCGGCATCCCACCGCGGCGAAGCACCATGGCCTTGTTCCGCAAGAAGCGCGTCGAGCCGACCGAAGACGGACTCGAGGACGAGATCGCCGTCGTCGCGCGCGTCCTGGTGAACTACCCCGCGGGGTCGCCCCCGCCCTTCGGCGCTCCCACCCGCTGCCCGGTGTGCACCACCTACGGCCTCGTCGAGTCGATGGATCCGGTCCGCCGGGCGTCGCACAACCGGTGCGTGAGCTGCGGCGAGGAGTGGATCATCACCGCCCGGGCCCTGCGCGCTGCCCGCGACCTGCCGATCGTGGCGCCGGCCGTGACCGCCACCGACGGCGGGATCCTCGTGCCGACCGCCGTGGACGCGCCGGCCGAGCCGCTCGCCGACCAGTTCGCCCTCGACTGGGGCCCGCCGCCCGACCTCGACAAGGTCGTGATCGACGAGGGCCAGCCGGTGGCGGCGCCGGTGTCGGTGGCCGCGGCCAAGGACCTCACCCTCCTGCTGGTCGAGGACGACCCCGCCGATGCCGACCTGGTGCGCCTCGTCCTCGAGCCGTACGAGGCGGCGCGGATCTCGCTCCTGCACGCCGAGACGCGCGCCGAGGGCGAGCGGTTGGTGTCCCGCCACGACGACATCGACCTCGTCCTGCTCGACCTCGGCCTGCCCGACTCGCGGGGCCTGGCCACCCTGTCGAACTGGCGGCCCGCCCGCCCGTCGCCGCCGGTGGTGGTGCTGTCGGGCAACGGCAACAGCGGGCTGGTCGAGGCCAGCCGGCAGCTCGGGGCCGCCATGTACGTCAACAAGCAGGACCTGCTCGGCCTGACCGACGGCCCCGGGGTCGACGAGCTGGTCGACGCCTTCCGCGCCCTGAGCCTCGAGCCGGCCGGCGCCGGCGCGCCGGCGCCCCCCAGCTCCTCCACCGTCTGATCCGTCGCCGGCCCGCGCCGGGGTGCTGCCGCACCCGGTGCGGCGCTCCGGCGCTCAGGCGGCGAGCGGTCCAGGGCGGCCCGTGGCCCAGGCCACGAGCTGCTCGCCGATGCGGGTGTCGTGCATGAGGGCCATGTGGCCGAGGCGCGGGACGACGACCACGTGGTCGTCGGGGACGGGCACCCGGCGGGCGCTCCGCACCGGGACGAGCCAGTCGCCGAGCACGAGGCTGGCGACGTGGCCGGGGGTGGGGCCGACGTGGCCGGCCACCACGAAGTGCTCGGCTCCCTCGAGGAGCGGGATGGGGGTGCGGTCGGGCTCGGCGTGGCCGTCGGTGCCGGGATCGGCCACGAGCAGGTGGCCGTGGCGGAGGTCCTTGATGCCGTGGCTGCGCTGGTCGAGGACCTCGGCCACCACCCGGACGTAGGCGAGCGGGACCGCGGCCAGGCCGAGCGCCGCGTAGTGGGCGAACGACTCGAGCGGCGCGCCGCTGTGGGGCGCGCCCAGCAGGAACACCCGGTCGACGAGCCCGGGCCAGCGGCGGCCGGACTCGGTGCCGTGGTGGGCGGCGCTGCGCACGACCAGCCCGCCCATCGAGTGGCCGACGAGGGTGATGCCGGTGACCGGCATCGGCCACCCATCGACGAGCTCGTCGAGGGCGGCGGCCAGGTCGTCGCCGTTGTCGCCGATGCGGCGGCCGGTGTTGTAGCGGACGAACAGGGCGGTGCCGTCGAGGGCGTCGGCGAGCAGCGAGCCGTAGGTGGTGCCGGGGTCGCCCTTGTAGGCCCAGACGTCCTCGGTGGCCATGAGCCCGTGCACCAGCACGACGAGGTGGCCCCGCGTGGGCTGGTCGGGGAAGGGCTCGACCACGAGGTCGACGGCGAGGGGTGACGCCATGTCGTGCAGCTCGTGGCCGAGCAACCCGTTCAGCGCGCCCTGCGCCCGGCGGCCCCCCACCGCGGCGACTGCGCAAGTGCGCTCGAGGAAGGCCGGGACGGCTCGGATCCACCCCGGGACGCCGGAGTGCTCGGCGGCATCGCCGGCGTCGACGTCGACCCGGTCGATCGCCGCGGTCGGGGCCGTCGCGACGTCGTCGATCGGCTCGGCGTCGACGCGTGCTGCATCGTCCGGGCTCGCGTCGTCCGGGGTCGCGTCGACGCGTGCTGCGTCGTCCGGGGTCGCCTCGTCGTCCCGCTCCGCAGCGCCGACCATCCGCTCAGCCTTGCACGCGCTCGGACCGGTGGGCCGGGTCGGCCGCGATGTCGTCGTCGTGCCACCGCAGGGGCCGGAGGTCCTTGGTCGCGAAGGCGTGGGCCTGGTCGGCGTGGTGGGGCGAGGCCGGGTTGGTCGACTGGCCGTAGACGAGCAGCCCCCGGCCCTCGGGCCCGTCGTCGCCGAAGCCCACGACCATCACGAAGCTGGCCCCGTAGGTGACCGGGTACCCGCCCTCGTGCAGGCCCGACCGCTCGGTGCGGCCCGGCACGGCCGGGGGCATCGGCGGCCCCGGTTCGAGGTCGGAGCGGGTGAGGGCCCCGACGGGGGTGACGACGTTGGCGATCCCCTCGATCTCGCCTCCCCCGTGGATCGGCACCCGCTCGTCGCCCCGCAGCACCCACTGCACGTCGCCGAGCGGCGCGTCGACGGGCACGCCCGCCTGGCCCAGGGCCCGCACGCCGCGGCCGAGGGCCAGCACGAGCGGGTCGATCCCCTCGGCCGGCGGTGGCGTGAGGCCGCACGGCGTGGCGACGGGGTCGTCCGGATCGTACGACGTCGCCCACAGCGGACCGGCGTCACCGAGGACGTCGTCGGGCAGCGAGGCGAGCAGCTCGCGCCACACGACGGCGCCCACCGAGCCCAGGTCGAAGCGCCGGTCCCACCCGCGCAGCGCGCGGACGGCGGGTGCGACGTCGACCTCGGTGCCGTCGACGGTCACGACACCAGCGCCGTCGAGGCGGGCGAGCACGGCATCGAGCAGCTCCTCGGCGAGCAGCGAGTGGTTGCCCAGCGCTGCGGCCTGCACGTCGGTGGCTCGCCAGCGTCCGTCCGCACCGGTCGGGCCGGCCGGGCCGTCGCCGGCGACGAGCCGGGCGTTCATCCGGGTGCGGGACGACACGCGGTCGTGGAACAGGCCGAGCATCGGCGAGTGCTCGGGCAGCTGCTCGCTCGGGTGGGGGAGCCAGTAGGGGTCGTTGCTGTTGAACAGGACGTCGCGCCGCCGCAGGTGCGGCAGGTGGTGGGGCGCGACGATGCCGGGGCTCGACGCGTCGGGGTCGTCGACCCACTCGAACAGCGGGTCGGACCCGTCGACCAGCGCCACCCGCTGGGTCATCAGCAGCTGGGTGACGAGGTCGTCGCGCACGTTGGCCCGGAAGCGCTCCTGGGCCTCGGGGGAGAGGTTCGGCGTCGTGGACGAGTCGGTGTAGAGGATGTCGCCCTGGTCGTCGGCGGCCAGGGTGTTGACCCAGGGGAGGCCGTCGTGCTCGAGGATGGCCGCCTCGAGGTCACCGACCGACGTGGCCCGGTCCATGGCCAGGACCTGCCCGAGGAAGCGGTCGTTGTCGAGGTTGGCGTCGCGGTAGGTGAACCCGAGCGGCTCGGTCCAGCCGAGGAACGGCAGGTCGAGCATCGGGCCGAGGTGGGTGGACCACAGCGTGCGGTGCTCGGTGCCGACCTCACCGTCGTCGCCCCGGACCTCGACCGCGAACGTGGTGGCGGCCATGTCCCGTTCCTCGTCCCCGAACCGGTAGGTGGTGGGTCGACCGGGCACGAGGTCGAGCTTGGCGACGGTGAACCGGTGGCCGCGGCTGAAGGTGTGGCTCCACGCGACGTGCCGGTTGAAGCCGATCTGCACGAGCGGCGTGCCGACCAGCGAGACGCCGTAGACGTCGAGCACGCCGGGCACCCGCAGGTGGCACTCCCAGAACCGGCCCTCGCCGTACCAGGGGAAGTGGGGGTTGGCCATGACCATGCCGCGGCCGCCGTCGGTGACGTCGCCGCCGAGGGCCCAGGCGTTGCTCGCCAGGTGGGGTTCGTCGATGGGGGCCAGGGGAGCGGCGCCGTCGTCGTGGGCGCTGCCGGGCGGGGCGGCCGAGCCGATGAAGGTCGCGAGGTTGCGACCGCTGGCCATGATGGCGAGGTCGACGTACACGGCGAACAGGTCGACGGCCTCGACCGGCCGGATCCAGGCTGCGTCGCGGCACCACGCCGGGAGGTCGCCGGTGCCGTGCTCGGCCAACCAGCGGTTGATGCCGGCGGCGTAGCCGTGGACCAGCTCGAGGATCTCCGGCGGCTGGGTGACCAGCATGCGCTCGGCCCGCTCGCGCACGCCGAGCGCCAGGTACCCGAGGTCGCTGTGGAGGTTGGTGCCACCGGGCCCGGCGCCGAAGAACCGGGACCGTTCGCTGCGCACCTTGGTGACGTGGTCGGCGATGCCCGGCAGCTGGTCGGCCGCGCAGGCGTAGCCCTGCCCGAAGCCCAGGCTCCCGAGGTCGTCGGCGGTGATGTGGGCCACCCCGTGGGTGGTGCGCACGATGTCGGCCTCGTAGCGGCGCGGGGCATCGGTGCGCGAGCCGGGCGCGTCGGCCTCGGTGCGGGAGGAGGTCGTGTCGTCGGAAGCGGTCACGGCGCCGACCTTACGCAGGGTGGGGGTGTCGCTGCGGCCGTCCGGTCGCGGGTGCGTCCGCGTGCGATCGTCGGTGGGGGTCGGCGGCCGCGGGTGGTGCCCGGGGCCGCTCGCCGCTCCGCCCCGTGTGCCAGGTTGCGATGTGCCATCGATCGGTGACAGGGTTGGCCGTGCGGATCGCGCTGCTCAGCTACCGCGGCGACCCGCGCTCGGGGGGCCAGGGCGTCTACGTCCGCCGGCTCAGCCGGGAGCTGGTCGGCCTCGGGCACACCGTCACGGTCCTTTCGGGGCCGCCCTACGCCGAGGTCGACGACGGCGTCGAGCTGGTCCCCGTGCCCAGCCTCGAGCTGTACGTGCCGCCGGGGCCGTTCCGGACGAAGGCCTACCGCCGCATCCGCACGTGGCCCGACGTCACCGAGTTCGCCCTCATGTTCTCGGGCCGGTTCCCCGAGCCGCGCACCTTCTCGATGCGGGCGCGGCGGTTCCTCGCCGCCCGGGCCCACGCCTTCGACGTGGTCCACGACAACCAGTCGCTCGGCGCCGGGCTGCTCGGCCTGCAGGCCGCGGGCCTGCCGGTGCTGGCGACCGTCCACCACCCGCTCACCGTCGACCTGCGGCTGGCCCTCGACCACCTCGACGACCCGCGGTGGCGGGCCTCGACCGAGCGCTGGTACCGGTTCATCGAGATGCAGAAGCGGGTCGCCTCCCGGCTGCCGCGGATCCTCACCGTGTCGAGCGCCTCGCGCGACGACATCGTGCGCGACATGGGCGTGGCCGCCGACCGGGTCTCGATCGTGCCGGTGGGGGCCGACCCCGCGGTGTTCGGCCCCCGACCCGAGGTGGACCGGGTGCCCGGCCGGATGATCACCACCGCCTCCGCCGACGTGCCCCTGAAGGGGCTGGTGCCGCTGCTCGAGGCGCTGGCGCGGGTCCGGGCCGCGCGGCCCGCCGCCCACCTCGTCGCCGTCACCCGGGCCGATCCGGTCGGGCCGGTGGCCGAGGCCCTCGACCGCCTCGACCTGCGAGGTGCTGTCACGTTCGTGTCGGGGATCTCCGACGAGGAGCTGGTGCGCCACTACGCCGCCGCCGAGGTGGCCGTGGTCCCGTCGCTGTACGAGGGCTTCTCGCTGCCGGCCGTCGAGGCGATGGCCTGCGGGGTGCCCGTGGTGGCGACCACCGGCGGTGCGCTCCCCGAGGTGATCGGACCCGATGGCGGTGCCGGGCTGCTGGTGCCCCCGGGCGAGCCGGTCGCGCTGGCCGCCGCCCTCGGGCAGGTGCTCGACGACGCCGAGCTGCGGGCGCGCCTGGGCGCCGCCGGGCGCCGTCGGGTCCTCGAGCGCTTCACCTGGCGGCACTGCGCCCGGGAGACCGTCGAGCACTACGCCGAGGTGCAGGAGTCGGGGTGGGCCACCGCGCCCCGCCCGACGGTGCTGGCCCCGCCGGCCGCAGGCGCCGACGTCGCCGTCGCCCGCACCGCCTGAGCCTCCTCGCACGGCCGGCCGCCGAGGCCGGCGGCCGTGGTGCGCGTGCACAGGGGGCGCCACCGCCGCCCCCGGCGGGCCTCGTCGCTACGGTGGGGCGATGCCGGACCAGAAGCCACCGCGGCTGGCCGCTGGGGAGCGCGACACGCTGGTCGGGCTGCTCCAGTTCCAGCGCGAGTCCTTCGTGCGCAAGACCGACGGCCTGGACGACGACGCGGCGCGGTGGAGCCCGGTGGTCAGCGGGACGTCGCTGCTGTGGCTGACCAACCACCTGGCCGACGCCGAGCGGATCTGGGTGCTGCACCGGCTCACCGGCCGTGATCCCTCCGGCGATCCGCCCCCGGCTGCCGGGCTCGCCGGGGCGAGGGACCGCTACCGGGCGACCTGGGCGGTCACCGACGCCGTCCTCGCCGGGTTCGCGCTGGACGACCCCTGCCCGGCCTTCGACGACGGACCCCCCGTCACGGTCCGGTGGATCCTCGGCCACCTGCTGGAGGAGACCGCTCGCCACGCCGGTCACGCGGATGTCCTGCGGGAGCTGCTCGACGAGACGACCGGGCGGTGACCGCCGGCCGGCCTGGCGCGGGCCGGGCCGATGGCGGGCCGGGCCGACGGCTCACAAGCGGAGGCCTCGCGGCCGATGGGGACGGGTGAGCATCTGGGAGATCTTCCGCGACCCCGAGATCGAGGTCATCGAGCGGCGCCGTCGTGACAGCGACCCGAACCTGCCCGGTCCCGACGTCGCCGCCCTCGCCGAGCAGGTCGCCCGGCTGACCATGGTGACCGAGGGCCTCTGGCAGCTGGTCGCCGAGCGGTCCGGGTTGCACGATCCCGACCTGGCGCGGGTCATCGTCGAGGTCGATCGGCAGGGCTCCGGGGCGGGGGAGGAGGTGGCCGAGCGCCGCTGCCGCGAGTGCGACGCCGTGATCCCGGCCAACGCTCCCCGCTGCCAGTTCTGCGGCGGCGAGGCGCTCGCCCCGGGCGAGCCTCGTCGGGTGCGCGAGCCCGAGCCCGCCGCCGACGAGCTCCCACCGCCGCCGGCCGCCGCTCCCCCTCCGCCGGTGGCCGCGCCGCCTCCTCCGCCGCCGGCTGCGGCATCGCCGCCCCCGGTGGCCGCGCCGCCTCCTCCGCCGCCGGCTGCGGCATCGCCGCCCCCGGTGGCCGCGCCTCCTCCTCCTCCTCCTCCTCCTCCTCCGGCTGCGGCATCGCCGCCCCCGGTGGCCGCGCCTCCTCCTCCTCCGCCGGCTGCGGCACCGCCGCCCCCGGTGGCCGCGCCGCCGCCTCCGCCGGCCGCGGCGCCGCCTCCTCCGCCGGCCGCGGCGCCGCCGCCACCACCGCCCCCGCCGCCGACCTGAGGTCGGTCCTCGGTCCCGCTGCCGGTCAGTCGTCGGCGAGGGATGCGTTGGTGGCTGCGACCACGTCGTGGAGCCATTCGAGCGCGGCCTGCTGGCGCTCGTGGTCGACCGGGGCGAGGATCCGCAGGCGCACGGCGAGCAACCGGCGCTCGAGGTGGACGCCGTCGACGAGTCCTGTCGGCGGGTGGGCGGCGTGGTGGTCGAACCGACGCGCCCAGAGGTGGTCGGGTTCGTCGCTCAGCAGCAGCTCGACGATGGCCGAGCCGTCGTCGTCGCGGGCGAGCCCGGTCAGCTCGCGGACGGTGATGCCGAGGTCGGACACCGGCGTGGTCAGGTGCTGGCGCCCTCGCGGACGGCGGCCATCGTGCGCTCGACGAAGTCGGCCGCCTGCTCCTTGAGGTGCTTGCGGTGCATGGCGAACCCGCCGAGCACCTCGCCGCCGTGCTCGCCGACCACCTTGCCGAGCTTGTCGACGGTCTTGCCCGGGTTGACGGCGTAGGTGCAGAAGGTGACGCAGCGCTTGCCGGTGAGGTCGGGCAGGAGGTGCTTGAACTTGCCGGCCCGGCCCGGGCGCTGCCCGGCGATGATCACGCCGTCGGTCCACGATCCGACGAGGACGAGGTCGGCCTTGGCCACCTGCTCCTCGTCGACGGCGTCGATCTTGTAGATCCGGCAGTCGACCGAGTAGCGGTACAGCTCGGTGGCGACGAGGCGGGCGGCCTGCTCGGTGTTGCCGGTGAGGGTCTCGTAGATGATGACGGCGTCCACCGCTCGCTCCTTCCGTCGTCGGCCGCCCGGAGGGGGCCGGCCCCGGGCCAGGACGGCTCCGCGGCCGTGGCCTTTCTACCAGCCCCGCCGGGGGCGCCCCGAACTCCGACGACGGCCGCCGGCGCTCGGATCAGGGCTTGTCGGCGAGCTGGGTGGTGGCCTGGCGGGTGTAGTCGGCGACGACGGAGTAGCCGGCGTCGGTGAAGTGGATGCCGTCGGGGTAGCGGATCGACGGGTCGGAGGCGGCCGGCACCCCCCAGTCGACGATCGGCACACCGAGGTTGCGGTAGATCGTGGTGAGCTGGGCCATGCGCTCGGGCATCAGCGTGCCGTAGTAGCGGCTGGCCTCGGTGGCCGGCGGCAGGGTGACCCACCACGGGGTCGCCCCGGCGGCGCGGGCGGCGGCCACCAGCTCGCGGGCCGCCTTGTCCCACTCGGTGAACATCAGCGGCGTGTCGGGTTGGACCGTGACGCCCTGGCTGTTGACGTAGAGCTGGCCGCCGCCGGTGGGCGCGGGCCAGGCGGCGCCGGGGTACAGGCAGCACGCCTCGAAGATCACGGTGTCGGGCTTGAACGTGGACAACCGGTCCTTGACCCAGGCCAGCCACTGCTTGTCGTTCCACAGGGGACCGGTGGCGGCGAGCCCGACGTAGTTGACCTCGACGCCGTAGGCGGAGAACGCCTTGTCGATGGCCGGGGCGGCACCCCACATGACCGAGTCGCCGACGATCATCACCCGCTGCACGTGGTGGCCGTCGGAGCGGTCGACGAGCTGGCAGCCGGCCAGGACGGCCAGGGCCAGCACGAGCGCCGCGGCGCGGTGCACGCGCCGGTCGCGACCGGTGCTCGTCGCCGTGCCGATCGCTGCCTCGGCTTGGACCGTCATCGCCTCCACCCGTGCGCCCTCCGCGCTGCCGTCGCCACCGCCGTCGTCACCGTCGTCGACCACCGCCCGGGCCGCCGAGCCCGGGATCCTACCGGTGGTCACCCGGTGACGGTGATCGTCCCCACGAAGCTGGGGATGGCATCGATGCGGAAGGCCAGGTTGTCGGCCGCCGACCACGACTGGGCCCACTGCTGGCCGGGCGCCACGGTCTGGGAGGCGACCACGGGAGCGTCGGCGGCGGCGCCGCGGGTGATCCTCACCTCGTGGGGGGCCGTGTCCCGGTTGTCGAAGGTGACGGGCGTGCCGACGGTGACGGTGACGAACCCGGGGCAGATGGTCTCGGGGCTGAAGCGGATGAAGGCCTCGGAGGCCGAGTAGACCTCGCCGGGCGCCTTCGAGATGCACGTCGAGCCACCCGGGCCGGGCACGCCGGTGTTCGACTCGGGATCGCCGTGGGCCATCAGCGGGTTGGCCGCGGCCGTGGTGCCGGTGGTCGCGGCGACCGTGGTGGCGGGGGACGTCGAGGGCGACGACGACGGGGTGGCGTCCTTGCCGCACGCGGCCAGGCCTGCGAGCAGGACCAGGCCGGCGGCGGTGGCGAGGCGGCGCCGCTCGCGGCGGGGGAGGGCAGGGGTGGGGTCGCTCACGGGCATGGGTCGTCCTCGTCCAGGCGGTGGTGCGGCCGGCGACGGCAGGTCGGGCCGGGTCACCACGGTGGTGGAGCGGGCCCACCCGGTTCAAGCCGGGGTGCTTCGGGGTCGGTCCCGGTGCCAAGGTGGGGCCATGAGCGACGGCCGTCCCGAGGTGCGAGCGGCGCCCCCGCCCGTCCACTACGTCCACATCGTCACCGGTGACGACGGCGAGACCCACCTGCGGGACGTCGCGCTGCCGGAGGCCCTCGCCGCCACCGAGCACGGCGTGCCGCCGCTGCTCGTGTCCGAGGCGCTGTCGGTCGACCGGGTCGAGTTCGTCGGGGTCGACGGCGACGGCCAGATCCCCGGCTGGCACAACGCCCCCCGGCGCCAGCTGGTCGTGTTCTTGACGGGCTGGGTCCGCATCGAGGTGAGCGACGGCGAGGTGCGCACCCTGCCGGCCGGCTCGGTGGCCCTGGCCGACGACCTGACCGGACCGGGGCACGTCACCACCCACGAGCCTGGTCCCCAGCGCGTGCTCGTGATCCCGCTCGACGCCTGAACGCCCCGCGGCCGGGCCCGGCGCAGCGACGCCCGGCGTGGTTTGATGGCCGCATGAGCCTGATCGACATCCCCTCCGCCATCCACCGCGGCGAGAGCGAGCTCCCGTTCGTCGACCTGGGCGACGGCAGCCTGCTCCAGCTCCTGCAGGTCGACATCGACCAGGGGTTGTGGGTGATCCGCACCAAGTTCCAGCCCGGCATGGTGGTGCAGACCCACAAGCACACCGGCAGCGTGTTCGCCTTCACCCTGGCGGGCAGCTGGAAGTACCGCGAGTACCCCGAGGTCAACCGGGCCGGCTCCTACCTGTTCGAGCCGGCCGGGTCGGTCCACACCTTGACCGTGCCCGAGGAGAACACCGAGATGACCGACGTGTTCTTCGCCATCTACGGCGCCAACCTCAACCTCGATGCCGAGGGCAACGTCGAGCTGGTGATCGACGCCGGCTTCATCCGCGACGTGTACTACGGCCTCTGCGAGGCCCAGGGCTTCGACCGTCCCGACGTCATCGGCGGCGACACCTCCGCCCGCTGACCGGGCACCCTCGTCGCCGCCGGTGGCGAGGGGGCCGCGGGTCGGAACCGTCCGGATCGGCGCTGAGCGGCGCCGCTCGGCGCGATCGACCCGCTCGACCTGACCTGCCGGTTCAGGCGCCGCCGCCCCGGAGGGTGGCGAGCACCTCCTTGCACGTGGGGCACACCGGGTAGCGGTCGGGGTCGCGGCTCGGGACCCAGGTCTTGCCGCACAGGGCGGTGACCGGCTCGCCGAGGACGTAGGCCTTCATCTGGTCGTCCTTGCGGATGATGTGGGCGAACCGCTCGTGGTCGCCGTCGCCGGTGACGGGGAGCTCGTCGACCCGCTCGAGGACGTCGGTGGCCGGTCCGGCCGGGGCCGCAGGCTCGGGCTGCTCGGCGTCGACGGCGCGGGAGCCGACGGGCACCGGGGTGGTGGGCTGCAGGGACATGGCGACCTCCGGTCGCCGATGGTAACCGGGGCCGGGCCCGGCGTAGATTGCGCAGGCGGTGCAGCCATCGCCGGGGTCGGCCCGCCGCCGCTCCGGTCCGCCGCACCGCCGGGTCGGCCGCACCGCAGGGGGAGTCGGGACGTTGACCAGCACGACCACGCGGCCAGGAGCCGACGACGCCGGCGCGGTGCGCGCCGGCGCGTCCGGCGTCCCGGACGGCGCGCCGGTCGTGGTCGGGGTCGGCGAGCCGGGCGCGGCCGAGGAGGGCGACGCCCGTCGCGGCCGGCTGCCCTACATCGCCGCCTTCGACGGTCTGCGCGGCCTGGCCGTGGCCGCCGTGCTGCTCTTCCACGCCGGCGCCACGTGGATGCCGGGTGGCTTCCTCGGCGTGTCCACCTTCTTCACGCTGTCGGGGTTCCTCATCACGTCGCTGCTGCTCGCCGAGCGAGCGGCCACCGGACGGGTGGCCCTCGGGCGGTTCTGGTCGCGGCGGGTGCGCCGGCTGCTCCCGGCCGCGGCCGCGACCGTCGTCCTGGTGGCGGTGGCGGGCCGCTTCCTGCTCGACCCCGCCCAGGTCGACCGGCTGCGCGGCGACCTGACGGCCACGGTGCTGTACGTGGCCAACTGGCGGTTCCTGTTCGCCGGCGACTCCTACGCCGACCTGTTCGCCGCCCCCTCGCCGGTGCTGCACTTCTGGAGCCTGGCGATCGAGGAGCAGTTCTACCTCCTCTACCCGCTGCTCGTGTGGGGCGTCTTCCGCCTGGCCGGCTGGTCGCGCTCGGTCTTCTCGTCGATCCTCGCCGCGCTGGCCGTCGCGTCGATCGCCCTCCCGTTCGTCGTCCCGATGAGCCCCGATCGCATCTACTACGGCACCGACACGCGAGCCGCCGAGCTCCTGCTCGGCGCCCTCCTGGCGGTCGTCGTGCGCACGCCGGCCGTGCGCGACCGCCTGGTGACCAGCCGGACGATCGAGCGGGTCGTCGGGCTCGTCGGGACGGCCGCGCTGGCGGCCTGCGTCGTGTGCTGGGTGGTCATCGACCAGCGGTCGGACGGCCTGTACCAGGGGGGCTTCGCCCTCTACGCCTCGCTGACGTGCGCGGTCCTGCTCGCCGCGGTCATGCCCGCGGCCGTGAGCCCGGTGGCGCTGCTCCTGTCCCTGCCCCCGCTCCGCCTGCTCGGGATCATCTCCTACGGCGTGTACCTGTACCACTGGCCGGTCTTCCTGGTGATCAGCGCCGAGCGCACCGGGTGGTCGTTCTGGCCCCTCCTGGCCGTGCGCCTGGCGGTGACCATCGGGTTGGCGGTGCTGTCGTACGCGCTGCTCGAGCACCCGATCCGCTCCGGTCGGCGCCTGAGCACCCACGGCACCCTGGTGGCGGTGCCGGCCGTCGCCGCGCTCCTGCTCCTCGTGACGTGGGTGGTCGTGCCCCCGGTCGACGCCCGGTCGCTCGTGTCGTTCGCCGACGCCCCGTCGGCGCCGCCCCCCGACCTGGTCGCCGCCCCCGAGGCGGCGCCCCCCGCAGAGGTGGGCCCGCCCACCACGCCGGTGCCGGTGACCGCGCCCCCGGGGCCGCAGAAGGTGCTCGTCGTCGGCTCGCCGAACAGCTCGGCCTTCGCCGACGGGTTCGCGGCGTGGGCCGCGGCGGCGGCGCCGGGGTCCATGGCGGTCACCACCGCCATCGCCGAGTGCGGGCGGGGCCGCGGCGAGATCGGCCTGGAGTTCCGCACCGACCAGTCCACGTGCGCCGGGTGGAGCCAGGCGTGGGGCGAGCAGCTCCAGGCGTTGAAGCCCGACACGGTGGTGGTGCTCCTGCCGCTCGTCAACACCCAGCTCATGGCCCTCACCCCCGAGGTCCTCCAGCGCGAGGGTGGAGCGGTCGCCGACCTGCTCAGCTCGACGGGGGCCAAGCTGGTCACCGTCACCGTCCCCGGCCAGTCCCGCGACCGCTACGGCTACGACGACATGGTCCGGAAGGTGGCCGCGTCGGCCGGTGCGCTGGCTC
This sequence comes from Acidimicrobiales bacterium, assembly GCA_046331175.1. Classification (GTDB taxonomy): domain Bacteria; phylum Actinomycetota; class Acidimicrobiia; order Acidimicrobiales; family Acidimicrobilacustridaceae; genus JAWKIW01. The sequence goes on from JAXLRI010000003.1 coordinate 178,392, forward strand.
CGGCCGTGGACGACCTCCCCGCCGACGACCCGTATCCCACCCTCGGCGCCGCGGTCGCCGCCGCTCGCCCGGCTCCGGCCCCGGCGCAGGTGGCGGCGGTGCCGCGCGTGCTCATCATCGGCGACTCCGTGGCCTCCAACCTGGGCCGGGCGCTCGAGCTGTGGAGCAAGCGGACCGGCAGCGCCCTGGTGTGGAACGCCGCCCAGGTGGGCTGCGGGCTCGCCGGTGGCGGCACCACCAACGCCGATCCACCGCACAACGTCGACAGCCAGACCTGCCAGCAGTGGCGCGCCTCCTGGTCCGACAAGGTCGCCCAGTTCCACCCCGACATCGTGCTGGTGCTGACGGGTGCCTGGGACCTGCCCGACCGCTCCCGGCCCGAGTGGGGCGGCACCTACGCCCACATCGGCCAGGCCCCCTTCGACGGCTGGCTCCTCGGCCAGTACCAGGCGGCGGCCGACACCCTCGCGGCGGGCGGCGCCCGGGTGGTGTGGATGACCGCGCCGTGCACCGGCGACGTCTGGGCCGGCTTCGCCATCGCTCGCACCGGCGCCTTCGACAACGGCCGCATCGACGCCCTGAACACGACGATCCTGCCGAAGGTGCAGGGCGTGACCCTGCTCGACCTGCACGGCAAGGTCTGCCCGTCGGGGACGTTCGACAAGAACGTCGGCGGCATCGACAAGGCCCGGCCCGACGGCCTGCACTTCATCGACGACGCCGCCCTGTGGGTCGCCGACTGGCTCGGCCCGGCCATGCTCGAGGCCGCGTCCGGACCCGATCCCCGGGCGTCGACGACCACCACCGCCGCGCCCGACACGTCGACGTCGACGACGGCACCCGCCGCACCCGCCGCACCAGCCGCCGATGGGGGCCCGGTGCCGGCCCCGGCCGGCACCGGCTGATCCGGTCTGGTCCGTCCGAGGACGGATGGGGGCCGGTCGGCGCCGCTCAGCGGGGGAGGGGCGCGTGGTCGAGGTGGGGGAGCACCGCCTCGGCGAAGCGGTCGAGCTCGTCGCGGTGGGGGTAGCCCGACAGGATGAAGGCGTCGATGCCGAGCTCGCGATAGGCGAGGAGCTTGGCCAGCACCTGGTCGGGATCACCCACGATGGCCGCCCCGCACCCCGAGCGGGCCCGACCGATCCCCGTCCAGAGGTGCTCCTCGACGAACCCCTCGTCGGACGCGGCGTCGCGGAGCTCGGCCTGGCGGCGGACGCCGGCCGACGACGCGTCGAGCGACCGCTCGCGGATGCGGCGGCCGTCCTCGTCGTCGAGGCCGGCGACGAGGGCGAAGGCGGCCTCGCGCGCCTCGGCCTCGGTGTCGCGCACCACGACGTGCACGCGGTACCCGAACCGCAGCGTGCGGCCGTGGCGGGCGGCCCGGGCGCGCAGGTCGTCGATGGTGGCGGCCACCCCCGGCAGGGTGTCGGGCCACATCAGGTAGACGTCGGCGGCCTCGGCGGCGACCTCGCGGGCGGGCTCGGACAGGCCGCCGAAGTACAGCGGTGGGCAACGGCCGCTCACGGTGCGGACGCGGGGCGGGTCGACCTCGACGTCGACGTGCTCGCCGTGGAAGGCCACCGGCTCGCCGTCGAGCAGGGCGCGCAGGACCTGCATGACCTCGAGGGTCCGCCGGTAGCGGGGTTCGGACGCGAGCGCCTCGCCGGGCAGCTCGGACGAGATGATGTTGATGCGGAGCCGGCCGCCGAGCATCTGGTCGAGCGAGGCGACCTGGCGGGCCAGCTGGGGCACCCACAGCTCGCCCGTCCGCACCGCGAGCAGCAGGTCCAGGCGGGACAGGAGCGGGGCCAGGCCGGCGGCGAAGGTGGTGCCGTCGATGCCGAGGGCGTAGCCCGACGGGAGCAGGAGATCGTCGAAGCCGGCGGCCTCGGCGGCCACGGCGATGTCGCGGCAGTGCGCCCACGACGACGGCAGCGCCGCCGCCGGGTCGCCGAGGCGGGTCGTGTCGTCGTCGCACAGCGCCGAGAACCACGCGACCTCGACGGGACCGCGCCCGACGGAGGTCGGTGTGGCCTCGGTCGTCGTGGCGGGGTCGGGCGCGCTCCCGCGCTCGGCGGCGTCGGCGTGGGCGTCGATGTCGGTCTCGGTCTCGGTCACGGCAGGGGCTCCCCGTCGGCGGCTTCGAGCAGGTGGTACCAGTCGCGGCGGTCGAGGTGGACCCCGAGCGCACCGGTGGCCGAGCGCAGCCGATCGGGGTGCTGGGAGCCGACGATGGCCACCGGTCGGGTCGGCAGGGCCAGCACCCACGCCAGGGCGACGGCGGACCGGTCGACGCCCTCGCGGCGCGCCAGCTCGTCGAGCGCCGTCGCCAGCGCGGCCGGCGGGCCGTCGGTCGCCGCGATCCGGCCCCCGGCCAGGGGGCTCCACGCCAGTGGCACGACGCCATCGGCGGCGCACCGGTCGAGCGTGCCGTCGCGCAGCGGGTCGCGGTGGAGCAGCGACAGCTCGGGCTGCGAGGTGGCCAGGGGCACGGCCCGTTCGGCCAGCGCGGCCCGGAGGGCGGCGTGCTGTGCCGGCGTGTGGTTCGAGATCCCGACCGCCGTGACCGCGCCGACCTCCACCAACCCGGCCAGCGCGTCGGCGACGGCCGCCGGCGAGGTGAGCAGGTCGGGTCGGTGGACCTGGTAGAGGTCGATGACCTCGACCCCGAGCCGCCGCCGCGAGTCGTCGCACGCCCGGCGCAGCCACGCCGGGCTCGAGTCGTAGGGCACGCCCGGACGGATGCCGCCCTTGGTGGCCAGGACCATGCGGTCGCGCAGGTCGGGTGCGTGGGCGAGCACGCGGCCGAGCAGCTCCTCGACGGCGCCGAACCCGGTGCCGCCCCAGTCGAGCCCGTAGACGTCGGCGGCGTCGACGAGGGTCAGCCCGGCGTCGAGGGCGGCCTCGAGGACGCCCTGGGCGGTGTCGGCGTCGTCGTGGGTGAAGCGCCAGCACCCGAACCCGATCGGCCCGACCGGGGCCAGGGCGGGGTGCAGCCGTCGCGGTCGGGCGTCGACGAGGCCGAGGCCCAGGTCGCCGTCAGGTCGGGGGTCGAGGTCGCCGACGAGGCCGAGGTCGAGGTCGTCGTCGGGGTCGGGGTCGGTGGGCACGGCTCCGTACAGTAGGTCGATGCGACGACCGGCGATCCGGCCCCGATCCGCCCGACGTGTCGACCCGGGAGGTGCTCGTGGCCGGTGACGACCTGCGCTACGGGATCATCGGCTCGGGGATGATGGGCATCGAGCACATGCTCAACCTCGCTGCCGTGCCCGGGGCGACCGTGACCGCCATCGCCGACCCGGCCCCGTCGTCGCGCGCGTTCGCCAAGGAGCTCACCGGCGCACCCGACCTCGCCGAGTTCGACCACCACGACGAGCTGCTGGCCTCGGGCCTGTGCGACGCCGTCGTGATCGCCACACCCAACGTGACCCACGTCGACGTCCTGCTCGACGTGCTGGCCACCCCCGTGCACGTGCTCGTCGAGAAGCCGCTGTGCACCACCGTCGCCGACTGCCGGCGGGTGATCGAGGCCGCCGACGGGCGCCCCGGCGTTGTGTGGGTCGGCCTCGAGTACCGCTACATGCCTCCCGTCGCCCGGCTGGTCCAGGCGGTGCACGGCGGTGAGGTGGGTCGGCCCGTGATGTGCGCCGTGCGCGAGCACCGGTTCCCCTTCCTGCGCAAGGTCGGCGACTGGAACCGCTTCAACCGCAACACCGGGGGGACCCTGGTCGAGAAGTGCTGCCACTTCTTCGACCTCATGACCCACGTGCTGCGGGCGGCGCCGGTCCGCGTGCTCGCCTCCGGTGGCCAGGACGTCAACCACCTCGACGAGGTCTACGACGGCGAGGTCCCCGACATCCTCGACAACGCCTACGTGATCGTCGACTACGAGGGCGGCGCGCGGGCGCTGCTCGACCTCTGCATGTTCGCCGAGGCCTCCGAGCACCAGGAGGAGCTGCTCGTCGTGGGCGATCGGGGCAAGGTCGAGGCCTTCCTGCCGTCGTCGACGTTCCGCGCGGGGGAGCGCGAGCGCGGTCGTCCCGGCGTGCGCACCGAGGAGGTCCACGACGAGCGCGTCGCCTACGAGGGCTTCCACCACGGGTCGAGCTACCTCGAGCACCTCGACTTCCTCGCCGCCGTGCGGTCCGGTGGTGCGCCCGCCGTCGGGTTGGCCGATGGCCTGCTGTCGGTGGCGGTGGGCGTGGCGGCGCACCGGTCCATCGACGAGGGCCGGGCGGTCGCCGTCGACGAGGTGCTCGCCGACGGCTGATCGCCGGCGCACGCGGCCGTCGTCGTCGCTGTGTCCCCTAGGGTGAGGGCGACGAGAACAGGTTCTCGACGGGCGGGGGTCACGAACCCGAGGGGGCTGTCGACATGCACGATCTGGTCATCCGCGGTGGCACCGTGGTCGACGGCACCGGGGCCGAGCCCCGCACCGCCGACGTGGCCATCACCGACGGCGTGGTCGCCGAGGTCGGCCGGGTCGACGGCGGGGGTCGGGAGGAGCTCGACGCCGACGGCCTGGTCGTCACGCCCGGCTTCGTCGACGTCCACACCCACTTCGACGGCCAGGTCACCTGGGATCCCCTGCTGACGCCGTCGAGCTGGCACGGCGTCACCACCGTGGTCATGGGCAACTGCGGGGTCGGCTTCGCTCCGGTCGAGCCCGATCGCCACGAGTGGCTGATCGGCCTGATGGAGGGCGTCGAGGACATCCCCGGCGCCGCGCTGTCCGAGGGCATCGTCTGGTCGTGGGAGACCTATCCGGAGTACCTCGACGCCGTGGCCCGGCGCCCCCTGGCCCTCGACGTCGGCTCGCTCGTCCCCCATGGAGCGGTGCGCGCCTACGTGATGGGGGAGCGGGGCGCCAAGAACGAGCCGGCCACGCCTGAGGACATCGCGGCGATGGCCGCCATCGTCAAGGAGGGGGTGGCGGCCGGGGCGCTCGGGTTCTCCACCTCGCGCACCATCGCCCACATGGCCATCGACGGTGAGCCGGTCCCGGGCACCTTCGCTGCCGAGGACGAGCTGTTCGGCATCGGTGCCGCCCTGGGCGAGCTCGGCGCCGGTGTGTTCGAGCTGGCCCCGGCGGGGGCCCTCGGCGAGGACCTGGCCGCGCCCGACCGCGAGATGGCGTGGATGCGCAAGCTGGCGGCCACCATCGGCCGGCCGGTCGTGTTCGTCCTGACCCAGAACGACCACGACCCCGATGCCTGGCGACGCATGCTCGACCTGTGCAGCGACGCGGCCGCCGAGGGGGCCGAGGTGCGGCCGCAGGTGGCGGGGCGACCGGTGAACCTGCTGCTCGGCCTCGAGACGTTCCACCCGTTCTCGTACGCGCCGTCGTGGTCGAAGGTGGGCCTGCTGCCGCTCGCCGACAAGGTGGCGGCCATGCGCGACCCGGCCTTCCGCGAGGCGCTGCTCGCCGAGGTCGGCGACCTCGATCCGGTGATGACCCAGTTCCTCGACCCCGAGCGGGTCTTCCCGATGGACGCGGTGCCCGACTACGAGCCGTCACCCGACCGTTCGATCGCGGCCGAGGCCCGGCAGCGGGGCCTCGACCCGATGGAGGTGTACTACGAGCGCCTCCTGGAGGACGACGGCAAGGCCCTGCTCATGCGCCCGCTGCTCAACTTCTCGGGGTTCGACCTCGACCCCGTGCGCGAGATGCTCCTGCACCCCACCAGCGGCTGGGGCCTCGGCGACGGCGGCGCCCACTGCGGGACCACCTGCGACGCGTCGACCCCCACCACGATGCTCACCCACTGGGTCCGCGACCGCGCCGAGGGCCGGCTCCCGCTCGAGTGGATCGTGAAGAAGATGACCCTCGACACCGCCACGCTCTTCGGCCTCGGCGACCGTGGCGTGCTGGCGCCGGGGATGGTGGGCGACGTCAACCTCATCGACCTCGAGCACCTGCACCTCGACCGGCCCGAGATGGTCCACGACCTGCCGGGTGACGCCCGGCGGTTCGTGCAGCGGGCCCATGGGTATGTGGCCACCGTGAAGCGAGGGCAGGTCGTCCTGCGCGACGGCATCGACCAGGGGCCCCGACCGGGCGGGCTGCTGCGCGGCGCGCGCAGCGCTCCGTGACCGAGGGCTCCCAGGACTCCAGGCCGGCGACGGCACCGTCGCGAGCCGCGGCCGGGACCGGCGCCTCCGAGGTCGCCGCGGTCGCTCCCGACCCGGCGGCCCACCGCGGCGGCGGGGCCGGTGCCTGGGTGGTCGGCTTCGCCCCGTGGATCCTCTACTGGATCCTCGTGGGCAACGCCTCGTTCCGGGTGGCGGTCGCGGTCGCCCTCGGCCTCAGCGTCGTCATCGTCGTCGGGACCCTGGCGCGCCATCGTCGGCCCATGGTGCTCGAGCTGGGCACCCTGGTCTTCTTCGTCGTCCTGCTCGGCCTGGCGTTCGTGGCGAGCGACGCCTTCCTCGCCCGGTGGATCCAACCCCTCGGCAACGCCGGCCTGGCCCTGGTGGTGCTCGGCTCGATCCTGGTCGGCCGGCCCTTCACCCTCGACTACGCCAAGGCGGCCACCGATCCGTCGCTGTGGGACAACCCGGGGTTCGTCTACGTCAACCGGCTGCTCAGCTGGGTGTGGTTCGGCTGCATGTCGGTGATGGCCCTCGTCTCGGCCGTGCCACCCCTCGTGCAGGGCGACGCCACCGTGGCCGACGCCGGCCAGCCGCTGTCGGTGGCCTGCTACTGGGTGATCCCGTTCTCGCTCCTCGGGCTCACCATGGTGTTCACGCTGCGGTTCCCCGATTGGTTCACCGCCGGCTTCGACGCGCCACCGGTGCTGGTCGACGGGCTGCAGCCCGACGAGGTCGACGCCGATCCGTCCCACGCCCGGCCCTCCGAGGGTCGCCTCGCCGTCCGGGTCGACCCGCCGACGTCGGGTCTCGACGACCCCCTGGCCATCGTGGTGGAGGGGGCCGACCCGGGCACGCCCGTCGTGGTGTCGCTGGACACCGTCGACGCCGGCGGGCACGTCTGGCACGGCGAGGCGACCTTCACCGCCAGGGCCGACGGCGGGGTCGACGCCACGGCCGACGCCCCGGTCGACGGCGCCTACGCCGGCGTCGACGGCGACGGGCTGCTGTGGTCGATGGCCTTCGACAGCGCCGGCGAGGCACCCGACCTGTACCTCCCGCCGTGGGGTCCGGCCGGCTTCTCGTTGCGGGCCGAGACCGGCGGCCGGTCGGTCACGACCACCTTCGTGCGCCGGGCTGCGGCCGAGGGCGTCGTCACGCGCGAGGTGCGCGAGGGCGACCTGGTCGCCCGGCTGTTCCTCCCGCCGGGCGCCGCCGACGGGACCGGCGGCCCGGTCCCCGGCGTGGTGCTCTTCCCGGGCTCCGAGGGTGGCCTCGACTCGATGTCGGCCGACGCCGCCGTCCTCGCATCCCACGGCGCCGCCGCGCTCGTCGCCGCCTACTTCAACGCCGATCGCCTTCCCTCCCAGCTCGCCGAGATCCCCCTCGAGCGGCTCGCCAGTGCCATCACCTGGCTGGCCGGGCACGACGCGGTGGCCGGGCCGGTGACGGCCCTGGCCATCTCGCGCGGCGCCGAGGGGCTGCTCGCCACCGCGGCCGCCGTCGACGGGCTTCCCCTGCGGGCGATCGTGGCGCTGTCGCCCTCCCACGTCACCTGGGAGGCACTCGGCGACGACGGTGATCTCCCGGGGGTCTCGGCGTGGACCCTCGCCGGCGCCGCCCAGCCCGCGCTGGCGGCGAGCAGCGGCGAGCTCATGGCCGACATGGCGCGTCAGGCCCTCCGCCACCACGGCCGCGTCGATCCGCGCCACCCGCTGGTCATGCACCTCACCCGGTCCTACGAGCCAGCCCTCGGTGACGCCGAGGCGGTGGACGCCGCCCGCATCCTCGTCGAGCGCATCCCGGTGCCGCTGCTGCTGGTCAGCGGCGACGACGACCAGGTGTGGCCCTCGGGTCGCATGGCCGCCGCCGTGCTGGCCTCGCGGTCCGGCGGTCCGGCGGCCGCCGCGGACCACCACGTGACCTATCCGGGCGCCGGGCACCTCCTCCGCCTCGGCACCTTCCCCACGACGGCCACCAGCACCGGCGGCATCGCCCTCGGTGGCACGGCCGCCGGCACCGCCGTAGCTCAGCGCGACCTCACGGCCCGCGTGGTGCGGCTCGTCACCGGCCGCTGAGCCGAGCCACCGTCCACCTCGGCGCGCCGATCGCCGGCGGCGGTCGGGCCGGACGCGTCGGGGCCCCGGCGCCTGTGCGCCGGGGCCCCTCGACAGCTCGGACGTCGGGTGACGTCGCCAGATCAGCGCTTCTTGGCGGCCTTCTTCGCCGGAGCAGCCTTCTTCGCCGGGGCCTTCTTGGCGGCGGCCTTCTTCGCCGGGGCGGCCTTCTTCGCCGGGGCGGCCTTCTTCGCCGGGGCCTTCTTGGCGGGGGCGGCCTTCTTGGCCGGGAGCTTCCCGGTGAGGGCGGCGTCCTTGAACGCCTTCAGCGGGGTGATGCGGGCCTTCTTGCGGGCCGGGATCTTGATGGCCTCGCCGGTGGCGGGGTTGCGGCCCATGCGGGCGTTCGTCTGCACCTTCGCGAACTTGGCGAAGCCGGGGATCGACACCACGGCCGGATCGCCCTTGGCGACCGTCTCGGTGACCACGTCGACGAACGCCGTGAGGAAGGCGTCGGCCGTCTTGCGGTCGGTTTCGGTGCGCTCGGCGAGGGCGAGCACGAGTTCCCTGCGGTTCATCTGTCCTCCAGAAAGGGGGTTACTGCGAGGCGCGCAGCCTTGCACAGGTTCGGTGGGGCGGGTGGGATCCTCCCGGCCCGCAGGTGGCCGGAGAGCCAACCAGAGGTGGCTCCGCGGCGCGTCGGGGCTCGACGAGCGGTCGGGTCGGACCGGGTCAGGCGCGGGCCGGGACGACGACGACCGGGCACGGTGCGTGGGTCACGCAGTGCTGGCTCACCGACCCGAGCAGCATGCCGGCGAAGCCGCCATGGCCGCGCGAACCCACCACGAGCAGGTCGGCGTCGGCGGCGGCGTCGAGCAGCGCGGGCGCCGGCGACGACTCGACGAGCGTGACGGTGACGTCGTCGCGATCGGCGAGGCCCTCGGCGGCGACGACCTCGTCGAGGCGGTCGCGGGCGGACTGCTCGATCAGGTCGCGGGCGGGGAAGGCGCCGACCGAAGCCAGCCCGGCGACGGCCGAGGACTGCCACGCCGCCACGACGACCACCTGCGCCGAGCGGACGGCGGCTTCGTCCAACGCCCAGCGCAGCGCCGCCAGGGCGCCGTCCGAGCCGTCCACGCCCACCACGATCTTGCTCATCCGCTCGTCCTCCTCGCACGGCTCCGTGGACGCGCACCCTATCGGCTGGCCGCGACCCGGCCGGTCGTGCACGCGGCGACCGGGGCGGGCTGCGGCGAGCGGGGTGACGTCGCCCGTGGCACCGCGGGGTCGCCCCGCGCTCTACGCTTCGGCGCGGCGAACCGGCTCGATCCACGGGGGTGGCTGATGACGGCGCTGGCGGACATGACGTCGAGCGGTGAGGTGGTGCTGGTCGCACCCGACGTCCTGCGGGACATGGCGGCGGCGCTGGGCGGGCTCTGGTCGCCCGACGCCGAGGACGACGCGGCCCGCCGCGACCTGCTCCTGGCGGCGGCCCGCATCCGGCTCTACGCCGATCGCGACCGCTGCGGCTGGTACCTGGTGGCGGGTGCCGAGGCGCGCGACGCCGTGCTGCGGCGCGAGGACGCCGACTGGAACGTGGGGTTCGTGGCGCCGATCGAGGAGTTCGACGACGCCCCCGCCGAGGCCGACGTGGCGGCGCTCGTGCAGCTCCTGCGCCACGGGGAGGAGGGTGAGCACCTCGACGCCGAGGCGGCCACCACCCTCGCCCTGGCGATCCTGTCCGACCCCGTGACCGTCGTGGTCACACGCGATCCGCGGGCCTACCGTCACCAGCGGGTCGACGACCTGCCGCGCCGGCTGCGCCTCCTGTCGCCGGCCGAGGTGGTCGAGCTGCTCGAGATCGGGGTCGGCGAGCAGCCGCCCGACCCCGTTCCGTCGTGGAACCTCCTGGCGCAGGGCCCCGCCTGGTGGGTCCCGGCGTGACGCGGCGGCCGTGACCAGCCCGCTCCTGCGCTCCGGCGGCGGCACCGATCCCACCCGGGTCATCGGTCGGCGCGTCGGCGCCTGGCTGCTCGACCAGGTGCTGTCGTCCATCGTCGTGCTCGGCCTCGGAGCGCTGCTCGGCGTCCGGATCGTGAGCCAGACCGGCACCAACGCCCGGGGCCAGACCGTGGTCACCGGCAGCCAGGTGGCGGGGAGCCCCGGCGCGTTCGCCGCCGTGGCGGTGGTGAGCTTCCTCTACGCGGTGATCACCCAGGTGGTGCTCGTCGCCCAGTACGGCTGGTCGCCGGGCAAGCTGCTCGTCGGCCTGCGCGTGGTGGGCTGGGACGGGCGCCCGCCCGGGGTCGGCAAGGCCCTGGTGCGGGGGCTGGTCAACTGGGTGGGCTCGTGGCTGTCGTGCTTCTGGTACGTCCCGGCCTTCGGGATCATGGAGGTGACCAAGGGCCACCGCCAGCCCGCCGACATGGCGGCCAACACGTACGTCATCGACGGCTTCTACCTCGGTCGGATGATCATCCGGACCGACACCGGGGTCACCGCCGGGCCGCCGGCCGTGCACCGCGACGAGGCCGCCGAGATGCTGCGCGAGCTGGGTGGTGACCTGCCGCGGCCCCCGGCCGGGCAGCGGCCCACCGAGCCGTTCTACGACAAGCAGCGCGACACCTACGTCGTCTTCAGCGCCAAGCGGGAGGCGTGGCTGGCCTACGACAAGCAGACCGACACCTGGGACCCGATCGGCTGACCGTGCTGTACGACCACGTCATCGTCCCCTTCGACGGCTCCGGCGAGTCGCGCGACGTCGCGGTGTACGCCGCCGACCTCGCCCGCGTCGTGGGGGCGCGCCTGCTCCTGCTGACCAGCGCCGAGGTCCGGGGCGTGGCCGCCATCGACCGGCTCAAGCAGCGGGCGGTCGAGATCAGCGAACAGCCCGTCGACGTCTGGATCGACGCCCAGAAGCGACCGGCCGACGCCGTGGTGAAGTCGGTGGGCTACCGCCCGGGGAGCCTGGTGTGCATGGCCACCCACGCCCGCACGGGTCTGCGCAAGGCCGTCCACGGCAGCATCGCCGAGGACGTGATCCGGGGGGTCGACGCCCCCGTGCTGCTGTTCGGCCCGGCCTGGTCGCCCACCGAGTTCTTCGACCCCGATCGCCTGCTGGTCTGCCTCGACGGGAGCCGCACCTCCGAGGAGGTGCTGCCCGAGGCGGAGGCCTGGCGGTCCGTCCTCGACCTCGACTGCACGATGGTGCACGTCGACCTGGGCGACGAGCACAGCCTCACCCACGATCCCGAGGTGGCCCGCCGCGTCGCCCGCCTGGTCGAGCCGTTCGTCGAGCACGGTGCCGAGCTGTCCGTGATGCCCGGCCACGACGTGCCCGAGGCCATCGTCGCCCTCACGGCCACCCACCCGCGGTCGATCCTCGCCATGGCCACCCACAGCCGGGCCGGTGTGGCACGGCTCACCACCGGCTCCATCACCATGGACGTGGTGCTGCGGTCCGAGGTGCCCGTGCTGGTGCGCTCGGCCGCCCACGCCGGCTGATCGGCCGACGAGCACCCGATCGGGCGGCCCACGAGCCTCGACGACGGTCCCCGGTACGCCTGCCGACGCCGGGCGGCATTCGATCGTGAGGGAGGCGGCGGGCCACACTTCGCCCATGGCGATCTCGGTGCACTGGTTCCTGCCCACCGGTGGCGACTCGCGCGACGTCGTCGCCGGTCCCGACGACCACTCCCGCCGGGAGCCGGGCATCGACTACCTCGCCCAGGTGGCCCGGGCCGCCGACCTGCTCGGCTACGACGCCGTGCTCACCCCGACGGGCACGTACTGCGAGGACGCCTGGCTCACCACCGCAGCCCTCCTACGGGAGACCACCCGCCTCGAGTTCCTCGTCGCCTTCCGCCCGGGCCTGCTCTCGCCCACGCTCGCTGCCCAGATGGCCGGCACCTACCAGCGGCTGTCCGGCGGCCGCCTGCGGTTGAACGTGGTGACCGGTGCCGAACCGGTCGAGCTCGCCCGGTTCGGCGACCACCTGTCGAAGGAGGCCCGCTACGAGCGGACGGGCGAGTTCCTCGAGGTCCTGCGAGGGGCGTGGTCGGGCGAGCCGTTCGACTTCCAGGGCGAGCACTACGACGTGCGCGGCGCGACCACCCGGGAGGTGCCCGACCCGCTGCCTCCGATCTACTTCGGCGGCGCCTCGCCGGCGGCCGAGCGCATCGCCGCCCGCTGGGTCGACGTGTACCTGGCGTGGGGCGAGACCCCGTCGATGGTCGCCGAGCGGGTGGAGCGGATGCGCTCGCTCGCCGCGGTGCACGGGCGGACGCTGCGGTTCGGCATCCGCTTCCACGTGATCACCCGCGACACCGCCGACGCGGCCTGGGCCGAGGCGCAGCGCCTGCTCGACGGGATCCCCGCCGAGGCCGTGGAGGCCGCCCGGCGCGACTTCGCGTCGACCCAGTCGGTGGGCCAGGCCCGCATGGCCGAGCTGGCCCACGCCGGCGGTGACCTCGAGATCCATCCGAACGTGTGGGCCGGGATCGGGCTGGTGCGGGGTGGTGCGGGCACCGCCCTCGTGGGCAGCCACGCCGAGGTCGCCGACCGCATCGCCGAGTACGCCGCCCTGGGCTTCGACGAGCTCATCCTCTCGGGCTACCCGCACCTCGAGGAGGCGTACTGGTTCGCCGAGGGCGTCATGCCGATCCTGCGCGCCCGCGGGCTGCTCGCCGCCCCCGAGCCGAAGCCGTCGGGCACCTACATGACGTTCCGCTGAGGCCGCCGGCGCGCCGTGGAGCCCCCGTGCATGAGGCCCGAGCCGGCGTGGTAGGGAGAGGGGCATGACCGCATCGGTGGACGTGTTGTTCGACCAGGGCCTCGACGCCTTCGACGCCGTGGTGGCCGGCCTCCCGGCCGAGGCGTGGGACCGGCCCACCGCGTGCGAGGGCTGGACGTCGCTCGACGTCCTCGGCCACCTCGGCTCGTCGATCGCCTTCGGCATCAGCGTCATGGAGGGCGAGCAGCCCACCTGGCCCGAGTTCGACCGCCCCGCCGACCTGGTGACCGACGAGCCGGTCGCGTACTGGCGGGCCATCGCCGGCCGGGCCCGATCGGCCCTCGAGGGCGCCGACCTCGACCTGGAGATGGACACGCCGATGGGTCGCCGCACGGTCGCCGACCGGCTGGCCTTCCCCGCCATCGACCTCTACGTGCACGCCTGGGACATCGGCTCGACGGCCGGCATCGCCGTCGACGTCCCCGACGACGTCGTCGAGCTGGCCCACCGCCACATCGACCCCCTGCCGGAGGACGCGGTGCGCGGGCCGCAGGGCGCCTTCGGGCCGGCGGTCGAGCCGCCGCCCGACGCCACCGAGACCGAGCGGTTCCTGGCCTGGACGGGGCGCGACCCCCGGGCGGCCCGCCGGCCCTGAGCGGCCGAGGGCGTCGTGGGGTGCGGCGCCGGCGACCTGGTCGCTAGCGCATGTTGCCGGTGTGGCCGAGGCTGTAGCGCCCGGGCTGGGGCCACACGGTCAGGCCGTGCGGGCCCTTGCCCACCTTGATGCGGGTGATCAGCTCGCCCTTGACCGTGTCGAAGACGTAGACCTCGTCGTCGTACCGACCGCCGAGCCAGAGCTTGGTGCCGTCGGCGCTGAGGTTGCCCATGTCGGGCGACCCACCCCCGGGCACGGGCCAGTTGGCCGTCATCTGGTTGGTGGCGAAGTCGACCACGCTGACGCTGCCCTGGCCCTTCGGTGGTCCGCCCACGAGGGGGGTGCCGCGGTTGATGACGTAGAGCTTGGTGCCGTCCCGGCTGGGGTACAGGCCGTGGGCGCCGACGCCCGTCTTGATGTGGCCGGTCTGGGCGAACGACTCGAAGTCGACGGTGAAGACGCCCTCGGACTTGAGGTCGGCGACGTAGAGCGTCTTGCCGTCGGGCGACACCCGGATGTCCTGGGGCTGGGACAAGACGTCGTCCTTCTTGAGGGTGAGCTTGCCCAGCACCTTCCGGTTCACCACGTCGACCTTGATGATCGACCCGTCGAACTCGCAGGTGGCCGCGAGGTAGCGGCCGTCGATCGAGAAGTCGATGTGGTTGATGCCGTCGCAGTCGGTCTGCAGCTCTTGTTGGACCTTCAGCGTCTTCGGGTCGGCGAAGTCGAGCCGCTGCTTGGCCTCGGCCACGATGATCGAGCTCTTCCCGTCGGGGGTCCAGTAGAGGTTGTAGGGGTCGTCGACGGCGAAGGTCTTGCCCGGCTTGCCGGTGGTGGGGTCGATCGGCGTGATGCTGTTGCCGTTGTTGTTCAGCGCGTACAGGGTGGTGAGGTCGTAGGACGGCACGACGTGCTGGGGGATGAACCCGGTGGGGTACGTGTCGATCACCTTCATCGAGTCCTGGTCGATGACGGTCACGTTCCCGCTGCGCTCGTTGGGGACGTACACGAGCCGCTTGGCGCCGGCGGTGGCCGGGCTCAGGTTCGAGGGCCCGATCTCGCTGTAGAGGTTCGACGGGTTCGGGACCGGCGGCATGCCGGGGATGACATCGACGGCGGGGGCGCCGCTGGCCACCTCGCCTCCGCTCGACGCACCGCCCTCGGTCGACGAGGCCCCGCCGCTGGAGGACGGGCCGCCGGCGCTGACCTGGGGGTCGGTCTTGGCGCAGGCGCCGGCGAGGAGGCCGATGGCCACGGCGGCCACGCCGAGGCGGCGGGCGGTGCGGTGGCGTCGGACGGGCGCGGGGGAGGCGGGGGAGGGCATCGGCACCAGGGTCCCGGCTGGTGGCGGGGGGATGCAAGTCACCCGACCGAGGGTACGCACCGGGGCCCGTCCCCCCGGGGACCTCGAACGCCCGGGCCCGGATGTCCTGGTCTCGTCGTCCATCGGCTCGTCGTCGTGGCCGGCGCAGCCCGACGGGTGCCTTCCCCCCGTCCGTGCCGGCCGTCCTCGGTAGGCTGCCCGCCCATGACCGACGCACCACCTCCCGACGGCGCCGCCAGCGGCTGGGACCCCGACGAGCCGACGGGTCAGATGGATCCCGTCGATCCGGTCGGCGGGACGAGCGCGGCCGGCTCGACGCCGTCGGAACCGGTCGTCGATCCGACCGTCGCCATGCCCGCGGCTGCGGCCGGGGGTGTCGCCGCCGGGGCGGGGGCTGCCGCTGCCGCGGACCCGTATGCGCCGAGCGCCGACCCGTACGGAGGCGGCCCACCGCCCTCGGCCGAGCCGAAGCGCAGCCTCACCTGGCTCTGGATCCTCGTGGCGGTGATCGTCCTGGTCGCCGTGGTGCTCGTGGCCGTCGCCCTCACCCGCGGCAGCGACGGCACCACCACCGGCACCACCACGTCGTCCTCGTCGTCGACCTCCTCCTCGTCGTCGTCGAGCACCTCCACGAGCCGGTCGACGACCTCCACCACGGCGTCGTCGACGACCACCACGTCGTCGACCACCACGACGACGAAGCCCACCACCACGTCGTCCTCGTCGACGACCACCTCGTCGTCGACGAGCTCGACGACGAAGCCCTCGTCCTCCTCGTCGTCCAGCACGCCGCCGACCTGACCCGTGGCTTCCGAGCGCGATCGCCTCGACCCCGGTGACCCCGGGCGGGCCGACGCCTGGCGGCGGTGGGGGCCCTACGTCGCCGCTCGCCAGTGGGGCACGGTCCGCGAGGACTACAGCGCCGACGGCGACGCCTGGCGCTCCTCCACCTTCGACGAGGCGCGGTCTCGCGCCTTCCGGTGGGGCGAGGACGGGCTCGCGGCCGTCTGCGACGTGCGCCAGAACCTGTGCCTGGGCGTGGCGCTGTGGAACGGCCGCGACCCCATCCTGAAGGAGCGGCTGTTCGGGTTGACGGGCAAGGAGGGCAACCACGGCGAGGACGTCAAGGAGCACTGGTGGCACCTTGACGCCACGCCGTCGCACTCGTGGCTGCGATGGCGGTACCACTACCCGCAGGCCGAGTTCCCGTACCAGCAGCTGCGCGACGAGAACGGCCGGCGGGGGTTCGGCGACCCCGAGTACGAGCTGGTCGACACCGGGGTGTTCGACGGCGACCGCTTCTGGGAGGTCACCGTCGACCACGCCAAGGCCGACCCCGACGACCTGTGCATGCAGGTCACGGTCCGCAACGCCGGCCCCGAGCGCGACGTCTGCCACGTCCTGGCCCAGCTCTGGTGCCGCAACACGTGGTCGTGGCGCGACGGCGAGGTGGTGCCGGTGCTGGCGGCGGCGGGCGACGACCTGGTGACCGTCGACCACCCGCGGCTCGAGCCGCTCGCCCTCACCGTCGGCCCCGGTCCCGACGGCCGGCCGCCCACCCTCCTCTTCTGCGACAACGACACCAACGTCGAGCGCCTCTACGGCTCGACGCCGACCACGGCCCACCCGAAGGACGGCATCGGCGACCACGTGGTGACCGGGGCGCCGACCGTCGACCCCGACCGTCGCGGGACCGTGGCGGCGGCGTGGTACCGGGTCGACCTCGGACCCGGCGAGGAGGCCGAGGTGCGGGTGCGCCTCGTGCGGGTCCCCACCGTCGACCCGACGGTGGTCGAGCGGGCCGACGTCGGGCGTGGGTTCGGTGCGGTCATGGCCGAGCGCCGGGCCGAGGCCGACGCCTTCTACGCCGAGCTGGCGCCCGCCGACGCCACCGACGACGAGCGCCAGGTCATGCGGCAGGCCTTCGCCGGGCTGATCTGGTCCAAGCAGCTGTACCGCTTCGACGTCGGTCGCTGGCTCGACGGCGATCCCGCCCAGCCCCCGCCACCGCCCGGTCACGCCCAGGTGCGCAACGCCGGCTGGCGCCACCTCGACGCCGCCGACGTGCTGCTCATGCCCGACGCTTGGGAGTACCCGTGGTTCGCCACGTGGGACCTGGCCTTCCACTGCGTCGCCATGGCCCACATCGATCCCGAGCTGGCCAAGGACCAGCTGCTGCTCCTGTGCCGCGAGTGGTACCAGCACCCCAATGGCCAGCTGCCCGCCTACGAGTGGAACTTCGGCGACGTCAACCCGCCCGTGCACGCCTGGGCGGCCATGCGGGTGTTCGAGATCGACGGGCGGCGCGACGTCCGCTTCCTCAAGCGGATCTTCCACAAGCTGCTGCTCAACTTCACCTGGTGGGTCAACCAGAAGGACGCGGAGGGCAACAACGTCTTCGAGGGTGGCTTCCTCGGGCTCGACAACATCGGACCGTTCAACCGCTCGGAGCAGCTGCCGGTCGACGGCGTGTACGAGCAGTCCGACGGCTCGGGCTGGATGGCGATGTACTGCCTCGACCTGCTCGAGATCGCCGTCACCCTCGCCCGCCACGACGACGCCTACGAGGACGTGGCGGTGAAGTTCGTCGAGCACTTCGCCCTCATCGCCTCGGCCATCAACGGGCTCGGGCTGTGGGACGAGGAGGACGGGTTCTACTACGACGTGATCCGCCAGCGCGACGGCACGGTCGTCCCGCTGAAGGTCCGGTCGATGGTCGGCCTGGTGCCGTTGTTCGCGATGGCCGTGGCCCAGGCGGCCGACCTCGCCGAGCTGCCCGACCTCGCCCAGCGGGCGCTGTGGTTCGTCCAGCACCGGCCGCAGTACGCCGGTGCGATCGGGCGCATCACCGACTCGCCGAACCGGGACGCGTCGCTGCTGTCGGTCGTGAGCCCCGAGCGGCTGCGCCGGGTGCTCGAGGCGGTGCTCGACGAGGACGAGTTCCTCTCGCCGTACGGGCTGCGCTCGTTGTCGCGGCGCCACCTCGAGCACCCGGCGGTGGTCGAGGTCGGCGGCGTGCGGGCGACCGTCGCCTACGAGCCCGCCGAGAGCACCAGCGGGCTGTTCGGCGGCAACTCCAACTGGCGGGGACCGGTGTGGTTCCCGGTCAACTTCCTCGTCATCGAGGCCCTGCGGCGCTACCACCAGGTGCTCGGCGACGACTACACCGTCGAGCTGCCGACCGGGTCCGGGCACCAGGTCACGCTGGCCGAGGTGGCCGACGAGCTGGCCCGGCGGCTGGTGGCCCTGTTCCTGGAGGGACCCGACGGCCGCCGACCGGTGCTCGGCGACGTCGAGCGGTTCCAGCAGCCCGGCCCGTGGCACGACCTCATCCCGTTCTTCGAGTACTTCCACGGTGACACCGGCGCCGGTCTCGGCGCGTCGCACCAGACCGGTTGGACCGCGCTCGTCGCCGACCTGATCACCACCCGCCGGTGGGCGTCGCACGCCACCCCACCGGCCGACCGCTGACCCGCCACCACCGGCGGGGCGAGAGGAGCACCCATGGGTCGTTGGAGTCGAGACGAGCTCGAGGACGCCTTCGAGCAGTACCAGCGGGCGGCCCTGGTGGCGGGCACCACCGGCGACTGGAACGGCTGGGCCGACCTGTTCACCGAGGACGCCACCTACGTCGAGCACCACTACGGCACGTTCGGCGGGCGGGAGGCCATCCGCCGGTGGATCACCGAGACGATGTCCACCTGGCCGGGTTCGGACATGCCCCACTTCCCGGTCGAGTGGCACGTGATCGACGAGGAGCGCGGCTGGGTCGTCTGCCAGGTGTGGAACCGCATGGTCGACCCCGGTGACGGGTCGTGCCACCAGGCCTACAACTTCACCCTCCTCAAGTACGCCGGCCGCGGTCAGTGGAGCTACGAGGAGGACATCTACAACCCCGCCGCCTTCGCCACCATGATCACGACCTGGAGCGAGACCAAGGCCCGCCTCGACGCGGCCGGCTCCGGCGACGCCTGAGCACCGGCCGACGCGGGCCCGTTCGGCTGCGATCAACTCCCGGTCGGGGGTGGGGCGGGGCCCTATGCTCCGAGCACCGGCGGAGCGATCGAGAGGGGACCGAGCGTGCTCGAGCGACTGGGGAGGGGCGCGGCCCGCCGCCACTGGTGGGTGATCGGTGCCTGGCTCGTGCTGGCCGTCGTGATCGGCGTCGCCGCCAAGGCCTCGGGGGGCACCACCCGCGATTCGTTCTCCATCCCGGGCGCGCCCTCCGACGAGGCGCTCCAGCTGTTCATCGAGAACGCCCCGGCCCTGGCCGCCCCGGGGGCGGTGGCGGTGTTCCACACGCCCAACGGCAAGGTCACCGATCCGGCCAACCAGGCCGCCAT
The DNA here is from genome assembly GCA_046331175.1 of Acidimicrobiales bacterium. Lineage (GTDB taxonomy): Bacteria > Actinomycetota > Acidimicrobiia > Acidimicrobiales > Acidimicrobilacustridaceae > JAWKIW01. The sequence continues at coordinate 197,593 of JAXLRI010000003.1, forward strand.
CGAGTCGTCGTTGGCCGCGCTCGGCAAGGTCCCGTCGGTCAGCTCGGTGTCGAACCCGTTCCAGGTCAACGCCGCGCTCCAGGCCATGGACCACGGCCAGCCGCTCAGCGAGCCCGTCCCGGGGACGAACGTGCCGCTCGACCGGCTGCTCGCCTCGCCGATCTCCGGCGACGGCCAGTTCGCGCAGGCCAGCCTCGTCTTCACCCAGGACTTCGACGCCATCCCGAAGGACGTCATCGCCCAGATGCAGCAGGCCGTGGCGCCGGCCACGCAGGCCGGCGTGCAGGTCGCCTTCGGTGGCGAGGTGGTCGACGCCCTGAACTCGGACAGCGGCGGGCTGTCGAAGTACGCCGACCTCATCGGCCTGGGCCTGGCCGTGATCATCCTGCTCGTGGCGCTCGGGTCGGTCACCGGCATGGCGGTGCCGCTGGTGAACGCGCTGTTCAGCCTCATGGTCTCGTCGATGGCCGTGGTGCTGCTCGAGTCGAGGTTCGAGATCGGGTCGGTGGCGCCGATCATCGCCACCACCATCGGTCTCGGCGTCGGCATCGACTACTCGCTGTTCATCGTCAGCCGCTACCGGCAGAACCTCGGTCGGGGCATGTCGGTCGAGGCGGCCGTCGGCAACGCCATCGCCACGTCGGGCTCGTCGGTGCTGTTCGCCGCCATCACCGTCTGCATCGCCCTCGTCGGGCTGTTCGTCATCGGCATCCCCTACATCACCTGGCTCGGGATCGTCGCCGCCCTCTTCGTGGCCGTGACGGTCTGCTCGGCGCTCACGCTGCTGCCGGCGGTGCTGGGGCTGCTCGGACCGAAGATCGACGCGCTGCGCCTCCCGTGGCACAAGCCGGCCGAGGAGGAGACCGACGAGGCGATGCGGGCGTCGTTCTCGGCCCGCTGGGCGGGGGCCATCGCCAAGCGCCCCGCCATCTTCACCGTGGTCACCCTCGTCATCCTGCTGGCGCTGGCCTTCCCGCTGCTGCACATCGACCTCGGCATGCCCGACGACTCGTCGGCGCCGTCGGGCAGCACCCAGCGCATCGCCTTCGACCAGCAGACCAAGGCGTTCGGCGCCGGTTCGACCGGTCCGCTGCTGCTCGTCGTCCAGCTCCAAGGTGCCCCGGCCGGGCCGGCCACCGGCACCTCGGGGACGACGGTCGGCACCGCCGCCGCCTCGACGGCTACAACCCCCACCACCGCCACCTCGGTCGCCCCGCCCTCCACCCCGGTCGCCCCGGCGGCCGCGCCCACGACGGCCGCGCCGGGCGCACCGACCACCGCGGCCGCCCCCACCACGGCCCCGGCGACGCCGACCACGAGCGTGCCCACCTCGGCGTCGACGCCGGGCACGGCCACCAACGTGTCGTCGGCGTGCGGTGCCGGCTCGAAGGCCGCCGTCACGCCCACCCAGCCCCAGGAGCAGGCGCTGCTGGCCCTCGGCGGTGCCCTGCTGAACACCTCCGGCGTGCAGCGGGTCACCCCGGTCGGCGTGTGCGGCAACGTCTTCGTCCTCGCCGTCACGCCCACCACCGGGCCGAGCGAGGGCGCCACCAAGGACCTCGTCAACGACCTGCGGGCCACCGTCATCCCCAAGGCGCTCAACGGCACCGCCATCGCCCCGTCGGCGGTGCTGGTCGGTGGGCAGACCGCCATCCTCATCGACCTCGTCGCCCAGGTGCAGGCCCGGATCCTGTGGTTCATCGGGATGGTCCTGCTGCTCGCCTTCCTCTTGCTGATGATGGTGTTCCGGTCGCTCTACGTCCCGCTGAACGCCGCCATCATGAACCTGCTGTCGATCGGGGCCTCGCTGGGCCTGCTCGTGGCGGTGTTCCAGGAGGGCTGGGGAGCATCGATCATCGGGGTCAACCAGAAGATCGCCATCGTCGCGGTCGTGCCGGTGATGATGTTCGCCGTCCTGTTCGGGCTGTCGATGGACTACGAGGTCTTCCTGCTCTCCCGCATCCGGGAGGAGTACGACCGCAGCGGCGACAGCCGCGACGCGGTGGTCGCCGGCCTCGGTCACACGGCCCGGGTCATCACCGCCGCCGCCCTCATCATGATCAGCGTGTTCGGCTTCTCGGCGGTCAACCCCAACGAGACGGTGAAGATGATCGGGTTCGGCATGGCTGCCGCCGTGCTCATCGACGCCACGATCGTGCGGATGATGCTGGTGCCGGCGTCGATGGAGCTGGTGGGCAAGGCCTGCTGGTGGTTCCCGTCCTGGCTCGACGAGCTGCTGCCCCGCATCAACCTCGAGGGCTCCGAGAGCTCCGAGGGTGGCGACGGGGACGAGCCCGGCGCCGGGTGATCAGGCGGCCCGGTCGACCCGCAGGTAGAGGTCGCCGCGGCCCTGGTTGGCGGTGACCGCCCAACCGGCCGCGTCCCAGCCCCGCACCACCGCCAGCACGTCGGCGGCCTCGACGTTGGCATAGTGCTCGCCCTCGCGGACGTCGAGGCCGTCGACCGCCGAGTGCGGGGCCCGCGGCGGGGCGGCGCACGTCATCAGCAGCACGCCACCGACGGCGGTGGCGGACCACATGGTGGCGAGGATGTCGCGCCAGGCGGGGGCGTGCTCGAGGACCTCGGCGCACACGACCACGTCGTAGGTGCGGGGTGGCACCCAGGAGGCGGCGTCGGCGACCTCGTCGACCCCCGGCCCGGCCGCCAGGTCGATGCCGTGGTAGCTGGCGGCCCCGGCGAACAGGGGTCGGACCGATCCGTTGATGTCGAGGCTGCCGACCTCGAGGACGTCGACGGCCGGGCGGCCGGCCACCTGGGCGGCGATCCACTCGAAGACCTGCACGTGCACGGGCGGGCTCCGCGTCCTAGGCCGAGGCGCCCGACCGCTCGAGGTCGACGAGCTGGTCGTAGAGCCAATCGGTGACGATGCGCACGGCGCCGTCGGCGGTGAAGTGGACGCCGTCGATGCGGTAGTCCTCGTCCATCACCCCGCCAGGGAAGGTGGTGGCGTACTCGTCGAGGGCCAGCACCCGCATCCAGGGGCGGCTGGCGGCCACCTCCCGCGCGATCTCGCTCTGGCGCTTCTGGCGGGCGGGATCGCTGGCGGGGTAGGGGTCGGCCGGGCGGGGCCGGTCGGTCTTGCCCAGCTCGATCTGCGGATAGGCCAGCCAGGCCACCTTGGCGCCGGTGCTGTGCACGACGTCGGCGTAGGCGGCGAACTCCTTGCGGAGGTAGTCGTCGTAGACGGGGTCGCCGGGAGCTCGCCACTGGTCGTCGCCGGGCAGGCGCCGATCGGTGAGGTCCCACATGGCGGTGGTGACCACGACGACGTCGGGCCGTTCCTTCTGCAGGAACGTGGGCATCTCGTCGGCCCAGGCCGCGCACTCCTTGGGGACCGTCTCCACCTTGTTCTTGTTCTTGCGCTCGCCGCCCCGGCCGATGCCGCAGCCGATGCTGGCGGTGTTGAGGGGCACGACCTTGCCGGTGGCGTCGTGGAAGCCGGCGAACCCGAACGCGAAGGCGAGGCCGGCCGAGTCGCCGACGGTCATCACCCGCATGGGTGTGGTGGCCGCAGCGGGCTGGCCCTGCACGGCGCCGGTGCTGCCGGTGGTGCCCGTGCCGCCGGCCCCGTCAGCGTGGGCGGCCCGCCAGTCCTCGTCGTAGGCCCCCACGATCTCGTCGGCCAGCCAGCGGCGGGCCACCTCGCGCGAGGTCTCGAGCCCGAAGTGCACGCCGTCGGGCCGCAGGCGGGTGTCGTCACCGGAGTTCACGAGCCACGACGACAGGTCGATCACCCGCACCTTCCCGGGGCGCAGCGCGGGCAGCTCGTTGACCAGCTCGTTGTAGCGCTTGGCCCGCTTCGGGTCGGCGCCGGGGCCTCGCTCCTTGAGCGGGTCCTTGCCCGGCTCGGCGAGCATGGGCGGCAGGGTCATCCACATGACCTCGGCGCCGTCGGCCGAGAGCAGGTCGACCGCGGCCAGCATCTCCTTGCGGAGGTAGTCGTCGAAGACCGGGTCGCCCACGGCCCGCCACTGCGTGTCGCCCGGCAGCTTGCGGTCGACGACCTCCCACGGGCCGACCTGGACGATGGCGATGTTGGGCTGGCCGGCGTCGATGGCGGCCTTCCAGGTGGTGCCCCAGTTGTTGCACTTGGCCTCGATGGGGCCCTGGCCCTTGGTGTCGCGCCGCTCGCCGTAGCGGGACACGCTGCAGCCGAGCTCGGTCACGCCGGACACCACATCGGCCTTGCCCGTGTCGACCAGCTCGGCCGACAGGCCCAGACCGGTCATGAGCGCGGTCGAGTCGCCGAACACCGACACCCGGGGCTTCGGCGGCGTGAGCGACGCCGGGTCGGGTGGTGGCGGGGGAGGGGGGTTGTTGGTGGTGATCTGGGCCAGGCGCTCCTGGGCCGACTCGAAGTCGACCGCCGGGGCCGGGGCGGTGATGGTGATGGCGACCACCGACACGGCGATGGCGCCGGCGGCGAAGGGGGCCAACATGATCGGCCGGCGGCCGAAGAGCCTGCTGCCGCGGCGGATGGGCATCTCGAGGAACCGGTACGAGAGCAGGGAGACCGCCAAGGTCGCCGCCATCTGCACCGCGAACAGGGCCCACCCCGACAGGCCGGTGCGGTTGCCGTCGAGGAACAGGAAGATCGGCCAGTGGTACAGGTAGACGCCGTAGGAGATCTGGCCCAGCCACCGCAGCGGCTTCACCGACAGGATCGCCTGCACCGGCCCCTTCGGGAGCAGGGCGGCCAGGATGATCAGCGCCGACAGCAGCGCGTACCCGAAGAACCCGCCCTTGTAGAGCCAGGCCGACTCCTGGGCGGTGGTGGTCATCAGGGCGATCGCCCCGACGAGCGCCGCCATGCCCACCCAGGCGAGCACCGCCTGCAGCCCTCGCCGGTGGGCGATGCGGTAGGTCACCTTGTGGTCGTTGAGCAGGACGGCGAGGAGGACGCCGACGAGCAGCTCGGCGGCCCGGGTGTCGGTGCCGTAGTAGATGCGGTCGACCGAGAAGCCGAGCACGAACGGCAGCGCGACCGAGATGGCGGTGAGGACCCCGATGATGGCGCCGAACTTGGCCCGTGAGAACCCGGCGACCTTCAGCAGCCCGTAGGCCACCAGGGGGTAGAAGAGGTAGAACTGCTCCTCGATCGCCAGGCTCCAGAAGTGCTGGATGGGCGAGGGCGCCGAGAAGAGCTGCGCGTACGACTGGCCGCTCAGCACGAACCGCCAGTTGGCCACGTAGAGCAGGCCCGAAAGGACGTCGCCGGCGAGGTTCTTGCGCTGCACGGCGTCGGCGGCGATCAGGCCGAACAGCGTGGCCAGCGCCAGCGCGGCCAGGGCGGCGGGCATCAGCCGCCGGAAGCGCCGGATCCAGAACGCCTTCAGGTCGACGCTGCCCGTGGCGGCGCGCTCCGCGAAGAGCAGGGACGTGATGAGGAAGCCCGACAGCGTGAAGAACGTGGACACGCCCAGGTAGCCGCCGACCGCCCAACCGAACCCGGCGTGGAACACCAGCACCGCCACCACCGCCAGCCCGCGCACGCCGTCGAGGCCCGGGAAGTAGGGCAGGTAGGCGCCGCTGGCGCGAGGCGCCGGCGCCGCCTCGGTGGGCGGCTCCGGGAACAGCTCGGGCTCGGGCTTGGCTTCGGTGACCGCCACGGGCGGGGTACGGCTCCTCGTCGGTCGCGTCGGGCGCGCGGCTCGCCGCCCACAGCCGGGGGCGACGCGACATCGTACCCGGGCACCCCTTGCGGAGCAGGTCACCGGCGGGTCGGAGATGTCGGTGGAAGTGCAGGTCAGCGATGGTGCCGGCGACGGTGGGGGGTCGGGTCGCCACCGAGCGCCGATCCGGTCCGCGGGCCGATCGCGGGCGGACCGACGGAGGACCGGCGGCGGTCCGCGGCTGGCGTGGCTCGGCCGGCGACCACCGGCTTTCCGGCGCCCCCGGCCACGACTTACGATGTCAGTCCTCACCGAGCGACCAGGGGGACCGTCCGATGTTCGAGTGGAACGACGAGCAGAAGATGCTGCGCGACGCCGTGCGCCAGTTCATCGAGAAGGAGGTCGTCCCCCACCAGGAGGAGCTCGAGCACGGCGACCTGCCGCCCTACGACATCCTCCGGAGCCTCTTCTCCACCTTCGGCATGGACGTCATGGCGCGCGAAGGCTTCAAGAAGCGCATCGAGTTCGAGAAGCTCGTGGCCGACGCCGAGGCCAAGGGCGAGGAGCCGCCGGCCAAGGCCGAGCGCAGCGGCGGCATGGACCCGTCGTTCACCATGCTCCCGATCATCGAGCTGTGCCGCTACTGCCCCGGCATGGTCACCGCCATGGGCGTGTCGATGGGCCTCACCGCGGCGGCGATCTCGTCGCGGGGAACGATCGCCCAGAAGGAGCGCTGGGTCCCCGAGCTGCTCACCCTCGAGAAGATCGGCGCCTGGGCCATCACCGAGCCCAACTCGGGCTCCGATGCGTTCGGCTCGATGAAGTCCACCGCCCGACGCGACGGCGACGAGTACCTGCTGAACGGCTCGAAGACCTTCATCACCAACGGTCCCTACGCCGACACGATCGTGTTCATCTGCAAGCTCGACGAGGGCAACCCGCCCGAGGAGCGCAAGATCCTGTCGTTCGTCCTCGACTCGGGGATGCCCGGCCTCGAGCAGTCCAAGCCGCTGCGCAAGATGGGCATGCACTCGTCGCCCACGGGCGAGCTGTTCCTCTCCGACGTGCGGGTCGGCATCGATCGCCTCATCGGCGAGACCGAGGACGTGCCGTCGGGCGGCCGCGAGGGCGCCAAGGACACGTTCTCGATGGAGCGCTCCGGTGTGGCCGCCATGTCGCTCGGCATCATCGAGCAGTGCCTCGAGCTGAGCGTCGACTACGCCAAGAACCGCGTGCAGTTCGGCCAGCCCATCGGAAACTTCCAGCTGATCCAGGAGAAGCTGGCCCGCATGGAGGTGCACCGGCTCAACGTGCAGAACCTCGTGTTCCGCTACATCGAGATGAGCCAGGCCGGCAAGGGCCTCACCCTGGCCGAGGCATCGGCCATGAAGCTGTACTCGGCCCGGGCCGCCACCGAGGTGGCCATGGAGGCCGTCCAGCTGTTCGGCGGCAACGGCTACATGGCCGAGTTCAAGGTCGAGCAGCTCGCCCGCGACGCCAAGGTCCTGCAGATCTACGCCGGTACCGACGAGATCCAGATCACCCACATCGCCAAGGACCTCCTCCGCCGATAGCCCCTGTCGGATCTCGGGCCGGGTGGAAGCGGGGCGTCCTCACGGCCAGCGCCAGCGCAGGTCGGCACCGTTCTCGGGGTCCACGAACCGCACGAGGGCGCGCTCGGGACGCACCCCGGGCGCAGTGAAGTCCACCCGACCGCGCACGCACGAGCCCGGTGCCAGGACCGTCGAGGCCGGGAACGCCTGGGTGTCGCCAGCGTTCGGGCGGGAGAGGATCGTCGATCCCCCAGGGGTCGCCGGGATCGCGAAGCTCGGTGTGCCCACCACCTCGAGGTAGCTGCCCTCCGCGGAGAGCCGGAACTCGTCCGCACCGGCCGTGACCGACGTCGGGCCGGCACACACCTCGGCATCGACGGTGACGGCCAGCCCCAGCCGCACAGAGCTGCTGAGCAAGGGGTTCGGGTCGAGCGCGTGCACGGTCACCGAGGCGCCGGCCGGGTCGACCTGGGTCTGGCCGATCGGGACGGCGACGGGCGCCGGTCGGAACGGCGCGCCCTCGAACTCCGAGGTGACCTGGACCTCGGGTGCCACCACCGTGATCGCCAGCAACGACGCCGTGCCGAACCCGACGACCAGCGCGCCGACGACCCGACCCGACGGCGCCGGTCGACGCAACGAGGCTGTGACACCGGCGCCGACGACACCGACGAAGGCGATGCCGCCACCCACCAGCGCGGCGCGGCGCACATCGTCGGCCACCTCCTGCAGGAGTCCGGCGGGGCAGGTGACCCCGAACTCCCCCGGGACCCGGGTCATGAGACCGGGCGCCCCTTCGCGGACGCAGCGTCCGCCCCCGAGCTCGGGGGCCGTGCAGGCGAAGCACTTCACCGTGACCTGCCGCTGGACCAGGAAGACGACGCCGCTCAGGAAGGCGAGGGCGCACACGACCCACGCGCACCCCACGAGAACGGAGGTGGGCCGTCCCTCGTGGTGGGCGCGCACGGCTGCGCCGACCAGCACCAGGCACGGCAGCGCAAGGAACGCCAGGACGACGAGGGCGAAGAACTGGCTGTCTCCGGCGTGTGGCTCGCGGGCGTTGCCGAGATCGTCGGTGAGGTGGAAGGCGGACCTGTCCAGCGCGCTCATGGCTGCCATGAACGTGGCGAACAGGGCCATCGCCAGGCACATCAGGACGACCACGAGGAGGATGAGCGACTCCGTCTCCCTCCGTCGGGTCGGTGGCGGCGGGAGCCGCGGCGGAGGTGGGAGCCCCGGCGGAGCGAGCCACCGCCAGGTGCCGTTGGGCGCCTGCCACCAGCCGCTCGTCCGCGGGTCGCCGGCTCCGTCAGGCAGCTCGCCCGGTGGAGGGTCCGGGCCTGACCACGTCTCGGTCACGTAGACCCAGTGGTCCGACGTCCACACGGCGAAGGCCACGAACTCGTCGCCGTCCCACCACCCGAGCGTCCCGGCCGGCTCGTCGGGGACCAGCCGCCAGCCGACCGACGCCGTCGGTGCCGTTCCCGCCGGTTCGGCCATGCGCGCACCTCCTCGCTACGAGGCCACCCTCGCGCCCGGCGCGGGCGCCGTGAAGGGCAGTTCGTCCACCCGAGTCGACGATCCGGGACGATCGCCGGGTCGCGGCCTCTGCTGGTGCTCCCCGTCCCTTCGCGCCTCGCTCGTGGCGGGACGATCGAGCCGTGACCGGGGTCCGGCGATCCGACGCACCGCGGCCGACCAACAGGACGAAAGCGCTCCGCCTACGGCCCGGTCAGGCGATCACACCCCGAGGCCGCGGCCGACGATCTCCTTCATGATCTCCGTGGTCCCGCCGTAGATCGTCGAGATGCGGGCGTCGACGAAGGCCCGGGCGATCGGGTACTCGGCCATGTAGCCGTAGCCGCCGTGCAGCTGCACGCAGCGGTCGACCACCTTGTTCTGCAGCTCGGTGCACCACCACTTGGCCATGGCGGCCTCCTCGACGGTGAGGTCGTCGGTGCTGAGGGCGACGACGCAGCGGTCGATGAAGGTCTGGGCGATCTCGATCTCGGTCGCCATCTCGGCGAGCACGAACCGGCTGTTCTGGAACGAGCCGACCGGCTGGCCGAAGGCCTGGCGCTCCTTGGCGTAGGCGAGCGTCCACTCGAAGGCCTGGCGGGCGGCGGCCACGCCCGCCATGGCGATGGACAGGCGCTCCTGGGGCAGGTTCTGCACGAGGTGGACGAAGCCCTGGCCCTCCTCGCCACCGAGCAGGTTGGCGACCGGCACGCGGACGTCGGTGAAGAACAGCTCGGCCGTGTCCTGCGCGTGCAGGCCGACCTTCTCGAGGTTGCGGCCGCGCTCGAAGCCCTCCATGCCGCGCTCGAGCACCACGAGGCTCATGCCCTTGTGGCGCTGCGACGGGTCGGTCTTGACCGCGGTGATCACGAGGTCGGCGTTGATGCCGTTGGTGATGAAGGTCTTGGACCCGTTGACGACGTAGGTGTCGCCGTCGCGCATGGCCGTGGTGCGCATGCTGGCCAGGTCCGAGCCGATGCCCGGCTCGGTCATGGCGACGGCCGTGATGAGCTCGCCCGAGCAGATGCCCGGCAGCCACCGGTCCTTCTGCTCGTCGTTCGTGAGGTGCAGGAAGTACGGCAGGCAGATGTCGTTGTGCAGCGTGAGCCCCAGCCCGCTTCCGGCGACGCCGGCCCGCTGGATCTCCTCGGTGACGATGAGGTTGTAGCGGAAGTCGTCGTTGCCGCCGCCGCCGTAGGCCTCGGGGGCGGCGAAGGCCAGGAAGCCGTGGGCCCCGGCCTCCTGGAACAGCGACCGAGGCACGATGCCGTCTCGCTCCCACTCCTCGTGGTGGGGGACGATCTCCTTGTCCACGAACTGGCGCCAGCTGGCGCGGAACAGCTCGTGCTCCTCGTCGAACAGGGTCCGCTGCATGGCGCCGACGGTAGCCAACGTCCCCCTCTGCCTCCCATTCGTCGTCGGGCGTGGTGGAATGCCCCCGTGGAACCCAGCGGCGGCCACGTGCCGACCTCCGACGATCCGAGCCCAGCCGGCGAGCCGGACGCCACGACCGAGGGATCGCCGGTCCCGTCCGCGGCGGCCGATCCCGCGGGATCGAACCCGCCGCCGACGTCGCCCGACGGCGACGTCTGGGGCGCCGGCCCGCCGCCTCCGACGTCGTCTCCCGAGCCGCCCCCCGATCCCTGGTCGCGCGCTGCCGCCCGTGACGCCGGGTGGCCGACGCCCCCCGGTCCCGCCGGGCCGTCGCCGTACGGCCAGGGCTCCTATGGCCAGCAACCGCCACACGGCCGAGCGCCCGAGCCGTACGGCCAGGCCCAGCCGCCGTACGGGCAGGCCCAGCCGCCGTACGGGCAGGCCCAGCCGCCGTACGGGCAGGCCCAGCCGCCGTACGGGCAGGCCCAGCCGCCGTACGGGCAGGCCCAGCCGCCGTACGGGCAGGTGCCGGGCCCGTACGGCTACGGCCAGGTCGGGTACGACCAGGCATACGGCCAGGCCTGGGGCGCGCCGATGGTCGATACCTGGGTCGGCGAGCGGCCGACTCGGGGTCGTGACTCCTATCCGCCGCTGCGGTGGGGGATCGGTGACATCTTCTACGGCCTGCTGGTCATGCTGGCGGCGTCGTTCGTGGTGGCGATCCCGTTCGTCATCGCCAACATCGACAGCCCCGACAACCTCACCGACGCCAACCTCGGCCTGGTCGTGGCGTCGGCCATCGCCACGTGGGTGGGCTTCGGCGGGTGGCCGATCCTCGTCACCTACTGGCGGGGTCAGCGGTCGTTGGCCAAGGACTTCCGCTACTGGTTCCGGTGGGTCGACGTCCCCATCGGCATCGGTGCCGGGCTCGTGGCGCTGTTCCTGGGTGGGCTCATCGCCGCGCTGCAGAACAGCCTGGACATCGAGCAGGCATCGAACACGCAGGTGCTCACCGAGAACAAGGGAAACGCCGTCGCCTACGTCGTGGTGAGCCTGGTCGTGGCCATCGGCGCGCCGGTGTTCGAGGAGATGTTCTTCCGCGGCCTGACCTACGCCGCCATCGAGAAGCGGTTCGGCTCGGTGTGGGCGGTCGTGGGGTCGACGCTGCTCTTCGGCATCCTGCACTTCCAGACGGGCTCGGCCGGCATCGCCATCGTGTTCCTCATCCTCCACATCACGGTGTTCGGCTTGATCCTCGGGCTGCTCCGCTACTTCACCAACCGATGCGGTGCGGGCGTGCTCGCCCACTTCACGATCAACGGCACGGCCACGCTGCTGATCCTGCTCGGTGTCGGGTGAGGGACCTCTCGACCCGGCACGGCAGAATGTCGTCGTGGACGTCACCGCCGACCTGACCGCACCGTGCGCGCCGGACCGGCTCTTCGCCGAGGTCGACGACCTCGGCGCGTACCCGGCGTGGCTGGGCATCGTCCCGCGGGCCGAGCCGGTCGATGCCGCCGACGGCGATCCGGGCCCGGCCTGGTCGGTCGAGCTGCGGGGGCGGCTGGGCCCGCTGGCGCGGTCCAAGCGGCTGCGGATGGTCCGCACCGACCTCGAACCCGGGCAGGCGGTGCGGTTCGAGCGGCGCGAGCTCGACGGCCGCCAGCACTCGCCGTGGGTCCTCGAGGCGAGGGTCCACGAGGTCGACGGGGTCGCCGGTGCGGCGCCCACCAGCCGGTTGGAGATGCACCTGCACTACGGCGGGTCCTTCGGGGGCTCGCTCCTCGAGCGGATGCTCGACGACGAGATCAACCGGTCGCGGCCCCGGCTCCTGGCCCGGGTGTCGGGAGCGGAGGTCTGAGCACCTCGTCCCGGCGGGTGGCGACGGCGCGGTAGCGGTCGCCGTGGCGGCCGAGCGCCACCGAGACCCCGAAGCAGTCGGACAACGACTCGTCGGTGAGCGTCTCGTCGAGCGGGCCGGCGGCCTGCACCCGGCCCCCGGCGAGCAGGAGGGCGTGGGTGAACCCCCGGGGGATCTCCTCGAGGTGGTGGGTGACGAGCACGATCGGTGCGGTGGCCGGGTCGGCGGCCAGCTCGCCGAGGCTGGTGACCAGCTCCTCGCGGGCGCCGAGGTCGAGAGCGGCCATCGGCTCGTCGAAGAGCAGCAGGCCCGGGTCGGTCATGAGCGTGCGGGCCAGCAGCACGCGCTGGCGCTCACCCGAGGACAACGTGCCGAAGGCCTGGTCGGCGACGTGGCCGGCGCCGACGCGACCCAGGAGGTCACGGGCCCGGCGGCGGTCGGCCTCGTCGTACTCGTGCCACCACGGCTCGAGGGCGGCGTACCGCGCCGTCATGACGACGTCGGCGGCGATCAGCTGGGGGCGCACGAGGTCGGCCATGGCTGCGCTCATGACGCCGATGTGGCGGCGCAGCTCGCGGACGTCGGTCCGCCCCAGCGACCGCCCGAGGACCCGGACCGTCCCCGAGGTGGGGTGCAGGTACAGCGACGCGATGCGCACCAGGGAGGTCTTGCCCGACCCGTTGCGCCCGAGCACCACCCACCGCTCACCCGGGCTGACCCGCCACGAGATGCCGCCCAGGATGCGCCGGCCGTCGCGCTCGAGGGTGACGGCGCCGAGCTCGAGGGCCGGCTCGGCCGGGGCCGGAGCGTCGTCGGGCTCAGGGTCGACATCGTCCTGCAGGGCCGGCACGGCCGCACCCTACCGGCCGCCTCCTCCGGGACCGGTCGTGGCGGGGGAGCGATCGCGCTCAGGCCACGACGGCGCGCACGATGGCGAGCAGCGCGGTGGCCGCGGAGATGACGAGGACGGCGGTGCGGACCCGGCCGCGGTCCACCCTCCCGGTCAGCAGGCTGGATCCGGCGAAGCCGATCACGGCGGCCGGCACCAGTGCCAGCCCCGCCCACACCTCGGTGGTGTGGACCTGGCCCCACGCCGCCAGCACGAGCAGCGACACGACCTGGGCCACGAGGAAGTACCGGCTGAGCACGCCGCGCAGCTCGGGCCCGCTCGAGTGCTGGAGGACGAGCGCCAGCGGCGGCCCCCCGATGCCGACGGTGGTGTTCATGAAGCTGCCCAGCGTGCCCGCCGCCAGCAGCGTCGCCGGCCGCCGCTGCGGGTGCACCCCCACGATGCTGAGGGCGACGGCCAGCAGGATCAGGCTGCCGAGCGCGATGGTCAGGACGTCCTCGTGACCCGAGAGCGCGGCGAGGGCGGCGGCGCCGGCCACCCCGCCGGGCACCAGCCCGGCGATCGGCCACGACACCGCCTGCCAGTGCGCTCGCCCCCGCTCGCGTCCGACCACGAGCGCGTTGAACACCAGCGACACGACGTTGATCGGCACCGGGACGAGGGTCGGGTCGATGAGCACCAGGAACGGGGCGGCGAAGAGGCTGAGCCCGAAGCCGACGGATCCCTGCACCGCCGATCCCACGAGGACGACCGTCGAGGCCAGCAGCACCGCCGTGAGGCTGATCGTCATCGCTGGCGAACCGGTCCGGTCACGGGCCGCGACGCTAGCGCCGGCCCACCCACCGCCCGTGGTCCCTCTCGCGTCGGCGTCACCGGTCGAGGCCGGCCCGGTCGCCGTCGCCGGAGGGTCGTGACGCTACGCTCGACGCAGCGCCGTGCCACCCCGGCGTCGTTCGGTGCCGATCGCCGAGCACCCCACCCGCCGGGCCCCGGAGCGCCTGATCGACCTCGCCCTCGGCATCCTCGCCGTCTGCCTCCTCGTCGGGGCCACCGCGGTGTTCGTGGCGGCCGAGTTCGCCCTCGTCGCCGTCGACCGGGCTCGCATCTCGCGCCTGGCCGAGGACGGGAGCCGCCGGGCCCGCACCGCGCAGCCCCTGCTGCGACGGCTGTCGTTCCACCTGTCCGGTGCCCAGCTCGGCATCACCGTCACGTCGCTGGTGCTCGGCTTCCTCGCCGAGCCGATCATCGCCGAGCTGCTGCGGCCGTTGCTCGAGCCGTGGCTGGGCGACGCCACGCTCCGCACGGTCTCGATCATCCTCGCCCTCGTCATCGCCACCTACCTGGAGATGGTGCTCGGCGAGCTGGTGCCCAAGACGATCGCCATCGCCCGGCCCGAGCGCACCACGTTGCTGCTGGCGCCGTTCCTCCGGCTCTACGGCCTGGTGTTCGGGCCGATCATCCGGCTCCTCGACGGGGCGGCCAACTGGACGGTGCGACGGCTGGGCATCGAGCCGGCCGAGGAGCTGCGGTCGGTCCGTTCGCTGTCCGAGCTGTCGCTGATGTTCCGCGAGTCGGCCGAGGAGGGCACCATCGGCGATGCGGCCTCGCAGCTGCTGAACCGATCCATCCGCTTCGCCGACAAGTCCGCCGCCGACGTCTTGGTGCCCCGCACCGAGGTGGCGGCGTGTGGGCGCACCGACTCGGTCGCCGACCTCGTCCGCCTGGCCGAGCGCACCGGGTTCAGCCGCTTCCCGGTGGTCGGCACCGACATCGACGACATCGCCGGCGTGGTGCTGGTGCGGCGGGCGCACGGCGTGGCGCCCGAGCGCCGGGCCGACACGCCCGTGGCCGAGCTGATGACCGAGGCCCTGGTCGTGCCCGAGACCCGGGATGTCCGCCAGCTGCTGCTCGAGATGCGTGACACCCGCAACCACTTCGCCGTCGTGGTCGACGAGTACGGGGGCACAGCGGGCATCGTGACGCTGGAGGACCTCGTCGAGGAGATCGTGGGGGACATCGCTGACGAGTACGACCCCCTCACCCCGCCCGTGGTCCGCGAGGAGCACCCCGGGGAGTGGGTGCTGTCGGGTCTGCTGCACCCCGACGAGGTCGAGGAGGCCACCGGTCTTCGGCTGCCCGAGGGCGACTACGAGACCATCGCCGGGTTCGTCCTCGACCGCCTCGGGCACATGCCCGACATCGGTGAGGCGTTCGGTCACGACGGCTGGCGCTTCGAGGTGGTCGCCATGGACCGGCGCCGCATCGACCGGGTCCGGGTCGGAGCCCCGGCGGGTGAGGGCGATGTGGCCGGGCCGGAGGTCGCGTCGTGAGCGTCGGCGCGCTCGCCGCGGCGATGGTGCTCCTGCTCGTCAACGGCTTCTTCGTCGCTGTGGAGTTCGCCTTGGTCGGCTCGCGCCGTACGCGGCTCGAGTCGCTCGCCCAGGGGGGCAGCCGGCGGGCGAAGGCGGCGCTGTCGGCCTTGGGCGACCTCACCATGCAGCTGGCCGGGGCCCAGCTCGGCATCACCATCGCGTCGCTGGCGCTCGGCTACGTCGCCGAGCCGGCCGTGGTGGCCGGCTTCGAGTCGCTGCTCGGCCCCCTGTCGTTGCCCGCCGGGGTGCAGCACGGCATCGCCTTCGTGATCGGCCTGGGCCTGGTGGTGTTCCTGCACCTCGTCATCGGCGAGATGGTGCCCAAGGGGGCCACCCTCGCCGACCCGGAGCGCACGCTTTTGTGGGTGGCCGTGCCGAACCGGGCCTACCTGTGGGTGTTCCGGCCGGTGATCAAGGTGCTCAACGGCAGCTCCAACCTGCTCGTGCGGGCGATGCGCATCGAGCCGCGCGACGACCTGGCCGCCGCGCACACGCCCGAGGAGTTCGCCGTGATGCTCGCCGAGTCTCGAGAGGAGGGCCTCGTCGACGACTTCGCCCACGACCTCCTGACCGGCGTCCTCGACTTCGGGGGCCGCACCGCCGGAGCGGTCATGGTGCCGCGAGACGAGGTGGTGAGCGTCGACCGGGCCCTCGCGGTGGACGCCGTCGAGCAGGTCGCGGTGCGCACCGGTCACTCCCGCCTCCCGGTCACCGGAGGGGGCGGCCTCGACGAGGTGGTGGGGTTCGTCCACACCAAGGACCTGCTCTCCCTCGCCGGCGAGGCCCGCCGGCGTCCGGTTCCCCTTCGCCTGGTCCGACGCATGCTGGTCGTTCCCACCCACCGGGCCCTCGAGGAGGTGCTGCGGTCGATGCGGGCCAACCGGGTGCACTTCGCGCTGGTGGTCGACGGGGACCGCGCCACCGCCGGCATCGTGACGCTCGAGGACCTCCTCGAGGAGCTGGTGGGCGACATCTTCGACGAGTCCGATCGCGGCGATTGACCCGTCGGCCGCCCGTGAGCCGATCCGGTCGGGCTGCCGTCCCGGCGGCGGCCCGAGGTCCGGTAGCGTCGATCCCGCATGGGGGACTCGAGCCGCCGTCCGTCGACCGAGGAGCTCGCCGCCGGCCTGGCGTCGTTCCTCGGTGATGCCCTCGGCCGGCCCGGGGTGCAGGTCGAGGGCCTCGGTCGCCTGTCCGGCGGCGCGTCGCGCGAGACCTTCGCCGCCGACCTCGTGGGGCCCGACGGCGACCGGGACGAGCTCATCGTGCAGCGGGTCCGCCGCGGTGCCCTCAGCGAGTCCTTCTCGATGGAGGGCGAAGCCGACCTGCTGCGGGCCGCGGCGGGTGCCGGCGTCCCTGTGGCCCCGGTGCTCGCCGCCACCGACGACCCGGCCGTGTTCGGCACGCCGTGCGTCGTGATGGAGCGCCTCGACGGCGAGACCATCGCCCGCAAGATCCTGCGCGACGACGCGTACGCCGAGGCGCGATCCGTGCTCGTCGGCCAGGCGGCGGCGGCCCTGGCCGGCATCCACGCCGTGCCGGTGGCGACCGCGACGTCGCTACGGTCCCAGGAGCAGATCGGCCAGCTCCGCGGCCTGCTCGACCACCTCGGCCAGCCCCATCCCGCCTTCGAGCTCGGCTTCCGCTGGCTCGCAGCCCACCGGCCCGAGCCCGGGCCCGAGTCGGTGGTCCACGGCGACTTCCGACTGGGCAACCTGATCGTCGGCCCCGAGGGCCTTCGGGCCGTGCTCGACTGGGAGCTCGCCCACCTCGGCGACCCGATGGAGGACCTCGGCTGGTTCTGCGTCAAGGCCTGGCGGTTCGGGGCGGCGCCGCCCGTGGCCGGTCTGGGCGAGATCGACGAGCTCTGCGCCGCCTACGAGGCGGCCGGGGGTGCGGCCGTCGACCGCGGCGCGCTGCACTGGTGGATGGTCCTCGGCACGCTGCGGTGGGGGATCATCTGCATCCTGCAGGCAGAGACCCACCGGTCGGGCATGTCCCGCTCGGTCGAGCTGGCCGCCATCGGCCGGCGGGTGTGCGAGACCGAGCTCGACCTGCTGGAGCTGCTGCCATGACCGCACGAGACCCCATCCGCACGACGCCCGCCTGCCTCGAGGGCCGGCTGCGGTGACCGCGCCGCACGACGTCCCCACCGCCGCCGAGCTGGTCGAGGCCGTGCGCGAGTACCTCGAGCGCGACGTGCTGCCCGACGCCGAGGGCCGGGTGCGCTTCCACGGCCAGGTGGCCGTGCGGGTGCTGGCCATGGTCGAGCGCGAGCTCACCCTGGGGCCGACCCAGGCCGAGGCGCACGCCGAGCGGTTGGCGTCGTTGGGGTTGACGTCGGAGGCCGATCTGGCGGCCGCGATCCGCGCCGGCGACCTCGACGACCGCTACGACGAGGTCAAGGCCGCCGTGCTGGCCACGGTCGAGGACAAGCTCCGCGTCGCCAACCCTGGTCACCTCGAGGCGCCGTAGGCGTCGATCAGGCCGAGGGGACGGGCGGCTGGCGGAACGGCTCCGGTCGCCCGGATCCTCCCGGCCCCCGGGGAACGGCGCGCCGCTCCGCCAGGGCGGGGAAGCGTTCGCGCAGCTCGGCCCGGCGCTTGTGCACGGTCACCGTCCTCGTGACGTTGAGGGCGGCGAACGTGATCACCAGCAGGCCGATCAGCAGGTGGCCGCTCAGCAGCGCCGTCACGCCGATGGCGACGAGCAGGACGGCGATGATCGAACGCAGGACGGTGACGAGCGTGCGGCTGTGCATCGCGGGCTCCGGTGGTGGGGGGGGATCCGACCACGGCAGGCTCGCAGCCAGGTGTGAGCAACCGATGAGGACGGCGCGCCGATCAGGCGCCCATGGCGTGGTAGCCGCCGTCGACGTGGAGGATCTCGCCGGTGGTGGCCGGGAACCAGTCCGACAGCATGGCGACGCACGCCTTGGCCACCGCCGACGAGTCCTTCACGTTCCACCCGAGCGGCGACCGCCCGTCCCAGGCGTCCTCGAACTGGTGGAAGCCGGGGATCGAGCGGGCGGCGACGGTCTTGATGGGGCCGGCCGACACCAGGTTCACCCGGATGCCCTGCGGTCCGAGGTAGCGGGCGAGGTAGCGGGAGGTCGACTCCAGCGCCGACTTGGCCACGCCCATCCAGTCGTAGGCCGGCCACGACGTCGAGGCGTCGAAGTCGAGGCCGACGATGCTGCCGCCGTCGGCCATGAGCGGCGCCACGATGTCGGCCAGCGCCTTGAGCGAGTAGGCGGAGATGTTCACGGCGACGCCGACGTCGTCCCACGTGGCGTCGAGGAAGGTGCCGCCGAGGCAGACCGGCGGGGCGAAGCCGATGGCGTGCAGGGCGCCGTCGACGCGGTCCCACCGCTCGGCCACGGCGGCGGCCGCCGCCTCCACCTGGGCCTGGTCGGACACGTCGAGCTCGAGCACCTCCACCTCGGTGGGCAGCTTGCGGGCGGTGCGCTCGGTGTGGCGCATCGTCTTCTCCGCGCTGGTGAGCAGCAGCTCGGCGCCCTCCTCCTGGGCGAGCTTGGCCACGCCGAAGGCGAGGGAGGCGTCGGTGAGGACGCCGGTGACGAGGACGCGCTTGCCGTCGAGCAGACCCATGGTTCCTCCGACCGTCGAGGGTGGCGGCACGTTACCGGGCCGGTCGCCGGCGCCCGGCAGCGGTGGCCGTCGGGTCGCGGCGCTCAGGCGGTGCCGGGCGGGCTGGCCGGTCCGCCGACGAGGTCGGAGGGGTCGCCCCCGTTGACGCAGCGGGGGTCCGAGCGGGTGAACGAGGTGTCGGTGACGGCGACGATCTGGAAGCACACCGGTCGTCCGCCGGTGATGGCCACGGAGGCGGGCGACGTCGTGGCCGCCACCTCGCGCTTGGCCCCGGCCGACCACGCGTACACGACGTGGCGCGTCCCGGCCGGCGCGGCGTCGGACCAGGTGATGCGGGCGGTCTCGCCGGAGGCATCGAGGTCGACGGCGGAGATCACCGGCGCCGGCGCCGTCCCGCCGGTGGCGTCGGGGCCCCTCGGGCCGGTCGGCGCGGCGTCGCGCGATCGTCCGATGGCGAGGATGCCGGCCACGGTGACGAGCACGACCGCGACCGCGGCCAGCGCCGCGACCAGCGCGCGTCCGCCCCGTCCCGGCCGATGGGCGCCGCTCGAGGTCGGGGGCGTCGCTCCGGTCGCCGGGGCGACGTCCATCGGCGCCGGGGTGGGCGGGGCGTCGACGGTCGGATGGGCGATGGCGGCGTCCGGCGCCCGGACGTCGCCAGCGGCGGACCCGTTCGGGGCTGGCGACGCGGGGGTCGGTGGCGCGGTCGGTGCCGGTGGCGACGGCGCCGCCGCTGGCGGCATGACGGTCGACGGGGGCGTGGTGGCCGACGGGGGTGTGGTGGCCGACGGGGCCGGTGGCGGGGTGGCCCCGGGGACGGCAGCGGTGGGCGGGGCGACCGGAGGCGACGCGGGCGGCGACGACGACGGTCCCGACAGGATCTCGCTGAGGCTGACGTGGCCGGTGGTGGGCTGCACCGTGCGCTCGGGGGCCGGTCGGACGGGGGTGGCCGGTGCCTGCTCGGTCAGGGCCACCAGCTCGGTGGCGCCCGCCACCTCGATGCCCGTGCGGCGCAGCCACCCGGCGCCGTAGGCGGCGGTGGTGGCCTGGGCCAGCGCGGCGGCGAAGGCCCGGGCCGAGCCGAAGCGGTCGTCGGGTTCGCGGCGGAGCGCGCCCATCACGGTGTCGGCCAGGCCCGGCGGCAGGTCGGGGCGCACCTCGAGCAGGGCGGTCGGCTCCCGCAGCAGTCGCTGGGTCAGCTGGCCGAGCGGCTCGGTGGTGGTGGCGAACGGCAGGTCGCCGCTCATCAGCTCGTAGAGCATCGCGCCGACGCCGTACACGTCGGTGAAGGGCCCGACCGGCTCACCCCCGGCCTGCTCGGGCGCCATGTAGGCGGGCGTGCCGATGATCTGGCCCGCCACCGTGAGGTCGGCACCGGTGGCGCCGAGGACCTTGGCGATGCCGAAGTCGGCCAGCTTGAGCGTGCCCGAGGCGGCGAACATCAGGTTCTCGGGCTTGACGTCGCGGTGGAGGATGCCGCGGTCGTGGGCGTGCTGGAGGGCGACGAGCGCGGCGAGCATCAGGGCGCACGACTGGTCGATTCGCAGCCCCTCGTCGCGGAAGCGGTCCCACAGCGTGCCGCCGGTCATCCGCTCCATCACCAGCAGGCAGAGGCCGTCGTGCTCGACGAAGTCGTAGACCGGGACGATGTGGGGGTGGTCGAGGCCGGCGATCAGGCGGGCCTCGTTGCGGAAGCGCTCCTGCAGGGCCGGGTCGCGACCGAGCGACGGCGGCAGCTGCTTGATGGCGACGTCGCGCCCCAGCTCGCGGTGGCGGCCGGCGAGCACCACGCCCCACCCACCCCGGCCGAGCACCTCGCCGACCTCGTAGCCGGGCAGCGCCGCCTCGACGGCGGCCCGCTCGTCGGTCGACATGGCGGCGAAGCGTAGTGGCGGTCCGGCCGGCCCGGTGGGTCGACGGCGCCGCTCGGCGTGGCCCCATCGGCGGGGGTGAGGTGAGGCCGGGCGAGGTCGGGTGCACCGCGTGCGCTCAGGTGAGGTGGGCGGTGTCGGGTGAGCTCGGGTGAGCCCGGGCCCCGTCGGGCGAGGTCAGCGGGCGTCGTCGCCGCCGGCGCGCCACTCGAGCACGTCGAGGGCGGCCAGGCCGGTGGCCAGCGCATCGCGGCGGGCGTCGCGAGCAGCGGCGTCGGCATCTCGCAGCACCGTCAGCGCCGTCAGCACCTCGACGAGCGAGCGGTGCAGCTCGACGGCTCGATCCCGGCACCGTGTGGCCAGGTCGTGCTCGAGGCCCACCAGCAGCTCGTCGGTGTCGCGGCTGAAGGCCTCGGCCACGGCGTCCGCCGCGCTCCGCGGCTCGGGGCCGGGCAGGGGGAGGGCGGACGCCGGGCGCTCGGGGGTGACCGACGGGCGCTCCAGGCGCGGGAGCAGCAGGCCGTGCGCCTCGGTGCCGAGCTCCAGCGAGCCGATGACCGTGGCCCACTCGTCCCGGAACCGACCGGCCACCTGCCGGGCGAAGGCGCGCACGGCCAGGGTGCGCACCCGCTGCAGGCGGACGAGCGCCTCCGCGGTGGCCGTGTCGGCACCGCGGTCCGGGGCGCCGGCAGCCGGGCTCGTCGTGAGCGCTCCCGACCGCAGCTCGTCGGTGAGGCGGCGGCGATCTTCGGCGATGTCAGCGGCGAGGCGACGGATGCCGCCCGCCAGCTCGCGGTGCCACCCGGCGTCCTCGCCGCAGAGGTGCTGGGCGCCGCGCGCCGCCCCGCGGAGGCGGGCGATGGTGGCGTCGAGCCCATCGCCGCCGTCGATGAGCGACTCCTCGGCCCACAGCCGCAGGCGCAGCCGGTCGGCGGCCCAGAAGGCCTCGGTCAGGGCTCGGCTGATGCGCTGCTGCTCGCCGTCGAGGACCACGGCCTCCTCGAGGTGCCTGGCCAGCGCTCGCATCCCCGGGTCGGGCCCGGGCGGCAGGCCGCCGGTGGTGGTCCAGTACGGCGACGCGTCGACCGCGAACACCGGCGCGCCGACCCCCCGCTGCTCGAGCGCGACGAGCGCGGCGTCCACGGCCGGGGTCCGGTGGTCGAGCCGGTCGGCCGCGGTGAGGGCCACGATCACGTGCCGGCTCATGGCCTGGGCGATCCTCGCCAGGTCCAGGTCGGCGGCCGTCAGCCCCTCGGCGGCCGGGACGGTGATCACCACGGCCGCCGCTCCCGCCATCGCCCGGGTCAGCCGCAGGGCCGGGGCCGAGGCGAGCGGGCCGACGGGCGGCGTGTCGACGAGGGTCAGCCCGCGGGCGAGCGGCGCGGCGGGCACCCCGAGGTGCACGGCGCGCAGCAGCCAGCGGTTGCCGGGGTTGTGGGCGCCGTCGACCAGGCCGATGGCGTCGCCGTAGGGGACGGGGCGCGGCCCCTCGGCGGGTTGGCCGGGAACGACCTCCGGGACGAGCAGCGCGCCGTACTCGTCGGCGTGGGCGACCTCGGTCATGGCGACGGTGCCGCTGCCGGGAACCAACGGATCGCGCACCGGCACCACGGGCCCGCCCACGAGCGCGTCGACCAGCGACGATCGCCCGGTGCCGCCTCGTCCGGCCACCACGACGCGCACCGGGCGGACGACCAGCGAGTCGCGCAGCGCCTCCAGCTGCGCGGCGAGGTCGTCGCGCCCCTGGGCGTCGGCGAGGCGGTGGACCAGGCCGACCACCTCGGCGGCCCCGGCGAGCGCGGGGGAGCGGTCCTCGGGCATCGTCAGTCCATCGGCGCGCGGGCCGGGCCCATCAACCGCGATGAGCCGGACGGCCCATGCACGATCCGTCCGGGTAGGGTCCAGCGATGCAGATCGGCATCCTCGGCGCCACCGGACCGGCCGGCAGCGGCCTGGCCGCCCGCCTCGCGTCCGTGGGCTTCGACGTGGTGGTGGGGTCTCGATCGAAGTACCGGGCCCTCGAGGTGCGCGACACGCTCGTCGAGCGCTGGCCCGACCACGACCTCACCATCACCGCCGCCGACAACCAGGGCGCGGCCGCCGCC
This sequence comes from Acidimicrobiales bacterium, assembly GCA_046331175.1. GTDB lineage: Bacteria > Actinomycetota > Acidimicrobiia > Acidimicrobiales > Acidimicrobilacustridaceae > JAWKIW01. The sequence goes on from JAXLRI010000003.1 coordinate 220,341, forward strand.
GACGTCGTCGTCATCGCCACGCCGTGGGACGCCGCCGGCTCGACCGCGGCCGGGGTGGCCGACCGCCTGCGCGGCAAGGTGGTGATCTCGATGGCCAACGCCCTGGCCAAGGTCGGCCACGAGTTCCAGCCGCTGGTGCCGCCCCGCGGGTCGGTGGCGGCGTCGGTGCAGGCGGCGGTGCCCCACTCCCTGGTGGCTGCAGCCCTCCACCACGTCCCGGCCAAGGAGCTCGGCCACCTGGGCGAGCCGGTCGAGTCCGACGTGCTCGTGTGCTCCGACCACCCCGAGGCCACCTCGACCGTCATCGAGATCGTCTCGCGGATCCCCGACCTCCGGCCCCTCGACGCCGGCGAGCTGTCCAACGCCGCCCCCATCGAGGCGTTCGCCGCCGTCCTCCTGCAGCTGAACGTCCGCTACAAGACCCGCGTGGCGGTTCGCTTCACCGGCCTGCACGACCTCTGACCCACAGCCCGGATCGGAGGTGCTGGTCGTGTCGGTCGGGTCGACCGGCTGGCCGTCGACGAGCCGGGATCGACGGGTTGGGTCCCGCCGACGATCCGGTTCGGTAGCCTCACCGCCGTGAGCCGATCGGACGTGTGGCGATGACCGGGGCGGACGACGACATCAGGGACCCTCGGCCGGCCGAGGTCCCGAACCAGGCCGATGCGCCGATGCAGCTCTACGACACCGCCCGGCGCGAGGTGGTGCCGTTCGAGCCGGGTCCGCTCGTGACCATGTACACGTGCGGCATCACGCCGTACGACGCCACCCACCTCGGGCACGCGGCGACCTACCTCACCTACGACGTCCTGCAGCGACGCCTGCGCGATCGAGGCCATCGCACCCGCTGCGTGCGCAACGTCACCGACGTCGACGACGACCTGCTGCGCAAGGCGCGCGAGCTCGGGGTGCACTACCTCGACCTGGCGGCCGCCGAGACCGCCCGCTTCGACGGCGACATGATCAGCCTCGACGTCGTCGAGTGCTGGAGCGAGCCCCGCGCCACCTCCGCCATCGCCGACATCCGCGGCTTCATCGGCATGGTCCTCGACCGCGGCCACGCCTACCAGGCCGGCGGCGCGGTGTACTTCGACGTGGCGTCGTTCCCCGACTTCGGGGCGGTCAGCCACTACGACCGCGACGAGATGCTGCGCCTGGCCGCCGAGCGGGGTGGCAACCCCGACGATCCCAACAAGCGCGACCCGCTCGACTTCGTGCTCTGGCAGCCGTCGGCAACCGACGAGCCGGCCTGGGAGTCGCTGTGGGGGCCGGGCCGGCCCGGCTGGCACATCGAGTGCTCGGCGCTCGCCCTCCGCGAGCTCGACACCACCATCGACCTCCACGGCGGTGGCGCCGACCTGATCTTCCCGCACCACGAGTGCGAGCGGGCCCAGTCCGAGGCCGCCACCGGGGCGCCCTTCGTGCGCCACTGGATGCACCAGGCGATGGTCCGCATGGACGGGGAGAAGATGTCGAAGTCGCTCGGCAACCTCGTGTTCGTCTCCGAGCTGCTCAAGACCTACGACGCCCGGGCCATCCGCCTCGGCGTGCTCGCCCACCACTACCGCGACTCGTGGGAGTGGGACGACGAGGTCATGCCCGTCGCCGCCGACCGCCTCGACCGCTGGCGGGCGGCCACCGAGGCCGATGCCGACGGCGACGAGGCCGAGGTGCTCGCCGCCGTGCGGTCCCGCCTCGACGACGACCTCGACACGCCAGGGGCGGTCGCGGCGATCGACGCCGCCGCCTCGTCGGGGTCGGGCGTGCGCGGGGCCGCCCGGCTCCTCGGCGTCGGCCTGTAGGGGACCACCGGCGTCCCACGCCGCCCGGCCGCCGCGGGTGAGGCGGCCGCGGCCGAGGTCGGCGCGACGCCACATCGTCGCCGGGAACCGCTGCACGCCGGCCGCCGGTGCGGCAGACTGGGCGCTCGACGACACGGGGGTGCCATGGGCGAGGAGAAGCGCGAGGCGGGCCAGCTCTACGACGTGGCCCGGGCCGTGCTGTCCCCGATCTTCTCGTTCTGCTGGAACATCGAGGTCGAGGGCCTCGAGCACGTCCCGACCACTGGCGGCGCCATCATCGCCCCCAACCACGTGTCGGTCCTCGACTCGTTCTTCGTGCCGTTCTCGCTGCCCCGCCGCATCACGTACGTGGGCAAGGCCGAGTACATGGACAGCTGGAAGACCAAGTACGTCTTCCCGGCCATGGGCATGATCCCGATCGACCGCTCGGGCGGGTCGGCCAGCCAGGGGGCGCTCGACGCCGCCACCCGGGTGCTCGAGCGAGGCGAGCTGTTCGGCATCTACCCCGAGGGCACCCGCAGCCGCGACGGGCGCCTCCACAAGGGCCACACCGGTGTGGCCCGGCTGGCGCTGCGCACGGGCTGCCCGATCGTCCCCACGGGCGTGCAGGGATCGCTCGAGGTGCAGCCCCCCGACGCCAAGGTGCCCAACGTCTTCCGCAAGGTGCGGGTGCGCTTCGGGCGACCGATCGACGTCACCCGCTACCTCGACCGGCCCGACGACCGCCTGGTGCTGCGCCAGATCACCGACGAGGTGATGTACGAGATCCGCAACCTGTCGGGCCAGGAGTACGTCGACGCCTACGCCACCAAGACGAGCGAGACGATGCCCGCCGAGACGGCCAAGCCGGCCGTCGGCGTGGCCGAGCCCGTCGACGCCGGGGCCAACGGCAACGGCAACGGGAGCGGGTCCGGCGAGGCCGCCGACGGGGCGGAGGGCGACGCCGCGTCGCGCTCGTCGGCCTCGGTGCTGCGGGCCGCTCCCATGCCGAGCTGATCCGTCGGGGGGCCTGCCGGGCCGACGAGCCGGTCACGACCCCGAACCAACGTCGTCGCGGTGGCACAACCGGTTCCGGGCCGCCGGCAGGCCGCCGGTAGGCTCGCCTCCATGGCCGACCAGATCACCGTCTCGCTGCCCGATGGATCCACGCGCGACCTGGCGGTCGGGTCCACTGCGGGCGACCTGGCGGCCTCGATCGGCTCTCGCCTGGCCAAGGCGGCGGTGGTCGCCGAGGTCAACGGCGCCCAGCGCGACCTCACCTCGCCGCTCGACGACGGCGATCTGGTGAAGATCGTCACCGCCGACAGCGACGACGGGCGGGAGGTCCTGCGGCACTCCACGTCCCACGTGCTGGCCCAGGCGGTGCTGGCCCTGTTCCCCGGGGCCAAGTTCGCGATCGGGCCCGCCATCGCCGATGGCTTCTACTACGACTTCGAGCTCCCCGAGGGGCAGACGTTCAGCGAGGACGACCTGGCCCGCATCGAGGCGAAGATGCGCGAGATCATCGAGGCCGACCAGCCCTTCATCCGCGACGAGTGCTCGATGGAGGATGGCTTGGCGCTGTTCGCCGACCAGCCGTACAAGCGCGAGATCATCGAGAAGGTCGACGCATCGGAGGTCTCCGGCGACGGTGTCGTGAGCACCTACCGCAACACCGACGTCTTCGTCGACCTGTGCCGGGGCCCGCACGTGCCGTCCACGGGCAAGCTCGGCCACTTCGCCCTGCAGAAGGTGGCGGGTGCCTACTGGCGGGGCGACGAGACGCGTCCGATGCTGCAGCGGATCTACGGCACCGCGTGGGACTCGAAGAAGGCGCTGGCCGAGCACCTCCACCGCCTCGAGGAGGCCGAGAAGCGCGACCACCGCCGCCTCGGCGTCGAGCTCGACCTGTTCTCGTTCCCCGAGGAGGTCGGTTCGGGGCTGCCGGTGTTCCACCCCAAGGGGGGTCTCGTCCGCCGCCTCATGGAGGACTACTCGCGGGAGCGCCACGAGCAGGCCGGCTACGAGTTCGTGTACACGCCGCACATCACCAAGGCGAACCTGTTCGAGACCAGCGGGCACCTCGACTGGTACGCCGACGGCATGTACCCCCCCATGGAGCTCGACGGGGGCACCGACTACTACCTCAAGCCGATGAACTGCCCGTTCCACATCCTCATCTACAAGAGCAGGCAGCGCTCCTACCGCGAGCTGCCCCTTCGGCTCTTCGAGTTCGGGACGGTCTACCGGTACGAGAAGTCCGGCGTGGTGCACGGGCTCACGCGAGCGCGCGGCTTCGCCCAGGACGACGCCCACATCTTCACGACCAAGGAGCAGATGCTCGACGAGCTGCGCTCGCTGCTGGTCTTCGTGCTCGACCTGCTCCGCGACTACGGCCTCGACGACTTCTACCTCGAGCTGTCCACCAAGCCCGAGAAGAAGGCGGTGGGCTCCGACGAGGAGTGGGAGGAGGCGACGGCCACGCTGCGCGAGGCCGCCGACGAGATGGGCCTCGACCTCGTGCTCGACGAGGGCGGTGGCGCCTTCTACGGCCCCAAGATCTCGGTGCAGGCCAAGGACGCCATCGGTCGCACGTGGCAGATCTCCACCATCCAGGTCGACTTCCAGCTGCCGCAGCGGTTCGACCTCGAGTACGTCGGCGCCGACGGCGGCCGCCACCGCCCGATCATGATCCACCGGGCCCTGTTCGGTTCGGTCGAGCGGTTCTTCGGCCTGCTCGTCGAGCACTACGCCGGTGCGTTCCCGGCTTGGCTGGCCCCGGTGCAGGTGCGGATCCTCCCGGTCCGGGCCGACCACGACGTCTACGCCGAGCGGCTGGCCGATCGGCTTCGCGCCGAGGGCTTCCGCGCCGACACGCTCGGCGCCGACGAGCCGCTCGGTGCCCGCATCCGCAAGGCCAAGCTCGAGAAGCTGCCGTACGTCCTGGTGGTCGGCGACGACGACGTCGAGGGCTCGACCGTCGGGGTGAACCCGCGGGGCGGCGAGGTCGAACGAGGGGTCCTCGTCGACGACTTCGTCGACCGGCTGGCCGCCGACGTCGCCGCCCACCGGTGACCCGTTGAGCGGCGACACGCCGGGGCTCGACCACCTCTGGGCCGGCTGGCGGAGCACCTACATCGAGACGGTGACCGACGACCCGACGCCGCTTCGGCCGCGGGATGGTCGCTCGCTGTTCGAGGGCATCCTCCACAGCGGCCGGCCCGACGACGAGACGTTCATCGTGCACCGGGGCCCGCGCTGCTTCGCCATCCTCAACGCCTACCCGTACACCAACGGCCACGTCCTGGTGCTGCCCAACCGGGCGGTGCCCGACCTCGAGCAGCTCGACGACGACGAGCACGCCGAGCTGTGGGGCACCGTGCGCTCGGCCGTCGTGGCGGTGAAGGCGGCCTACTCGTGTGACGGCGTGAACCTCGGCATGAACCTGGGCCGGGCCGGTGGGGCGGGCGTGCCCGACCACCTCCACGTGCACGTGCTGCCCCGGTGGGAGGGCGACACCAACTTCATGACGGCCGTCGCCGAGACGCGGGTCCTCCCCGAGACGCTCGGCTCGTCGTGGCGCAGGCTGCACGACGCCTGGCCGTCCTGACGCGCCGCTCCGCGGTCCGCGCCCTCGGACCGCGGGATCACCCGCTCCGACGGGTCGCTCGACCCGGCCCGGCCCGGGACCTCCGTCACGACTTGGCCCCGAGCCCCGCCCTGTGGGTCCGGCGACGACCGCGTGCGGCGATGGTCGTGCCACGATGGCCCCCGTGCCCCGAACCCGCCGCCTCGCCGCCACCGCCGTCGCCCTGGCCGGGCTGAGCATCGCCGCTGCCTGCGGTGCCGGGTCGTCGACGACGTCGACGGCCGACGGCGCCACCGCCGGCACCGCCGCCCCCAGCGGGTCGGTGGCGGGCTCGCGCATCACGCCGCCGCTCAACATGTCGGACGTGACCTTCACCGACTTCTCCGCCGATCCCAACGGGGCCCCGTTCCCCTTCAAGGCGGCGTCGGGGAAGCTCCTCGTGACCTACTTCGGGTACCTGTCGTGCCCCGACATCTGCCCGACCACCATGAGCGACATCAGCGCCGCCCTCCAGCGGATGGCACCGGCCGACCGGGAGAAGGTCCAGGTCGCCTTCGTGACCATCGATCCCGAGCGCGACACCGGCGCCAAGGTCGCCGGCTTCGTCGAGCACTTCGTCCCCGACGGCCACGGGCTCCGCGCCCCGGACGACTCGACGCTGTGGACGAGCACCTCCCGCCTCGGTGTCCAGTACAAGATCGAGGCGCACGCCCCCGGCTCGTCCTACGGCGTCTCCCACACCGGCTACCAGTACGTGATCGACGACCAGGGCCGGGCCGTGTGGGTGTGGCCCTACGGCACGCCGAGCAAGGACCTCGCCGCCACGCTCACGGCGCTGGTGCGCGGCGAGACGCCCGCCGTCGCCTGAGCGTCGCGGCACTCGTCCCGCCGCTCGCGAGCGCGAGGCGGGTTTGGGGGCGCGCGGGAGGGCCCGGTACCGTCGCCCACCGATGGCCGAGGACCCTGCCGACGACCCGGAGCGCGCCGACAGGGGCACCCAGCCCCTGTCCGACGACGACATCCGCGACGCCCTGCCCGAGGACCTCGACGCCGCCGGCTTCGTCGGCCCGTACCTGTTCCCGAACAACAACCGCCGCCGGATCCCCGCGGTCATCTACTGGGTGCTCGGGGCGCTGTGCATCCTCGCCTGGGGTCTGACGCGGGGCAGTGCCCCGGTGATCGTCAACGCAGGGACGCTGTGGGCCGGCATCGGCCTCATCGCCTTCGGTGGCTACAGCTGGCTGGCGGGCTGGGACCTCGACGTCGACGAGCGCGACGCGCTCGTCGTCGCGGTCAAGCAGGTCGGCTTCCCGGTCGGCCACGCGTCGGCCCAGATGGGCTGGCGGGGCACCCGCAGCCGACCCACGTGGCGGATCCTGCTCTACTCGGCCGAGGACCCGCCCGAGCAGCGCGGCCTCGTGCTCGTCGACGGCGTCGATGGCGGCGTGGTCGAGTGGTTCGTCGAGGACAACCCCGAGACCTGGGACGAGCGCGCCGACGAGCACTGAGGCCGCCGGCGCCGGCCCCGCCGTCGGCGGGGCCGGCCGTCGTGACGATCGCTCGCCGGGTTCGTGGCGGTGCGTTCGCGGTGGCGGGCTCGGTCGCCCGACGATGATCAGGCCGTCGGGCGGCGGCGCTGGCCGACGGCCACCAGGGCGCCACCGGCGAGCACCAGGGTGAGGCCCACCCCGGCGAGCAGCGCCGAAGGAGCGCCCGTGTACGGCAGGGTGCCCGTCGTGGTGCCCACGGTCGCAGGCGGGTTGTCGATCGGGTAGACGGTCACCGGTCCACCGACGGTCTGCCCACCACACGACACGGCGAGCGTGTAGGTGCCGGGGGCCAGCGTGGTGGGGGCGATGAACGGCACCGAGAAGGCGCCGGTCCCGTCGGCGGTGCCGCTGCCGAGCACCGACCCGTCGAGGGTGACCGACACGGCGCTGTTGGCCGGGCAGCCGCTTCCCACGGCGTCGAACTGGGTCCCGAGGGGTCCGTTCGGCGGCTCGAGGGTGAAGGCCAGGACGTTCGCCGCCGCCGTCGTGGTGGTGCTCGGTCGGGTGGTGCTCGTGGTCGAGCTCGAGCTGCTCGAGGTGGACGACGACGAGCTGGAGCTGCTGGAGGACGACGAGCTGCTGGACGACGAGCTGCTGGACGACGAGCTGCTGGAGGACGAGCTGCTCGAGCTGGAGCTCGACGAGGACGAGCTGCTCGACGACGAGGACGAGCTGCTGGAGCTGGTGCCCGAGCCGACGACGCTGGTCGAGGCGAGGACCTGGTTGCTGTTGGTGGGCGTGCAGGTCTCGGGTCCGGCGGTGCCGCCGGCGAGGTTGTAGGCGGCGGCGAAGTACACGCCCACCTCGAAGCGGAGGTCGAAGGTGATGGTGCCCGGGTGCAGCACGATGGTGTCGCCGTTGACGGCGCCGGTGGCGTCGGCGTCGAAGCTCAGGTTCACCGTGAAGGGCGCCAGCGTCGGCGTCGACGTGCTGGTCGTGCCGTTGAGGGTGGTGGTCGGGCTGTACTGGTAGGTGCCGATCGACATGTTCGCCAGCGACACCGTGACGTCGCCCCCGCTCACCCCGGCGGTGGCCGCCGGGCCGGTGCTGGATGCCGAGGGCGAGCCGTTCAGCGTGGTGTTGGCCGGCACCGGGAAGTGGGCGACCAGGTTGTTCACCTGCATGTTGAGGTAGGCGGTGGAGCCGAGCCCGGGCTGCTGGGCGTTGATGGCCGGCACGACCTGGTTCTGCAGGATGCCGTTGGCCACGGTCTGCAGGTCGAGGTTCAGCTGCCCGTTGTAGGTGATCGTCCCGCCGGGGGCGACCGAGGCGGTGGCCGTCACGTCGCCGGGGATGTCCAGGGCGAGCGGGGTGGACTTCACCGTGCTGTCGATCGGACCCGAGATCTGGGCCACGCCGAACTGCGTGGTGGTGCCGATCGAGCAGCTGGTGCTCAACGAGATGGGCGCCGCCGACGCCCGGGTCGTCCCGGCGACCACCAGGAGCGCCGCCAGCAGGCAGAGCACCCCGGCGCCGACCAGCGCCTTGCCGCGGACCGTCAACGTCGATGTCGCCGACATCCCAACCCCCTTCGACCCGACCAGGGTCGTCCCCGCACGTGCTCGTCGCTCCCCAGCGACCGCCGCTCGCGCTCCCAACCGAAGCCCGGACGTTACCCCGTCACGCGTCGCCGTGCTGCGGACGCCCTCGGTGGTCGAGCCGGTCGCAGCTCAGCCGCGCGCGGCGCGCAGCGTTGCCTCGATGTCGTGGAGATCGTCGGTGGCGGTGCGCACCGCCTCGCGCAGCAGCTCGATCGCGGTCACCGTGCCGCCCCCGGCGACGGTGGCGGTCCGGTCCCAGTTGCGGTACGAGACGCGGTCGGCGGCATCGGCCAGCTCGGTCGACTCGTCGCGCAGCTGGGCCAGCAGGTCGGCGACGCTCTCGTCCGCGGCCGGCCAGTCCCGGGCGGACGGGTCGATGACGCCGGGGTGCAGCACCGGCGCGTCGCCGTACACGGTCTGGTGGATCGCCTGGCCGAGGAGGCCGAGCGAGCGCACCGCGTCGGTGAGCAGGTCGATCGCCGACGTGCCCGTCGGCCCGACGCGCCGGGCGATGGCGTCGATGGTCTCCTCGTCGCCGGGGATCGGGGCGAGGAGGGACGAGAAGCGCCGCGGGTAGGAGCGCAGGGCGACGAGCGCGTCGCCCACCGAGAGGTTGGACACGTCCAGGCTCACCGTCTGCGCTCCTTCGCCGTGGCGGGGTGTCGTCGCCACCCGTCGTCGCCGGTCACGCCTCTGATCTTCCCCGTTCGGCGGCCACCGCGTCGACCAGGTGCGCCGGGAGCACGTCGTGGTGGTCGTGGACCGCACGGAACGAGCCCCGGCCGTGCGTCATCGACCGCAGGTCGATCGCGTACCGGCGCAGCTCGGCGGTGGGGATCAGCGCGACGATCGTCTGCTCGCCCTCGCCGGCGACCTCGGTGCCCTGCACCCGGGCCCGCCGGCTGTTGAGGTCGCCCATCACGTCGCCCTGCAGGTCGGCGGGCACGGTGACCTCCAGCCGGGAGATCGGCTCGAGCACGACCGGGCCGGCCTGGGCCATCGCCTCCCGGAAGCCGAGCCGCCCGGCCATCTTGAAGCTCATCTCCGACGAGTCGACGGCGTGGTACTTCCCGTCGTCGCAGATCACGCGGACGTCGACCACCGGGAACCCGTGGGCGCCCCCCTCGGCCATCGCCTCCTGCACGCCGCGCTCGACGGCGGGGATGAACTGGCGGGGGATGGCGCCGCCCACCACCTCGTCGACGAACTCGAAGCCGGCGCCGCGCGGCAGCGGCTCGATGCGCAGGTGGCACACGCCGAACTGGCCGTGGCCGCCGGACTGCTTCTTGAACCGGCCCTCGGCGGCGGCCCCGGTGGTGACCGTCTCGCGGTAGGGCACCCGCACCTCCTCGGTGTCGACGGCGACGCCGAACTTGCGCTGCAGCTTCTCGAGCGTGATCTGCAGGTGCGTCTCGCCGTTGCCGCGCAAGAGGGTCTGGTGGGTCTCGTCGTCGAGCTCGACGACGAGGGTCGGGTCCTCGTCGACGAGCCGGTGCAGCGCGCCCGCCAGCTTGTCGTCGTCGGCCTGGGTGCGAGCGACGACGGCCACCGCCAGGGTGGGCTCCGGACGGGGGAGGGGAGGGAGCACGACCGGCGTGCCCTTGGGTGCCAGCGTGTCGCCCGAGGCGGTCGCGGCCAGCTTGGGGACGGCCGCGAGGTCGCCGGCCGGGACGGCGCCGACCTCGAGGTGCTCGGTGCCCCGCAGGGCGAACACGCCGTGGAGGCGCTCGTCGGTGCCGGTGCGCGGGTTGACGAGGTGGTCGTCGGGCCGGATCGTCCCGGACAGCACCTTGAACAGGGAGATCTGCCCGACGTAGGGGTCGGCGACCGTCTTGAAGACGCGCACCAGCGGTTGGCCGGCGGCGTCGGGGGCGACCTCGACGGTGGCGTCGCCGGCCGTCACGGCGATGGGTGGGCGGTCGAGTGGCGAGGGGCCGATCTCGCAGATGAGGTCGGCGAGGCGGTCGACGCCGATGTCGGCGGTGGCGGCCCCGCAGACGACGGGGAACACGGCCGCATCGTCGACGCCCACGGCCAGGGTGTGCTCGAGGGCCTCGACCGACGGGACCGTGCCCTCGAGGTAGCCCTCGAGCAGCGCGTCATCGGCGACGACGATGCCCTCGACGAGGTTGTCGTGGACCCGGTGCTCGAGGTCGGCCATGTCCTCGGGGATGGGACCGGTCTCGGAGCGGCCGTCGACGTAGGTCCAGGCGGTGTCGGTGAGCAGGTCGGCGATGCCACGGAACGACGCCTCCGACCCGATCGGCAGCTCGAGCGGTGCGATGCCGGCCCCGAACCGCTCGCGCAGCTGGTCGAGGGTGCGCTCGAAGTCGGCCCGCTCGCGGTCGAGCTTGTTGACGAACACCATGCGGGCCAGGGCGAGGTCGGCGGCGGCCCTCCAGTAGCGCTCGGTCTGGACCTCGACGCCGTCGACCGCGCTGACCACGAACACCGCGAGGTCGGCGACGTGCAGGGCGGCGAGCACCTCGCCCTCGAAGTCGGCGTAGCCGGGCGTGTCGATCAGGTTGATCTTGTGGCCCTTCCACTCGATGGGGGCGACGGCGAGGGAGAGCGACTGGCCGCGCTCCTGCTCCTCGGGCTCGTGGTCGCACACCGTCGTGCCGTCGGCCACCGTGCCCATGCGGGGCACCGCCCCGGCGGTGAAGAGCAGGGCCTCGGCGAGGGTGGTCTTTCCCGCACCCCCGTGGCCGATCAGCGCGACGTTGCGGATCCGTTCGGTGGGCACCACGTCCATGGCGGTCCTCCTGGTGGCCGTCGGCATCGGATCTCGGGTCGCGGCCGAGCGTAGGCCCGTCCGCCACCACCCGGTGACGGGCGAGGTCGGGCTCGCCGGGGGCGGCTCGCATGCTGCCTTTCGCGAGCACCCCCTGCTACCCTCGATCCGACGCATCCGCCGACCCAGGAGCCTCCATGCTCGACGGCCACTTCCGGGCCACGTTCGAGAAGGGTCTGCGCCCCGTCGGGCGCAACATCCGTCGCACCGGCATCACCGCCGACCACCTGACCGCCTTCGGCGGTGTGATGGCGCTCGCCTGCGCGGTGTCGATCGGCCTCGGCCAGCTCCACCTGGGCTTCCTGTTCGGCGTGCTCTCGGCGGTGCCCGACGTGCTCGACGGGGCGGTGGCGAAGGCCTCGGGCACGGCGTCGGCGCGAGGCGCGTTCTTCGACTCGGTGATGGACCGCGTGTCCGACGCGCTCGTCTTCGGTGGCGTCGCCTGGTACCTCGCCTCGCCCGAGTCGGGCAAGGGCGGCTACTGGCCGCTGCTGCCGCTCGCCGTGCTGGCGATGTCGATGCTCATCTCCTACGAGCGGGCCCGCGCCGAGTCGCTCGGCTTCGATGCCCGGGGTGGGCTGATGGAGCGGGCCGAGCGCCTGATCGCCCTCGGCATCGGGCTGCTCTTCCAGGTGCTGCTCATCCCGATCCTGTTCCTGATGCTGGTCCTCACCACCTTCACCGCCGTCCAGCGCTTCGTGAAGGTGTGGAAGCAGGCCAGCGTCGAGCGGCCCGAGACGGTGCGCACCCAGCGCCGGCAGGCCCGCCGGCGGGCGGCGCGGGCCACCTGGTCGCAGCGCTCGGCCAGCACGCGCACCCGGGCCCGCAACGGCGCCTGGCGCACCCGCAACCCGAACCGCCCGTAGCGCCGCCGGGATCGCTGGGGTCGATGGCGCCCGACTTCGTCACCGCGGGCTACCGCGCCGGGGCCGCGGTGGCCCGTGGCCTCCCGCGCGGCGCGGCCGACCGCGTGGCCGACGCCCTGAGCGACGTGGCCATGCTCTCCTCGAAGGAGCGGCGGCTGCTCGTCGAGCGCCACATGCGCCGCGCCCTCGGGCCCGATGCCAGCGCCGCCGACGTCCGCCGCGCCGTGCGTCGCAGCTTCGCCTCCTACGGGCGCTACTGGGTCGACTCGTTCCGCCTGCCCGACATGAGCGTCGCCGAGATCGACCGTGGCATGACCACGATCGGCCTCGAGCACATCAAGCGGGCGGTCGCCTCGGGCACCGGTCCGATCCTCGTGCTGCCCCACCTCGGTGGGTGGGAGTGGGCGGGCTTCTGGCTCACCCTGGTGCCGCACTTCACGGTGACGGTCGTCGTCGAGACGGTCGAGCCGAAGGCCCTGTTCGACTTCTTCGTCGACTTCCGGCGCCAGCTCGGCATGCACATCGTCCCCCTGGGGCCCGAGGCGGCGCCGGCGGTGCTGCGGGCCATCAAGGAGGGCCACGTGCTGTGCCTGCTGTCCGACCGCGACATCGAGGGCAACGGCGTCGAGGTCGACTTCTTCGGCGAGCGCACCACGTTGCCGGCCGGCCCGGCCACCCTCGCGCTGCGCACGGGGGCGCCGCTGCTGCCGACCGCGTGCTACTTCAAGGAGTCCGGTGGCGTGCTCGGGTTCGTCCGGCCGCCGGTGCCGGCCGAGCGCCAGGCCAAGCGGCTCCGAGACGACGTCGGGCGGATCACCCAGGACCTCGCCCACGAGCTCGAGGGGCTGATCCGCAAGGCGCCCGACCAGTGGCACCTGCAGCAGCCGAACTGGCCGAGCGACTGGGACGCGCTCGAAGCCATGGGCAAGCCCCACCCGCGCCCGGGCGAGCACTGAGGCCGGGCCCGACGACGCGACGTCAGTCGGCCCACCACACGGTCTTGGGCCGGGTGTAGGCGTCGAGGGAGAGCCGGCCCATCTCCCGTCCCCACCCGGATGCCTTCACGCCGCCGAACGGGGCGGCGAAGTCGTAGCAGCCGTAGCGGTTGATGAAGACCTGTCCGCTGTCGAGGGCACCGGCCACGCGCCGCGCCCGGGACGGATCGCCGGTGTAGACGCCGGCGGCGAGCCCGTAGTCGGTGGCGTTGGCCAGCCGGACCGCCTCGTCCTCGGTGTCGAAGGCGGTGACCGCGAGCACCGGGCCGAACACCTCCTCGCGGAACAGCCGCATGCCGGGGGTGACGTCGGTGAAGATCGTCGGGCGGACGAACGATCCCTCGGCGTTGCGCCCCGAGGTGTCGCGCTCGCCGCCGCAGCGCAGGACCGCGCCCTCATCGATGGCGATGCCGATGTGCTCGACGATGCGCGCCAGCTGGGCCTCGGTGCACTGGGCCCCCTGGGTCGCCGCCGGGTCGAAGGCGCCCCCGCACACGACGGCTTCGGCCCGCTCGACGAGCGCGTCGACGAACCGGTCGTGGATCGATCGCTCGAGGATGAAGCGGGTGGGCTCGGAGCACTTCTCGCCCTTCTGCGCGAACATCAGCGTGAAGGAGCGGTCGATGCAGGCGTCGAGGTCGGTGGTGTCGGCGAACACGACGTTGGGCGACTTGCCGCCCAGCTCGAGGGTGACCGGGGCCAGGTTGGAGCCGGCGACGCCGGCGAGGATGGCCCGGCCCACCGCGGTGGAGCCGGTGAAGCTCACCTTGGCCGTCCCCGGGTGGGCGACGAGCGCCTCGCCCACCTCGCGGTCGCCCACCACGACGTTCAGCACGCCCGGCGGCAGGATGCCGGCGTCGTCCACGAGCTGGGCGAAGCGCAGCAGCGAGAAGGGGGTGAACGGCGACGGCTTGACCACCACGGTGTTGCCCATGGCCAGGGCCGGGGCGATCTTCCAGGCGGCGAGCAGCAGTGGGAAGTTCCACGGGACGAGCAGGGCGCAGGGGCCGATCGGCTCGCGCTGGACGTAGCAGACGGCGTCGCCCTCGACCGGGACGGACTCGCCGGTCAGCTTGTCGGTCCAGCCCGCGTAGTGGTCGAAGACGTCGGCGGTGTCGGGCATGTCGTCGTCGAGGGCCTCGCCGTACAGCTTGCCGTTCTCGAGGGCGATGATCGCGGCCAGCTCCTCGGCGTTGGCCCGCACCACCTCGCCGATGCGGTGCAGCACGCCGGCCCGCTCGCGGCGTGACATGGTGCGCCACGGCGAGCCGGGGGCGAACGCCGCGCCGGCGGCCGCGACCGCGGCGTCGACGTCGGCGGGGGAGGCGAAGCGGACCGAGGCCAGCCGATCGCCCGTGTCGGGGCGGCGGCGCTCGAGGGCGTCGGTGCCGCGCGGCGCTCGCCAACCGCCGTCGAGGTAGAGCGAGGGGGCGTCGGCGATCCAGGCCCGGCCGTCGGCCTCGAGGCGGCCGAGGTCGGCGGTGGGGGCCGTGGGGTCGGGGCTCATGGGCGGTCCTCGGGCTGGAGGGGTGGCTCGGACGGGGTGGGCTCGTGGTCAGACCCGGCGGCGGGATCGGGGCGGCGGCGGGCGGCGCCGGCGGCGAGGTCGGCGCAGCGGGTGGCGTCGACCGTGAGGCCGTCGAGGCAGCCGTCGCCGAGGCTTCGGGCCGCGGTGGCGGTGGTGGCGATGGCGTCGAGCAGGTGGACACCGGCGAACAGGTCGTGGGTGTGCAGGTGCAGCTCGCCGGCGGCGACCGCGCCCTGCACGGTGGCGGCGTGGCCCCGCACGACGAGGTCGAGCTGCAGGACCGTCTCGGCGCCGACCGGGTTGGTCTTGCCGGCGAAGAAGGTGGACCCCTCGACCAGCGGGGGCATGCGCAGCTCGGCCGGGCCCCCGAGCGGGCCGGCGGCCAGCAGCCGCAGGTCGCGCGCCAGGCGGGCGAGCACCCCGGAGAGGGCGGCGATCGCCGCCGTCACCGCGTCGAGGTCGGTGGCCTGCTGGAGGCGGGCGGCGGGGGCGGCTTCGGCGCGCAGGACCCGACCGGTGACCCGGGCCAGGGCGGGCACCACGGCGGCGCGGTAGGCGGGCGGCGCGCCGTCTCCCGTGCCGACGACGGTCCCGCCGAGCGTGACCAGGCCGAGCGGCTCGGCCGATGCGGCGAGGCGAGCGCGGGCCGCGGCGAGGTTGGCCGCCGCGCCCTCCGGCAGGAGCGACGCCGGCACCGCCAAGGCGTCCTGCAGGCACGTGCGGGACAGCGTCGTCACGCCCTCCGCGGCGCGGGTGAGCGCGGCGATGCCGTTGGCGACGTCGTCGAGCGGTCGATCGAGCTCGTCGAGGGCGTCGAGCACCGCCAACCGGAGGGCGGTGTGGCAGACGTCGGCGGTCGACTGCGAGGCGTTGACCTCGGTGGGACCGATCGACGGCGTGGCGTCGAGCCGTCCCCGCAGGTCGAGGTCTGCGTCGGCGATGGCGGCGATGACCTCGTTGACGTTGGTGTGCACGGCGATGCCGCCGCCGCCGCTCCAGAGGTCGGCGGGGAAGTGGACGGCGCCCACCCGGCCGGCCGCCACCGAGGCGGCGGCCCGGTCGATGGCTTCGGCCGCCTCGGCGGGGAGCACACCGGCTGCGGCGTTCGCCCGGGCGGCGGACTGCTTGACCCGGGCCAGCGCGCGCAGCAGCGCCGGCCGGTCACCGAGGCGGGGGCCGCCGGCGTCGAGGGTGGCCACCGCGCGAGCCGTGCGGGCCCCGTACCACGCGTCCCTCGGGACGGGGACCGGCCCGAGGGCATCGTGCGCCGTGCGCACGCCGCCGCTCGGGTCGCCGGCGATGTCGCCAGGGGAGGAGCGGCGACCCTGGCGATCCCGGTCGAGCGCGGGGCCACCGGCGATGAGCGCCGACCCGCGGGTCACGGCGCCGTGGTCGCTGGCGCGACCGGCTCGGTGCGTCCGTAGCGGATCTGCTTGAGCAGGTCCGAGCTCATGGTCCCCGGCTTGGTGTCGTAGCCGAACAGCGCCACGAGGCGGGTGGTGTCGCCGTTGATCGGGCTGACGCGGTGCAGCGAGTGGCGGCCCTCGAACACCAGCAGCGTGCCGGGGGTCATCGGTAGCGTGACGACGTCGGAGGTGTCGCCGTCGAGCACCGCGCCCACCGCCTCGTAGCGCTCGTCGTGCGCGGACCGGACGCGGGGCACCACCTCGAAGTCGCCGCCGTCGTCTGCGTCGCGCACGGCGAGCGACACGACGAAGTCGGTCTGGTCGAAGTGCCACTGCAGCTGGTCGCCGGCGCCCATGGTGGCGAGGTTCAGCCCGCCGAGCGGATCGGCGTAGCGGAACAGCGCACCCCGGTCGAGCACGTCCTCGACGAAGGCGCGCAGCAGCTCCCACTCGTACAGCGCCCGGATGGGGGAGGCCGCGGGGAACAGGTCCCAGGCCACCGCGCCGACCGCCGCCTGGCCGAGCCACCGTCGCGGGTGGCCGTCGGGTTGGTCGAGGTCGGGCCAGTCGAGGTACGCGGTGGCGGGCCCCTCGCTGCGGTGGGCCGATGCCTCGACGGCCACGGCGTCGGCCAGTGCGGCGTCGAGGCCGGCAGGTGACAGGAAGCCCGACAGCTCGGCGGCGCCGGTGGCGGCGAGCTCGGCCCGAGCGGCGGCGACGACCGCGGCGTACGCGGCGGAGTCCCGGTCGGTGATCGGGTACCGCTCGAGGTCGACCAGGGTCGCCGGCGCGGGCGGCGCGAGCGCGGTGGTCGGCGGCGCTGCGGTCGTGCCCTCGTCGGGGGTGGTGGTCACGGCGTCCCTCCGGGGTCGCGGCCGAGGGCCTCGCGGGCCAGGTCGGTGAGGCGGGCGAGCACCCGCTGGTAGTGGTCGGGTTCGCGGTCGACGACGCGGCTCATCGCCATGCCGAGCATCGCCTCGAGGGTGAGGTCGAGCAGCGCCTCGTACTCGGCGGTGCCGGCGGCGTCGGGGAACAGGTCGGCGGCGACGGCGCGCATCCGCACGGCGTGGCGGGCGACGACCGGCTCGAGCCGGGCCCGCAGCTCGGGGTCGGTGCGGGCGGCCACGGTGAGCTCCATGGCCACGGCCATCTCGGGTCGGTTGAACATCTCCCAGAGCAGGTCGACGGTGGCGCCCGGGACGTCCGGGTCGCCGGCGAGGTGCCCGAACCGGTCGAGGAAGCGGGCGATCATCACGTCGTAGAGGTGCTCGGCGGCGGCGGCGAGCAGCTCCTGCTTCGTGGCGAAGTGCTTGTAGAGGGCGCCCTGGGACACGCCGGCTCGGCGGGCGATGGCGCTGGTGGTGACGTCGGCGTGCCCGTCGTCGAGCAGGGCGGCGGTGGTCGCCGACAGCAGCGCGGCACGCGTCGAGCGCCTGCGCTCGGCCTGGGTGCGGCGGGGCCGGACCGCGGCGCTGGCCGCCGTGGAGCCGGACCGCGCGGTGGCGCCGGCCGGGGTCGGGTCGGGGGTCGCCACGCCGCCGGTGGGCTGGTCGGTCACGGGCACGACGGACGACGGTAGCCGATCAGGAAGAAAGTGACCAGTCACTCACTATCTCGCCGGTCGGACGGGGAACCGGGCCAGGAGCGGGCCAGCACCTAGCCTGCGCTGGTGCGCATCGGCATCGTCTGCCCCTACAGCCTCAGCGTGCCCGGCGGCGTGCAGGGCCAGGTGCTGGGCCTCGCCCGCACCATGCGGGCGATGGGCGAGGAGGTGCGCGTGCTGGCGCCGTGCGACGGACCGCCGCCCGACGCCGGCGTGACCCCGCTGGGCGAGAGCCTGCCCACGGCGTCGAACGGCTCGATGGCGCCCATCGCCCCCGACGTGTCGGCCCAGCTGCGGACCATCCGGGCCCTGCGCGACGAGGAGTTCGACGTCGTGCACCTGCACGAGCCGTTCGTCCCCGGCCCCACCCAGACCGCCATCCTGTTCAAGACGGCCCCGTTGGTCGGCACCTTCCACGCTGCCGGCGACCCCGCCTACGCGTGGTTCAAGCCGCTGGTCCACCGGGCCGCCCGACGCCTCGACGTCCGCTGCGCCGTCTCCGAGGACGCGCGCGAGACGGCCCGCCGCGGCCTCGGCGGGGGCGACTACCGCCTCCTCTTCAACGGCGTGGAGGTCGACCAGTTCGCCAAGGCCACGCCGTGGCCCACCACCGGCCCGACGATCTTCTTCCTCGGTCGCCACGAGCCGCGCAAGGGCCTGGCGGTCCTGGTGCAGGCCATGGCCTCGTTGCCCGCGGACGTGCGCCTGTGGGTGGCCGGCGAGGGCCCCGAGACCGCGGCCCTGCAGGCCCAGGTGGCGGGCGACCCCCGGATCGAGTGGTTGGGCCGCGTCAGCGACGACGAGCGGGCCGCCCGGCTGCGGGGGGCCGACGTCTTCTGCGCCCCCTCGCTCGGCGGCGAGTCCTTCGGCATCGTCCTGCTCGAGGCCATGGCCGCCGAGACGGCGGTGGTGGCCAGCGACCTGCCGGGCTACGCCAACGTGGCGCGGGCGGGGGCCGACGCCCTGCTCGTCGAGCCGGGTTCGGCGCCGGCGCTGGCGGGGGCCCTGCGGGAGGTGCTGCAGGACCCGGTCCGGGCCGCCGAGCTGGTGGCCTCGGGGGCCGAGCGGGCCGCCCACTTCTCGATGACCCGCCTGGCCGAGGCCTACCTGGCCATCTACCGGGAGATCGCCGACCCTTGACCGGAGGCCCCAGCGGCGCCACGCCGGGCCGTATGATCGACCGCACGCCCGGGCCCTCCCCGGGCGATCGCACGCACCACGCACCGAACGCACCCGATCGGAGGCGCCCCGTCCGCGGGCCGCAGCCTCGGCGGGCCTCCCGAAGCAGAACGACCCTGGACGAGCAGATCGAGCGCAACAAGCGGCGGGTCCTCGCCGTCGTCCTCACGGTGGCGGGCGTGGCCGTGGTGCTGGCGCTGCTGGCCCTCCTCCTGGTCGGGCCCGTCGGCGCGGCGGTGCTCGTGCTGCTCGGCGCCGCGGCCGTGGCGTGGGTCGTCCTCGCCGGCGAACCGCTCGCCCTGCGCCTGGCCGGGGCCGTGCCCGCCGACGAGGCCTCGCAACCGGGCCTCCACAACCTCACCGAGGGGCTGTGCGTCACCAGCGGCCTGCCGAAGCCGGCGCTGTACGTCGTCGACGACCCCGGCGCCAACGCCTTCGCCGTCGGCCGGACGCCCGCCCGCGCCGCCATCGTCGTGACCTCCGGCCTGCTCGACGCCCTGGGGCGCATCGAGCTCGAGGGGCTCCTCGCCCAAGAGCTCGCCCACATCCGCACCGGCGACACCGCGGTGGCCACCGTCGTGGTGGCCGTGCCGCCCGCCGCCCGCCTGCTCGACCTCCAGCGCGAGCAGCTGGCCGACCTCGCCGCCGTCGAGCTCACCCGCTACCCGCCGGGCCTGGCCGCCGCCCTCGAGAAGCTGCGCGACCACGGCACTGCCGTGCAGGCCCGCTCGTTCGCCCTCGCCCACCTGTGGTCGGCGCCGCCCGACGGCTCGACGGGTCCCGAGGGCGCGCCGGCCCTCGACGAGCGCATCGCCGCCCTCCACGAGCTGTAGGCGAGACGTCGACGTGGACCCGGCCACCCGCCGCATCGTCGTGGTGGTCGTCGGCGTCGTGCTGGCGCTGTCGGCGCTGGGCGCGGCCATCGTCCTCGCCGTGCGCGGCGGCGAGACGGCCGCTCCCACCACGAGCGCACCGGGCGGGAGCACGTCGGTCCCACCCGCCACGGCCAAGGCGGTGGCGCTGGCACCGCTCACCGGCCTGCCCGCCGACCCGGCGACGCTCGGCCGCCCGGCGCTCGTCGTGAAGATCGACGACGTCGACCCCGCCGCCCGACCCCAGGGCGGCCTCGAGCAGGCCGACGTGGTCTACGAGGAGAAGATCGAGGGGCCGAACAGCCGGTTCGCCGTCGTGTTCCAGTCCACCGGAGCCGACCAGGTCGGCCCCGTCCGGTCGGGCCGCACCACCGACCTCGCCATCGTCGGCCCGCTCAACCGGCCGCTCTACGCCTTCTCGGGGGCCAACGCCACGTTCCTCCCGCTGCTGCGGGCCGGTCCCCTCATCGACGTCGGCGCCGACACCCACCCCGAGGCGTACCACCGCGAGCCGGGTCGTGAGGCGCCCGACAACCTGTTCACCTCCACCGAGGCGCTGTGGGCCCTGGCCCCCGGCGGCTCGCCGCCGGCGCCGATCTTCACCTTCCGCCCGACTGGCGACGCCGCCACCGGCGGGACGGCGTCGCCGGCGTCCGGCACGCCGGCGACCGTCCTTGCCTACGACTGGGGTCGGGGAGGCGTGCCCATCGAGTACCGCTGGGATCCCACCCGCCACCTCTGGCTGCGGTGGCAGGCGGGCACGCCCCACGTCGACGTCGCTGGCGCCCAGCTGTCGGCCGCGAACCTGGTCGTCCAGCGGGTGCCCTACCGCGACACCGGCGTGCGCGACGTCGCCGGCACCCCCGTGCCCGAGGCGCAGCTGGTCGGATCCGGACCGGTCACGGTGCTGGTCGACGGCCGGTCGATCGAGGGCAGGTGGACCAAGCCCGACGAGGCCACGCCGACCGCGTTCACCGACGCCGCCGGGCGGCCCATCGCCCTCACGCCCGGTCGCACGACCGTGGTGCTGCTCCCGGAGGGCAGCGAGCCGGCGATCTCGTGAGCTGGGTGGTCCCGTGCGCCGCACCCGCGGTGACCATCCACCACGTCGCCGGTGGCGTTGCCTACCGTCACGGGCCGGGCGGAGACCCGTGCTCGTTCCCGCGCTCCGCGGGGGTCCCGGAGGTCTCGCAACGGTGCGTCGACGCCCAACCCTGGGGGTACTCGCCCTCTCCGCCGCCACGCTGGCCACGGTGGCCTGCGCGCCCAAGGACCCCGGCATCGAGACGGGCAAGGCCGCGGCGCCCACGCCGGCGCCCAGCTCGGCGGCACCGTCGTCGTCGGAGGCCACCACCACCTCGGCCCCCAAGCCCAAGGTGTGGCCGCTCACCGGCGCGTCGCTGGCCGACCCGGCCCCGGCCAACCACCCCGCCGTGGTGGTCAAGATCGACAACAGCCCCGACGCCCGCCCCCACACCGGCATCAACCAGGCCGACGTGGTGTACGAGCTGCGCGTGGAGGGCATCACCCGCTTCGCCGCCGTCTTCCACTCGACGCCGTCGGACCCGGTCGGCCCGGTGCGCTCGGCCCGCAGCAGCGACCTCAACCTCCTGGCCGGCCTCAACCGCCCGCTGCTGGCGTGGTCGGGTGGCAACCCGGGCGTGACCGAGGCCGTGCACGGTGCCGCCGACGCCGGCTTCCTCGTCGACGTGTCCCACGAGGCCGCCAACCCCGACTACTACCGCGACAACCGTCGGGTGGCGCCACACAACCTCTACACGAGCATCTCGTCGCTGCTCGAGCACTACACGCCCGCCGGTGCCGGCCCGCCCCCGCAGCTCTTCTCCTACCGGGCACCCGATGCGGTGGCGCCGGCCACGGCCGTGGACACCCCCGGAATCACCATCGACTTCGGCCAGGGCGTGCGCACCGACTACGCCTGGGATCCGGCGCGCGCCTGCTGGGCCCGCTACCAGGTCGACGAGCGCCATCCCCGTGGGCGGTCGAGCTTCGTGGACAGCGCCGACCAGCAGGTCTGCCCGCAGAACCTCGTCATCCAGTACGTGCCCTACGGCCCCGACCCGGTCGACGAGCGCTCGCCCAAGGCCGAGACCGTCGGCAGCGGCGACGTGCTGGTGCTCACGTCGGGCAAGGCCATCTCGGGCCGCTGGAGCCGCGAGACGCCGCTCAACACGACGACCTACACCGACACCTCGGGCAAGGTCATCGAGCTGACCCCGGGTCGCACCTGGGTCGAGCTGCCCGAGGCCGGTGGGCCGCTGGCCCAGCCCCTCGACCCCGCGGCCGCCGCCCAGCTCCTCACCGCCGGCTGAACCGACCGACGCCAGGCTTGGCCCGGCATCCCAACCTGCTCTCCCTCGTGACGTCCCACGGCCCTCGGTCGTGGGACGTCACGCGTCCAGGTGCTGCCGGCGAGCGTCGGCACCCGACATGAGGGCGGCGCCATCGAGCCGGCGATCAGGGACACGGCGTGCACGCCGAGGGGGGACATCGACGAACGTCGTCCTGGGATGGGTCCGGGGGCCTGCAACGGACGATGTGGGCCACGGCGAGAAGCGGTCACGAGCCCTGTGAGCGCCACGAGGAGCGGCTGCTCGAGACCCACGGGCCAGCTGGCCCAGGCGGATTCGTCCTGACGTGTCAGTCGATGACGAGGTAGCTGGGCGTCGGTGCCACCGGGTTGCGGTGGAGCCGGTACTGGCTGAGGTCGAACGTCTCCATGAGGGCAATCGTCTCGCCGGGGAACTCGGCGAAGCATGCCTCGTCGAAGCCGACCACGCTGCCCTTGGTCAGCCGAGGCCGGATGGCTTCCAGGCAGGCCTTGGTCGGTCCGTACACGTCGAGGTCGAAGTACGCCAGGGCCACGATCGTTTCGGGGTGGCGATCCAAGTAGTCATGGATGGTGTCGGAGGCGTCGCCCTTCACCAGCTCGAACTTGGTGATGTGCGAGATGGGGCTGTCGGCCTCCTGGTGCTCCAGCAGGACCCGCAGGTACTCCTCGTAGCCCGGCGTCACGCCGTAGTCGCCGACCTCGGCCACTCCCATGGCGTCAGCCTCGTCGAGCGTGGCGAAGCCCGCGAAGGTGTCGAAGCCGACGATCCGCCGAAGGTAGTTGAACGGCTCGTACATGCCGCGGAAGTTCGCGAAGGCGGCCAGGTCGCGACCCCACCGCACGCCGAACTCCATGACGATGCCGTGGACGTGGAGGATCCGCTGGTACATCTCGTGGAGGAACACCAGACGGGAAAGCGTCTGGCGGTTCATGAACAGAGCGAGGTTGGCGAGCTGCTCGTCATCAGGAATGGGGGACGAGCGGAAGGCCTCCCAGAACCTCTCCCTGCGGCTCAGCTCCACACCTGTCGCGTGTGTCTGCACGACGACCGGTGGGTGGTCGTGTCCGTCGGGTCCCTCGTCGGCGCCGTCGCCTCCGCCCTGGGTCACCATTCGTCGGCCGCGTTGCATCTGCTCCATCGAAGGAAGTATCCGCTTCCGCCCGCTCCGTCGGCGTCGGGAACCGGGGTGACGCGGTCTCCCCCGTACTGCGGTGCGTGGGCTCAGACGAGCGCCCCGGCGTGCCAGGGAGGGCCACCCCGCCGAGCAGCTCGCCTGCACCGGCAACGGTGGAATGGACGCCGACTGCCGTGCGTGCATCGGGCCTGGTGGGGGCGGTTTCGACTACCGGAAGCGACACGGGGCGGCACTAGGCTGGCGGGCATGGCAGACGAATCGACGGCGTCCTCCGCGCGTGCCACCGGCACCGACCTCGTGAAGCGGGGGCTGGCCGAGATGCTCAAGGGCGGCGTCATCATGGACGTCGTCGACCCCGACCAGGCCAAGATCGCCGAGGACGCCGGCGCCACCGCCGTCATGGCCCTCGAGCGGGTGCCCGCCGACATCCGGCGCGACGGCGGCGTGGCCCGCATGAGCGACCCCGAGATGATCGAGGGGATCAAGGCCGCCGTCACCATCCCGGTCATGGCCAAGGCCCGCATCGGCCACTTCGCCGAGGCCCAGATCCTGCAGGCCCTCGGCGTCGACTACGTCGACGAGTCCGAGGTGCTCACCCCCGCCGACGAGGCCCACCACATCGACAAGTGGGCCTTCACCGTGCCGTTCGTGTGCGGCGCCACCAACCTCGGCGAGGCCCTGCGTCGCATCAGCGAGGGCGCCGCCATGATCCGCTCCAAGGGCGAGGCCGGCACCGGCAACATCGTCGAGGCCGTCCGCCACCTGCGGTCCATCCGGGGCGACCTGCGCAAGATCACCCAGGCCGACCCGGCCGAGCAGTTCGAGTGGGCCAAGCGCCTGCAGGCCCCGCTGCCGCTCGTGCAGGAGGTCGCCCAGACCGGCGCCCTGCCGGTGCCGATGTTCTGCGCCGGCGGCATCGCCACCCCGGCCGACGCCGCCCTCGTCATGCAGCTGGGCGCCGAGGCGGTGTTCGTCGGCTCGGGCATCTTCAAGAGCGACGACCCGTCCACCCGGGCCAAGGCCATCGTCGAGGCCACCACCCACTTCGCCGACCCCGAGATCCTCGTGAAGGTCAGCCGCGGCCTGGGCGGGGCCATGCCCGGCCTCGAGATCGGCACCCTCGACACCAAGCTCGCCGACCGCGGCTGGTGAGCCGGGTCGGCATCCTGGCGCTGCAGGGGGCGGTCGCCCTCCACGCGGCGCGCCTGGCCGACCTCGGCGCCACGGTGGTCGAGGTGCGCACGCCGTCCGACCTCGACGGCCTCGACGGCCTGGTCGTCCCCGGCGGCGAGTCGACCACGATGTCGCGCCTGCTCGACACCAGCGGCGTGCGCGAGCCGCTGCAGGCCCGCCTCGACGCCGGCCTGCCGGCGCTCGGCACGTGCGCCGGCATGATCGTGCTGGCGGCCGACGTGCTCGACGGCCGGCCCGACCAGCGCAGCCTCGCCGCCATCGACATCGGCGTGCGCCGCAACGCCTTCGGACGGCAGGTCGACTCCTTCGAGGCCGACCTCGACGTCGATGGCATCGACGGCCCTCCCGTGCACGGCGTGTTCATCCGGGCCCCGTTCGTCGAGCGGGTGGGTGACGGCGTCGAGGTGCTGGCCACCGTCGACGGCCACCCGGTCGCCTGCCGGCAGGGTCCCGTGGTGGTCACCGCCTTCCACCCCGAGCTGGCCACCCACGCCGACGGCGTGGCCGACCTGCGGCTGCACCAGCTGTTCCTCGACCTGGTCGGCGCTCCCGCCCCCTGACCACTCGGCATCCCGCCCACCGTTCGGCCGCCGGCGGCTGCGTGGGGTAGAACAGATGCCCCGATCCCCGACGCAAGGAGCGGCATGTCCGGGCACTCCAAGTGGGCGACGATCAAGCACAAGAAGGGCGCCGCCGACAAGGCGCGCGGCAAGCTCTTCGCCAAGCTGATCCGTCAGGTCGAGGTGGCGGCCCGCCAGGGCGGCGGCGACCCCGAGTCGAACCCCACGCTGCGGACCATGTTCCAGAAGGCCCGCGACAACTCGGTGCCCCTCGACACCATCGAGCGGGCCATCAAGCGGGGCACCGGCGAGCTCGAGGGCGTCACCTACGAGCAGATCACCTACGAGGGCTACGCGCCCAACGGCGTGGCCATCTTGATCGAGGTCCTCACCGACAACCGCAACCGCACCGGGTCCGACATCCGCTCGCTGCTCAAGAAGACCGGCGGCTCCATCGCCGAGCCCGGCGCGGTGGCGTGGCAGTTCGAGCGCAAGGGCATCGTGATCCTGCCCAAGTCGGTCGACGAGGACGACATCATGCTCGCCGCCCTCGACGCCGGTGCCGAGGACCTCGTCGACGAGGGCGACACCTGGCGCCTCACCACGGCGCCCACCGACCTGCCATCGGTGCGCGAGGCGCTCGAGGCCGCCGAGATCGCCTTCGACGAGGCCGACGTCACCATGTTGCCCACCATGACGGTGCCGCTCGAGACGGCCGACGCCGCCCGGGCCGTCCTGCGGGTCATCGACGCCCTCGAGGAGAACGACGACGTCCAGGACGTCTACGCCAACTTCGACATCCCCGACGAGGTGCTGCAGGCCGCGGCGGGCTGAGCGGACACCCACCACACCGACCACACGGTCGGCATCCGTACCCGGCGGCGGGATCGGACACCACGAAAGGGCCACCATGACCGCGATCCGGGCCGTTCGCGCCATGGCCACCGCGCTGCTCGCTGCCGGGCTGCTCGCGCTCGCCGCCTGCAGCTCGTCGACCAGCTCGACCTCGACATCGACGACGACGGCGGCGTCGCCGAGCACCTCGTCGAGCAGGCCGAGCACGGTGGGCTCGTCGGGGTCCTCGACCCGGAGCACCGAGCCGAGCGCCTCCACCGAGTCGAGCGGGACCGAGACGGCCGCCGCCTGCCGGCTCGTCACCAAGGCCGAGGCCGAGGCCGCCTTCGGCGAGCCAGCGATCGCCGGCACCCAGTCCAGCGACGAGTGCTGGTGGAGCACGGCCAACGACCTCAAGACGATCAACGTGATCGTCCGCCAGCCCGACCTCGACAGCTGGCGACAGGGCCACGCCAACGACACGTGGGAGTCGGTCGGCGGGCTCGGCGACGAGGCCTTCGCCAGCAAGGCCCTCGACTCGATCGAGCTGCGCGTCGGCGACACCGTCTACGAGGTGAACGTCGTCTACAGCACCAAGGGCGATCCCAAGGCGGTCGTGCAGCAGCTGGCCCAGACGGTCGCCTCGCGGGTGTGACGGTCGGCCGTCGGTTCGCCACCGCGGCACCTGGCGCGATAGATCAGACGCCGATGGTCGAGATCGGGGGGATCGCACCCCTCTTCACGTTGCCCGGCACGGACGGCACGCCCGAGGGCCGCCGCGAGTACTCGCTGGCCGAGCACGCTGGTCGCCCCGTGGTCCTCGTCTTCTACCCGGCCGACCACTCGCCGGTCTGCACGCTGCAGCTGGCCACCTACAGCGGGGACATCAACCGCTTCGCCGAGGTGGGGGCCGACGTGCTCGCCATCAGCCCGCAATCGGTCGACGACCACGAGGCCTTCGCCGCCGCCAACGGCGGGTTCGGCTTCCCACTGCTGTCCGACGTCGACAAGGCGGTGGGCGAGCAGTACGGCGTGCTCGGGCCCGTCGGGTTCTACCGGCGGTCGGTGTTCGTGGTCGACGCGGTCGGCAAGGTCCGCTACGCCCACCGATCCACGGCCGGGCTCACGTTCCGGTCGACCGACGAGCTCGTCGACGCCGTCCGCGCCCTGCGCGGCTGAGCGCGCCGGCCGGCCGTGCCGAGCGGATCGGCTACTGCTCGTTGGCCACGCCGAGCAGGGCCGAGCGCTTGATCGAGCGGACGCCGGTCACCAGGCTGATGCCGGCGATCACCCACGCCACCGCGCCGATGATCAGCGAGAGCTTGAGCGTGTCGGCGCCGACGAGCGCGCCGGTGGCCTGGGCGTAGCCGATGAGGATGAGCGGCAGGGTCACCAGGCCGGTGGCCTGCTGGGCGGCGGCGGTGGACTTCACCCGGGCCGACAGCCGCAGCACCAGTGACAGGGCCAGGGCGATGAACGGCGGCAGCACCCACACGATCAGCAGCCACCACGACGGGGTCGGGAAGAAGAGGTAGCCGACCTTGCCGGCGAGGATGGCGTTCACGAGGATCGAGTAGGCGGTGAAGCCGATGACGGTGGTGAGGTAGCCGGGGACCAGCGAGGCGATGAGCTTGCCGAGGTAGATCTCGCGGGTGTCGGCGGGGGAGTGGGCCAGGAACTCGCCCGTGCCCCGCTCTCGCTCGCCGACGATGGTCGAGGCCCCGACCGCCGACGAGATGGTGAGCGGGACCACCACCGCCACCGGGGCGAGGAGGAACACGGCCAGGGTGTAGGACACCTGGGCCTCGGGCGGGATGCCCTTCGGGACGGCGTCCTTGGCCGACTGCGGCAGCAGGTCGAGCGCCTGGGACACCTGCTGGACGGCCTGCTGGTTGCCGACGCCGTTGATGATGCTGAGGATGATCATCGGGATGACGACGAAGAAGATCCCGCCCAGCAGGGCCATCGGGACCCAGAAGTCCTTGGCCTGCAGCAGCTGGCGCAGCTCGGTGCGGGCCACCGTCCACATGCGTTGGGTGCGGAACACGGTGTCTCCTCGCTACAGGGGGGTGTCGACGCCCTGGCTGCGCCGCTCCTGGCGAACGGCGAAGTACAGCTCTTCGAGCGTGGGGTCGTGCGGCTCGACGCGGGTGAGGCGCACGCCGTCGGCGGCGAGCCGGGCGACGATGTCGGGGACCCGGGTGATGGTGTCGAGGGCGACCTCGGCGACCTTGTCCCGGCGGTAGGCCAGGACGCCCTCCCAGGTCGCGACTTGGTCGAGCGCGGCGGGATCCGTGGCGTCGAGGCGGACGAGGTCGTGGGGCCAGTAGCGGCGGATGAGCTCGTCCTGGGCGCCGGCCATCAGGTCGGTCCCGGCCTCGAGCACGACGATCTGATCGGCGAGCCCCTCGGCCTCGATCAGGAGGTGCGTGCACATGATCACCGTGCGGCCCTCGCCGGTCATCTCGCGGATGAGCTGGAGCACGGCGTGGGACGACTCGGGGTCGAGTCCCGAGGTCGGCTCGTCGAACAGCAGCAGCTCGGGGTCGTGCAGCACGCTTCGGGCCAGCGCCAGCCGCGTCTTCATGCCGGTCGAGTAGCCGCCCACCTGCTGATCGAGCGACTCGAGGATGCCGAAGCGGCCGGCGGCGGCGCGGATCGGGCCGGCGGCGTTGCGCCCGAGGCCGTACAGCTCGGCGGAGTACTGCAGGTTGTCCCACCCCGTGAGGCGGTCGTAGAGGGCGGGCTTGGCCGACACCACCCCGCACCGTCGCCGGACCTCCTCGCCCTGCAACTGCGGGTCCATGTCGAAGGTCCGCACGTGGCCGGCGTTGGGCTCGAGCGCCCCGGTGACCACGCGGATGGCGGTGGTCTTGCCGGCGCCGTTGGGCCCGAGCAGCACCGTGATCCGGCCCTTGGGGGCCAAGATGTTGAGGTCGGACAGCGCCGGGACCCGACCGAACCGGCGGCTGACGTGGCGGAGCTCGACGACGAGCTGGCCGTCCGGCTCGGGGGGCGGGGCGGCGTCGGGCGAGGCGAGGGGAGCCGGGCGGTTGGCCTGGGCCCCGGTGCGGGCGGCCACGGCGGCGGCCTCGAAGTCGTCGCGGGCGGCGCCGCCGACCGGTGGGAACCAGGCGGCGGACGCCTCGTCGGGGATGGTCACCGGTTCTTCATCGGCAGCCGGAGGCGGTGCTGTAGGCCCTGCACCAGACCTGCACGGGCCGCTGGGGTGCGATGATCCGCCCGACCTACGTGGGGCCGGGCGACGGGCGCGTCCCGGTGCCAGGCCGCCGACCTGCACCGGTCCGGGCATCCACCGCCCGCCGTCGGCCCGCCGCTAGCGTCGTACGGGTGTTCGTGCTCGGCGTCGATCCCGGCCTGTCCCGGTGCGGCTACTGCGTGCTGGAGGAGACCGATCCGGCGCGCGGGCGGGCTCGAGCCGTGGCCCTGGGCGTGCTCACCACGGCGCCCGCCGACCCCCTGCCCGAGCGGCTCGCCGAGCTCCAGCGCGAGCTGCGGGCGCTGCTCGTCGAGTACGCCCCGCGCGTGCTCGCCGTCGAGCGGGTGCTCTTCCAGGTGAACGTGCGCACGGCCATGTCGGTCGGCCAGGCCAGCGGCATCGCCATGGCCGAGGCCGCCGCCGCCGGGTGCGAGGTGGTCCAGTACTCGCCCAACCAGGTCAAGGAGGCGGTGGCCGGGTACGGCGGCGCCTCCAAGGAACAGGTCCAGACGATGGTGCAGACGCTGCTCGGTCTGGCGGCGCCGCCTCGCCCGCCCGACGCCGCCGACGCCGCGGCGCTCGCGCTGTGCCACGTCGCCATGGCCCCGTTGCGCGCTGCCGCCGCCCGGGCCGAAGGGAGGCAGGTCCGATGATCGGCTCGCTGCGCGGCACGCTGCTGGACCGCACCGGCGACGGCGAGGTGCTCGTCGAGGTCCAGGGCGTCGGTTACCGGGTGACGGTGTCGCCCTCCACGGTCGTCCAGCTGGGCGAGGTCGGTGCCGACGTGTTCCTGCACGTCCACCACCACATCCGCGAAGACGCCCAGACCCTCTACGGCTTCCGGTCGCGCGACGAGCGGGTGTGCTTCGAGGCCCTGCTGTCGGCCCACGGCGTCGGCCCGGCGCTCGCCCTGGCCATCCTCTCCGTCCACGATCCTGCCGGCCTGGCCCGGGTGCTGGCCGACGATGACATCGCCGCGCTGTGCCTCGTGCCCGGGGTCGGCAAGAAGACCGCCGCCCGCCTGCTCATCGAGCTGAAGTCGCGCCTCGAGGTCCCCGAGCTGGCCGCCACCCCGGTGGTCAGCGTCGGTGGGGCCGGCGGGGCGTCGGCCCGGGCCGACGTGCGCGATGCCCTCGCCAACCTGGGCTACGGCCCCGACGAGGTGGCCACCGTGCTGCGCGACCTGCCCGACGACGGCGACGCCTCCGACCTGCTGAAGGCGGCGCTGCAGCGCCTGGCGGTGCGCTGATGGGCGAGGTCGTCAGCTTCCCCGGCCGCAGCGCCGACCCCGCCGCCGCCCGCAACCTCGCCGGCGTGGCCCAGGCCCGCGCCGCCCTGCGCCGCGGCCGAGCCCGCGCCATCGACCTCGAGGTCGACGTCGACGTCGAGCTCGGCGACGACGAGGACGGGGCCCGGGCTCCCGACCTGCGGGTCGGCGACGTGGCCGATGAGGCGCGGTCCTGATGCGCGACGAGCTGCTCGACCCCCGCCCCACCGACGACGAGCTGGTGGCCGAGGCGGTCGGCGGCGCCGATCGCCCCGGCGGCGTCGACGGGCTCGACGCCCTCGACGGCCTGCGCCCCCGCCGCCTCGACGACTTCGTCGGCCAACGCGAGCTCAAGGAGCACCTCGAGATCATCCTCGAGGCGGCCCGTCGCCGTGGCCAGGCCGTCGACCACCTGCTGTTCGCCGGTCCGCCGGGCCTCGGCAAGACCACCCTGGCCGGCATCGTCGCCGCCGAGCTCGAGGTCGCCCTGCACATCACCTCGGGTCCGGCCCTCGATCGCGCCGGCGACCTCGCCGCCATCCTCACCCGGCTCGAGGAGGGCGACGTCCTCTTCATCGACGAGATCCACCGCCTGTCGCGTGCGGTCGAAGAGGTGCTGTACCCGGCCATGGAGGACTTCCAGCTCGACATCGTGCTGGGCAAGGGACCCGCCGCCCGCTCCATCCGCCTCGACCTTCCCCGGTTCACGCTCGTCGGTGCCACCACCCGAACGGGCCTCATCACGGGCCCGCTGCGCGACCGCTTCGGCCTGGTGGCCCGGCTCGACTACTACGGCCCCGGCGACCTCGAGGCGATCGTCGTGCGGGCGGCGGGCATCCTCGGCGTGGGCATCGACGACGGCGGTGCCGGCGAGATCGCCCGGCGGTCCCGCGGCACCCCCCGCATCGCCAACCGCCTCTTGCGCCGGGTCCGCGACTTCGCCGAGGTGCGCGCCGACGGCACCATCGACCAGGCCATCGCCCACGACGGCCTCACCCTCTTCGGCGTCGACGACCTCGGCCTCGACAAGGTCGACCGCGCCATCCTGGCCAACATCTGCGAGCGCTTCGGCGGCGGTCCGGTCGGGCTGTCGACCGTGGCCATCAGCGTCGGCGAGCCCACCGAGACGGTGGAGGACGTCCACGAGCCGTTCCTGATCCAGCAGGGCCTGCTCATGCGCACGCCCCGGGGGCGGGTGGTGACGCCGGCTGCCTGGCACCACCTCGGGCTGCTTCCCCCCGCCGGCGCCCCGTTCGCGGCGGTCGACCAGCCGGCCTCGCTGTTCGACGACGACGCGTAGGTCGAGCCGCGCGGTCCGCTGGCGCGCCGGCGAAACAGCCCCTGCCCCGGTCGGCACAGCGGTACCCTCAGGCCCGCCTGCCGGAGGATCCGGTGGGCGGGCGGCCCCGGGGTCGACCCACGCACGACCCGAGGGAGCGCGATGAGCGACGAGGGCATCCAGATCCTGCCCTTCTACCTGGTGGCCGACGCCAGCCTGTCGATGCAGGCCGACGGCAAGATCGACCGCCTCAACGAGCTGCTGCCCCAGCTGCGCGACGAGCTGGTCCGCAACCCGGTGGTGGGCGACATGGTCCGCTTCGGCCTCCTCGACTTCTCCGATGACGCCACCGTGGTGCTCCCGCTCACCGACATCCGCCAGGTCGAGGTGCTTCCCGTCGTCACCCCGCGAGGGGGCACCTCCTTCGTGGCCGCCTTCACCGCCCTCAAGTCCCAGATCGAGGCGGACTACGCGCAGCTGAAGGCCGACGGCTTCACCATCAAGCGGACCACCGCGGTGTTCCTCTCCGACGGCGCACCCACCGACGACGCCGCCGCCTGGCAGCAGGCCTACGCCACGCTGACCGACTGGAACGGCGAGACCCACGAGGGCTTCCGCCTGTTCCCCAACCTCATCCCGGTGGGCATCGGCGACTGCGATCGCGAGACGCTCAAGGCCATCCGCCACCGCAAGGAGGGCGACGCCGCCATGCCGGCGCTGTTCATGGCCGACGGTGGCAACCCCGCCAAGGCGATCGCCGAGCTGATCCCGCTGCTGATCCGATCGATCGTGAACTCGTCGTTGGCCCAGGCGGGTGCCGGCGACGACCAGGGCGCCGCCGCCAAGGCCATGGCCGACACCCTGGCCGGGGCCGAGGGCTTCGACGTCGAGCTCGACTAGTGGACGGACCCGACTGGCCGGCACCGGTCGACGTGACGGCCGCCCCGCCGCCACCCCCGCCGCCGCTCACCGAGACCGAGCCGGGCGGCGTTCCGGCCCTCGAGGCCGGCGACGAGCAGCCCGAGGCGGGCGTCTACTCCATCGGCGACCGGGGCCAGGCCGCCGACGTCGAGGGCACGCCCGCCTTCGTCGTCGGGGGGCAGCCCGATGCCCTCGTCGACGCCGGCGAGGTGACCGGCCCGGACGGGGCACCGTCGCTGGCGGTGCGCCTCGCCAGCGTCCGGGGAGCAGGGCATCGCTACGACGGCACCCCGCGCCAGGACGACGCCGGGCTCGCCGTGGCCGGCCCCGACGGCGACTGGCTGGTGGTGGCGGTCGCCGACGGCGTCAGCGCCGGCGCTCGATCCCACCTGGCTGCCCGGGCCGCGGTCCGCGTCGGGCTCAAGCTGCTCACCGGCGAGCTCGCCGGCGGGGCCGACCCCGCCGAGCTCGACTGGGAGGGCCTCGTCGGCCGCCTGGCCGGCCAGGTGCTGCTGGTGGCCCGCCGCGAGCTGGGCGACGACCAGCTGGGTGCGCGCGACGCAGCCCGCACCATGGCGTCCACCGTCGCCCTCGCGGTGGTGGCGACGGCTCCCGATCCCGGCGACGGGCACCACCGGGCCGTGGTGGTCCCCATCGGTGACACGTCGGCCTGGGTCCTGCGTGGCGGCACGGCGTGGGAGCCGATCACGGCGGTGAAGAACGAGGGCGAGGCGGTCGCATCGTCGGCGACGGTCGCCCTCCCGCTCCTCCCTGCCGCCATCCCGGTGGCGGCCGCCACGTTCGGTCCCGGCGACGCGCTGCTGGTGATGTCCGACGGCGTGGGCGATCCCCTCGGCGATGGCACCGGCGAGGCCGCCGCCACCTTGGCCCGCTGGTGGGCCGACCCACCGAGCCGGTGGGCCTTCGCCTCCCAGGTCGACTTCGGTCGCCGTTCGCACAGCGACGACCGCTCCGCCGTCGCGGTGTGGCCGCTCGGAGGCGTCGGAGGTGGTCCGGCGCGGTGAGCGCGGCGTCGGCGCCGCCGGTCGGCCCGGCGCCGGTCCGGCTCCCGCTCGCCGGCCTGCAGGTCGGCCCGGCGGTGGGCGCGGGCTCGCAGGGCTCGATCCACCACGTCACCGGCCCGGTCCCCGGCTTCACCGGGACGATCATCTTCAAGCGGTTCGCCGCCAAGACGACCGTCGCCGGGGCCACCCTCGAGCGGCTCGCCGCCTACCGCGCCGCACTCGACGAGCGCGAGCGCCGGGCGCTCGACGCCTTCACCGTGTGGCCGAGCGCGGTGGTCGAAGACGGCGGTCGGATCGTCGGCTACCTCATGCAGGAGATCCCGGCGCCGTTCCTGCAGGTGATCGAGGCCACCACCGGCTCCGAGCGCATCCCGCGGGAGATCCAGCACCTCTTCGTGAGCGACGAGCTGGCGCGCCGCAACCTCGGCGAGGCGCCCACCCGGGGTGAGCGGCTGGTCCTGGCCCGGTCGATGGCCTTCGGGATCGGCTTCCTGCACGCCCAGGGCTTCGTCTACGGCGACCTCTCCTACAAGAACGCCGTGTACACGCTGCGCCCCGAGCCGCGGATCCTCCTGCTCGACTGCGACGCGGTGCGCCGCGAGGGCGAGGGGGCGGCGGTGGCCCAGCTCAACTCGCCGGGGTGGACGGCGCCCGAGCACGGCCCCCAGACCAAGCAGACCGATCGGTACAAGCTGGGCCTGTTCGTGCTGCGCTGCCTGACGCCGGGCGTGAACGCGCAGAACCGCGACCCCGACAAGGCCGCCGGTCGGCTCGACGCCACCGGCCTGGCGATGCTGCGTCGGGCGCTCGGCGACGACCCCGCCGCCCGGCCATCGGGCAAGGAGTGGGTCGACCAGCTCGACCGCGAGCTGGCGCGGGTCGGGGCGCCGGCGCGGCGCGGCGACGCCGCGCCGCGCCCGTCCCGAGCGCACGTGCCGAGGCGGGGCCCATCGCCCGCCCGCAACCCGCAGGGCCAGCGGGTGGGGTCGGCGGTGCTCGCCGGTGCCGGTGCGCCCGCGGGCCTGCGCCCCACCGGCGCACCGGTGGGCCTGCGGGCCCCGTCGGCGATCCGGTGGACCCCGACCCCCTCGCCGACCACGTCGTCGACGTGGTGGCTGCGGCCCCGGACGATGGGCGCGCCCACCGCGATGGGCTCCCTGCGAGGCGTGACGGCCGTCCTGGCGGTGGGCGTCGGGTTGCTCATCGCCCTGTTGACGAGTGGCACCTCGAAGAGCACGGGCACCACCTCGACCACGCGTCGCTCGGTCACGTCCACCGTCGTCCCGGCATCGGCGGTGCCGTACCTCACCACCACGACGGCGCCGACGACCACGTCGAGCGGCCCGTCGTCGGGCCCGGTGAAGCTGGCCGACGGCGTCGCCGCCGTCGAGCGCCAGGTGGAGGCGGCGCTGGGGCCGATGGGCCCGCTCCTGGCGGTGTCGACCACCGGCGCGCTGGGGGTGGACGTGGTGCCGATGTCGACGGCGACCCTGGCCGCCCCAGCACCGCAGTGGGTCTTCCAGTACCTGGTGTCGTCGTCGCCCCAGCTGGGTGGGACCCAGGCCGTGGTCCGCACCGCGTCGGTCGGCCCGACCGGGGTGGTCGACCACGGCACCACGACCACGACCTACCCGTCCCAGGCCAACGTGCCCGAGACGATGAGCGCCGCCTGGCCCACGGCCCTCGAGCGGGCCTCGCGGCGCGTGCTCACGGCCGACCGCCTGGGCCAGCCGGTCCGGGTCTCGTGGGTCTGCGACCCGGCACCCGGCGAGGCCGACTGCCGGTGGGCGTTCCACTTCGGTGTCACCGGCAGCGACCTCGTGTTCGTCAACTCCGCCGGCGACACCACCACCCCCCGCCCGTCCTGGTACCGCGACGCCCTGGGCTGAGCGCCCGGCGCCGCATCACCGCGCCGTCGACGGTGTCGGTGCCGGCGTGGTGACCGTGACGGCCAGGTCCTTGCCGTCCTCGGTCAGCAGCGTGGCGAGGATCACGACGGGCTGGTCGGTGTCGTTGGCCCCGAAGTGCACCATGCCGTCGTGCTCGACCACGGCGTCCCCGGGGCCGAGGGTGGTGGTGGCCGGTCCGGTGACCTCCTCGGTGCCCCCACCTGCCCGGGTGACCGTGGCCGTGCCCGACTCGACGGTGTAGGTGAGGGTGCCCGACTGGATGCTCGCCAGCTGCACCCCGGGGTGGATGTGCGGGGACAGCTTGGCGCCGGGGGCGATGGTGTAGCGGATGAGCGTGAGCGTCCGCCCCGGCGCCCCCGGCGGCGCGGGGTCGGTGCCGAGCACGTCCTTGGCCACCGCGACCGTGGTGGTCGGCCCGCCGGCGCTCGCCGTGCGGGTCGTGGTGGACGGCGCCGCGGCGGTGTTCGATCCGCCGCAGGCGGCGGCCGTGAGGACCAGGGCGATGGCGACCCCGCGGGCACCGGATCGGACGGGTGACGTGACGCGCCGGGCGCGTCGGATCGGGGAGGTCGGCATCGGACGAGCATGGCACGACGGCCCTGGCCCGGACGGCAGGACGAGGCCATGCCGGCCGGCGAGCCCTTCGACCTCGAGCTCGAGCGGTTGGCCCCGCCGGTCGCCGGGTCGTCGCGGCGGAGGTCAGGCCACCGCGGCCGGCTCGTCCGATGCGGCGAAGGCGGCCCAGAGGCGGCGGTAGGGCCCGTCCGCCTGGAGGAGGTCGTCATGGGTGCCGTCCTGGACGATGCGGCCACCGTCGACGACGACGATGCGGTCGGCGCGCGCCGCCGTCGGCAGGCGGTGGGCGACCAGGATCGTCGTGCGGCCGGTGGAGGCCGCCTGCATCGCTCGCTGCACGCGCGCCTCGCTGGCGAGGTCGAGCTGCGAGGTGGCCTCGTCGAGCAGCAGCACGGCCGGGTCGACGCAGCGGGCACGGGCCAGGGCGAGCAGCTGGCGCTGCCCGGCCGACAGCGACCGGCCCCGCTCGCTGACCGGCTCGCGGTAGCCCAGGGGGAGGGCGGCGATGAAGTCGTGGGCGCCCACGGCCCGGGCCGCCGCCTCCACCTCGGCGTCGGAGGCATCGGGCCGGCCGTAGGCGATGTTGTCGCGCACGGTGCCGGTGAAGAGGAAGGCCTCCTGGGGCACGATCCCGAGCTGGCGCCGGTAGGTGCCGAGGTCGATGTCGCGCAGGTCGATGCCGTCGACGAGCACGGCACCGTCGTCGGGGTCGTAGAAGCGGGCGACCAGCTTCACCAAGGTCGACTTGCCGGCGCCGGTCTCTCCGACCAGGGCGACGGTCTGGCCGGACGGCACCTCGAGGTCGATGCCGTCGAGCGCGGGGTCGCCGACCGTGTCGGGGTAGCGGAACCGCACGGACCGGAGGTGGACGGCCCCCGCCACCGTGCCGGGATCGATCGGCTCCGCCGCCTCGGGGGTACGGCTCGGCGTGTCGAGCAGCTCCTCGATCTTGGTGACGCTGGCGCCGGCCTGCTGCCAGGTGTCGAGCACCTGGGAGAGCTGCTGGATGGGGGAGAAGAACATGTCGAGGTAGAGCAGGAAGGCGACCACCACGCCGGCGGTCACGACGCCGTCGGGCACCAGCATGGCGCCGGCGCCCAGCACCGCCACCGCCGCCAGGTCGGCGAGGAACAGGACGAAGGGGAAGTACAGCGAGATCAGGCGCTGGGCCCGGAGCCGGTGGCGGAGGTACTGCTGGTTGACGTCTCGGAAGCGGCCGACGTTGCGGCCCTCCCGGACGTAGGCCTGGGCGACACGAACGCCCGACAGGTTCTCCTGCAGGTTGGCGTTCACGTCGGCGATGGCGTCGCGGGCCCGTCCGTAGGTCTCCGAGGAGCGGCGGCGGTACCACCACGTCGCCAGGGCCAGCGGCGGCAGCACGACGGATGCCGCGGCGGCGAGCGGGGGCGACAGGACCACGAGGAACACGAGCACGCCGAGGCACGTGACGCCGGCGACGACGGCGGTGACGAGGCCGGTCTGGATCAGCTGGGACAGGGCCTCCACGTCGGTGGTCATGCGGGTCATGATCCGACCGTCGAGCTCACGGTCGTAGTAGTCGAGGGACTGGCGGCCGAGGTGGGCGAAGATCTTGACCCGCAGGCCGAACAGCGCCCGCTCGGCGGTGCGGCCGGTGATCCACGTGGACCCCCACGACACCAGCCAGTCGAGCGAGACGACCAGCGCGAACAGCAGGCTCGAGCCCCACACCACCCGCAGGTCGCCGGCGTCCACGCCGCTGTCGAGGGCCCGTCGCACGAGCAGCGGGCCGAGCAGCGAGAGCGCCGAGTCCAGTGCCACGAGCGCGAGGCCGATGGTCAGCCAGCGGCGCCACGGGCGGACGAAGGCGAGGATGCGGAAGCGGCCCGTCGGCTCGGCGGCCATCTCGGTGACGTCGACGTGCGGGTCGTCGTCGGCCGGGGGCAGCCGGTCGAGCCGCTCGAGCAGGTCGGGCGTGGCGGCCAGGGACATGCCCATGGCGGCACCGCCGCCGCCGCCCCCACCGCCCCCAGGACCGAGCCGGGCCGGTCCCGCGACCGCGGCCGAGGCCACGGGAGCGTCGGAGTCGACCGCTGGCCACGCGGCGGCGGTGGTGCCGTCGGCGGTCCGCTCGTCGGCGTCGGGCTGGTCGGCGGTGGGCTCGGTGGCGGACGGGGCCTCGGTGACGCCACCAGCATCGAAGGAGAGGTCGAGGGAACCGGGGGCCAGGTCGTCGCCGGCCTCGGGTCCCTGCAGCAGGGCGCGGTAGCGCTCGTTGCGGGCGAGCAGCTCGTCGTGGGTGCCCTGGTCGACGACCCGGCCCCGGTCGAGCACCACGATCCGCTGCGCCAGCCGGAGGGTCGAGCGGCGGTGGGCGATGATCAGCGTGGTGCGCCCATCCATCAGCGTCCGGAGCGTGGCGTGGATGGCCTCCTCGGTGGCGGCGTCGACGGCGGACGTGGCGTCGTCGAGCACGAGGATGCGGGGGTCGGTGAGGATGGCGCGCGCCAGCGCGATCCGCTGGCGCTGGCCACCGGACAGGGTGAGGCCCCGCTCGCCGACCAGCGTGGCGTAGCCGTCGGGCAGGGCCGTCACGAACTCGTGGGCGCCGGCGGCGCGCGCGGCGGCCACCACGGCCTCGTCGTCGGCATCGGGGTCGCCGTAGGCGATGTTGGCCCGCACGCTGTCGGAGAACAGGAAGGCGTCCTCGAACACCACGCCCACCTGGCGGCGCAGCGAGGACAAGGTGACGTCGCGCACGTCGTGGCCGTCGACCGACACCCGCCCGTCGGCCACGTCGTAGAAGCGGGGGAGCAGCGCCGTGACGGTGGACTTGCCCGAGCCGCTCGACCCCACGAGGGCCACGACCTCGCCGGGCTCGACGCGCAGGCTGAAGCCGTCGAGCACGGGCGTGCTGCGCGTGTAGCCGAACCGCACGTCGTCGAACACCACCTCGCCGGCGATGACCGGGAGGTCCACGGCGTCGGGGGCGTCGGTGACCTCGGCGTTGGCGTCCAGCACGTCGAGGATGCGCTCGGCCCCGGCCCGGGCCTGCTGGCCGACGGCGAACAGGCCCGCCAGCATGCGGACGGGTGCGACGAGCTGGACGAGGTAGGTGGAGAAGGCGAGGAAGGTCCCCAGGGTGATGTGGCCCTCGAAGGCGAGCCAGCCACCGAGGGCCAGCACCGCGACCTGCCCGTAGGCCGGGATGGCCTGCAGCGCGGGCCCGTACCGGGCCTGGAGGCGCACCAGTCGGCTGCGCGAGGAGTAGAGGCCCCGGGCGGTGGTGGCCAGGTGCTCGAGCTCGCGGTCCTCCTGGCCGAACCCCTTCACGACCCGCACCCCGGTGACCGCCTCGTCGACCACCCCTGCCACCTCGCCGGCGCGCTGCTGGGCGTCCCACGTGGCGGGGAACACGGCGTTGCGCATCCGCAGCGACACCACGAGCAGCAGTGGGATGGCGGCCAGCATCACCAGCGTGAGCGGCGGCGAGAGCCACAGCATCACGAACAGCGAGACCACCAGCATCACGAGGTTGCCCACGATGATCGGCAGGAAGGCGAGCAGGCCCTGGATGAGCCCGAGGTCCGACGACGACCGCGACACCAGCTGGCCGGTCTGCAGCGCGTCCTGGGTGCCGAAGTCGAGGCGCTGCAGCCGCTCGAAGATGGCGACCCGCAGGTCGTACTGGACGTCGAGGCTCACGCGGCCACCGACCCAGCGCCGCACGTAGGCGGCCCCGAACGAGAAGGCGCCGGCCGCGACGAGGGCGACGAGGAACGGCCACACCGGCCGGGTCTGGGCGACGATCCCGTCGTCGACGACGGCCCGTGAGAGCACCGGCGTGAACGCCGAGACGACCTGGCCGAGCACCGCCATCCCGAAGGCGATGACCACGTTGCGGCGGTGGGCCATCAGGAACGGCCACAGCCGGCGGATCCACCCGCCCACCTCGGGCGGGGCCGGCTCGGGGATGGAGCGGTCGACGGCCGCCGACGCCAGGCGGTCGGTGCCGACCTGGTGCTCGTCGCGGCCGGCCTCCTCCGCTGGTGCCGCAGTCGTCACCGGGCCGTCCTCCCGGCGTCGGCCTCGTCGCGCCGGTGGGCGAGCTCGAGGTCGATCGCCTCGCCCAGGGCCACCAGGCCGTCGACGGCAGCCGCCCGGCGGTCGGCCGGAAGGCGGGCGAGCAGGTCGTCACATCGGTCGGCCACCGACCGCTGGGCCTCGGCGAGGGCGCGACCGCCCGCGGCGGTGAGCTCGAGCTGCACGCCCCGGCGGTCGCCGGCCACCTCGCGCCGGCGCACCCAGCCGTGCTCGACCAGGCCGTCGAGGACGCCGGTGAGCGCGGGCCGGCTGACGGCGGCCTGGCTGGCGAGGTGGCTGGCCCGCTCCGGGGCCCGGGCCACGAGGAGGAGGACCCGCAGCTGCGGCAGCGTCATCGTGGGGAGGGCTCCCTCGACGACGCGCGCGAGCACCGCCAGCGTGCGAGCGGTCCCCTCCGGCGCGGCGGGCGGCGCCTTCCGCGATGGTTCGTTCCCCACATCGTTAGGGTACCGAACGATCGGACGAGGCCCACCCGGCGTCCAGCGCGGGCCAGGAGAGACCTCCGCGAGTCCGCGCTGGGTGACCGGCTCCGAACGGCATTGGGTGCGCCGGCCGGTGGGCCGCGCCGGTAGGGTCTCGCCGTGTTCGAGGCCCAGGCGCAGGTGTGCGGGTACTGCGGCGCCCCCGTGCGCGACGCGTCGGCGAGGGCGTGCGCCTACTGCGGCACCGCCATCGTGGCGGCGGCCTCGCCGGCGGCGATCCCCACGGTCGACGTGGTGCTGCACGATCGGGGCCGCAACGCCATCGCGGTGATCAAGCAGGTCCGCGAGTACACCGGGCTCGGCCTGAAGGAGGCGAAGGACCTCGTCGACGCCACCGAGCAGGGCCCGGTGGTGCTGGCGCGGTCGCTCGACCCCGCGTCGGCGGCGCTGCTCGTCGGTGCGCTCGAGCGGGCCGGCGCCGTGGTGAAGACGGCCGACGGCGCTCCCGTCGTCGGCGCCGCGCCGGTCGGTCCCGCCGACGACGGCGCGGGCCTCGGGCGCTTCGACGTCGTGCTGCGCGACGCGGGTCGCCAACCGATCCTGGTGATCAAGGCCGTCCGCGAGCGCACCGGCCTCGGCCTGAAGGAGTCCAAGGACGTGGTCGACGCCAGCGCTCGCCACGAGTCGGTGGTGGCGTCGGGCCTCGAGGCGGTCGACGCCCGGGCCTTCGTCGACGAGCTCCGCGCCGCCGGCGGCGACGCCATCGTGCGCGCCCTCCGCTGAACGACGCCGAGCGGGGATCCCCGTCCCGCGGCTCCGCCACCGCAGTGGTCGGTCGGTGGGGAATGGTGGGGAGCCCGAGGCTCAGGTGTGGCAGTGGCTCCCGTGGCTCGTCGAGGGCGGGACGTCGAGCGCGGGGTTGCGGTCGAAGAAGCCGTAGGGGATCAGGTGGAACCCCGTGCACTCCACCGGCATGACCGGGAAGTCCTCGGGGCGCACCAGGTGGGTGACGCCGAAGGTGTGCCACACCACGAGGTCGGTGTCCTCGATGGGCCGGTCGCCCGCGGTCCAGGCCGGGAGGCCCCCGCCGCCCCCGCTCTGGCTGGGGTAGCGGCCGGCCGCGTGCACCTCGTCGCGGTCGTAGGGCGTGACCCACAGGTTCTTGGTGGCGAACCCGGCCCGCTTGCGCACCCACGACTCGGGGCCGGCGAGCATCGTCGGCGTGGCGGGCGGCAGCAGCTTGTAGGCCGTGGGCTGGCCCAGCCCGTTGCGGACGTGGGGGTTGAAGATGCGCCACGACCGGCTGTGGGCCGGATCGATGACCTGCTGGGCCTCGTGCTCGGTGCGGAACACCGAGGTGACGGTGTGGAACCCGTTGTGCTCGGGGTTGTCGGGCCCCTCGTCGTCAGGAGCCACCTCGACCTGCATGACGGAGTTGCTCGGCCCGTCGACGGCCATGTCGAGCCGGACGCAGAACAGGTGCTGGTGGTGGGGGGCGGCGATGCCGGGGGCGACCAGGTTGGCGTTGCCGATGTCGCCGGGCCCGGCGTCGAGGGGCACCGCCATGGGCTGGATGATGCCGGTGAGCTTCACCTCGAGCTGGATGGAGCCGTCGAGGTAGAAGTACCAGTAGAAGGCGTACTCGTAGTTGCCCACCGTGTAGATCGACGACACCACGAGGCGGCGTTGCCGGCGGACCTCGGTGCGGAACGTGTGCATGTCGTGGTGCTTCCAGAGGATCGAGTAGTCCTCCTCGTGCATGCAGATGGCGTTCTCGACCACGTAGGGGTTGCCCTGCTCGTCGGCCATCACGGCATCGAAGTAGTGGATCTCGCCGAGGCAGTCGCAGCCGAGCGTGAGCGAGTTGACCATGCGGCCGAGCCCCCACTCGCCGGCGTCGAAGGCGTTCTTCCACCGCTGGGCCTCGTGGGTGTGGCCGTAGGGCACGACCATCTCCGACAGGCTGGCCCGGGTGATGATCGAGCGCAGCGCGCCGCCGCGGTCGGGGTCCTCGTAGCCGATGCGGTGCAGCACCAGGCCCTCGACGGGGTCCATGGCCACCCGGAGCTGCCACCGCTGCCAGCGCACGAGGTTGCCGTCGACGGTGAAGCTGGGCCCCTCCGGCTGGGTGATCTCGATGGGCTTGAGGTCGGTGCGGGCCGGCTCGTTGTGCTCGAGGTAGTACGAGCGGCGCTCCCGCGGGACCGGGACGACCCCGGTGTCGACCACTTCGAGCACCTCGGCGGTGGCCACGTCGACGTAGACCATGACGCCCTCGATCGGGTGGGCGTAGCCGTTGTCCTCGGGGTCTTCGCGCCAGTAGAAGATGACCTTGGCGAGCCGGCGACCCTCCTCGTTCGGGGTGCCGAAGGTGCCGGGCGGCCAGGGGTCCATCTGGATCCGTTCGAGGTCGTCGCCCTCGAGGCCGCGCAGGGCCATGGCGGCGATCCACTCCGGGTGGGCCTTCACCGCCGCCATGGCGTTGATGATCTCGGTGAACAGTAGGTACGGACGCTCGCCCACGACCTCGTCGAAGCGCTCGACCCGATCCTGGGTGAGGTTCACCACCACCTCGCCGATCGTGTTCGGCCCCAGCAGGACCACCGCCCACGCTCGGCGGTCGACGGGGTGGCCGTCGGGGTCGGCCTCGAAGGCGTCCACGTCGGCCTTGTCGGGTTCGCGCAGCATCAGCTGGGCGAACAGCTGGTCGGGAAGGTCCCGGTCGCGCCGCACGACGGCGGCCGCGGCGGCCACCTCGTCGGTGGACAGGGGATCGAGCGGGTGCGCAGCCATGGCCGCAGCCTGCCACTCCTCGCCCCGGCGCGCGCCCGAACACCTGACACGAGCGTCATGGCTGTGTCACACTCAGTGGGTCTTCGGGCGCCGGCGGTGGGCGTCTGGGAGGCGGAGGGGGAGCAACCTTGGCCGGAGCACTGCGAGCGCGCCCGACCGACGGGCCGAGTACCGACGCGACAGCGACCACGACGCCCAGCGGTGGCTGGTGGTTCCTCGGCGCGCTGAGCGCCGGGGCCGGCGTCATCCACCTGGCCATGGCACCGGCCCACAACGCCAGCACCGCAGAGATGGTGGGGTTCGCGGCGGTCGGGTGGGCCCAGATCGCCCTCGGCCTGGTGCTGGCGTTCCGCCCGTCGCGGCCGGCGCTGGCGGCCGGCGGCGGCGTGGCGCTGGTGGCGCTGGGCGCCTGGGCGTGGAGCCGCACCGTGGGCCTCCCGATCGGCGCCCACGCCGGCGTCCCCGAGCCCATCGGCACCGCCGACGGCATCTGCGTCGCCCTCCAGCTGGTCTTCGTCGCCGCCGCCCTCGGGGTCCTGGCCGTCCCCGACGGCGCCGGCCGCCGGGTGCCCGAGCTGGCCTCGGCCATCGGGGCGGTGGCCGTGCTCGGCCTGGCCACCGTCGGCC
The DNA here is from genome assembly GCA_046331175.1 of Acidimicrobiales bacterium. Classification (GTDB taxonomy): domain Bacteria; phylum Actinomycetota; class Acidimicrobiia; order Acidimicrobiales; family Acidimicrobilacustridaceae; genus JAWKIW01. The sequence goes on from JAXLRI010000003.1 coordinate 264,245, forward strand.
TGGCGGCTCCTGGCGCCCACGGCCACGGGGACGCCGAGCTCGCCGGCCACAGCCACGCCGCCGGCGACGACCACGGCCACGCCGCCGACGCCGCCCACGCCGCCGGCGATGGCCACGGCCACGACACGACCGACGTCGAGCTGGCTGCGGTCCACGGCCACGACGACACCGTCGCGGTGGTCACCGACGACGGCCACGCCCACGGCAGCTCCACCTCGTCGTCGGGCCACGGCAGCGGCTCGAGCTCCACGAGCGACCACGCCCACGGCGCTGGTTCGTCGAGCACCGGCGACGCCCACGACCACGGCGACGGGAGCCCCACCACGACGGCCCACGACCACGGCACCGGGTCCACCACGCCGGGCGGCGGCCACGACCACGGGTCGACCGATCCCAGCCAGGTGGTCGTCGACTACGGGCCCGCCAACCGCTGCGACCTCCGGTTCAACCCCGCCAGCTACTACCGCGACGCCACCATCGCCGGGGCCGACTTCGTCAACGGCCCCACCGCGGCGGAGATCGCGGCACCGCACACCATGAGCGAGATCGACACCGCCCGGCTGATCCAGCAGCTCGCCAGCGGTTCGGACGCCGACTACTTCGCCTTCCTCGCCGGCGGCCACCAGCACGGCGGCGGGGCCACCACCCACGACGCCCACAACGGGCCCCAGTCGTGGCGGGCGCTGACCGACCCGGCGACGTGCAACGCGCTCGCGGTGCAGCTCGCCACGGCGAGGTCGGTGGCGCTGTCGATGCCGACCGCGGCCGATGCCATCGCCCGGGGCTACCACCGGGTGACGCCCTACGTCATGGGCATCGGCGCCCACTACATCAACGACGACCTCGTCGACGGCACGTTCGAGGTCGACCGGCCCGAGATGATCCTCTACGACGGCAACGATCCCAACGCCCACGTCGTCGGGCTGAGCTACCAGGTCATCCACGACGGCGACGACGAGCCGTCCGTCGGGTTCGTCGGCCGCAACGATCGCTACCACCGCCACACCACGCTGTGCTTCAAGGGCGGCATCACCATCGGTGACTCGAACATGTCCAAAGAGCAGTGCGAGGCGCTCGGCGGCGAGATCAACGACGGCTCGAACCAGTGGATGAGCCACGCCTGGATCGTCCCGGGCTGCGAGAGCCCCTGGGGCGTCTTCAGCCAGGTCAACCCCATCCTCGACATCGACGTCGGCAACGCCTCGGGGTCGCGCACCGACTGCTCGGCCAGCGCCGCCTACCACCGCTACGACCTGCGCCCCCCGAAGTAGGCGGGGCCCGGGCGGGTCGGCCGACGGCGTACCCGGAGGTCGGTCGGGTCAGGCGGTGAGGAAGGCCGTGAGGGCTCGGCGGAACAGGCCGGGATCGGCGGCCCCGCACAGCTCGCGGGCCGAGTGCATCGACAGCTGGGCGACGCCCACGTCGACGGTGGGGATGCCGAGGCGGGCGGCGGTGATGGGGCCGATCGTCGAGCCGCACGGCAGGTCGGAGCGCACCACGAACTCCTGGTACGGCACGCCGGCCCGCTCGCAGGCGAGCACGAAGGTGGCGGCGGTGGTGGCGTCGGTGGCGTAGCGCACGTTGGCGTTGTGCTTGATGACCGGCCCGGCGTTCACGGCGATGTGGTGGCCGGGCTCGTGGCGCTCGGGGTAGTTGGGGTGGGTGGCGTGGGCGCCGTCGGCGGACAGGCACACCGACTGGGCAAGGCCCCGGTGGAAGTCCTCGCGGCCGCCGTCGAGGGTGGCGGCCACCCGCTCGAGCACGGTCGCCAGCAGCGCCGACCCCGCCCCGGTGGCCGACTCGGAGCCGACCTCCTCGTGGTCGAACAGGCAGATGACCGGTGACGGCCCCGAGCCGCCGGCGCCGGCGTCGGCCGCCTCGATCAGCGCCTGGACGGCCGCCCAGCACGACAGCAGGTTGTCGATGCGGGCCACGCTGAGCAGCTCCTCGTCGCGGCCGAGCACCCGCCCGGGGGTGACGTCGTGGGCCATGACGTCCCAGCCGAGCACGTCGCCGGGGGAGCAGCCGACCTGCTCGGCGAGGAAGCGGGCGAACCCGCCGGGATCGGGCCCACCCAGCCCCCACACGGGGGTGAGGTGCTGCTGGGGGTTGAGCACGAGGCCGTCGTTGACCCCGCGGTCGAGGTGGATCGCCAGCTGGGGGACCCGCAGGAGCGGGTCGTCGACCCGGAACAGGCGGGTCTGGGTGGTGGCGTCGCCGTCGCGCACGGCCACCCGGCCCGACAGCCCGAGGTCGTGGTCGAGCCAGCTGTTGCGCAGGGCGCCGCCGTAGACCTCGACGCCGAGCTGGCGCCAGCCCGCCGACGCCGTGTCGGGTCGGGGCTTGATGCGCAGGTTGGGCGAGTCGGTGTGGGCGCCGATGAGGTGGAAGCCCTCTTGGGGCGAGGCCATCTCACCCGTGGCCCACGCCACCAGGGAGCCGCCGCGGACCACCACGTGGCCGCCCGGCAGGGACCGCCACGCCGCCGTCTCGTCGAGGCGGCGGAACCCGGCGGCCTCGAGCCGGCGGGCCGCCTCCTCGGCGGCGTGGTACGGCGAGGGCGACGCGTCGATGAAGGCGAGCAGGTCCAGGGCGTCGGCGTCGGCCACGGGCCGCAGCGTAGTGGTCGGCCCGCCCGCCGGGCCGCAGGTCGATTGCACGGGGGCCGGTGGCGACCGGTAGGATCTCCCGACTGCGGCCGGGCCAGCGTCGTCCCTTCAGTGCCGAAGCGAAGAGACCGTCCCCCTCCCGAGCGGGGACCGTTCACGCCTCCAGGAAGACGACATGCAGCCACGTGACCTCCCTGCTGCGCAGGGCCTGTACCACCCCGCGTTCGAACACGACGCCTGCGGCGTCAACTTCATCGTGCACATGAAGGGGCTCCGCAGCCACCAGATCGTCGAGCACGGCATCGGCGCCCTCTGCAACCTCCAGCACCGGGGCGCGCTCGGCAGCGAGGTGAACACCGGCGACGGCGCCGGCATCCTCATCCAGGTCCCCGACCTGTTCCTGCGCGAGGTCGTCCCCTTCGACCTGCCGCGCGAGGGTGCCTACGCCACCGGCATCGCCTTCCTCCCCAACGACGTGGAGAAGGCGGCCGAGGCCAAGGAGGCGGTCGAGAAGATCGCCCACAGCGAGGGCCTGCGGGTCCTCGGCTGGCGGGCCGTGCCCATCGACGACTCGATGATCGGCTCGTCGGCCAAGGCGGTCGAGCCGCTGTTCCGTCAGGTGTTCCTGGCCGGTGACGGCCTGCGCGACATGGCCCTCGAGCGGCGCGCCTACGTCGTGCGCAAGCGGGTCGAGCACGAGGTCGGCTCGCCCGGCGGCGAGGGCTCGGTCTACTTCCCGAGCCTGTCCACCCGGACGATGGTCTACAAGGGGATGCTCACCACCCCGCAGCTGGCCGAGTTCTTCACCGACCTGCACGACGAGCGGGTCGAGTCGGCGCTGGCCCTGGTGCACAGCCGGTTCTCCACCAACACGTTCCCGTCCTGGCCGCTCGCCCACCCGTTCCGCTACGTCGCCCACAACGGCGAGATCAACACGGTCCAGGGCAACCGCAACTGGATGCGGGCCCGCGAGGCGCTGCTCGCCACCGACCTGCTGCCGGGCGACCTCGATCGGATCTTCCCCATCTGCTCGCCGGCGGCGTCGGACTCGGCCACCTTCGACGAGGTCCTCGAGCTGCTGCACATGGGCGGCTACTCGCTCCCGCACGCCGTGCTCATGATGATCCCCGAGGCGTGGGAGCACCACGAGTCCATGCCCGAGGCCAAGAAGGACTTCTACCGGTACCACGCCTCCCTCATGGAGCCGTGGGACGGTCCTGCATCGATCGCCTTCACCGACGGCACCGTGATGGGCGCCGTGCTCGATCGCAACGGCCTGCGACCCAGCCGCTTCTGGGTCACCAGCGACGATCTCGTGATCATGGCCTCCGAGGTCGGCGTGGTCGACGTGCCGCCCGACAAGGTCGTGCAGAAGGGCCGGCTGCAGCCGGGCCGCATGTTCCTCGTCGACACCTCCCAGGGCCGCATCATCGGCGACGACGAGATCAAGGAGGACCTCGCCGCCGTCCACCCCTACGGCACGTGGCTGCGCGAGAACCTCGTCGACCTCGAGGAGCTGCCCCAGCGCGAGCACACGCTGCCGCCCCACGAGTCGGTGGTGAAGCGCCAGCAGACCTTCGGGTACACCACCGAGGAGATCAAGATCCTCCTCGAGCCGATGGCCCGCACCGGCGCCGAGCCCATCGGGTCGATGGGAACCGACACGCCGGTGGCCGTCCTGTCCGACCGCTCTCGGCTGCTGTTCGACTACTTCGCCCAGCTGTTCGCCCAGGTCACCAACCCGCCCCTCGACGCCATCCGCGAAGAGCTGGTCACCGCCCTGGGCGCCACGCTCGGACCCGAGGGCAACCTGCTCGACCCGCAGCCCCGCTCGTGCCGGCAGATCTACGTGCCCCGCCCGGTGATCAACAACGACGAGCTGGCCAAGCTGATCCACATCAACGAGTACGACGGCCTGGCCTCGTTCTCGAGCACCACCATCCCGTGCCTGTACCCGGTCGCCGAGGGCGGCACCGGGCTGCGGCGGGCCCTCGACGACATCCGGCGCCAGGCGTCCGACGCCATCGAGGCCGGCCACAACATCTTGATCCTGTCCGACCGGGGCGCCACCGAGGCGCTGGCGCCCATCCCGTCGCTGCTGTTCACCTCGGCGGTGCACCACCACCTGATCCGCGAGAAGTCGCGCACCAGGGTGGGCCTGGTCGTCGAGACCGGCGACGCCCGCCACGTGCACCACATGTGCCTGCTGCTCGGCTACGGCGCCGGGGCCATCAACCCGTACCTGGCCTTCGAGTCGGTCGAGGACCTCATCGCCGAGGGCATGACCGAGATCCACGATCCGGTCGCGGCGGTGCGCAACTACATCAAGGCCTGCGGCAAGGGCGTGCTGAAGGTGATGTCCAAGATGGGCATCTCCACCGTGGCCTCCTACTCGGGCGCCCAGATCTTCGAGGCCATCGGCCTCTCCCAGGAGCTGGTCGACGAGTTCTTCACCGGCACCGTCAGCCGGCTCGGCGGCGTGCAGCTCGACCAGCTGGCCGAGGAGGTGGCCATCCGCCACCGTCGGGCCTACCCCGACCGGCCCGAGGAGCGCGCCCACCGCACGCTCGAGGTCGGCGGCGAGTACCAGTGGCGCCGCGAGGGCGAGTACCACCTCTTCAACCCCGAGACGGTCTTCAAGCTCCAGCACGGCACCCGCACCAAGCGCTACGAGGTCTTCAAGGAGTACACGCGCCTCGTCGACGACCAGGCCACCCAGCTGGCCACCTTGCGCGGCCTGTTCCAGCTCAAGGTGGGGGAGCGCCCGCCGGTGCCCATCGACGAGGTCGAACCCGTCTCGGAGATCGTGAAGCGCTTCAGCACCGGGGCCATGTCCTACGGCTCGATCTCGGCCGAGGCCCACGAGACGCTCGCCATCGCCATGAACCGCCTCGGCGCCCGCTCCAACACCGGCGAGGGCGGCGAGGACGCCGAGCGCTTCGTGCCGCTGCCCAACGGCGACTCCAAGCGCAGCGCCATCAAGCAGGTGGCGTCCGGCCGGTTCGGCGTCACCAGCGAGTACCTGGTCAACGCCGACGACCTGCAGATCAAGATGGCCCAGGGCGCCAAGCCCGGAGAGGGCGGCCAGCTGCCGGGCCACAAGGTGTACCCGTGGATCGCCAAGACCCGGCACTCCACGCCCGGCGTGGGCCTCATCTCGCCGCCGCCGCACCACGACATCTACTCGATCGAGGACCTCGCCCAGCTCATCCACGACCTCAAGAACTCCAACCCGCAAGCGCGCGTGCACGTGAAGCTGGTGGCCGAGGTCGGGGTCGGCACGGTGGCGGCGGGCGTCTCCAAGGCCCACGCCGACGTCGTGCTCATCTCGGGCCACGACGGCGGCACCGGTGCCTCGCCGCTCAACTCGCTCAAGCACGCCGGGGCGCCGTGGGAGCTCGGTCTGGCCGAGACCCAGCAGACGCTGCTCATCAACGGCCTGCGCGACCGCATCGTCGTGCAGGTCGACGGCCAGCTGAAGACCGGTCGCGACGTCGTCGTGGCCGCCCTGCTCGGGGCCGAGGAGTTCGGCTTCGCCACCGCCCCGCTGGTGGTGTCGGGCTGCGTGATGATGCGGGTCTGCCACCTCGACACGTGCCCGGTCGGCATCGCCACCCAGAACCCCGAGCTGCGGGCCCGCTTCAGCGGCAGCCCCGACTTCGTGGTCACCTTCTTCGAGTACATCGCCGAGGAGGTGCGCGAGCTGCTCGCCGAGCTGGGCTTCCGCACCCTGGAGGAAGCCATCGGCCGAGTCGACGCCCTCGACGTCCGCAAGGCCGTCGACCACTGGAAGGCCGCCGGGCTCGACCTCGGCCCGATCCTGCACCGGCCCGACCTGCCCGAGGGCACCAACCTCCACCAGGTCACCGGCCAGGACCACGGCCTCGAGCACGCCCTCGACAACGAGCTGATCCGCCTGGCCGAGCCCGCCCTCGAGCGGCGCGAGCCGGTGCGCATCGACCTGCCGGTCCGCAACGTGAACCGCACGGTCGGCACCATGCTCGGTTCCGAGCTCACCCGTCGCCACGGCGGCGAGGGCCTGCCCGACGACACCATCACCATCCAGCTCACCGGTTCGGCCGGCCAGAGCCTGGGCGCCTTCCTGCCGCGTGGCATCACCATCCGGCTCGACGGCGACGCCAACGACTACACGGGCAAGGGCCTGTCGGGTGGGCGCGTCATCGTGCGCCCGCCGCAGGGTTCGCCCTTCGTCGCCGAGGAGAACATCATCGCCGGCAACGTGATCCTCTACGGGGCCACGGGTGGCGAGATGTTCCTGCGCGGGGTGGTGGGCGAGCGGTTCTGCGTGCGGAACTCCGGTGCCGTCGCCGTGGTCGAGGGCGTGGGCGACCACGCCTGCGAGTACATGACCGGCGGCCGGGCGGTGGTGCTGGGCCTCACCGGCCGCAACTTCGGGGCGGGCATGTCGGGCGGCATCGCCTTCGTGCTCGACGTCGACGGCGCCTTCGCCACCCGGGTCAACCCCGAGATGGTCGACCTCGACCCGCTCGACGGCGACGATCGCGAGTGGCTGCACGACCGCGTGCGCCGCCACCTCGAGGAGACCGACTCCGCGGTGGCGCGGGGCCTGCTCGAGTCCTGGGGCGACCAGGTCGAGCGGTTCGTGAAGGTCATGCCCAAGGACTACAAGCGGGTGCTCGACGCCGAGCGCCGGGCCGCCGAGCGCGGCGAAGACCCGGTGGCCGCGGTCATGGCCGCCGCCCGGGGCTAGGAGAGGACGAGGTCATGGGTGACACCCAAGGGTTCCTGAAGCACTCGCGCGAGCTGCCCACCCGACGCGAGGTGGCGGTGCGGCTGACCGACTGGCGGGAGGTCTACGAGGACTTCCCGATCGAGAAGATCCGCACCCAGGCGTCGCGGTGCATGGACTGCGGCATCCCGTTCTGCAACAACGGCTGCCCGCTCGGCAACCTCATCCCCGAGTGGAACGACCTCGTCTACCGCGACCACTGGCGCGAGGCGATCGAGCGGCTGCACGCCACCAACAACTTCCCGGAGTTCACCGGCCGCCTGTGCCCGGCGCCCTGCGAGGCCGCCTGCGTGCTCGGCATCAACCAGCCACCGGTCACCATCAAGCAGGTCGAGGTCGAGATCGTCGACCGGGCCTGGTCCGAGGGCTGGATCCACCCGCTCCCGCCGTCGGTGCACACCGGCAAGCGGGTCGCGGTGGTCGGCTCGGGCCCCGCCGGCCTGGCCGCCGCCCAGCAGCTCACCCGGGCCGGCCACGAGGTGGTGGTCTACGAGCGCGACGACCGGCCCGGCGGCCTGCTGCGCTACGGCATCCCCGAGTTCAAGATGGAGAAGCGCCACCTCGAGCGGCGCCTCGAGCAGATGCGGGCCGAGGGCACCGAGTTCCGGTGCAACGTCCACGTCGGCATCGACGTGACCGCCGACGAGCTGCGTCGCGACGCCGACGCCATCGTCCTCGCCGGCGGGGCGACCGTGCGCCGCGACCTCCCCATCCCGGGCCGCGAGCTCGACGGCATCCACCAGGCGATGGAGTTCCTGCCCATCGCCAACCGGGTGCAGGAGGGCGACCTCGACGAGCCCACCATCACGGCCGAGGGCAAGCGGGTGGTCATCATCGGCGGTGGCGACACCGGCGCCGACTGCCTCGGCACCTCGCACCGCCAGGGGGCGGTGTCGGTCCACCAGTTCGAGATCATGCCCCGACCGCCCGACGAGCGCGACCCGTCCACGCCGTGGCCCACCTGGCCGCTGCTGCTGCGCACCTCCTCGGCCCACGAGGAGGGCGGCGAGCGCGTGTACTCGGTGTCGACCACCGAGTTCTACGGCGAGGACGGCAAGGTCGCCGGCCTGCGCGGCCACGAGGTCCAGTCGGTCGTCGTCGACGGTCGGCCCTCGTTCGAGAAGGTCGAGGGGTCCGAGTTCGACCTGCCCTGCGAGCTGGTGCTGCTGGCGATGGGCTTCACCGGCGCCGAGCCCGACGGGCTGCTCGCCCAGCTGGGGGTCGAGATCGACGGCCGCGGCAACGTGGCCCGCGACGGCTCGTGGCGCACCAACGTCGACGACGTCTTCGTGTGCGGCGACATGGGCCGGGGCCAGAGCCTGATCGTGTGGGCCATCGCCGAGGGCCGCTCGGCCGCCGCCGCCGTCGACGCCCACCTGATGGGGCGCACCGACCTGCCGTCGCCACTCACGCCCGACGCCGCTCCGCTGCGCTGACCGCCGCCGCCTCCGGTCCCGGACGCGGAGCGGCCCCCGCCGAGGCGGGGGCCGCTCGCCGACTCGAGGTCGAGGTGGTGGGCTAGGCGACGGCCTCGCCGCGGTAGCGCTTGATCAGGTAGCCACCGCCGAGCATGGCGATGGGGGCCCCGATGCCGCAGGTGACGCCACCGATGAACCAGCCGATGAGCCAGAAGAGCATGGCTTCGGAGGCGTGGCTGGTGGAGAGGTTGACCGACTCGCCGAGGGCGTCGGCGCCCTTGTCGTCCATGGCCGACAGCAGGGGCAGGAAGCCGAGGAACAGCCAGGCGGCGATGCCGAAGAGGAAGCAGAAGTAGTTGAGCAGGCCGAAGATCAGGCCGAAGATCACGCCGGCGATGATGTTGTTCGACGTGAGCTTGAACGCCGCGGCGACGTCGACCTTCTGGCCGTTGAGGGCCATGTTGGCGCCCTTGGCGATGGCCACGTAGAGCACGCCGGAGATGGCGCCGCTGAGCAGGCCGATGATGATGCCGACGAAGTTGAAGCGGAAGCCCCCGAAGCTCGCTCCGGCGACGGCCACGGCGCTGATCACGGCGAAGATGATGGTGACGGCCACCAGGACCAGCCACAGCACGATCCACTCACCGATGTTCTGGATGAACTTGTTCCAGGCGTAGCTCAGCGTGGAACCGATGTCGGTGCCGCCGCTGGCCGGCGAGCCGGCGCCCTGATCACCAGCCTGGTAGCCGGGGGCCTGCTCCGGCGGGTACCACTTCCCGTCGGACGCCTGCCACCACCCGGGACCTTGCGAACTATCGCTCACGCCAGCACTCCTCACCTCGAGATGGTCGTCGGGATCGACGGTCGAACTCTACGACCTGCGCCCGACCGGCTCGGTGATGGCGAGGGCGGTGGTGGCACCGGATCGGTCCACCGGACCCCCGCCGTTGGACGCGACAGGGCCCCGCCAGCGGCGGGGCCCCGTGCGATCAGGTCGGTGGTCGAGCGAGCTAGGCGACGGCCTCGCCGCGGTAGCGCTTGACCAGGTAGCCACCGCCGAGCATGGCGATGGGGGCCCCGATGCCGCAGGTGACGCCACCGATGAACCAGCCGATGAGCCAGAACACCATGGCCTCGCCGGCGTGGCTCGTCGACAGGTTGACCGACTCGCCGAGGGCGTCGGCGCCCTTGTCGTCCATGGCCGACAGCACGGGCAGGAAGCCGAGGAACAGCCACGCCGCGATGCCGAACAGGAAGCAGAAGTAGTTGAGCAGGCCGTAGATGAGCCCGAAGATCACGCCGGCGATGATGTTGTTCGACGTGAGCTTGAAGGCGGCGGCGACGTCGACCTTCTGGCCGTTCAGGGCCATGTTGGCGCCCTTGGCGATGGCCACGTAGAGCACGCCGGCGACGGCGCCACCGAGCAGGCCGATGATGATGCCGAGGAAGTTGAAGCGGAAGCTGGAGAAGCTGGCGCCCGCCACGGCCACGGCGCTGATCACGGCGAACACGATGGTGACGGCGACCAGCACCAGCCACAGCACGATCCACTCACCGATGTTCTGGATGAACTTGTTCCAGGCGTAGCTCAGGGTCGAGCCGATGTCGGTCCCACCGCTGGCCTGCCCTCCGGCGGCCTGGCCACCGTCCTGGTAGCCGGGTGCCTGCTCGGGTGGGTACCACTTGCCGTCAGAGGCCTGCCACCAGCCCGGGCCTTGCGAGGTGTCGCTCACGCCACACTCCTTCACCTACGAGGGTTGTCGGCGCGCACTGTATACCGGGCGGCCCGGCCCGGCTGACGAACGTGGGGCGCGGGGCGGTCGCGGTGACGGCCGTCACCAGCGCGGCCGGGGCTCAGGCGGTCGGCCCGACCAGCCCGGCCTGGCGCAGGCGGTGGATGGCGGCGCAGACGGCGAAGGCGCTCATGCCGAGCTCGCGGATGATGTCGGCCACGGTGCGCCGGCCGTCGAGCAGGGCGAGGACGTCCCAGTCGGCGGCGGCGATGGTGACGCTCTCACCCTCGAGGTGGCGCACCGGCGCCATGACGAGCGAGGTCGACGGGACCGACTCGGCGATGACCTTCCAGGCCTCGACCCGGCGCTCGGCCTCGGCCAGCAGCTCGGTGTGGTCGAAGGCGAAGCGGGTGCCGAGGGGGTGGCTGGCCCCCGGGGCGAAGGCGAACCGGTCGCGGCTCGGCAGCGCCAGCTCGAAGATGGTGCCCAGGGTCTGGTCGCGCAGCACCTGCTCGACCCGGACGGGGTCGGCGCCGTTGGCGATGACGGCGTCGCACAGCGAGCCGTCGCGCCGCGCCCGGGCCGAGGCATCCCACCAGCCGTCGGCGTCGGTGATGCCCGACCCGATGAACACCTGCTGCAGCGTGGGCCCGCTCTCGGAGAGCGCCACCGTGACGCGCCCCTCGTGCACGACCACCACCGCCGGGCTCCGCCCGGTGAACTCGAGCACCCCGGACTGGGCGGTGCCGGCGAGGAAGCCGAGCAGGTCGCCCAGGGGGAGCTCGTCGAGGCTTCCCGCCAGCGCCGATCCCACGCTCATGGCCCGACGCTAGTGCGCCGGGCCCGGTCACCGCCCGACGAGGGGGCCTCACCGAGGGTGGTCAGCCCTGCCGCCGGGAGTGCCCGAGGGGCGCCGGCGGCGCGTGGGCCGATCGGATCATTCTGCGCGGGTCGGCGCCGCCAGGGGCCGAGTATCCACCCCAGACACCCTCTGACCAGGGACAATCGCCCCGCGGTGCCAGCGGTTCGGGGGGACCAGCACCGTGACAACCGGGGGTCCGTCGCCTCAACATCGGCGGCAGCCGGTCGAAAGGAACACGGGTGTGGCGTCAGGCGCCACGCGTGGGGGTTCGCCCCGCAGGGGGATGGGACAACGTGATGCGAGACAGCCGAGGCTCGACATGCTGAAGAACCTGAAGGTCGGCACCAAGCTCATCGTCATCCTCGTGGCGCCGGTGCTGGTGCTGCTCGGATTGGCGTGGGTGGGTGCGTCCTCCCGCCTCGACGCCGCCGGCAACGCCGCCCGGGTCGGTGAGCTGACCCAGTACTCCCAGGCGAACGCCGCCCTGGCGTACCAGCTCGAGATCGAGGGCCTGTACTCCGCCGAGTACATGGCCAGCCTCAAGAAGGCGGGTGACGCCGAGCTCAAGGAGCAGCGGCTCAAGACCGACGCCGCCAAGAAGAGCTACGAGGACGCGGTCAAGACCTACGACCCGGGCCGCGGCTACCCGGCGGTGCAGGAGGCCCTCAAGCGGGTCGACGGCCGCCTGGTCTCGCTGTCGGTCAACCGGAACTCGGTCGACGCCATCCAGACCGACCCGACCAACGCCATCGAGCAGTACTCGAACACCATCGAGGCGCTGCTGAAGGTCAACCAGGAGATCTCCCGGACCATCACCGAGCCGAACCTGGCCCGCGACTTCCAGTCGTTCGTGAACATGCAGGCCATCGGCTACAACCGGTCCAAGGAGGCGATGTACGCCACCGCCGTGGTCGCCGTCGGGTACTACCCGCAGCAGTTCCCGACCACGTCGGCGCCCGAGCCGCCCAAGTGCACGAGCTTCGACAACCAGGGCTGCTCCGTCTTCACCAAGCTGACCAACGCCGGTGAGGACGTCTCCCGGGCCGACAGCGCCTACACCGACAACGCCTCGGCCACCCAGAAGCAGCTCTATCGGGACAAGCTGGCCAACAACCAGTACGAGGAGCTGAAGCGCCAGCTCTTCGACGCCGCCACCGCCACCGGCACCAACGCCAACGACCTGCGGGCCGGCAGCCGTCCCCTCCAGCTCGACGCCTGGATGAAGGCGACCACCTCGTACCTCGACTCGATCAAGAAGGCCCAGGACGAGCTGCTCGCCAGCACCCAGGCCCAGGCCGACAACCTGCAGAGCTCGGCTCGCCAGGAGGCCCTCGTCTACGGGGTGTTCGCCGGTGGCGCCATCATCATCGCCCTGATCATCGCCTTCTACGTCGCTCGGGCCACCACCCGGCCGCTGAAGGAGCTGACCAGCGCCGCCTACTCGCTGTCGACCGACAAGCTGCCGGCCCTGGTCGAGCGCCTCCGGAACCCCGAGGAGGCCGAGGGCGAGTCGCTGGCGTCGACGCTGACGCCCATCGACATCAACACCAAGGACGAGATCGGCCAGCTGGCCGACGCCTTCAACTCGATCCAGCAGGTGACCGTCGAGGTGGCCGAGGAGCAGGCCCAGCTGCTCCGCAAGGGCATCGGCGACATCTTCATCAACCTGGCCCGCCGCAACCAGACGCTCCTCGACCGCCAGATCGAGTTCATCGACCAGCTCGAGGCGAACGAGGAAGACCCCGACCAGCTCGACAACCTGTTCAAGCTCGACCACCTCGCCACCCGCATGCGACGCAACGCTGAGTCGCTGCTGGTGCTGGCGGGCGCCGAGCCGCCCCGCCGCCGTGGTCGCCCGGTCGCCCTCGCCGACGTGGTCCGCGTGGCCATCGGCGAGGTCGAGGACTTCGCCCGCATCCAGCTGCTGGCCCTCGACGAGGCCACCGTCGGCGGCAACGTGGCGGTCGACCTCGCCCACCTGCTGTCCGAGCTCATGGAGAACGCCACCCACTTCTCCCCGCCGGACACCATGGTCGAGATCGTCGGCCACCGCTCCGACGACGGCAGCTACATCCTCTCGGTGTCCGACCAGGGCATCGGCATGAGCGCCGACCAGCTGGCCGAGGCCAACATCCAGCTGTCCCGACCCCCGCTGGTCGGCCTGGCCCTGTCCCGCTCCCTCGGCTTCATCGTGATCGGCCGTCTGGCGCAGCGCTTCGACATCAGCGTCAAGCTCACCGCCAGCCCCTCCGGTGGCGTCACCGCCCTGGTCACCCTGCCCACCGACCTCGTCACCTACGAGGGCGAGGAGGCCCCGCCGGCGGCGGCGCCGGTCGACGAGGCCCCCGCCGAGGCGTTCGCGCCGCCGGCCGAGGAGGAGCCCGAGACCATCGTCCTCGACGAGGTCGAGGTGGTCGAGGAGGAGGCCACCCCGGTGGTCGAGCCCGAGCCCGAGGCCGAGCCCGTCGGGGCCGACCTCGGCGACGACCTGCTCGACGAGGTGCTCGACGAGCCCCTCGAGGTGCCCGAGGGCGACGAGTTCGAGCGGGGGCTGCAGTCGCTGGTGAGCGACGAGCTGCCCGCCGGTCCGATCGAGTCCGACACGCCGGGCACGCCGCCGACCGAGCCGACCACGTTCCCCGAGCCCGAACCGGTGGCCGAGGTCGAGCCCGAGCCGGTGGCCGAAGCCGAGGTCGAGGCCGAGCCCGAGCCCGAGCCGGCCGTGGCCGGGCTCACCGTCGCCGAGCAGGTCGCGGCGGCGTCGCGGGCCGAGGCCAAGGCGGCCGAGCTCACCGCCGCCGGCCTGGTCCGGCGCACGCCGAAGAAGCGGTCCGAGGCCGCCGTCGGGGGCGGGGCCCCCGGCCAGGCCGCCCGCACCACGGGTGCCACCCAGCGCTCGCCCGAAGAGGTCCGCAAGATGCTGTCCCGCTACCGCTCCGGCCTCAACCGTGGCCGGGGTTCCGCCGATGGGTCCGAGAGCACCGATTCGTAGGCCCGGGCGACCGATTCCTGACATGCTGGAGGCCGGGCCGGCCTTCGAGCCCCCGCAGATCCGGAGGATCAACGAACCATGACCGAACTGAGCGCCGAGGCCAGGAACCTCAACTGGCTCGTGCAGAACTTCGCCGAGCGGGTGCCCGGGGTGAACGAAGCCGTCGTGGTCTCGTCCGACGGCCTGCCCATCGCGACGTCGTCCGGTCTCGACCGTGACGCGGCCGATCGCTTCGCCGCCGTCGCCTCCGGTCTCATCGGCCTCGCCTACGGCGCCGCCGGCCGCTTCGGCGGCGGGGCGGTCAACGAGGTCATCATCGAGATGGAGAACGCCTTCCTCTTCGTGACCGGCATCAGCGACGGCTCCTGCCTGGCGACCGTGGCGTCGGCCGAGTGCGACGTCGGCCTCGTCGGCTACGAGATGGCCGTCCTGGTCGAGAAGGCCGGCAACGTCCTCACGCCCGAGATCCGGGCTGAGCTCCAGTCTGCGCTTCCGAGATGAGCGACATCAGCGACGACGAGGACGAAGACCGGTTCTTCAAGCCCCGGCCCTACCAGATCACTGGTGGCCGGACGAAGGTCGACGTCCCGGACCTCGCGCTCGAGACCCTGCTGAAGGTCACGGCCCAAGGCACGTCAGCCGCACCCCGGCTGGCGCTCGAGCGCAAGAAGATCGCGTCGCTGTGCGTCACACCCATCTCGGTGGCCGAGGTCTCGGCCCATCTCAGCGTTCCCCTCGGCGTCGCCAAGGTGTTGGTCGGCGACATGATCATCGAGGGCTTCCTCTCCTACTTCCAGCCGCAGTACGCGCAGGCCGGTGCGGGTAGCGACCGCCCCGACCTCAAACTCCTCGAAAGGGTGCTCGATGGCCTTCAAGCGCTCTGAGGCTCCGGCCTCGGCAGAACCCGCTCCGGACGACAGCGCTCCACTTCCGGTCAAGATCATCGTGGCCGGCGGGTTCGCGGTGGGCAAGACCACGTTCGTGGGCTCCATCTCGGAGATCGCACCCCTCACGACCGAGGCGGCCATGACCAAGATGGCCGAGGGCATCGACGAGACCGGTGGCACCAACACCGGCAAGACGTCGACCACGGTCGCCATGGACTTCGGGCGCATCACCTTGGGCTCGGACCTGATCCTGTACCTGTTCGGCACGCCCGGACAGGACCGGTTCAAG
Organism: Acidimicrobiales bacterium; assembly: GCA_046331175.1. Lineage (GTDB taxonomy): Bacteria > Actinomycetota > Acidimicrobiia > Acidimicrobiales > Acidimicrobilacustridaceae > JAWKIW01. The sequence goes on from JAXLRI010000003.1 coordinate 279,806, forward strand.
TTCATGTGGGACGACCTGGTGCGCGGGGCCATCGGCGCCGTGGTGCTGGTCGACACCAGCCGCCTGGCCGACTGCTTCCCGGCGGTCGACTACATGGAGACCCAGGGCGTGCCGTTCATCGTGGCGATCAACCTGTTCCACGGCAAGCAGTACCACTCCACCAACGACGTGCGGGAGGCCCTGGCCATCCCCACCGACGTCCCGATCATCACCACCGATGCTCGCGACCGCGGCGCCACCAAGACGGCGCTGCTCGAGCTGGTGCAGCACGCCCTGATCCGGGCCACGGCGACCGCCGGCTGATCCCACCCACCTGATCGAGGCACCGGCGCCGCGTCGAGCGGCGCCGGTGGCGCGTCCGGCCCCGGGCGGCGTGACCGCCGGGCGGCGAGCGCCGGCTGCCTCCGGTGGCCGCGGACGCGTGATCACGCTGGATCGAGGAGGGACCCGGCTGCGTCCCGGGGGGCCGACGGGAGCCGGCCGATGGCGTCGATGACCAGGTCGAGGCCGACGTCGAACTCGTCCGCGAAGTCGTAGCCGGGCTGGAGCACGTGCTCGACGGCGAAGGCCACGAAGTTCGGGTACTCGTCGACCGGCATGGCCGCCATGACCTCGCTGGCCAGCTCGTGCACCTCGTCGGTCCCCTCGAAGGGCAGCGCCGCCTCCTGGACGGCGAAGCCGTAGAGGTAGGCGTCGAAGAACGCGTTGGCGTGGGCGACGTCGGCCATGGCGAAGCCGGCCGTGCGCAGCAGCCCGATCATGGCGTCGTGGTGGCGGAGGGTGGCCGGGCCGGGGGAGCGGCGGGACTCCATCAGCCCGACGGCCCAAGGGTGCCGGCGCAGCACGTCGCGCATCGAGTGGCCTCGACGGAGGAGCTCGGTCCGCCAGTCGCTGGCGCCGTCGGGCTGGTCGATCTCGGCGAAGACGAGGTCGACGGCGCCGTCGAGGATGGCCTCCTTGTTGGCGACGTGGTGGTACACCGCCATGGGCTTGACGCCCAGGGCGTCGGCCAGCGAACGGATGGTGACCCCGCCGATGCCGTCGGCATCGGCCAGCGCGACCGCGGCGCGCAGGACCCGGTCGCGGGTGAGGGGCGCACGGCGGGCGTCGGTGTCGGAGCTCGGGGCCATGGCGTCCTCCGTACGGGGCGGCGGGTGGGGGTTGCGCCCTGCCTCCGGCATGGTACCGTACTAAGTACACCGTACAAAGTACGGTTCGACGAGGAGGACCTCATGCCCGCCAGCCCCACCGCCCACGCCAGCCCGACGGTCCCGACCAACCCGGCCACTGTGCGGGCGGTGCTGCAGGATCGCTACGGCGACGCCGGGGTCCTCGCCGTCGGCGAGGTGGCCACGCCCGAGCTCCGCGCCGGTGAGGTGCTGGTGCGGGTGGAGGCCGCCGGCATCGATCGGGGGACGGTCCACCTGCTGCGCGGACTGCCGCTGCTCGCCCGGCTCGAGGCGGGCGTGCGGCGACCGAAGCGCCGCGTGCCCGGGTTCGACGTCAGCGGGATCGTGGTGGAGGTCGGTGACGGGGTCGACGGGTTCTCGGTGGGCGATGCGGTGTGCGGGATCGGCCGCGGCTCGCTCGCCGAGCTCGCTCCGGCGCTGGCGCGCAAGCTGGCGCACCGGCCCGAGGAGGTCGATGCGGTCGACGCGGGCGTCCTGGCGATCTCGGGGCTGACCGCCCTGCAGGCCCTGCGCGACGCGGCGAAGGTCGAGGCCGGCGACGAGGTGCTCGTCCTCGGCGCCTCGGGCGGGGTCGGCTCGTACGCGGTGCAGCTGGCGAAGGCCATGGGGGCGCGCGTCACCGGGGTGTGCAGCGGGTCGAAGGCCGACCTGGTGCGGTCCCTCGGCGCCGACGTCGTGGTCGACCACGCCACCGTCGACCCGCTCGGCGGCACGGCCACCTACGACGTCATCCTCGACATCGGCGGAGGCCGGCCGCTGCGCCGGCTGAAGCGGGCGCTGCGTCCGGCTGGGACGGTCGTGCTGGTGGGCAACGAGACCGGCGGCAAGGTCGCCGGCGGGTTCCTCGGCCGGTTCCTCGGCGGCCTGCTGCTGTCGATCGGCGGTTCGCGGCGCCTCGTCGGGTTCATCGCCAAGGAGGCCGGAGCCGACGTCGAGGTGCTCCTCGAGTACGTCACCTCCGGCGCGGTCCGGCCCCACGTCGACCGGGTGGTCGGCCTCGACGGGGTCGCCGACGCACTGCGCGACCTCGAGGCCGGCCGGGTCCGGGGGAAGGTCGCCGTCCGCCCCTGAGCGCTCGGCCGCGGTGGACCGGGGCCCGGCGGGGCGATGGCGACGGCCGGCGGACGCGGTGGCGACGGCGGGCAGACGCGACGGTGACGAGTAGGGTCGCCGGCCGTGACGGTCACGGTCGTGGTGGTGCACTGGAACCAACCGGCGCGGTGCGCCGACACGCTGGCGACCCTCGCCGACCAGGGCGTCGACGTCGAGGCGGTCGTCGTCGACAACGGGTCGAACCCGGCCGAGCTGGCCGCCCTGCGCGAGGTCGTGGCGGCGGCGCCGGTGCCGGTCACGCTCCTCGAACAGGGCGCCAACACCGGCTTCGGTCCGGCGGCCAACGCCGGCTGGCGCTGGTGGTTGGCCGAGCGGACGGGCGAGTGGTCGGTGGTCGTGCCCCACGATGCCCTGCCGGCGCCGGGGTGCATCGGTGAGCTGGTGGCCCTGGCCGAGGCCCAGCCGCGGGCCGGGCTGGCGTGCGCCGACGTCGGTGACGGCGAGATCCCGGTCTACGACCCCTACTTCGGGGGCATGACGATCCCGGCCACCGGCACCGGTGGGTGGGAGGCGGTCGACTACCCGCACGGCACGCTGCTGCTGGCCCGTCGGGCCTGCCTGGTGGACGTGGGCCTGTTCGACGAGCGCTACTTCGCCTACTGCGAGGAAGCCGACCTCGGCCTACGGGCCAAGCGGGGCGGTTGGCAGGTGGGGCTCGGGCGGGGGATTCGCGTCGTGAACCCGACGATGCGGTCGGGGAGCCCGGCCGTCGACTACCTCATGCACCGCAACACCCTGCTGCTGGTGCGCGAGCACAGCGGCGGGTACCACGCCTTCATCCGGCTGTGGATCGCGCTCTGGCAGCTGGCGCGCGGCGTGGTCCAGCCGTCGTCGCAGGCGTGGATGTTCTCGGCCGAGGGTCGGGTGTGGGGGGTCGTCGACCACCTGCGCGGCCGGGTCGGGGCGCCGCCGGCCTTCCTCTTGCGCCACGCCGGCGAGCCACCGGGCTCGGTTCCGCCGGCGGTGCCGGGGGCGATGTCGGCTTCCGCGACCGAGGCGGCGGTGCCGGGTGCGCGTCAGTAGCCGGTGGCCTCGAGCGAGCGGTCGATCAGCCACGCGCCCACGAGCGTGCCCGACGGGCCGTCGAAGTGGAGGCCGTCCGGGCGCAGCGTGATCCCGTCCTGCTCGGTGCGGCACTGGCCGTTCGGGCAGATGTAGGCGGCCAGGTCGACCATCGACACCCCCGGCGTGTCGGCGATGACGCGCTTGTAGATGGCGTTGAGGCAGTCGATCTTGCCGTCGTTGTCGGGCACGGTCTTGGTGCCGCGGTAGTAGGGGGCGGTGGTCATCGCCACCGGCGTGCCGCGCGACCGCAGCACCGACAGCGCCTCGCGGACCTCACCCTCGTACCACTGGTCGAAGACGGGGTCGCAGGGGGCGCGCCACGTGCCGTCGAGGTCGCGCTGGGTGTTGCCGGCCCAGCCGACCACCAACAGGTTGAGGTCGGGGTGGAACGTGTCCATCTCGGCGCCCCACCGGCCGTTCCAGTCGTGGCACTCGGCGGCCTCGGTGGCGGTGGAGCCGTCGGGCAGCTTGACCCGGCCGTTGCCGCGGGCGACGCCGCAGGCGATCACCGCCTTGGACGTGACGTCGACCCCGAGGGTGCCCTCGACCGGGATGATGCCGGCGGCCAGCGAGAAGGCCACCGAGTCGCCGACCACGAGGATGCGGGGGGCGTGGCCCAGCTCGGCGGTGGCGCGGGGCACCGGCTTGCCGGCCTTGGTGGTGGGGGTGGTGGCGCCGGGGGTGGTGGGTCCGGGGACGGCGAGGGTGGTGTCGGCGCCGGCGGGGGAGCCGGCCACCAGGGCGGCGGCCACGTCCTGCTGGGACGGGCCGGAGGTGGGCGGGATGGTCGTGAAGACGAGGGCGGCGGCCACGACGACGGCGGCGAGGGGGGCGGCCACCTTGGCCGTCCACCCGGTCAGGGCGCCGCGCCGGATGGGCTTCTCGACCAGCCAGTAGGACAGGGCGGCGGCGCCGGCGGTGAGGGCCAGCCGCACGACCAGCACCGCCGGCTCGGGCCAGCCGGTCCGCTCGGGGGAGACCAGCACGAAGATCGGCCAGTGCCACAGGTACAGGCCGTAGCTGACGATGCCCGCCAGCACCAGCGGCGCCCACCCCAGCACCCGGGCGATGATGCCGGCCTCGGGGTGCGAGGCGGCGGCGATGACGGCGGTGGCGGCGACGCCGCAGGCCAGCAGGCCGCCGCGGTAGAGGGTGGCCTCCTGGCCGTCGACGGTGAACCACGCCCAGGCGAGGAACGCGACACCGGCCAGGCCGGCCACCTCGAGGGCGACCCGCCCCCGCTTGCTCTGGATGGGGCCCCACACGTGGCCGGCGGTGCCCAGGGCGGCGCCGAGCAGGATGGCGGCGATGCGGGTGTCGGTGCCGTAGTAGAGGCGGCTGGGGTCGGTGCCGGGCACGTAGCGGACGATCAGCGACAGCGCCGAGGCGGCGGCGCCGCCGGCGCACACCCAGAACAGCACCTTGGGGCTCCGGCGCAGCCACACCAGCAGGCCCACGACCACGAACGGCCACAGGACGTAGAACTGCTCCTCGATGGCCAGGCTCCACGTGTGCTGCAGCGGCGACGGCTCGCTGAACATGGCCCAGTAGCTGCCGTTGCCGGCGACGGCGTGCCAGTTGGCGACGTAGAGCAACGTGGCCAGGCCGTCGCCGCGGATCTTGTCGAGCTCGACCGGGGTGGCCCAGACCGCCGCGTAGACCGCCACGAAGCCCAGCACCAGCAGCACGGCGGGCAGCAGGCGCCGGGCGCGCCGGGCCCAGAAGTGGCCCAGGCCGATCTCGCCGGAGCCGTGGTGCTCGACGAGCAGCAGGCTGGTGATCAGGAAGCCCGACAGGACGAAGAACAGGTCGACGCCGAGGAAGCCACCCCGCAGGTGGCCGGCGTGGAAGGCGATGACGCCGAGCACGGCGAGGCCGCGCAGGCCGTCGAGCGCGGGCATGTAGCGGAGTCCGCGGGAGGCATCCATGGGCCGGGCCACGCTACCCGGACCCGCCGGTCGCTCCGGGTCAGCCCGGACCGGGCGAACCCGTCCGGCGCGCCGCGCCAGCGGGCCCGATCGGTGCGGCGGTCAGCCGGTGCCGGGGATGCGCCCCTCCTCGGCCGCCGCGATCTGGGGGCGGACCACCCACAGGTACGTGATCGAGACGATCAGCCCGGCGACCAGGCAGAGGATCCCGAGCAGGATCGCCGCCATCCACCCGGCCTGGCTGCGGCGGGCCAGGGCCCAGGCCCACGACGGCCGGCGAGCGCAGTCGAGCAGCGCCCACATCGAGATGGCGAGCGGCACCGCCGACACGGTGATCAGCACGATCGTCCAGAGCAGGCGGCCCACACCCTCCACCCCATCACGCTAACGCCGGCGGCCGCCCCCACGTCCGGCCCAGGCCCGAGTGGGTCGTCGATGCACCAGTAGGGTGCCGGGATGGCCAGCGCTCCCTACGAGATCCCCGGCGCCACGCAGCGCTTCGTCGACGTCGGCGACGTCACCCTGTCGGTCTACGAGGTCGAGCCCGAGGGTGGCGCCGACCCGGATCGTCCGGTGGTGGTGTTCTCCCACGGCTTCCCCGAGCTCGCCTACACCTGGCGCCAGCAGCTGCCGGCGGTGGCCGCCGCCGGGTTCCGGGCCATCGCCCCCGACCAGCGCGGCTACGGCGGGTCGAGCCGCCCCGACGAGGTCACCGACTACGACATCTTCCACCTCACCGGCGACCTGGTCGGCCTGCTCGACGCGGTCGAGGCCGATCGGGGCATCTTCGTCGGCCACGACTGGGGTGGCTTCGTGGTCTGGCAGATGCCGCTGCTGCACCGCGACCGCGTGGCCGGCGTGGCCGGGCTGAACACGCCCTACATCCCGCGCCTGCCCATCAAGCCCACCGAGGCGTTCCGCATGCTCGGCGGCGAGAACCACTACATCCTCTACTTCCAGGAGCCGGGCATCGCCGACGTCGCCCTGGCCGAGAACGTCGAGACGCTCTTCGACCGCATGTTCCGCCGCGGGGTCGAGCCCGAGCGCCTGCAGGCCGCCGCCGCCGACGCCCACGACTTCATCCAGGCGGTGGTCGAGGCGCCCGTGCTCGGCGACGAGCTGCTCACCCCCGACGAGATGGCCGTGTTCGTCGACACCTTCCGCACCACCGGGTTCACCGGCGGCCTGTCGTGGTACCGCAACTTCGACCGCAACTGGGAGCTCACGCCCGAGCTCGACGGGGCGCGCGTCGACGACCTGCCGTGCCTGATGGTCACCGCCGAGTGGGACCCGGTGCTGGTGCCGGCGATGGCCCAGGGCATGCCCGATGTCATCGGCGACCTCGAGATGCACCAGATCGCCCACTGCGGGCACTGGACCCAGCAGGAGGAGCCGGCTCAGGTGAACCGGCTCCTCACCGACTGGTTGTCCCGCCGCTTCGCCTGACGTCAGGCTGCGGCCGCGTCGATCGCCCCGGCGTCCGCCTCGAGGGCGATGGCCAGCACCTCGTCGACGTGGGCGACGGGGTGGACCCGCAGCTCGTCGAGCACGCCCTCGGGCAGGTCTTCGAGGTCGGGCTCGTTGGCGGCGGGGATGACCACGTCGGTCAGCCCGGCCCGGTGGGCGGCGAGCAGCTTCTGCTTCACGCCGCCGATCGGCAGCACCTTGCCCTGCAGCGTGACCTCGCCGGTCATCCCCACGGTGGGCTTCACCGCCCGGCCGGTGAGCAGGCTCACCAGCGCGGTGGTCATGGTGACGCCGGCCGAGGGCCCGTCCTTGGGGACCGCCCCGGCGGGGAAGTGCACGTGGAACCGCCGGGCGAAGGCGGCGCCGTCGATGCCGAGGCGCTCGCGGTTGGCCCGGATGTGCGACAGGGCGATCTGGCCCGACTCGGTCATCACGTCGCCGAGCTGGCCGGTGAGCACCAGGCGCCCGGCCTCGGGACCGTCGCCGTCCATGGCGGTGGCCTCGACCACCAGCACGTCGCCGCCGGCGCCGGTCACCGCCAGCCCGTTGACCACCCCGACCGCGGCCTCGCGGTTGGCCTCGTCGTGGCGGAAGCGGGGCCGGCCGGCCGCCTTGGGCAGCTCGTCGGGCCCGATGACGACCGGGCCGCCGGCGTCGGCGTCGTCGGCATCGCCGTCCTCGTCGTGGGACCGTCCGTCGTGGCGGTCGGCGACCGCGGTCGCCGACCGGCGCAGGACCTTGCCGAGCAGCCGCTCGAGGTTGCGCACGCCGGCCTCGCGGGTGTGCTCGGAGGCGAGGGCGGCCAGGGCCTCGTCGGTGACCACGACCTCGTCGTCGCGCAGGCCCATCCGCTCGCGCAGACGGGGGAGCAGGTGGTCGCGGGCGATGGCCACCTTCTCGGCCTCGGTGTAGCCGTCGATGCGGATGACCTCCATGCGGTCGAGCAGGGGACCGGGGATGGTGTCGAGCACGTTGGCGGTGGCGAGGAACAGCACGTCGGACAGGTCGAGGTCGACCTCGAGGAAGTGGTCGCGGAAGGTGTGGTTCTGGGCCGGGTCGAGCACCTCCAGCAGGGCGGCCGACGGGTCGCCCCGCCAGTCGTTGCCGACCTTGTCGATCTCGTCGAGCAGCAGCACCGGGTTCATGGTGCCGGCCTCGATGAGGGCCTTGGCGATGCGTCCCTCGCGGGCACCGACGTAGGTGCGCCGGTGGCCGCGGATCTCGGCCTCGTCGCGCACGCCGCCGAGGGCGACCCGGACGAACCGGCGGCCCAGGGCCCGGGCGACCGACGCGCCGAGCGACGTCTTGCCCACGCCGGGCGGACCAGCCAGCACGACGATGGTGGGCACCGGCCGGGCCGGCGGCCGAGCGTCGTCGACGCCGTCGTCTCCGTCGGCGGCCCGTGCCGCATCGCGCTCGGCCCGCAGCTTGCGCACGGCCAGCTCCTCGACGATGCGCTCCTTCACCTCGTCGAGGCCGGTGTGGTCCTCGTCGAGCACGGTGCGAGCGTGGTCCAGGTCGAGGTCGTCGTCGGTGCGGACGCCCCACGGGATCTCGGTGACGGTGTCGAGCCAGGCGCGGATCCAGCCGTGCTCGGTGTTCTGCGGGCTGGTGCGCTCCAGGCGATCGATCTCGCGCTCGACGGCGGTGCGCACGGCCTCGGGCAGGTCGCGATCGGCGATGGCGTCGCGGTAGGCCTGGGCCTCGTCGGCCTCGTCGCCCGTCTCGCCCAGCTCCTTGCGGATGGCCTGGAGCTGCTGGCGCAGCAGGAACTCGCGCTGCTGGCGCTCCATGCCCTCGGTGACCTCGGTGCGGATCTTCTCGGACAGCTCGGCCTCGGCCAGGGCCTCCTTGGTCCAGGCGATGACCCGGGTCAGGCGCTCCTCGACGTCGACCGTCTCGAGCAGCTCGACCTTGCGCTCGACGGACAGGTCGGGCCACCACCCGGCCGAGTCGGCCAGCGCCGACGGGTCGTCGAGGTCGCGCAGCAGGCCGGCCAGCCGGCGGCCGCCGAGGTGCTGCAGGAGGCTGCGGGCGGCGGCCTTGTACTCGGTGGCCAGCTCGCGGGCCCGCTCGCTGGGCTCGGGTTCGTCGATGGGGTCGGCCCGCAGCCAGAGGGCGGCGCCGCTGCCCACCACGCCGGTGCCGAGGCGGGCGCGGCGCTCGGCCCGCACCACCAGCGCCGGCGTCCCGTTGGGGAGGGCGCCGTCGTCCTCGACGTGCGCGATCACGCCCACCGTGGCGTAGCGGCCCTCCGGGTTGGGGACGAGCAGGACGCGGCGGTCGTCGCCGATGGCCTCGGCCGCGGCCCGGGCCTCGTCGGTCTCCAGGGCGATGGTGACGACCATCTGGGGCAGGACCACGCCGGCGGCCAGCGGCAGCACGGGCAGGGTGAGCGGGGCGTCGCCGCCGAGCTCGGCGGGCTCGCCGTCGGGGCGAGGGTCGCGCTCGCTGGTGGGCTCGACGGTGGGCTCGGTCGGATCGGCGGGGAGGGCCATCGGGTGCTCCGGGGTGCTCGTCGGCGTCGGGCGGGCCGATCGCCGGGGTGCCGGGGGTGGTGTTACGGGATTACACCGCTGCAACCGCCGGATCCCAACCTGCATTCCCAACAAACCTGAGTCTCTGGCGCGCAGGTCTGTGGTCGAGAACGGCCGACCAAACGATCGCTTGACCAAACGAACGCTTGATGGAACGATGCTGCCGTGACGGACACGCTGCACCCCACCGACATGCCCGAGATCGACATCTACGACGGTCGCCTCTACGACGACCCGTGGGAGACCTACCGCTGGCTGCGGACCAACGATCCGGTGCACTGGGACGAGAAGAACCAGATCTGGCTGATCTCCAAGTACGAGGACGTCTGCGCCATCTCGCGCAACACCCAGCGGTACTGCTCCAAGCACGGCGTCATCGACGTGTCGGTGCCCATGTCGATCATCTCGATGGACGACCCCGAGCACACCCGCCAGCGGCGCCTCATCAACAAGGGCTTCACGCCCCGCCAGGTCCGCCGCCTCGAGCCGCACATCCGCGAGCTGTCGAACCAGATCATCGACGAGGTGCGCACCCGCGGCGAGATCGACTTCGTCGAGGACTTCGCCATCCACGTGCCGCTCATCGTCATCGCCGAGCTCATGGGCCTCGACCCGGCCGGCCGCAAGAAGCTCTACGAGTGGAGCGACAAGATGATGGCGGGCGCCAACCTGCCCGACGACGCCCCCGAGCTCATCCCCGCCGCCGAGGCCTTCGGCGAGTACGTCGAGTACCTGCTGCCGATCATCGAGGACCGCCGCACCACGCCGCGCGAGGACCTCATCTCGATCCTGGTCGGCGCCTTCGACGAGGGCCTGCTCGACGGTGGCGACGCCATCGCCGTCAGCGGCCAGGACGAGCTCACCGACGACGAGCTGCTGATGTTCCTCGTGATCATCGTCATCGCCGGCAACGAGACCACCCGCAACGCCATCACCGGCGGCCTCCGGGCGCTGAGCGACTTCCCCGAGCAGAAGGAGAAGCTGCTCGCCAACCCCGACCTGTGGGACCTCGCCGTCGACGAGCTCATCCGCTACGTCTCGCCGGTGCTCAGCTTCTACCGGACCGTCACCGAGGACCACGTCTACAAGGGCAAGGAGCTCAAGGAGGGCGACCGGGTCCTGCTGCTCTACCAGTCGGCCAACCGCGACGAGGACGTCTTCGAGGCGCCCGACGAGCTGCTCATCGACCGCAACCCGAACCCGCACGTGGCCTTCGGCTACGGCCCGCACTACTGCCTGGGCGCCAACCTGGCCCGGCTCGAGGTGAAGGTGGTGTTCGAGGAGCTGTTCAAGCGCCTGCAGGACATCCGGGTGCGCGAGGACGCCGAGCTGCAGCGGCACCCCAACACGCTGGTGCTGGCCATCGAGCACCTGCCCGCCGTCTTCACCCCCCAGCCGGTCTGACTCGACCGGCCAGGGCACCCGGACCACGGTCACGAGCAGGCAGACGGGTACGGTCGTGACCGTGGCCAACCCCACCACGTCGGCGCTGCCGACCGCGCCCGCGGCGCCGGCCGAGCCCGGCCAGCGCGAGCGCATCCTCGAGGCCGCCCTGCGGCTGATGGCCGAGCACGGCGTGCACGCCACCTCGATGCGCCGCCTGAGCGAGGCGTGCGGCCTCAACGTGGCGACGCTGTACCACTACTTCCCGTCCAAGGCCGACCTCCTCACCGAGGTCATCGCCCACCGCTCCTACGCCGACCTGCTCGCCGAGCTCCCGCCGGTCGACCCCGACGCGCCGCTGCGCGAGCGGGTCCAGGCGGTGCTGTCGTACGTCTTCACCGAGATGGCCGCCGAGGACGACATGTGGCGGTTGCTGCTCGGCGAGAGCCTGCGGGGCAACGACCAGGTCCTGGTGGCCGCCGCCGAGCTGAGCGCCCTGTTCGAGCAGGCGCTCAACGACTGGTTCGACGCCGTGCTGGCCGACTTCCCGGGGGATCGCGGCGACGTCACGCGGGTGCTGCGGGGCACCATCTACGGCTTCTTCGTTGAGGTGCTCCCGCTGCCCCGTGACGACCGGGTCCGGCTGCTCCTCCAGCGCGCCGCCGAGATCGCCCGCGTCATCGTCCCCGACGCCATGGGCTGACGGTGTTCGGCCGTCCCCGTCGTCGTGGCCGTCGTGGACGGCGAGGGCTCGGTGGGCGGCGGCGGGATCAGGCGTCGACGGGGTCGGTGTCGGGTTGCTCGGTGAGGGCGCCGGTGCGGAGCAGGTCGACCATCACGGCGGCCACGCGCTCGAAGCTGGTCTGGAAGGTGCCGGCGGCCTGGCGTCGGCCGAGGCCATCCCACACCAGGTCGAGCAGCTCGACGAAGGCGGCGGTGTCGACGTCGTCGCGCAGGAGGCCCTCGTCCTGGGCCTGCTGCACGAGCGGTGCGAAGCGCTCGACCACGAACCGGTTGAGGCGACCGGCGGCCTCGGCGGCCTCGCCGTCGGCCTGCATGCGTCCCCGGAACAGGGCCACGGCCACCGCCGGCTCGGGGTCGGTGAGCACGGTGCCCTCGACGAAGCGGACGAGGTCGGGGCCGATCGGCTCGTCGGGCGGGGCGGCGGAGGCCATGCGATCGAGCTCGCGGGTGAGCACGTCCTCGGTGAGGGCCTCGAACAGGTGGTCCTTGGTGGGGAAGTAGTTGTAGAAGGTGCCCGTCGACAGGCCGGCCTCGGCCAGCAGCTCGCGGGTGGTGAGCTCGCGGTAGTCGTTGCGCTGCAGGCACACCAGGGCGGCGTCCATGATCCGGCGGCGCACGGCGTCCTTGTGGGCGGCGCTCACCTTGGGCATCGCCGGCTCCTCGTGGCGAGGCCGGGGTGCGCCGTCGGCGAAGCGAACCGGGCGAGCGGGGCGATCGGGGTGGTGGCGCTCATTCGAACGGCACCTCGGCGGGCACCATCGGCTCGCGGACCAGGCGCTCGAAGGCGGCCCGGTCCCACATGAGCGGAACGTCGGGCAGGAAGAGCTTGCCGTAGCGATCGAAGTAGACGAGCTGCTTGCCGAGCAGGAACATGCCCCGGTCGAACGAGGTCTCGCGCACGCCCGAGGCCAGCTGCTCACGCCGACGGCGGCGCTCGGCCTTCCACAGCTGGTAGGTGCTCATCTGGTCGGGAGGGGTGTCGTGGACGCCGCCGGTGATCGGATCGCCGCCGGTCTCGGGGTTCATCAGCAGGTCCTGGAGGCGGATCTCGCCGAAGGGGCGGGTGAACAGCGGCTCGATCTGCATCCGGACGAGCACGGTCATCTGCTCGTCGGTCATCCCCGACTGCTCCTGCAGCGCCGGGCCGTAGACGGCCTTGGCGTGGGACCACACGTCGGGCCAGGCCGACTCGTCGCCGAGGGCGCCCTCGACCACCCGCCGGAAGAAGCGCTGGGTGTGGTCGTCGAGGCGCCCGACGATGCCCCAGTCGAGCACGCCGAGGTTGCCGTTGCGGGTGACGAGCAGGTTGCCGGCGTGCACGTCACCGTGGAACGCACCGGTGCAGATGGCGGTGGCGAACCAGGCCTTGACGGTGTCCTGCACCAGCGGCGCCGGGTCGATGCCGAGCTCGGCGATCTGGGCGACGTCGTCGACGGCGACCCCGTCGAGGAAGTCCATCACCAGGACCCGCTTGGCCGACATGCCCTCGACCGGGAGGGGGACCTCGAGTCGGTCGAGCTCGAGGGCCTGGCGCAGGTGCTCGAACCACAGCATCGACCGGGCCTCGTTGCGCAGGTCGACCTCCTCGCTCAGCTGCTCGGCCAGGCCGCTCACCAGGGAGGGCAGCTCGCCGGCGATGCCGATGGCGACCTCGCGGCCGATCCAGTCGAACAGCGGGCCCATGACGGCCAGGTCGACGGCCATGGCCTCCTCGATGCCCGGCCGCAGCACCTTCACCGCCACGTCGCGCCCGTCGTGGAGCCGGCCGCGGTGCACGACGGCCAGCGACGCCGCCGCCAGCGGCTCGGGGTCGAGGTGGTCGAACAGGTGCGACAGCGGCAGGCCCAGCTCGTCCTCGATCGTGCGGCGAACGTCGGCGAAGGGCACGGCGGTGACGTCGTCGAGGGTGGAGCGGAACTCGGCGGCCACCCGCTCGCCGAACAGGCTCGGCGACGAGCCGATGAGCTGGCCGAACTTGGCGAACGAGCCGCCCAGGTCGTCGAAGACCTTGCGCAGCTGGCGGGCGAGGTACGCGTCGTCGACCGGCTGGCGCCGGGCGATGCGGGGGCCCACCGGCGAGAGGTGCGCGACCGCGACCCGGGAGGCCTGCACCAGACGCCGGGCGACCTGGCGACGGGTCGGGCGGGGGAGGGGGACGGCCCGGATGATGAGCCGGGGACCGCCGGCCAGGCCGGCGGGGGTCGCCGCGCCGCCAGGTGCTGCCGGCGTCCCGCCGGTGTCGTCGTCGGTCACGGGTGCGATGGGTCCCATCGGTTCGCCTCCCCCCGGGCGGGCTCCGGTGCGCCCCCTGCGCGCCGGCCCACCAAAGCGAGCACCGCTTATCTTTGCGGGGCGGTCGCGGCCGGTCAACGTGTCGTGCGTCGCACCGGTGCGTCGTGGCACGCCTGGTCGCCGTGTCCGGGTCGCACCGGGGGCGCGAGCTGGACCCCCGCTGGACGGGGCTGCCGGCACTAGGGTGCCCGGCGTGACGGTCCGCGTGGGGTTCCTGGGGGGCGGGTTCATCGCCTCCCACCACGGCAAGATGCTCCACGTGTCGGGGGCCGACCACGAGATCGTGGCGGTGCACGACCCCGATCCGGCCAAGGCGGCCGCCTTCGCGGCGGCGAGCGGGGCATCGGTCGCTGCCGACGAGGACGCGGTGATCGACGCTGCGGACGCGGTGTATGTGTGCACGTGGACCGCCGAGCACCCCCGCCTCGTCGCCAAGGTGGCGGCGGCGGGCAAGGCGGTGTTCTGCGAGAAGCCCCTCGCCGCCGACCTGGCCGGGGCGCTGGCCATGGTCGAGGCGGTCGAGGCGGCTGGGGTGGTCAACCAGGTCGGCCTGGTGCTGCGCGACTCGCCGGCGTTCGGCTTCCTCCGCCAGCTGGTGCACGACCCCGCCGTCGGTCGAACCATGGCGGTGGTCTTCCGCGACGACCAGTACATCCCCATCCAGGGCATGTACGACAGCGATTGGCGCGGCGATCCGTCCAAGGCCGGAGCCGGCACCCTCCTCGAGCACTCGATCCACGACGTCGACCTGCTCGAGTGGATCTTCGGTCCCGTCGAGACGGTCAGCGCCCGCTCGGGCGACTTCCACGGCATCGACGGCATCGAGGACGTGGTGGTCGCCACCTGCGGGTTCGCCGGCGGCGCCACCGCCTCGCTCACCTCGGTCTGGCACGACCTCCTCGAGCGGCCGAGCCTCCGCCGGGTCGAGGTGCTCTGCGAGCGGGGCTTCTTCGTGCTCGAGGGCGACGTCTTCGGCCCCGTGCACTGGACGCGGCCCGGCGGCGACGAGGGGTCGGTCGACAACGACGCGCTCGTGGCCGCCCTGGCCGAGGCGGGCACGCCACTGCGCAACCCCGACGGCGCCTTCGTCGAGGCGGTGGCTGCCGGCACGCCGGCGTCGCCCGACATGGCCTCGGCGCTGCGGCCGCACCTGCTGGTCGACGCCACCTACCGGTCCGCCGCCACCGGCGGGGCACCGGTGGCGGTCCCACCCGGCCGGCCCGACCGACCCGACCCGTGGTCCTGAGCGGCGGGCGCCTGCGGTGAGCGACGGCGGCGCCCTGCACGTGATGGCCGGGGTCATCGCGTCGAGCGGCTTCGCGTCGGGTGACCGCATCGTCGTCGGCCACTGGTGGCAGTCGCCGATCGGTCCCTTCACCGACGTGATGTGGGCCGAGCCCGACGGCCTGCGGGTGCTCTACACGCCGTCGGACCGGGTGCAGCGCTTCGTCACCTCGGTGTACACGTTCGACCGCAGCGAGGTGGTGCCGTTCCACACCGCCGGCGACGGTCGCCACCTGACCGTGTCGTTCGGGGGGCGGCGGGTCGAGCTGCGGTCGCGCTGGGGCCTGCCCATCCCGCTGCGGCGGCCGCGGTGGTTCACCCGGCGGGTCGAGGGCCCGTTCGCCCGGGCGCTGCTGCACGTGCGCACCTACGGCGTGAGCCCCACCGGCGTGCAGGAGTGGTACCAGGCCGACGTGTGGCGCCCCATGCGCCAGGCCTCGGGGTCGGTCGCCGGGCGCGACCTCGGTGCGATGGCACGGGTCGACCCGGCCACCGGGTTCGGCTTCAGCGAGCCACCGAAGCGCCCGTCGATGGTGAACCTGCACACCTACCTGGTCGACCCGGCCGGCCGTCTCGACGCGGTCATCGGCCGTCCCGTCGCCGACCTCCGCAGCTGATCGGGCCGCGGCGGCGGTGCGCCGCGGGCGGTCCGTCGCGCTCAGGGGGTGAGGACGACCTTGCCGGTGGTGCCCCGGCTGGCGAGGCGCACCAGGGCATCGGGCAGGGCGTCGAGGGGCAGCACCTCGGACACCAGCGGGGCGATGGCGCCCTCGGCGTGCAGCCGCACCAGCTCGTCGTGGGCCTCGTGGACGAGCTCGGGGCGGCGGGTCCGGTAGCCACCCCAGTTGAGGCCGACGATGCTGTAGGTCTTCACCATGGCGTGGTTGGTGCGGGCCTCGGCGTAGGTGCCGGCGGCGGCGCCGATCACGAGGATCCGGCCCTCCCAGGCGATGCACTTGGTGGACCGGGTGAAGGTGTCGCCCCCGACCGAGTCGTAGACGACGTCGGCTCCGGCGCCGTCGGTGACGTCGTTGACGACGTCGACGAAGTCGTCGGTGCGGTAGTCGACGACGTGATCGGCGCCGAGCGTGCGGCACAGCTCGACCTTGTCGGCGCCGCCGGCGGTGGCGACGACGGTGGCGCCGGCCGCCTTGGCCAGCTGGATGGCGGCCGACCCGACGCCGCCGGCGCCGGCGTGCACCAGCACCGTCTCGCCCGGCCGGACCATCGCCCGGCGGTGCAGGGCGAACCAGCCCGTCTGGTAGGTGACGTGCATGGCGGCGGCGTCGACGGCGGGCATCGTCGCCGGGATGGGGAGGACGTCGGCGCTGGTGGCCACCGCCTGCTCGGCCAGGGCGCCGTGGGGGAGCAGGGGTGAGCCGACCACTCGGGCGCCGACGGGGTGCATGGCGGCCGACCCGGCGGCGACCACCGTGCCCGCCAGCTCGAGGCCCGGGGTGAACGGCAGGGGTGGCGACTCCTGGTAGCGGCCCTCGCACAGCAGCGTGTCGGCGAAGTTGAGGGCGCACGCCTCCACGGCGATGACGACCTCGTGGGGCCCGGGGGTCAGGTCGTCGACGTCGTCGAGGCGCAGGACGTCGGCGGGGGCGCCGAGCTCGTGGACCTGCCAGGCGCGCACGGGGCGGGGGTCAGCCGGTGAGGACGACCTTGCCCGTCGTCGAGCGACGTCCGAGCGAGGTGAGGGCGGCCGGGGCCTCGTCGAAGGGCAGGCGGTGAGCCACCAGCGGCTCGATGCGACCCTCGGCGTGCAGCCGGACGAGGTCGTCGTGGCAGTCCTGCACCGCCTTGGGAGCCCACTCGTAGTACTGGTCGAGGTGGACGCCGACGACGCTGTAGTTCTTCAGCAGGATGTGGTTGGCCGGGGCGTCGGGGATGCGGCCGCTGGTGAAGCCGACGGTGACGAGGCGACCCTCGAAGGCGAGGCAGCGGCGGCTGGCGTCGAAGGTGTCGCCGCCGACGGGGTCGTAGATGACGTCGACGCCGCGGCTGCTGCCGGTGGCCTCCTGCACCGCGCCGAGGAAGTCGTCGGCGGTGTAGTCGATGGCCACGTCGGCCCCGAGCTGCTCGCACACGGCGACCTTGGCGGGCCCACCGGCGGTGGCGATGACCCGGGCGCCGGCCGCCTTGCCGATCTGGATGGCGGCCGAGCCGACGCCGCCGGCCCCGGCGTGCACGAGCAGCGTCTCGTCGGGCTGGAGCCGGGCCTGGCGCAGCAGGCCGAACCAGCCGGTCTGGTAGGTGATGGTGAGCGCCGCGCCGGTGACGTCGTCGATCTCGTCGGGGATCGGGAACGTGCGCTCGGCGGTGGTGACCACGATCTCGGCCATGCCGCCGTGGTCGGGGTGAGCGACGACCCGCGTGCCGGGCTCGATGCCGGCGCCGTCGCC
Source organism: Acidimicrobiales bacterium (assembly GCA_046331175.1). Lineage (GTDB taxonomy): Bacteria > Actinomycetota > Acidimicrobiia > Acidimicrobiales > Acidimicrobilacustridaceae > JAWKIW01. Next base: position 297,217 of record JAXLRI010000003.1, read on the forward strand.
GGCGGCGGTGACCACGCCGCAGACCTCGATGCCCGGCGTGAACGGCGTGGGCGGCTTCACCTGGTAGCGGCCCTGGACCATCAACAGGTCCGGGAAGTTCAGCGCCCAGGCCCGCACGGCGATGGCGACCTCGCCCGGGCCGGGCGTCGGGTCGTCGACCTCCTCGAGGACCAGGGCGTCCTCGGGCTCCCCCGGCTGGTGCACTCGCCATCCCCTCACGGCGGTTCACCGTAGTCGGCGGCCCCGGGTGCGGCCGGGCATCGACCGGTGCGCCCGCCGCCGGCCGCGAGGTGGCTGCCCTGGCTGCCGCCCACGATCGGAGGTCTCGGCGGAGGGAGGGCGAGAGCCGGTTCGCGGCTGCTCGACCTGGCTCGCCGCCGAGCCGGCGATCGCCCGGCCCCCACTTCGTTCGCCGCTGGTCCCGGGGTGGGCGTCCGCGACGGGCCTCGGTCAGGGCTAGGGCGCCGAGAAGCCGTCGGTGAAGCCGGTGAGGCCGGTGGGCTCGTGGGGCCCGACGTTGAGCTGCTCGAGGACGCCCCACCCGACGTGCCGGCCACCGGGACCGTCGGCGGTGGCTCGCACGACCTGCTGGACGTGCAGCGCCGACAGGTCGGTCGGGTCGAGGTCGGCCAGAGCGATCGACTCGGCGCCCACGGCCAGCTCGTCGTGCCAGCGGCCGTGGCCCCAGTCGGGGTGGAGGTAGCCGAGGCCGCGCAGGGGGAAGAGGGCCAGCGGCTCCAGGTCGACGACGACCGCCTGGGCGTGCCAGGGCGTGACGGTGAGCTCGGCCCGCTCGGCCCGGCGGGTGCCGGGGACCCACGTGACGCCGAGGTCGACGCTGCGCAGCGGCTCGACGGTGCCGCCGGTGTCGAACCGGTCGACATCGAGGTCGTTGCGGGCGGCCTCGTCGAGCAACGGCAGGCGGGCGCCGAAGGAGAACCAGCGCTGCCCGTCGGCGTGCTCGTTGGCTGCGGCGTGGAGGCACCTGTCGTCGAAGCGCAGCGGCGCCCAGAACCACGAGAAGGCCGGCAGCTCGTGCGCCGGCGCGCCGGGTGGCGCCGGGTCGCCGACCGGCCGCAGGCCCCACGAGCGGTCGCGCAGGCCGAGGTGGGTGCCGGGGACGACCTCGATGCGGTCGTCGTCGACGACGAGGTGGCCCGCCCAGTCGCCCCACTGCGTCAGCCGGGTGGCGTCGAGGGTGGTGGTCGTCCCGGTGCGGAAGCCGTGCCGCGGCTCCTCCAGGGCGATGGTCACCGCCCGGAACGTGAGGTCGGCCTCCAGGCCGAGGTCGGCGGCCTGGCAGGTGACCCGCAGGGTGTCGAGGGGCCGGACCACCTCGACGGCCAGGGGGCCGATGCGCGTGCGGGTGCGATCGGCGGCCAGGCGGCCGGACGCGAACACCGATCGCTGCCGGCCGTCGCGCACGACGGTGACGGCGGCGTCGATGATGCCGAGGTTCGGGTACACGCCGAGGGCAGCGCCGAACACGACCGCGCCCTCGCGGTCGTAGCCGTGGAAGAAGTACCGGTCGTAGGCGTGGCGGTCGGCGGTGGCGAGGTGGGCCACCGGCTCGGGCGTCTGGTGGACCGGGTAGTCGTCGAGGGGGTTGAGCACGATCGGCGAGCCTACGGCGGTCTGTCCGGGCCGTGGGTCGGTGGGCCGGCCCGTCGGTTCGGCCCGTCGGCTCGGCGGCTCGTCGGCCCGTCGGCTCGTCGGGCGGCATCTCGGGTGCCCGACGGGCTACGACGCTGGGCCCAGCACCACGCTGGCGTCGCGCACCGCCGGCTGGCCCTCGGCGTTGCGGGCCGTGAACGCCACGGTGGCTCCGGCGGCCGACGCGACCGGTCCGGCCGACGCGACGACGATGGCCGACCCCGGCATGACCATGGCGCCGAGGCGGGCGGTGACGCGGCGGACCCGGTGCGGGTCGCCTCCGGCGTGGACGGCCACCACCCGGCTCACGGCCAGGGCGAGGGTGGCGGTGCCGTGCAGGATGATCCCGGGCAGGCCGGCGGCGGCGGCCACCGCGGCGTCGGTGTGGATCGGGTTCCAGATCCGGGCGCACTCGGTGTAGGTGTGGGCCAGGCCGGCGTCGATGGGGATGCTCGTCGCGCACCGCACGCCGACCTCGGCGGGATCGGCGTCGCCGGACGGCTCGGGGGGCGCGGGTGGGAGGGCGTCGTCGAGGTGCCGGTCGGGGCCGTCGACCTCGACGCCGAGGAACAGCGATCCCATCCAGGTCGTGGCGACCGGCAGGCCGTCCTCGTCGACGGTGTCCAGCCGCAGCACCTGGTGGGCTCCGGGCCGGCGGCGTTCGACCACGACGACCGCGGCGGTGGTGGTCAGCCGGTCGCCGGCTCGCACCAGGCGATGGACCACCAGGTCGTGGGAGGCGTGGACGCCGCGTGCCGCCTCGTGGCGCGGCAGCAGGTCGCGGTCGACCAGGAGGCGGGCGGCGGTGACCGCCGGCCACTCGACGCAGACCGGGAACAGGGGGTGGGCGACCACCGGGGCCGCCGCGGTGGTGTCGAGGTGCACCGGCCCGGTGTCGCCGAGCACGGCGGCGTGGGCCATGGTCCACCGGGCGTCGACCTCGTGGATTACGGGTTCGGTGCGGAGGCCGACGACGGCGCTGGGGACGGGCACGCCGCATGGTGGCACGCGAACGCACCCGTCGCCGATGGTCCCGACGAGGAGCGCCGCGACCGCTTCGAGCGTGGTAGCAACGCGCATGGCCCACGGCTACTCCACCCGCGACCACTGGTTCGTCGATCCCGCCGGCCGGCGCACGCTGCTGCGCGGCTTCAACCTCGGCGGCTCCACCAAGGTGCCGTTCACCCCCGACGGGGCGACCCACCTCGGCGTCGACGTCGACGGCTGGCGCGACGTGAGCTTCGTCGGACGGCCGGCGCCGCTCGACGAGATCGACGAGCACCTCGACCGCATCGCCCACTGGGGCGCCAACGTCCTGCGGCTGCTCACCACGTGGGAGGCGATCGAGCACGCCGGTCCCGGCCTCTACGACGAGGCGTACCTCGACTACCTGCGCGAGGTCGCCCGGCGGGCGGGGGAGCGGGGCCTGCTCGTGTTCCTCGACCCCCACCACGACGTGTGGAGCCGCTTCACCGGTGGCGACGGCGCCCCCTACTGGTGCTTCGAGCTGGCCGGCCTGCGGGCCGACCGCTTCGTCGCCGCCGACGCGGTCACCATCGACGCCTTCGACTGGCCGGCCGGGTACGTGCGGGTGCCGGTGGCGACCATGTGGACGCTGTTCTTCGCCGGCGACCGGTACTGCCCCGAGCTGGCCGGTGTCGGCGAGCAGCTCCAGTCCCACTACGTCGGAGCGCTCACCGCCGCGGCCGAGCGGCTGGGCGACCTCGACAACGTCCTCGGCTACGACACGTTCAACGAGCCCAGCTACGGCTACATCGGCCTCGACGGCGAGGCGCTGGCTCGGCCCACCCGCATGTTCGATCGGGGCGACGACCCCCGCCAGCCGTTCTCCGCCGTCGAGCTGCTGGCGGCCGCCGACGGCGTGACCGTCCACCACGACGACGGTGGCGTGGTCAACCCCGACGGGATCTCGATCTGGGAGGACGCGTGCCCCTGGCACCGCCTCGGCGTGTGGGACCTCGATGCCGACGGCCGCCCGGTGGTGACCGCACCGGACCACTTCATGAGGTTCGACGACCGGCCGGTCGCGTCCTTCGCCGACCTCGTCGCCCCCTTCGCCCGGCGGGTGCGCGAGGCCGTGCGGGCCGTCCAGCCCGATGCCTTCGTGTTCCTCGAGGGCTCGCCCATGGACTTCTCCCAGTCGTGGGACGACCCCGACCCGCTCGTCGTCGACGCCCGCCACTGGTACGACATCACCGTGCTCGGCACCCGTCGGTGCAACCCCGACGAGTACACGAGCTGGTTCGCCCGCGAGCCGCTGCACGGGGTCGACGCCATCGCCGACCACTACACCGAGATGCTGGCCCCGGTCGTCGAGCAGAGCCACCGGCGCATGAGCGGCCGACCGCTGCTGTTCGGCGAGTACGGCATCCCCTACGAGATGAACGACGGCCACGGCTTCCGCACCGGCGACTACTCGGCCCACGAGGCGCTGCTCGAGGCCACCTACCGGGCCATGGACCGCCTCGCCATCCACGGGACCCAGTGGAACTACACGGCCGACAACACCCACGCCCACGGCGACCAGTGGAACGACGAGGACCTGTCCGTCTACAGCGCCGACGACCGGACCGGCTCGGGCGGCCTCGACGACGGCGGTCGGGCCGTGCGCGGCTTCTGCCGACCTCGCCTGCTGCACGCCGCCGGTGAGCCGACGGCCATGGCCTTCGCTCCGGACTCGGTCACCTACGAGCTCGAGGTCACCGTCGACGCGGGCGTCGACGCCCCCACCGAGGTGTTCGCCCCGCGCCTGTGGTTCCCGTCCGGGGTGGCGGTCGAGGTCAGCGCCGGCGAGACGGTCGTCGACGACGAGCGCCAGCGGGTGATCTGGGACCACGGCGGAGCCACCGGGGCCCAGCGCCTGGTCCTGCGCCCGGCCTGAGCCGAGCAGCCCGGCTCAGCGGGTGCGGGCGCCCTCGCCGGGGGCGCGCATGCCGTCGAGGACGACGATGGGTGCCTCGACGGGGTCCTTGGCGTCCTCGGTCTTGGTGGGTGGTCGCCACTCCTGCCGGTTGGCGTTGCGCTCCATCAGGTGGGCGATGACGTCGGGCGGCTGGGGGTGGCTGAAGTAGTAGCCCTGGGCGAGGTCGCAGCTCATGGCCCGCAGCACCTCGACCTGCTCCTCGGTCTCCACACCCTCGGCCACCGTCACGATGCCGAGCGCCTTGGCCATGCCGATCACGTGCTCGACGATGGTGGCGTCCTCGCGCGACTGCAGCAGGCCGTCGACGAAGGACTTGTCGATCTTCAACAGGTCGAGGCTGAACTGGCGCAGGTACGACAGCGACGAGTAGCCGGTGCCGAAGTCGTCGAGGGCCAGGCTGATGCCGAGGGACTTGGCCGCCCGCAACGTGGACCACGCCGACGCCACGTCGTACATGAGGGCGCCCTCGGTGATCTCGAGGCAGATGCGATCGGGGTCGGCGCCGCTGGTCTCGAGGCACTCCTTCAGGTGCTCGACGAAGTTGGCCTGGGCCAGCTGGCGGGCCGACACGTTGGTCTTGATGTTCAGCGGTGGTCGGTCGGGGAACTCGTCCTGCCACCGGCGCGACTGCGCGCAGACCTCCTGGAGGATCCAGCTGCCGATCGGCACGATCAGGCCGGTGTCCTCCATCGCGGGCAGGAACTCCTCGGGCCCGATCATCCCGTGCTCGGGGTCGTCCCATCGCAGGAGGGCCTCGACCCCGACCAGCCGCTTGGTCCACAGCGACACGATGGGCTGGTAGTAGAGGCGGAACTCGCCGGCCGCCAGCGCTTCGCGGAGGCGCCGCTCGGCGGTGGACGGGGTGATCTGGTCGCGCATCGATCGGTCGAACAGCGCCCAGCGGCCGTTGCCCTGGGCCTTGGCCCGGTACATGGCGGCGTCGGCGTCGCGGAGGACCTCGTCGGGCCGGGTGCAGCGCTCCTCGGTGATGGCGATGCCGATGCTGGCCGAGATGCGCAGCCGGTCCTCGCCCATCTCGAAGGGGGTCTCGATGGCCTTCAGCAGGTTCTGGGCGATGCGCTCGGCGGAGGTGGCGTTGGTGACCTCGGGGCACAGGACCACGAACTCGTCCCCCCCGTAGCGCACGATGGCGTCCTTGTCGCTGAGCGTGCGGCCGAGGCGCTCGGCCACCGCGATCATCAGCTGGTCGCCGACCTCGTGGCCGTGGGTGTCGTTGACCTTCTTGAAGCCGTCGAGGTCGACGAAGAACACGGCGATGCGGCCGTTGAAGCGGCGCACCTGCCGCAGCATCTCGTCGAACCCCTCGCCGAGGAAGCGACGGTTGGGCAGACCGGTGAGGCTGTCGTGGTCGGACAGCTCCTTCAGGACGTCGCGCGCCTTGGAGGCGTCTCGGTAGCGGCGCACCGCGTAGACGCCGGCCCCGACGGGGACCAGCACGAGCAGGGCGAGCAGCCCGTTGAGGTTCGAACCCGACAGGCCGTCGGCCCACGAGAGCAGCCGGTCGACGGCGTCGGTGGCGACGGCGAGGACGGCGACGATCGCGCAGGCGGCCACGATCCAGGCCAGGTCGCGGCCGGCCCGACCGTTCTTGCCCATCGTGTCGGCGAGCAGGCGGGCCTGCTCCTGTTCCCTGTCGACCATCGTTCCCCTGATGCCCGTCCGCGCTCGCTGCGGGGACGGTGCCGTCCGTGATCCCATCGGCCTGAGAACGCCGTTCTTGATGGACGGGTGGGCCATTTTGGCTGCTGGCGGCGGGTGTCGCCGGGGGTCGGGGGGGCGGCGTGGCCCCGCCACCACGCTCAGCGGTCGCCGGGCCCGAGGGGCGGCCGGCGCAGGCGGTCGCCGGGCTCCTCGGGCAGGTCGAGGCGGCCCTGCACGGCCACGCCCCGGGCTGCCACCAGCTCGAGCACCACGGCCTCCACCTCGTCCCACCCCTGCACCCGGGGCCCGGGCACGTCGCGGTTGTAGGGCTGGTCGAACACGATGGCGGTGGCGCCGGCCGCTCGCAGCTCGACGATGTTGTGGGGGGCGTCGTCGAGGTAGGCGTCGGCCTCGACGTGGGGCTTGTGGCCGAGGAAGCACAGGTCGCGGTAGGGGATGGCGTTGCCGTCGAGCCACGCCACGGTGTCGGCCACCGCGGTGGCGTGGCCCCAGCTGGCGTAGAGGCGGTGGGTGATGAGGCGGATCCACACGCCCGCGTCCGACAGCCGCCAGAGCACCTCGGCGGCGCCGGGCACCACGGGCATGTCGGCGAACATGCGCCGCTCGAGCACCCCGATGCGGTGGAGCCGCAGGAACTCCTCGGGCCCGATGCCCCACTCGGCGAAGTCCCACGACGTCTGGGGGCCGAGGGTCGCCGGGTCGACGCCCAGCTCGGCGGCGACGACCCGCCGGAACGCCTCGGTGTGGTCGCCGCAGACGCCGTCGAGGTCGACGCCGAGGACGAAGGACGGCTCGGCCATCAGCCGGCGGCCGGGGACCGGTGCGGGGCCGGCCGGTGGCGCTGGTGGGTGCGGCCGGGGCTCACGCCCCGGCGCCCAGGAAGTCGAGCGTGGCGTCGAGCACGCGGAAGTCCTTCGGCGTGGCGAAGTGGTCGAGCCGGGGCACCACCACGAGGGTGGCGTCGGGGAGGGCCTCGGCGAGCGGTTCACCGGGGCCGGCGAAGTCGTCGGCCCCGATGACCACCAGGACCGGGCAGGTGATGCGGCCCAGCTGCTCGGGGGTGAGCGCCGCCTGGCCGGGCCGGCGCAGGAAGGCCGCCAGCGCCGCCGGGTCGCCGCCCTCGGCGGCCAGCTGCTGGAAGTAGCGGGCCAGCGGGTGGTCGGCCACCCCGTCGGCCTCGAGGGCGGTGGCCAAGGCGTCGCTGTCGTCGTGGCGCAGCACGTTGGCCCCCGCTCCGGTGACCACCAGGCGCCCGAACCGCTCGGGTTCGGCGGCGGCCAGCTCGAGCAGCACCCGGGACCCCTGGGAGAAGCCGACGGCGTCGACCACCGTCGGCGGCGCGGGCAGGAGCCGGCCGACCTGGCCGGCCAGGTCGGCGTAGGCCTCGGGGTCGTGGGGTTGGGGCGGCGGACCGTGGCCGGGCAGGTCGGGGGCGATCACCTCGCGGCCGCTGTCGCGCAGCAGGTCGATCCAGCCGTTGTCGCCCCAGGTGCGCCGGGCCGAGGTGGCGAAGCCGTGCAGGAGGACCACCGGTGCATCCACGGCGGGCGAGGCTACCGGTCGCACCTATCCTGCCGGGCGATGGCGCACCCGACCGACGACCTTCCGAGCGACGACCTGGTGGTCGACGGCGGCTGTCGCATCCCGCTGCGCGAGCTCGCCTGGCGGTTCGGGCCGAGCGGCGGCCCCGGCGGCCAGCACGCCAACCGGGCCCACACCCGCGCCGAGGTCCGCTTCGACGTCGAGCAGTCCCCGTCGCTCACCGAGCGGCAGCGGGCCCGCCTGCTCGACCGCCTCGGACCGGTGGTGCGGGTGGTGGCCGACGAGGAGCGGTCCCAGCAGCGCAACCGCGAGCTGGCCCTGCGGCGGCTGCGGGTGCGCCTGGCCGGGGCCCTCCACGAGGCCCCGAAGCGCCGGTCGACCCGCCCCAGCCGCTCGTCGGTGCAGCGGCGACTCGACGCCAAGCGCCGGCGCAGCGCCACCAAGCGCGACCGCGGCTGGCGCCCCGGCTCGGACTAGCCCGGGGCGCTCGCCCCCGGGTTCGGACGTCCGATCGCCGCGTGCCGGGCGGCAGGGGTGCCGGGCGACGATGGCCGTGACGGTGAGCGGCGGTGGGCGGCGCGGCGCGGTGCGGTCAGGCCTGGCCGCTGGCGATGGCCCGCAGCTGGGGGGCCAGCCACTCGGCGGCCTTCTGGGCGCCGGGGTCCTCGAAGTGCAGACCGTCGGGGCGCATCTTCACCCCGTCGATGGTGTCGCGGCAGCCCTCACCCGGCGGGCACAGCCAGGCCCCGAAGTCGACGATGTGGACCTTGCCCGGGTTGGCGGCGGCCACCCGGCGCAGGACCTCGTTGAAGTGGTCGGTGCGGGAGTGGTCGTTCTGGGTCCACTCCTCGGGGCTCACGCCGTCGTTGCGCTCGAAGTGGGGCGTGGTGAGCAGGACGACCGGCTTGCCGGTGGAGCCCAGCACGTCGACCGCCTTCTGCAGGGTGGGCTCGAGGATGGCGTCGTACTCGGGGGAGCCGAAGGTGACCCACTGCCCGTCGATCTTGCGGTCGTAGATCTCCCAGGCCCCCACCTGGAGCACGGTGAGGTCGGGCTGCCAGTCGTCGATCTGGGCCTTCCACTCGGTCGGCCAGCTGGCGCAGGTGTCGCTGGCGGGGAGCTCCTTGTCCTTCTCGCGGCGCGGGGCCGAGACCAGCTCGCAGAAGATGACGGCCTGGTTCCACACCGCCAGGCCGTTGCGGGCCGACACGTCGTTGTCGCCGTTCTGGTCGCCGCCGGCCTTGAACCCCGGGCCGAGCGTGAGGGCGACGGAGTCGCCGAACAGGATCACCTTGGCGGTGTCGGCGGTGGTGCCGGCCTGCTGGTTGGTGCCGACGCTCGGCGGAGGTCGGAGGCTGGCGTTGCGCTCCTCGGTGAAGGCGAGGGTGGCTCGGGCGTCCTTGGTGGTGAAGATGACCAGGCCCAGCAGCAGCATGGCCAGGCCGGCCGGCAGCCAGAGGGGGTGCACCCGGAAGGCTCGGATCTTCTCGATGGCGTGGCCGTAGCGGATGGGGCGCTCGACGAAGAAGTACGAGGCGGTGGCCACCGCCAGGGTGACGGCCAGGCGGAGCACGAGCAGCCGCATGCCGGTGAGGCCCGTGCGCTCGGGGTTGAGCAGGACGTACAGCGGCCAGTGGTACAGGTACACGCCGTAGGAGATGAGGCCGAGCCAGCGCAGGGGGGTCCAGGCCAGGACGGCCCGCACGGGGTTGGGCTCGTCGCCGGTCTGGGTGATGCAGAAGATGATGAGGCCGACGCCGAGGGCGAGGAACAGGAAGCCCCCCGTGTAGAGCCAGTCGGCGGTGTCGGGGGTGCGGGTCCAGAACCAGCCGAGCACGACGGCGACGGCGACGGCCGAGGCGTTCAGGGCGAGGCGGCCGGAGCGGGTGGCCACCTTGAGCCCGCACGCCACCGCAGCGGCGAGGGCGGCGCCCACCAGCAGGGACTGCGCCCGCGTGTCGGTGCCGTAGTACACGCGGGACGGGTCCTTGCCCGGGGTGAACAGCAGGGCCATCCACACCATGGACGCGACGCACAGGCCCACCGACAGCCACAGCACGGCCCGGGGGCTGCGCTTCCACCGCATCACCAGGAACACGATGGGCGGCCAGATCAGGTACCACTGCTCCTCGATGGCGAGCGACCACGTGTGCTGCAGCGGCGACTTGAACGCGAACATCGCGAAGTAGCTGGAGTCGGACAGCACGAAGTGCCAGTTGGCGGCGTAGAACATCGACCAGATCGAGTCGCCGCGGATCTGGTCGAGGACGTCGGGCGTGGCGACGAACTGCGAGAAGAGGGCGATCCCGAACAGCGTGATGAACAGCGCCGGGAGGAGCCGCTTGGCGCGGTGGGCCCAGAAGCGGCCGAACGAGAGCGTGCCGGTGGCGTCGATCTCGCGCAGCAGCAGGCTGGTGATGAGGAAGCCCGACAGGACGAAGAAGGCGTCGACGCCGAGGAAGCCGCCGAGCGCGAGCTGGTGGCCGAAGAGGCCGAACTCGGCGTGGTACAGCACCACGGCGAGCACGGCGGCGCCGCGGAGCCCGTCGAGGGCCGGGACGTACGGGATGCGCCGCGCCGACGGCGGCGGATCATCCGGGCGCGGGGGCTCGGCCTCGAAGACGAACAGGTCGTCTCGCCGCTCGTCGGTGACGGTCAAGCGCGGGTCCTGTTCCTCCGGCCCGTGAGGCGCTCGCCGACCGGCGAGTAGCGGACGATGCAGTAGAAGGCCCGCAACCCGTCCTTCCAGCCGATCTTCTTGCCCTCGTCGTAGGTGCGGCCGCTGTAGGAGATGCCGACCTCGTAGACGCGCCAGCGCCCGGCGGCGATCTTGGCGGTCATCTCGGGCTCGATGCCGAAGCGGTCCTCCTCGAGGGTGAACGAGTCGAGCACCTCGCGGCGGAAGACCTTGTAGCAGGTCTCCATGTCGGTGAGGTTCAGGTCGGTGAACATGTTGGACACGACGGTCAGCAGGCGGTTGCCGAGCGAGTGCCAGAAGTACAGGACCCGGTGGGGGCGGCCGCTGAGGAAGCGCGAGCCGTACACGACGTCGGCCTTGTCGGCGAGGAGGGGGGCGACGAGGTCGGAGTACTCGGCGGGGTCGTACTCGAGGTCGGCGTCCTGCACGATGACGAAGGCGGCGGTGGCCTCGGCGAAGCCGCGGCGGATGGCGGCGCCCTTGCCCTGGTTGAACGGCTGCAGGAAGACGCGGACGCGCGCGTCGTCGATCTTCTCGAGCGCCTCGCGGGTGCCGTCGGTGGAGCCGTCGTCGACCACCACCACCTCGGCGGTGTACGGCGAGGCGAGCACGGCCTCGATGACCTGCTCGATGGTGGCCATCTCGTTGTAGGCGGGCATCACCACCGACAGGCACGGGGCCGCTTCGGGGGTGACGGTGGGGTCCGGCACGGGTGCTCCTGGAGGGACGCTCGACGACGGCCGCGGAGCGGGGTGATGGCACCACGAATGGTGGCCATCCCGGCCGTCCGGGCCCCGACATGCTAGCCCCCGGGACCCTCCGGACCCGTGACGCCCCCCGGGCCGGACGGCGCCGAGGGCGGTGGCCCCGCTGGGTCGGGATCGCCGGCCGGCTCGTGCCACTCGGTCAGCAGCTCGCGGGCGGCCTCGGCCAGCAGCAGGAGCACGGCCAGCACGCCGAGGACGTTGACCCGGGTGAACAGCTGGGGCCACACGAAGTCGGCCGGGAAGCGGTTCCGGACCTGCTGCAGGACGTAGTACCCGGCCGCCAGGCCGAGGGCACCGGCCCCGGCGACGCCGAGCAGGCCCCGGCCCCGGTGCCAGCGGAAGGCCACGATCACGAGGGCGGCGTACGGCACCGCGGCCAGCGCCTGCCAGTACCAGGTGGGCAGGGTCACGAGGGCGAACGCCCCCAGGACGAGGCCGGCCACCGCCGCGGTGCGGGTGCGCACCGACGCCCGCTCGCCCCGGGCGGCCGGTCCGGCGGTGCCGGGCCACCAGGCCGGGCGCTCGAAGCGGGGGTCGAACGGACGGGCGGCGATGTCGACGGCCACCACCGGTCGCCGGCGGGCGGTGCGGGCGAAGAACAGCAGGGCGACCCCGGCGAGCAGGCCCACCACCGAGATGGCGACCGAGATCCACACCACCCGCTGGGGCGTCCAGACCAGCTGCACCTGGAGGTCGGGGCCGGTGCCGAGGGCGGCCGGGTCGACGTACCAGCCGTTGGCGAAGCCGTTGATCACCTGGGGCGGTCCGAGGTCCGTGCCGCCCACCGTGGCCTTCCACCCGGTGCTCCAGGACTGGCCGACGGTCAGCCAGAACGGCTGGGTGGCGCCCTGCACGCCGATGGTCGAGTCGACCCGGCCCGAGCTGGTGACCGTGGCGGTGGGCACCACGGTGCCGGACGGCGCCGGGGATGGCTCGGTGGGCCGGGGGTCGGTGGCGCCGCCGGCGGCCGACGAGAGCACCAGCCGGTCGAGGTCGAGGCCCGAGCTGCGCCCGGCGGTGGCCCGCACCACGTGGTCGCCGGCCCCGAGGTCGACGCCACCGGCCGTCGGGCCGCACGGCGTGACGGTCAGGGGTCGGCCGTGCAGGGCGTCGTCGTTGGAGCCGGTGGTCCGCAGCCACAGCGGCCGGCCGTCGACGGTGGCGAGGTCGCCCCGGCACCCCGAGTCGAAGGTGCCGCCGGGGTCGACGGTGCCGGTGCGCACGCCCGGGATGCCGATCTCGGCGATCGACACCGGCTGGGTGATGGGCCGGTCGGTGTACCAGTCCTTGGTCTGGAAGTCCTGGGAGCCCTCGATCACGAACCGGAACGACTGGCCGGTGATCGACGGGGTGGGCACGGTGACCGGCACGGTGTGGCCGCGCTCGACCTTGGCCTCGACCGGTGGGACGTCGACGGTGGCGACCGGCTTCCCATCGGCTTCGATGCGGATCTTGGTGGGGACCGAGTGGATGTAGTCGGCGACGAGCTGGAGGTCGAGGTGGTCGAACGTGACCGGGACGGCGAGGTCGACCTTGAGCCAGTGGCCCTCCTGCTTGTCGTAGATGGAGGTCCACGCGGTGTTGGGGTCGCCGTCGAAGGCGGCGCTGGCCCGCTGCCCGAGGTCGCTCGGCAGGTGCGCCGACGAGGTGGCCGTCACGCCTCCCTCCGTGGCGTCGGGCAGGCCGAGCAGCCGGTCGACGGTGGTCTCGGTGGCCCACGACGACAGGCGGGCGGTGCCGCCGAGGCCGAAGGCGCGGGCGGTGGGGGTGGACAGCTGGCGGACGATCGCCGGCTCCTCGTCGGAGCGCACCGGTTCGGCGGGGTTCGAGCGCAGCCGGGTGAACAGGTAGGTGAGCCGGTGGTCGGTGGACGAGCTGCCGGCCCGGTCGAGCAGGTCGGTGGGCGGTCGCACCACCTCGGTGGTGGACACGCCGGGGATGCGGACCTCGGCGAAGCCCACGCCGCTCAGCCCGTCGTAGCGAGGCCGCTTGCCGACGTCGTCGCCGGTGATCTCGATCTCGAGGTGGTCGAAGGTCCGGCTCGGGAAGGTGACGGTCTGGCCCGGTTCGACCCGCGACTCGAGGCCGAGCTGGGCGTCGGCGGTGGAGGCTCCGGCCGTGCCGTCCTTGCCGAAGTGCAGCTTCACGTCGGTGATCCAGCGGTTGCGCACGTTGGTCAGCGGCTGCAGCAGGCTCAGGTGGTCGGTCGTGACCGGCTGGTCGAGGTCGATGATCAGCCGCTCGCCGATGGGCGAGTCGATGGCGCCGACGCGCCAGGCGGTGCGCGGGTCGCCGTCGAGGGCGTTGGCCGGGCGGTCGTCGGGCGTGTAGGTGATCGGGTTGCCGTAGGCCGTGGCGGTGACCGTGGCCGAACCCTGCTGCTCGGTGACGGTGGCGTCGGACTCGCCGGCCCCGGGGAACACCTCGAGGCGCTGGTCGCCCGGGTCGTAGGTGAGCGGCTTCTCACCCGCCTGCTCGGTGTACCCGGCGTTCTCGCGCAGTGCGCCCCAGCGCTGGGCCCGCTTGCGGTTGGTGTCGGTGACGAGCAGGTCGGCGTCGCGCTGGTACACGGCGTCGAGGCCGGCCGGGTCCTTGGCGAACGAGCCGGGGAAGAAGATCGGTTGGGCCGGGTCGACCAGGCCGGCGCCGGCGGCGTCGACGAGGCCCTCGGCGTCGCCGCCCACGAGCAGGGCGTTGGTGCCGCGCTGGGCGCGCACGATGGGCAGCGCGTCCGCCACGGGGAACGCCGACACCAGGGGCGCGTCGGGGAGCTGCCCGTACGGCCCGAGCTCGAGCTCGTCGACCATCGGCTGGACGTTGCTGGCGATGTTCGCGGTGGGCTCGGTGAAGGCGGTGGGGGGGTCGAGGCCCGGGGTGCGCCGCAGCAGGTCCCACACGTTCTTCGGGCGTGCCGTGCGGTAGCGCTCGAACTGCAGGTCGTTGCGGGCCACGATGTCGCCGACGCCGAGCAGGCGGGCGATGGTGGCGACCTGGGCCGGTTCGGCCGTGCCCTCCTGGATGCGGCGGTCGAAGGCGTTCAGCAGCGCCGCCGACTGCGGCGATCCCCACTGGAACAGCTCGCGGGCGACGTAGGGGCGGTCGATGAGCCCCGGGGTGATGGGGTCGACGGTGTTGCCCCACCGGTAGCTCGAGAACTCGATGCCCGGCAGCTCGAGGACGCGCGTGCCGTGGTCGCGGGCATCGAGCCACGCCGCGGCCTCGGTCCAGTAGTCGGGGAGCTGCTCGTCCCGCTTGAGGTTCTCGGCCACCATCGTGCCGGTCCACATCGCCGGGATGTTGAGGGCGATCAGGCCGCACGCCACCACGGCGGCGGGCACGGCGAGGCGGGGGAGCCGCCGGCCGATGGCCGCCACGGCCACGCCGAGGAACACGGCGGTGCCCAGCGCGACGAGGGGCACGGCCCGGGGCGTCGACCGCAGCGACAGGCCCGCGTTGGTCTTGGTGAACGCCTTGAAGAGGCCGCCGATGAACGAGGGGCCGTCCCACGGGTGGCCGGCCACCGCGACGAGCGTGCCGAAGGCGATGACCGAGATGAAGAAGACCCGGTGGCGCCACCGGACCAGCGCGGCGGTGAGGAGCGCGGCGGTGGGCAGGGCGAAGCTCAGGGCCAGCAGCGCGGGGTTGGTGGTGTAGTCGACCGAGGGCTCGATCCACGGTCCGAGCTTGTCGTTGCCGTAGAAGAACCAGTAGCCGAGCCCGCGCAGCACCTCCGGGGCGCTGGAGGACTGGGCCACGGCCCGGTAGGTCTCGGTGTAGCGGATGACCGGCAGGCCGTAGCGGCCCTCGGCCCACAGCCCGGCGATCCACCACAGGGAGGTGACGAGCGTGAGCAGGGCGATCCGCCCGACCACCGCCAGCGCCTGGCGCGGGGTGGCCTCCTTGTCGATGAGCACGGCGTGCAGGAACCACAGCAGCGGCCCGATGCCGACCATGATCAAGGCGGTGGCGTTGATGCCGCCGACGGCGAGGACCACGAGCGCGAAGGCAGACGGGTACCACCAGCCCCCCTTCCGCAGGGCGTTGGCGCCCAGCGCGATGAGCCACGGCAGCGCGACCCAGGGCAGCAGGATGACCGAGATGCGCGCCGAGTAGTCGAGCAGGTACGGGCTCAGCATGTAGGCGAGCGAGGCGACGAGGATGGCACCGCTGCGGTCGGCCGTGCCGCCGAAGTCGAGCGTGCGCAGCAGGTACCGCACGCCCCACGCGGCCAGCACCATCAGGGTGCCGAGCCAGAGCCGCTGGGCGACCCAGTCGGGCACCCCGAGCAGGTCGAACAGCAGGTAGAAGGGCCCCATCGGGAACAGGTAGCCGATGTTCTGGTGGGTGACCGTGCCCATGCCGATCTGGGAGTCCCAGGCGAAGGGGGCGTCGGCCAGGAGCTTGGCCGGGTCGAGGTAGAGGTACGTCTTGGTGTCGGCGCCCACCTCGCCGGGCTTGGTCAGCAGCAGCGGCACGTAGGCGACCAGCGCCGGGACGACGAGCGCGAGCCAGTCGCCGAGCGGGCGCCGCGGCCGGGCCGACGACCGGCCGGTCGCGGCCGGCGTGACCGCCACCGTCACGGGCGGCCGGCGGCGACGCGACGACGCTTGGCGTCGTCGGCCAGCGGGAGGAACGTGTTCAGCGCGCACGTCTCCCAGCGGAGGTCGACCGAGTGCTTCCGGGCGCCCTCGGACAGCCGCTCGCGCAGCTCGGCGTCGCGCAGGACGGCGTCGAGGTTGGCGACGAGCTCGCGGCTGTCGGCGCCGAGCAGCCCGCTCTCGCCCTCGACGACCGAGTCGACGTGGCCGGCGATGCGGGTGGCGACCGCCGGCGTGCCGCAGGCGGCGGCCTCCGACACGGTCAGGCCCCAGCCCTCGGCGATGCTCGCCGAGGCGACCACCCACGCCCGCCGGTAGAGCGCGAGCAGCTCGTCGTCGGACACCCGGCCGGCCAGCCGGATCCACGACTCGGCCCCGAGCTCGCGGACCTGCGCCTGGAGCTTGGGCTTCTCGTAGCCGTCGCCGCAGATGACGAGCTCGACGTCGGGGTGGGTCCGGCGGACCTCGTCGACCACGCGGATCAGCTCGTCGAAGCGCTTGGGCGGCATCAGTCGGCCCACGGCCAGGATGAGCGGGGTGGGCGACTTCTCACCGCCGGGTTGGAACCGCTCGTCGACGCCGGGGGGCACGACGCTGATCTGGCGGGCCGGGATGCCGAGCAGCTCGACGATCTCGGTCTTGGACGAGGTGGAGGGGGTGACGATCGGGGTGCGCCGGTAGAACGGCGGCGCCAGCGTCCCCTCGAGGGCCCGGCCGAAGCGGGCGAGGCGGTTGGTGAGGACCATGTCCCACATCTGGTGGTGCACGTGGTGGATCATGACCGCCCGCGGGCCCCGCCACCAGAGCGGGCTGAGGAACGGCACGCCGTTCCAGATCTCGAGGATGCCGTCGCGGGGGCCGTGCCAGGCGAGGATCTCCGACGCGATGGCGTGCGGGAACACGAGGTGGCGACCCGAGCGGCGGATCACGCGGTAGCCGTCGCGACGGGCCTCGTGGGGCTGGCCCTGGGCGTGGGACGTGCGCATGGTGACGTCGAGGCCGGCCTCGGCCCAGACCCGGGCGACCATGGCAGCGTGCAGCTCGGACCCACCGGCCTCGGGGTCGTCGAAGTCGCGCCAGGCCAGCAGGTGGACCCGCCGCAGGCCGGCGTCGCCGGCGATCTCGGCGAGGTCTCGGTGCACGGGCGTGCTCGGCGTCGCGCTGATCGGCTCTCCCCCGGATCCGGCCCGGCGGTGGCCGCGGCCCTCGGCATGGGTCGATCCGGCACCGACCCATGCCCGGGCACCCCGCCGACCCGAGCAAGGGCATCGTAGTGGAGCGAGGCGGTGGCGCGCAGCACCGCCGGGGCGGCCGTGGACGCGGTCGGGGCGCCCTCAGCAGCTGGACGGCGGGGTGTCGCCGAGGAGCCGGCCGCGGAGCCAGGGGAGCAGCACGTCGTCGCTCAGCACGCCGTGGTCCTGGCCCGGGCGCACCAGGTAGGACACCGGCACGCCCGCCGCGCACCAGGCCCGCACCAGGGCGGCGGTGTCGGCCGGATCGACGATGGAGTCCTTGTCGCCCTGGACGACCAGGGCCGGGACCGACAGGCCCTGGGCCCCGGCCCGGTTCTCCTCGAAGCGCTGCGCGAAGGCGGGGACGGTGCGGGGCGGGCGGACGAGCTGGTCGGCGATGGGCTTGGCGAAGGCCTGGTTGACCTCGCCGATGCACTGGCGCTCGAGCTCGTCGGTCGCCGCCAGCGCGGACGGGGTGAGCACCTCGCCGGGCTGGAGGTCGGGGTAGGCGTGGGCGAAGCCGACGACGGCGGTGACGAGCACGCCGAACTGCTCGGGCCACGCTTCGGACCGGGCGACGAAGTGGTCGACGTTGCTGACCGGCGCGGCCACCGCCACCCCCTTCACCTGCAGCTCGGGGGCGTACGTGGGCGCCAGCTCGCCGGCGAAGGCGGCGGCGTGGCCGCCCTGGGAGAAGCCCCACAGGACCACCGGGGAGGTGGCCCGCACCCCGGAGCCCTTCACCTGGGCGGCGGCGCGGGCCGCGTCGAGCATCGAGTGCCCCTCGCTCGCGCCGACGAGGTACGGATGGGGACCGTCGGCGGCCAGGCCCTCGTAGTCGGGGGCCACCACGGCATAGCCCTCCTTCACGAAGGCGTCGACGAGCGGGATGGTGGCCGCCCCCTGCGCCGACGGGGCGCACACGTCGGCGCTGCCCTTGGTCGGGTGGCCCCACACGATCAGGGGGAAGCCGTCCGGCGGCGGCTCCTTCATGGGCACCACGAGCATCGCCCGCTGGGCGGTCGGCCCGGCGGCGCCGTCGCTGCGGTAGTCGACCGTCCAGGCTCGGGCCCCGGTGGGTGGGGCCGCCTCGTAGCTGGCCAGGACCTGGCCGGCCGGGCCGGATCCGGTGAGGGGGCCGGCCAGGGCCGGCACCGTGGGGGTGGGGTCGGTGGGCACCGAGGCGGCGCGGTCGTCACCGGTGGCGCACGCGCCGGCGCTGACCAGCGCGGTCGCCGCCAGCACCACGCCGGCGATCCGGCGCCGGGTGGTCCCTGACCCCTGCACGGCGCCCTGTTGTACTCGTCGCGCGCCCCGGCTGCGCCCGCGACCCCGTCGCGCCCGCCACCCGGGCGCCGGCGCGTGGGCGGGGCCCGCTCGTCTCGGGGCCCTCCCGTGCGCGTCCGGGCCCGGGGACGACCACTACGCTCGCCGGCGTGCTCGGACGGCTCCGCGACTTCCGTGTGCAGCTGGCGCTCGTGGTCGTCGGGGCCCTGGTGCTGCGCTTCCTTGTCGTCTGGCTGTGGTCGGGCTCGGCCGAGCCCAAGGGCGACGAGGCCTTCTACTGGCGCCAGGCGCAGTACCTGTCGCAGGGCTCGGGCTTCGTCTTCCGCAACAGCTACGGCGAGCTGTTCCTGACCGCGCAGCACCCGCCGCTGTACTCGGCCGTCCTCGGCGTCGCCGCGCTGCTGCGCCTGCCCGACGACGTGCACCTCCACCTGCGCATCGTCAGCGCCGGCCTGGGCGGGCTGACGGTGGCCATGGTGGGGCTGGCCGGCCGGCGGGTCGCCGGGCCGCGGGCCGGGATCATCGCGGCCGTGGCGGCGGCGCTGTACGCCAACCTGTGGCTCAACGAGGTGAAGCTGACCGCCGAGGCGATCTTCGCCCCCATGATCGCCCTCGTCGTGCTCGCCTCCTACCGGTTCGTCCAGCGTCGCGGGCTGCTCGACGCCGCGCTGCTCGGGGCGGCGATCTCGCTGGCCGCCCTGGCCCGGGCCGAGGCGCTGTTCCTGTTCGCCCTCCTGGCCCTGCCCCTGGTGGTGCGGGTGCGCGGCGAGGCCCTGGGCACGCGGGTGAAGCAGCTGGCGGTGATCGGTGGCGTCGGCCTCGTCGTGGTGGCGCCGTGGGTGGCCCGCAACCTTGTCACCTTCACCAACCCCACGACCGTCTCGAGCGGGGCCGGGTTCGTCCTGGAGATCTCCAACTGCGACCAGACCTACGGGTTGGCGCCACCGATGGAGTCGCCCGGCGTGCCCCGCGCCGACGCCACCGACGACCAGTACCTCGGGTACTGGACCCGCGACTGCGACCGGTCCGACCGGACCGTGCACGCCGACGCCCCGGCGTGGCCGACCGGCGACGAGACCGTGGTCGAGCAGTGGAAGCGCCAGATCGGCCTCGACTACATGCGCAGCCACAAGTCGCGGCTGCCGGTCGTGGTCGCCGCCCGCGTGGGGCGGATCTGGGACGTCTGGCGGCCCGGGCAGAGCTACGACTTCAATGTCTTCTTCGAGAGCCGGCCCCCCTGGGGGGTGCGCGCCGGCATGGCGCAGTACTACCTGATGCTCCCGCTCTCGATCGCCGCCCTCGTCGTGCTCTGGAAGCGGAAGGTCACCATCATCCCGTTCGTCGCCCTCGCCCTCAGCGCCACGCTCACCGCGGCGGTGAGCTTCGGCATCACCCGCTATCGGGTGGGCGCCGACGTCGGGCTCTGCGTGCTGACCGGCGTGGCGATCGACGCCGCCTGGCGTCGGTGGGGTCCCGGCCGGCGGCCGAGCGCGGCCGCCGCCCCCGCCACCGACGACGCGGTGGTGCCGGCGTGACCCGATCCGTCGAGCCGAGCCGAGGCCACCGATGACGGCCGTGGCGGACGCGCCGGGTGGCCCCACGTCGCCGGCCGCCGGGGGCGGCGGCTGGCTGCGCGCCCACTGGTACGGCGTGGGGGTCGGCGTCGCCGCCGCCATCGGCGCCGTGATCCGGTTCGTCAACGTCCTCGTCTGGTACCCCACGTGCGACCTCGACATCGTCAAGGCGGTCGAGGACAAGGTCCCCTACGTCTCGGTCGACGGGTCGTGCTTCCGGATCTGGGGCGACTCGGCCTACTACTACTTGCAGGGCCGGTTGATGGCCCGGGGCCACCTCTACGTCGACAGCGCCACCTGGTACCGCACCGGTGGCACGACCTACGTCGACAGCGCCGGTGATCCACCGCTGTACTCGCTCTTCCTCGGCATCATCTCCAAGCTCGGCATCACCACCGGCACCGGTCAGCGGTTGGCCACGTCGGTGGTGGGGATCATCGCCGTGGTGCTCATCGCCATGGTCGCCCGCCGGGTCTTCGGGCGGCGGGCCGGGGTGGTGGCGGCGGTGCTCGCCGCCGTCTACCCGCTCCTGTGGATCAACGACGGGATGCTCCTCTCCGAGGGCATCTACGTCGCGCTGATCGCCCTGGTGCTGCTGGCCGCCTACCGGCTGTGGGAGCGCCCGGGGTGGGCCAACGCCGCCTTGCTCGGCGGGGCGATCGGCCTGTCGGCGCTCACGCGCGGCGAGGGCCTCCTGATCTTCGGCTTCCTGGTGATCCCCCTGGTGTGGGGCCTCCGCGAGCTCACGCTCGGACGGCGGGCGCTGCTCGCCCTCGTCACCTGGGTGGTCGGCGGCCTGCTGCTCGTGCCATGGGTGGCGTTCAACATGAGCCGGTTCGAGGAGCCGGTCTTCATGACCTCCCAGACGGGCGCCGTGCTCTCGGCGGCCAACTGCGACACCACGTTCTACGGCGACTACATCGGGTACTACGCCAACTGCTACGACGAGTACGTGGCTGCCGGGCGGGCGCAGTGGCCCGACGTCGACGGCCTCGACGAGTCCCAGCGCGACAAGTACTCCCGCGACGCGGCGATCGCCTACATCAAGGACAACAAGGGCCGGCTCCCGGTCGTGGCGGTGGCCCGCATCGCCCGGATGTTCGACCTGTACAACCCCGAGCTGTTCGACTCGCGCGACTGGTGCTCGCCCGAGCTGGGGTGCCACCAGGAGCTGCTCGGCCAGAACGTCCGGCTCAACTGGATGGTCGAGGGGCGCGGGATCTGGGCCTCCCGCGTGGGCTTCGTCATGTACTTCGCCCTGCTCGTGCTGGCGGTGCCCGGCGGGGTGGTCCTGTACCGCCGGCGGGTGCCCATCAGCCCGCTGCTCGCCATGCCGATCCTGATCACCGTCACCTCGGCGTTCACGTTCGGCATCACCCGCTATCGGGTGCCGGTCGACGTCACGCTGGTCGTGCTGGCGGCCGTCACCATCGATCGCCTGATCCGGCTCCGCTGGCCCACCTCCGACGACGGTACGATCAGCCGACTGCGGGGCCGGCGCACCGAGCCCGATCCCGCCGACGTCGAGCCGGTCACGGCCGACGCCTGACCCGACGAGCGGTCCCCCTGGTCCCGTTGCACCCATGCCTGACGCCTCCGTCCTGACCGAGCACGACTACGTCGCCAACACCGAGCTGCTCGACGCCGAGCTGCCCGACGCCCGCTTCGTCGACTCCTCGTACCTGCACTGGCTGTACGACCAGAACCCGCTCGGATCGGCCTTCCAGGAGCAGGTCGACGAGGACGGCGTCCGCGTCGCCCACTACGCCCTGATCCCGCAGCAGTACCGGGACGCATCGGGGCCGGTGCCCTTCGTGTTCTCGCTCAACGCGGTGAGCCGCACCGGCGCCCAGCGCAAGGGCTACTTCGGTCTGCTGCAGCTGCGGGTGTGGTCGCGGGCCCGCGACGCCGGCACCCGCTGCGGCATCGGGGTCACCAACGCCCGGTCGCACCGGGGCGTGCAGGTGATGGGCTGGCGCTTCGCCGGGCCCATGCCGGTCGAGGTCGTCCTGCCCGGTCGCTCGGGGCCCGGGTCGTGGGAGAGCCACCACGTCACCGACGAGCTGCTGGCCGGTCCCGTGTTCGCGGCCGCCGCCGAGGGCCTCGACGAGCAGCCGGCCGAGCACTGGACCAACTGCTGGACCCCCGAGTACCTGCGGTGGCGCCTGTCGGCCCCCAACGGCGCCCGCTTCGCCCTGCACGTGTCCGACGACCTCCTCGCCGTCAGCACGCTGTCGTCGTTCAAGGGCGTTCCCGTGGCCGTCGTGGTGAAGCTGGCCCCGCGCGGCGCGCCCGCCAAGCCCATCTCGGGGCGGTCGGCGGTGGCCGAGGTCTGCCGCTTCCACAAGGCGCCCGCCGCCGTCTACGCCGGGTTCAACCGCCACGTGTCCCTGCGGGGCGTCCCCCTGCCGCACGCGCTGAAGCCCTCGCCGTTGAACCTCGAGGTGTGCAGCCTCTCGGACACCATCCGCCAGCGAGAGTTCCGCCTCGACACCTACGAGTTCCTCGACATGGATGCCTACTGAGCGTCCGCAGCCGGTCGCCGGTCGCCGATCGCCCGCCTTGCCCGCCCGATTCGACACCTCGATTCGACACCCAGACTCGATCGCCCCGATCCGTTCCAGCCCGTCCGGAGGGACCCCGCCGTGGCCGCACCGATCACGTTCAGCCTCGACCTGGAGGACCACCGACCCGACGAGTCCGCCGAGCTGCGGTTCCCGCAGATCACCCGCCGGGTCCTCGACTTCCTCGAGGAGCGCAACATCGTCGGCACGTTCTTCGTGGTGGGCGAGGTCGCCGAGGCCGAGCCCGACCTGGTGCGCGAGGTGGCCGCCCGCGGCCACGAGCTGGGGCTCCACGCCTACCGCCACGTGCCCCTGACCGAGCTCGACCCGGATCGCTTCCGCGAGGAGGCGGCCCGGGGGAAGGCCGCCATCGAGGACCTCACCGGTGACGAGGTGGTCGGCTTCCGGGCGCCCACCTACTCGCTCGTCCCGGACTCGATCTGGGCGGTCGACGTGCTCGGCGAGCTGGGCTTCACGTACTCCTCGAGCATCCTGCCGGCCGCCAACCCGCTGTTCGGCTTCCCCGGCGCCCCGGAGGTCCCGTTCCGGTGGCCGAACGGCCTCGTCGAGCTGCCAGCGCCCCTCACCGGCGTCGGCTCGGCCCGGCTGCCCTTCCTCGGCGGCACCTACCTGCGGGTCCTGCCGTGGCCCGTCGTGGTGACCGCCCGCCGGCTCGGTGACCTCGGTCCGGTCCCGTGGACCT
This sequence comes from Acidimicrobiales bacterium, assembly GCA_046331175.1. Lineage (GTDB taxonomy): Bacteria > Actinomycetota > Acidimicrobiia > Acidimicrobiales > Acidimicrobilacustridaceae > JAWKIW01. The sequence continues at coordinate 320,462 of JAXLRI010000003.1, forward strand.
ACTGCCACCCCTACGACTTCGACCCCGGCGAGCGGTTCTGGTGGGTTCCCGACGCCGGCCGGATGGCGCCGCTGCTGTGGGTCGGCCGCCGACGGATGGAGACGAAGATCCGCCGGCTGCTCGCCACCGGCGCCGGCGCGCCGCTGCGAGATCGCCTGGACGAGGCCGATCGCGGTGGGGTGTTCGATCCGGCGACCGGCGAGATCACCCCCGTCCCCGTCGACGGGGTCCCCGGCGGCCCCGCTGCGTCTGCGAGGATGGCGTCGTGAGCGACTCCGAGTTCAGCCAGCTGGCCATGACCCACAAGCTGCCCAAGGCGCGGCTCGTCGACCGCATCGACTACCTGCGCCAGCAGGCGAGGGGCCGGCGCGTGGTGCACGTGGGGTTCGTCGACACGGGGTGCCGTGACATGCAGGACCAGGCCGGCACCTGGCTCCACGGCCACCTCGAGGAGGTGGCCACCTCGCTGGTCGGCATCGACGTCAACGAGGTCGGGGTGAAGGAGGCCGTCGAGGCCGGCTACGAGGCCTACGCCGTCGACTGCCGCGACCGCGAGGCCGTCGAGGCGCTCGGCATCGAGCCGGCCCAGATCGTCATCGCCGGCGAGGTCATCGAGCACCTCGACGACCCCGGTGGGTTCCTCGAGGGGCTGCACAACCTGGTGGCCCCCGGCGGCATGCTCGTGGTCACCACGCCCAACGCCTACGGCCTGTTCAACGTCTTCGCGTCGCTCGGCATGCGCGAGATCAACCACCCGGACCACGTGGTGATGTTCACCTGGCGCACGCTGTCGAACATGGCGGCCCGCCACGGGTGGGAGGCGGTCGAGACCCGCATGTACGTGCCGTCGGTGAAGCTCGGTGGGGGCGGCATCGTCGCCCGCGCCCTCGGGCTGCTCGGGCGCTTCGTCGTCGGCCTCGAGCGCCTGCTCGGCCGGCTCCACCGGCCGTACGCCGCCGACGGCATGATCGTGGTGTTCCGGCAGGTGCGCGACCGCTGACGAGGCCGCCTGGCCTCAGCGGCCGGCCTGCTCCTCGTCGGGGTCGGGCTCGGGCACCCGCAGGTCGAGCTCGGTCCGCAGCAGGGCCAGCTCCTCGGCGAGGGTGCGCGTGCGGTCCTCCATGCGCGACATCTCCCACGAGAAGTGGATGACCACGACGAGCAGGAAGCCGATGGCCACCACGAGGAACAGCGCCGGCGGGTAGTAGATGCCCAGGCGGTCGGCCACCGCGGTGAGCAGGCCCGGGAACAGCGCCAGGACGAGCAGGAACACGCCCATGGTGGTCCACAGCAGCGCGTACTTGCCGCGCAGCTGGCGGTGGCGCAGCAGCCGCAGGATGAACAGCGTGGAGCCGACCGCGCCCGCCAGCAGGAAGACGTGGGCGGCGGTGCTGAGCCCGCCCTGGGGGCCGGTCTCGGCGGCGGCGTCGGCCAGCACGGCCAGCGCGCCCGTCACCGGTCCTCCGCCGCGGCGGTGGGCCCGGTCGTCCCGGTCGTCCCGGTCGACGGGGGCGTCGGGCCGGGGCGGGCCTTGCGGCGGGTCCCGGCGCTGGCGCCGATGACGAGCAGCAGCCGCATGTAGTGGTACAGCAGCTTGATGTTGCGGTTGGAGGGCGTGCCGTCCTGGCGCTCGCGCATGCGGACGGGGACCTCGCGCACGACGAACCCGGCCCGGTGGGCCATGAGCAGCGCCTCGACGGACTCCATGTACTCCGACGGGTAGGTGTCGGCGAAGAAGGCCAGCACCCCGGGGGAGAAGGCCCGGAACCCCGAGGAGGTGTCGGTGAAGGGCTGCTTGGTGACCCGCCGCACGGTGAAGCGCAGCAGGCCCATGGCGCCACCCCGCAGCTTGCCGACCTGGTAGTCGCCGTCGGAGGCCGCGAACCGGCTCCCGACCGCCATGTCGGCCCCGTCGTCGAGGGCGTCGAGGAGCCGCTGGATCTGGGTGGAGTCGTGCTGGCCGTCGGCGTCGAACTGGACGGCTCGGGAGTAGCCGTTGCGGACGGCGTAGCGGAAGCCGGTGCGCAGGGCACCACCGATGCCGAGGTTGTAGGGCAGCTCGACCACGGCCGCACCGCCGGCGCGCGCCACGCGGGCGGTGTCGTCGGTGGAGCCGTCGCTCACCACCACGACGTCGCAGTCGGGGACGGTCTGGTGCAGGTCGGCGAGGACGGCCGGCAGCGGCGCCTCCTCGTTCCAGGCCGGGATGATGATGACGGTGCGGCCCTCGGCGCGCGGCGGCTCGGGCGCCGGGTCGGGCGCCACGGTCGGCGCCGGCTCGGGCGGCGCCAGGGGCTCGTGCGTGGAGGTTCGCTCCACCACGTCGGGCAGTCCTCTGGTCGGCGTGCTCATCGCTGGGCGTCAACCCTAGAGGGTGTGGCGTCGCGGCGACGGAACAACCGGTGCAGCGGCTCGTCCTTGAGCCGGAGGAAGGGCAGCTCGACCCAGCGGAACAGCAGCGAGGCGACCAGGAACGAGACCAGCCAGGCCAGGGCGGCCACCACGAAGAAGTTGCCGGTGAAGGTGGCCAGACCGGTGAGCGACTCGTAGTCGGGGACGGTCCAGGCCTTGGCCTGGTCGACCAGCACCAGGTGCCACAGGTAGAAGCTGAGCGAGATGCCGCCGAGGTACACGAGCGGCTTGGACGACAGCACCTTGCGCAGGCGGCCCTGGGTCTGGTCGCCGAACATGGCCGGCCACAGCCAGAGGGCCGACGCCAGGCCGTAGACGAGCTGGCGGGGCAGGTACTCGGCGCCGTTGAGCCCGAAGGGGACCGGTGGCGGGGTGAAGCGCGTCATCACCAGGTACAGCACGCCGGCGGCGGCCCAGCACAGCGCGGGGTGGTCGCCGAGCGATCGCAGCGGCCGGGGGAGGGGGTGGCCGCGCGAGAGGCGGGCGCTGAGCACCGCCATCGTCATGCCGATGGCGAACAGGTCCAGGTACATCGGCAGCCACAGCAGCGACTGGGTCTGCCACGACGGCCCGGCCACCACCACGAAGATCCGGAACGCCCAGCCGCCGAAGAACAGCACGCCGAGCGCCACGAGCAGCCCGACGTAGCGGCCGTCCTCGTCGCGACCTCGCACCAGCCGGACGAGGCCCCAGGCCAGCAGCGGCAGGAGGAGGTAGAAGGTGACCTCGACGCCGATGCTCCACGCCTGGGTGATGGCGTAGCCGCCCGAGGCGCCGAACGCCGGCAGCACCAGCGCGTTGCTGATCCAGCCCCACACCCCGGTGGCGTGCAGGCCCCAGATGAGGCCGATGCCGACCAGCGCGGTCCAGTAGGCGGGCACCACGCGCAGGGCCCGGCGCCGGTAGAAGAGGCGGGTGGACCCCATCGCCCGCTCGGACAGGACCTTGGAGGCGAACGGCCGGAACAGCAGGAAGCCCGACATCACGAAGAACATCGGGACGCTCAGGTCGGTGCGGGCGACGATGGGGGCCAGCCAGGCCTCGACCGTGCTGCCGTCGCCGCTCATGCCCCGCTGGATGAAGCCGGTGGCGAAGGCGGCGTGGTTGAGCAGCACCATGGTCATGCCGATGCCCCGGTAGGCGTCGAGGCACGGGAAGTGGGCGCCCCCGCTCACCTCGGGGGTGGCCGGCTTGGCGAAGTGGGGGTCGTCGGGGGCGGTGCCCGGCTCGGGCAGCTGCTCGGCGACGGGCGCACCACCATCGGCGCCGGCGGCCGCACCGGAGGGTCGCCGTCCGGCCTGCCACCGGTGCCAGGCCTCGGCCAGGGCGACACCGGCCAGCGCGCAGAAGGCCACGTCGGCGGGCAGTCGGAACCGGACGATGCCGTAGAAGACGGCGGCGGTCACCGTCACGATGACGACGGTGGACAGCAGCGGCCACACCGCCACGCGGGCCCGCCGCAGGAGGAGCGCCCCCCAGACGGCGAAGGGGATGATGGCCCACGACCACCAGACGCCCCACCACGACGCCCACGTCTCGCGGCCCTCGCCCTGGTTGAGCCAGACCATCTGGTGGGGCTGGTGCAGGTTCCAGACCCGCAGCACCCGGTGCCACACCACGCTCGGCAGGGCGCCCTTGTTGGCCCGGACGTACTCGACGGCCTGGCTCCGGTAGGCCGCGGACACCTGCGACTGGTCGAGCTGGTCGCGGTCGGCCACCCGGGCGTCGGCGGCGAAGGCGCAGCCGAGGTCCCAGAACCCGATGCCGCCCGTGTAGTACGTGGTGTCGCAGTTCGTCCCCACCAGCGTGATCCCGTCGTTGGTGGACAGCAGGACCGGCTGGCGGAAGCGGGTGGCGTTCCAGGCCGACCACGGGACGAGCACGCCGACCGCCACCGCTCCGACGGCGAGGAAGCGCAGGACGCGCTGGCCGAGCGAGAGGTCGCGCAGGAGCAGGGCCACCGGCAGCACGGCGAGCGGGACGAACAGGGCCATCTCGGCCCGGGCCAGCATGGTGAGCCCGAGCAGGGCGCCGAGGGCGGCGGCCCGGCCCCACGACGGCCGCTCGCGGAAGCGATAGAGGCCGAGGAGGCTGGCGGCGATGCCGAGCGTGGCCACCGACTCGGACATGACCAGCCCGTCGTTCATCCAGAGGTTGGGGTTGGCGGCGGCCAGCGCGGCGGTGGCGATGCCGGCGGCGTTGCCGGCCAGCTTCCGCCCGAGCAGGCCGAGCACGATGATCGTGACCGTGCCGACCAGGGCCATGGTGAAGCGCTGGGCCAGGATCGAGCTCCCGGTGAGCCACGACACCGGCGTGAGGACCAGGGCGGTCATCGGCGGGTGGTCGGCGGCCGGGAACCCGGCGTGGACGGGGTCCTCGAAGAACCGGCCGGCGGCGTTCAGCCCCGCCTGGCCGTTGTAGTAGATGGCGTCACCGCACAGCAGCGTCGTGCCGCACGGCCCCGGTTCGCGCTTGAAGGCGAGGATGTAGAAGGCCCGCCACACCAGGCCGAGGACGGCCACCGCGAGCAGGGCCAGCCCGAACGGGCTGCGGGCGAGGTCGACGGCCCGGGTCAGCGGGCCGGGTCGCGTCGCGGCGCCGGCCGATCCGGCGTCGGCGTCGGCATCGACCGGTGGCGTGGCGTCGGCGTCGGTGGTGGTGGCCATGCCCCCGGGGTGGCCGGTGCCGACCCCTCAGCTCCCCGACGGGCGGTTGACCGGGTGGTCGGGGCCGTAGGCGTCCCGCGAGATCACCGGGGCGTCGCGGCCGGTGCCGCGCTCGGTGGCGCCCACCGGCATGGCCTTGGCCGACGTCTCCTCGTGGTACTCCTCCTCGACGTTGACGTCCCACACGTCGTGGTGGAGGCCGGCGGCGATGTTCTCGACGCTCAGCAGCGCCGTGTACATCGAGTGGTCCTGGTTGTTGTACTTGTGCATGCCGTTGCGGCCGACGGGGTGCACGTTGGGGGTGCAGTCGTCGAGCCAGTCGCGCATGCGCTGCACGTTGGCCTTGTAGTGCTCGTCGTAGAACGGGTACGCCTTGGGCATCCGCACGACGTAGCCGGACTCGACCTTCGACGGGTCGACCAGGTCCAGGGCGGCCAGCTCGCGCGTCCCCAGCTCGATGAGCTCCTCGTCGGGCGACGACCACAGCTCGTCACCCTCGAACACGAAGTACTCGAGCCCGAGGCAGGTGCGCCCCTCCTTGACGAGGTACGGCGACCAGGACCCGAAGTTCTGGATGCGACCGACCTTGACGTCGGGGGAGTGGACGTAGATCCAGTTGTCGGGGAAGCCGGCCTCCTGCGGGACCACCAGGGCCACGGTGAGGAAGTCGCGGTAGCCGAGGTCCTTGGCCGCCATGATCACGGACTCCGGCGGGGCCGGCTCCATCGACTCGAGCAGGGCCGAGAACGGCATCGACGAGATGATGTGGTCGCAGGGGTACTCGGTGCGCACGCCGTCGGTCTCGGCGATGACGGCCACCGCCTTGCCGTCGTCGTGGCGGATGCCGACGACGCGGGTCTGCATCACCACGTCGCAGCCGCGCTCGGTGATGATGTCGCGGCAGCGCTCCCACATCTGGCCCGGGCCGTACTTGGGGTACTCGAACTCCTCGATGAGCGAGGTGATGTCCTTCTGGTTGCGCTTGGGCATCAGGGCGTTGATGACGGCCGAGAGCAGCGAGAGGTTCTTGATGCGCTGGGCGGCCCAGTCGGAGGGCAGCTTCGACGGTGGCACGCCCCACACCTTCTCGGTGTAGGTCTCGAAGAAGTGGCGGTACAGGCGCCACCCGAACCGCGAGACCGTCCAGCCCTCGAACGAGCTGGTGTCCTTCGGCGGGCGGAGGCGGGCCCACACGTACGACAGCACGCAGCGCACGGCCTCGATGACGCCCAGGTTCCGGAGGGCGTTCATGGCCTTCAGGGGGTAGTCGTAGTACTTCCCCTTGTAGAAGATCCGGCTCATGCGGGGCCGGAGCATGAACTCCTCGTCGGGGAGGATCTCGTGCCACAGCTCGTTGACGACGCCGACCTTGGTGAAGAAGCGGTGCCCGCCGATGTCGAACCGCCAGCCGTCGCGCTCGACCGTGCGGCTGATGCCGCCGACGACGTCGTCGGCCTCGAGGACGGTCGAGGTGATCCCGTACTTGGTGAGCTGGTAGGCGGCGGTGAGACCGGCGGGCCCCGCCCCGATGATCACCACGTTCGGAGCGCCCTCGGGCGGGGTTGACGGGGATTCGGGGGCGGACATCACAGACACCTGCTTCGCGGGATGAGGGGACCGGCCGAGTGTAGTGAAGGGCCCTGCCGGGACCAGGAATCGCCCCCGGCCGCGTCCGGCGGTGTCGAGGGGTCGGCGACGGGGTGTTGCTGGGCCCATCGGGCCCACCGGTAGCATCCGACGCCGATGACCCCGACCCCGAGCGAGACCCGGCCGAGCTCGGGATCCGAGGCCGATGCCGGCCGTCCGGGCGGCGCGGGCCCGGGCCGCGGATCCGATCCCGCCGGCGGCCCGTCGAACGCCTCCGACGGCGGCCCGTCGAACGCCTCCGCCGGCGGCCCGTCGAACGACTCCGACGGGCCGGCCGAGACGGTGTCGCACGCCGTCGACGACGGGGCGGGCGTCGACGCCGAGGACGTGGCCGGCACGGCCGCCGCCCCGATCGAGATCGTCGTGCTGGCGCTCGTGGCCGCGGTCCTCGGCATCGGCATGCGGTTCGTGACCCGCTCGCCGCTGTGGCTCGACGAGGCGCTGAGCGTGAACATCGCCCAGCTGCCGCCCGGCGAGATCGTCCAGGCGCTGCGCCAGGACGGCCACCCGCCGCTGTACTACCTGCTGCTGCACGGATGGACCGCCGCGTTCGGCACCTCCGACGCGGCCGTGCGCTCGTTGTCGGCGGTCATCGGGATCGCCTCGCTGCCCCTGGCCTGGCTCGTCGGGCGCCGGCGCGGTGGTCCGCTGCTCGCCTGGATCCTGGTCGCCGTCGTGGCGCTGTCGCCCTACGCCGTCCGGTACAGCACCGAGACGCGCATGTACTCGATGGTCATCACGCTGGTCCTGGCCGGCTACCTCCTCGTCGACGACGTGGTGCGCCGGGGCCGTGACGGCGTCGGTCGGCTGGTCGGCCTCGCCCTCGTGGCGGGGGCCCTGCTCCTGTCGCACTACTGGTCGCTGTGGCTGCTCGGCAGCCTCGGGATCGTGCTGCTCGTCACGTGGCGACGATCCTCCGATCCGGCCCGCCGCCGCGGGGCCGGCCGAGCGGTTCTCGCGCTCGTCGCCGGCGGCATCCTGCTGTTCGCGTGGTGGCTGCCGGCGATGCTGTACCAGTCCGCCCACACCGGGACGCCGTGGGCCAGCGCCGACCGCCCCACGGTGTCGGTGAGCGCGGCCCTGGCCGACTTCGCCGCCGGGGCCATCCCCGACGCCCCGATGATCGTCATCGCCTCCACCCTGGTCTTCGCCCTCGGGGTCTTCGGCGTGGCCGTCGATCGCCGGCACATCCAGCTCGACGTGCGGACGGCCCGCCGGTTCCGGGTCGAGGTGGTCGTGCTGGTGCTGACGTTCGGTGTGGGCCTGGCGATCAACATCGTCAGCCGATCGGCCTTCCAGAGCCGCTACGGCGCCGTGTTCTTCCCGTTCTACGCCCTCGTGGTGGCCGGCGGCCTGCTGTGCTTCCGGTCGCGGCCGATCCGGGCCGGCGTGCTCGCCGGCCTGCTCGTCCTCTACAGCGTCGCGGTGGTGTTCAACGGCTTCATCACGCAGCGGTCGCAATCGCGCTCGGCCGCCGAGGCGATCCGCGCCGAGGCCTCGCCCGGAGACGTCGTGGTGGTGTGCCCCGACCAGCTGGGCCCGTCGTTCAGCCGTGAGCTCGGCGACGACTTCACCTACGTGGTGTACCCCCGTGGCGGCACGCCCCAGCGGGTCGACTGGGTCGACTACGCCAAGCGCAACGCCGACAGCGCCGACCCGGCCCGGGTGCAGGCGTTCGCCGACGACGTGCTGCGCACCGCCGGCGACCGGGGCATCGCCGTGATCTGGTCGGGCACCTACAAGACGCTCGACGGCCAGTGCGAGCAGCTGCTCGGCGACCTCGGCGCCGTCCGCCCCGGGCGCGGCATCGTCGACAGCCAGCCCGAGAAGTACTACGAGCCGGCCAACGTCACCTGGTATCCCCCCGTCCGGCGATGACCGACGCCGCGCCGCCGGTCGGGCCGTCCGCCAACGAGCCCGGGCAACGGGCCGAGGCCGACGTCCCCGACGCCGCCGATGCTCCCGACGCCTCGTCGGCCGCCGACGTCGCCGATGCCGTGGAGGGCGGCGAGGCGGGTGGCGGCACGTCCGCCGCCGGCGGCTCGCGGTGGGGGCGCCTGGGCGACGACCTGCGCGTCGTGGCGCCGGCCTGGCTGGTGGCCCGCCTCCTGTTCGGGCTCGGCTGGTGGCTCGCGGTGGCCGTGGCCGACCGCTGGTACGCGGTGCGCACGCCCGCGCTGCAGGACGGCCTGCTGGCCTGGGACGGCACCTGGTACCGCGACATCGCGACCAGGGGCTACGAGTCCCTGCCCCTCGAATCGCTCCGGTTCTTCCCCGGATATCCGTGGATCGCCAAGCTCCTGAGCCCGCTGACCGGGTTCGAGGTCGCCCCCGCCCTGGTCCTGATCGCCAACCTGGGGGCCATCGTGGTGGCCGTGCTGGTCCGGCGCCTCGTGCGCTCCGAGACCGGCGACCGGGCGGCCGCCGACCGGGCCGTGTGGGTGGTGATGCTGTTCCCGTCGGCCTTCACGCTGGTGCTCGCCTACGCCGAGTCGCTGTTCCTCATCGGCGCCGTGGGTGCGCTCTTCGCCGCCCGGCGGGGTCGGTGGGGTTGGGCGGTCGCCGCCGGCCTCCTGGCCTCGGTCACCCGTCCGCTCGGCATCCTCCTCGTCGTCCCACTGGCCATCGAGGCCGTCCGGGCGTGGCGGACGTCGGACGAGGACCGCCGGCTGTGGTCGGCGCTGGCCATCGGCGCGCCCGTGGCCGGCACCGTCCTCTTCCTCGGGTGGGTCGATCGCGCCTGGGGCAAGTGGACGCTGCCGCTGACCGTGCAGAACGACCTGCGGTCGATGGACGTCGACCCCATCACGCGCATCCTGCGGGGCATCGGTGACCTCGTCGGCGGCGACCGCTTCGGCGGCGCCCTCCACGTGCCGTTCGCCATCGCCTTCGTCGTGCTGCTCGTGCTCACCGCCCGACGGTGGGCGTCGTCCTACACGGCGTACGCGGCGCTGGTGCTGGTGGCCGCGCTGAGCGCCGCCAACCTCAACTCGATCGAGCGCTACGCGCTCAACGCCTTCCCGCTCCTGCTCACCCTGGCCCTGCTGCTGCGCACGCCCCGGCTCGAGCGGTGGGGGCTGGCAGTGTGCGGGTGCGGGTTCGTGGCGCTCACCTCGCTGGCGTTCCTCGGCGTCTACGTGCCGTAGCGACCTGGTACGGGCCCGGGCACTCGTCGACGTGCGCCGGCGGTCCGGCTCGGCCTCCGGCCGGCGCCGACGGTCCCGGTCGGCCGGCGACGGCTCCGGTGGTCCGGGGTCAGCCGCCGGTCTCCAGCTCGGTCGCCCCGCCGACCGCGGTCACCACCACGCGGCTGTCGATGGTCGAGCGGCCGTCGGCGGCGACGGCGGCGATGACGACGAGGTGGCTGGTCCCGTCGCACGGCACGGTGACCGTGGTGGGACCCGACTGCGGTGCGAGGCCGGGCTGCTGGTCCCCGTCGACGAGGAGCACGACCCGCTCGGCGCCCGCCGTGCGGTAGTCGATGGTGGCGGGGGTGGGTCCCTCGGCGTCGCAGCGCAGGGGCGTGGGCACCACGATCTGGGCGATCTGGGGCGACCCGGCGCCGGTCGGGTCGCTCGAGGCGCCCCCGCCGTGGGCCGCGCCGGTGGACGGGGCCAGGGTGTCGCCGGGGCCGACCGGGTTGGAGCCCGGAGGGCTGGTCCCCTTGGGGAGCACGATCGTGGCGCCGGCGCCACCGGGCATGCCGGCCCCGGTCGGCGCGGTGGTGGCCGAGCGCCCGGCCGTGGTCGGCAGGCCGGGCGTCACGCTCACCGGATCGCTGCCGCTGCACGCGGCCACGGCCACCCCGACGCCGGCGGTGGCGACCACGAGCCCGCCAGCCCGCGCCAGCGCGGCGAGGCGATGGCGGCGAGGGGCTCGCGCCCCCGCCATGGGGAGGGCGCGGGGGCGCCCGGGCACCGGCGGCTCGGGGGCACGGTGTTCGCGGGAGCGGCGTTCTCGGGAGCGGGTGAGCATGCGGCGCCGAGGCTACCGGCGCGCCCGTCAGACCGGCAGGTCGTCGACCAGCACCAGCTTCATCCCGTCGTGGCTGGCCACGAACCCGTTGGCCTCGTAGAAGCGCCGGGCGTCGGGACGTCGCCGGTCGGTGGTGAGCTGGACCATGGCGCAGCCGCGGGCGCGGGCCCGGCGCCGGATCTCGTCGAGCAGCGCCCGGCCGAGGCCGTCACCGCGGCGGTCGCGGTGCACCCGCACGCCCTCGACGTGGCAGCGCTCGCCGCCCCCATGCGTGAGGTGGGGGAGGAAGCTGAGCTGGGCGACCGCCACCACCTCGCCGCCGTCGTCGCCGACGAGCAGCAGCTGGCGGGGGTCGGCGGCGATGGCGTCGAACGCGGTCAGGTAGCGGTCGAGGGGCGCCGCCGGTCGCCGGCCGGCCACGTCGTCGTCGGCGAGCAGTCCCACCACGGCCTCGACGTCGCGGCGCGTGGCACGACGGAAGGTCACCGCCGTCGGGTCGGCCCGGCCGGCCCGGCCGGCCCGGGTGGCCGCGCCGGCGCCTCCGGCGGACGCGGGGGGCTCGGGCACCGTGGCAGCCTACGGCCGGCGGCGGGGACCGGTAGCGTCTCGGGCCGATGCTGCTCGACGTTGCCGCTGCCGACCCCGACGGGCTCGCCGTCGACGACCTCGAGCGGCGGCGCAGCTGGGCCGAGCTGGTCGATCGCTCGATCCGGGCCGGCCGCTGGCTGCGCGACGAGGTCGGTCTGCGCCCCGGCGACCACGCCGCCATGGTGGTGGGCAACCGGGTCGAGTTCCTCGAGCTCGTCTACGGCGCGCTGCTGTCGGGGGTGTGGATCACCCCGGCCAACTGGCACCTCACCGCCGACGAGCTCGCCTACGTCGTGGCCGACAGCGGCGCCCGCGTGGTGGTGGCCGATCCCCGCTTCGAGGACGCCGCGAGAGCGGCCGCCGGCGACGTCCCCGTCGTGGTGGCCGGCGACGACCTCGACGCCCGGCTGGCCGCCGCCTCCGACGAGCCCTTCGCCCTCGACGACCCGGCCGGCGGCAACATGTTCTACACGTCGGGCACCACCGGTCGGCCGAAGGGCGTGAAGCGGTCGGTGAAGGCGAGCGTCGGCGGCCAGCTCGAGGCCCTCGCCGCGTCGGGCCGCCTGCTGGGGCTCGACGGTGGTGGCCCCCACCTCGTGACCGGTCCGCTGTACCACGCCGCCCCGCTGGGCTTCGCGGCGATGGACCAGGGCAACGGCGCGCCGATGGTCGTCATGCCGCGGTTCGACGAGGCCGACACCCTGCGGCTCATCCAGCAGCATCGGGTCCGCAACACCCACCTCGTGCCCACCATGTTCGTGCGGCTCCTGCGGCTGCCCGACGACGAGCGGTACGGGTTCGACCCGTCGTCCCTGCACACCGTCCTCCACGGCGCCGCGCCGGTGTCGGTGGCCGTCAAGCAGCGGATGATCGAGTGGTGGGGCGAGGTGCTCGTCGAGTACTGGGGGGCCAGCGAGGGCGGGGTGGTGACCCTCGTCGACTCGGCCGAGTGGCTGGCGCGGCCCGGCACGGTCGGACGGCCGATCGCCACCCACGAGGTCTTCGCCGCCGATCCCGACGGGGCGCGCCTCCCGCCGGGCGAGAACGGGACGCTCTGGTGCCGCAACCTGCTCGTCGACGAGGTGTTCGCCTACCACGGTGACGAGGCCAAGACGGCGGCCGCCTTCTCGGGGCCGGGCACCTACACCATCGGCGACATCGGCCGCGTCGACGAGGACGGCTACGTCTACCTGGCCGACCGGGCGTCGAACATGATCATCTCGGGCGGCGTCAACATCTACCCGGCCGAGGTCGAGCAGGTCCTCATCGAGCACCCGGCCGTGGGCGACGTCGCCGTTTTCGGCATCCCCGACCCCGAGTGGGGCGAGTCCGTGAAGGCGGCCGTCGAGCTGGTCGACGGCGTCGAGGCGTCACCCGAGCTGGAGGCCGACATCCTCGCCTTCGGGCGCGAGCGGCTGGCCGGCTACAAGGTGCCGCGGTCGATCGACGTCGAGGACGAGCTGCCCCGCCAGCCCAGCGGCAAGCTCCTCGTGCGGCTGCTGCGCGACCGCTACTGGCCCGAGGGCGGCAGCCGGATCTGAGCGGCCCCGATCGCGGCGGCCGCACCCGGACCGGCGCGACCGCTCCCGGCGACGGGGGTCACCGGCAGCGGTCGACGCCCTGGCGGATGAGGCGGGCGTAGGCCTGCTGGCCGGTCGGCGTGAGGTGGATGCCGTCGGGGAGGAACCAGCCGGGCTGGTCGCGCGAGGCCGAGGCGAAGTCGACCAGCACGACGTCTCGCCCCTTGGCGCGCTCCGCCTCGAGGCGGTCGGCGATGGCCGCGTTCAGTCGGGCGCCGTTGGTGGGCAGGTCGAGCACGGGCGTGTGGTCGTTGACGTTGACCCACACGACGCACCGAGCTGACGGGGCGTAGGCGTGGTCGTCGGGGCCGTCGGTGATCTGGCGCACGGCGACGTCGAGGTCGGCGACGGAGCGGTCGAGGTCCTCGTGGCGCTGGTCGTCCATGGCGGCGAAGAACGCGTTGTTCGTGCCGAGCGCGGCCACGACCACGTCGGCGCCGCCACCCGGGCTCACCGCGCTCACCAGCGCCGGGGTCATCTGGGCGATGCCGGCGCCGTTGATCCCGTTCACCGCCGCGCCGTACCCGTGGCGGCCGAGCTCCTCGGTGAGGGCGTACGAGGACTGGTTGGTGATGCTGTCGCCGACGACGGCGACCTTGCGGGGCGTCGCTCCGACGGTTCCCGACGACAAGCCGAGCGCCACGGCGACCAGGGCGACCAGCAGCACGGACAGCAGCAGGGCGACCCGGCGATCCTGCCGGGGCGCGGCTGCGCTCGGGGCCTCGGGGACGTTGCTCGGTGCCACCTCCGCCGTGGGCACGGTCACGGTTCGGAGGGTAGCCCTGGGTGGAGCGCCTGCGGCGGCAGCGAGCCCCACCCGCCGGCGCCCCCACTACCCTCCGCCCGGTGCGGACCGAGGACTTCGACTACGGGCTCCCGCCGGAGCGGATCGCCCAGCACCCGCTGGCGGCGCGGGACCGGGCTCGGCTGCTCGTCGACCGCGGGCCATCGGCACCGCCCGAGCACCGCCACGTGCTCGACCTGCCCGACCTGCTCGAGCCGGGCGATCTCCTCGTGGTCAACGACACCCGCGTCCTGCCGGCGCGGCTGCGGCTGCGCAAGCCGACCGGGGGAGCGGCCGAGGTGCTGCTGCTCGAGCGCGACGACGAGGGCGACGGCTGGTGGGAGGCGCTGGTGCGCCCCGGTCGCCGGCTGGCGCCGGGCGCCCGGCTGGTCGACGGCGACGGCCGCGACGTGGCCGAGGTCGGCGATGAGCTGGGTGACGGCCGGCGCCGAGTCCGGTTGCTCGTGCCCGGCGACAAGCCGAGCACCCGCGAGGCCGAGCTGGCGCTGGTCGACGCCCTGGGAGAGATGCCGCTACCGCCCTACATCACCGAGGTGCTCGACGACCCCGACCGCTACCAGACGGTCTACGCCCGCCGGCCGGCGTCGGCGGCGGCGCCGACCGCCGGCCTGCACCTGACCGAGGACCTCCTGGCCCGCGTGGCCGAGCGGGGCGTCGAGGTGGTCGCGGTCGAGCTCGTGGTCGGCCTCGGCACCTTCCGACCCATCGCCACCGACGAGGTGGCCGACCACCGGATGCACGGCGAGGCGTACCGCGTGGCCGACGACGTCTGGGCCGCGTGCCGCAGCGGACGCCGCGTGGTGGCGGTGGGCACCACCGTCGTGCGGGCGCTCGAGTCGGCCGCCGCCACCGGTCGGCTGGCGGGGACGACCGAGCTGTTCATCTCCCGGGGCTTCCGCTTCCAGGTCGTCGACCGGCTCCTCACCAACTTCCACCTGCCCCGCTCGTCGCTGCTCGTGCTGATCGATGCATTCGTCGGCCCGCGCTGGCGCGACCTGTACGACGTCGCCCTGGCCGACGACTACCGCTTCTTGTCCTTCGGCGACGCCATGCTCGTCGACCGCGCCGACCTCGACGACGAGGTCGCGGCGTGAGCACCTCGGCCGGCGCGGCGGCGACGGCACCGTGGGAGCCCGTCGTCGGGTTCGAGCTCGACGCCACCGACGGCCCGGCCCGTCGCGGCCGGGTCCGCACGCCTCGCGGCTCGTTCGAGACGCCGTGCTTCATGCCGGTGGGCACGCGCGCCACCGTGCGCACCCTCGCCAGCGACGACCTCGACGACCTCGGTGCCCAGGTGGTGCTGGCCAACACGTACCACCTGATGCTGCGCCCAGGGGCCGAGCTGGTGGCGCGCCTCGGGGGCCTCCACCGCTTCAGCGCGTGGGACGGCCACGTGCTCACCGACTCCGGCGGCTACCAGGTCTTCTCGCTCGGCCCGAAGGTCACCGAGGAGGGCGCCACCTTCGCCTCCACCTACGACGGGTCGAAGCACATGCTCACCCCCGAGACGGCCGTGCAGGTCCAGCAGCTGCTCGGCGCCGACATCCAGATGGTCCTCGACGTGTGCCCGGCGCTGCCGTCGCCCGAGCCGGTCGTCCGCGACGCCGTCGAGCGGACCGCCCGCTGGGCCGCCCGGGCCCGGGCCGCCCACGCCCCCAGCCGGCTGGCCGGTGGCACCCAGGCGCTGTTCGGCATCGTGCAGGGTGGCGTCGACGAGCGCCTGCGCCGCGAGAGCGCCGAGCGCACCGTCGAGCTGGGCTTCGACGGCTACGGCATCGGCGGCCTGTCGGTGGGGGAGTCGCGCGACGAGATGCTCCCGGCGCTGGCCGCCGCCATCGAGGTGCTGCCCGCCGATCGGCCCCGCTACCTGATGGGGGTGGGCGATCCCCGGGGCCTGGTCGAGGCGGTGGCGCTGGGCGTCGACATGTTCGACTGCGTGCTCCCCACCCGCCTGGCGCGGCACGGCACCCTGCTGACCGGCGCCGGGCGGCTGAACCTGCGCAACGCCCGCTTCGCCGACGACCCGGGTCCGCTCGACCCCACCTGCGGCTGCCGGGTGTGCGCCCGCTGGTCGCGCGGCTACCTGCGCCACCTCCTGCAGGTGCAGGAGCCCACCGCTGGCCGCCTGCTCACGCTGCACAACGTGGCCTGGCTGCTGGGCTTCGTCGACCGCATCCGAGCCGCCGTCGAGACCGGCACGCTCGACGCCCTCCGCGCCGAGGTGGCCGAGCGATGGCCCTGACCCCGCCCCACCTCCCGACCACCCCCCACCTCCCGACCACCCCCCACCACCCGAACTTTGGAGCATTCGCGCCAAGGGGTGACGCGAATGCTCCAAAGTTCGGAAGGGGGGAGGGGGTGGGGGTGCGGTGACGGCGCACGACGACGTGGCGCCCGACCCGGTCCTCACGGCGGCGCTGGAGCGGCTGCGGTTGGACGACGCCGATGCCGCCGAGGACGCCGCCGCCGCCCTCGACTGGATGGTCGGCGCCGCCGGCCTGGCCGCCCTCAACCAGGCGGGCCTGCAGCAGTTCCTCTGGTACGAGCTGCCCTTCAAGTGGCTTGGCGGCCCGGCCCGGCAGCGGGCCGTGGCCGACGCGCTCGGCCGGGCGTTCGACCACGCCGGGCTGCACCGCTACGCCGCCATGTGCCGGTCCGACACCACCGCCGAGGTCGTGACCGCCTTCGCCGTCGACCCGGTCGACGGCTTCGAGCGCTTCCGGGCCGCCCACCGTCGGTCGGGGGTGGTCCCACCCGACGTCGAGCTGCTGACGTGGGGCGACCTCATGGGCCCCGTCGAGTTCGAGGCCTTCTGGTCGTCGGCCATGACCCTCGAGCTCGCCGTCGAGAGCGGGAGCCTGGCCGTCGGCGGACGACGGGCGGCGCGCGAGGGGGCCGAGCTCGTCACCGCCCACCTCACCCGTCCCCGCCCCGAGCGGTTCGGCGAGACGCTGCTGCAGGCCATCGAGACCGAGCGCATCACCGCCTGGTTCGACGACCCGCTCCGGCGGGCCCGGGCCCAGCTGCTCGAGCCGGTGGTGCCGTCGCTGCTCGCCGCCGAGCCCGTCCCGCCGTCGGCCGGGCGCGCCCTGCGCCCGCTCGCTCGCCTGCTCGACCTGGCCGTGGCGGGTGACGCCCACCTCACGCCGTCAGGACGGCTCACGGGCGCCACTGCGGCGGCCGTCGTCGGTCGCCGGCCGGGGCGCGGGGAGCCCGATGCACCGGGGGCCGCCGAGCTGCGGCGGTTGGCGGTGGCGGCCCGCCTGGCCCGGGTGCAGGGGCGACGGCTGGTGGCCACGCGGCGCGGGGAGGCGGTGGCGGGCTCGCCCGCCGGCCGGTGGGCGGCGGCGGCCGGCCACCTGGCGACGGGGGCGGGGACCGACCCCGAGGTGGCCGAGCTGGTGCTGGCCCTCGTCCTCGATGCGGCGCCGGGCCGGGAGGTGTCGGTGGACCAGCTGGTGCGACCGGTGCAGATCGCCACCGCCGAGGGGCCTGGTGGCCGTGGGGGTCGCCCCCGACCCGATGACGAGGTGCGGGCCGACGTGCTGGCGGTGCTCGCCGTGGTGCGGGCGCTGGGCGGGCTGCGGGCCGGCAGCCTCGACGACCGGGCGCCGCTGCGCCTCACCGCCGCGGGCGGGCCGCTGCTGCGGGCGGCCCTGCGCCGCCGCGCCACCGCGCCCCGCGCCCTCGCCTGAGCCCGCCGCGCCCGATCAGCGGATGGCGGCCTGGGCCTCGCGCACGCGGACGTCGACGGTCGCGGTGCGGGTGATGGTCCCGAGGTCGCCGCCCTGGCCGGTGGTGGCGGTCCAGGTGACCGCGTAGGTGACGGTCGCCCGCACGGTGAAGGTGCCGTCGGCGCCCGTCGTGGTGGAGCGGTGCTCGAAGGTGTGGCGGCAGTCGCTGGCGTCGTCGTCGAGGCCGGGCGACCAGGGACGACCCGCGCCGCCGCACCGCACGACGGTGCCGTCGCCGGTGTCCCAGGAGACCCCCGTCGGTGCCGCCGTGACCGTGGCGCTCACCGCGCCCACCGACGCGGTGGCCGAGACGGGCGCGTAGCCGCCGGCCAGCCAGAGCCAGGTCGGCACCCCGACCAGCTGCTCGGCGGCCGGGTTGGTCCGCAGGGCGGGGCGAGGCGGGTCGACGCGCCGGCGGGCCGCGGCCATGGCCCGCTCGGCGGCGAAGAGGCCGGCGAGCGGGTCGGCCGGGTCGTAGGTGCGGGCGTCGATCGACACGAGGCGCCCGCCGTCGTAGCAGACGAACAGCGCCCGCTCGCCGACCTGGGGCGTGAAGGGCTCCGAGCCGACGCCCACGCCGGTGGCGTGCACGAACTGGCACTGCCAGGTGGACCCGCCGACACCGCCGCTGTCGCCGACGGACACCCGCGTGGTCTGGCCACCGCCGCCCGCCACGACCACCACCTCCGGCGTCCCCCCACCGATCGACCCCCCAGCCGTCCCCCCGTTGTTGCTTCCTCCAAGTTCCGCCGCGGCATGGCCAACCGACATCGACAAGAGGGCCACCGTTAGCACTACGCATGTGGCACCGGTTCTTCTCACGGACATTTCGGCCCCGTGCGCTTCTCTACGAAGCGATTCTCCGACACCCTCCAAGTGGCGCCATCGCTGTCTGCAGACTTGGTCAGGTGTGCTTCGAGGTCGCTGTTGACCACCGTTGCATCGACGATCGCACCGGATGACTGAATGACGACAAGGCCGTCGTCCACCAGACAGGTGCGAAGCACAGCTGAGGATCCGCTTAGTTCGATCGTTGGTTCTCGGTAGCCAAACTTGGAGTCCGCTGGTCGTTGAAGGGCGAGGCCGGCTTGGCGGTTCTTCTCGATCTCGGCACGAGCCTTCTCGAGCGCGGGACCGGTGTAGTAGCGCTCCAGACCCGGGTGGTTCGGGTTCGGCGGGTCGTTCGCCTGGAGCCAGGTGTCCCAGAAGCCCTGGTAGGCGGCGAGGACGGCGGCCTCGTCGTCGGTCGCCGCCGGTGCCGTGCTGGTGGCGGTCGTGCTCGGCGGTGCGGTGGCACCGGGCCGGGTGGTGGTCGCCGGCGACGTCGCGGTGGTCGTCGCCCGCGCCCCGTCACCGGCCTCGGTGGTCCCGGTCGTCGAGCAGGCGGCGCCGGCCAGCAGGACGGCTGCGGCGAGGGCGGCGAGCGGTCCCCGGCGCCGGTGGCCCGACGGGCCCGGTGGGACCCACGAGACCGGAGGGCGGCGCTCGCACCGGTTGCGGAGGGCGGCGGGGGCTCCGGCACGAGCGGGAGCGGGGTGGCGGCGGGCGCGGGGGAGGGCCATGGGGGTGGAGGGGGCGGCGCACCGCCGGGACGACCCGGTGGGGGTCGCGGCCGGCGTCCCGCCCAGGGCCGTGGCTGGCGGTCGGAAAGGTACGGACGATCGCCGAGACGGCACAAGGGTCCGGCGTGTGGAACCTGCCACACGCGCCACGGGAGGCGTCCCGGCGGTGACGAGGTGCGGTCGGCGACGCGCGGGCTGCGCTGCCACAGCCACCCACCGCGCCCACGCCGGTGGGGTGGCCTGGCAGGCTGGCCGGCGACGGCTATGGTCGATGCGCCCACCGGTGCACTGGCCGCCGTGGCGTCCCGCCTCCACCCCCGCCCCACCGAGGGATCGCTTCTCCCCATGACCGGCCTCGTCCTCATCGTCGTCCTGCTCGGCCTGATGTGGGCGGTGGTGGTGCTCCCGCAGCAGCGTCGGGTGAAGGCCCACCAGCGCCTGTGCGACCGCATCGAGGTCGGCCACGTGGTGATGACCACCGCCGGCCTGTTCGGCACGGTCGTCGAAGCCGGCGCCGACCGGCTGGTCCTCGAGATCGCCCCGGGTGTCCGGGTCGTGGCCGAGCGCCGGTCGGTGGGGATGCTCGTGCCCGACGGGACGTCGCTGGCCGACCTCGCCGACGTGTCCCGCCCGACGCCCGAGCCGGTGCCGCCCACCGGCAGCTCGATGGGCGAGCGGCTCGGCCTCGGTGCCCCGGCCTCCGGGTCCACCGGCACGGCCCCCGACGCCGAGGCGACCGCGGCCGCGGGCGGTGCCGACGACGATCCGTCGGCGGCCG
The DNA here is from genome assembly GCA_046331175.1 of Acidimicrobiales bacterium. Taxonomy (GTDB): domain Bacteria; phylum Actinomycetota; class Acidimicrobiia; order Acidimicrobiales; family Acidimicrobilacustridaceae; genus JAWKIW01. The sequence goes on from JAXLRI010000003.1 coordinate 340,209, forward strand.
ACGACACGGCGCCCACCGCCACCGCTCCGTCCCGGGTGGAGGCCGACTCGTGAGCCGACGCCGCAAGGACATCATCTCGCTCGTCGGGATCATCGGCGTGGCCATCCTCGGCCTCGTCTACACGTTCTGGGCCGGCAACAAGCCGCTGCTCGGCCTCGACCTCCAGGGCGGCGTGTCGGTCGTGCTCACACCCAAGGGCGAGGTCGACGAGGAGCGGCTCCAGCAGGCCATCGCCATCATCCGCCAGCGCGTCGACGCCATCGGCGTGGCCGAGCCCGAGATCAGCCGGCAGGGCAACAGCGTCCTGATCCAGATCCCGGGCGTGAAGGACACCGACCGCGCCCTGGCCCTGGTGGGCCAGACCGCCGAGCTGCGGTTCCGTCCGGTGCTCGCCGTGCTGCCGCCCGAGCCCACCGACACCACCGGCTCCACGATCCCGGGCTCGACGGTGCCCGGCTCCAGCGTCCCCGGCAGCTCGGTGCCGGCCGATCCCAGCGCGGCGTCGGTCACGTCCACGTCGGTCGACCCCGCGGCGGTGACGCCGGCGTCGCCCACCACGAGCCAGGGCGCCGCCCCCCTCGGTGGGGTGGCTCCGGGTGAGGGCGCCGCCGGTGGCCAGGTCACCCCGTCCACCGTCAGCGAGCTGGCCCAGGCCCCGTCCACCTCCTCCACGCTGTCGCCCGAGCTGCAACAGCAGCTCCAGCAGGCCCAGCAGCAGGCGGCCCTGCAGCAGCAGGCGCAGGCCTTCTCGCAGCCCACCACCACCGCCGACCAGGACGATCCCACCAAGACGGTCATCCTGCCCGAGTACGAGACCGACGCCGAGGGCCGGCCGACCACGGTGAAGGTCCGCTACCAGCTCGGCCCGGCCGAGCTCACCGGCACCGCCCTCGAGGACGCCAGCGCCGGGGTGAACCAGCAGGGCCAGTGGGTGGTGCGGCCCCGGTTCAAGCCGGGCGCCGACGGCATCGACCTGTTCAACAAGGCGGCGGCCGCCTGCTACGCCGGGGCCGCCACGTGCCCCACCAAGCAGCTGGGCATGACCCTCGACGGCAAGGTCATCTCGGCGCCCACGATCCAGGCCGCGTCGTTCCAGCCCGACCAGATCCAGATCAGCGGCTCGTTCACCGAGAAGACGGCCAAGGAGCTGGCCACGCAGCTGCGCTACGGCGCCCTGCCCGTCGAGCTCGAACCCCAGCAGGTGCAGCTGGTGTCGGCCACCCTCGGCGAGGACGCCCTGCACGCCGGCATCGTGGCCGGCCTGGTCGCCCTCGTGCTGGTGGCCGTCTACATGATCGCCTGGTATCGCATCCTCGGCGCCCTGGCCATCTTCAAGCTGGCCATCGAGGGCGCGCTGCTGTGGACCTTCATCTCGTTCATGGGCCAGACCCAGGGCCTGGCCCTGACCCTGGCCGGCGTCACCGGCATCATCGTGTCGATCGGCGTCTCGCTCGACTCGAACGTCGTCTACTACGAGCACCTCAAGGAAGACGTCCGCAACGGGCGCACCATCCGCTCGGCGGTCGACAAGTCGTTCACCGCCGCCTTCTCCACCATCATCAAGGCCGACGGCACCTCGGCCATCGGCGCCTTCCTCCTGTACTGGCTGAGCGTCGGCCCGGTCCGCGGCTTCGCCTTCTACCTGGGCATCTCGACGATCCTCGACCTGTTCGCCTCGTACTTCTACATGCGCCCGGTCGTGTCGCTGGTCGGCCGCTCGAAGTCGTGCGAGGAGCACCCGAAGCGCTACGGCCTCCCCGCGGGGCCGAGCGAGGGGGCCACCGGCGGTGAGCCCCGCGGCCGTCGCCGCGAGAAGGCCGCCGTCGCCGCCGAGCCCACCACCTCCGGAGCCGTGACATGAGCGCCCTCGGCCGCCTCAACCGGGGTGAGACGAACATCGACTTCCGGCCCTGGTGGCGACGGGGCCTGATCCTGTCGTCGATCCTCGTCGTGGTCTCGATCCTGTCGTTGTTCACCCGCGGCCTGAACCTGGGCATCGACTTCGAGGGTGGCGTGAGCTGGGAGGTCAAGGCCCCCGGCGTGAGCGTCGAGCAGACGCGCGACGTCCTCGAGCCGCTCGGGCTGGGCCAGGCCAAGGTCCAGCTGGTCGGCTCCGACATCGTCAGGGTCCAGGGGCCCAACCAGTCCCAAGAGAAGGTCGACGAGGTCCGCAAGTCGCTCGCCACGCTCGCCGCCGTGCCCGTGGGCGAGGTGAGCGTCTCGACGGTGGGTCCGTCGTGGGGCGACGAGATCACCAAGTCCGCGGTCCGCGCCCTCGTCGTGTTCCTGCTCGCCGTCTTCGCGTGGCTCAGCCTGCGCCTCGAGTGGAAGATGGCCGCCGGCGCCATCATCGCGGTGATCCACGACGTGATCATCTCGGTGGGGGTGTACTCGGTCTTCCAGTTCGAGGTCACTCCGCCGACGGTCATCGCCTTCCTGACCATCCTCGGCTACTCGATCTACGACACCGTCGTCGTGTTCGACAAGGTGCAGGAGAACCAGGCGCGCGTCGGCCTGGCCAGCCGCATGACCTACACCGAGATGACCAGCCTCTCGATGAACCAGGTGCTGTTGCGCTCGATCAACACGTCGGTCGTCTCGCTGCTGCCGGTGCTGTCGATGCTCGTCGTCGGTGCGCTCATCCTCGGCGCCGTCACCCTCGAGGAGTTCTCCCTCGCCCTCGGCGTCGGCATGATCGTCGGTGCCTACTCGTCGATCTTCGTGGCCACCCCGGTGGTCGTGTGGTTCAAGGAGCGCGAGCCGAAGAACCGCCTGCTGCGCGAGCGCCTCGAGTCCACCCGGGCCGCGGCCACCCGCAAGGAGGCCGAGGCCGCCATCGGCGACGGTGCCGAGGTCGGCGCCGACGGCGGTTCGCCCGCGGCCTCGGGCGCCGCCCGCCCGGCACCCGCCCGCAGCACGTCGACCGCCGCGGCGGCGCGGGCCGGCGCCACGCCCTCCGGCGCCATCCCGCCGCGGCCGCGCAAGAAGGGCAAGAAGCGCTGAGCCGGCCGTCGCGCCGGCGCATCGGCGGGCCGGTCGAGGTCGGCCGGTAGCCTGGGCCCATGGCGACGGTCGACCGGGTCCTTCCGTGGCGGCGCCTCAGCGCCCCGCCCGACGAAGAGGTCGCGCCCGTCATCGCCGCCTTCCGCGAGCGGCACCCCAAGGCGTCTACCACGCTCATCACCAGGGCCTACGAGCTGGCCGCCGACGCTCACCGCGAGCAGTCGCGCAAGTCCGGCGAGCCCTACATCCACCACCCGCTCGCCGTCGCCAAGATCGTCGCCGGCTACGGCCTCGACGACGTCACCGTCGCCGCCGCCCTCCTGCACGACGCGGTCGAGGACACCGGCGTCACCCTCGACGATCTCACCGTCGACTTCGGGCCCGACGTGGCCGCCATCGTCGACGGCGTCACCAAGCTCGAGCGGGTCAAGTTCGCCTCGAAGGAGGCCCAGCAGGCCGCCACCGTGCGCAAGATGCTCGTGGCCATGGCCAAGGACCTGCGGGTCCTCATCATCAAGCTGGCCGATCGCCTGCACAACATGCGCACCCTGGCCGCGCTGCCGGCGTGGAAGCAGGAGCGCACCGCCCAGGAGACCCTCGACATCTACGCGCCGCTGGCCCACCGCCTCGGCATGCAAGAGCTCAAGCAGCAGCTGGAAGACCTCGCCTTCGCCGCCCTGCACCCGAAGCGCTACGCCGAGATCGACCACATGGTCGGCACCCGCACCCCCGAGCGCGAGATCTACCTGACCCAGGTGCTCGAGGACGTTCGGGAGCGGCTCAAGGAGCTGCGCATCGAGGCCGAGGTCACCGGGCGACCGAAGCACCTGTGGTCGATCTACGAGAAGATGGTCGTCAAGGGCAAGGAGTTCGACGACATCTTCGACCTGGTCGGCATCCGGGTCGTCGTCGGCACGGTCAAGGACTGCTACGCCGCACTCGGCTCCATCCACGCCACGTGGAAGCCGGTGCAGGGGCGGTTCAAGGACTACATCGCCATGCCCAAGTTCAACCTCTACCAGTCGCTGCACACCACGGTGATCGGGCCCCAGGGCAAGCCGCTCGAGGTGCAGATCCGCACCCGCGAGATGCACCAGCGGGCCGAGTTCGGCGTGGCCGCCCACTGGAACTACAAGGACGACGGCCAGTCGTCGGGCGACCTCATCTGGCTGAACCGCATCATCGACTGGCAGCAGGAGACCTCCGACCCGTCCGAGTTCATGGACAAGCTGAAGGTCGACCTCGAGCAGGACGAGGTCTTCGTCTTCACGCCCCGGGGCAAGGTCGTCACGCTGCCGGTGGGGTCCACGCCGATCGACTTCGCCTACGCCATCCACACCGAGGTCGGCCACGCCTGCATCGGGGCCCGCGTCAACGGTCGCCTCGTGCCGCTCGAGTCGTCGCTCACGTCGGGCGACACCGTCGAGATCTTCACGTCCAAGGTCGAGGGCGCCGGCCCGTCGCGCGACTGGCTGTCGTTCGTCGTCACCCACCGGGCCGCCAACAAGATCCGCCAGTGGTACTCGCGGGAGCGTCGTGAGGACGCCATCGAGTCGGGCGCCGAAGACCTCATCAAGGCACTGCGCCGCGAGGGCCTGCCCGTCCAGAAGATCCAGCAGTCCAAGGTCCTCGACGAGGTCGCCGAGGCCATGAACTACGTCGACCTGGCCGCGCTCAAGGCGGCCATCGGCGAGAACCACGTGTCGGCCAGGTCCGTCGCCGAGCGGGTCCGCAAGGTCCTCGAGGAGCCCGAGCCCGACCAGCGCGACCAGCTGTCGGTCCCCGTGGCCCGCCAGTCGCGGCGCACCCGGGCCCGGCGGGCCAACGGCTCGTCGGGCGTGCACGTCGAGGGGCTCGACGACGTCATGGTCCGCCTGTCGCGCTGCTGCACGCCGGTGCCGGGCGACGACATCATGGGCTTCGTGACGCGGGGTCGCGGCGTGTCGGTGCACCGCACGGACTGCGCCAACGCCGCGTCGCTGGCGGCCGGTCAGTCCGACCGGCTGATCGACGTCGAGTGGGATGCCGAGAGCAGCGGCAGCTTCGTGGCGTCCATCGAGGTGAAGGCCCTCGACCGGGCGCGCCTGCTGCGCGACGTGAGCACGGCCCTGGCCGACGCACACGTGAACATCATCTCGTGCAACACGCTCACCACCGACGACCGCATCTCCAAGATGCGCTTCGACTTCGAGATGGGCGACCCGTCGCACCTGGCGTCGCTGCTGTCGAGCATCCGCCAGATCGACTCCATCTACGACGCCTACCGCGTGCTGCCGGGCGGCGGAAACTAGGCCGAAAACCTGCATCTAGCAGGCACTTTGCGAGGGTCGGTCTGCTGTCGCATGCCCGTACAACGCTGATTCACGCGATAGGATGGGGCCAACAACGAAAGAGCCCCGGCGTGGCTGGCACCACCCGGGGCGTGGCCCACGGGAGATGAGCCCCATGAGCACTACCCAACCTACCCTCGCCGAGCTGGCCGGCGATTGGGAGCTGTCGCTGGCGAGCGACAACAAGAGCCCCGCCACGATCAAGACCTACCGGACCGCCGTGGCCCAGCTCGGCGAGTACCTCGAGGCCAACGACCGGCCCACGGTCGCCGCCGAGGTCCGCCGCGAGGACGTGCAGGCGTTCCTGGCCGACCTGCTGACCCGCCGGTCCGCCGGCACCGCCAAGACCCGCCACGGCGCCCTGGTGACGTTCTTCAACTGGGCCGTTGACGTGGGGGAGCTGGACGCCACGCCGATGGCGAAGGTGTCGGCTCCGAAGGTCCCCGAGCAGCCCGTCCCGGTCATCTCGACCGACCAGCTCGGCCGGTTGCTCGAGGTGACGAAGGGGTCGACCTTCCTCGACCGCCGCGACCACGCCATGCTGCGGCTGTTCATCGACACCGGGGTCCGCCGCGCCGAGATGGCCGGCATCACCCTCGATGACCTCGACCTCGAGGACCGCGTCGTCTGGGTGATGGGCAAGGGTCGCCGTGCTCGCCGTGTCGGGTTCGGCAACAAGACGACACTGGCGCTTCGCCGCTATCTGCGGCTACGCGAGCAGCACCCGTGGGTCGTGGCGAATCGGGAGAACCCGACGGCCCCGGCATGGCTGTGGCTGGGCAAGCTCGGGCCGCTCGGTCCCGCCGGGATCGCGCAGATGCTCGAACGGCGCGGACCCGAGGCCGGCATCGAAGGACTGCACGCCCACCAGTTCCGCCACACCTACGCCCATCGCCACCTCGCCGCCGGTGGCACCGAGGGCCACCTGCGGGCCGTCGCCGGCTGGCGGGACCGCCGGATGCTGGACCGCTACGGCGCCAGCGTCGCCGCCGAGCGGGCCATCGACGAGCAGCGCCGCCTCGGCCTCGGGGATGCGCTGTGACCGCCGAAGACCTCGAGGCCGTCTACCTGAAGGTTGTTGAATCCGGCACTGATGCCACCCACACCACCCACTGCGCCCGCCACTGGACCGAGCTGGGCTCCGCGTACCGAATCGGCCGGGGCGTGCTGCTCGTATGCCGAGACACCGCAGACGGGACTGCGCCAGCCTGGGGCGATCTAGCAGAGCTTCGGCGGTCGACGGGCGAGCGATTCAAGTTGCCTGCCGGCCTTCAGCTTCGCTACTTCATGCTGCCCCGGGATGCCGGCCAGCCCGCAGGCGGATGGTGCCCCACATGCGAGCGACGGCTCGAGTTCTCCACGACCGACGTGATCTCGTCGATGAGGACTAGCTCGACGCTAGAGGTGCGCTGACCCGGCGGCCGCATGCCTGGCGTGGGCACAACCCTGCGCTACGCTGTGCCCGACAAGTCAGGTCCGGGTCCGCGATTGGACCGGCTCCCGCTCCTTATCGGGTGGGCCCCAGGTGGCGCTGGGAAGCGAGGGAGGAAATCCCTTTGGCTTCCGCCACCCCTTCCGAGCGTCGTCTGCACGCTCAGATCGCAGCCCATGAATCCTGGGCGAGGACCCACGACCGAGCAGCCCGCACCGCCGCGGCCCGCCAGGCGTTCCGCGACAAGTTCGCCGCTGAGGTCGACCCCGAGGGCGTGCTCGATCCCGCCGAGCGGGCCCGACGCGTCGAGAGCAAGCGCAAAGCGCACTTCGCCCGGCTCGCGCTGAAGTCGGCGCAGGCGCGTCGCGCCAAGCGTGGAGGTGGCCCCGATGCCACCTGACCCCCGACGCGCGCATCAACCGACTTCACCCCTGCCGGCGGACGGCTCGAACAAGAAGGCGCCCCGGCGCAAGAAGGACCGACGCGCCGTGCTGGTCGAGTGCGATAGCTGCGGCGTGCACGGCACCGGCTCGAGTTCGAGCAGTCGGCTGACGAGCTGCAACCTTCCGACCACGTTCGTTCCCGGCCACCTGCTGCACGCCGGCTGCGGTGGCGTGTTCCGGGCGTTCGACATCGCGGGAGGTGGTCGCCGTGGCGCTTGACCTCACACGCGGCGCCGCCCCCGGCCGGGACACCGAGGGCGGGCGCAAGAAGTCGGCTGGCTGGCACGACCACCCTGATTCTACCGGGTGGTCTGACAGCGACCAGGAGACTCGCGCGACCGCGACTCGTTGTCGTGCGACAGCATCCGCGCCCGGGCGCACGAGTTCCGCTCCCGTGCGCCCATCGTCCGACCTGCTGGACGTCGACCTCGGGTTCCGTGCCGGCCCGCCACCGTCGCGGCCGAAGGTGTCGGCCTCGACGCGCGCCACCACCGACGCCGTGCTCGACGCCGAGCGGTCGCGGCACGACCAGTTGGTCGTGGCCCGAGTGCGTGTCGTCCTGGCGGCGGCCATGGTGTCCCTGGACGCCGGGCAGCGCCCTGACGCCGTGGTGCGGCGGGCGCAGAACCTCCTCGAAGGGGTCCTGCGATGAGGTTCGTCGACCTGTCCGACGCCGACCTCGAGGCCCTCGCCCAGGGCCTTCCCGACGACGACCTCGTTGGAGTTCATCTGGGTGAAGACCACGTTGATGGCGGCGGTCAACATCATGTTGGTGGCCTGCTGTCCGAGGCCGACGACGTGGCCGTGGCCACCGACATCGCGTTGGCCCACATCCGTTCCACCGACCTGCCCGAGCGGTTCGCCGCCGACCCGGCCGAGCGGCTCGAGCCCGACCCGACCCGGTACCTCGGCCGCGAGGGTCTGTTGGTGTCGGACATCGTGGACGCGGTCACGTCGGCCGGTCCGATTCGGACCGGCCTCGGCCGGACGCTGTGGTACTACCGCCGCGGGGTCTGGCTGCCCGACGGTGACGCCGAGGTCTACCGGCGCACCCGGGTGCTGCTGGGCAACCGGTGGCGACGGCTGCACGCCGACACGGTGGTGGCCTGGCTGGCTGCCGATGAGCCGTTCATCGGCGACACCGAGCCGACCGAGTACCTCAACACCCGCTCGGGGCTCGTGGACTGGCAGCGGGGGACCCTCGCCCCCCACCGGGTGGACCTGCCGACCACGTACCAGATTCCCCACCGATGGGACCCGGCGGCGACGTGCCCGACCGTCGAGGCGTGGCTGGCCGATGTGTTCCCCGCCGACGCTGTGGCGTTCGCGTGGGAGCTGCTCGGCTACCTGCTGCTGCCGGCCAACCCGTTCCACCGGGCCGTGCTGCTGCACGGCTCCGGGCGCAACGGCAAGGGGACCTTCCTGCGCCTGGCCACGGCACTGGTCGGCCGTGACCACATCTCAAACAAGACGTTGCAGGAGCTGGGGGAGGACCGCTTCGCCGCCGCCGGCCTCTACAGGAAGGTCGCCAACGTCGCCGGGGACCTCGACGCGCGGACCCTCAAGCGGACCGACGTTTTCAAGATGGCCACGGGAGGCGACCGGCTGTCCGCGCAGTTCAAGTACGGCCAGCCGTTCGAGTTCGACCCCATCGCCACCTTCCTGTTCGCCGCCAACGAGCTGCCCGGCACCGTCGACGTGACCGAAGGGTTCTTCGCCCGGTGGCTGGTCGTCCCGTTCACCGGCTACTTCCCCGAGGGGGTCGCCGACCGCACCCTCGAGCCCCGGTTGCACGCCGAGATGGAGGGGGTGCTGGTCCGTGCCGTGTCGGCGCTGCGCGACGTGATGGCACGCGACGCCTTCGAGGTGCCGACCTCGGTCCTGGCCAGCACCGCGGACTACCGCTCGAAGGCCGACCCGGTGCGCCAGTTCGCCGCCGAGGTGCTCGAGTTCGACCCCGACGGCCGGGAGCCCCGCACCGAGGTCTACCGGAGGTATCGGGACTGGTGCGACGACTGCGGCCACGTCGCCCTGGCCCGCCGCCGGTTCTATGACCGGCTCCGCAACATCATGGCGGTGGAGGACCGCCGCATCCACGGCGTCGACTACTGGGCCGGCGTCCGCATCAAGACCACCGAGGTGGTCCTGTGAACCGCGGTGGGGGAAGGTTGGGGGAAGGTCGTCTTATCCCCTCCCCTACGTACGGGGGAAAGGGTAGGGAACCTTCCCCCAACGTCCCCCAACAGCCCCCCGTGGCCATCCACCTCGAGCCCTCCGAGGCTCGCCGGCTGCTCGAGCTGGCCCGCCGCGCCGGCCCGCGAACCATCACCGACGTGGACCTGCTGTCCACCCTGTCGCTGCTCGTGCTCGCCGCCGAACGGAAGGCACGTCGATGAGCACGTCCGTCCTGATCCTGTTGTCGGTCGTGGCCGTCGTCCCGTGGACCCTGCTGGCTGTCGCTGTCATCGCCGCCCGGCTACCTCCCCGTAGGCGGGGCACCGCCCGCACGGCAGCACCGGCCCTAGCTGCACCCCGATCAACGGCTCTCGCCGGGCGTACGGGTTTGGGAAGTCACCAGACCCCCCGGCCTACCCCTCGCACGGCGCGGACCCCTCCACACCGCACCCGACGCACGTATCGCGCACATCGCCGACCCCCGGAACGAAACGGAAAATCCTGATGACCTCCCCACCTCGCCCGAGAACCGTCCCAGCGCCCACCTACGGGCCGACGACCGTGGACCCCGACACCGCACCGCCCGAGCACTTGTCTGCGGCTGCTGGGGCGCTGTGGCGCCTCGTGCTTGACGAGTACGAGCTGACCCCCGTCGACGTCGAGGTGCTGCGCCTCGCACTCGAGGCCCTCGATCGGGCCGATGAGGCTCGCCGCCTGGTCGATGCCGATGGCGCGGTGGTGCTGGACCGGTTCGGCCAGCACCGCGTGCACCCCGGTGTCGCCGTCGAGCGCGACGCCCGCCTCGCCTACGCCCGCCTCGTCCGCCAGCTCGACCTCGACGGACTGCCCGACCCCGCCCACCGGAGGAAGTGACCATGCCCGCCCGTCCTCGCGCATCGAAGGCCCGCGGCCCGTTCGAGCCGACCAACCCGGTCGCCGCGCTCTTGGAGCTGATCCGCGGTCGATCCACGGCGATCGTCTACTTGCCGGACCGAATCGAGCGACCCAGCTACTTCCCGTCGCCAGAGGACCGCGAATCGTTCTACTGGCAAAAGCGTGATCGGCTCCTCGATCACTGGCGCAACACCGGAGTTCGACCGGCTGCCGTTGGTGAGTTCGAGCCAGACCTCGGGGGGCCAGGTCAACCCGGCGACGACGCGCAACAGCGCACCCACAGCCCCCTGACTTGCTCGTTTGAACGTAACCCCATTGCAGAGAGGACCCACGATGTCTGACCGTCCCACCGCCGAGGCCCAGCAGCTGCTGGCCCAGGCCGAGCACCTCGTCTTGCAGATGCGAGCAGCGTCCGAGGCCGAGGCCAAGGCGTCGACCGAGCTGGACGCCGTGCTGCACCGCCTGGACGACCTGCACCGCGCCACTGGCGAGCGGCTGCAGCTCACGGACACCTTCGTGTCGGAGCGCATCGGCTTGTCGCGTCCTGCGGTGGCGAAGCGTCGTTCGCGGCCCGCCCAGGCCTTCGTGGTGACGCCGTGAACGACTACCCGAACCTGTCGAACCTCGACCTGCTCGCGCTCATGGTCGCCGAGGTCGAGATGATGGGACACCACCTCGAGCAGCGCGAGCGACTGACCGATGTGCGGTGCAGCGAGGGCATCATCGACGAAGACCTAGAGGCCGACCTCGAAGCGGCAGTTGCGGCCCTGCGAGAGTTCGCCCCCAGCAAGTGGCCGGCCCTGGTCTACGAGCAGCGAAAAAGGCGTCGGTAGGCTTGCAAGTCCCGTGATTCCTGCGGGATAATTCAGGAATCGGGTTGCTGCAAGCGTGAAGAGCGCCCCAGCCCCGAAGCCCAAGCGTGAAGAGCGCCCGGCGAACCAGGTTCGACCGCCAGCCCTTTTCGCAACGGCGCCGTCACGCCCGACGAGGGCTCGCGGGGCCGGGTCACGCCCGACGAGGGCTCGCCGAACCCCCCTGTTCGCGCCGCCGCGCCCAAATGGCGCCGGCCCCTCTCTCGGAGCACCAATGTCTTTCGAGTACGCCGAGCACAACAGCTCGGATCTCCCCTCATTGATCGACAAGCGCAGCACCCTGCGCGATGAGATCGCCCGCCTCGCCAACGCCGAGACGGTCACCCCCGCCGAGGATGCTCGGCTCGACGCCGCACTGGCCGAGTTCGAGCGTCTCGACAAGCAGATCGCCGTCGTGCGGTCCGCCCAGCACCCCGCCAACGTCAAGCCGACCAACCCGACGGCGCCCCAGGTCATGCACCGCGTCGAAGCCTGGGGCGTCGACGCCGACCGGCACACCATCACCGACCGCGCCGCGGCCGCCCTCGACCAGATGGAGCGCACTACCCACCTCGAGCCGAACCAGCTCGAGGCCGTCGAGCGGTCCATGAAGATGGCCGACCAGCGCGACCCGATGGCCGAGTGGGTCGTCACCCACGGCGACCCCGCCTACACGTCCGCGTGGATGCGGTGGCTGTCGGACCCCGCGACCGGCCCCACCGAGTTCGACGACCGCGAGCGCGACGCCTGGCGCCGCGCCCGAGCCACCGCACGCGCCATGACCGGCGACGTGTCTGCCGGCGGTGGCGTGCAGGTGCCGGTGCTCATCGACCCGGCGATCATGCTGCAAAACGCCGGCGCCATCGACCCCATGCTGAACCTGGCGCGGGTCGAGACCATCGCAACCGACACCCTCAAGCTGGTGACCAGCCAGGGCGTCACCGCCGAGTGGCTCGCCGCCCAGGCGACCGAGGTCGCCGACGCCACGCCGTCCGACCTGTCCCAGCCCACCGTCGCGACCCACGCGTGGGACGCGTTCATCTCGGCCTCGTTCGAGTACGTCGCCGACGTGCGATCCGCAACGGCCGAGATCGCGAAGGTGCTCGCCGATGCCGCCCAGCGGCTGCACGCGAACGCGTGGGTCAACGGCACCGGCGCGAGCGGCCAGCCCACTGGCTGGATCACCACGATGAGCAACGGAACGCAGATCGTGAGCGGCACCTCGGGCGCCGCTGGCGCGGCCACGCTCGTGCTGGACGACGCCTACGCGCTCCTTGAGGCCACCCCGGCCCGCTACCGGCCGAACGCCGCGTGGCAGGCGTCCCTGCCGGTCATCAACTCGATCCGCAAGCTGTCGGCCCAGCAGACCTCCGCCGAAGGGATCTGGAATCAGCTCAGCATCGACTCGCCGCCGCTGTTGCTCGGCCGTCCCATCGTGGAGAACAGCTCGATGGACGCCACGATCGTGTCGGGGTCTACCGACCTGTGCCTCGCTGTGGGTGACTGGCGAGCGGGCTACTGCATCGCCCTGCGCGTCGGCTCCTCGCTCGAGGTCGTGCCGCACATGCTCGGCTCGAACCGACGCCCGAACCTGACCCGCGGCTACCTGCTGTGGGGTCGGGCCGGTGGCGCCACCATCCAGAGCAACAGCATGCGAATCCTCAAGCTGTGAGTTCTCGTCGCGCTGGCCCGCGTACTCGTCGGTCCGGGCCAGCGCGGCGTTCAGGTGGTCACCCGCGAATACGGGCGCGGGCAGGCGCTGAGCGGAGTTACGTCCTTTCGCCGCTCAGCCCCGCGGCCACCGCCTCGCCGGTAGTGCTTGCCGGCAACACCCACGGTCCCCGGCGGACGGTCAGCCCGCCGGGGACCCAGGGTGTGACCAACACCTAGGGGAGGACGCCTGTGGCGCTCGCTCACGCGCATGTACCCAACGACGCCGAGCGCAAGGCCGCCTTGTGGGCCGTGCTCGCCGCCGACGCCGACGTGCCCGACTTGCCGACCGGCCGGCCGTCCTGGCACGCCCACGCGGCCTGTCACGGCCAGGCAGACGTGATGTTCTCCGAAGGCCGCGCCGGCATCGCCAAGGCACGCGCCATCTGTGACCGGTGCCCCGCAAAGGTGCGGTGCGCCACAGACGCCATCGAGCGTGACGAGCGTTACGGCATTTGGGGAGGCTTGACGCCGGCCGACCGGCTCAACTTCAAGCGGAACGCGAAGCGCGGCTAGCGCCGTCTACGGTGCCGCTCATGGATGAGAGCGGGAAGAGATGCGAGTGGTGCAACGGCCCGGTGCCGGAAGAGTCTGGCCTCCACGTCGGTGCTCGCTTCATGGACCAGCCGGACGACCTGCAACAAGGTGGCTGCGCGCTTGCTCCGGCTTGCCCCTGATCCCGAGGAGGCGGCGAAGCCGCCCCCCGTCTCACTGCCGACCGGTGTGCGAACGCCCCCCCGCCTTGGAGAACCGTGCATCGATTGCGCAGGTCAGATGGTTCGGCGGAAGGCGAGGTCAGGTCAGGCGTTCTTGGGGTGCAGCAACTACCCGATGTGCCGGCACACGGAGGCACTCTGGCCGTAGTTCGCTCGCCTCGAGCCTCAGTTGAGGACTTCCAGCGGTCGTCGCCGGTGCTGGGCATCCGGCATGGCCGATCAGGCGGCACCTCCGCCGTAGTCTGATTCGGTGGACGGGACCGCCCGCGCGGCCGGGGTCGATTACGAGCGCAAGGCCGAGGTCGCGTTTAGAGAGGCGACTCGTCACCTTGAAATCCAAGAGCGTGCCTTCGACTCGATACGCACCCGCGCGACCATCGTCTTCTCCGGCGCACTCTTGCTTGTCGGCTTCGCCACCACTTCCACAGCTTCGACGCCGGGCCGGAACACTGGCTGGTGGGGGACCGTGGCCGTAGCCGTGCTCGCAGTCGGCTGTGCGATCGGAGCGACATGGCGAGCTCAGCCGGCCTTGGGGGCGGTGGCTCCGACAGTCCTGTCCGTGTGGGTCAAGCCCGGTGGGATCACCTACGCGGCGATGCTCGTCGACCTCGCTGGCAAGGCAGAGGATGCACGTCGAAAGAACCAAGACAGCCTGAGGCGTCGAGCGGTGTTGCTCCAGACGGGTTTCGTTCTTCTCGGTATCGAGCTCGTGGCCGGCGCCGTTGCCGCAGGAATGGTGTAGGAGGGCCCCGGTGAGTCCACAACTCGGCCAGCAGCCACCCGCACGTCCGTCACCGCCCCCTCCGATAGACCCGAGGACGCCGGCGACGCCCAATCCATACCAGCCTGGTGAACGAGGCAACCCTCGCCCTCCCGCACCGTCGCGCCCTTAACCACATAACCGGCCCGGTTCTGCTCGTCCTTGGCCTGCGAAGTTGCAGGTGAGCACAGCGCACGCAGGCCGGTTCACGACGCCTATCGCGTGCTGCCCGGCGGCGGCTCGTAGCCGCCGGCCGGGCGTGGTGGTCCGGACGAACCCCCGACGCCGGCGTCGCCTCGGCCGCCCTCGCCCCGATCGGCCGCGGCGCGGTCCTCGTCGTCCCCGACGGCCCTGACCCCATGACGGTGCCCGACGTCATCGACCCTCGTCTCTGGCATCGCCGGGTTCGCGCTCATCGCCTGGGGCATCGTGTGGGTGGTGCAGCGGATCCGCAACCGTCCCTGGACGCCGAGGACCCACGACCTCCCCGCCGGCGCTCGAGCGGTGCTGGTCGACCTGACCGTGGTGAACCCCTCGGCGTCGGGCTTCCCGAGCCTCCACACGACCGGGACGACGCAACGGCGCCCCGGCGGTCGAGGACGAGGCGGCGATGGCGGCCGCGGCGACCGGTAGCCTCGTCGCCGTGGAGCCCCTCGACCTGCTGCAGCGCACGGCCACGGAGTACCGCGCCCGCCTTGCGGCGGTCCCCGCTGACCGGTGGGGTGACCCGTCGGTCTGCGAAGGGTGGACGGTGAGGGCGGTGGCAGACCACATCGTGGGTGGCAACCGGGTCGCGGTGGGCCTCCTGGAAGGCCTCAGCACCGACGCAGCCATCGCAGCGGCGATCGCGGCGACCGTCGACGGCGACGCCGTCGAGCTGTTCGACGAGACGATGGCCGCGCAGCTCTCGGCCTTCGAGGCCCCGGGCGCGCTCGAGCGGATCGTGCACCACCCCTCCGGTGACATCACCGGCGCGGCCTTCGCTGGGTTCCGTTCCGGCGACCTGCTGCTGCACGGCTGGGACCTCGCTCGCTCGACCGGCGGAGACGAGGTGCTGCCCGCCGATCTGGCCGAAGAGATCCACGGCTTCTACCTGCCCACGGTCGACCGGGCGCGCGCCTTCGGCATCTTCGCCGACAGCGCCACCGCGGTGACCGACGACGAGCCCATCGCCCGCCGGCTGCTGGTGCTCACCGGACGGGCCTGACGCGGCGGAGGCCTCGGCCGCCCGGCGCGTCGGCGAGGTGATCGACGGGAAGGGTCAGGAGGCCGCGAGGGCGGCGACGGCGAAGAACCCGAGCATCCCGGCCTGCGAGACCATCGCGGCGAGGCGACCGACGTCGAGGTGGCCGTCAGGTCGGTCGATGAGCGCCAGCACCGCCACCTGGACGAAGTAGAGGGCGTAGACGAGGGTCACGGCGGCTTCGGCCTTCACCCCCCAGCCGCCGACCACAGCGGCGATGGCGGCCGCGCCGATGGCGAGGTTGGCGAAGCCGACCTCGATCTGGAAGTTGTTGCGCCGCCCGTAGTCCCAGCCCATGCGGGCCGCGTCGCTGCGGTGCAGGAGCGAATGGCGGATCATCGACAGCACGCCCACCAGGCCCACCGACACGAGCGCCACGGGGACGATGGCGTCGACCGCCCCGCCGGAGCCCAGGCGGTAGAAGCCCAAGAAGTAGCCGATCCCGCCCGCCCCGTAGGTGGCCAGCATCACCACCTGGCTGGCCCGTGGGTCCGGCCGTGGCGAGGACGGGCTGCTGGTGGGTGCGTCGGCCGGCTCGGGGCGATCCATCGAGCGAGTGCCTAGCACCGCCGCATCCGGTGGAGGTGGTGACGGTCCCGGTGGGCCCGCCGCGCCCGACGGTCGATCGGCCCGCCCGACGGTCGACCGAACCGGCCCAGACCGGACCGGACCGGACCGAACCCGACCGGACCGGACCAGCCCGACCCGAACCCGACCGGCGCCGGACGGGGCGAGGTCGCGGCGGCGATCGGTAACCTGCCGGTCGATGGCAGCAGCGGGCGGCGCCGCGATCCGCTTCGAGGCCGCGCGCGGGCGCGGCGTGGTCCTGACCGGTCCGGCGGGCTCGACCGAGGTGCGCGGCGCGCAACCGGCGCTGCTGCTGGCCCGCCTCGTGCTCGGGCGGCCGGTCGCCCTCGACCGCGACGAGCTGGCCGAGCTGCTGTGGCCCGACGAGCTCCCGTCGCACCGGGCGGGCGCCGCCCGCCAGATCGTCTCGCGGGCGCGGCGTGCCCTCGTGGCCGTCGACCTCGACCCGGGGCGGCTGACCTCCGACGCCGGGGTCGTGGCCCTCGACCTGGCCGACGTGGACGCGCAGGTCGACGTCGAGGAGGCCCTCGCCGACGTCGAGGCGGCGGCGGCGGCGCTCGCCGACGGGCGCCGGGACGATGCCCGCGGCAGAGCGGCCGCCGCCCTCGCCGTGCTGGGCCAGCCCTTCCTCCCCGCCTCGAGCGGCCCCTGGGTGGAGGCCTGGCGAGCGCGGCTGGCCGCCGCCCACCGCCGGGCCGAGCAGATCGAGGTGGAGGCGCTGCTGGCCGACGGGGCCGTCGGCGAGGCGACCGAGCGGGCCCTCGCCCTGGCCGCCGCCGACCCCACCGACGAGCCGGCGGCCCGCCTCCTCATGCGGGTCCACGAGGCTGCGGGGAACCGGGCCGCCGCGCTGGCGGTCTTCGAGCAGCTGCGCCGCCGCCTCGACGACGACCTCGGCATCCGGCCGTCGCCGGAGACCGAGGCACTGCACCTGCACCTCCTCGGCGATGCCCCGGCGCCCTCGCCGACCTCGGTGCTCGAGCCGCTGCGGGTGCCCCGGGCGGCCACCGGGGGTGGTCCGTTCATCGGGCGGGCCGCCGAGCGGGCGGCGCTGTCGGCGGCCTGGCGTCGGGTGGTCGACGGGTCCCGCCTCGAGGTCGTGGTGGTCGAGGGCGAGGCCGGCATCGGCAAGACGCGCCTGGCGGCCGAGCTCGCCGTCGAGGTGGCCGGCGCCGGCGGACGGGTCCTGTGGGGGCCGGCGGCACCGGTCGGGGGTCCGCCTCGACACCCGCTCGGCGTGCTGGTCGACGCCGTCCTCGCCCACGACCCCGCCGCCGGCTCGGTGCTGGCGCCCTTCGCCGGCGACTTGGCCACCATCGGCGTCGACCTCGGGTCGGCCGGCGTCGCGGCCCCGTCGCCGGTCGACGACGCCATCGCCGACGCCCGCCTGGGGCGGGCCTTGGCGGCGGCGTTCGACCGGGGCTTCGCGGTGCCGGCGCTGCTGGTGGCCGACGACCTCCAGCTGGTCGCCGACGACGCCCTCGCCGCGCTGCACGACGTGGTCGTCGGTGCCGCCGATCGACCGGTGCTGGTCGTGGTCACGGCTCGCCACGTGCGTGGGGGCGCCGCCCGGGTGCTGTCGTCGTGGGAGCGCGTCGCGCCGGTCGCCCGCCTCTCGCTGCCGGGCTGGACCGCGGCCGAGGTCGCCGAGGCGATCGGTGCCGCCGGGTTCGGCGACGGACCCGATCCCGTGGGTGTCGGCCCGGCGTCCCCTGCCGCGACCGACGGCGTGGTCGCCGAGATCGGGTCGGCGGCACTCGTCGACGTCGTCCGGGACCGAACGGCCGGCAACCCGCTGTTCGTCACCCAGTTCGTCCGCCACGCCCAGCGCAGCGGCGCCGGCCTCGACGTCGAGGCCCTGCCCGCCGCCGTCGCCGACGTGGTGGATCGCCGCGTCGCCGCCCTCGACCCCGCCGACGCATCGGTCCTCGGGCTCGCCGCCGTGATCGGCGGCGAGGTGCCGGTGCCGCTCGTCGAGGACTGCGCCGCCACGCCAGCGGCGGTGGTCGACCAGCTCGAGCGGCTCGGCACCGAGGGCTTCCTGGTCGAGGAGGCCGCCGAGCGCTTCTCCTTCATCCACGAGGTGGTCCGCGAGGCGGTGGTGGCCGGGTTGGGCCCGACTCGGGCCGGCCGACTGCACCGCCGGGTCGCCGACGCGCTGGTGGCCGCGGACGCCGAGCCGAGCGCGGTGGCCGCCCACCTCGTCGCCGCCGGCCCGGGAGCGGGCGAGGAGGCCACGTGGTGGGCGGTGGCCGCCGGGAACGCTGCGCTGCGGGCCGCGGCGTGGAGCGACGCCGCCGCCCGCTTCACATGGGCCCTGGCCGAGGGCCCCGCCCCGGCGGTGGGGGTCCCGGCGCGCATCGGCCTCGGTCGGGCCCGGCGGGCGACCGGCGACCGCGAGGGCGCCCGCCAGGTGCTGGAGGAGGCCATCGAGCTCGCCTCGGCCCACCAGCTGGTCCCCGAGCTGGCGGCGGCGACGTTGTCGCTCGTGGGTGGCGGTGGCCGGGGCGTCGCCGTCGACCTGGCCGACGACGAGCGGGCGTCGCTGCTGCGGCGGGCGCTCGACGCCCTCGACGCCCTCGGACCCGATGCGGGGCGGTCCACTGGAGCCCCGTCGGAGACAGCGCCCTCGACGGCACCACCATCGACGACGGCTCCCTCGACGGTGAGCCGGCGCCCGGCCCTGGTGCCGTCGACCGACGCGCTGCTCGTCGACGTGCTGGGCGAGCTGGCGCTGGCCCTGGTCCTGACCGAGCACGTGGACGAGCGGGAGTCCCTGTGCGCCCGCGCCCTCGGCGTGGCCCGGGCGTCGGGCGACCCGGGCCTCGTCGCCGGCGCGCTCGTCACCCGCCGCATCGGTCTGATGGGGCCGGACCACACGGTCGAGCGAGCCACCGAGGCGGCCGAGGTGCGGGCCATGCCGACCGCCGAGGTGGCGGTCGAGCGACGGCTGGCGGCGCTGCTCGGCCTGGTCGAGGACCACGTCGAGCTGGGGCGCCGGACCGTCGTCGACGACGCCATGGCCGAGGCCCGACGGCTGGCCGACGACCTCGACCACCCGTACTGGTCGTGGGCGACGTCGTGTTGGGAGGTGCTGCTGCGCATGGTCGACGCCGACCTCGAGCCGGTCGAGGGGGAGGCGTTCGCCGCCCTCGCCCACCAGGCGGACCACCCCGAGGCGATGGCGGCGCTCGGGGTGCAGCTGGTCGACCTGCGGCTGTTCGAGGGGCGCTCGGGGGAGATGGTGGACCTGCTCGCCGAGGCGGCCGACGCGAACCCGCACATCCCCGCCTACCGGGCCACCTTGGCTCTCTGCGCCGCCGAGGCCGGTGACGACGCGACGGCACGGGCCGTGCTCGAGCACTTCGCCGGAGCGGGGTTCGTCGTGCCCCGGGACTCCAACGAGCTGCTCGCCGTCTCCGTGCTGGGCGACGCCTGCGCCACGGTCGGCGCCGACGAGCACGCCGCCGCCCTGTTCGATCGCCTCGCCCCCTGGTCGGATCGCCACGTCATCCTCAACTGCTACGGGGGCGGCGGGGCCTACTGGGGGCCGGTGGCGCTGGTGCGGGGCCGCCTGGCGCGCCGGCTGGGGCGCAGCGAGGAGGCGGCGGGCCTGCTGGCCGCCGCCGAGGCGGCGGCGGTGGCGTTCGGGGCGCCCTGGTTCGTCGCCCGGGCCCGGGCCGAGCGTGCCTCGGTCGAACCGGGGTGACGGCCCTGGCAGCGGCAGCGGCGGCGGGCCCCTCGCCCGCCGCGTCGCTGACGCGCCGGTGACGCGCCGGACCTGGTGGAATCCGGGCGAGGAGCGGACGGCGCCCGGGGCCGGCTCGGTGCCAGAGGAGGGCCAGGTGGTCGACGAGGCAGCGTCACGGGCGGCGTGGCGGGGACCGGCGCGGGTCCGAGAGGTCGGACCGACCCGACGGTCCGGCGGCGAGCGGCGAGGCGACGCGGCGGTGGCGGGCCGCCGTGTCGTCGCGCTCGTGGTCGGCCTCGCCCTCCTGGCGGGGCTGCTCGTCGGGGTGGCTCCGGCGTCGGCCCGCGCCGCCGCCGAGCCGCCCACCGATGCCGCCCACGGCGGCACGGTCTCGGCGACCGCCTCCGGGGTGGTCGACGACCAGGCCCCGCTGCCGGGGGACCATGCGCGAGCGGCGCTGGGTGGCGGTCCGCTCGTGCCCGGCACCGTGCGGGTGGCACCCGACCGCACCGCCTTCCGCACCCCCGAACCGCTCGACACCCCCTTCATGGCCGAGAAGACCAAGGGCCTGATCGGCGGGCCGGACGCGACGCCGACGATCACGCCGGGCGTGCTGCGCAGCGCCGACCTGAACGGCGACGGCCACGCCGACCTGGCCCTGGCGTTCACGGCCGAGTGGGGGGGCCGGGCCGACGGCTTCGTCGGCGTCATGTTCGGCATCGGTGACGGCCGCTTCACCGACCCGGCCTTCACGCGACTCGTCCCGGCGGGCGATGGCAACACGAGCCGCCCGAACGACTTCGTCGTGGCCGACGTCGACGGCGACGGATCGCTCGATCTCGTCGCCTCGGTCGACGATGCCCTCAACGGCAAGCTGACGCTGCTGCGCAACGCGGGTGACGGCTCCTTCGAGGCGCCGATCACCTCCAACGCCGTCGTCCGGCCCGGTCTGCTGCACCCCGGCCGCTGGGGCGGCACCCGGGCCGTCCAGCTGGCGGTCACCGGCACCGGCGGGATGAGCGTCGTCGACGTGGCCCCCGACGGATTCGAGACCATCACCACCACGCCCGTCCTCTGGCAGAACAGCACCCAACCGGTGTGGGACACCGCGGTCGCCGACGCCGACGGCGACGGCCAGGACGAGGTCTACCTCGCCATGGGCGGCGGCAACGACGGCCAGGGCGTGCAGCGCATGACCCACCTCGCCGACCCGTCGCCGGTGGTCGACTTCGTGGCCGGCAGCCGCGTGCCCACCTACCGCGTGGCCGCGGGCGACCTCGACGGCGACGGCTCCCCGGAGCTGGTCGTGAGCGACGTGGCCTTCATCAGCTACGCCAACCGCCACTTCTTGCGCGCCATGTCGCTCGGCGGGTCGTCGCCGCTGCCGGCCCCGGTCGAGGTCGACCGCAACGCCGAGGACTGCCGCTCGGTCAACGACCTGTTCCTCGTCGACCTGGACGGCGACGGCCGCCGAGACGTCGTCGCCCCGAGCTGCGGCGGCGGAAGCCTCAACACGCTCGTCGTGGCCCGCAACGACGGTGGGCAGCTGGCGGTCGAGCAGTGGATCTCGACCCACGGGTCGGCGCCGGGGCCGGGGTCGCCCGGCCCGAACCGCACGCCGGCCGGCTCGGTGGTGCTCGATGCCGACGGCGACGGCCATCCCGACGTCGCCTGGGCCGGGTACAACGGCAACCTGGCCACCGGGATCGCGCTGATCCGGGGCGACGCCGCCAGCCCGGGCCACTTCGTCGCCGCACCGGTGGTCGACGCCGGCGCGCCGCTGAACCGCAGCGCCTCCTACAACGCGGACCAGGCCGTGCTCGCCGACTGGGACGGCGACGGCACGCTCGACCTCGTGCTGCTGCGCGACGCCGACGTCGTGTGGCGCAAGGGTGACGGCACGGCGATCTTCGGGCCGCCGCAGGTGATCACGGCGCGGACGAACGACTGGTGCAAGCCGGTCGCCGGCGAGCTGGCCGTCGACGACCTCGACGGCGACGGCCACCTCGACCTGGTCTGCCACTCGCAGGGCTTGGCCGGCATGGCCTGGGGGGCCGGTGTCGGCCAGCCCGTCACACCGGTGACCCTCGCCGTGGTCCCCGACTACCTCAACTGGAACGGCTTCCACGAGATCCACACGGTCGACCTCGACGGTGATGGTCGCAAGGACATCGTGATGCCGGTGTTCTCCGGCGACTTCGACGAGGGCACCTACGGCTACACCTGGTTCCTCGGCGCCGGTCGCGCGTGGCCGGCGACCCCGGCGGTGGCCCGCACCGGCTCGTCGCCGACCGTGGCCGTGGGCGACGTGGACGGCGACGGCAAGCCCGAGCTGGTGGCCTACGCCTATCGCCGCAAGGACGGCACCGGCACGCCGCAGGTGGTCAACCAGGTGATCGTCTGGCACGCCGACGGCGCCGGCGGGTTCACCGAGACCACCAGCCCGCCCTTCAGCGACCCGCCCAGCCAGACCGGGACCCAGGACTACGGCGGCGGCCTGGGCGACTTCGACGGCGACGGGAAGCTCGACCTGGTCACGGCCACCTACTACGGCAACCCGTACTACTTCCGCCTCCTGCTCGTGCACCGCGGCCTCGGCGGGGGCGACTTCGCCGCCGCCGGCGACCGCTACGACTCGTGGTTCGCCTTCGACGGCAACGGCTACCAGCGCCCCGGTGCCAGCATCCCGACGCTCGACCTCGACGGCGACGGCAAGGTCGACCTGGTCATGCCCGCGGCCGGCTACGGCCTCGAGACGCTGCCCGGCAAGGGTGACGGGACCTTCGCCGGCGACGCCCGGGGCCGGTGGTCGGCCGGAGCGATGGTCGCCTCGGCGGCCTTCGGCGACATCGACGGCGACGGCAGGGTCGACGCCGTGGTCGGGACCAACCAGGACAACACCTACGGGCCGCAGCAGACCCACGTCGTGCTCATGAACCGCTCCGTGGCCAACGCCGCGGCGCCGCCCGATCTGGCGGTGACGGCCGTGAGCGCGCCGTCGACCGTCGGCGCCGGCGAGGACGTCTCGGTCCAGGTGACCGTCACCAACCAGGGCGGCGACGTCCCGGCCGGCGCGTCCTGGACCGACGCCGCCTGGCTCTCCGAGACCGACGGCTTCACCCTCGACGCCACCAGCATCGCCTCGGCTCCCCGCCAGGGCCCGTTGGCGGCCGGCGCCTCCTACCAGCTCACGCTCACCGGGCCGGCTCGCGCCTTCGTCGGT
This sequence comes from Acidimicrobiales bacterium, assembly GCA_046331175.1. Lineage (GTDB taxonomy): Bacteria > Actinomycetota > Acidimicrobiia > Acidimicrobiales > Acidimicrobilacustridaceae > JAWKIW01. The sequence continues at coordinate 363,268 of JAXLRI010000003.1, forward strand.
GGCGCACACCACCTCGTCGTGCGCACCGACGCGGGCGGCACCGTCGCCGAGTCCGACGAGGCCGACGACGAGGCCACCGCGCCGATCTCGGTGACCGTGCCCACGCTGGTGCCCGGGGGAGCGCCGGTCACCGTGCGCGCCGCCGATGGCGGCTCCCGGCTGGTGCGCATCCCGGCGACGGCCGGCCAGACCGTGTCGGTGACGGCGACGCCGGTCACGGCCGGCGCGGTGCGGGGCCGGATGGGGCCCGACCGGGCGCCGAAGCTGGGCGCCGGCACGGGGCTGCGCCCGACCGGGACCGGACCCCTCGTCGGGGCGACGGAGCGGGCGACCGACGGCGACCTGTACGTGGTGGTCGACGGCCTGGCCGCCGCCGGTGCCGGGACCGACGTGGCGCTCACCGCCTCGGCCGCGACGGTGGGACTGTTCACAGCCACGCCGGGGCGGGTGACCAACGGTGGCCCGTCGACCCTCACCATCACCGGCGCCGGCCTCGACGGGGCCAGCCTCGAGCTGGTCCCGGCCGCGGGGGCCAGCGGAGCGGCCGTCCCGGCAACGGGGCTCCGGGCCGGCGGCAGCCCGGGCACCTGGTTCGCCGGCTTCTCGCTCACCGACCAGCTGGGCTCCTTCGACCTGCGCGCCACGGTGGGGGCGACGACGACGGTCCTGCCCGCCGCGGTGGTCGTCGAGGCGCCGAGCACGATGCCGAACCCGGCCGAGTTCGACCTGCAGGTGGCGGTGCCCGGACGGGTGCGCCGCCACGCGCCCGGCCCCGACGGCATCGAGGCCCGCGCGCCGTACACCGGCACGGTCACCATCCGGAACCGCACCGGTCGGGACCTGCCGGCCCCGCTCGTGCGGTTGGAGGGCGTCGACATCGACGTGGCCTGGCCGACCCTCGACGGCCAGGGGTGGCGTCTGGCGCCACGACCCCAGCCGTCGCCGGGCAAGGTCTTCAGCTTCCTCGGTGCCGTCCCCGGCGGCCCCGTCGACGTCATCCCGGCGCGCGCCACGGTGACGGTGACGTTCCGCTTCTACGCGACCAACGCCGCCACCTACAAGGTGTACTCGGGCGTGTGGGCCGCATCCGACGGCGGCTCGCTGCTCGACTGGTCGCCCGAAGCCGACGGCCTGGCGGCGGCGCACGGGCTCGACGCCGCCGAGACGGCCCGGCTGAAGACCCGGATCGACCAGCTCGCCTCGCACCCGACGAAGCCCGCGGCACCGGGGGCCTCGGCCGCCGGCCCGTGGCCGACGCCGGGCGGCTACGTCCTGGCGCTGGGCCGGGCCGCCCGCCTCTCCGACCTCGGCGGACGACGTCCCGGGTCCATCGACGACCTCCGGGCCGCGCTGCTCGACGAGGCGGTGGCCACCGCCGACGTGGGTGCGCCGCTGACCGGCCGGCTGGTCGAGCCCGGTGGGGGCGAGCCCGGCATCCCGCTGCGGATGCTGGCCGTGCCCGTCGACGGGACCGGCCCGACCCTGCGGGGCGTGGCCGCGCCCGACGGTCGCTTCGGGCTGCTGGCCACGCCCGGGCAGGCCCTGACCTCGGAGCCCTACCGGATCCAGGTCAACGGTCGGCTGCCGTTCCCCGCGGTCGAGGTCGCGGTCCCGGCGAGCGCCGTGTCGGTGCCCGTGACGATCGGGGCCGAGGCCTCCGGCCGGGTCACCCGCGCGTCGGACGGGACCTCCGTGGCCGATGCCCGGGTCACCCTGACGCCCATCCCCGGTGGCGGGGCACCCGCCACCGCCGGCTACGTCACGGCCGACACCGGCGTGGACGGCCGCTACCGCGCCCCGGGGCTGGCGCCGGGCTCCTACCGCCTGGCCGTCGAGGCCGACGGCCTGGGCCGGGCCGACCGGACCGTGGCCGTCGTCGCGGGTGGGCCCACCGTCGCCGACGCCGTCCTCGCCCCGGCGGTCACCGTGACCGGGACCCTCCGCGCGCCGGGCGGTGCCGCCACCCCCGGCACGGTCTCTGCGGTGCTCCCCGGCGCCCCGACGGTGGTCCTGGCGACGGCCACGGCGGGTGCCGACGGTGCGTTCTCGCTGGCGGGCCTGGCCGCCGGACCGGTGCTGCTCGTCGCCACCGGTCCCGCCGGCGCCGCCACCTCGACCCCGCTCACGTTGGTGGGGGACGTGGCCCAGGACGTGACCCTGGCGACGCCCGTGACGCTCACCGGCGCCGTCGTCGACGCCGCCACCCACCAGCCGATCGCCGGGGCCGCCGTCCGCTTCACCTCGGCGGTGCCGGCCGCCGGTGCCGGCGCCGCCACCACCACGGCCGCCGACGGCACCTTCGCCCTGCCCGGCCTGCCGCCCGGCCCCGGTCGCCTCGCCACCATCGGCCCGGCCGGCGAGCGCGGCGACGCCCGCGCCATCGATCCCGCCGTGACCCCCACGGTCGAGGTGGCCCTGGCCCCGGCCGTGCACCGCGTGACCGTGCGCGTCCTCGACGGCGGGGGCAGCCCGCTCGCCGACCTCCCGATCGAGGTCACCGCCACCGATCCGGGAGCGCCCTACGACGTCGACGCCCGCACGGGGCCCGACGGGTCGGTCGCCGTCGCCGTGCCGGGCCCCGGCACCTATCGGGCGACCGCCTTCGCCGCCGAGGCCCTGGCGACGGTGTCCGACGGAACCGCCGACCCCGAGGTCACCCTGACGGCCGACGTCGCCACCCTCTCCGGCATCGTCCGCGCCATCGGGGGCACACCGGTCGCCGGCATCGACGTCGACCTCGTGGTCGACGGCTCGGTGTCGGCCACGGCGACCACCGACGCGTCCGGCCGCTACCTGCTTCGGGTCCGGCCGGGCGTGCCCGTCGAGCTCTGGGTCCGAGGGGCGACCTTCGGCACGGCGCGCGCCTCGCTCACCCCGGTCGCCGGTCCCACGGCCGTCGACCTGGCCCCCGGCACGGGGTCCGTCTCGTTCGTCGTCACCGGCACCGCCGGTCCCGCCGCCGGCGCGTTGGTCGAGCTGTCCCCGACCGGGTCCACCGACCGCACGCCGCTGGTGGCCGTCACGACCGGCGCCGACGGCGTCGCCACCTTCGACCGGTTGCCGTCGGGGTCGTGGGACGCACTGGTCGAGCACCCGGGCCACCTCCGGGCGACCCGAACGGTCGTGGTCCCGGTGGCCTCGCCGGTGGCGGTGGCCCTCGACGCCGCCCCGACCATCACCTTCGGCTTGCAGGTCCCCGTCGGCGTCGACGTGACCAGCGCGACAGTGGTGCTCGCCGCCAGCGACGGGAGCGGGGTCGCCGACGTCGCGGCGCCGGCCGCCGACGGCACCGTGACCTTCACCACCCTGCCGGCCGGCACCTACGACGTCTGGGTCACGGTGCCCGGCGGCGCCCTCGAGCAGGTCGCGGCCGGCCTCGCCCTGCCCGTGCTGGCCCCCCTGCGGGTCCCGCTCGGGCGGGGGACCGCCACCACGAGCGCCGCGCCCCCCGCCAGCGCCCCGGGTGCGTCGGCGCCCGCCGCGTCCCCTGGCCCGTCGACGCCCGCCGCGGCAGGCGGGGCTCCGGCCGAGACCCCGATGCTCGACTACGGCGGCAGCGGCGGGTTCCACGGCTCGCTGGTCTCGCCCAACTCGACCGACTACACGCCCGGCGCGTCGCTGCCCACGGTCACCGTGCGCCAGGGGAGCGACCGGCTGAACGTCCCCGTCGCCGCCGACGGCACCTTCGACGTGCGGGGGGTCGACGGACCCTTCGTGGTGGAGGTCACCCGGCCCGGAGCCGAGACCCGCCGGTACCCCGTCGACTGGCCGAGCGAGACCTCGGGCACCTTCGAGCTGGGCCTCCCCGAGGGCGCCAACGACGACCTGCGGCCCGAGGTCGCCCCCTCGACGCCGTCGGCGTCCGAGCTGCTGGCCGCGTGGTTCGGCGAGGACGTCGAGGGCAGCTCGCTGTGGGTCGACCCGCTCATCGATGAGATCCTGGCCGCCACCGAGCGCACCGACTGCCCCGTCGCCAACGACCACCTGCGCAAGGCCAAGCACTGGGCCCGCCTGGCACGGGAGCTGTCGATCCTGCACGACGAGTCCCTCGACCAGCAGCGCGACGCCATCAACCAGCTCAAGTGGGAGACGGTGGTGCGGGGCGCCGACGTGCTCGCCGACCTGGCCAGCCTGTTCGCGCCGGCGCTCAAGGGTGCCGGGCTCATCACCTCCGAGGTCGGCACCATCGCCCGGATGTTCGAGCGGATCGGCCGCCCGCTTGAGGAGGGCGTGATCGCCTCCATCATCTCGGCGGGCAAGGACGTCACCACGCAGCTCATCGGGCTGGCCTCGACCCTGCGCGAGCAGGGCCTGGCCGGGGCGTTCGGCGATCTGTCCTCGGCGGCCGACCTGCTGCGGGCGCCGATCAACACCTTCCGCGACCTGCTGAACGCCTTCCAGTCCCAGCTCGACTTCCAGGTCCAGCTCGCTCGCGAGGCCTACATGGCCGGTGGTCCGCGCACCATGAGCCGCCTGCAGGCCGCCATGCGGGCGTTCCCCGACATCGAGAACCGGGTCGCCGCCCTGAGCGGGCACTTCGGCGAGCTGCTCGCCGCCTTCGACATCGTGGGCAAGCTGCAGGCCGGCTTCGACGAGCTGGGGGCCCAGCTCAACCTCGTGCGGTCGCTCAAGATCAACACCGAGCAGTACAAGGCCAACTACGAGCGGGCGATGGACAAGGCCGCCGACGAGTACCGCCGGAGCCGGCTGCTGGTCGGTTCCGACTGCGACGAGCCCCGCCTCGAGCCGCCCGACGGCGGCACCGGCGGCCAGGCGTTCGACCCGAACGAGATCGTCGGGCCGGCCGGCCTCCCCGGCGAGCGCTGGCTCGCCGACCCGGTCGGCCTCGGCTACGAGGTCCACTTCGAGAACCTGGGCCCGGGGACCAAGAACCCGCCGCCGGGCGCCCAGCTCGCCACCGCGCCGGCCGCCGACGTGACCGTCACCGTGCAGGTGCCGCCGACCTACGACCGGTCCAGCTTCTCCTTCGGCGACGTGGGCTGGGGGGCGATCAACGTCGACGTGCCCGACGGGGCCCAGGCCTTCTCCATCGACCAGCCGATCACCGTCACCATCGACGGCAAGCCGGTCGACCTGGTCGTGCGGGTGAGCGGCGAGTTCGACCCCGGCACCGGGACGGCGACGTGGCGCTACCGCACCATCGATCCCGCCACCGGCCTGACGCCGCTCGACCCCCTGGCCGGCTTCCTGCCGCCCGAACCGGGTGACGAGTCGGGGCAGGGCTGGGCCCGCTACACGGTCGACGGGGCCGCCGGCATCTCGCCCGGGACCTACCTCGACCAGCAGGCGAGCATCGTGTTCGACGCCAACGCGCCGATCGAGACGAACACCTGGCGCAACCGGGTCGGCGGGCCGCGCGACGTCGACGCCGGCGACCTGTTCCACCCGCTGGCGGCGCCGACCCGCATCCTCGACTCGCGGCCGGCTCCCGAGCAGGTCGGCCCGTTCGCCACGCCGTGGGGTCCGGGGACGACCCGAGAGGTGCAGGTCGCGGGCGTGGGCGGGGTACCGGCCGATGCCACCGCGGTGACGCTGAACGTGACGGTCACGGGGACGTCGGCGGCCAGCTTCCTGACGGTGTGGCCGACGGGCACCCCCAGGCCCACGGCCTCGAACCTGAACTGGGCTGCGGGGCAGACCATCGCCAACGCGGTGACGGTGAAGGTGGGCGCCGGGGGAGCGGTGTCGGTGTTCAACCCGTCGGGCAGCACACAGGTGATCGTCGACGTGGTCGGCTGGTACGACCGATCGGGGACCGGGGCGGGCTACACCGCCCTCACCCCGGCGCGCGTGCTCGACTCGCGGCCGCCGCCCGAGCAGGTCGGGGCGTACGGGACGCCCTGGGGCGCCGGCACCGACCGCGACGTGCAGGTGGCGGGGGTGGGCGGCGTGCCGGCCGACGCCGAGGCCGTGGTGGCCAACGTGACGGTCACCGGCACGACCGCCGAGTCGTTCCTGGCCGTCTACCCCGACGGCGCGTCGCGGCCGACGGCCTCCAGCCTGAACTGGCGGCCCGGCACGACGATCGCCAACGCGGTGACCATCAAGGTGGGGGCCGGCGGGAAGGTCCGGGCGTTCAACAACGCCGGCAGCGCCCAGGTGCTCATCGACGTGGTCGGGTGGTTCCGCTCGGGCAGCGGTGACGGCTTCCACCCCGTGTCCCCGGTGCGGTTCCAGGACTCGCGGCCGGCTCCCGAGCAGGTGGGCGCCTACGGATCGCCGTGGGCCCAGGGGACGACCCGGACGGTGGCGGTGTCCACCGCCGGAGCCGTGCCGGCCGAGGCCAAGGCGGTGCTCGCCAACGTGACCGTCACCGCGACCTCGGCCGAGTCGTTCCTCTCGGTGTGGGACACGGGCGCGGCGCGGCCCACCGCCTCGAACCTCAACTGGCGGCCCGGGACGACGATCGCCAACGCGGTCACCGCCAAGGTCGGCGCCGGCGACACCATCTCGGTGTTCAACAACAGCGGGGCCGTGCACGTCATCGCCGACGCCGCCGGCTGGTACGGCTGACCGGACCGCAGGGCCTCGGCGGGCGCCACCCGGACCTGATCCGACCGTGGTGCGAGCGGCGGTACGGTCGGGCATGGACATCGATCCCGGCACCGCCACCGCTGCCGAGCTGGTCGCCGCCCTGCGTGCCCACGAGGTCTCCAGCCGCGAGCTGCTCGACGACCTGCTGGCCCGGGTCGGCGAGCGGAACCCGGCGCTGAACGCCGTCGTCGCCCTCGACGTCGAGCGGGCCCGCGAGGCGGCCGCCGCCGCCGACGAGGCCACCGCCGCCGGAGCGGCCACCGGCGCCCTGCACGGGCTGCCGATGACGATCAAGGACGTGTGGGAGACGGCCGGGCTCGCCACCACCTCCGGCGCGCCCGAGCTGGCCGACCACGTCCCGACCACCGACGCGCTGGCCGTCGCCCGGCTGAAGGCGGCCGGGGCCATCGTGTTCGGCAAGACCAACGTCCCGCTCTACGCCGGCGACGTGCAGACGTACAACGACGTCTTCGGCCGCACCAACAACCCGTGGGACGTCACCCGCACCACCGGTGGCTCGTCCGGGGGCGCGGCAGCGGCGGTGGCCGCCGGCCTCACGCCACTCGAGCTGGGCAGCGACATCGGCGGCTCCATCCGCAACCCCGCCCACTACAACGGCGTGTACGGCCTCAAGCCCACGTGGGGGATCGTCCCCAGCCGCGGCCACATCCCCGGGCCGCCCGGCAGCCTCGTCGAGCCCGACGTGAACTGCGGCGGGCCGCTGGCCCGCGGCGTCGGCGACCTGGCGCTGGCGCTCGACGTCGTCGCCGGCCCGCTCCCCGAGGACGCGGTCGCATGGCGCCTCGAGCTGCCGGAGGGCCCGCCGGTCTCGTCGGTGCGGGGGCTGCGGGTGGCGACCGTCGTCGCCGAGGGATCCGACGTGCTGCCCGTCGCTGCCGAGGTGCGGGGGTGCCTCGGGGCATTCACCGATCGCCTCGCCGATGCCGGGGCCCAGGTCGAGGCGGTGCCGCTGCCGGTGTCCCTGGCCGACGGCCTGCGGTCCTGGCAGGACCTCGTGCTGCCCATCATCGGCGCGGGGCTGCCGGCCGACGTGTTCGAGGCCTTCGCCCCGATGGGCGACCTCCCGGCGCCCGACCCGGTCAGCAACGCCGCTCGGGCCCTGGTGAGCCGGGCCCGCGACCTGCAGGTCGCCGACGCCGTCCGCCAGCAGCACCGCCGGGCGTGGGCCGGGCTGTTCGAGCGGTTCGACGTGGTGCTGGCGCCGGTCATGGCCACCGCCGCCCACCCCCACGACACCGACCGCCCGATCACCGACCGGGTCCTCGACGTCGACGGGGTCGAGGTGCCGGGCATGCTGGCCATGGCCTGGTGCGGCGCCATCGGCACCGTGCTGCTGCCGGTCGTCACCCTGCCGACCGGCCTGACGCCCTCGGGGCTGCCGGTGGGCGTGCAGGTCGTCGGTCCGCACCTCTCGGACCGCCGCCTGCTCCGCATCGCCGCGCTGCTCGACGAGGTCGGCGGCGCCGGGTTCGTCCCACCCCCGGCGTCGTTCGTCTCGCCGGTGCGCTGACGGTCGGCCGGCCGCAGCTCCCGACGAGGACCCGGGCGGCGACGGCCGCGCCCCGGCGGCCGGGGCCGGGCCCGTAGCATCGTCGGCCGTGGACGCCCGCCGTGCCCCCGCCGTGCTCGCCCTCGCCGCCGCCGGCCTGGCCCTCGCCGCCTGCGGCGGTGGCGGCCAGGACGTCTCGACACCCGACCCGGCCCCGTCCAGCACGTCGGCCCCGGGGACGTCCGCCGCCCCGGCCCCGTCGTCGACGCCCGAGCCGGCCCCCACCACCACCGCCCAGCCGACCACGACCGTCTTCACGCCGCCGCCGCTGCCCGATCCGTCGCCGGCGCTGTCGTCGCCGGGCGACAACCGGGTGTACGTCCTCGGCGACTCGGTGGTGCTCGGGGCCAAGGCCGAGGTGCCCGGCGGCCTGAAGGGGTGGAACCCCACCCTCGACGCCGTCGAGAGCCGCTTCATCACCCAGGGGCTGGGTGTGCTCCAGGGCAAGGTCGACGGCGCCAACAAGAAGGCGAACGACGACTACGAGGCGGCCAAGAAGTTCGCCACCGACCTCGGCAAGCCGCCACCCGACCCGCCCAAGCCCCAGTCGATCACCGACGTGCTCGGCGACGTGGTGGTCATCAGCCTGTGCACCAACTACGAGAAGACGGGGGCGTTCCCGGGTCAGATCGAGAAGTACATGGCGTACCTGAAGGACGTGCCCCGGGTGGTGTGGGTCACCTGCGCCGAGTGGTCGCCGGGCCAGGTCGAGGCCAACGAGGCCATCCGGGCCGCCGCCGGCAAGCACCAGAACATCGTGGTGGCCGACTGGGCCCTGTACTCGCCGACGCCCGGCTACACGTACCAGGACAAGATCCACCTCGACGGCGCCGGCCGCCGCGCCATCGTCGATCTGCTGGGTCGCGCCCTCGGCCCGGCCCCCACGCCCACCAGCACCACCACGACGGCCAAGCGCTGATCCGGCGGCCGTCGAGTCCGCCGACGCGGCGACGCTCCTCGCTCGGATCGCCGCGCCGGGTCGGGGGAGGGCCCGGCTAACCTCGCCGCCCGTGCCCGCCACCTTCCAGGCCCCCTACGGGACCCGTGACGTCCTGCCGCCCGAGTCGGCGCGGTGGGAGGCGCTCGTCGCCACCTTCGCCGGTCTGGCGGCGAGGGCCGGCTACGGCCTGGTCCAGGGTCCGATGTTCGAGGACCTCGGCGTGTTCAAGCGCATGGGCGAGGGCACCGACGTGGTGCGCAAGGAGATGTACGACTTCCTCGACAAGTCCGAGCCGCCCCACCACCTGGCCCTGCGGCCCGAGGGGACCGCCGGCGTGGTGCGGGCCTACATCGAGCACCGGCCCGCCACCGTGCCGTGGAAGGTCTGGTACGCCGCCCCCAACTTCCGCTACGAGCGCCCCCAGGCCAACCGCCTCCGCCAGCACCACCAGGTGGGCGTCGAGGCCATCGGCGTGGCCGACCCCGACCTCGACGTCGAGGTCATCGGGCTCCTCCACGACTTCTACGTCGCCCTCGGCCTTCGCGAGGTGCGCCTCGTCGTGAACTCCATCGGCACGCCGGCCGACCGCTCCGCCTACATCGATCGGCTGCGATCCTTCCTCGTCGGCCGCATCGGCGAGCTCGACCCCACCGACCAGGAGAAGGTCGAGGCCCACCCGATGCGGGTGCTCGACACCAAGCGCGAGGCCTCGCTGGCCGTGGTCGCCGATGCGCCGCTGCTGCTCGACTCGCTCTCGCCCGAGGCCGCCGCCCACTTCGATCGGGTGCAGGCGGGCCTCACCGCGCTCGGCATCCCGTTCACGGTCGAGCCCCGCCTGGTGCGCGGCCTCGACTACTACACGCACACCGCCTTCGAGTTCGTCAGCACCGCCCTCGAGTCGGCCCAGAGCACCATCGGCGGCGGCGGGCGCTACGACGGGCTGGTCGAGTCCCTCGGCGGCCCGCCCACGCCCGGCATCGGCTTCGGGTCCGGCATCGAGCGGGTCCTCGCCACCTGCGACGCCGAGGGCGTGTTCGGCGTCCCCGACGACCGGCTCGACGTGTTCGTCGTCGACCTCACCGGCGGCGACCAGGCCCGCGACCTCACCGCCGAGCTGCGGCGAGCCGGCTTCGCCGCCGACCGGGCGTGGGGCGGGCGCTCGATGAAGGCGCAGATGAAGGTGGCCGACCGCTCCCAGGCCCGGCTCGCCGTGCTCGTCGGCAGCGACGAGGTCGAGGCCGGCGTGGTCACGGTGCGCGACCTTCGGGGCGGCACCGGCCAGGAGACGGTCGCCCGCACGGCGCTGGCCGACGAGCTCCGCCGCCGCCTCCACGCCGCCTCCCACGAGGACGGGTCGGACCCGGCGTGACCGACGAGGCCGTCGCCGAGCTGCGGGCGCTCGGCGTGCCCGCCGCCGACATCGAGGCGGCCGCCGCCGCCGGCCGGCTGCCCGTCCTGCTCCTGCAGCACCGCCTGCTGCCGGGCGTGGGTCGCTACACCACCGACGAGGTCCGGGCCATCGCCGGCGACGACTGGGAGCTCAACCAGCAGCTGTGGCGGGCCATGGGCTTCCCCGAGGCCGAGGGCGACGCCGCCCTGTTCTCCGACCTCGACGTGCAGCTGGCCACCAGCGCGCTGGCCGACCTCGCCAAGGTCGGCCTCGACGGCGCCATGGTCGTGCAGCAGACCCGGGTGATCGCCTCGGCCATGGCCACCATCGCCGAGGCCATCATCGACGTCGTCACCACCGAGCTCACGACGGTGCCGGCCGACGGCGACGCCTACCAGGACGAGCTGTGCGCCCGCGTGCAGCTCATGGACCTCGGCATCGTCGAGCCCATCCTCGACTACGTGCTGCGGCGCCAGATCGTCGACGCCCTCGAACGGCGGCTGGCGGGGGAGCGGCCCGACGCCGGCAGCGACCACCAGATCCTCACCGTCGGCTTCGCCGACCTCGCCGGGTTCACCCGCCTCAGCCGGAAGCTCGACGCCCCCCAGCTGGCCCGCCTGGTGCGCCGCTTCGACGGCACCGTCCGCGACGTCGTGGCCGAGGGTGGGGGCAAGGTGGTCAAGACCATCGGCGACGCCGTGCTGTTCACCGCCCTCGACGTCGGCGCCGCCGCCGACATGGCGCTCGACGTCGTGGCCCACCTCGAGCACGAGGCCGACGTCCCACCCGTGCGGGTCGGCCTCGACACGGGCCCGGTCATCGTGATGGGCGGCGACTGCTTCGGGCCCACCGTCAACCGGGCCAGCCGGATCAGCGGCGAGGCCCGGGCCGGCGCCGTGGTGGTGTCGCCGTCGGTGCACGACGGGCTGGTCGACCGAGCGGGGCTGGTGATGAAGTCCATCGGCAACCACCACCTGAAGGGGATCGGCCCGACCGCGCTGTGGGTCCTGCGCCGGGCCTGACCCGGCGTCGTCGCCTGGTCGCGAGGCCGGCCGCTCGCGCCCTTCGCGTTGGCCCGCCCGAGCGGCCACCGGCAAGGATGCACGGGTGACCGACCAGCCCGACGGCAAGAGCCCGTACGCCCCGACCGCCCTGCGCACCGACTACTGCGGCGAGCTGCGCCCCGACGACGAGGGCCGGCGGGTGTCGGTGTGCGGGTGGGTCAACGCCCGCCGCGAGCACGGCGAGCACCTCGCCTTCGTCGACCTGCGCGACCGCACGGGCGTCGTCCAGTGCGTCGTCGACGGCGCCCACGACCTGCGCAGCGAGTACGTGCTGCGCATCACCGGCACGGTCACCGCCCGCAGCGACGAGACGGTGAACCCGCGCCTGGCCACCGGCGCCGTCGAGCTCAAGCAGTGCGAGGTCGAGGTGCTCGCCACCGCCGAGCCGCCGCCCTTCCCCGTCGACATGCGCACCGACGTCGACGAGACGATCCGGCTCCGCCACCGCTACGTCGACCTGCGCACCGAGCGCCTGCAGCACAACCTGCGGGTCCGCTCGCGGGTCAACGCCGCCGTCCGGCGGGCGATGGAGCGCCAGGGCTTCCTCGAGATCGAGACGCCCACCCTCATCGCCTCCACCCCCGAGGGCGCCCGCGACTTCGTCGTGCCCTCCCGCCTCAGCCCCGGCGAGTTCTACGCCCTGCCCCAGAGCCCGCAGCTGTTCAAGCAGCTGTGCATGGTGGGTGGCATCGACCGCTACTTCCAGATCGCCCGCTGCCTGCGCGACGAGGACCTGCGGGCCGACCGCCAGTTCGAGTTCACCCAGCTCGACGCCGAGGCCAGCTTCGTCTCGCAGGACGACGTGCTCGCCTTCATCTCCGAGGCCGTGGCCGAGGCCACCGAGGAGGTCACCGGCGAGCGCCCGGCCGAGATCCCCCAGATGCCGTGGATCGAGGCGATGGAGCGGTTCGGCTCCGACAAGCCCGACGTGCGCTTCGGCATGGAGCTCGTCGAGCTGACCGACCTCTTCGCCGACACCGGCTTCAACGCCTTCAAGGCGCCGTGCGTGAAGGGCATCCGCGTGCCCGGTGGCGCGTCGATGACCCGCAACCAGCTCGACGCCCTCACCGACCGGGCCAAGCGCTTCGGCGCCAAGGGCCTCGTGTGGATGAAGGTCGAGGACGACCGGTCCCTGGCCTCGCCGGTGGCCAAGTTCCTGTCAGAGGGCGAGCTGGCCGGGCTCGTCACCACGCTCGAGGCCGACGCCGGCGACCTCCTGCTCCTCGTGGCCGACGAGCGGCGCACCGTCTGGCACGTCCTCGGCCTGCTGCGCCTCGAGCTGGGCCGCCCGCCGGTCACCGAGGGCGGCTTCCACTTCCTGTGGGTCGTCGACTTCCCGCTGTTCGAGGCCCTCGACGATGCCGGGAAGCCCATCCCGGCCCACCACCCGTTCACCATGCCCAACGACGAGGACGTCGACCTGCTGTCGAGCGGCGACCCGCAGGACCTGCTGAAGGTCCGGTCCCAGGCCTACGACCTCGTGCTGAACGGCTGGGAGCTGGGTTCGGGCAGCGTGCGGATCCACCGGGCCGACGTGCAGTCCCGCATCTTCGAGATCCTCGGCATCGGCGAGGACGAGGCCCGCACCAAGTTCGGCTTCCTGCTCGACGCCTTCCGCTACGGCGCGCCGCCCCACGCCGGGTTCGCCTTCGGCCTCGATCGCCTGGTGGCGCTGCTCGCCGGTGAGGAGAACATCCGCGAGGTCATCGCCTTCCCGAAGACCCAGTCGGGCGCCGACCCCCTCACCGGGGCCCCGACGCCCATCGACGCCCGCCACCTCGACGAGCTGGGCCTCCGCCTGCTCCCCAAGGCCACCTGAGCCCGGCCGGCGGTCGCCGGTCGTCGCTCAGCTCTCGAGCTCGACGACCACGTCGGCCGGCGGCAGGGTGGGGTAGCGGGCCCGACCGTCGTCGCGGGCGTCGCCGGCGCGGGGGACGATGCGGACGCGCAGCTCGTCGGCGTCGCGGGTGGCGACCACCTCGGTGTCGGAGGTGGAGCGCAGGGCGTACCCGATCGCCTCGAGGGCGTCGCCCAGCTCGCGTCCGACGCGGGCCGGGTCCTGGATCCGGGTGTGGAAGGTGACCTGGTGGCCGTCGGGGTCGGCGCCCTCGACCACCGGCACCAGCTCGCACGGCAGCTCGATCCCGCGGACGAGCTCGGCGACCGGGCGTCGCGGCGGCCCGTCGTCTGGTGCGGCGGCGAACAGGCCCCGCCGATCGGACGGCGACGACCCGCCGGCGCCGTCCTCGGCGCCGCCCGTCGACGAGGCCGTGGCGGCGACCGCGGCGTCGGGGTCCTCCCCGCGCGCCCTGGCCGCCTTGGCCTCGAGGAACAGCGCCTCGGTCGGCGACGGACCGCTCGGCGGCTCCGGCAGCACGGTCGGGGGCCGCTCCGCGGCCTTGCGCAGGGTGGCGCCCAGCCGGCTGCCCGTGGACTGCTCGCCGGCGCGGTTTGACGGGCTCGGGCCCCGGGCGGCGGTGGTCGGGGCCGGCGGGGTCGTGGAGGTCGTGCCGGTCGTGGGGCTCGTGCCGGTCGAGCCGGTCGTGGAGGTCGTGCCGGAGGCGTCGGTCGCCGCCTTGTCGGCCGTGCGACCGGAGCGATCGGGCTTGTGGCCGGTGAAGCGCCGGATCAGCCGGTAGGCGTACACCGAGAGCGACACGATGGCCCACGCCCAGATCAGGTAGGCCCACCAGGCCAGGCCCGACGACGGCTCCTCGGGCGGCGGTGGCGTCGGGACCTGCGCCTGGGCGAGCAGGGCGGTGACGGCGACGAGCACGCCGGCGATGGTGGCACACGGCCGCCGCCGGGGTGGGCGATAGCCTCGCCGACGTGGGAGACGACCTCTTCTCGGCCGCCGCGGCCGACCAGCTGGCTCGTCACGCGCCCCTGGCGGCTCGCCTGCGGCCGGGCTCGCTCGACGAGGTCGTCGGCCAGGAGCACCTCCTCGGCCCCGGCCGCCCCCTGCGCACGCTCATCGACGCCGACCGTCTGTCCTCGGTGATCCTGTGGGGGCCGCCCGGCACCGGCAAGACCACGGTCGCCCAGCTCATCGCCCACACCACGGCCAAGGCGTTCGTGCAGCTGTCCGCGGTGACCGCCACGGTCAAGGACGTGCGGGAGGCGGCGGCGGCGGCCGAGGACCGCCTGGGCGGCTACGGCCAGGGCACCATCTTGTTCCTCGACGAGGTGCACCGCTTCAACAAGGCCCAGCAGGACGCCCTGCTGCCGTCGGTCGAGTCGGGCCTCCTCGTCCTCGTGGGCGCCACCACCGAGAACCCCTTCTTCGAGGTCAACCCGCCGCTGCTGTCGCGCTCCACCCTGTTCCGGCTCGAGCCGCTGTCGGCCGAGGCGGTCGGCACCCTGCTGCGACGGGGTGCCGGCGTCGAGGGCGCCACCATCGACGACGCCGCCGTCGACCTGCTGGTCGAGCGCTCGGCCGGCGACGGCCGCCACGCCCTGACCAGCCTCGAGGTGGCCTGCGCCCTCGCCCGGGAGCGGGCCCACCCGGTGGTCGTCACCGTCGAGGACGCCGAGGCCGCGCTCGGGACCAAGGCCCTGCGCTACGGGCGCGACGACCACTACGACGTCATCTCCGCCTTCATCAAGTCGATCCGCGGGTCCGATCCCGACGCCGGCCTGTTCTGGCTGGCGCGGATGCTCGAGGCCGGGGAGGACGCCCGGTTCATCGCCCGGCGGCTGGTGATCCTCGCCTCCGAGGACGTCGGCCTGGCCGATCCGATGGCCCTGGTCGTGGCCGACGCCGCCGCCCGGGCCGTCGAGTTCGTCGGGCTGCCCGAGGCCCAGCTCAACCTGGCCCAGGCCGTGGTCCACCTGGCCACCGCCCCCAAGTCGAACCGGGTCACCGTGGCCCTGGGCCGGGCCCGCCAGGACGTGCAGCAGGGGGGCGGGGGAGAGGTGCCGCTCCACCTGCGCGACGGCCACTACCGGGGCGCCCGGACGCTCGGGCACGGCACCGGCTACGCCTACCCCCACGACGAGCCCGAGGGCTGGGTCGCCCAGCAGCACCGCCCCGACGACGTGGAGGGCCACGTGTACTACGAGCCGTCGCCCCACGGCGCCGAGGCCGACCTGGTCGAGCCGCTCGAGCAGCGGCGACGGGCGCGCGAGGCCGGGTCGTGAGCGCCGGCGACCTGGCCGCGGTGGTCGTCGTGCTCGTGGCCGTCGCGGCCATCGTGGTGCTGGCCCTGGCGACGGCGTCGCTGGTGCGAACCCTCCGAGAGCTGCGCGGCACCGTCGACGAGCTGCGGGCCCAGGCCCTGCCGCTGCTGACCGACCTGCGGGCCACCGTGGTCGACGCCGGCGCCGAGGTCGAGCGGGTCGACGCCCTCCTCGATGCCGCCGAGGCCATCTCCGCCCGGGTCGACTCGGCGTCGCGGCTGGGCTACCTCGCCTTCCGCGCACCGCTCATCCGGTTCGTGGCCTTCTGGCGCGGCGTCGGTCGCGGGCTCGGACGCCTCGTCGGCCTCGGCCGCCGGCAGCGGAGCCGAGCGGCGTGATCCCCAAGCGGCTCTTCTGGTTCGCCGCCGGCGTGGCCACCGGGGCGGTGGGCGCGGCCTACGGCTACGTCCGGGTGCGCGAGGCGCGCGGTGCGGTCTCGCCCGATCGGGTGGCCGACACCGTGGTCGGCGCCGCTCGCACCGTCGGCGGCGGCGTGCGCGACGCGGTGGTCGCCGGGCGCGAGGCGATGCACGAGGCCGAGGCCCGCATCCAGGCCGACCTCGACCGCCGTTGACCGGAGCTCGTGGGTCGGCCGGGGCGAGCCGCCGGCGGCGTCGCCGGGCGCCGGCCCGGGGATCTCCAGACGACCTCGTCACATCGCCTCGGTAGGCTGTCGCCACCTATGGAGCCGATGACCGCCAACCAGCTGCGCCGAGCCTGGCTCGGGTTCTTCGAGGGCCGCGAGCACACCGCCGTGCCGTCGTCGGGCCTCATCCCGCACCACCCCACCGCGCCGCTGTTCACCAACGCCGGCATGAACCAGTTCGTGCCGTACTTCCTCGGCGAGGAACCGGCCCCGTACCCGCGTGCCACCTCGGTCCAGAAGTGCGTGCGCACGGGCGACATCGAGATCGTCGGCACCACCACCCGGCACCTCACCTTCTTCGAGATGCTCGGCAACTTCAGCTTCGGCGACTACTTCAAGGAGGGCGCCATCCGCCTGGCGTGGGAGCTGGCCACCGAGGTCGTCGGCTTCGACGGCGACCGCGTGTGGGCCACCGTCTACCTCGACGACGACGAGGCCGAGCAGATCTGGATCGACGGCATCGGCCTGCCGCCCGAGCGGGTCCAGCGCCTCGGCGAGGCCGACAACTTCTGGGAGATGCAGAAGGGCGCGCCCGGCCCCTGCGGCCCCAACACCGAGCTCTACTTCGACCGGGGCCCCGCCTACGGCGCCGAGGGCGGCCCCGCCCACGGCGGCGACGAGCGCTACCTCGAGTTCTGGAACCTCGTCTTCATGCAGTTCAACCGCCAGCCCGACCTCTCGCTGGCCGACCTGCCGTCGAAGAACGTCGACACCGGTGCCGGGATGGAGCGCTTCCTCGTCCTGCTCCAGGACGTGCCCACCGTGTTCGAGACCGACGTCTTCCGGCCCCTCATCGAGGAGGCCGAGTCGCTGTCGGGCCGCCGCTACGGCCAGGACGAGCGCACCGACGTGAGCCTGCGGATCATGGCCGACCACGCCCGCACGGTGTCGTTCCTCGTGAGCGACGGCGTCTTCCCCTCGAACGAGGGGCGGGGCTACGTCCTGCGCCGCATCATCCGCCGGGCCGTCCGCCACGCCTACCTGCTCGGCGTCGAGCGCCTGGTCACGCCATCGCTCGTCGACACCACCATCGCGCTCCTCGGCGAGGCCTACCCCGACCTGGCCGCCAACCACGACTTCGTGTCCGGTGTGGTCACCCGCGAGGAGGAGCGCTTCCGCCAGACGCTCAAGCAGGGGATGACCATCCTCGACGCCGAGCTCGACGCGCTGTCCGACGGCGCCGCCCTGGGCGGCTCGGTCGCCTTCCTGCTCCACGACACCCACGGCTTCCCGCTCGAGCTCACCACCGAGATCGCCGGCGAGCAGGGGGTCGAGGTCGATCGCGAGGGCTTCGAGGTCGAGATGGCCGAGCAGCGCCGCCGGGCCAAGGAGGCGCGTCGCAACGAGGGCGTCACCGACGAGGCCGAGCCCTTCGCCGAGGTGCTCGACGAGTTCGGCCCGACCGAGTTCACCGGCCGCGAGGAGGACGAGAGCAAGGCGCACGTGCTGGCCGTGGTCGGCGACAGCATCGTGCTCGACCGCACGCCCTTCTACGCCGAGAGCGGCGGCCAGGTCGGCGACACCGGCGCCATCGCCACCGACACCGGCCGGGCCGAGGTGCTCGACACCACCTACGGCGTGCCCGGCCTGGTGCGCCACCGGGTCGCGGTGGTCGAGGGCGAGATCACGCCGGGCCAGGAGGCCACCGCCAGCATCGACGTGGCGCGCCGCGACGCCATCCGCCGCAACCACACGGCCACCCACCTGCTGCACTGGGCGCTGCGCGAGGTCCTCGGCGACCACGTCAAGCAGCAGGGCTCGCTGGTCGCGCCCGACCGCCTGCGCTTCGACTTCAGCCACTACGAGGCGCTCACCGACGACGAGATCGCCCGCGTGGAAGATCTCGTGAACGGCGAGGTGCTGCACAACCACCCGGCCCGCAACTACGAGACCACCATGGAGTACGCCGCCCAGATCGGCGCCATCGCCTTCTTCGGCGACAAGTACGGCGACGTGGTGCGGGTGCTCGAGGCCGGCCCCCACTCCACCGAGCTGTGCGGCGGCACCCACGTGCGGGCGCTCGGCGACATCGGTGCCTTCAAGATCGTGAGCGAGGCCTCGATCGGCTCGAACATCCGCCGCATCGAGGCGGTCACCGGCTTCGGCCCCATCGACAGGATGCGCCAGGAGGAGCTGCGGCTGCGCAGCATCGCCGATGTCCTGGGCGTGGGCGCCGACGAGGTGGTCGATGCCGTCGAGCGTCGGATCGCCGAGGCCAAGGACCTGGCCAAGGAGGTCAAGACCCTCAAGGCCCGGCTGGCGGCCTCCCAGGCCGGCGACCTCGCCGCCGCGGCCGTCGACGGCGTGGTGGTGACCCGGGTCGACGGCCTGGCACGCGACGACATGCGCACCCTGGCCCTGGCCGTGCGCGACAAGGCCGGCGTGCGCGCCGTCGTCCTCGGCGGCGAGCCCGACGGCGGTGGTGCCGCCCTGGTGGCCGCCACCGCGAAGGGCGACGACCTGACGGCCCCCGCCCTCATCGCCGACGGCAAGAAGGCCATCCAGGGGGGTGGCTCCGACAAGGACCCGACCTTCGCCATGGCCGGTGGCCGCGACGCCGGGGGCATCGACGCCGCCCTCGACGCGGCCCGGACCGCCGCCGGCCTCTAGGCCGCGCCGGGCGTGCGCGTCCTCGGCATCGACCTGGGGTCCAAGCGGATCGGCATCGCCGTGTCCGACTCCGACGGCCGGGTCGCCACGCCGCTCACCGTGGTGCACCGCACGAAGGACCTCGCCGGCGACCGCCGGCGGATCGCCGACCTCGCCCAGGAGTGGGAGGCCGAGGGCCTGGTGGTGGGCCTGCCGCTGTCCCTGGACGGGTCCGAGGGGGTCGCCGCCCGGGCCGCCCGGGAGGAGGCCGCCGCCCTCGGTGACTGCACCTCCCTGCCGGTGGCGACCTACGATGAGCGACTGACCACGGTCACCGCCGAGCAGCGGCTCGTCGAGCAGGGGCTCGACGCCCGCCAGCGGCGGGCGGTGGTCGACCAGGTGGCCGCCGCCGTCATGCTCCAGGCGTGGCTCGACGGCCACCGAGACGTCGCCGACCCGTTCGGGGCCGCCGACGAGGGCCGCTGACCCGGAGGAACCCGTTGTCCGACACCATCCACGACGACCGGCAGGCGCTGGCCGACGACGAGGGCTGGGACGACGACCTCGAGGGCGACTACGTCTACGTCCCCAAGGAGAGCGGCTTCTGGCGCAAGACGCTGGTCGCGCTCGTGGCGTTCGCCGTGTTCGTGGTGGCCCTGCTCGGTGCGGGGGGCTGGTGGGCCATCAACCAGGTCCGCGGCGACGAGGGCGAGGGTACGCCCGTCGAGATCGCCATCCCCCAGGGCGCCACGCTCGCCCAGGCCTCGAGGATCCTCGAGGAGAAGGACGTCATCAAGAACGCCACCTTCTTCCGCTACTACGCCAAGTGGAAGAACATCAACAGCGTCAAGGCCGGCGACTACCAGGGCTTCCGGACCGGCATGAGCCTGGACGACGCCGTGCAGAAGCTGGCCGCCGGCCCGCTGCCGGCCCGGTTCACCGAGCTGGTGATCCCCGAGGGCTACGGGGCGCGCGACATCGACAAGAAGATCCTCGCCACGTTCCCCGAGATGACCAACGGCGACCTCGCCGCCGCCGAGCTGGCGGCGGCGTCGAGCGCGTCGAAGTACTTCGCCTACCGCCCGCCGAGCGACCTGCCGAGCCTCGAGGGCTTCCTCTTCCCGGCCACCTACCGGGTCGAGAAGCCCGACATCGCCGACGAGGGCAAGCTCGTCACCCAGATGGTCAACAAGTTCGACGCGGTGGCCGACGAGGTCGGCCTGGCCGCCGCCGGCCAGAAGCTCGACGGCGTGGCCGGCAAGCGCCAGATCAGCCCCTACGACGCCCTCATCGTCGCCTCGCTGATCGAGAAGGAGGCCAAGGTCCCCGAGGACCGCGCCAAGATCGCCCGGGTCATCTACAACCGCCTCGAGCGGGGCATGCGCCTCGACATCGACGCCTCGGTCTTCTACTGCTTCCCGGGCAAGACCGACGCCCTCACGCAGTCCGACCTCAAGGCCGACTGCGCGTACAACACCCGCCAGAAGTACGGCCTCCCGCCGACGCCGATCGCCAACCCCGGCAAGGCGTCGCTGGTGGCCGCGCTCAACCCCGAACCGGGTGACTGGCTGTACTACGTGGTGGCCGACAAGGAAGGCCACCACTTCTTCACCAGCAACTACAACGACTTCTTGAAGCAGAAGGCCGAGTCCGAGAAGCAGGGCCTGCTGTGATCCGGCGGCGGCCGGCCGGCCCCGCCGCCCGGTGACGGTCGCCGTGGGGGACGGCACCGCCGAGCCCGAGGGTCCGTGGTCGCCCGGTCCCGCCACCCGGCTGGCCGGCGTGATCGGCCACCCGATCCGCCACTCCCGGTCGCCGGCCATCCTCAACGCCGCCTTCCGGGCGACCGGCCTCGACTGGGCCTACCTGGCGTTCGACGTCGCCGAGGGCGGGGCCCCGGCGGCCCTGGACGCGATGCGCTCCCTCGACCTCGGTGGCCTCTCGGTGACGATGCCGCACAAGCAGGCGGTCGCCGCCGCCGTCGACGCGTGCACCGACGCGGCCCGGGCCCTCGACGCCGTCAACTGCGTGGTGCCCGACGGCGACCGCCTGGTCGGCCACAACACCGACGGCGAGGGGTTCCTGCGGTCCCTGGCCGCCGACGGGGGCTTCGACCCGGTCGGCCGCCGCTGCCTCGTCTGGGGCGGTGGGGGAGCCGCCCGGGCGGTGGTCGCCGCCCTCGGCCGGGCCGGTGCCGCCGAGGTGGTCGTGGTCAACCGCACCCCGGAGCGGGCCGAGGCCGCTGCCGCCCTGGTCGGTCCGGCCGGCCGGCCCGGCACGCCCGCCGACGTGGCCGCCGCCGAGCTCGTCGTCAACGCCACGTCGATCGGCATGGCCGGCGCGGCCGGCGGAGCCGCCCCCGGCGCCGACGGCGTGCTGCCCCCGGGCGCCGAGGCCGTGCACGCCGGGCAGGTGGTGGTCGACATCGTCTACCAGCCGGTGCGCACCCCCCTCCTGGTCCGGGCCGCCGCGGCGGGGGCCACCCCCGTCGACGGGGTGGGCATGCTGGTGCACCAGGCGGCGGTGGCCTTCGAGCTGTGGACGGGCCGGCCGGCGCCGGTCGCGGTCATGGCGGCGGCCGCTCGGGCCGGCCTGGCGGACTAGTCTCGCTTGATTCTCCGCGCCCCCTGCCGATGGGGAGCGCAGCCATACGCACCGATCCACCCACCTCGGAGGTCATCGTGGCTCTCTCGGGCACCATCGAGACGTTCGCCCTCCCCGACGTGCTGCGCCTGCTCGCGTCGACCAAGAAGACCGGCTGCCTCCGCCTCGACGGCTCTCGGGGCGCCGGGGCCATCTGGGTCGACGGCGGCGCCATCGTCGGCGGCGAGGCCACCGGTGCCCCCCACGCCGACGGGGCCGCCGAGGTGCTCTTCGAGCTGCTGCGGTTCAAGGAGGGCGACTTCGAGTTCGAGGCCGACTCCACGCCCGACAGCGCCGCCCCGGCCGCCGAGGTCGAGCCGACCCTCGAGGCCGCCGAGGCGATGCTCGAGGAGTGGAAGGGCATCGAGGCCGTCGTCCCGTCCCTCGACCACTGGGTCGAGCTCAACCCCGAGCTGCCCGGCGACGAGGTCACGGTCAGCGCCGATCGCTGGAAGTCGCTCGTGGCCGTGGCCGGCGGCACCAGCGTCGGCCGCCTCGGTGACGAGCTGTCCCTCGGCGAGCTGCCGGTCTCCCGCTCGGTCAAGGAGCTCGTCGAGCTGGGCCTGGTCCGCGTCGACGAGCCCCGCGACGACGTCGAGCCGGTGATCGCCGCCGTCGAGGTGGTCGAGGTCGAGGCCGAGCCGCTGGCGGCCCCCGAGCCCGCCTTCGAGGCCGACGCCGACGTGTTCGACCCGGACGCCCTCGTCATCGAGGAGCCCCCGCTGCCGACCGCCGCCGAGTCGTCGTCGCTGTCGGCCGCCGACGCCGCCGCGGCCGCGGCGCCGCCGGTCGCCCCGGATGCCACCGACGCCGCCGAGATCGCCCGCCAGCTCGCCAACCTCAGCCCGAAGGCCGCCAAGGCCGTGGCGGCGGCCGCCAAGGCCACCACCCCCGAGGAGCGCGAGGCCGCGCTGGCCGAGGTCGACGACGAGGAGGACCCGATCAACCGGGACCTGCTCATCAAGTTCCTGGGGTCGGTGAGCTCCTGAGCGCAGGCTCGTCCCTCCGGAGCGGAGGGCGATCCCGATGAACGCGACCCGGCTGGCGGCCTGCCTGCTGGTCGCGCTCCCGGTCGGGTGGTTCGCCGGCCTGCTGGTCGACCGCGTCCCCGACCGGCTGCCGCTGGGCCAGGACCTGCCTGGCGTGCGCCTCCAGGGCAAGTACCTCACCATCCACGTCCTGGTGCTCGCCGCCTACGGCCTGGCCGCCTGGCGCTTCGCCGAGGCACCGGTGCTCCAGCTGGTCACCTACCTGGTGATCTTCGGCTCGCTCATCGCGCTGTCGGTCATCGACCTCGAGCTCCTCCGGCTGCCCGACCGCATCGTGGTGCCC
Organism: Acidimicrobiales bacterium; assembly: GCA_046331175.1. Classification (GTDB taxonomy): domain Bacteria; phylum Actinomycetota; class Acidimicrobiia; order Acidimicrobiales; family Acidimicrobilacustridaceae; genus JAWKIW01. The sequence continues at coordinate 386,176 of JAXLRI010000003.1, forward strand.
ACCCTGTTGATCTCGGTGGTCCTGGTGGTCGTGACCCAGCTCGTCGAGCGCGACGCCGGCGCCATCCAGTTCGCCCTGGCCGGGGCGGCCGGCTACTTCGGCGTGCTGCTGGTCTTCCACCTGATCTCGCCCCGGGCCATGGGGTTCGGCGACGTGAAGCTGGCCGCCGTCCTCGGCCTGGCGCTCGGCTGGCTCGGCACCTCCTTCCAGGAGGTGGTGGTGCTCGTGCTGTGGGGGATGATCGTCGGGTTCCTGCTGGGTTCGGTCGTCGGCGTGGCGCTGTTCATCTCGCGGCGCCGGTCGAAGGCCTATCCGTTCGGGCCGTTCATCGCCGTGGGCACGATCGCGGTGGTGCTGCTCAGCAACGGCATCCTCAACCGGTGAGCGCCCCGCCCGCCCGCCCGGCGACGGCGCCGGCACCGCCAACCACTGCCGGACCGCCGGTGCGCCCCCACTAGCCTCTGGGCCATGCTGCGCTTCCTGACCGCGGGCGAATCCCACGGCAAGGCCCTCGTCGTCGTCGTCGAGGGCCTCCCCGCCGGTCTGCCGGTGACGGTCGCCGACGTCCAGGCCGAGCTCGCCCGCCGCCGGCTGGGCTACGGCCGGGGTCCGCGCATGCGCTTCGAGCAGGACGAGGTGACCCTGGTCGGCGGCGTGCGCCACGGCCGCACCCTTGGTTCGCCGGTGGCCATCGAGATCGCCAACTCCGAGTGGGACCGCGGCAAGTGGAACGAGGAGATGTCGCCGGCCCCGGGCGCCACCGCCAGCCCTCTGACCACGCCCCGGCCCGGCCACGCCGACCTCGCGGGCATGCAGAAGTACGGCTTCACCGACGCCCGCGACGTGCTCGAGCGGGCCTCGGCGCGCGAGACGGCGGCGCGCGTCGCCGCCGGCGCGCTGGCCAAGCTGCTGCTCGGCCACCTCGGCATCGCCATCGGCTCCCACGTGGTCGCCCTCGGCGACGTGCGGGCCTCGGCCGCGCACCGCCCCGGTCCCGACCAGCTGCTCGCCGTCGACGGCTCCGAGGTCCGCTGCACCGACCCCGGCGCCGCCGACGCCATGGTCGAGGCGATCAAGGCGGCGGCCAAGGCCGGAGACTCGCTCGGCGGCGTCGTCGAGGTGCTCGCCTACGGCGCCCCGGTTGGCCTGGGCAGCCACGTCCACTGGGACCGCAAGCTCGACTCGCGCCTCGCCGGCGCCCTGATGAGCATCCAGGCGGTCAAGGGCGTCGAGATCGGCGACGGGTTCGCCGTGGCCGGCCGGCCCGGCAGCGAAGCCCACGACGCCATCACCTGGGACGCCGAGGCCGGTGCCTACCGCCGCACCACCACCAACGCGGGGGGCATCGAGGGCGGCATGTCCACCGGTGAGGTCATCGTCGCCCACGTGGCCATGAAGCCCCTCGCCACGCTGAACCGACCGGTGCTCGGCACCGTCGACACCGCCACCAAGGCCGAGACGGTCTCGTTCAAGGAGCGCACCGACGTCACCGCGGTGCCGGCCATGGGAGTGGTGGCCGAGACCATGACCGCCCTGGTCCTCGCCGACGAGGCCACCCGCAAGTTCGGCGGCGACTCGCTGGCCGAGCTGGTCCGCAACGCCGAGGCCTACCGCGCCGACGTCGCCGAGCGGGCCCGTCGCCTCGGCGAGCACGTCGAGGGCGCCGACGGGCTGAACTGGCGGGCCGACGAGGCCTTCGGCGACGGCGACGAGGGACCGGCGTGACCCCCCGGGGTCCCCACCTCGTGCTGGTCGGGATGATGGGCGCCGGCAAGACCACCGCCGGCACGCTGGTCGCCGACCAGCTGGCCCGGCCGTTCCTCGACAGCGACGCCGAGATCGAGGCCCGCACCGGGCGGACCGTGCGGGAGATCTTCGCCGCCGAGGGCGAGGGCGCCTTCCGCCGCATCGAGGCCGAGGTGCTGCGCGAGGCGCTGGGCTCGGCGACCCCCGCGGTGGTCGCCGCCGCCGGCGGCACGGTGCTCGACGCCGACAACCGGCGGGCGATGCGCGAGGCCGGCACGGTGGTCTGGCTGCGGGCCCGACCCGACGTGCTGGCCACCCGGGCCGAGCAGGGCGAGCACCGGCCCCTCATCGACGACGATCCGGTGGGCGTCCTCACCCGGCTCTCGACCGATCGCGAGGCGCTCTACGGCGAGGTGGCCGACGTCGTGGTCGACACCGACCAGGTGCCCCTCGACGACCTGGTGGCCCACCTCGTGGCGCTCGCCCTCGCCCCGGCGGAGGCGGCCCCGTGAGCGACCTCATCCGCGTCCCGGTCGGCCTCGACGACCGGGCCTACGACGTCCTCGTCGGCCCCGGTGCCCGCCACGAGCTGGCGTCGGTCGTCCCCGCCGGCGCCAAGCGGGTCGCCGTCATCACCCAGGAGGGCCTCCCCGTCGAGGTCGACCCGGGTCGCGAGCACCGCGTGTTCACCATGGGCGACGGCGAGCAGGCCAAGAGCCTCGCCACCGTCGAGCGCCTCTGCCGCGAGCTGGCGCAGTGGGGGCTCACCCGGGGCGACGCGGTGGTGGCCGTGGGCGGTGGCATCGTCACCGACACCGGCGGGTTCACGGCCGCCGTCTACCACCGGGGCGTGCCGGTGGTGTTCGTCTCCACCACCCTCCTCGGCCAGATCGACGCCGCCATCGGCGGCAAGACCGGCGTGAACCTTCCCGAGGGCAAGAACCTCGTGGGTGCCTTCTGGCAGCCGAGCGCGGTGCTGTGCGACACCGACCTGCTCGCCACCATGCCGCCGCGCGAGTACCGCTCCGGGCTGGGCGAGCTGGCCAAGTACCACTTCCTCGGCGGCGGCGACCTCGACGCCCTGCCGCTGGCCGAGCGGGTGGCCGCCTGCGTGCGCATCAAGGCCGAGGTCGTCGCCGCCGACGAGCGCGAGGGCGGTCGCCGGGCCACGTTGAACTACGGCCACACGCTGGCCCACGCCCTCGAGACCGCGGGCCAGTACGACCTGCGCCACGGCGAGGCCGTGGCCGTGGGGCTCGTCTTCGCCGCCGAGCTGGCCGAGGTGCTGGGCCGCATCGACGCCGACCGGGTCGCCGAGCACCGCCGCGTCGTCGGCGCCTACGACCTCCCGGGCCGTCTGCCCGCCGGCGTCGACGTCGACGAGCTGGTGGCGCTGTTCGCCCGGGACAAGAAGGCCGTCGACGGCGTCACCTTCGTGCTCGACGGCCCCGACGGGGTCGAGTCGGTCACCGACGTGCCCCGCGCCGCCGTCGACGAGGCCTTCCGGAGGATCACGCCATGAGCGCGCCCGCACCCCGAGCCCCGGGTCGCCCACGAGCGTCGGAGGACCACGCCATGAGCGCGCCCGCACCCCGCGCCGGGGTCACCCACGAGCGTCGGAGGGCCACGCCATGAGCGCGCCGGCATCGCCCGTCGTGCTCCTGCTGTCGGGCCCCAACCTCAACCTGCTCGGGTCCCGCGAACCCGAGGTCTACGGCACCGCCACCCTCGCCGACCACGAGGCCACCGCCCGCGCCGTCGCCGAGGCCCACGGCCTCGTGCTCGAGCACCTGCAGTCCAACCACGAGGGCGACCTCATCGACGCCATCCACGGCGCCCGGGGTCGGTGCGCCGCCATCGTCATCAACCCGGGTGCGTTCACCCACTACGCCTGGGGCATCCACGACGCCCTCGCCGCCTTCGACGGGCCGGTGGTCGAGCTCCACCTGTCCAACCCGCACACCCGCGAGGCGTGGCGGCACACCTCCGTCGTCGCACCCGTTGCCACCGGCACCGTCGCCGGGTTCGGCGGCGACGGCTACCGCCTGTCCCTCGAGGCCGTGGCGGCGCTGCTCGCCGGCGGAGGGGCCTGAACGTGGCCGCCGAGGCGTTCGAGCCCGCCGACGCGGTCGAGCCGCCCGAGGTGCCCGATCTCGCGGCGCTGCCGCCGATGGACGTGGCCGCGCGGGTCGAGCGGCTGCGAGCCGGCCTCGACGCCGCCGGCTGCGACGCGCTGCTCGTCACCCACCTGGTCAACGTCCGGTACCTCACCGGGTTCACCGGCTCGGCCGGGCTGCTGCTCGTGACCGGCGACGACCTCCTCTTCGTCTCCGACGGCCGCTACCGCGACCAGGCCGCCGAGCAGCTCGACGCCGCCGGGGTGCGGGCCCGCATCGAGATCACCGGCACCGAGCAGCGCCAGGTCGTGGCCCTTGCCGTCGCCGACGCCGGTGTCGCCCGCCTCGGCCTCGAGGCCGACCACGTCACCTGGGCCCAGCAGCGGCGCTACGCCGACGAGTGGTTCAGCGGCGCCGAGCTGGTCGCCACCTCGGCCGTGGTCGAGCAGCTCCGCCTGGTCAAGGACGCCGGCGAGGTGGCCCGCATGGAGGCGGCGGCGGCCATCGCCGACGCCGCCCTGGCCCGGGTGCAGCCGCTGCTGTGGCGCGAGCCCACCGAGGCCGAGGTCGCCCTCGACCTCGACACCGAGATGCGCCGCCTCGGCGCCTCGGGCCCGTCGTTCGAGACGATCGTGGCCGCCGGGCCCAACGGCGCCAAGCCCCACGCCCGCCCGTCGGCCCGCCGCATCCGCGAGGGCGACCTGGTGGTGATCGACTTCGGCGCGGTGGTCGACGGCTACTGCTCGGACATGACCCGCACCGTCGTCGTCGGCGAGCCGAGCGCCGACCAGCGGCGGCAGTGGGACGTGGTGGCCGAGGCCCAGCAGGCCGGCGTCGACGCCGTCGCCCCCGGGGTCTCGACCGTCGAGGTCGACCGGGCCTGCCGGTCGGTCATCGCCGCCGCCGGCTGGGGCGAGGCGTTCCTGCACGCCACCGGCCACGGCGTGGGCCTCGACATCCACGAGGCGCCTCGGGTGGCCGCGACGGGCGATGCTACGCTCGCCGCCGGCCACGTCGTCACCGTCGAGCCGGGGGTCTACCTCCCCGAGCGCGGTGGGGTGCGCATCGAGGACACCCTCCTCGTCACCACCGACGGCTGCCGAGCGCTCACCCGCACGCCCAAGCGCGCCGCGGTGTGATCCGGGCCGACGGCCCGGCCCGACCAGGAAGGACCACGGAACCCCGCGATGGCTGCGATCACCACCAACGACCTCAAGAACGGCATGACCCTCGACCTCGACGACGGGCTGTTCCAGGTGGTCGAGTTCCAGCACGTCAAGCCGGGCAAGGGCGGGGCCTTCGTGCGCACCACCCTCAAGAACGCCCGCTCCGGCGCGGTGCTCGAGCGCACCTTCCGGGCCGGTGAGAAGGTCGAGCGGGCCGTCATCGACAAGCGCGAGATGCAGTACCTCTACCGCGACGGCGACGACTACGTCTTCATGGACAACGCGTCCTACGACCAGCTGAACGTCGGCCCCGCGCAGCTGGGCGACGCCGCCAGCTACCTGATCGAGGGCGCCTCGCCGGTCCTGCTCATGTACCGAGACGAGATCGTGGGCGTCGACATGCCGGCCGCCGTCGAGCTGGTCGTCGCCGACACCGAGCCGGGCGTGCAGGGCGACCGCGTCTCGGGCGCCCGCAAGCCGGCCACCCTCGAGACCGGGCTGGTCGTGCAGGTCCCGCTGTTCATCAACCCGGGCGAGAAGGTCAAGGTCGACACCCGATCGGGCGAGTACCTGGGCAAGGCGTGAGCGCCTACCAGGGCGGCATCGGCTCGCGGCGCGAGGCGCGCGAGCGGGCCCTGGCGCTGCTCTACGAGGCCGAGGTCAAGGACCGGCCGGTGGCCGACGTGCTCGCCGAGCTGCCGGTCGAGCCCGAGCCGTTCGCCGTCGAGCTGGTCACCGGCGTCGACGAGCACCGCCCCGAGCTCGACGCCCTGCTCGGGCGCTTCGCCCGCGACTGGCCCGTCGACCGGATGCCGGCGCTCGACCGCGCCGTGCTGCGGATGGGGTGCTTCGAGCTGTGCCACCGGCCCGATGTGCCCACCGGCGCCGTGCTGTCCGAGGCCGTCGAGCTGGCGTCGGCCTACTCCACCGACGACTCCGGGCGGTTCGTCAACGGCGTCCTGTCGGCCATCGCCGCCGAGGTCCGTCCCTCCGACGAGGTCTGATGCACGAATCTGGGATCTCACGTTCCGGTTCGGCTCGGGGTGCTGCTAGGGTCGGCTCCTGACCGTGAAGTGGGTCCGGTGAGGCCCGTACGGCAGGAAGGACCACGCGAGTGGCAGAGCGCGAACGCCGGTTGACGCCCCCGTATGGGGGCGTTTTCGTTGCCCGGACCCGGGTGATGACCGCCGACGACATGCACCGGGCCGTGTGGCGGATGGCCCACGAGGTCGTCGAGCGCAACCACGGCCTCGACGACGTCGTGCTGGTCGGCCTGCAGACCGGGGGCGTGCCGGCGGCCCGGGCCCTGGCCGACGCCCTCCACGACATCGAGCAGTTCGACGTGCCGGTCGGCACCCTCGACGTCGCCTTCTACCGCGACGACATCGGGCTGCGGCCGGTGCTGCCCGAAGCCGTCACCGACATCCCGTTCGACCTCGACGGCCGGGTCGTCGTGCTCGTCGACGACGTGCTGTTCACCGGTCGCACCATCCGGGCCGCCCTCGACGCCCTCACCGACTTCGGTCGGGCCCGGGCCGTGCAGCTGGCCGTCATGGTCGACCGGGGCCACCGCGAGCTGCCGATCCGGCCCGACTACGTCGGCAAGAACCTCCCGACGCGCCGCGACGAGGTCGTCAACGTGTCGGCCGAGGGGGTCGACCTCGGGGAGATGGTCAAGTGACCGCCCGCCGGCTGCTCGCCGAGCCGGTGGGCCGCACCGGGGGAGGGTCCACGCCGTGAAGCACCTCCTGTCCGTGGCCGACCTGGGCGCCGACGGCATCGACGAGCTGCTCCGGCTCACCGACTCGTTCGTCGAGGTGTCCGAGCGCACCATCCCGAAGGTCCCGGCCCTGCGGGGCAAGACGGTGGTCTCGCTGTTCTTCGAGGACTCCACCCGCACCCGGCTCTCGTTCGAGACGGCGGCCAAGCGCCTGTCGGCCGACACCATGAACTTCTCCGTGTCCACCTCGTCGGTCAAGAAGGGCGAGTCGCTGCGCGACACCGTCGAGACCATCGAGGCCATGGGCGTGCACGCCATCGTGGTCCGCCACGCGTCGGCCGGCGTGCCGCTGCAGATCGCCAACTGGGCCACCTCGTCGGTGATCAACGCCGGCGACGGCTGGCACGAGCACCCCACCCAGGCGCTGCTCGACTGCTACACGATCCGCCAGCACCTCGGCGAGGTGGCCGGCAAGCGCATCGCCATCGTCGGCGACGTCAAGCACAGCCGGGTGGCCCGCTCCGACGTCAGCGCCTTCTCGCTCCTGGGGGCCGAGGTCACCCTGGTCGCGCCGCCCACGTTGCTGCCGCCCCGCCTCGACGGCTGGCCGGTCACCGTCAGCCACGACCTCGACGCCGTGCTGCCCGAGGTCGACGTGGTCTACCTGCTGCGCATGCAGCGCGAGCGCATGACCGAGGCGCTGGTCCCGTCGCTGCGCGAGTACACGGCCCGGTACGGGCTCACGCTGGCCCGGTCGCAGCTGCTGTCGCCCAAGGCCATCGTCATGCACCCCGGTCCCATGAACCGGGGTGTCGAGATCGCCGCCGAGGTGGCCGACCTGCCCACCTCCCACATCGTCGACCAGGTCCGCAACGGCGTCGCCGTCCGCATGGCGGTGCTGTTCCGGCTGCTCGGCTCGGCCCCCCAGGAGCTCATCGATGGCTGATCCCACCCTCGTGATCCGCGGCGGCCGGGTCGTCGACCAGGACGGCGAGCGCGTCGCCGACGTGGTGGTCGACGACGACGGCACCATCGTCGAGGTCGGCCCCGACCTCGACGCCGCCGGCACCGGCGCCCGGGTCCTCGACGCCACCGGTTGCATCGTCAGCCCCGGCTTCGTCGACGTCCACGTCCACCTCCGCGAACCCGGCCAGGAGGACGCCGAGACGATCGAGAGCGGGGCGCGCTGCGCCGCCCGCGGCGGCTACACGGCCATCGTGGCCATGCCCAACACCTCGCCGGCCATCGACTCGGCCGCCGTCGCCCGCCAGGTGCTCGAGACCGGCCGCACCGCCGTCTGCGACGTCCACACCTCGGCGGCGGTCACCATCGGCCGCCAGGGCGAGGCGCTGTCGCCGATGGCCGAGCTGGCCGAGCTGGGCGTGCGGCTGTTCACCGACGACGGCGCGGGCGTGCAGGACGAGCGGCTCATGCGTCGGGCCATGGAGTACGGCCGGGCCCTCGACGTCACCCTGGCCCAGCACTGCGAGGTCGAGTCGCTGGCCTCCGGCGGCCACATGAACGAGGGCGTGTGGTCCTCGCGCCTGGGCATCCCCGGCATCCCGGCCGAGGCCGAGGAGCTCATGGTCAGCCGCGACATCGCCCTCGCCCGCCTCACCGGGGCCCGGATCCACTTCCAGCACCTGTCCACCGCCCGCTCGGTCGAGCTGGTGCGGGCGGCCAAGGCGGCCGGCCTGCCGGTCACCGCCGAGGCCACCACCCACCACTTCACGCTCACCGACGCGTGCTGCGCCGGCTACGACCCGGTGTTCAAGGTGAACCCGCCCCTGCGGACCGACGACGACGTGGCGGCGGTGAAGGAGGGGCTGGCCGACGGGACGATCGACGCCATCGCCACCGACCACGCCCCCCACACCCAGCACGCCAAGGAGCGGCCCTTCGACCAGGCGCCGCCGGGCATGCTCGGCCTCGAGACGGCCCTGGCCCTGTCGCTCACCGAGCTCGACCTGCCGTTGGTCGACCTGGTCGGCCTGCTCAGCTGGCGCCCGGCCGCCATCGCCGGCATCGCCGACCACCAGGGCCGGCCGGTGGCCCCTGGCAGCCCGGCCAACCTCGCCGTGTTCGACCCCGCGACCGCGTGGACGGTCGATCCGGCCGACACCGCCAGCCGCAGTCGCAACACGCCCTACGCCGGGCGGGCCGTCACCGGTCGCGTCCGCCACACCATCCTCGACGGCGAGCCGGTCGTGGTCGACGGCGAGGTGCAGCGATGAGCGCCACCACGGGGCAGCGCCCGAGCCCGAGCCCGAGCCCGACCCCCATCCCCGCGACCGATCCGGAGGCACGGCCATGAGCGTGCGCGAGGCCCTGCTGGTGCTGGCCGACGGCACCACCTTCGAGGGCGAGGCCATCGGCGCCGACGCGCCGGGCGGCGTCGCCGCCGGCGAGGTGGTGTTCAACACGGTCCTGTCCGGCTACCAGGAGGTCATCACCGACCCGTCCTACGCCGGGCAGATCATCACCTTCACGTACCCCCACATCGGCAACTACGGGGTGACCGACGCCGACGACGAGTCGCGGCGGCCGTTCTGCCGGGGCGTGATCGTGCGCGACCTCGCCCGCCGCCGCAGCAGCTGGCGCAGCGAGGACGACCTCGATGCCCTGCTGCGCCGGTTCGGCGTCCCCGGCATCGCCGGCATCGACACCCGCCGCCTCACCCGCCACATCCGCGAGGCGGGGGCCATGCCCGGCGCCTTCGGCACCGCCGACGCCGTCACCCTGAAGGCGGCGGCCGCTGCCGAGCCCGGCACCGACGGCATCGACCTGGTCGCCACCGTCACCACCGACGAGCCCTACACCTGGGGCGCCGGCCCCCGGCGCGTGGTCGCCTACGACTTCGGCATCAAGCGCACCATCCTGCGCCACCTCGGCGAGATGGCCACGGTCGAGGTCGTGCCGGCGTCGACCCCGGCCGCCGACGTGCTCGCCCGCCGTCCCGACGGGGTGTTCCTGTCCAACGGGCCCGGTGACCCGGCCGCGGTCGCCGGCGCCGCCGACGCCATCGCGGGCCTGCTCGGCGAGGTGCCGGTGTTCGGCATCTGCCTCGGCCACCAGCTGCTGTCGACGGCGCTGGGCGGCTCCACCTTCAAGCTGCCCTTCGGCCACCACGGGGGCAACCACCCGGTGCGCCGACTCGCCACCGGCGGGATCGAGATCACCAGCCAGAACCACAACTTCGCCGTCTCCGAGGACCCGATCGCCGGGGTCGAGGTGACCCACCGCAACCTCAACGACGGCGTCATCGAGGGCATCCGAGCCACCGACGTGCCCGCCTTTGGGGTGCAGTACCACCCCGAGGCCGGTCCCGGCCCCCACGACGCCCGCTACCTGTTCGACCTGTTCGCCGAACTCATCGACGACCACGGGAAGGGACGACGCTGATGCGCCGCCACCACTGCCGCCCCCACCGGAAGGGATCTCGCTGATGCCCCGCCGCGACGACATCGAGTCGATCCTGCTCATCGGCTCGGGGCCGATCGTCATCGGCCAGGCCTGCGAGTTCGACTACTCCGGGACCCAGGCCTGCCGCGTGCTGCGGTCCGAGGGCTACCGCGTGATCCTGGCCAACTCCAACCCGGCGACGATCATGACCGACCCCGACTTCGCCGACGCCACCTACGTCGAGCCGCTCGACGTCCGGGTGCTCGAGCGCATCATCGAACAGGAGCACCCCGACGCCCTCCTGCCCACGCTCGGCGGCCAGACGGCGCTGAACCTCTCCATGGAGCTGTTCCACGCCGGCGTGCTCGAGGCCCACGGGGTCGAGCTCATCGGGGCCAACGCCGAGGCCATCGCCACCGCCGAGGACCGCGAGCAGTTCAAGGTCGCCATGGCCGAGATCGGGCTCGGCGCCCCGGCCTCGGGCATCGCCCACACCATGGACGAGGCGATGGACGTGGTCGAGCGGGTCGGTCTCCCCGTCGTCATCCGCCCCGCCTACATCCTCGGCGGACGAGGGACCGGCATCGCGTCGACGCCCGACGAGTTCCGCAAGGTGGCGGCCAACGGGCTCGCTGCCAGCCCCATCTCGGAGATCCTCATCGAGAAGTCGATCGCCGGGTGGAAGGAGTACGAGCTCGAGGTCATGCGCGACCGGGCCGACAACTGCGTGATCATCTGCTCGATCGAGAACCTCGACCCGATGGGCGTGCACACCGGCGACTCCATCACGATCGCGCCGGCCCAGACCCTGAGCGACGTCGAGTACCAGCGCATGCGCGACGCCGCCTTCGCCTGCATCCGGCGGGTCGGCGTCGAGACCGGCGGCTCCAACGTGCAGTTCGCGGTGAACCCCGCCGACGGCGACATGGTCGTGATCGAGATGAACCCCCGCGTGAGCCGCTCGTCGGCGCTCGCGTCCAAGGCCACCGGGTTCCCCATCGCCAAGATCGCCGCCCGCCTCGCGGTCGGCTACACGCTCGACGAGATCCCCAACGACATCACCCGCAAGACCCCCGCCAGCTTCGAGCCCACCATCGACTACGTGGTCACCAAGGTGCCGCGCTGGGCCTTCGAGAAGTTCCCGGGCCAGGCCGCCGTCCTCGGCACGCAGATGCAGTCGGTGGGCGAGGCCATGGCCATCGGCCGCACCTTCCCCGAGTCGCTGCAGAAGGGCATGCGCAGCCTCGAGCAGGGGCGCCTGGGCCTGAACTGCGACCCGGGCGAGGCGCTGTTCGACGAGCTCGACGACGCCGAGCTGCTGGCGGCGGCGGCCATCGGCACGCCCGATCGCCCGTTCCAGCTCGAGGCGCTGCTGCGCCGTGGCGTGAGCGTCGACCGGGTCTACGAGGCCACCCGCGTCGACCCCTGGTTCCTCGACCAGATCCTGATGATCGTCGAGGAGCGGGCCCACCTCGCCGACACCGGCCTGGTCGGGATGACCCGCGCCGACTGGCGCCGCGCCAAGCGGCTCGGCTTCGGCGACGCCCAGCTGGCGTACCTGTGGGGCATCGACGAGCGGACGGTGCGCGAGGCCCGGCTGGCCGCCGGCGTGGTCCCCACCTACAAGACGGTCGACACCTGCGCCGCCGAGTTCGAGGCGTCCACGCCGTACCACTACTCGACCTACGAGGACGAGGACGAGGTGCGCGACAGCGACCGGCCCAAGGTCGTGATCCTCGGCTCGGGCCCCAACCGCATCGGGCAGGGCATCGAGTTCGACTACTGCTGCGTCCACGCCAGCTTCGCCCTGCGCGACGCCGGCTTCGAGACGATCATGGTCAACTGCAACCCCGAGACGGTGTCGACCGACTACGACACCTCCGACCGCCTGTACTTCGAGCCGCTCACCTACGAGGACGTCGCCAACGTCGTCGAGGCCGAGCAGCCGGTGGGCGTGGTCGTGGCCCTCGGTGGCCAGACCCCCCTCAAGCTGGCCGGCTCGCTCCCGTCCGAGCTGGTGCTCGGCACGTCCCCGGCGTCCATCGACCTCGCCGAGGACCGCGAGCGGTGGAACGCCCTGTGCGCCCGCCTCGAGATCCCCCAGCCCGCCGGCGGCACCGCCACCGACGTCGACGAGGCGCTGGCCGTGGTCGGCCGGGTCGGCTACCCGGTCCTCATGCGACCCTCCTACGTGCTCGGCGGCCGGGCCATGGAGATCGTCTACGACGACGACCACCTGCGGCGGGCGATGGAGGAGCTGGCCGGCTTCGGCTCGCTCGGGCGCGAGGGCGGCCTCTCGGCCGAGCGGCCGGTCCTGGTCGACCGCTTCCTCGAGGACGCCACCGAGGTCGACGTCGACGCCATCCGCGACCACACCGGCGAGGTCGTCATCGGCGGGATCATGGAGCACGTCGAGGAGGCCGGCGTGCATTCGGGCGACTCGGCGTGCGTCCTGCCGCCCTACTCGCTGACCTCCGAGACGATGGCGGTCATCGAGGACTACACCCGGCGCATCGCCGAGGCCCTCGACGTCCGCGGCCTCATCAACGTCCAGTACGCGGTGAAGAGCGGCCAGGTCTTCGTGATCGAGGCCAACCCCCGTGCCAGCCGCACCGTCCCGTTCGTGGCCAAGGCCACGGGCGTGCCGCTGGCCAAGGTGGCGGCCCGGGTCATGGTCGGTGCCACCCTCTCCGAGCTGCGCGAGGAGGGGCTCCTCCGGCCCCCGGTGGAGGGCGACCACATCGCGGTCAAGGAGGCGGTGCTGCCCTTCAGCCGCTTCCCCGACGCCGACGCCGTCCTCGGGCCCGAGATGCGCTCGACCGGCGAGGTCATGGGCATCGACCGCTCGATGGGCCTGGCCTTCGTGAAGGCGCAGCTGGCCGCCGGCACCCACCTGCCGGAGGGGGGCACCGTCTTCCTCTCGCTGGCCGACCGCGACAAGGAGGTGGGCGTGCGCGCCGCCGAGCGGCTCGTCGAGCTGGGCTTCACCATCGCCGCCACCACCGGCACCGCCGCCTTCCTCGAGGGGCGCGGCGTCCCGGTGGGCACGGTCGTCGCCAAGATCGGTGAGCCCACCGGCATGGATGCCGTCGAGCTGATCGCCAGCGGCAAGGTCGACCTGGTCGTGAACAGCCCCCGAGGCCGGGGGCCCCGCGCCGATGGCGCCCACATCCGCGCTGCCGCCGGCGCCCACGGCGTCCCGCTGCTCACCACCGCCGCCGCCGCCGAGGCCGCGGCCAACGGCATGGCCGACTGGGCCGCCCACGAGCTGCAGGTCCGGAGCCTCCAGTCCTTCCACGAGGGCGGATGACGGGCTTCGGTCGCCGCCGCGAGCGCACCGGGGCCGGGCCGGCGGTCGACCTGTCGACCCGGGTGGGCGACGTCGCCCTGGCCAACCCGGTCATGACCGCCTCGGGCACCGCCGGCCACGGTGACGAGCTGGGTCGCTACGTCGACCTCGCCGGGCTGGGCGCCGTGGTGGTCAAGTCCGAGTCGGCCCGGCCCTGGCCGGGCAACGCCGCGCCCCGGGTGCACGAGACGCCAGCCGGCATGATCAACGCCGTCGGCCTGCAGGGCGGCGGCGTCGAGCACTGGCTCGCCGAGGACCTGCCGCCCCTCCTCGCCGCCGGAGCGACGGTGGTGGCGAGCATCTGGGGGACCGCGGTCGAGGACTACGCCCGGGCCGCCGAGCTCCTCGCTGCCGCGCCGCCCGAGGTGGTGGCGGTCGAGATCAACGTCTCGTGCCCCAACCACCACGCCCGCGGTGAGATGTTCGCCCACTCCGAGCACGGCACCGCCGAGGTGGTCGCCGCCACCGCCGGGTGCGGTCGGCCGCGTTGGGTCAAGCTCAGCCCGAACGTGACCGACCTCGTCGCCATCGCCCGGGCCGCCGCCGAGGCCGGGGCCGACGCCGTCACGCTGATCAACACCGTCATGGGCATGGTCATCGACCCCGAGACCCGCCGGCCGGTCCTCGGCAACGGGGGAGGGGGGCTGTCGGGGCCGGCGATCCACCCCGTCGCCGTGCGGGCGGTGCACGACGTGCACGCCGCCCTGCCCGAGCTGCCGATCGTGGGGGTGGGCGGTGTGGCGCGCGGCGTCGACGCCGTCGAGCTGCTGCTGGCGGGAGCATCGGCCGTGCAGGTGGGCACGGCCACCTTCGCCGATCCGCGTGCGACCGAGCACGTCCTCGGTGAACTGCAAGACTGGTGCGCTCGGCACGGGGTCCGGGCCGCGCGCGAGCTGATCGGAGGAGCGCATGGGTGAGGCCGCAGACGAGGTCCGTGACCGACTGGCACTGGCCCTCGACGTCGACGACCTCGTGGGAGCGCTGCGCCTGGCCCGGCGGCTGCGGCCGTGGTTCGGCACGGCCAAGGTCGGCCTCGAGCTCTACAGCGCGGCCGGCCCCGACGCCATCGAGACGCTGCGCGACCTCGGCTACCAGGTGTTCGTCGACCTGAAGCTGCTCGACATCCCCACCACCGTGCACCGCGCCGCACGCGTGCTCGGCTCGCTCGGCGCCTCGTACCTGACGCTGCACGCGCGAGGCGACGCGCCGATGCTGCGGGCGGGCGTCGACGGCCTGCGCGACGGGGCGCTCGGTGCGGGCCTGGCCGAGCCGGTGGCCCTGGCGGTGACCGTGCTCACCAGCGACAGCACGGCCCCGCCGCACATCCTGCCCCGCCGGGTGGCCCTCGCGGCCGAGGCCGGCTGCGGTGGCATCGTCTGCGCGGCGGCCGACCTGCGCGAGGCGCGCCAGCTGGCCCCCCGGTTGGTCAAGGTGGTGCCCGGCATCCGGCCGGCGGGCACCGCCCACGACGACCAGGCCCGGGCCGCCACCCCCCTCGAGGCGGTGTCCAACGGTGCCGACCTGCTGGTGATCGGACGAGCCGTCACCCGAGCCGACGACCCCGAGGCGGCGGCCGCCGCCCTCGTCGACGAGCTGGCATGACCGGTCGCCCGTGCCGCGCGCTCCTGCTGGGGTTGGGCTTCCTCCTCGCCCTCGGCGCACCGGCGTGCGCCTCCAAGAAACGGGTCGTGCCGACCGAGGTCCCCACGCTCGACTCGCGCACCTGCCTGAACCTGTCGCTGGCGCGGTCCGAGCTGGCCGCCCCGTCCAGCCCCGAGGCGCTGGAGTCCGCTCGCCAGACGCTCAAGAGCAGCGCGCCGGAGGCGGTCGACCCGTACATCGACGTCCTCGCCGACGCCAAGGGCGACACCACGGTGCTCGCCGGCGACGACCAGGTGGCCGCCAGCAACCTGGTGCGCGACTGGCTCAACATCGCCTGCTGATCGCCGCCCGGCCGCTGCGGTCGTGGCCGGGACCCCGATCGCCCGGGCCGACGTGGCATCGGTCCGACGCCGGTCCGGCGGGGGTCTCACCTGGGATCGTCGCGGGGGAGGCGCGCTAGGGTTCGGCCCATGCCGCTCCCGCCACAGCTGACCGAGGAACAACGCAAGGCCGCGCTCGAGAAGGCAGCGGCTGCGCGACGGGCCCGGGCCGAGATCAAGGAGAAGCTCAAGATGGGGTCGCTGACCCTGAAGGAGCTCCTCGCCCAGTCCGCCGACGACGAGACCATCGGCAAGATGAAGGTCGTCGCCGTGCTCGAGTCGCTCCCCGGTGTGGGCAAGGTCAAGGCCCGCCGCACGATGGAGGAGATCGGCATCAGCGACTCCCGGCGGGTCCGCGGCCTCGGCGACCAGCAGCGGGCCTCGCTGCTGCAGGTCTTCCCCGGCTGACGTCGGCGTTGATCATCGTCATCTCCGGCCCGGGCGGGGTCGGGAAGGGGACCCTCGTGCGCCGACTGCTCGACGCCGACCCCCAGCTGTGGCTGAGCCGCTCGTGGACCACGAGGGCGCCCCGGCCCGGTGAAGCGGCTGACGCCTACCACTTCGTCGATCGCGAGGCGTTCGAGGCCCGCGTCGACGCAGGCGGGTTCCTCGAGTGGGCCGAGTTCCTCGGCAACCTCTACGGCACCCCGTACCCCGAGGCGGCCGAGGGGCAGGACGTCGTGCTCGAGATCGACGTGCAGGGAGCCGAGCAGGTGCGGGCCCGCGAGCCGGGCGCCCTGCTGCTCTTCCTCGAACCGCCCAGCCGCGAGGTGCAGCGCCAGCGCCTGCTGGGGCGCGGGGATCCTGCCGACAAGGTGGCCGAGCGCCTGGCCAAGGCCGACGACGAGGCCGAGCGGGGCCGCGCCCTGGGCGCCACCTTCGTGGTCAACGACGACCTCGACGCCACCGTGGCCGAGGTCCGGCGGCTGATCGACGCCGCCCGCCCCGCCTCGGCCTGATCCCCCCGTCTACGGATCGCGGGCCCGTCGCTGCTAGCCTCGTCAGCCGACCCGCATCCCGACTGCACCTCCCACCGATCCCTCCGGAGCTCCTCCCATGGCCCAGGTCCACGACTCGATGATGAACCCCAAGATCGAGGTCCTCCTGGGCAAGGTCGACTCCAAGTTCAAGCTGGTCACGCTGGGTGCCATGCGGGCGCGCCAGATCAACGCCTACTTCGGCCAGCTGGGCGAGGGCATGGGCTCGGCGGTCCCGCCGCAGGTCACCTCGGTGGCCCGCAAGCCGCTGTCGATCGCCTTCGAGGAGATCGCCGTCGACAAGATCGCCGCCCGCGACCTCGATCCCGAGGAGGCCGACGGCGAGGTGGCCGAGGCGGCCGAGCCCGAGGCCTGAGGCCACCGCCTCACGCCCTCCCGATCCGAGCGCACCGATGCTGGCCGGCCGCACCGTCGTGCTCGGGGTCACGGGCGGCATCGCCGCCTACAAGGCCATCGAGGTCTGCCGTCGCCTCGTCGACGCCGGCGCCCACGTGGCGCCGATCATGACCGAGGGCGCCCAGCGCTTCGTCGGCGCCGCCACGTTCTCGGCGCTGGCCTCCGAGCCGGTCCAGACCACGCTGTTCGACGAGCCCCACCCCATCCCGCACACCCGGTTGGGGCAGGGCGCCGACGTCATCGTGGTGTGCCCGGCCACGGCCCGCCTGCTCGGCTCCTACGCCGCCGGCATCTCCGACGACCTGCTCACCGCCACGTTGCTGGCCACCAGAGCACCGGTCGTGGTGTGCCCGGCCATGCACACCGAGATGTGGGAGCACCCCGCCGTCCAGGACAACCTCGAGGTGCTGCGCCGCCGGGGCGTCATCGTGGTGCCACCCGAGGAGGGCCGCCTGGCCGGCGGCGACGTCGGCGCCGGGCGGCTGGCCGCCCCCGAGGCGGTGGTGGCGGCGGTCGAGGCCGCGCTCGGGCCGCGCGACCTCGAGGGCTGGCGCATCCTGGTCAGCGCCGGCGGCACCCGCGAGGCCATCGACCCGGTGCGGGTCATCACCAACCGCTCGTCGGGCAAGCAGGGCTACGCCCTGGCCGAGGCCGCCCTGGCACGCGGGGCCCGGGTCACCCTGGTCACCACGGTCGACCGTCCGGCTCCCGCCGGCGCCGAGGTCGTGCGGGTCGCAAGCGCCGCCGACATGCAGGCCGCCATCGTCCCCGTCGCCGCCGACCACGACGCGGTGATCATGGCGGCCGCCGTCGCCGACTTCCGCCCCGCCCACCCCGCCGACCGCAAGATCAAGAAGGGCGATTCGGCGCCCACCATCGAGCTGGCGCCCACCCACGACTTCCTCGTCGACCTGGGCGCGGCCAAGCCCGACGGCCAGGTGCTGGTCGGCTTCGCCGCCGAGACCGACGACGTGCTGGCCAACGCCCGGGGCAAGCTCGCCCGCAAGCGGCTCGACCTCATCGTGGCCAACGACGTGGCCGCCCCCGGCGCCGGCTTCGAGCACGACACCAACGAGGTGGTCATCCTGCGGGCCGACGGCACCCAGCGCCACGTGCCGATGGCCGACAAGCGGGTGGTGGCCGACGCGGTCCTCGACGAGGTCCGCGCCGTGCGCCAGGCCACCCGCTGAGGGCTCCCGCCGGACATGCGCGCCGTCGCCCGGAAAGCCGACCCATCTGGTCGACTATCGTGCTCCGGAAGTCCCGGCGGGGTCGGCCGACTGGCTAGGCTCGCCGGGCCCGAGCGACCCTGACAGGAGCGACCCCGTGACCAGCTGGACCTTCACCTCCGAATCGGTGACCGAAGGCCATCCCGACAAGATGGCCGACCAGATCTCCGATGCCGTGCTCGACGCGCTGCTGGCGGAGGACCCGGCCAGCCGGGTGGCCTGCGAGACCTTCGTGACCACCGGCCTCGCCATCGTGGGCGGCGAGATCACCACCAACGCCTACGTCGACATCCCCGGCATCGTGCGCCAGACGATCCGCGACATCGGCTACGACCGCGAGTCCTACGGCTACGACGGCTCCACGGTCGGCGTCCTCGTCGCCCTCGACGAGCAGTCGCCCGACATCGCCCAGGGCGTCGACGACTCCGAGGAGGTGCGCTCGGGCACCTCCGGCGAGGACCTGCTCAACAAGCAGGGCGCCGGCGACCAGGGGATGATGTTCGGCTACGCCTGCGACGAGACCGACGTCCTCATGCCGCTGCCGATCCACCTGGCCCACCGCATGGCCGAGCGCCTGGCCGAGGTTCGCAAGGCTGGCACCGTGCCCTACCTCCGACCCGACGGCAAGACCCAGGTCACCATCGACTACGAGGACGGCAAGCCGGTCAAGCTCCGCACCGTGCTCGTCTCCACCCAGCACAACGACGGCGTCGACCGCGACACCGAGATCAAGCCCGACCTCATCGAGCAGGTCATCCGACCGGTGCTGCCCGAGCAGTTCCGCGACGACGACTTCAACGTCTTCGTGAACCCGACCGGCCGCTTCGTGATCGGCGGACCGGTGGGCGACGCCGGCCTCACCGGCCGCAAGATCATCGTCGACACCTATGGGGGCATGGGCCGCCACGGCGGCGGCGCCTTCTCCGGCAAGGACCCGTCCAAGGTCGACCGCTCGGCCGCCTACGCCGCCCGCTGGGTGGCCAAGAACCTGGTGGCCGCCGGCGCCGCCAGTCGGGCCGAGGTCCAGGTCGCCTACGCCATCGGCGTGGCCCACCCCGTGTCGGTGCTGGTCGAGACGTTCGGCACCGCCAACGTCGACCCGGCCAAGATCTCCGACGTGGTCAGCCAGGTGTTCGACCTGCGCCCGGCCGCCATCCTCCGCGACCTCGACCTGCGCCGGCCGATCTACCGCCAGACCGCGGCCTACGGCCACTTCGGCCGCGAGTCGGCCGACGGCTTCCCGTGGGAGCGCACCAACAAGGTCGACGACGTGAAGTCGGCGCTCGGGCTCTGACCCGGGCTCCGAGCACGCGCCGAGCGCCACGACCGTGCGGGTGGTCCGGGTCCGTCCCGACGAACCCGCCATCGACAAGACGTTCGACTACCTGGTCCCCGACGAGCTCGGGGACCAGGTGCGCGTCGGGACCGTGGTGCGCGTCGCCCTGCACGGGCGGCGGGTCGGAGGCTGGGTGGTCGCCGACGACGTCGAGCCGCCGTCCGGTGTTCGGCTGCAGCCGCTGGCCAAGGTGACCGGGTGGGGCCCGCCGCCCGATGTGGTCGACCTGGCGGACTGGGCGGCGTGGCGGTGGGCCGGCCGCCCCGCCCACCTGCTCGGCACCGCCACCGCCGACCGGGCCGTCCCCGGGCTGCCGCCCCCCTTCGATCCGCCGGCGGTGCGCCCCACGCCGGTCCAGCACGCCGCCCTGGTGGCCGAGGCGCTCGGCGGAGACGGCGTGCGGGTGGTGCGGCTGGCGCCCACCGCCGACCCCTTCGACCTGGTCGCCGCCGCCGTGGCCCGGGGCGACGCCCTCGTGCTCGCGCCGTCGGTGGCGGGGGCCCGGCGGCTCGGGCTGCGCCTGCGGCGGGCCGGCCTGCCGGTGGCCATCCTGCCCGAGGACTGGGCCCGGGCCCGGTCCGGCGCCGCCGTGGTGGGGGCCCGGGCGGCGGCGTGGGCCCCGATGCGCGACCTCGCCGCCGTGGTGGTGCTCGACGAGCACGACGAGGTGTACCAGGAGGAGCGGGCGCCCACCTGGCACGCCCGCGACGTCGTGGTCGAGCGGGCCCGGCGAGCCGGCGTGCCGTGCGTGCTGCACTCGCCGTGCCCGAGCCTGGAGGCCCAGCAGCTCGGGCCCGTGCTCACGCCCGGTCGGGCCGCCGAGCGCCAGGGCTGGCCCAAGGTCGACGTGGTCGACCTGCGGCGCGAGGACCCGGTGCGCGGCGGGTCGCTGGTGAGCGAGCGGTTGGCCCGCGTGGTGCAGGAGGGCACCCGGGTGGTGTGCGTGCTCAACCGCAAGGGCCGGGCCCGCCTGCTCGCCTGCAAGTCCTGCCGCGAGCTCACCCGGTGCGAGGCGTGCGACGCCGCCGTGGTCCAAGACGACGACGGCACGCTGCGCTGTCCCCGCTGCGGAACGGTCCGGCCGCCGGTGTGCCTGCACTGCGGCGCGGGCGCCTTCCGCATCGTGCGGGGCGGGGTGGGCAAGCTGCGCGACGACCTGGCCCTGCTCGCTCCCGGCGGGGTGGTCGAGCACACCGGCGACGGCGGAGGTGGCGACGCCGACGACGCCCAGGTGCACGTGGGCACCGAGGCGGTGCTGCACCGGGTCCGGTCCACCGACGTGGTGGCCTTCGTCGACCTCGACCAGGAGCTGCTCGCCCCCCGCTACCGGGCCTCCGAGCAGGCGCTGGCCCTGCTGGCCCGGGCCGCCCGCTTGGTGGGGCCGCGCGGCGGCGACGGCCGCCTGCTGGTGCAGACCAACGTGCCGGGTCACGAGGTCGTGCAGGCGGCCGTGCTCGGCGACCCCGCTCGGGTCGCGGCCGCCGAGGAGGCCCGGCGGGCCGAGCTGCGGTTCCCGCCTTTCTCGGCCATGGCCCATGTGTCGGGCGCCTCGGCCCCGGCCTTCATCGCCGCCTTCGGGGCGCCGCTCGGCGTCGAGGTCCTCGGCCCGGTCGACGGACGCTGGCTGCTGCGGGCTCCCGACCACCGCACGCTGTGCGACGCCCTCGCCGACACGCCCCGCCCCGTCGGCCGCCTCCGCGTCGAGGTCGACCCCCTGCGGATCTGATCGTCTCGACGTGCTCGGTCGATCTCGCACTTGTTGACGCCGTCCGGGGGGCGTACGGTTCTGGCATGGGTGGGATCAGACGCGAGGTGGGTACGAACCGCTGGCAATTCGTTCGGGGCCCGGCGTCGGGTCGGCGGCGTGTCGGGGTCGCTGTTGTCTCGGCGGCGCTGTTGATTGCCGGTTGCGGCACGGCGGCGAGTCACGTCGATGTGTCCGGCCCCCCGACCACGTTGGGTGCGGCTGCTACTCCGGAGCCACCCGCCGGCCCCTCGTTGTCGCCTCCGCAGGGTGCGCCGACGATGGAGTTGGTGAAGGACCAGATCGCCCGGTTCGTGGCGCCACCCGCCGGCTACACCGAGGAGCCGCCGAGGCTGATGACGAGCAACGGTGTTCCGTCCCTCCTCGTGTCGTGGTCGATTCCGTCGGACCCGAAGCGCAAGCAGCCGTTGCGGGAGGTGAACCTCACCATCAAGTCGCGCCGAGCCTCGGGCTATGCGCCGGACCTGACAGCGGTGGGAGTCGCGCGTGCGTGGACCAAGGATGAAGGCTGGGTACGCCAGTCAATAGGGAGATTCGACGTAGCTTCCCGCCCCGAGGCGGGACGTATGTCGGGCGCACCGTTCGGGATGCCGGACCAGGTCGGCAGCATCTACGTCTTTGCTGACGGTGATCTGGTCGTCCAGGTCACCACCACGAGCGGCCAAGAACAGATTCCCGCCTTCATCTCGTCGTTCGACACCCAGAGCGCCGAGTTCGTGCTGAAGACCCTTACCGGAGCGAACCGATGAGGCGGATCGGGACACCGAAGCGGGCGGTCGCGACGCTTGGTCTGGCGATGGTGCTGGTGATCGGTGCGATGGCGATTCCGGCCCATGCGGTGCACTGGACCCTCGGGTACGCCTTCGGAAACACCGACGTGCTGTGCTACGGGTGCCCCAAGTCGAACAGCAACGCCGCCGGGTTCTGGGAGCAGGCGCTCGTCTCCCACTGGGGTCTACCCGGTACCGGCGTCGACGGCGTCTTCGACGGCGGGACCACGGTCCTCACACAGTGGTGGCAGACCGATCATGGCCTCACCGCCGACGGGGTCGTTGGTTCGAACACGTGGAACGCCGCCCGCTTCTGGCACGTAGGCCAGTATCCGAAGTGGGACGACGGGACGTGGCAGTACTGGCCCTACAACGATGGCGGACGTGGCCCTGCGCTCTTCGTCTGGAAACCCTGGACCACTTGGTACACGACGCCCCTTCTCTGTCCGAGCCTGGGCTACGCGCAGATGATCACCGGTGAGGCAAACACCGTGAGCTGGCAGACGAACTGCTACTGATCAGCTCGTCCAGGCCCGGCGGCGGACCTCGTAGAGGGCCAGGGCGGTGGCGGTGGCGACGTTGAGCGAGCCGACCCGGCCGAGCATCGGCAGGTAGGCGAGATCGTCGACGGCGGCCAGCGCCGCCTTGGACAGGCCCCGGTCCTCGTGGCCCACGGCCAGGCACACGTCGCCGGCGATGGCCAGCTCGTGCAGCGGCGTGGCGCCCTCGGCCAGCTCGACGCCGACGACCCGGTAGCCGTCGCCGTGGGCGGCCGCCACCGCAGCGGTCACGTCGTCGGTGTGGTCCCAGCGCAGGTAGCGGGTGGTGCCCAGCGCCGTCTTCTGGGTCTTGGCGTCGTTGGGGTTGGCGGTGTGGCCGACGAACCAGACGTGGTCGACGGTGTAGGCCGCCGCCGTGCGGCAGATGGCGCCCACGTTGAACGGGCTCTGCACGTCCTCCAGCAGCAGGGCGACGCGCCCCTCGGTGCGCCGCCGCCACTCCCGGTGCAGGCGCTTGAGGTCGGTCGAGCCGAGGTTGCGGGTCATGGTGAGGCCTCCGTGCGGGGGAGCACCCGCAGCAGCCGGTAGCCCTGGCGGGAGACCAGGCGCTCGGTGGGGAACCCCTGGTCGACCAGCCAGCGCTGCAGCGAGTCCGAACCGAGGTGCTTGTGGACCACCAGCACGGCGTGGCCGTCGGGGGCCAGCCGGCCGAGGCCGGCCCGCAGCAGCGCGTGCAGCACCGCCTTGCCGACGCGGATCGGCGGGTTCGACCAGAGCACGTCGAAGCGCACGTCGTCGGGGATGCCGGCCAGCGGGTCGTCGGCGGGCACGGTGAGGGCGTGCACGCGGTCACCCACGCCGGCGGTCTGGGCGTTGGCCCGGCACAGCTCGACGGCCCGCTCGTTGGTGTCGACGGCCCACACGGTGGCGCCCGGGGCCCGGCGGGCCGCGGTCACCGCCAGAGGGCCATAGCCGCAGCCGAGGTCGATGACGGTGGCGGCGTCGTCGATGGGTGGGGCCTCCAGCAGCAGCAGCCGGGTGCCGGCGTCGACGCGGTCGGGGGAGAACACCCCGGCGTCGGTGGCCAGCGTCGCCGTCAGGTCGGGGAGGGCCAGGGTGACCTGGCGAGGCCGGTGGGCGGCGCCGGGGGTGGGGGAGAAGTACTGGTCGGTCATGGGCCCGGGCCGCTGCGGCAGGTGCCGACAGGCGCGAGGCGAACGCTACCCTGCTCGCCATGGCGCCCTACTCCATCCGGGTCATCGGTGACCCCGTGCTCAAGCAGCGCGCCAAAGAGGTCACCGACATCGACGGCAAGCTCGTCCGCCTCGTCGACGACATGTTCACCACCATGTACGACGCCCCCGGCGTGGGCTTGGCCGCTCCCCAGATCGGCGTCCAGAAGCGCCTCTTCGTCTACGACCACGACGGCGAGGAGGGCGTGCTGATCAACCCCGAGATCACCGAGTCCGACGGCGAGTGGGACTACAACGAGGGCTGCCTGTCCATCCCCGGCGTCTACTTCGAGATCTTCCGGCCCCGCACCGTGCTCATCACCGGCCGCGACCTCGACGGCAACGAGGTGTCGCTCGAGGTCAGCGACTTCGAGGCCCGGGTGTTCCAGCACGAGCTCGACCACCTCGACGGCATCTTGATGACCGAGCGCATCACCGACGAGCAGCGCAAGCAGGCCAAGAAGGCCATCCGCGAGCTCATGTTGGCCGGCAAGCGGCCCGAGCGCGAGGAGTCGCTCGTCATCGCCGCCGACGGCTCCATCGCCGACCACCGCTGACCCGGCCGTGCCCGCCGCCGTCCCGGTGCACCCGCGCCGCCTCGTGTACCTGGGCTCGCCGGCCGCCGCCGTCCCACCGCTCGAGGCGCTGCACGCCGCCGGCCACGACATCGCCCTCGTCGTCTCCCAGCCCGACCGGCGGCGGGGGAGGGGTGGGGCCACCAGCCCCAGCCCGGTCAAGGCCGCCGCGGTGGCCCTCGGCCTGCCGGTGACCGACCGGGTCGACGACGTGCTCGACGTGGGCGCCGACCTCGGCGTGGTGGTGGCCTTCGGTCGGCTGCTGAAGGCCCACGTGCTCGACGCCGTGCCCATAGTCAACCTGCACTTCTCGCTCCTGCCCCGATGGCGGGGGGCGGCCCCGGTCGAGCGGGCCATCCTGGCCGGCGACGAGCAGACCGGCGTGGCGGTGATGGGCGTCGACGAGACCCTCGACACCGGCGTCATCTACGCCGAGGCGGTGCTCCCCATCGGCCCGGACGAGACCGCCGACGAGCTGCGGGCGCGGTTGGTCGCCGTCGGCACCGACCTGCTGGTCGCCACCCTGGCCGCGGGGTTGACCGACCCGCGCCCGCAGGAGGGCGAGTCCACCTACGCCGACAAGCTCGGTCCCGACGACCTCCGGCTCGACTGGGACCGCCCGGCCGTCGAGCTGCACCGCGTCGTGCGGGTGGGCGGGGCGTGGACCACCTTCCGGGGCCGCCGGCTGAAGGTGTGGCGGACGCGGCTGGCCGACGACGCCGGCGACGGTCGTGGCGACGACGGGGGAGCGTCGCTGGCGCCCGGGGCGATCGACGGCGTGCGGGTCGGCACCGGTGACGGTGCGCTCGAGCTGGTCGAGGTCCAGCCCGAGGGCAAGGGGCGCCAGGACGCGGTGGCGTGGCGCAACGGCGCCCGCCCCGAGCCCGGCGAGCGCCTCGGCGACCAGGACTCGGCGTGACCGGCTCTGGCCGAGCGTCCGGAGGGCGTCCTCCCGGCACCGGCGGCGCTCCTTCGACGGGACCGAAGACCGCGCGAGGCGCGGCGTCCACCGGCTCGACGGACCGACGGCCAGGTGGCTCGACGTCCGGTCGGCGTCGGTCGAGCGAGGGGCGATCCCGCGCCGGGCGACCGGCCGCACCGGCGCGACCCGCCGACGGGCCCGGGGTCGAGGCCCGGCGCCTGGCGGCCGACGCCGTCGTGCGCATCGAGGCCGAGGGCGCCTACGCCAACCTCGTGCTGCCGGCCCTGCTCGAGCGCAGCGACCTCGAGGCCCGCGACCGGGGCCTGGTCACCGAGCTGGTCTACGGCACGACCCGCATGCGACGGGCGTGCGACTGGCTGGTCGACCGCTTCCTGACCACTCCGCCCGACGACCGGGCTCGGGCGCTCCTCCGGCTGGGCGCCTACCAGCTCGCCTTCCTCGACACCCCCGCCCACGCCGCCGTCGACGCGACCGTCGGCGCCGCTCCCAAGCGGGTGCGAGGCCTGGTCAACGCCGTGCTGCGCCGGGTGGCCGACGCGCCTCGCGACTGGCCCGACGACGCCACCCGCCTGAGCTTCCCCGACTGGATCGTCGACCGCCTGACCGCCGACCTCGGTGCCGACGACGCCCTCGCTGCGCTGGATGCGATGAACCGGTCGGCGAGCGTGCACACCCGGGCCGACGGGTACGTGCAGGACCCGGCCTCGACCGCGGTGGCCGCCGCCGTCGACGTGCCGGCCGGCGCCCTTGTCGTCGACGTCTGCGCCGCCCCCGGCGGCAAGGCCACCGCCATCGCCGGCACCGGCGGGACGCGTGGGGCCGCGGGTGTCGAGGTCGGTGCGGGCGACCTGGGCGGCGTCGGTGCCCGGGTGGTGGCCGCCGACCTGCGGCCGTCGCGGGTCGGCCTGGTGGCCGCCAACGCCGACCGCCTGGGGTGCCGCGACCGCCTGTGGCCGGTGGTGGCCGATGGGCAGCACGTGCCGGTTCGCCCCGGGGCCGCCGATGCCGTGCTCGTCGACGCCCCCTGCTCGGGCCTCGGCGTGCTGCGCCGCCGCCCCGACGCCCGGTGGCGGATCGCTCCCGGCGACGTCGACCGCCTCGCCGACCTCCAGCGCCGCCTCCTCGCCGAGGCCCGCACCTTGGTCCGCCCCGGTGGTCTGCTCGTCTACAGCGTGTGCACCCTCACCGCTGCCGAGACCGTCGGCATCGACGAGTGGTTGACGTCCGCCATGCCCGAGCTCGTGGCCGTGCCCCCGCCACCGGCCACCGATGCAGCTCCCTGGCGCCCGGTCGGTCGCGGCGCCCGCCTCCTGCCCCACGACGCCGGCACCGATGGCATGTTCCTCCTCCGCCTCACCACCCCTGCCTGATGCCTGACGCCGGCACCGATGGCAGGGAGCTGCTCCGCCTCACCACCCCCACCTGACCGCTAGCTAGGGTGCCGGCCGTGCCCCATCCCGACGCTGCACCGGCGCTGCTCGCCAAGGTCCTCACCGTGTCCGACGGGGTGGTGGCCGGCAGCCGCGACGACCGCTCCGGCCCGGCGCTGGTCGAGCGGCTCACCGCCGACGGGTTCGACGTCGTCGAGCACCGGGTCGTGGCCGACGGCCGCCAGGAGGTCGGCGAAGCCGTCGTCGACCTGGCCGAGGGGTTCGCCGGCCTGATCGTCACCACCGGCGGCACCGGCTTCGGACCCCGCGACCTCACCCCCGAGGGCACGCGCGTTGTGCTCGACCGCGAGGCCCCCGGCCTGGCCGAGGCCATGCGCCTCGTGAACCCGCTCGGGCGCCTGTCCCGCGGCCTGGCCGGCACCCGCGGCCAGGCCCTGATCCTGAACGTGCCCGGTTCGACCGCCGGGTCGGTCGAGTGCCTCGAGGCCGTGCTCGACGTCGTCCCCCACGCCCTGCGCCTCCTCGGCGGCGACACCGCACACTGACCCTGGCCCCCGCGCTGGCGACGTTGCTGTCGTGATACGCCGTGGCGGTAGCCGGCGACCTCGAGGTCGTCGCCGTGAGACGGTGCTGGCGACCGTGCCGTCGTGGTCCACGGTGGCGGTGGCTGGCGACCTCCAGGTCGTCAGCGTGGGCGCGGCGGCCGGTCGGCGGCCGGCCGGTGGTTCGGCGCCGTCAGGCGCCGGTGGTGAGCCAGCGGACCGCGTTCAGCGTGAACGTGCGGTTGCCGGCCTGGGCGAGGCTGGTCCCGAAGAACGTGTCGCGGTCGAAGGTGGCGAGCACCCGGCCCTGGCCGAGGGTGACCGCCACCACGGCGCCGTCGTCGGCGGTCGCGGCCCGATCGGGCCCGGGCTGGGAGCCGTCGCCGGTGTTCTCGCGCACCGGCGTGTTCGGCCGGGCGAGGATGGTGGCCTTGGCCTCGGGAGCGCCTCGCGTCAGCGTGAACGCGGTGGCGCCGTAGCCGTCCACCTCGTCGACGCCGCGGAGCACGGGGTGGTCGGGGGCGGCGAAGTCGGCGGTGGTCAGCGCCTGCGGCTTGCCGTTGTCCTGGCCGACCGTCAGGCCGAACCGTTCGAGCAGCTGCTGGTCGGAGTCGGCGGCCGCCCGCCAGTCCTTGCCGTAGTTGGCGTCGGCGAAGGCCAGGACCGACCCCCCGCTGCGCACGTAGGCGGCGAGGCGGGCGGCGTCGGCGGCGCCGTAGGTGGCGTTGTTCGAGCCGAGGACCACCAGCCCGTACCGGTCGAGGTCGATGACGCCCAGGTCGATCTTGGCCCCACCGGGAGCCTCCTCGAGCTGGGTGACCTCGTAGCCCTCGCCGGCGAGGAGGGCGCCGAACCGGGCCAGCCCTCCCATGCGCTCGTTGAACAGGTCGGACAGGTCCTGGTCGGACCGGCCCTGCAGGAAGCCGGCGGTGCCGAGCCCACCCCGCACGACGAGGACCCGGCGGTCCCGACCGGCGGCCTGGCCGTCGGCGCTCGGCGGGGGTGCGCCCACCCGGGGCACGGTGCCGGTGAGCACCAGGGTGACCACGACGACGACGGTCAGGCCGACGAGGGGACGGGTCCACCGCCGCCGGGCACCTGCGGGCCGGTGGCCCCCGTTCGGCTGCGGGTCCTCCGACGTCTCCGGCATCCCGCCAGCATCGCGCGCCGGGTTGCCGGCCACGGGGGCGGCCCGTAGAGTGGTCGAACTCACCACGATCGTGTCCGATTCGACCGGCTCGACCGGCTCGACCGATTCGACCGATTCGACCGATTCGACCGGCTCGACCGGCTCGACCGATTCGACCGATTCGACCGATTCGACCGACCGCCCTCCGCTGGCGTCGGATCGGCCACGGTCTCCCGGCCCTGAGCCGGCTCGCCGCCGATGACCGCCCCGCTCGATCCCGCTGATCCCGCCGATCCCGCCGCTGCGCCCCGGGGCGGGCCGGCCACCGACGACGCGTGGATGGCCGAGGCCATCGCCATGGCCGCCGGCGCCCGCCGGTCCGTGTCGCCCCGCCCGTGGGTGGGCGCGGTGGTGGTCACCGACGACGGGCGATCCTTCCGCGGCGCCACCACCGGTCGCACCGGCCCGCATGCCGAGGTCGTGGCGCTCGAGGCCGCCGGCGCCGCCGCCCGCGGTGCCACCCTCTACTGCACCCTCGAGCCGTGCTCCCATCACGGCACCACGCCCCCGTGCGCCGACGCCGTCGTGGCCGCCGGGATCCGGCGCGCGGTCGTCGCCCTCGAGGACCCCGATCCGCTCGTGGCCGGCCAGGGCCTGGCCCGCCTGCTCGATGCCGGCATCGAGGTCACCCTCGGGGTGGGCGGCGATGCCGTCACCGAGCAGCTGGCCCCGTACCTCACCCACCGCCGCACCGGCCGGCCGCTGGTGGTCCTCAAGCTGGCCGCCACCCTCGACGGCCGCACGGCCGCCCCCGACGGCACCAGCCAGTGGATCACCGGGCCGGTGGCGCGCGAGGACGCCCATCGCCTGCGCGCCGACAGCGATGCCGTGCTGGTGGGGGCCGGCACCGTGCGGACCGACGACCCCGCCCTCACGGTGCGCCTGCCCGCCGGCGAGGCCGATGGGGTCGAGCCGCTGCGGGTCGTGCTCGGCCGGGCGCCGGAGGGGGCCAAGGTGCACCCCTGCCTCGAGCTGTCGGGCGACCTCGGTGGCGTGCTCGACGAGCTGGGCCGGCGGGGCGTGCTGCAGGTGCTGGTCGAGGGCGGCGCAGGTGTCGCCCACGCCGTGCACCGGGCCGGCCTCGTCGATCGCTACGTCGTCTACCTGGCGCCGGCGCTGTTCGGCGGCGATGATGCCCGCGGCCTGTTCGCCGGCCCCGGCGCCGCCACCATCGCCGACGTCTGGCGGGGGCGCATCGCCGAGGTGCGCCACCTGGGCGACGACCTCCGCGTGGACCTCCTCCCGGGGGCCGCGCCGGGCGGACCCGAGCCCACCTCTGCCGGGCCGGCCGGGCCCGGTGCCGGAACCACCGAAAGCGAGTGACCACATGTTCACCGGGATCGTCGAGGAGCTGGGCGAGGTCGCCTCGCGCGAGGGGGCCAAGCTCCGGGTCCGGGCCTCCACGGTGCTCGAGGGCTCCGGCCTCGGTGCCTCGATCGCCGTCAACGGCTGCTGCCTGACGCTGGTCGACTCGGGCGAGGGCTGGTGGGAGGCCGACGTGTCCGACGAGACGTACGCCCGCACCAACCTGGGCGACCTCCAGCCCGGCGACCCCGTCAACCTGGAGCGGCCCGTCCGCCTCGAGGACCGCCTCGGCGGCCACCTCGTCCAGGGCCACGTCGACGCCGTCGGCGAGATCGTCGATCCGGTGCCCGACCTGCGCATCAGGGTCCCCGAGCAGCTCCTGCGCTACGTCGTCGAGAAGGGCTCGGTGACCGTCGACGGGGTCAGCCTGACCGTCGTCGAGCCCCTCGAGGACGGCTTCACCGTGGCGGTCATCCCGCACACCTCCGAGGTCACCACGCTCGGGCGCAAGGGCCCCGGCGACCGGGTCAACCTCGAGGTCGACGTCATCGCCAAGTACACCGAGCGGCTCCTCGGGTTCCTCCCCGCGGTCCGCGCTGAGTAGCCTCGCCACCCGGCCCGACCGAGGAGGGCACGTGTCCCGGACCGACTACGCCGACGCCTTCGCCACCATCCCCGAGGCCGTGGCCGCCATCTCGCGCGGCGAGATCATCGTGGTGGTCGACGACGAGGATCGTGAGAACGAGGGCGACCTCATCATGGCCTCCGAGGCCGTGACCCCCGAGAAGATCG
Organism: Acidimicrobiales bacterium; assembly: GCA_046331175.1. Lineage (GTDB taxonomy): Bacteria > Actinomycetota > Acidimicrobiia > Acidimicrobiales > Acidimicrobilacustridaceae > JAWKIW01. The sequence goes on from JAXLRI010000003.1 coordinate 416,621, forward strand.
CCTTCTTCGTGCGCCACACGTCCGGCGTCATCTGCGCGCCGCTCACCGGCGAGCGCCTCGACGAGCTCGACATCCCGCTGATGGTCCGCGACAACACCAACACCGAGGCCCAGCGCACGGCGTTCACGTACTCGGTCGACTACCGCCACGGCACCTCCACCGGCATCTCGGCGGCCGACCGCGCCACCACCATCACCGCGCTCATCGATCCCGCCACCCGCCCCGGCGACCTCGCCCGCCCCGGCCACATCTTCCCGCTGCGCTACTCCGACGGGGGCGTGCTCAAGCGGGCCGGCCACACCGAGGCCGCCGTCGACCTGGCCCGCATGGCCGGCCTCTACCCGGCTGGTGTGCTGTGCGAGATCGTCAACGACGACGGCACCATGGCCCGCGTCCCCGACCTGGTCGAGTTCTGCCAGGAGCACGGCCTGCTGATGATCAGCATCGCCGAGCTCATCCGCTACCGCCGCCAGAACGAGAAGCTGGTCAAGCGCATCTCCGAGGCCCGCATCCCCACCGACTGGGGCGACTTCACCTGCTACGTCTACGAGTCCCTGCTCGACGGCGAGCAGCACGTCGCCTTCGTGCGCGGTGCCGTCCAGGGCGAGGAGGACGTCCTCGTGCGGGTCCACAGCGAGTGCCTCACCGGCGACGTGTTCGGTTCGCTGCGCTGCGACTGCGGCCTGCAGCTGGAAGCCGCGATGCAGACCATCGCCGAGGAGGGCCTCGGCGTGCTCGTGTACCTGCGCGGCCACGAAGGTCGGGGCATCGGCATCGGCCACAAGATCCGCGCCTACTCGCTGCAGGACGAGGGCCACGACACCGTCGACGCCAACGTCGAGCTGGGGTTGCCCATCGACTCGCGCGAGTACGGCATCGGCTCGCAGATCCTCGTCGACCTCGGCATCACCACCATGCGCCTGATGACCAACAACCCGGCCAAGTACGGCGGCCTCGAGGGCTACGGCCTCGAGATCGTCGACCGGGTGCCACTCGAGTCCAAGCCCAACCCCGAGAACATCAAGTACCTGCGCACCAAGCGCGAGCGCATGGGCCACCTGCTCGAGGGCCTCGACGATGTGTTCTGAACGCCGGGCTGCCCCCGTCGAGCCCAGCCCGACGACCCGCACCGCTGCCTGAGAGGACCGACCCGCCGTGTCCACCAACTTCCGGTCCGCCAACCCCGCCGCCGCCGACCTCGACGGCACGGGGCTGCGCATCGCCGTCGTGTGCGGTCGCTTCAACGACTACATCACCAACCGCCTCCTCGAGGGTGTCGTGGTCGGCCTGCGCGAGCTGCACGTGGCCGACGACGACGTCGTCGAGGTGTGGGTCCCCGGGGCCTTCGAGATCCCGCTGGCGGCCAAGGTGCTGGCCCAGACCGGTCGCTACGAGGCCGTCATCGGCCTCGGCGCGGTCATCCGGGGCGACACCGCCCACTTCGACTACGTCGCCGGCGAGTGCGCGGCCGGCATCCAGCGGGCCCAGCTCGAGACCGGCGTGCCGATCGTGTTCGGCGTGCTCACCACCGAGAACCTCGAGCAGGCCGAGGTCCGCTCGGGCGACGACGACAACAAGGGCCGCGAGTCGGCCCACACGGCGGTCGAGATGGCCGACCTGGTGCGACGGATCAAGGAAGGCGTCTGATGGCGAACGTCCCCACCTCGCCGCTGGTGGCCAGCGGCCTCGTCGGCGGCTACCTCGTGGCCCGCGAGACCAAGGTGCGCCCGCTCGGCGGTGCCGTGCTCGGCGTGTTCGGCGTGGCCGCCGGCGCCATCTGGTACCGCAAGGTCGGCCCCGCCCGCACCGCCTTGCTCAGCGCCATCTACCTCGGCGGCTTCGGCGCCAGCCACCCGCTGGCCAAGAAGATCGGCCCGTGGCCCTCGGTCCTCACCGTCGCCGGCGTGTCGGCCGCCGCCAGCCACCTCCTCGCCGACCGCGCTGCCTGACCAGCCGCCGATCGAGCGATCGGCCTCGCTGCCAGAGGTGGCGTGGATCGGCCTCTGGGCGCAGCTCGCGGTCGGGGCCACCCGCTACCCGGTGACGGTGCCGAAGAGGTGGCCGATGAGCATGGTCAAGGCCATCGCCGCGCCGCCGCCGATCAGCATGCGCACCATGGCCCGCACCGGCGGGGACCCACCCAGGCGGGCGCCGAGGTAGCCCATGGCGGTCAGGGTCACCAGGGCCACCACCACGGTGACGGCGATGCGGATGCCGTCGGGCAGCAGGGCGATGGCCAGCACCGGCAGCGCAGCACCGATCGCGAACGACACGGCCGACACCCCGGCCGCCTGGCCGGGGCGGGCCAGGGTCGCCTCGCTGATCCCCAGCTCCTCGGCCATGTGGACCCGGAGGCGGTCGTCGGTCGACCCGGCCGACAGCTCCTCGGCCACCTGCCGGGCCAGCTCGGGGCGCAGGCCCTTCGCCTGGTAGATCGACATCAGCTCCTCGAGCTCGCGCTCGGGAACCGTCTCCAGCTCGAGGGTCTCGCGGGCGATGTCGGCCTTCTCGGTGTCGCGCTGCGAGCTGACCGACACGAACTCGCCCGCCGCCATGGACAGGGCGCCGCCGACCAGGCCGGCCACGCCGGCGGTGACGGCGGCGCTGTGGGTGTCGGAGGCGGCGGCGACGCCGAGCACGAGGCTGGCCACCGACGTGATCCCGTCGTTGGCCCCCAGCACGCCGGCCCGCAGCCAGCCGGCCCGGTGGCTCAGGTGTCGCTCCGTGTGCAGCATGGCGAGAGCCTACGGGCGCCCGCCGGAGCGGCCGTCACCCGGCCTGCGCACCGGCCGGCGAACCGCCTTTTTCGGCTCCGATCACCACGGCTAGGTTGGCCGCCATGTTGAAGCTGGTGCTGCCGAAGGGATCCCTCGAGAAGGCCACCCTCGAGCTGTTCGAGGCCGCCGACCTGCGGGTCCACCGCGATTCGGCGGTGACCTACAAGGCGGGCATCGACGACCCCCGGATCGGCGAGGTGCGCATCCTGCGGCCCCAGGAGATCCCCGTCTACGTCGCCGAAGGCCTCTTCGACGTCGGCATCACCGGCCGCGACTGGGTCGAGGAGACCGCCAGCGAGGTCACCTCCCTCGGCGAGCTGCACTACTCCAAGGCCACCGACAACCCGGTGCGCATCATCGTGGCCGTGCCGAACGACTCGCCGTACGAGCAGGTCTCCGACCTGCCCCAGGGCGTGCGGGTGTCCAGCGAGTACCCCGAGCTGACCCGCCGCTACTTCGCCGAGCAGGGGATCGAGGCCGACATCCGGCTGTCCTACGGCGCCACCGAGGCGAAGGTGCCCGACATCGTCGACTGCATCGTCGACATCACCGAGACCGGTCGGGCCATCCGGGCCGCGGGCCTGCGCATCATCGACACGATCCTCACCAGCTACACCGAGCTGATCGCCAACCCCGCCGCCTACGAGGACCCCGACAAGCGCCACGCGATGCACCAGATCCGCACGTTGCTGCAGGGCGTCCTCGAGGCCCGGGGCAAGGTGCTGGTCAAGCTCAACTGCCGGAGCGACGCCCTCGAGCAGGTCATCGACCTGCTGCCGTCCATGAAGGCGCCCACCGTGAACGAGCTGCACGCCGGCGCCGGCTACGCCGTCGAGACGGTCGTGCCCAAGTCGGCCATCAACGTGCTCATCCCGGCGCTGTCCGATGCGGGGGCGACCGACATCATCGAGCTCCCGATCGCCAAGATCATCCACTGACGTGGCCGCCACCTCCCGCGCTGCCCGGGGCACCGTCCGGGCCTTCGACGACGAGGCCGGCCTCGGCGAGGTCGTGGCCGACGACGGCGTCACCTACCTGGTGCACTGCACCGCCATCGCCGACGGGTCGCGGACCATCGCCGCCGGCACCGCCGTGCGCTTCTCGGTGGTCGCCGGCCGGCAGGGGCGGTGGGAGGCCACCGACGTCGAGCCGGTCTGAGCACCGGTCGATGCGGCCCTTCGCCGAGCCGGTCGCGTCGGGCTGATCGGCTCGCGTCGGACCAGGCTGGTCGCCCTGGCCACGCCGGCCGTCCACGTGCGGGGCCCGCCCGCTCGGGGCCGCCGCCGGGGCTACGGTCCTGGGATGGCCGTCATCGCCACACGTGCGCTGACCAAGTCCTACGGGCGGTCCCGGGGCGTCGTCGACCTCGACCTCGAGGTCGACGAGGGCGAGGTGTTCGGCTTCCTCGGCCCCAACGGCGCCGGCAAGACCACCACCATCCGCACGCTCCTCGACCTGCTGCGACCCACCTCTGGCACCGCCGAGGTCGTGGGCCTCGACAGCCGGCGCGACAGCCTCGAGATCCGCCGCCGGGTCGGCTACCTCCCCGGCGACCTCGCCCTCTACGAGCGCCTCACCGGGCGCGAGCACGTCGAGTGGCTCGGCGAGCTGCGGGGCGGTCTCGACCAGGCGGCCCTCGACGGCCTCGTTGAGCGCTTCCAGGTCGACCTCGAGCGACCCATCGCCCAGCTGTCCAAGGGCAACCGCCAAAAGATCGGGCTCGTCCAGGCGTTCATGCACGACGCCGAGCTGCTCGTGCTCGACGAGCCCACGAGCGGCCTCGACCCGCTGATGCAGGAGGAGTTCCACGCCCTCCTGCGCGAGACCGTCGCCGCCGGGCGCAGCGTGTTCCTCTCCTCGCACTCGCTGGACGAGGTGCAGCACGTCGCCGATCGCGTCGGCATCATCCGCGACGGGCAGCTGGTCGCCGTCGAGCGGGTCGAGGAGCTGCGGGCCCGGGCCAGCCGTCGGGTCGACGTCCGCTTCGCCCCGGGCACGCCTCCCGATCCCCACGCCTTCGCCGACCTGCCGGGCGTCTCGGACGTGTCCGTGCGGGGCGACCTGGTGAGCTTCAGCATCACCGGCTCGATCCGCCCGGTGCTGCGGGCGGCCGCCGACCACGAGGTGGTCGACCTCCTGAGCCGCCCGGCCGATCTCGAGGAGATCTTCCTCACCTACTACCGAGGCGACCGGTGAGCCTGCCCGTCACCGCCCGCAACCTCGCCGGCCATCGACGGCCGCTGGTGTGGTGGGTGGTGGGCCTCGTGTCCTACGCCGCCATGATCCTCGCCGTCTACCCGAGCCTGCGGAACCAACCGGGCATGGCCGAGATCGCCAAGAGCTACCCCAAGGCCCTGCTGGCCCTGTTCGGCATGGACGCCGCCAGCTTCGACCTGGCCCAGGCCTCGACCTTCCTGAACACCTACCTGTTCTCGGCCATCGTGCCCCTGCTCTACGTCATCTTCGGCGCCTCCCGCGGGGCGGCGGCGGTGGCAGGCCAGGAGGAGACGGGCGTGCTCGACCTGGTGCTGGCCTACCCGGTGCGCCGTCGCTCCTACGTGCTCCAGGCCGCCCTGGCCGTGCTGGTCGAGCTGGTCGTGATCGGCTTCGTGCTCTGGCTGACGGTGGTCGTCGGTGGCCGGCTGGTGGGCCTCGACGTCGACGTCGCCCGCCTGTCGGTGGCCTCGCTGGCCCTGGTGCTGCTCGGCGGCAGCGCCGCCGGCCTGGCCCTGGCCGTGGGTTGCGCCACCGGGGGCAAGGGGCTGGCCGACGGCGTGGCCGCCGGCGTCGGCGTGGCGTCGTACCTGGTCGCCAGCCTCGCCGGCATCGCCTCGTGGCTCGAGCCGGCCCGCTACGCCTCGGCGTTCTGGTACGCCACCGACGGGGCCATGACGCGCGGGGTCCCGCTCGGCCACCTCGCCGCGCTGGTGCTGGTCGACCTGGTGCTCGTGGCCGCCGCCGTGGTGCTGTTCGAGCGCCGCGACCTCGCCGGCTGACGTCGCCCGGGTCGGGGCGCGACCTCGACGGCGTTCGAGGCCCGCGCCCGACCCCGGCCCGGGAGCGTCGGTCAGGCGGTGGGCGCCTCGTGGCCGCCGTCGTCGCCCCCAGCCTCGTTGGTGAGCTGCACGAAGGCCATCTGGAGGTTCCGCAGCGCCTCGACGAGCGGCGGCCCGTCCTCGCCCAGCTCACCGCCGACCACCTCGAGCACGGCGGCCATGGCATCGATGGCGACGCGGGCGTCGGCCAGCATGGGCGGCTGCTGGCTCAGCTTGATGGCCGCCAGCTCGTAGAACCCGGCGACGTGGTTGGCCACCAGCTGGGCGATCGGCGTGGCGGCGATCTGGCGCTGGGTCTCGGCCATCTGGGCGATGAAGGCCTCGGCCTGGGCCCGCTCCTCGGGGCTGAGGTCGTCGAGGTCGGGCCCGCCCACCAGCTCGGACGCGCCACCGGCCGGCGGCTCGGGCTCGGGTCGGCTCGGCCGGTTCCGCTCGACCGGCACCTCGCCACCAGGGGTCCACAGGCTCATCGCGTTCGCTCCGTTTCGACGGGCTCGGGCGGCCCACCTGGGTCGCCGGCCGCTGCGGTGGTACTCTAGGACGCCTTGCCCCCGGCCCGGTCCGCCGTGCCGGAGGCGCACATACGGGGAGCCCGCTCCCCGGTCCAGCTGGGAGGCCCTGCCTCCCGAGACGGAAGCGGGGGCTCCGCCCCCCACCCGGCCACCGCCCCCGGGCGCGTGCGACGGGTTCGAAGGTCTCCCGAACCGGCGCTGGCGCCGGTCCGCGGCGGTCGTCGGCTTCCCGGCGCCCGCCGCTTGCGCGTCCGGGCGTCGTCCCCCCGTCCGACGTGCCAGGAGGAAGCTGCGCATTGATGAGGAGTGAACGGCCATAGCGACGCAGGCCAACAACGAGCCGAGGATCAACGACCGCATCCGCGCCCGCGAGGTGCGCCTCATCGGCGCCGACGGGCAGCAGATCGGCATCAAGCCGCTGCCCGAGGCGCTGGCCATGGCCCGTGAGCAGGAGCTGGATCTGGTCGAGGTCGCCGACAAGGCGTCCCCGCCGGTCTGCCGGATCATGGACTACGGCAAGTACAAGTACAACGAGGCGCAGAAGGCCAAGGAGTCCCGCCGCAAGGCGTCCAACGTCGTGGTCAAGGAGATGAAGTACCGGCCGAAGATCGGTCAGGGCGACTTCGACACCAAGACCAAGAAGGTGGAGCGCTTCCTCGGCGAGGGGCACAAGGTCAAGGTCACGATCATGTTCCGCGGCCGCGAGGTGTACCACCCCGAGCTGGGTCGCAAGATCCTCGACGGGGTCGCCGAGGCGGTCGCCCACGTGGGCCGGGTGGAGATCTACCCCAAGCTCGACGGGCGCAACATGACCATGGTCCTCGCCCCCGACAAGCGGGCCCAGGCGGCCCACAAGCGCGACGGCGACGCCGAGGCCGACGGGGACGCCCCCGTCGAGGCGGCAGCCCCGGCCGTGGCAACGCCACCGGTCGAGGTCGCCGAGGCCCCCGCCGACACCGCCACCGCCTGACGCCCCGCTCTGCGCAGCACCTGGCGTCCACGCCCACCGATTGGCGCGCCCCCGACCCCACCGACAAGGCTCGTCCGTCCCCCCGGAACCTGGAGACCAACCCGCCATGCCCAAGATGAAGACCCACCGCGGCGCCGCCAAGCGCTTCAAGCAGACCGGCTCGGGCAAGCTCCGCCGCCGCAAGGCGAACCTCAACCACATCCTCGAGAAGAAGAGCCCGGCCCGCAAGCGCCGGCTCAAGGGCACGTTCGACCTGTCCAAGGGCGACGCCGCCACCGTTCGCCGCCAGCTGGGCATCTGACCCGGCCCCGCCACCCCCCTCGAAAGGAGTCCCCATGGCCAGAGTGAAGCGCGCCGTCCACTCCAAGAAGCACCGCCGCGCCACCCTCGAGCGGGCCAAGGGCTACTACGGCAACAAGAGCCGCTCGTACCGCTCGGCCAACGAGCAGGTGATGCACTCGCTGCAGTACGCCTTCCGCGACCGCCGGGCCCGCAAGGGCGAGTTCCGCAAGCTGTGGATCCAACGCATCAACGCCGCCTGCCGGCTCAACGGCATCTCCTACAGCCGGTTCATCGCCGGGCTGAAGGCCGCCGACATCGAGGTCGACCGCAAGGTGCTGGCCGACCTCGCCGTCACCGACCCGGCGGCCTTCGCCGCCCTGGTGAAGGTGGCGTCCGAGGCCGTCCCGGCCGCCCAGGCCGAGGCCTCCTGAGGCGCACCGCCCGGTCCCCTCGGGCACGCTGATGGCCGACCGGCCCCCGCCGCTGTCGGCCCGCAACCCGCACATCGCTTCGCTGCGGCGCCTCTCGAGGCGCCGCAGCGCGCGTCGTGAGGCCGGTGCGCTGGTGGTCGAGGGCCCCACGCTGCTCGACGAGGCGCTGACCGCCGGGGTCGAGGTGCGCGAGGTGCTCGTCGACGCCGGCGCCCCCGACCACCTGTGGGCCCTGGCCCGCCGTGCCGAGGCGGTCGGAGCCACGCTGCGGTGCGCCGCCGACGGCGTCGTGGCACGCGTCGCCACCACGGAGCACCCGCCGCCCATCGTCGCCGTGGCGGCCTGGGCGCCGGCCCCGCTCGCCGGGGTGGTCGAGCGGACCGCCACCGGCGACGGCCCGCTGGTGGTCCTGGTCGACGTGGCCGATCCCGGCAACGCCGGCACCATCGTCCGGTCGGCGGCCGCAGCCGGCGCCGCCGGGGTCGTGGCGGTCGGCGGCGTCGACCTCACCAACCCCAAGGTGGTGCGGGCCAGCGCCGGTGCGCTGTTCCGACTGCCCCTGGTCGTCGACGCCGGCCTCGACGACGTGCTGGCGGCACTCGGGCAGGCCGGGGTGGTCACCGCCGGGTTGGTGGTGGGTGGCGGCGATGCGCCCGAAGACGTCCCCCTGGCCGCCGAGGTCGCCCTGGTGGCCGGGAACGAGGCCCACGGGCTGCCCACCGACGTCGTCGATCGGCTCGACCACCAGGTCACGATCCCGATGGCGGCGACCGCCGAGAGCCTCAACGTCGCGACGGCCACCACGGTGGTGCTGTTCGAGGCGGCTCGGCAGCGTCGAGCGGCGGGGTAGGCCGACCGACGTGGCCGAGGGCCTCGACCGGCTGGCAACGGACTTGTCGGCCGACCCGCCGACGGGACAGGGTGGTGCTCCCATGCTCGACGACATCGGCCGCCATCGAGACGACGCCCTGGCCCGCGTGCGCGGCGCCGCAACCGTCGACGAGCTCAAGGCGGTCGAGACCGAGGTGCTCGGCAAGGCCGGACCGCTCACGGCCCTGAAGAAGGGGCTCGGTTCGCTCGAGCCCGAGGAGCGCAAGGCCGCCGGCCAGGCGCTCAACGCCGCCCGCGCCGAGGTCGAGGGCGTGCTCGCCGAGCGCCTCGCCGAGCTCGAGGCCGCCGAGCGTCGAACGCGGCTCGAGGCCGAGCGCCTCGACCTCACCGAGCACCCCGCCCGGCACCGTCGCGGGCACCTGCACCTGGTGACCCAGACCGTCGAGCGGCTCGAGGACGTGTTCGTCGGGCTCGGCTTCACCGTTGCCGAGGGCCCCGAGGTCGAGACCGACTGGTACAACTTCGAGGCCCTCAACATCCCCGAGGCCCACCCGGCTCGCGGCATGTGGGACACCCTCTACCTCGACCTCGGCGACCCCGAGACGATCCTGCTCCGGACGCACACGTCGCCGGTGCAGATCCGGGTGATGACCGGGGGACCTCCACCGATCTACGCGGTCATGCCGGGGCGGGTGTACCGCCGCGACACCGCCGACGCGTCGCACATGCCGGTGTTCCACCAGATCGAGGGCCTCGTCGTCGACCGCGGCATCTCCTTCGCCGACCTCGCCGGCACGCTCGAGGCGTTCACCTCGGCCTACTTCGGCTCGTCGATCCACTCGCGGCTGCGCCCCTCGTACTTCCCGTTCACCGAGCCCTCGGCCGAGTACGACATCTCGTGCGTCTTCTGCGAGGGCGCCGGGTGCCGCAGCTGCGGCAACACCGGGTGGCTCGAGCTGGGCGGCTGCGGGATGGTCCACCCCAACGTCTTCCGGGCGGTCGGCTACGACCCCGAGGAGTGGACCGGCTTCGCCTTCGGGTTCGGCATCGACCGCCTGGCCACTCAGCGCCACGGCATCGACGACATCCGCGACCTCTTCACCAACGACGACCGCTTCCTGGAGCAGTTCTGATGACGGCCACCGCGGCGCAGGCGCGCCGATGAAGGTCCTGCTGTCGTGGCTGCGCGACTTCGCCCCGTTCGAGGGGGACCCGGTCGCGCTCGGCGACGAGATGAGCGACCTCGGCATGGCGGTCGAGTCGATGGACCGCCTCGACGAGGGCCTGGGTGGCATCGTCGTCGCCGAGGTGCTGGCGCTCCGGCCCCACCCCAACGCCGACAAGATCCAGCTGGTCGACGTCGACCTGGGCGACGGCGAGGCCCTCCAGATCTGCTGCGGCGCCTTCAACATGGCCGTGGGCGACCACGTGCCGCTGGCCACGCTCGGAACCGTCATGCCCGACGGCATGAAGATCGAGCGCCGCAAGCTGCGCGGCGAGTGGTCCAACGGGATGCTGTGTTCGGGCCGCGAGCTGGGCCTCGGTGACGACCACTCGGGGATCTTCATCCTCGCGGGCGACGCGCCGCTGGGCGTCGACGTGGCCGACGCGCTGGGTCTGGCCGGCGACGTCCTCTACGACCTCGAGATCAACCCGAACCGGCCCGACGCCATGTCGGTGGCCGGCGTCGCCCGCGACCTGGCCGCCCGCCTCGGCATCCCGTTCGCCATCCCCGAGCCGGTGGTGGTCGAGCTCGCTGGCGACGCCGCCGGCCGCTGCTCGGTCGACATCGTCGACCCCGACCTGTGCGGCCGGTTCCTCGCCCGGGTCCTCGACGGCATCTCGGTGGGCGAGTCGCCCCGCTGGCTGGCCAACCGCCTGACCGCCCTCGGCATGCGGCCCATCAACAGCGTGGTCGACGTCTCGAACTACGTGATGCTCGAGCTGGGCCAGCCCAACCACACCTACGACCTCGCCAAGGTGCCCGGTGGCGCCCTGCGGGTGCGCTGGGCCCGCGACGGCGAGCGCATCGTCACCCTCGACGACGTCGAGCGGGTGCTCGGCCCCGGCGACGGCGTCATCGCCGACGGCACCGACGCGGCCATCGGCATCGCCGGCGTCATGGGCGGGGCCAGCACCGAGATCGACGCCACCACCACGTCGGTCCTGCTCGAGATGGCGTGGTGGGACCCCATGACCATCGCCCGCTCCTCCAAGCGCCTCGGCCTGCGCAGCGAGGCCTCGGCCCGCTTCGAGCGCGGCACCGACCCCGACGCCGTCGGGCTCGCGGCCCGACGCTTCGCCGAGCTGCTGGCGCCGGCCGGGGCCCGGCTCGAAGGTGGGGCGGTCGACGCGCCTGGTCGGCTGCCCGACCGGTCGCCCATCCAGGTGCGCACCCCGCGCGTCAGCGCCCTCCTCGGCACCGGCTTCACCGGCGAGCGCGTGCGCGAGCTGCTCGAGCCCATCGGCTTCACCTTCCCGGCCACCGCCGACGGTCCCGACGCCGTCCAGGAGGTCGTGGTGCCGGGCTTCCGGCCCGACACCACCACCGAGACCGACGTCGTCGAGGAGGTGGCCCGCCACCACGGCTACTCGGCGCTGCCGAGCCGGCTGCCCCACGGCGTGCACACCGGATCGCTCACCCCGCGCCAGCGCGACCGCCGCCGCATCCGCCAGGTGCTCGTCGGCCTGGGGATCGACGAGGCCATGCCCCTGCCGTTCCTCGCCCCCGGCGACCTCGAGCGGGCCGGCCTCGAGGGCGGCTACGTCACGCTGGCCAACCCCCTCGCCGCCGAGGAGTCGGTCCTGCGCACCTCGTTGCGCCCGGGGCTGCTGCGGTCGCTGGCCCACAACGAGGCGCACCGCGTCGACGGCGTGCAGCTGTTCGAGATCGGCAAGGTCTTCGGTCCGCCCCGCCCCGGCGAGGTGCTGCCCGACGAGCGCGAGACGCTCGGCGTGGCGCTCGCCGGCCACGACGCCGTCGACGCCCTCGACGTGTGGCGCACGCTCGTCGCCGAGCTGGCCTTCACCGGCACCCGCATCGAGCAGGTCGCGGTCGCCGGGCTGCACCCCGGGAGGTCCGCCGAGCTGCTCGTGGGCGATCAGCTCGTGGGCGCCGTCGGCGAGATCGATCCGGCCGTGGCCGCGGCGTTCTCGGTCGGCGAGCGGGTCGGGTGGCTCGAGGTCGACCTCGACGCCCTGCTGGCCGTGCCCCACGGCGAGCGCCCCTACCGCCAGGTGAGCCGCTTCCCCTCGTCCGACATCGACCTCGCCTTCGAGGTCGAGGAGGGCACGCCCGCCGCCGCCGTCGAGGAGGCCATCCGCGATGCGGCCGGTCCGCTGCTGGCCTGGGTGCGCCTCTTCGACGTGTTCCGGGGCGAGCAGGTGGGGGAGGGGCGCCGCAGCCTGGCGTTCACCCTGCGCCTGCAGGCGGTCGACCACACGCTCACCGACGCCGAGGTGGCCGAGGTGCGCACCGCGGTGATCGACGCCGTGCAGGGCCGCCTGCCGGCCCGCCTGCGCGGCTGAGGGAGCGCGCCGGGCTCAGTCCCGTGCGATCTGGCCCAGCCGCCCGGCTTGGAAGTCCTCGATCGCCTGGACGATCTCGGCCTTGGTGTTCATCACGAACGGGCCGTAGCGGAACAGCGGCTCGTTGATGGGCCGCCCGGCGAGCAGCAACGCCTCCAGGGGCTCGGTCCAATCGGCCGGCACGGCCACGACCACGTCACCGTCGACTCGGGCGAGCACGGCGAGCTGGCCCTCGGCGACCACGGTGGCGTCGTCGCCGACCCGGCCGTCGCCGCTGATGGCGTAGACCATGGCGTTCCAGTCGGCGGGCACCGGCCACCGGATCGACGCGCCCGGCTCGACCGTGAGGTGGACGTAGGTGATCGGCGTGTGGGTCTCGACCGCGCCCCGCACGCCGTGGCCCTCGCCGGCGACGACCCGGGCCACCACGCCGGGCTGCTCGACCCGCGGGATCGACGCCGCCGGCACCTCCTGGTAGCGAGGCGGGATCATCTTGGCCTCGCGGGGCAGGTTCACCCAGATCTGGAAGCCGTGGACCGTGCCGCCCTCGCGCTGGAAGCGGCGCGACGGCATCTCGGAGTGGACGACGCCGGCGCCCGCCGTCATCCACTGCACGTCGCCAGGGCCGAGGATGCCGTGGTGCCCGGCGGAGTCCTCGTGCTCGAGCTCGCCGGCGAGCAGGTAGCTGACCGTCTCGAACCCGCGGTGGGGGTGGTCGGGCGCGCCCTGGGCCTCACCCGGCTCGTGCTCGGCGGGGCCCATGTGGTCGAGCAGCAGGAAGGGGTCGATCTGCTCGAGGCGGCCGACGGGGAACGGTCGCCGCACGACGAACCCGGCGCCCTCCAGGGTCTCGACGGCGTCGAGCACGGCGGCCACCGGCTTGGTGGGGGTGGGGGTGGTGGTCGGCATGGCGGGTCTCCTCGGGCGTTCGATCGGGGCGGGCGGATCGGGGCGGGCGGATCGTGGTGGCGGATCGTGGTGGCGGATCGGGGCGGTGGATCGCGGCGGCGCCGGTCAGGCCTCGGCCCGGCGCTGGATCGGGCCGTCGGCGCCGAAGGCCGGTGCCTCGAGCCCCCAGGACCAGACCCGGGTGGGCGTGACCTCGATGGTGCTGCGGCCGGCGGCGTCGGTGTGCACCTCGGCCCGGCCGTGCACCTTCACGCCGCGCGGCGTCCACGGGTCGACCGACGCGAGGTCGTCCACCACGAGCGCCACGTGCGGGTTGGCCTTGATGTGGAAGTACTTCATCGTCTTGGCGATGTCGTAGCCCGTCAGGTGGAAGCGCTCGCCGTCGAAGCGGAAGCCGAGCGGGGCCACGTCGACCCGGCTGCCGTCGGGCCGGGCCGTGGCCAGCCGGAGCAGCGGTTGGTCGGCCAGGTAGGCCGCCTCGGCCTCGGTGAACAGGGCGTCCGCCATCGGGTCCTCCTCGGGTCGTCGCGTGTCGGGTCGACGGTCGTCCGCCGTCACCGGAACCAACACCGATTTCACGTTCAATCATCCCGGACGGCGTCGGGGCCCTAGAGTTGGGGGCATGGCTGCGACGAGGTGGCTCGACGACGACGAGATGCGGGCCTGGCTGGCGCTGCTGCAGGTCCACGGCCTGCTGTTCGACCAGCTCGACCGCGAGCTGCAGCGCGACCACGACCTCTCGGCCGCCGAGTACGAGGTGCTGGTCAACCTCGAGCGGGCCGACGGGCACCGCCTGCGCATGAGCGACCTCGCCGACCAGGCCCTGGTCACCCGCAGCCGCCTCACCCACACCGTCGACCGCCTCGAGCGCGAGGGCCTGGTGCGGCGCGAGGCGTGCCCCACCGATCGACGGGGCAGCTTCGCCGTGCTCACCCGCGCCGGCTACAAGCGGCTGGCCCAGGCGTCGCCCACCCACCTCGAGGGGGTCCGGGCCCGGCTGTTCGACCGGCTCGACGCCGACCAGGTCTCGGCGCTCGCCTGCGCCCTGGAGGCCGTCGCGGCCGGCCTGCGCGAGCCCAGCTCGCCGGCGCCCGCCTGACGCCCGGGCGGCCGGTTCCTCGCCCGTCAGCGATCGGTCGGCCACCAGGTCTTCAGCAGGTGCTCGCTCATGGCGGCGAGCCGGATGCGGTCCATGTCGAGGAAGGCGGTGACCGACTCGACCATGGTCGTCATGTTGCGGGCGAGCAGGTCGTCGTCGCCGTCGGCGAGGTAGAAGCGCATGGGGTCCTCGATGTCCTCGCGGGACGGCCACACCTCCTCGACGATGCCGCGGTAGGGCGGGGCCTCGGCGGTGAGCGGGCGCACGACCGCGTTGCGCACGTAGCGGATGCGGGGCTGGATGGCGGTCGACATCGGGGTCTGCACGCCGTACCAGTGGGCCAGCCAGGCCTCGTCGGTGAGCCGCTCGGGCCGCTCCATGAGGGTGAGCAGGAGCGGGCCGGGGGAGCGCTGCCCGTCGGGCCAGTCGCGAGGGCCCGACCAGCGGCTCTGGCCGTACTCGGTGGGGATCGACTCGGTCACGAGGTAGCCGGCGAGGCGACCGCCGGTCGCCGCCAGTCGCGCTTCGAACGGGCCGCGGTGGTCGAGCGTGTGCAGCCACAGCGACACCGCCGCCGTGGGCGGGGGATCGGCGGGATCGGGCGGCAGGGGCGTGGCGAACTCGCCCTCGGGGTCGGCCACGTCCATCGACAGCTGCGGGGGGTCCAGCGCCAGCAGGTCGGGCGCCAGGTCGTCGAGGGCCAGCCGGGCCGTGTCGGCCCGGTCGCCGTCGGTCCACAGCAGGTACATCAGCTTCTCCATGGCCCGCATGCTGGCACGGGAGGGCGGCCGCGGAACCGTCCTGCATAGTCATGCGGGGGCGTGTATGCTCTTGCGATGACCTCCGTCGCCATCATCGGGGCCTCGGGCTACACCGGCGCCGAGCTGCTGCGCCTCCTCGCCGGCGACCCCGACCTGCAGGTGGTCGTGGCCACCGGCGACTCCCAGGCCGGCACCGCCGTCGCCGCCCTGTACCCGAGCCTCGCTGCGGCCTACCCCGACCTCGTCTTCGCCCCCCACGACCCCGCCGCGGTCGACGGGGTCGACGTCGCCTTCCTCGGCCTGCCCCACGGCGCGTCGCAGGCGATCGTCCCCGAGCTGGTCGGGCGGGTCGGCCACGTGCTCGACCTGGCCGCCGACTTCCGCCTCCGCGACGCCGGGCTGTACCCCATCTGGTACGGCGAACCCCACACCGCCCCCGACCTCCTGCCCACCTTCGCCTACGGCCTGCCCGAGCTGTTCCGCGACGACCTGGTCGGCGCCGCCCGCGTCGCGGTGCCCGGGTGCTACCCGACGGCGGCCACCCTCGCCCTGGCCCCGCTGCTGCGGGCCGGCGCCGTCGAGCCCACCGGGTTGGTCGTCGACGCCGCCAGCGGCGTGTCCGGTGCCGGCCGGGGCCCCAAGGCCACCACCACCTTCTGCGCCGTCGACGAGGACTTCACCGCCTACGGCCTGCTCACCCACCGGCACACGCCGGAGATGGAGCAGAACCTCTCCCGGGTGGCAGCCGACGGACCGGTGTCGGTGCTGTTCACGCCGCACCTGGCGCCGATGAACCGGGGCATCCTCGCCACCTGCTACGCCCGCCCCACCGGCGACGCCACCACCGACGACCTCCTGGCCCTCTACCACGAGGCCTACGACGACGAGCCGTTCGTGGTGGTCACCGACGGCTCGCCCTCCACCAAGGCCACCCTCGGGTCCAACGCCGCCCACGTCACGGTCCGGGCCGACGCCCGCACGGGGCTGGTGGTCGCCATCAGCGCCATCGACAACCTCACCAAGGGCGCCTCGGGCCAGGCCCTGCAGTGCGCCAACCTCGCCCTCGGTCGGCCCGAGACCACCGGCCTCCCCCTCGTCGGGACGTACCCATGAGCGTCACCGCCCCCAAGGGCTTCCGGGCCGCAGGCGTCGCCTGCGGCGTCAAGGACAGCGGCGACCCCGACCTCGCCCTGGTCGTGGCCGACGCCACCGCCGGCGCCGCCGGGGTCTTCACCCAGAACAAGATGACCGCGGCGCCGGTGCAGGTCAGCCGCGAGCACCTCCGTCGCACGGGGGGCCGGGCCCGGGCCGTCGTGCTCAACAGCGGCAACGCCAACGCCGCCACCGGTGCCGCCGGGCTGGCCGACGCGCAGGCGATGTGCGCAGCGGTCGGCGAGGCGCTCGCCGTCGACCCGCACGAGGTGCTGGTGTGCTCCACCGGGCTCATCGGCATCCCGCTGCCCATCGACCGGATCGTGGCCGGCGTGCCCCAGGCGGCCGCCGCCCTCGGGCCCGACGACGAGCACGGCCGGGCGGCCGCCGAGGCCATCCGCACCACCGACACGTTCGCCAAGGAGGTCGTCGTGCGGCGGCCCGGGTTCACCGTCGGCGGCATGGCCAAGGGGGCTGCGATGCTGGCCCCGAACATGGCCACCATGCTCGCGGTCCTCACGACCGACGCCGCGGCCGGCCACGACGCCCTGCTGCACGCCCTGCGGCACGGGGTCGACACCACGTTCAACGCCATGACCACCGACGGCTGCACGTCCACCAACGACACGGTGCTGCTGCTCGCCAGCGGGGTGGCCGGCCCGGTCGACCCCGACGAGCTGGCCGGGGCGGTGTGGGAGGCGTGCCAGTCGCTCGCCGAGCAGATGGTCCTCGACGCCGAGGGGGCCACCAAGTCCGTGTGGATGAAGGTGGTCGGCGCGGCCAGCGACCACGAGGCGATGGTCGGCGCCCGCAAGGTCGCCCACTCCAACCTGTGCAAGTGCTCGTGGTACGGCAAGGACCCCTACTGGGGCCGCATCGCCAGCGAGCTCGGCAGCGCTGGCATCGAGTTCGAGCAGGAGCGCATCCGCATCAGCTACGGCGGCGTGGTGGTGGCCGATGGCGGCGTCGAGGTCGACCACGACCGCGAGGCCGTCGCCGAGCACATGGAGGGCCGGTACCTCGAGATCGTCGCCGACCTCGGGGTGGGCGACGGCGAGGGCTCGATCTACACCAACGACCTCACCCACGCCTACGTCGACGAGAACATGGGGACGTCATGACCACGCCCGCGCCCGAGGCCCCCGTCGACCTGGCGGTCGCCAACGACCGCGCCGCCGTCCTCATCGAGGCGCTGCCCTACATCCGCGCCTTCGCCGGGGCCACGGTGGTGGTCAAGTACGGCGGCCACGCCATGGTCGACCCGCACCTGGCCGCCCGCTTCGCCGAGGACATCGTCCTGCTGCACACGGTCGGCATCCACCCCGTCGTCGTGCACGGCGGTGGTCCCCAGATCGACGACCTGATGGGCCGCCTCGGCATGGTCCCCGAGTTCCGCGACGGCCGCCGGGTCACCGACGCCGAGACCCTCGACGTCGCCCGCATGGTGCTCGTGGGCAAGGTCAACCGCGAGATCGTGTCGGCCATCAACGTGCTGGCGCCGGTCGCCGTCGGCGTGTCGGGCGAGGATGCCGGGCTCATCCGGGCCGAGATGCGCGACCCGAGCCTCGGCTTCGTCGGCGACGTCGAGGCGGTGAACCCCGCCATCCTCGAGCGGCTCGTGGCCGAGCACCTGATCCCGGTGGTCTCCACCATCGGGGCCGACGAGTCGGGCCAGGCCTACAACATCAACGCCGACACGGTGGCCGCCTCGATCGCGTCGGCCCTCGGTGCCGAGAAGGTCGTGTACCTCACCGACATCGCCGGCCTCCTGCGCGACCTCGACGACCCCACGAGCCTCATCTCCCACGCCACCCCGGCCGAGCTGCACCAGCTGATCGCCGACGGCGTGCTCACCGGCGGGATGATCCCCAAGATCGAGGCCTGCCTCGCCGCCGTCGAGGGGGGCGTCCGCTCCGCCCATCTGCTCGACGGCCGCCTCCCGCACGTGCTGCTGCTCGAGCTGTTCACCGACGCCGGCGTCGGCACGATGATCGCGGAGGGCGCACCATGAGCGCCGCCGAGCAGCACGCCGCCGCCATGGGCGCACCGGCCGGCCTCGACCACTGCCCGCTCATGCCCACCTACGGCGCCCCGTCGGTGCAGCTGGTGCGGGGGAGCGGCACCGAGGTGTGGGACCGCCACGGACGGCGCTACCTCGACTTCCTCTGCGGCCTGGCGGTCACCAGCCTCGGCCACGCCCACCCCGAGGTCGCCGACGCCCTCGCCCACCAGGCCCGCACGCTGGTCCACGTCTCGAACCTGTTCGCCAACGACCTGCAGGGCGAGGTGGCCCTGACGCTCGACCGCCTGCTGGGTGGCGGCGGCCAGGTCTTCTTCGCCAACTCGGGGGCCGAGGCCAACGAGTGCGCCCTCAAGCTGGCTCGCCGGTGGGCCGGCTACGGGCGGTACGTCGTGGTGAGCGCCTACGGCTCGTTCCACGGGCGCACGCTCGCCACCCTGCACGCCACGGGGCAGCCGGCCAAGCACGAGGCCTTCCAGCCCCTGCCCGAGGGCTTCCGCCACGTGGCCCTCAACGACCTCGACGCCCTGGCCGCTGCCATCGACCCCTCGGTCGCCGCCGTCCTGCTCGAGCCCGTCCAGGGCGAGGGCGGCGTGCTGCCCGCCGACCCCGAGTACCTGGCCGGCGTGCGCCAGCTGTGCGACGAGCGCAACCTGCTGCTGATCCTCGACGAGGTCCAGACCGGCCTCGGTCGCACCGGGCGGTGGTTCGGCTTCGAGCACGCCGGCATCCGCCCCGACGTCGTCACCATGGCCAAGGCCCTCGGCAACGGCATGCCGGTCGGCGCCTGCTGGGCCCGGCGCGAGGTCGCGTCGGCCTTCCAGCCCGGCGACCACGGCTCCACCTACGGCGGCCAGCCCCTGGCCATGGCCGCCGCCCGAGCCACGCTGGCCGTGCTCGAGCGCGAGGACGCGCCCGGCCGGGCCGCCCGGGCCGGGGCCCGGCTGTCGGAGGCGCTGGCCGCCCTGCCCGGTGTGGCCACCGTGCGGGGCGAGGGCCTGCTGCTGGCCGCCGAGCTCGTCGCCGGCATCGACGCCAAGCAGGTGGGCGCCGAGCTGCTGGCGCGGGGCCTGATCGTCAACGCCGTCACGCCGACGGCGCTGCGGTTCGCCCCTCCGCTGCTCGTGTCCGACGAGGAGATCGACGAGGCCGTGGGGCTGCTGGCCGACGTGCTGGCCACCGCGGTCCCCGACGCCCAGGAGGCAGCACCGTGAGGCACCTGCTCGAGGTCGACGACCTGTCGGTGTCCGAGCTGGCGGCCGTGCTCGACCTGGCCCGCCGACCCGACCCGCCCCAGGTGCTGGCCGGCAAGGGCATGGCCCTGCTGTTCGAGAAGCCGTCGGCCCGCACGCGCAACTCGATGGAGCTGGCGGTCGTCCAGCTCGGCGGCCACCCCGTGACCATCCGCAAGGACGAGGTCGGCTTCGACGAGCGCGAGTCCGTCGAGGACGTCACCCGCACGTTGGCCTGCTACCACGCCGCCATCGGCGCGCGGGTCTACGACCACGCCGTCCTCGAGCGCATGCGGGCCACGGGTGTGGCGCCCATCGTCAACCTGCTGTCCGACGCCGCGCACCCGATGCAGGCGCTGGCCGACGTGCTCACCATGCAGGACGCCCTGGGCCACCTCGACGGCAAGGTCGTGGCCTACGTCGGCGACGCCAACAACGTGTGCCGCTCGCTGGCGCTGGCCGCCGGCCGCTGCGGCATGGAGGTGCGGATCGCCGCGCCCGCCGGGTACCAGCTGACCGACGACGACCTGGCCCGCCTGGCCGAGGCCGCCGTCACGCCGGTGCTCACCGACGACCCCGTCGCCGCCGTGTCGGGTGCCGACGCGGTCTACACCGACACCTGGGTGTCGATGGGCCAGGAGGACGAGGCGGCCATCCGCCTGCCGGTGTTCGCCCCGTACCAGGTGAACGCCGAGCTGCTCGCCCACGCCGCTCCCGAGGCCGTCTTCTTGCACTGCCTCCCGGCCCACCGCGGCCAGGAGGTGACCGACGAGGTCCTCGACGGCCCCCAGAGCCGCATCTGGGCCCAGGCCGAGAACCGCATGCACGCCGCCCGCGGGCTGCTGGCGTGGCTGGTGGAGGCGTGATGGAGGGGGCCAAGCTCGGCAAGGTCCAGCGCCAGCACCTGGTGGCCAAGCTCATCGAGCAGCACGTGGTGCACAACCAGATGGAGCTGGTCGACCTGTTGGCCACCGAGGGCGTGGTGGCCACCCAGGCCACCGTGTCGCGCGACCTCGACGACCTGGGAGCCATCAAGGTGCGGGTGCCCGGCGGCGAGAGCGCCTACGCCATCCCCGAGCTCCCCAAGGAGCAGGTGGCTCCTGAGGACCACCTGCGCCGGGTGTTCGGCGACTGGGTGGTCGAGGTGGCCCACTCTGGCAACCTCGTGGTGCTGCGCACGCCGCCGGGATCGGCCCACGTGGTCGGCTCGGCGCTCGACCGCGCCAGCCTCGCCGACGTGGTGGGCACGGTGGCCGGCGACGACACCGTGCTGGTGGTGGTGAGCGAGGAGGTCGGCGGGGCGGCCATGGGCGCCCGCCTGGGCGACCTGGCGGGCCTCTAGGCGAGGGTTCGCGGCGAACCCGCCGACCCCCTCGGGGCCGGCAGACGAGATCTGATCAACGACAGCGAGACGAAGGAAGACGGAGAGCTCGACATGGCGAAGCGTGCAGTCCTTGCCTACAGCGGCGGCCTCGACACCTCGGTGGCCGTGCGCTGGATGATCGACGAGATGGGCCTGGAGGTGGTCACCGTCGCGTGCGACGTCGGCCAGGGCGGCGACTGGGAGGCCATCCGCCAGCGCGCCCTCGGCGCCGGGGCCATCGAGGCCATCGTGGTCGACTGCCGGGAGGAGTTCGCCCGCGACTTCTGTGGCCCGGCGCTCAAGGCCAACGCCCTCTACGAGAACCAGTACCCGCTGGTGTCGGCCCTGTCGCGGCCCGTCATCGTCAAGCACCTCGTGGCCGCTGCCCGCCAGCACGGCGCCGACGCCATCGCCCACGGCTGCACCGGCAAGGGCAACGACCAGGTGCGCTTCGAGGTCGGCGCTCGGGCCCTGGCCCCCGACCTCGACATCGTCGCCCCGGTGCGGGTGTGGGGCATGACGCGCGAGGACTGCATCGCCTACGCCGCCACCCACGACATCCCGATCACGGCGTCGAAGGAGAAGCTGTACTCGATCGACGACAACCTCTGGGGTCGCGCCATCGAGTGCGGCGAGATGGAGGACCCCTGGAACCGCCCGCCCGAGGACGTGTGGGAGATGACCAAGGCAACCGCCACCGAGCCGCGCGAGCTGGTCGTCACCTTCGAGCAGGGCTTCCCGGTCGCCATCGACGGTGAGGCGCTCGCCCCGCACGACCTGATCTCCACCCTCAACGAGGTGGTCGGGGCATACGGCTGGGGCCGGCTCGACATGGTCGAGAACCGACGGGTCGGCATCAAGAGCCGCGAGACCTACGAGGCCCCGGGATCGCTCGCCCTCATCACCGCCCACCGCGACCTCGAGGGGCTCACCCTCGAGCGCGACCTGCAGCGCCAGAAGCTGGCGCTCGAGCACCGCTACGCCGAGCTCATCTACGACGGCCTGTGGTTCTCGCCGCTCAAGGAGGCCCTCGACGGCTTCATCGAGTCGAGCCAGCGGTTCGTGACCGGCGAGGTGCGCCTGCGCCTCGAACCGAACCGCTGCTTCGTCGTCGGCCGTCGCAGCGAGCACAGCCTCTACGACTACGGCCTCGCCACCTACGACGCCGCCGACTCGTTCCGCCACGAGGACAGCGAGGGCTTCGTGCGCCTCTGGGGCCTCGGCATCCAGACGTGGGCCGCCCGCCAGTCCCAGCGATGAGCGCCGACGACGCGGACGCCACGTCGGGCACGGCCGACGGCAAGACCCTGTGGCACGGTCGGTTCGCCGGCGGCCCGGCCGACGAGCTGCTGGCGTACACCGTCAGCCTGCCGTTCGACCAGCGGCTCGCCGCCGACGACATCGCCGGGTCGCGGGCCCACGTGCGCGGCCTGGCCCGGGGCGGCCTGCTGTCCGACCTCGAGCGCGACGCCGTGCTCGACGCCCTCGACCGGGTCGAGGCCGAGCTGACCGACGGCGCGTTCGCGTTCGTCGCCTCCGACGAGGACATCCACACCGCCGTCGAGCGGCGGGTCACCGAGCTGGCGGGCCCAGCGGGGGCCAAGCTCCACACGGGCCGCAGCCGCAACGACCAGGTGGCCACCGACCTTCGGCTCTACACCAAGCGCGAGCTGGTGGCCGTCGCCGAGCGGGTCCTGGCCTTCCAGCGGGTCCTGCTGGCCCGAGCCGACGACGCCGGCGACGCCTACCTCCCGGGCTACACCCACCTGCAGCGGGCCCAACCCGTGCTGCTGGCCCACCACCTGCTCGCCCACGGCTGGGCGCTGGCCCGCGACCTCGACCGGCTCCTCGCCACGCGCGAGCGCCTCGACGTCTCGCCGCTCGGAGCCGGCGCCCTGGCCGGCTCGTCGCTGCCCCTCGATCCGGCCGGCACCGCCGCCGACCTCGGCTTCGCCGACGTCTTCGACAACTCCCTCGACGCCGTCTCCGATCGCGACTTCGTCGCTGAGGCCCTGTTCGACCTCGCCCTGCTCGGCGTGCACCTCAGCCGCATCGGCGAGGAGGTCGTGCTCTGGTCCACCGACGAGTTCGGCTTCCTGCGCCTCGCCGACGAGTACGCCACCGGCTCGTCGATGCTGCCCCAGAAGAAGAACCCCGACATCGCCGAGCTGGCCCGGGGCAAGGCCGGCCGCCTGATCGGCAACCTCACCGGCCTCCTCGCCACGCTCAAGGCCCTCCCGCTCGCCTACAACCGCGACCTCCAGGAGGACAAGGAGCCGCTGTTCGACTCGCTCGACCAGGTCTCGTTGGCCCTGGCCGCCCTCACCGGGCTGTTCGCCACGTCGACCTTCGCCGTCGACGCCATGGCCGCCGCCGCCGACTCGCCCACATCCGCCGCCACCGACCTGGCCGAGTACCTCGTCGCACGCGGGGTCCCGTTCCGCGAGGCTCACGCCGTCGTCGGTGCCCTGGTGCGCGAGTCGCTCGACGAGGGCCGCAGCCTCGCCGACCTGGTCGCCGACCACGGCGACCTCGGCATCGACGCCCTCCACCTGTTGGAGGAGGGCGTGGCGGTCCGGCAGCGGCGCACACCGGGGGCCGCGGGGCCCGACGCCCTCGGGCCCCAGCGCGAGCGCTTCGGCGCGCGGCTCGAGGCCGACGCCGCCCGCGTCGCCGCGCTGGGCTGAGCCGCTCGTGGCACCACCGGCCCGCCCGCTGACCCGCCGCTTCTACCAGCGCGACAGCCGCGAGGTCGCGCCCGAGCTGTTGAACAAGGTCCTCGTGCACGGGCGCCTGGCCGGCCGCATCGTCGAGGTGGAGGCCTACGCCGGCGGCGAGGACCCGGGCAGCCACGCCCATCGGGGCCGCACCGAGCGCAACGCCACGATGTTCGGCCCGCCCGGGCACCTGTACGTGTACTTCACCTATGGCATGCACTGGTGCGCCAACGCGGTCTGCGGGGAGCCCGGTGAGGCCAGCGCCGTGCTGCTGCGGGCGCTCGCCCCGCTGCGGGGCCTGCCGGCCATGCGGGCCCGGCGGCCGGCGGCCAGCCGCGACGTCGACCTGTGCAGCGGGCCGGCCAAGCTCTGCCAGGCCCTGGCCCTCGACCGTGCCTTCGACGGCGCCGACCTCGTGCGCCGCGACCGGGGCGTCGCCGTGGTCGACGACGGGACCCCACCGCCGGCCGAGCCGGGGTGCAGCCGGCGGATCGGCCTGTCGGCGGGCGTCGAGCACGAGTGGCGCTGGTTCGTGGCCGGCGACCCCAACGTGTCGAGGCCGCGATGAGCGCCCCGCACGTCGTGCCGCCCGGCGACCCGGCCCTCGTCCCGTCCTCGGACCTGGCCGTGGCCCGCGCGCTGCTGGCGGCGTGGTCCCCACCGTCGGCCGAGCAGGCCGCTGCCCGCGACCGCATCGTCGCCTTCGCCGACGCCCACCCCGACGCGCTGCTCCGCACCTGCGAAGAGGGGCACCTCACCGGGTCGGCCTTCGTGGTCGACGCCGCGGGGGAGCGGGCCCTGCTGCTGCGCCACGCCAAGCTGCAGCGGTGGTTGCAGCCGGGCGGCCACGCCGACGGCGACGCCAACCTCGCGCACGTCGCCTGGCGGGAGGCGACCGAGGAGACGGGCATCGAGGGCCTCGCGGTGGTGGTGCCGCCGATCGACGTCGACGTGCACCGGGTGGCGCCGCCCGGCGACGTCCCGCACGACCACCTCGACGTGCGCTTCCTGGTCGTCGCCCCGGCCGGCGCCGAGCCGGTGGGCAACCACGAGTCCGAGGCGCTGCGGTGGGTGACGCCGACCGGCCTGGCCGAGCTGGCCGACGAGCCCGGCCTCCGCCGCCTCGCCGCCGCCGGGTTCTCCCTGGCCCGGTCACTCGTCTCCCGCTGAGCACGCGCGCCCTGCGCGGCCTGCTCGGTGTGCTCAGCCTGCTCTGCCTCCGCAGCTGCTCGGTGTGCTCGGTGCGTCGTGGGAGCGAGCGGGGGAGCGGCCCCTCAGCCGACGTCGTCGGGGACCGTGCAGGCCTCCATGCCGTTGACCCGGGCCAGGCGGTCGACGGCGGCGGTGATCTGGGCGCTGTCCCGGGTGGACTGGCTCACGTAGAAGCGGGCGTTGGGGTCGGTGCGCAGGCGCTGGGCGTAGTCGCGCCGGTTGGTGTCGTAGGTGCGCCAGTCCTGGATCCACTCGCGGGCGATGGTGGCCCCTGGCTCGGCGGTGGGCGCGGCAGCGGCGAGCTGGTCGAGCATGCGGTCGAGGATGTCGGTGCCCTGGTCGACCAGGGCGGCGCGCTCGGCGGACGTCTTGACCGTGATCGACCGCGGCACCCGCTCGAGGTCGGCCTTGGCGGCGGCGCAGATGCGCTCGGCGTCGGTCGGGAACGACGACCCCTCGATGCGCCCGGGGGCGGGCGGCGTGGCGAAGAAGGCGTAGCCCCACATCACGATCAGCCCGACCACCACGACGAGCACGCCGAGCGTCCCCCAGCCGAACCGGCGTCGGGGGCGCACCGCCGAGTCCCCTGCGGCCTCGGCCGAGCCGTCGTCGGTGGGGCCGTCGTCGGGCGGTTCGGCGGCGCCGGCGGGCGGCGTGCTCGGTGGGCTGGACGGCGGCACGGGCACCCTGCCACTGTGCCCGGCTGATCCGGCCCCGGCCAAATGCACGGGCCGTCCTCGTGGGGCGGGCCAGACTGGGCGCTCGGCCGCCGCAGATCCAGGAGCCACGACGTGACCGCCGCCATCCTCGACGACCTCGCGGCGCGAGGCCTCGTCCACGACAGCACCGACCCCGAGGCGCTGCGGCGCCGGCTCGACGAGGGACCGGTCACCGTCTACGCCGGCTTCGATCCCACGGCCGCGTCGCTGCACATCGGCAACCTCGTGCCCCTGCTGCTGCTGCGGCGCTTCCAGGAGCACGGCCACCGGCCGATCGCCCTGGCCGGCGGGGCCACCGGGATGATCGGCGACCCGAGCGGCCGGTCCGACGAGCGCAACCTGCTCGACGACGCCACCCTCGAGGGCAACGTGGCCGCCATCTCCGCCCAGCTGGCCGCCTTCCTCGACTTCGACCGACCCGGCAACCCGGCTCGCCTCGTCGACAACCGCACGTGGACGGCGCCGGTGACGGCGCTCGAGTTCCTCCGCGACGTCGGCAAGCACGTCACGGTCAACCAGATGCTGGCCAAGGAGTCGGTCCGCAGCCGGGTCGAGAGCACCCAGGGGATCTCCTACACCGAGTTCTCCTACATGCTGCTGCAGGCCAACGACTTCCGCTGGCTGCTCGAGCACGAGGGCTGCGAGCTGCAGGTGGGCGGCTCCGACCAGTGGGGCAACATCACCGCCGGCATCGACCTGGCCCGCAAGGTGCTGGGGCGCACCGCCCACGGGCTCACCGTCCCGCTCATCACCCGGGCCGACGGGGCGAAGTTCGGCAAGACCGCCGAGGGCGCCGTCTGGCTCGATCCGGCGCGCACGTCGCCGTACGCCTTCTACCAGTACTGGATGCAGACCGACGACCGCGACGTCGAGCGGTTCCTGCTCCAGCTCACGCTGCTGCCCGTCGACGAGTGCCGGGCCATCGGTGCCGCCCACGCCGCCGCGCCCGAGCGGCGCGACGGCCAGCGCCGGCTGGCCGAGGCGGTCACGACCCTCGTGCACGGCGCCGCCGCCGCCGCCGAGGCCGGGCGGGCCTCCACCGGCTTCACCCGCAAGGTGGGCGAGCTCACCGTCGACGAGCTGGCCGAGCTGGCCACCGAGCTGCCCAGCACCACGTTGCCGCGCGCCGAGGTGGTGGGCGTCGAGGTCGTCGACCTCCTCGCCGCCACGAACGTGACCTCGTCCAAGAGCGACGCGCGCCGGTCGATCAGCGGCGGCGGCATCTCCGTCAACGACGAGCGCCTGGCCGAGCCGCGTGCGCTCACCGAGGCCGACCTCCTGCACGGCCGCTACGTCATGCTGCGCAAGGGCAAGAAGGTGCGCCACCTCGTCGTGCTCGCCTGAGCTGCGACGAGAGTCACAGCCCGGGAGGTCCCTCTGGAGTTGCGCCGGGCGGCGGTTCTGCTACTATGACCCTCCGCCCTACGGGGCGACTCCGGCAGCCAGACGGCTCCGGCGGCAGCGAGCAGCTCCAGGCTTCGGCCGGCGAATTGACTCCTGCTGCGGGACCCCAGTAGGTTGCCACTCCGCTCCACGGAGGCCTCGGCCCCGAGGAGCGCACACCACACCGGTCCTCCGGGACGGGTGTGCACAGCACCGAGTTCTCGGCCTTCAGGTCGCCCTCGGTCCGGTGCTCCTTGAAAACGGAACAGAGGACGGAAATAGCCAGTGCGGGCGATCATCGCACGGGCTGGATCCCACGCCACCGCCGGCCTTCGGGTCGTCGGTCGGGCTCCAGCACTCGATGGTCGTTCTCGTCAATGCACTGAAGAAGTGCCAGTCGGACCGAGGTTGGCGCCTCGGACCGGCTCTCCGATCGAGGTGTCCCACCACCATGATTCCGGTGGGGGGTCACCGAAGATCTCGACGGAGAGTTTGATCCTGGCTCAGGACGAACGCTGGCGGCGTGCCTAACACATGCAAGTCGAGCGGGGTCCATCCGGTGGCAACACCGGGGAAGACCTAGCGGCGAACGGGTGAGTAACACGTGAGAAACCTGCCCCGAAGTCTGGGATAACCCGAGGAAACTCGAGCTAATACCGGATGCCCTCTGCGGATCGCATGGTCTGCAGCGGAAAGATTCATCGCTTCGGGAGGGTCTCGCGGCCTATCAGCTAGTTGGTGAGGTAACGGCTCACCAAGGCTTCGACGGGTAGCTGGTCTGAGAGGACGATCAGCCACACTGGGACTGAGACACGGCCCAGACTCCTACGGGAGGCAGCAGTGGGGAATCTTGCGCAATGGGCGAAAGCCTGACGCAGCAACGCCGCGTGCGGGAAGAAGGCCTTCGGGTTGTAAACCGCTTTCAGTAGGGACGAAAACAGACGGTACCTACAGAAGAAGCCCCGGCCAACTACGTGCCAGCAGCCGCGGTAACACGTAGGGGGCGAGCGTTGTCCGGATTTATTGGGCGTAAAGAGCTCGTAGGCGGCTCAGTAAGTCAGGTGTGAAACCTCCAGGCTCAACCTGGAGACGCCACCTGATACTGCTGTGGCTAGAGTCCGGTAGAGGAGCGTGGAATTCCTGGTGTAGCGGTGAAATGCGCAGATATCAGGAGGAACACCAACGGCGAAGGCAGCGCTCTGGGCCGGTACTGACGCTGAGGAGCGAAAGCGTGGGTAGCAAACAGGATTAGATACCCTGGTAGTCCACGCCGTAAACGTTGGGCACTAGGTGTGGGGAGCCGTCAACGCTCTCTGTGCCGTAGCTAACGCATTAAGTGCCCCGCCTGGGGAGTACGGCCGCAAGGCTAAAACTCAAAGGAATTGACGGGGGCCCGCACAAGCGGCGGAGCATGTTGCTTAATTCGAGGCAACGCGAAGAACCTTACCTAGGTTGAACTATGCAGGAAAAGCCACAGAGATGTGGTGTCCTTCGGGGCCTGCGATAGGTGGTGCATGGCTGTCGTCAGCTCGTGTCGTGAGATGTTGGGTTAAGTCCCGCAACGAGCGCAACCCTTGTCCTATGTTGCCAGCGGGTAATGCCGGGGACTCGTAGGAGACTGCCGGGGTCAACTCGGAGGAAGGTGGGGACGACGTCAAGTCATCATGCCCCTTATGTCTAGGGCTGCAAACATGCTACAATGGCCGGTACAGAGGGCTGCGAAACCGCGAGGTCGAGCGAATCCCAAAAAGCCGGTCTCAGTTCGGATTGAAGTCTGCAACTCGACTTCATGAAGCTGGAGTCGCTAGTAATCCCGGATCAGCAACGCCGGGGTGAATACGTTCCCGGGCCTTGTACACACCGCCCGTCACACCACGAAAGTCGGCAACACCCGAAGCCAGTGGCCCAACCCTTTGGGAGGGAGCTGTCGAAGGTGGGGTTGGCGATTGGGGTGAAGTCGTAACAAGGTAGCCGTACCGGAAGGTGCGGCTGGATCACCTCCTTTCTAAGGAGACCTCTTCTCCCGACCGGCATTCGCCGGACTCGAGGGGAGATCTACCCAGTTGAAGCACTGGCTTTCGTTCTCTGTTCCGTTTTGAGGGAGCACCCCTCGATCTCACGATCTTCTTGCCCACTCGGCCTCGCCGGGTGGGCACGATCGCGCTGTCGCCCCTTGAGAACTGCATAGCGAGCACGAGCATCTTTGTTTTTCCAAGCTACAAAGAGCCAACGGTGGATGCCTTGGCGTCTACGACCGATGAAGGACGTGGGTGACTGCGAAAAGCTACGGGGAGCCGTCGACCAGGCGTTGATCCGTAGATGTCCGAATGGGGAAACCCGGCACCCGTCATGGGGTGTCACTCCGGTCTGAACACATAGGACCGGTAGAGGGAACCGGGTGAACTGAAACATCTCAGTAACCCGAGGAAAGGAAAGCAACAGCGACTTCCTGAGTAGCGGCGAGCGAAACGGAAGCAGCCCAAACCGAGATGGTGGAAAGCGTGATGGCGTTGCCATCTCGGGGTTGTGGGACTCGATCGTGTGTGCATCACCACACACACA
This sequence comes from Acidimicrobiales bacterium, assembly GCA_046331175.1. Lineage (GTDB taxonomy): Bacteria > Actinomycetota > Acidimicrobiia > Acidimicrobiales > Acidimicrobilacustridaceae > JAWKIW01. Next base: position 446,137 of record JAXLRI010000003.1, read on the forward strand.
GAGTTACCAAGCTGGTTCGTAGCGGAACGGTTCTGGAAAGGCCGGCCACAGCGGGTAACAGCCCCGTACGCGAAACGAGTCCAGCCTCTGTTCGAGGATCCCAAGTAGCGCCGGGACCGTGAAAACCGGCGTGAATCTGCGAGGACCACCTCGTAAGGCTAAGTATCAGTAGACGACCGATAGCGCACTAGTACCGTGAGGGAAAGGTGAAAAGTACCCCGGGAGGGGAGTGAAATAGTACCTGAAACCGTTGGTTTACAATCAGTCAAAGCGTCGTCACCTTCGGGTGGCCGCGATGGCGTGCCTTTTGAAGAATGAGCCAACGAGTTACGGTGTGTGGCGAGGTTAACCCGTGAGGGGAAGCCGGAGCGAAAGCGAGTCTGAACAGGGCGTTCAGTCGCACGCTGTAGACCCGAAGCCGAGTGATCTATCCATGGGCAGGCTGAAGCGGAGGTAAGACTCCGTGGAGGGCCGAACCCACCTAGGTTGAAAACTGGGGGGATGACCTGTGGATAGGGGTGAAAGGCCAAGCAAACTCGGTGATAGCTGGTTCTCCCCGAAATGCATTTAGGTGCAGCGTCGTGCGTTCAGCCATGGAGGTAGAGCACTGGATGGGCTAGGGGGCCTACAAGCTTACCGACCTCAACCAAACTCCGAATGCCATGGCTCCAGAGCACGGCAGTGAGACCACGGGGGATGAGCTTCGTGGTCGAAAGGGAAACAGCCCAGATCGCCGGCTAAGGCCCCTAATTCTGGACTAAGTGGTAAACGATGTGAGATTGCGAAGACAGCCAGGAGGTTGGCTTAGAAGCAGCCACCCTTGAAAGAGTGCGTAACAGCTCACTGGTCGAGTGATCTTGCGCGGACAATGTAACGGGGCTCAAGTCCAGAGCCGAAGCCGCGGACTTCCGCAAGGGAGTGGTAGGGGAGCGTCGATCTCGGTGCGAAGCGGCGGTGGAAACCGTCGTGGACCGTGGTCGAGTGAGAATGTTGGCATGAGTAGCGAGAGAGGGGTGAGAAACCCCTCCGCCGAAAGCCCAAGGGTTCCTGGGGAAGGCTAATCCTCCCAGGGTGAGTCGGGAGCTAAGGCGAGGCCGAGAGGCGTAGTCGATGCACAACCGGTTGATATTCCGGTACCACCGTGTCCGCGCCCAGCCCAAGACCGGGTACTAAGGGGCTGCCGGTTCCCTTCGGGGAGCCGAGCGAACCGACCCACCGGTGGCGGGTAGCTGATGGGGGACGCAGGAGGGTAGGTGAGCCCAGGCGCTGGTCGTCCTGGGGTAAGCGTGTAGGCGGACTCCGATGAGAGTTGGGGTCACAACGCCGAGACGCGATGCCGAGCCGATACAGGCGAAGTCACTGATCCCATGCTGCCAAGAAAAGCCCAGCAGTGAGTTGGCACGGTGCCCGTACCCCAAACCAACACAGGTGGGCAGGTAGAGAATACCAAGGCGATCGGGAGAACTGTGGTTAAGGAACTCGGCAAATTGCATCCGTAACTTCGGGAGAAGGATGACCTCATCAGGGTGAAGGGGCTTGCCCCCCGAGCTCGAAGAGGTGGCACAGACCAGGGGAAAGCGACTGTTTACTAAAAACACAGCAGCGTGCGAAGCCGTAAGGCGATGTATACGCTGTGACGCCTGCCCGGTGCCGGAAGGTTACGGGGAAGGGTTAGCCGCAAGGCGAAGCTCTGAACCTAAGCCCCGGTAAACGGCGGCCGTAACTATAACGGTCCTAAGGTAGCGAAATTCCTTGTCGGGTAAGTTCCGACCTGCACGAATGGCGTAACGACTTTCCCACTGTCTCAACCACAGACCCGGCGAAATTGAAGTACGAGTAAAGATGCTCGTTAGCTGCAGAAGGACGGAAAGACCCCGTGGACCTTTACTACAGCCTGATATTGGGCTTTGGTGTGCGTTGTGTAGGATAGGTGGGAGGCTTGGAAGCATTGGCGCTAGCCAGTGTGGAGCCAACCTTGAAATACCACCCTGCGTACACTGGGGCTCTAACCTAGGCCCGTGATCCGGGTCGGGGACAGTGGCAGGCGGGTAGTTTGACTGGGGCGGTCGCCTCCTAAAGAGTAACGGAGGCGCCCAAAGGTTCCCTCAGCCTGGTTGGCAATCAGGCGTCGAGTGCAATGGCAAAAGGGAGCTTGACTGCGAGACCTACAAGTCGAGCAGGAGCGAAAGCTGGGCATAGTGATCCGGCGGTTGCGTGTGGAAGCGCCGTCGCTCAACGGATAAAAGGTACCCCGGGGATAACAGGCTCATCTTCCCCAAGAGTCCATATCGACGGGAAGGTTTGGCACCTCGATGTCGGCTCATCGCATCCTGGGGCTGAAGCAGGTCCCAAGGGTTGGGCTGTTCGCCCATTAAAGCGGTACGCGAGCTGGGTTTAGAACGTCGTGAGACAGTTCGGTCCCTATCCTCTGCAGCCGTAGGAGATTTGAGGAAGGCTGTCCCTAGTACGAGAGGACCGGGACGGACGCAGCTCTCGTGTGCCAGTTGTCCTGCCAAGGGCATGGCTGGTTGGCGACCTGCGGAAGAGATAAGCGCTGAAAGCATCTAAGTGCGAAGCTCGTTCCAAGATGAGATCTCCCACTGGGTCAACCAGGTAAGGGCCGTGGTAGACCACCACGTCGATAGGCCGGAGGTGTACGCACAGCAATGTGTTCAGCCGACCGGTACTAATCGCCCGAGGGCTTGGATCGACAATGACGTTCGTGCTCGCTATGGAGGTCTCGAGGGACGCTGCGCCGCCAGCTCTGCTGGCTGGCGCACCCCTTGACAACAGGTTTCGGTGGCCATGGCGGCGGGGTCACACCCGTTCCCATTCCGAACACGGAAGTTAAGCCCGCCAGCGCCGATGGTACTTGGGTGGAGACGCCCTGGGAGAGTAGGACGCCGCCGGATTTCGCTCGAAAAGGACCCGCTTCGGCGGGTCCTTTTCACGTTTTCCGGCCCGATGTCGGCGTCGGGATAGGCTGCGTGCCATGGCCTCCGCCCCCCGTCCTTCGTCGCGCCGTCCCTCGGGCGGCCAGCGCTCCTCCGGCGGCGGCCAACGGTCCTCGGGCGGCCAGCGCTCCTCCTCGGGGGGTCCGCGGTCGTCGGGCGGCCAGCGCTCCTCGGGCGGCCAGGGCTCATCGGGTCCCCGGCGGACCGGGGGCAGCGCTCGGCCATCGGGCTCGGGCGGGAGCCGGCCGGGGTCCTCGAGCGGCCCGCGGCGCAGCAGCGGCGGTCAGCCGGCCCGGGGCGGCGGGTCCGGCGATGGCGCCCGCAGCAGCAGCTCCCGCGGCGGCGCCTCCCGCAGTGGCACCGCGCCGAGCAGCGAGGGCCGCGGCGGCCAAGGCCGTCCGTCGTCGGGCCGTCCGTCCTCGGGCCGTCCGTCGTCGGGCCGTCCGTCGTCTGCTGGGCGGAGCCGGGCGGCGGACGAGCGTGGCTCGGGCAGCAGCCGTCCGTCGTCGGGTGGTGGCCGGCCCTCGTCGGGTCCCCGGCGGTCGACCGGCAGCCGCCCCGCAACGGGTGGGGGACGTCGTTCGGGTGGTCCGCCCCGAGGCCGGCGCTCCGACGATCGGGCGCCGCGGCGCGACGATCGGTCCGGACCTCCGCCGGGCCCGACCCACATCGGCGACCGTGCGCTCGGCGGCGTCGCCCGGAAGGCGGCCGGTCGCCTCAAGGAGGGCGAAGCCCTCGGGGCCTCGGGCGCGTGGCGGGAGGTGGCCGATCCCGACCGGGCGGCCATCGAGCGGGAGCCCTCGCCGCCCCCTCCGGGCCGCGCCTCGCTCGGCGAGCGCGCCTTCGGCGATGCCGTGCTCGAGGACGACCTGCGCCACGAGGCCGAGGGTGCGGTCCGCCGGGGCACGAGCCGCGCGCGCGGGGCGGTCGACGACGGCGCCGCGGCGGAGGTCTCTCCGGCCGAGGAGGTGCGGGCCGAGCTCGAGCGTGCGGTCGGCCCGACGCGGGCGGCCCGCCTCGACAAGCGGCTCGAGGACGCCGCCCGCGCCTTCCGGCGCGACCGCTTCGCCGACGCCGCTCGGATCCTGCGGCCGCTCGCCAGCGAGGCCCCGTCGGTGGCGTCGGTGCGCGAGCTGTACGGCCTCACGCTCTACCGGCAGGGCAAGTGGCGCCCGGCGGCCAAGGAGCTCGAGGCGTTCCGGCTGCTGACCGGGTCCACCGAGCAGCACCCCGTGCTCGCCGACTGCTACCGCGCGCTGCGCCGCTGGGACGACGTGGACGCGCTGTGGGAGGAGCTGCGCGAAGCGTCGCCGTCGGCGGCGCTGGTGGTCGAGGGCCGCATCGTCACCGCCGGAGCCCTCGCCGACCGGGGCGACCTGGCCGGCGCCATCCGCCTGCTCGAGCAGGGGTGGAAGCGGCCCAAGCGGGCCCAGGAGCACCACCTCCGGCGGGCGTACGCCCTCGCCGACCTCGAGGAGCGCGTCGGCGACGTGAGCCGGGCGCGCGAGCTGTTCGGCTGGGTGGCCGCCCAGGATCCCGAGTTCGCCGACGTCGAGCGGCGGCTCCGCTCGCTCTGAGCGCAGGCGCACGCGGGCCGCGCCGGCGCGCGAGGCTGCCGGCATGGGCGAGGTCGACCACGGGCTCACGCACGTCGCGCTCACCGTCCGCGACCTCGATCGCAGCGTGGCGTTCTACGGGCGCTTCGCCGCGATGCAGGTGGTGCACCGGCGCCACGACGACGAGACCGGTGACGCCGTGGCCTGGCTGTCCGACCTCACCCGCCCCTTCGTCGTCGTGCTGATCCAGACGGCGGCGGTGAGCCACCCGCTCGGCGGGTACGGCCACCTGGGCGTCGGCCTCGACAGCCGGGAGGCGGTGGACGAGGCCGTCGCCGCCGCCCGCGCCGCCGGCCACGAGGTGCTCGGTCCCCTCGACCACGGTCCCCCGGTGGGGTACTGGGGGATCATCGTCGACCCCGACGGCCACAACCTCGAGGTGGCCCACGGCCAGGAGGTCGGGTTCACGGTGGCGTCGCTCGGCTCGCTCGGCCCGCCCGGCCCTGGCGCTGGCACACCCCCGGCGTAGCCTCGGGGCACGCCCCTCGCGGCGCTCGTCCCGTGGACCGACCGGGACCCGTGCTCGCCGTCGCCGACCACCCCGACCGCGTCGATGGCCTCCACCCGTCCACGGCGCGCCCGGGCTCCGGGCCGTCCGCCACCCCGAGGAGGCCACCATGGCCGCATCGTCCGCATCCACCACCGCGCCCGCACCCACCCTGCTCGAGGCCGAGGGCAACGTCGCCGTCGTCCGCGGCGTGCTCAGCCGCGATCCGCGCGCGACGGCGCTGGCGTCGGGCTCGATCGTCGTGCAGCTCGACGTCACCGTCCACGAAGGTGGCGCACCGGCGTCCTCGGTGCCCGTGGCGTGGTTCGACCCCCCGGCCTCGGCCGCCTCCCTGGTGGCCGGCCGCGAGGTGGTGGTCGTCGGCCGCGTCGTCCGGCGGTTCTTTCGCACGCCCGGTGGCACCGGCAGCCGGACCGAGGTGGTGGCCGACCGGGTCGTGCCGGCCTCGGCCCGGGCGCGCGTGCGCACCGCCGTGGCCGGTGCTGCGGCCCGGCTGGGGGCCGAGGTCACGTGAGGCGTCGCCGGTCGGTTCCCGGGACCTTCGGCGGTTCCGGGCCCCGGAGGAGGTCGCCTAGGGTGGAGGTCCCGGCGGGCGCGGGCCCCCATCCGAATCGAGGAGATCCATGACCGACATCGCGACCCTCCTCGGCGACGACGCCGAGGCGCTGCTCTCCCACGAGTGCAAGGGCATCCCCAAGGACGACCTCACCGTGCCCGGTCCCGACATCGTCGACCGGGTGTACAAGGACAGCGATCGCCACCCGCAGGTGCTGCGCAACCTCGGCCAGCTGTTCGGCCACGGTCGCCTGGCGAACACCGGGTACGTGTCGATCCTGCCCGTCGACCAGGGCATCGAGCACTCGGGGGCGGCGTCGTTCGCGCCGAACCCCAAGTACTTCGACCCGGCCAACATCGTCGAGCTGGCGATCGAGGGGGGCTGCAACGCCGTGGCCACCACCTTCGGGGTGCTCGGCCTGTGCTCGCGCAAGTACGCGCACCGCATCCCGTTCATCGTGAAGCTCAACCACAACGAGATGCTCTCGTACCCGAACACCTTCGACCAGATCATGTACGGCACGGTGCAGGAGGCCTACGACCTCGGCGCCGCCGGCGTCGGTGCCACCATCTACTTCGGCTCCGAGGAGTCGCACCGCCAGATCATCGAGGTGTCCGAGGCCTTCGCCGAGGCCCACGAGCTCGGCATGTTCACCGTGCTGTGGTGCTACCTGCGCAACTCGGCGTTCAAGGTCGACGGCGTCGACTACCACGACAGCGCCGACCTCACCGGCCAGGCCAACCACATGGGCGTCACCATCGAGGCCGACATCATCAAGCAGAAGCTGCCCACCAAGAACGGCGGCTACAACGCGGTCGGCTTCGGCAAGACCTCGAAGCTGGTCTACGGCGACCTCGTCACCGACAACCCCATCGACCTCGCCCGCTGGCAGGTCGCCAACTGCTACATGGGCAAGATCGGCCTGATCAACAGCGGCGGCGAGTCCAAGGGCGCCACCGACCTGGCCGAGGCCGTGCGCACGGCGGTCATCAACAAGCGGGCGGGTGGCACCGGCCTCATCTCGGGCCGCAAGGCCTTCCAGAAGCCCACCGCCGAGGGCGTCGAGCTCCTCAACGCCATCCAGGACGTCTACCTCGACGGCTCCATCGGCGTCGCCTGACCTCCTTCGTCGACGGTGCCGCGGCCTCGGGCCGCGGCACCGTCGCGTCCGCCCGTCGGGGGTCGCCACTCGGGGCGGGGCCGACGGTACAGTTGGCCCGGCTCGCTGACGACCAGTCAGGAACAGCCAGGCGGGGATCACGGGCTCGACGGGCCCACACAGCACCAGAGGACCAAAGGAACGAAGGGGTTTCACGTGTCCGACACTGCGGAGCGCACGGCTCCCGAGCTGCTCGACCGGGTCATCATCCGGTTCGCCGGCGACTCGGGCGACGGCATGCAGCTCACCGGCAACCAGTTCACCAACGCCAGCGCGCTGTTCGGCAACGACCTGGCGACCCTGCCGGAGTACCCCGCCGAGATCCGCGCCCCCGCCGGCACGCTCGCCGGCGTGTCCGCCTTCCAGGTGCACATCTCCGACCACGACATCACCACGCCGGGCGACGCCCCCAACGTGCTCGTGGCGATGAACCCCGCCGCCTTGAAGAAGGAGCTGTCCAAGCTCGAGCCGGGCGGCACCATCATCGTCAACCTCGACACCTTCGACGATCGCAACCTCGCCAAGGCCGGCTACGACGAGAGCCCGCTCGGCGACGGCAGCCTGAAGGGCTACACCGTCTACGAGGTGCCGATGACGAGCCTCACCAAGCAGGCGTGCGAGCCGCTCGGGGTGAAGCCCCGCGACGCCGACCGGTCGAAGAACTTCTTCGCCCTGGGCCTCATCTCGTGGATGTACAGCCGTCCCGAGAAGCCGACGGTCGACTGGATCAACGACAAGTTCGGCCGCAACGAGCTGGTCCGCGACGCCAACCTGGCGGCCTTCAAGGCCGGCCACGCCTTCGGCGAGACCGCCGAGCTGTTCGACCACCACTACCAGGTGAAGCCGGCCGAGCAGCCGGCGGGCACCTACACCAACATCAGCGGCAACACCGCCACGGCCTGGGGCCTCATCGCCGCCAGCCAGCTGTCGGGGCTGCCGCTGTTCCTCGGGTCCTACCCGATCACCCCGGCGTCGGACATCCTCCACGAGCTGTCCAAGCACAAGGAGTTCGGCGTCCGCACGCTGCAGGCCGAGGACGAGATCGCCGGTGTGGGCTCGGCGCTGGGGGCGGCCTTCGGCGGGCACCTGGCCGTCACCACCACCAGCGGTCCCGGACTCGACCTCAAGGCCGAGACCATCGGCCTGGCCATCAGCCTCGAGCTGCCGCTGATCATCGTCGACGTGCAGCGCGGCGGGCCCTCCACCGGCCTGCCCACCAAGACCGAGCAGTCCGACCTGATGCTGGCGATGTACGGCCGTCACGGCGAGTCGCCGCTGCCGATCGTCGCCGCCTACACACCGGCGCAGTGCTTCGACGCCACCATCGAGGCGGCCCGCATCGCGCTGAAGTACCGCACGCCGGTCATCCTGCTCACCGACGGCTACCTGGCCAACAGCACTGAGCCGTGGAAGCTGCCCGACGTGTCGTCGCTGCCCGACATCTCGATCGGCTTCGCCACCGAGCCCAACGCCACCACACCCGATGGCGAGCCCACCTTCTGGCCCTACCTCCGCGACCCCGAGACGCTCGCCCGGCCGCTGGCGGTGCCCGGTACCCCGGGTCTCGCCCACCGGATCGGGGGCATCGAGAAGGAGGACGGCTCGGGCAACATCAGCTACGAGCCCGACAACCACGGCCTCATGACCCACCTGCGGGCCGACAAGGTGGCCGGCATCGCCGGCGACATCGCTCCGGCCGTCGTGTACGGCGACGAGGTCGACCCCGAGATCGTGGTCGCCGGCTGGGGCTCCACCTGGGGCGCCATCAGCGGCGCCGTCGACCGGGTGCGCAACCGTGGCCGACGGGTCGCCCAGGTCCACGTCCAGCACCTCAACCCCTTCCCGTCCAACCTCGGCGACGTCCTGCGGAGCGCCCCGCGGGTGCTGGTCCCCGAGATGAACCTCGGCCAGCTCAGCCGCCTGCTGCGCGCCGAGTACCTCGTCGACGCCCGCTCGGTCACCAAGGTCAAGGGCGTGCCCTTCACCGCCGGCGAGCTCGAGACCGCCATCCTGGAGGCCCTCGATGACTGACACCGCCGTCCCCGCTCCCACCACCCGCAAGGACTGGTCCTCCGACCAGGAGGTGCGCTGGTGCCCCGGCTGCGGCGACTACTCGATCCTGGCTGCGGTGCAGTTCCTCATGCCCGAGCTGGGCGTGAGCCGTGACGAGACCGTGTTCGTGTCGGGCATCGGCTGCGCCGCCCGGTTCCCGTACTACATGAACACCTACGGGATGCACTCGATCCACGGCCGGGCCCCGGCCATCGCCACCGGCCTCGCCGTGGCCCGCCCCGACCTCGACGTCTGGGTCGTCGGCGGCGACGGCGACATGCTGTCGATCGGCGGCAACCACCTGATCCACGCCCTGCGGCGCAACATCGACCTGACGATCCTGTTGTTCAACAACCAGATCTACGGCCTCACCAAGGGGCAGTACTCGCCCACGAGCGAGGTGGGCAAGGTCACCAAGTCGACGCCGTTCGGCTCGATCGAGACGCCGTTCAACCCCATCAGCGTGGCCCTCGGGGCCGAGGCCACCTTCGTGGCCCGCACCCACGACATGGACCGGCAGCACATGATGGAGACGTTCCGGCGGGCCCACGCCCACAAGGGCGCCGCCTTCGTCGAGATCTACCAGAACTGCAACGTCTTCAACGACGGCGCCTTCGAGCCGCTCACCGCCAAGGCCAACCGCGACGACATGCTCATCCCCCTCGTCCACGGCGAGCAGATCCGCTTCGGCAAGGACGACGAGAAGGGCGTCGCCATGGGCACCGACGGACGCCTGCAGATCGTCGACGTGGCCGAGGTCGGCGAGGAGAACATCCTCGTGCACGACGAGGCCAACGACCGCGGCCTGGGCTTCATGCTGTCCCGGCTGTCGAGCAGCCCGCACCAGCCCACGCCCATCGGCGTGTTCCGGGCCGTCGACCACCCCGAGTACAGCGACGGCATCGAGGCGCAGGTCGCGGCGGCCACCGACCGCTCCGGACCCGGCGACCTCGAGGCGCTGCTGCACAGCGCCCCCACCTGGACCGTCGACTAGCGAGCGCAGCTCGCGCTCGCCTCAGTCGAGCGTCCGGAACACCACCCCGGTGCGGGGCTTGGGGTGGAAGAACGTCGTCTTCGGTGGCATCCGCTCGCCCCCGTGGGCGATGTCGACGATCTGGGCGACCGTGGCCGGTCGCAGCAGGACGCCCCACTGGGCGTCGCCCCGGCGCACCCGGGTGACGACGTTGTCGATGCCGTGCTGGAACACCAGCTCGTGGGGCGGGAGGTCGGCGAGGGCAGCATCGAGGCGGCTGGTGTCGAGGTCGCGGGTGCCGGCGAGGGCCTCGGGGCGCGGCGTGAGCCACCAGGCGCCGTCGGGGCCGACCAGGCACAGGGCGCCCCGGTCGACCAGGGCGGCGACGGTGGCGCTGGTGGGATCGGGAGCGGCCTCGACGGCGAACCAGGGGGCCAGGGCCTCGGCCAGGTCGAGGTCGTCGGGCAGGCCCGAGACGAGGCGGTGGATCGGCAGCACCGTGAGCTCGTCGTCGACGAGCTCGACGACGTAGGTCATCACGAGGTCGTGGCCGTTCGGGGCGTCGCCGTCGGTGGCGCGCCGCTCGTCGCGGTAGGCGAGGGAGGTCTCGTACCGGTGGTGGCCGTCGGCGATCACCACCGGCTCGGACGCGATGGCGGCGGCGATCGCTGCCACCCGGTCGGGGTCGTCGACGACCCAGTAGGCGTGGTCGACGCCGTCGTCGTCGGTCCAGGCGGCGGTGGGGGCGGCGTCGGACTCGAGCAGGGCCGACAGCCCGGCGGCGGGGGACAGGCCCCAGACGGCCGAGAGGTTGGCGCGGGTGGCCCGCAGCAGGTCGAGCCGGTCGGTCTTGGCCTTCTTGGTGGTCTGCTCGTGGGGGAGGATGCCGCCCTCGCCGGGGCGGGACAGCTCGAGGGCCCCCACGACGCCCGTGGTGTGGTGGGCCACCCCGCCGTCGTCGGTGAAGGACATGCGGTAGACGTAGAACGAGGGCTCGTCGCGCACGAGGACGCCCTCGTCGAGCCAGCGGCGGAACGTGCGGTCGGCGTCGCCGTAGGGATCGTCGCCGTCGACGGGCAGGTCGATGATGACCACGTTCTGGGGGTGGCGGGCGACCAGGGCGGCCCGGTCGTCGGCGTCGAGCACGTCGTAGGGCGGGGCGGTGACGTCGGCGGCCGCGGCGCGGTCGAGGTCGTAGCGGACGCCGGGGAACGGTTCGAAGCGGGGCACGGCACAGTCCTAGCAGAAGGCCGCCGGAGGCATCGACGGCCGCGGTGGTGTGGCGGCGCAGCGGCGGCCCGTGCGAGCATCGGCGCCCCATGGACGCCTTCGCCCTCGACCTCGACGGTGTGGTCTGGCTGGCCGACGACCCGATCCCGGGTGCCGCAGCCGCCGTGGCCCGCCTCCGGGCGGCGGGTGCTCCGGTTGCCTTCGTCACCAACAACTCCTCGGTTCCGGTGGCCGAGGTGGCGGCCAAGCTGGCCCGCCACGGCATCGACCCGGGCGACGACGTCGTCACCTCGGCCCAGGCCGCCGCCGCGCTGGTGGCCCCGGGCGAGCGGGCCCTCGTCTGTGGCGGTCCGGGGGTGGTCGAGGCGCTGGAGGCCCGGGGCGCCGAGGTCGTGCGCGACGGCGACGCCGACGTGGTGGTCGTCGGCTTCCACCGCGACTTCGACTACGAGCGCCTCCGCGTCGCGGCGACCGCCGTTCGGCGGGGGGCCCGGCTGCTGGCCACCAACGACGACGCCACCTACCCGACGCCCGACGGCCCCATCCCGGGCGGTGGCGCCATCGTGGCGGCGGTGGCCACCGGCAGCGGGGTGGCGCCGATCGTGGCCGGCAAGCCCCACGAGCCGATGGCGGCCCTGGTACGGCAGCGCCTGGGGGTGCCGGGCGTGATGGTGGGCGACCGCCTCGACACCGATGGCCGGTTCGCCGGGGCCTTGGGCTACCGCTTCGCCCTGGTCCTGTCCGGGGTGACCAGGGCCGACGACCTCCCGGTGACGCCCGAGCCCGACCTGGTGGCCCCCGACCTGTCGGCGGTGGTCGACCGGCTGCTCGGCTGAGCCTGGCCCCCGACGGCAGGCTCGTCGGACGGCAGGCTCGTCGGACGGCAGGCTCGTCGGACGGCGGGGTCGTCAGAGGGCGGGCTCGTCGGACGGCGGGGTCGTCAGACGGCGGGGTCGCCGAGGCGGGTGGGCAACCAGTTGAGGACCTCGTCCCACCAGGCCTTGGTGATCTGGATGACGTCGAAGTGGTCGGCCCGGGCGAGCTCGACGTAGGTGACGTCGTCTCCGGCGCCCTTGGCCGCCATCGAGTAGCTGCGGCTCTGGACGGGGTCGACCTTCGAGTCGTTCTCGCCGTGGATCACCAGCTGCGGGATGCCGAGGGGCAGCCGGGCGGCCGGCGAGGCCAGGTCGTAGCGATCGGGCACCGAGCTGACGTCGCCGCCGAGCAGCTCGCGGGTCGACGCGGCCAGCTCGCCGTTGTCGGGGGCCACCTGGCCGAGGGCGACGCGCAGGTCGAGCACGCCCGACAGGCTCACGGCGGCGGCCGCCCGCACCTGCGGGTCGGCGCCGGGGGCCCCGGCGGGCAGGGCGCGTCGGGCGGCCGCCCAGAAGGCCAGCTGGGACCCGGCCGAGTGGCCGAGGAACGTGACCCGCCGCAGGTCGAGGTTCTTCTTCGGGGCCAAGGTTGCGAGGAGGTCGATGCCGGCGGCCACGTCGGCGAAGGTCCCCGGCCAACCGCCGCCCGGCTCGCCGAGGCGGCGGTAGTCGAGGTTCCACGTGGCGTAGCCCCGCCGGGCGAGGTCCTCGGCGAGGGATCCCATGGCCGCCTTGTCGAAGCCGACGCGCCAGTAGCCACCGTGGAGGAGCACGACGACCGGTCGGGGCGTGGCCTCCACGGGCACGATCAGGTCGCCCTTCTGCATCGGCTCGAAGCCGTAGGGGATCGTCTCGCTCGACAGCGTGATCGGCTTGCTCGACGCAGTCGACGAGCAGCCTGCGAGCGCGCCGGCACCGGCCGCGGCGGCGAGGCCGGCGGCCCCCACGGCGAGGAACCGCCGACGGGTCAGGGGCTCGGACATCGGGCTCGCAGGATACGGGCGGTGGGGGCCCCGACGGTGGCACCCGGGACCCCCGGGCCGTTAGCGTGGGCCGTATGGCCCAACGCGATCTGATCAACCGCTCCCTCGCCCCCGCACGCGATGCGGGTGAGAAGGCCCAGGAGCGCCTCGAGTCGCTCGTCAACGACCTGCGCAAGGCGGCCGAGGACCAAGCCGAGCAGGCCCAGCAGATCGCCCAGGACCTGGTGGAGAAGAGCCGGAAGAACAGCGAGAAGCTGCTGAAGGCGTTCGACACCGAGATCCGGGCCCAGCTGGCCAGCGTCGGCGTCGCCACCAAGGCCGACATCGCCCGGCTCGAGCGCAAGATCGAGGCCCTGAGCAAGGCGCAGAAGGGCACCGCCAAGAAGGCGTCGGCCACGAAGGCATCGGCCAAGAAGGCGACGCCCAAGACCGCCAAGAAGGCGTCGGCCAAGAAGGCCACGGCCAAGAAGGCGCGCTGACCCGACGGCGCCTCGACGTCGAGCTGGTCCGCCGCGGGCTGGCCCCCTCGCGCGAGCAGGCCCACGCCGCCATCGAGGCGGGCCGGGTGCTGGTGGGCGGGGCGCCCGCGACCAAGGCGGCCAGGCTGGTCGACGCCGGCGAGCCCATCCGGCTCGTGGGTGACGGTCCCCGGTTCGTGAGCCGTGGCGGCGACAAGCTCGAGGCGGCGCTGGCCCGGTTCGCCGTCGACGTCTCCGGGGCGCAGGTGCTCGATGCCGGCGCCTCCACCGGGGGCTTCACCGACTGCGTGCTGCAGCGGGGTGCCGCCGGCGTCGTCGCCCTCGACGTCGGGTACGGGCAGCTGCACGAGCGGCTGCGCTCCGACGATCGCGTGCACGTCGTCGAGCGCACGAACCTGCGCCACGCCGACCTCGGGTCCCTGGGCGCGCCGTTCGACGCGGTGGTGGCCGATCTGTCGTTCATCTCCCTCACCAAGGTGGCCGCCGAGCTCGTGGGCGCGTGCCGCGCGGACGGCGCGCTGGTCCTGCTCGTCAAGCCGCAGTTCGAGGCGGGCCGGCGCGAGGTCGATCGCGGCCGGGGCGTCATCACCGACCCGGTGGTGTGGACCGCCGCCCTGGTCGACGTGATGGTCGCGCTCACCGCGGCCGGAGCGACCATCATGGGCGCCATGCCCTCTCCGCTGACCGGTGCCGACGGCAACGTCGAGTTCCTCGTCTGGGCTCGCCGCAACGGGGCGGGCCGGCCCGCACCCGAGGCGCGCACGTCGTCGGTCGGGGGCATCGCCGCCGCGGCGGTGGCGGAGGTGCCGCCGGCGACCGACGGGAGCGAGCGGTGAGCACCGTCGGCATCGTCGTCAACCCCGAGCGCCCCAACGCCGTGGCCCTGGCCGACGAGACGGCGGCGTGGCTGCGCGACCGGGGCCACGAGGTGCGCGAGGCCCCCGTCGCCCCCGACCCCGCCGATCCGTCGGCCACCGGCTTCGCCGAGGGCCTCGACGCCGTGCTGAGCCTCGGTGGGGACGGGACGATCCTGCACGCCGTCGCGCTGCTGGCCGGGGCGCCGGTCCCGGTCATCGGGGTGAACCTCGGCACCCTCGGCTACCTGACCGAGGTCGAGCCGGCCGGTCTGCTCGTCGCCCTCGAGCGGTTCATGGCCGGCGACCACGGCGTCGAGGAGCGGATGCTGCTGGAGGTGCGGGTCCGGGCCGCCGCCACGGGTCTCGACGGTCGCCGGTGGACCGCCCTCAACGAGGTCGTGCTCGAGCGCTCGCTGGCCGGCCACGGGGTGCGCCTCGACGTCGCCATCGGCGAGCACGCGTTCACCCCGTACGAGACCGACGGGCTGATCGTGGCCACGCCCACCGGGTCCACCGCCTACTCGCTGTCCGCCCGCGGGCCGATCGTGGCGCCCACCCACCGGGCGCTGCTCGTCACCCCGGTGGCGCCCCACATGCTCTTCGACCGCTCCCTCGTGCTGGGGCCCGACACCGAGGTCACGCTCACCGTGTCGGGGCGCCGGCGGGCGTGCCTGGTCGTCGACGGCCGCGAGACGGCCACCCTCGAGGTGGGTGACGCCATCACGTGCACGGCGGCCACCGAGGTCGTGCGCCTCGCCACCTTCGCCCCGCGCGACTTCCACCGCATCCTCAAGGCCAAGTTCGGCCTCTCCGACCGGTAGGTGCTGGTGCTCGAGGAGCTCGTCGTCCGCGACCTGGGGGTCATCGAGGAGGTCTCGATCCTGCTCGGCCCCGGCATGACCGCGGTCACCGGCGAGACCGGCGCCGGCAAGACGCTGGTGGTCGAGGCCATCGAGCTGCTCGTCGGTGGCCGCGCCGATGGGACCATGGTGCGGGCCGGCGCCGACGAGGCCGTGGTCGAGGGCCGCTTCGCCACCGACGACGGCGGGGAGGTCGTGCTGCGCCGGGCCGTACCCCGCTCGGGCCGGTCGCGCGCCTACGTCGACGGCGCCCTGGCCACGGTCGCGGGCCTGGCCGAGTGGGGTGGGCGCCTGGTCGACCTCCACGGCCAGCACGACCACCAGTCGCTGCTCGCCACCGCCGTCCAGCGCGATGCGGTCGACCGCTACGGCCACGTCGACCTGGCGCCGCTGCGGGCGGCCCGGGCCCGGGTGGCCGAGCTCGACGAGCGGCTGGCCGCGCTCGGCGGTGACGAGCGCGAGCGGGCCCGCGAGGTCGACCTGCTGCGCTTCCAGGTCGACGAGCTGGCTGCGGCCGGGTTGGTCGACCCCGACGAGGACGTCGTCCTCGAGCGCGAGGAGGACCTGCTCGGCGACGCCGCCGCCCACCAGGAGGCCGCCGCCGCCGCCCTCGCCGCGCTCACCACCGACGGCGGCGCCGGCGAGTCGGTGGCCGCAGCCCTGGGCGCCCTGGGCGATCGGTCGCCGTTCACGGGGGTCGCCGCCCGGCTGGAGGCGGTGGCGGCCGAGGTGGCCGATCTGGCCGCCGAGGTGCGGGCCATCGGTGAGGCCATCGAGGACGATCCCGCCCGCCTCGACGAGGTGCGGGCCCGTCGGCGCCTGCTCCACGAGCTGCGGCGCAAGTACGGCGAGACCCTGGCCGAGGTCATCGCCTACCGCGACACCGCCGCCTCTCGACTCGACGAGCTCGAGTCGCGCGACGAGGTGGCGCGGGCCCTCGAGGCGGAGCGGGCCGAGGCGCTCGATGCGGTGCGCGACGCCGAGGCGGCCGTGGGGGCCGCCCGGCGGGCCACCGCCCCGAAGCTGGCCAAGGCCACGCAGCGCAACCTCACCGAGCTGGCCATGGCGAAGGCCCGCCTCACCATCGACGTGGGTGACGATCCCGGCGACGACGTCACCGTGTGCCTCGCCGCGAACCCGGGGTCGCCCCCGCTCCCGCTGGCCAAGGTGGCGTCGGGCGGCGAGCTGGCCCGCACCATGCTGGCCCTGCGGCTGGTGCTGTCGGAGGCACCGCCCACCCTGGTCTTCGACGAGGTCGACGCCGGCATCGGCGGCACCGCTGCGGTGGCGGTCGGCCGCTCCCTCGCCGAGCTCGGTGGCCACCACCAGGTGCTGGTGGTGACCCACCTGCCCCAGGTCGCCGCCCACGCCGACCACCAGGTGGTGGTGGCCAAGCAGTCGGGCCGGGGCCGGACCCGCACCTCGGTCGCCCCGGTCGAGGGCGAGGCCCGCGAGGTCGAGCTGGCCCGGATGCTGTCGGGTTCGCCCGACAGCGGCACCGCACGCGAGCATGCCCGGGAGCTGCTCGCGTCGGCCGCCGGGGTCCGGCGCCGCTGAGCGGCCGCCGAGCCGCCGGAACGGGAGCAGCCGTGGGGGACCAGCCGAGGGGGGTCGAGGGGACGGTCGTCGCTCGTGGCGACCGCAGGTCCGACGCCGAGCGTCGCCGTGCCGCACGCGGGGCGGCGGCGATCGTCGGGGTGGCGGACGCCGTGTCGCCCACCGGCGAGCTCCACGGCTCCCTGCGCGCCGTCGAGGCCGGGGTCATCCACGAGGCGCTGGCCGACGCCGGCCTGAACGTGGCCGACGTCGACGCCGTGTTCGCCTGCACCGGCAACGGCTTCATGCCATCGCTCGAGCTGGCCGAGTTCCTCGGCATCGTGCCCACGTGGACCGACTCGACCCAGACGGGCGGCTCCAGCTTCGAGGTGATGGTCGAGCACGCCGCCGCCGCCATCGCGCTGGGCCACGTCGAGGTGGCCCTCATCGTGTACGCCGCGCTGCCGCGCAGCTCGTTCAAGAAGGGCGGCGCCGGCTTCGGTGGTGGAGCGGCCCGCGCCGCCATGGCGGGCGCGGTGACGCCGATGATCGAGTGGGAGCTGCCCTACGGCATGCGGTCGCCGATGGGGGCCTACGCCCTGGCCGCCAGTCGGCACATGGCCGAGTTCGGCACCACCCCCGAGCAGCTGGCCGAGATCGCGGTGAGCACCCGTCGCTGGGCGGCGATGAACCCGCGGGCCCGCCTGCAAGACCTCATCACCGTCGACGACGTCCTGGCGTCGCCGTACGAGGCTGCTCCGCTGCACAAGCTCGACTGCTGCCTCGTCACCGACGGCGCCGGTGCGGTGGTGCTCACCTCGACCGAGCGGGCCCGCGACCTGCGGCGCCCGCCCGCCTTCGTACTGGGCACCGGCAGCGCCCACACCCACTCCATGATCTCCGAGATGCCCGACCTCACCCGCACCGCCGGCGCCTGGTCGGGGCCGCGGGCCTTCGCCATGGCCGGCCTCGGTCCCGAGGAGGTCGATGTGGCCGAGCTGTACGACTCGTTCACCATCACCGTGCTGCTCGCGCTCGAGGACCTGGGGTTCTGCGCCAAGGGCGAGGGCGGGGCCTTCGTCGCCGACGGCCGGCTGGGCCCGGGTGGGGCGCTCCCGGCCAACACCAACGGGGGCGGCCTCGCCTACACCCACCCCGGGATGTACGGGATGTTCCTGCTCGTCGAGGCGGTCCGGCAGCTGCGCGGCGAGGCGGGCCCGCGCCAGGTCGACGGCGCCGAGGTGGCCGTGGCCCACGGCTGCGGTGGTGTGCTGTCGTCGACCTCGACGGTGGTCCTGGGCACGGAGGCGACCCTGTGAGCGACGACCGCGAGATCGGTGAGCGGCTCGAGCGACAGCGGTTCGAGCCGCCCGAGTCGGATGCCGGGGCGCCGTTCTGGGCGGCCACCCGCGACCGGCGGCTGGTGCTGCCGTGGTGCTCGACCTGCGAGGTGCCGCACTGGTACCCGCGCGAGGTGTGCCCGCGCTGCCTCGGCTCGACGATCGAGTGGCGCGAGGCGTCGGGCCGCGGCACGGTCCACGCCTGCTCGGTGATGCCCAAGCCGGCCATGCCGGTGCTCGCCGATCGCGTGCCGTACGTCGTGGCCCTGGTCGACCTCGACGAGGGCGTGCGGATGATGACCAACGTGGTCGGGACCGATCCGGCGTCGGTCGAGGTGGGGCAGGCGGTGGTGGCCGACTGGGAGCCGCTGTCCGACGGTCGGCACCTCGTGGTGTTCCGGCCCGCCTGATCACGACTGCAGGACGAGCCCCACGGCCAGCGACGTCGCGTTGGCGGCCACCGACGTGGCCAGCAGCAGGCCGAACGCCCGACCCAGCAGGGCTCGCGCCACACCCGCCTCGGCGACGACGACCACCGCCTCCGCGACCAGCAGCGCGGCTACGGTGCGACCGGCGACGGCATCGGCGGCGGGCACGAGGACGAACCACAGCACGGGGTGGGAGACCAGGTTGACGAGCACCGCCACGCCGAGCGCACGCGAGACGGCTGCCCCGGTGGCGCGCACGGCGAGCGCGGTCCACACCGGCACCTCGACCAGCAGCGTCAGCGCCAGCGCCGCCGGGTACCCGAGGTCAGCCATCGTCGGGTTGGCCGTGCTCGTCCTGCTGGGGGGCGGTGTGGCCTTCGGGGCGCCGCTCGAGGTGGCCGTCACCGGCCTCCTGCTCATCGGCGTCGCCCACCTGGTGCTCGAGGTCCGCTACGTGCTCGGCCACTACCGCAGCATGCTCCACGGCTGGCTGCTCCTGGTGGCCAACGTCGCCTTGGTCGGCGTCGTCCTCGGCCGGCTGCTCCTTCCCGGCACCGGTGAGCGCACGTTCGAGGTCCTGGTGGTGTTCGGCCTGCTGGCCGCGGCGGCGGTCGTGCGCCTGGGGACGAGGCCGGTGGCGCTCGTGATGGCGCTGGCCGTGCTGGTGGTGCTGGCCACGTGGACCGTGGGCCACGCCGAGGGCTGGTTCGTCGCGCAGGCCCACCTGCACAACCTCGTGCCGGCGGTGTTCCTGTGGGCGTGGTCGGCGGTGGCGCTGCCCGCCGGCCGCCCCCGGTGGATCTTCCGCGCCATCGTCGTCGGGTTCGCGGTGGTGGTGCCCCTCGTGCTGCTCAGCGGTGCCCTCGACGGGTGGCTGGTCGATCCCGGGCGCGGCCCGCTCGCCGACCTCGCGCGGAAGGGGGGTGTCCTCGGTGGCCTGGTGCCCGCGGGCTCGGCGCCGTCGCTGGCGCCCCGGCTGCTCGCCCTCTTCGCCTTCGCCCAGGTCGTGCACTACGGGGTGTGGTGCTGGTTCTTCCCCCGCCACGGTGGCCCCGCCGATGCCGCCTGGGACGTCTCGCCGACGGGTCGCTGGCTGCGCCGGCCCTGGGTCGTGGCCGGCCTGGTCGTGGTGGGCACGGCGATCGTGGTCGTCCTGGCGTGGACCGACTACACCCGCGGCCGCACGTTCTACGGCGCGCTCGGCGCCTACCACGCCTTCCTGGAGCTCCCGGTCCTGCTGGCCCTCGTGCTCGGCCTCCGGCTCGCCGCCGAGCCGGCCACCGGGCCCGCCGACGAGCCGGCCTCGGGGCCTGGGCGCGGCCGATCGCGGCGTACCCGCAGGTCAGCGCCGATGGCGGGAACCCCGTCGGGGTCGCGCTAGGTTGAGATCCCGTCGTGGCTGTCGGGGCATGGAGGACTCGGTGACGAAGCACATCTTCGTGACGGGTGGTGTGGCCAGCTCGCTGGGGAAGGGCATCACCGCCTCCTCCCTCGGGCGGCTGTTGAAGTCGAGGGGTCTGCGGGTCACCATGCAGAAGCTCGACCCCTACCTCAACGTCGACCCCGGGACCATGAACCCGTTCGAGCACGGCGAGGTGTTCGTCACCGATGACGGTGGCGAGACCGACCTCGACCTCGGCCACTACGAGCGCTTCGTCGACGAGAGCCTGTCGCGCGACTCGAACGCCACCACCGGGTCGATCTACTCGGCGGTGATCGCCGCCGAGCGGCGCGGCGACTACCTCGGCAAGACCGTCCAGGTCATCCCGCACATCACCGACGAGATCAAGCGCCGCATCACCCGCCTGGCCACCGACGACCTCGACGTGGTCATCACCGAGATCGGCGGCACGGTCGGCGACATCGAGATCCTGCCGTTCCTCGAGGCGATCCGGCAGTTCCGCCTCGACGTCGGCCGCGACAACGTCTGCTACGTGCACGTGACCCTGGTGCCGTTCATCGGCCCGTCGGGCGAGCAGAAGACCAAGCCCACCCAGCACTCGGTCACCGAGCTGCGCAGCCGGGGCATCCAGCCCGACCTCATCGTGTGCCGCAGCGAGTCGCCCATCTCGGCCGACCTGAAGCGCAAGATCTCCAACCTGTGCGACGTGCCCGTCGACGCGGTGGTCAACGCCGCCGACGCCGGCAACCTCTACGAGGTGCCGCTCGTGCTGCACGAAGAGGGCCTCGACACGGTCGTGTGCAAGCTCTTCGGGTTCACCGACACCGACATCGACCTGTCCGAGTGGGAGATCCTCATCGACCGGGTCGAGACGGCCGACGTCCCGGTCCGGGTCGGGATCATCGGCAAGTACGTCAGCCTGCCCGACGCCTACCTGTCGGTGGTCGAAGCGCTCAAGCACGGCGGCTTCCACCACGGGGCCAAGGTGCAGGTCGAGTGGATCCAGGCCGAGGAGGTCGAGGGCCTGCTCGTCGACGGACGCCTGCGCGACCTCGACGGCATCGTGATCCCCGGCGGCTTCGGCGAGCGCGGGGTCGAGGGCAAGGTGGCCGCCGCCGGCTACGCCCGCGAGCACGACATCCCGTGCCTCGGCCTGTGCCTCGGGATGCAGGTCATGACCATCGACTACGCCCGCAACGTGGCCGGCCTCGCCGGGGCCAACTCCTCGGAGTTCGACCCGCAGACGCCCCACCCGGTGATCGACCTCATGGAGGCCCAGCGCGACGTGCGCGACATGGGTGGCACCATGCGGCTGGGTGCCTACATCGCCGAGCTGGCGCCGGGCTCCCGGGTGGCCGAGCTGTACGGCCGCGAGGTCGTCTCCGAGCGCCACCGCCACCGCTACGAGTTCAACCCGCGCTACCGCACCAAGCTCGAGGGCCCCCGCGACGCGCCCACCGGGTTCCGCTGCTCGGGTACCTCGCCCGACGGCCGGCTGGTCGAGTTCGTCGAGCTCGAGGGGCACCCGTTCTGGATCGGCACGCAGGCCCACCCCGAGTTCAAGAGCCGCCCCGACCGGCCGGCGCCGCTGTTCCGCGAGTTCGTGCGGGCCGCCATGAACCGGGCCGAGGGTCGCAACCCGCACCTCATCGGGCTCGACGAGCTCACCTCGTCGAGCTGAGCGCGGCGGGTCGGGCCGTGGCCGGGTTCGCCAAGACGGGGGAGCAGGTGGTCCACGAGGGCCGGGTCGTCTCCCTCGGCATCGCCGAGTTCACCGGACCCGACGGCACGGCCTTCATCCGCGACGTGGTGCACCACCCCGGGGCCGTGTCGGCGGTGCCGCTGCTCGACGACGGCACCGTGGTGCTCGTGCGCCAGTACCGAGCGCCCCTCGAGCGCGACCTGCTCGAGATCCCGGCCGGCATCCGCGACGTCGACGGCGAGGACCCCGCCACCACCGCCGAGCGCGAGCTGGTCGAGGAGGTCGGGCTGCGGCCCGGGCACCTCGAGCTGCTCTCGGTGTTCCACAACTCGCCGGGCTGCTCCGACGAGGAGGTGTGGGTGTACCTGGCCACCGACCTGTCGGCGGCGCCCCACGATCCCCAGGGCGTCGAGGAGCAGCACATGGCCATCGAGCACCTGCCCATCGACGAGGCGCCGGCGCGCATCGCCGCCGGCGACATCACCGACGCCAAGACGATCATCGGGCTCACCCTCACCCTGCGCCGCCTGGGCCGGTGAGCAAGGTCGTGCCCTCGGCCGACGCCGTCGACGACCTCCCCCTCGACGCCGAGGAGTACCTCGCCTGGCTGGCGTCCGAGCGCGGCCGCGCCCCCAACACGCTGGCTGCCTACCGGCGCGACCTGCGGGCCTACGTGGCCTGGCTCGGCGACCGGGGCCTCGACCTCGGTGACGTCGGACCCGTCGACCTCGACGCCTACGTCGCCCACCTCCGCGCCGCCGGGCGGGCACCGTCGTCGGTCAGCCGCGCCCTCGTCGCCGTGCGCTCGCTGCACCGCTTCCTGGCCCTCGAGGGGCGCTCCGAGGCCGACCCGTCGGCCGAGGTCGAGGTGCCGGGCGTGCCGCGGGGCCTGCCCAAGGCGCTGCGCGAGGACGAGGTGGCCCGGCTGCTCGACCAGGTCGACGGCGACGATCCCGTGGCCCGCCGCGACCGGGCCGCGCTCGAGGTGCTCTACGGCACCGGCATGCGCATCTCCGAGCTGGTCGGCCTGTCCCTCGGCGACCTCGACCTCGAGTCGGGGCTGGTGCGGGTGCTCGGCAAGGGGTCCAAGGAGCGGGTGGTGCCCCTCGGCCGGCTCGCCCGCCAGGCGCTGGTCGCGTGGCTCGGTCCCGGTGGTCGCGACGAGCTGGCGGGTGAGGCGGCCCGCTCGCGCGCCGGGCGCCGGGACGACGCCGACGCCGTGTTCGTCAACCAGCGTGGGGGCCGGTTGTCGCGGCAGGGGGCGTGGGGGATCGTGCGCCGCCACGCCCTCGAGGTCGGCCTCGCCGATCGGCTCACCCCGCACGTGCTGCGCCACTCGTGTGCCACCCACATGCTCGACCACGGCGCCGACATCCGGTCGGTCCAGGAGCTGCTCGGGCACGCCTCGATCAGCACGACGCAGGTGTACACGCTCGTGTCGACCGAGCGCCTGTGGCAGGTCTACGAGGCCGCCCACCCCCGGGCCGGGCGCGGTCGGGGCGCGGCGCCGGCCGCTACGGTGGTCCCATGAGCGATCCCCAGGCGCCCGAACCCCAGGCGCCGGACCCCGACGAGGTGTTCCGGCGGGCGCGCGCCGCGCTCGAGTCCGAGCACGGGCAGCTCGAGGAGCGCCTCGACGAGCTCGAGCCCGAGACCTCCGACCTCGCCTTCGACGAGAACTTCGCCGACTCCGGTCAGGTCGCCGCCGAGCAGGGCGAGCACAAGTCGCTGGCGGCCAGCCTCCGCGAGCAGCTGGCCGACGTCGAGGTGGCGCTGGCCCGCCTCGACGACGGGACCTACGGCACCTGCCAGGCGTGCGGGGCCCCGATCGCCGACGCCCGGCTCGAGGCCATGCCGGCGACGCGGTTCTGCATCGACCACGCCGGATGACGCCGCGGCCGGTCCACCTCGTCCGGCGCTTCTTCGGCACGGCGGTGCCCCTGGCGCCCAAGGCGAGCGAGTCGGCGTGGGCGCTGGAGCAGCTCCTGCCCGGTGAGGCCCGGTTGTGGGCGTCGATGCGCAGCGCCGACCGCCGCCACAGCATCGCGGTGGCCCGGCGCGTGCAGCGCGCCCTCGGTGATCGGGCCACGCGCCCGGTGCTGGCGGCGGCGCTGCTGCACGACGTCGGCAAGGTGGACGCCGGCCTCGGCGCCTACGGCCGGACGGTCGCCACCTTGTCCGGCGCGGCCGTGAGGCGCGACCCCGAGACCATCCGCGACTGGACCCGGACGCGGGGCTTCACCCGTCGGGTCGGCCTGTACCTGCAGCACCCCAAGCTCGGGGGCGACATGCTCGAGCTGGCCGGGAGCGATCCGCTGACGGTGGCGTGGGCCCGTGAGCACCACCTCCCGCCCGACCAGTGGACCGTGCCTGTCGAGCTCGCCACCGCCCTCAAGGACGCCGACGACGACTGAGGCGCCGGTCGACCGTCGGCGGTCGGTCAGGCGCCGACCAGGTAGCGCCGGAGCCCCACGGCGAGGGCCTCGGCGGCCCGCTGGCGGAAGGCCGGATCGCCGAGCCGGGCCGCGTCGGCGGCGTTGCGCATGTTGCCGGTCTCGATGAAGACCTTGGGCACCGAGGACAGGTTGAGGCCGCCGAGGTCGGAGCGGGTGACGACGCCGTCCTGGGTGGCGAGGTAGGTCGCGGGCGCGGTGCCCGTGCCGGCGGCGAAGGCGGTGCGGATGGCCTCGGCCAGCCGGGCCGACGGCTCGACCACGGCGTCGACCGGGCCGCCCATGGGTGCGGGGCGGATCACGTGGAAGCCGGTGCCGGTCGCCGGTCCGCCGTCGGCGTGGACGGAGATGGCCGCGTCGGCCCCCGCCTGGTTGCCGATGCGCGCCCGCTCGTCGATGCACGGGCCGACCCCGTCGTCACTCGTGCGGGTGAGCACCACCCGAGCCCCGTCGGCTTCGAGGAGCGCCTGGAGCCGGCGGGCGACGTCGAAGGTGTAGGCCGACTCCCGGTAGCCGTCGTCGGTCGCCGTCCCGGTGGTGTCGCACGCCTTGCGGCCGTTGCCGATGTCGACCGTGCGGTCGATCACCTGCGGGTGGGCGAAGTTGCCGCCGTCGTGGCCCGGGTCGATGGCGATGGTGCGCCCGCGCAGGCCGCCTCCGGCGCTGGGGGACGGCGGCACCGACGGGGGTGGGGTCGTCCCGGCCATGGATCCGGTGCCGGGGGCGCGGCCCGTCACCGTCGACCCGGTGGGTGCCTCGGTGGTCGTCGACGACGAGGACGGTGGCGCGGTCGTGGCTGAGCTGCTCGTCGGTGCCGGGACGGCCGGGGGCCCCTCGGTCGACGCGCAACCACCCGCGGCCAGCACCGCGAGCAGGGCTGCGGCGGCGAGCAAGCGGCTCAGATCTGGGACGCGTCCCACGTGGCCAGGCCGTACCGCGAGGCGATGGGGTTGAAGGTGGCCACGAAGGCTTGCTTGGCTGCGGTGGCCCGCCCGGAGGCGGCCTGCCCGGCGTCGAAGCTGGCGTTGGTCGGCGGGAAGCCGCCCGGACAGCCGATCGGCTCGGTGTAGTAGTAGGTGGTGTACAGGTAGACCATCCAGTCCCGATAGCCGACGTCGGCGTCGATGGACGCCTGCAGGGCGCTCTGCAGCTGCTGGACGAGGGTGATGGCCTCCGGGTTGCCCTTGGCGTCGAGCGCCGCGAGCTGGTTGAGCACGCTCTGGCGATTGGCGATGACGCCGTTGATCTCCTGCTCGGCCGCCTCCGGTGTGAACTGGCAGCCGTTGCGCACGCCGTCGACCAGGGCGCCCACCCGGCCGCGACCCGACGAGGACTGGTCGAGGATCCCCTCGAGCTTGGTGGCCACCTCCCGGAGGTCCTGCTCGGCCTTCAGGGCGGCGAGCGCCTGCAGGTCGACGGTGGTCGTGGTGGACGGCGCGGTTGTGGACGGCGCGGTGGTGGTCGTCGACGGCGAGGTCGACGTGGGGCCGGACCCCGCGGTGGAGGTCACGGCGGAGGTGACCGTCACGCTGGTCGACCCGACGTCGGTGCCCGAGCTGCGGGTGACGAGCACGGTCACGAGCACGGCCACGACCACGACGAGCACCCCGACGGTGCCGGCCAGCCACCACACAGCGGCGCCGGAGCGAGGCGGAGCGGCCGCGACGGGGGCGGGCAGCGACGGCAGGGTCGTCCCGCACGACGGGCAGAAGCGGCTGCCCGCTGGTGCGACCGTGCCACAGGACGGACAGCTCATCACCCGATGTCATCACCGCGCTCGTCGCACGGTGAGCGGCGGAGGACCCCGACCCGACAGCCGAAGGTCCCGACTGGCGCCGCCGACGACACCTGCGCTGCGTTGCCGCCGGCGTCAGGCGGGCAGCAGACCGAGGGCCTGCTTGGCCCGGGCCAGCGTGGGGGCCGCCAGGTCGCGGGCCTTGGCCGCCCCCTTGTCGAGGATGGCGGCGGTGCCGGCCGGGTCGGCGGCCAGCTCGGCGAACCGGGCCTGGATGGGCTCGAGGTAGGCGCACACGGCGGCGGCGGTGTCGGCCTTGAGCGGCCCGTACTGGGTGTAGCCGGCCGCCGCCTCCTCGGGCGTGCGGTCGGTGACGGCGGCCAGGATGGTGAGCAGGTTCGACACGCCGGGCTTGGCGTCGGGGTCGTAGCGGACCTCGGACTCGGTGTCGGTGACGGCCCGCTTGATCTTCTTCTCGACGGCGCGGAGGTCTTCGAGCACGAGGATGGTGCCCTGGGGCGAGTCCTCGGACTTGGACATCTTCCGGGTGGGCTCCTGGAGGTCCATCACCCGGGCGCCGATGCGGGGGATGGCCGCCTCGGGCACCACGAACGTGTCGCCGTAGCGGTGGTTGAAGCGGCCGGCCAGGTCGCGGGTGAGCTCGAGGTGCTGGCGCTGGTCGTCGCCCACCGGCACCCGGTCGGCGTCGTACAGGAGGATGTCGGCGGCCATCAGCGCCGGGTAGGTGAGCAGGCCGCCCGACACGAACTCGGCGCCGTCGGACTTGTCCTTGAACTGGGTCATCCGCTTGAGCTCGCCGTAGGCGGCGGTGCACTCCATGATCCAGGCCAGCTCGGTGTGCTCGTGGACGTGGCTCTGGACGAACAGCGTGGCGACGTCGGGGTCGATGCCGATCGCGAGCAGGACCTGGGCGAGCTGGAGGCTCGTGGCCCGCAGCTCGGCGGGGTCCTGGGGCACGGTCAGGGCGTGCAGGTCGACCACGCAGTACAGCGACTCGGCCCGGTGCTGGTCCTCGACCCAGAACCGCAGCGCCCCCAGCAGGTTGCCGAGCTGGACGGGGCCGGTGGGCTTGATGCCGGAGAACACGCGGGTCATGGGCGCCGATCGTATTCGGCTCGCCCCGTCCTCCCGCACGGGTTCGGCGGGTGGCCGCCACGGGGCGGGGGCGGTGGGCTAGCGGGTCACGACGGTGGCCCCGGAGCCGCCGCCGGGCACGGTGCTGGCCACCGGACCGGCCGGCCCCGGGACGGCGGTGCCGCCCGACGGGTCGACCAGCGCATCGAGGTGGCACGGGACGGTGAGCTGGTCGGTCAGCACCCGGGCGAGGTCGAGCTGGACCGCCGGCGGGTTGACCGAGCCGACGAGCAGGGTGTCCTGGTCGGCGGTGCTCATGGCGACGATGCGCCCCTTGACGCAGGCCAGGGACTCGTCGCTCGATCCCGGCAGGGCGGACAGGACGATCCGGCCGGCGGCGTCGGCGAGCACGTCGGGGGGGATGCACTCGCGCATGGCCTGGGTGAACCGCCGGCGCTGGGCCGCCGACGGCAGGTCGTCGGGTCCGGGGTTGAGGGCGGCGGCGAGGGACGGGTCGGATGTGAAGCGCTGCTTGACGCAGTCGGTGCGGGCCGGGTCGAGGAAGAGCGTGACCGACACGATCTCGGTGGCCCGATCGGGCGTGCGGACCGGAGCCGGCTCGCGACCGCACCCGGCGGCGACCGCGGCGATCGCGGCGGCGAGGACCAGGAGGTGGGGGCGGCGGGCGCGCACGATCGGATCGTAGCGGGGGGCCAAAACGCGCCGGTGCCGGCCCCTCGGGGCCGGCACCGGGCGTCGACGAGCGGTCGCCGGATCAGATGTCGAGCGAGATGTTGGTCCCACAGGCGCTGTTCAGCGCGTCCTCGAACGGCTTGACCAGCGTCTGGTCGCCGGTCTGGCTGCCGTAGAGCACGATGCCCACGAAGATCGCCAGGTCGGTGTCGTTGGCGGCGATGATCTCGTCGCGCAGGCACGACTCCTGGCTGCTCGAGAGGTTCGCCGTGAGCGGGTTGTTCTTGATGTCGATGAGGATGCCGTCGGCCAGCTTGGGCTTCGGCACGCAGTTCACCAAGATGCCGCCGATCACGCCGGCCAGCTTGGCGTCGTTGCTGGCGAGGCTCGGGTCGTCGCTGCCGGCCTGGGTGGCCTGGTCGTTGATGCACTGCTCCTGGGCCGAGGTGAGCTCGAAGCCCTTGGACTTCATCGAGCCGGTGGCACCACTGGTGCTGGGCTTGGACGTCCCACTGGTCGACCGCTTCTGGGTGGTCCCGGTGCTCTTCTTCTCGGTGGTGTCCGACGACGACTTCTCGGTCGACTCCGTCTTCTTCTCCGTCGTGCTTGACGAGGGGGCCGCCGTGGTGGCGGTGGTGGTCCCGGTGTCGTCCTTCTTCGAGCAGGCGGCGAAGGACAGGATCAGGGCCGCGGCAAGGGCGGCGGCGCTCAGCCTGCGGGTCATGGTGCTCCTCCCAGGAACCGGCGGCGGCGACGGCGTCGCCTCTCCCTCCGCTGGCCCGGCAGAGCGCAACGCTAGCGGCTGGTCGACCACCAGCGCGAGGACCGCCCCCATCCGCCACTCGCGGCGGGACGGCCGGTAGGTTCGTCGGGATGCCGTACGCGGTCCAGACCCCGGTGTTCGAGGGGCCCTTCGACCTCCTGCTCCACCTCATCCTGCGCGAGCAGGTCGACATCTACGAGGTGTCGTTGGTGTCGATCGTCGACGCCTACCTGGCGGAGCTCGAGCGGATGGAGGCGGTCGACCTCGACCTCACCACCGAGTTCCTGCTCATCGCCGCCACCCTGGTCGAGCTCAAGACCCGCCGGCTGCTGCCCGACGAGTCCGACCTCGACCTCGACGACGAGCTGGCCCTGTGGGAGGAGCGCGACCTCCTGCTGGCCCGCCTCCTCGAGTGCAAGACGTTCAAGGACGCCGCCAAGGTGCTGCAGCGGCTGCACGCCGACGCCGGCCGGTCCTACCCCCGCACCGCCGGGCTCGAGGAGCAGTTCCTCGACCTCGCCCCCGACCTGCTCGAGGGCATCGACGTCGACGACCTCCACAAGGCCTACCTGCGGGCCACCCGCCCCAAGCCGGTCCCGACCGTCGACCTCTTCCACGTCTCGACCGTGCGGGTCAGCGTCGCCGAGGCCCTCGAGGAGCTCGCCGACGAGCTGCCCCGGGCCGGCCGCATCTCGTTCCGGACGCTCACCGAGGCCCTCGTCGAGCGGCTCGAGGTGGTCGTGCGCTTCCTCGCCGTGCTCGAGCTGTACAAGCAGGGGCTCGTCGACATCGACCAGCCCCGGGCCTTCGGCGACATCGAGATCGTCTGGATCGGCGGGCGGGTCGCGGGGATCGCCGCCGACCTCGCCGCGGTCGACGCCTACGAAGGCTGATGGCCTCCGAAGCGGCCCGCGCCATCGAGGCGATCCTGATGGTCGCCGACACCCCCATCGACGCCAACCTCCTGGCGCAGGTCACCGAGGTGCCCCTGGGCGAGGTCGAGCAGCTGCTGACCGAGCTGGCGCTGTCGTACGAGGCCGAGGACCGGGGGTTCGTGCTGGCCAAGGTCGCCGGCGGGTACCGCTTCCAGAGCCACCCCGACCTGGCCCCGTACATCGAGCGCTTCGTGCTCGAGGGCCAGACCGCCCGCCTGTCGGCGGCCGCCCTCGAGACCCTGGCCATCGTCGCCTACAAGCAGCCCATCTCGCGGGCCCAGGTCGCCGCCATCCGGGGCGTGAACGTCGACGGCGTCGTGCGCACGCTCGAGCAGCGGGGCTACATCGGCGAGGTCGGCCGCGATCCGGGTCCCGGCCAGCCGGTGCTGTTCGGCACCACCGACCTGTTCCTCGAGCGCATGGGCCTGGCCTCGCTCGACGACCTGCCGCCGATCGCCGACTTCGTGCCCGGCCCCGACGTCGTCGAGGCCCTCGAGCACGGCCTGCGGGCCGACCCGGGCGACGATGCCGAGCCGGTCGACGGCGACCAGCCCGTGGCGGCGGTGGTCGAGACGACCGAGCAGGTCGTGGTCGACGACGACGGTGAGGTCGTGGCGGTGGTCGAGACCACCGACGAGGTCCTGGTCGACGACGAGGGCGAGATCGTGGCCGTGATCGAGACCACCGACGAGGTCCTCCTCGGCGCCGACGGCGAGGTGGTCGCCGAGGTCATCGACGAGCTGGTGGTCGACGCCGACGGCGAGATCACCGAGACCGTCGTGGTGGTCGACGCCGACGGCGACGTGGTCGAGGTCGACCAGGTCGTCGTGGACGAGGTCGTCGTGGACGAGGTCGACGACGACGCCGTCGAGCCGGGGGACCAGCCCGGTGCCGCCTCCGCCTGAGGGCGGTCGCGGCCGCGACGACGGCGAGCGGCTGCAGAAGGTCCTCGCCCGTTCGGGGTTCGGCAGCCGGCGGGTGTGCGAGGACATCATCGCCGCCGGCCGCGTGCGGGTGAACGGCGAGCCGGCGGTGCTGGGTCGCCGGGTCGACCCCGAGGCCGACGTGGTCGAGGTCGACGGCGTCCCCGTGGGCGTGGCCCCCGGCCTCGTCTACTTCCTGCTCAACAAGCCGGTGGGCGTGGTCACCACCGCCGACGACCCGCAGGGCCGCCCGACCGTCGTCGAGCTGGTGCCCGACGACCCGCGGGTGTTCCCGGTCGGGCGCCTCGACGTCGACACCGAGGGCCTCCTGCTGCTGACCAACGACGGCACGCTCACCCACCGCCTGACCCACCCCTCCTTCGGCGTCGAGAAGGAGTACCTCGCCTCGGTGCAGGGCCAGCCCACCCGAGGCGAGCTGCGCCGCCTGCGCGAGGGGGTCGAGCTCGACGACGGGCCGACCGCGCCGGCCCAGGTGTCGCTGGTGGCCCCGTCGCTGGTGCGCATCACGATCCACGAGGGCCGCAACCGCCAGGTCCGGCGCATGTGCGAGGCCATCGGCCACCCGGTCGAGCGGCTGGTCCGCCACCGGATCGGGCCGCTCACCGACAAGAAGCTGCGTCCGGGCACCTGGCGCGAGCTCACCCAGGACGAGGTCCGCGCCCTGGAACGGGCCACCGGGGCCACCACCGCCGACCGGTAGGCTCCCGCCCCATGGCTCCGGCACTGCGAGCGCTCCGTGGCGCGACCACCGTCGACGAGGACACCCGGGAGCAGGTGTTCACCCGCACCATCGCCCTCCTCGAGGCGATGTTCGAGCGCAACGACGTCGACAAGGACGACCTGGTGAGCGTGATCTTCACCGCCACCGACGACATCCACAGCGCGTTCCCGGCCACCGCCGCCCGCGAGCTGGGCCTGGGGGACGTGCCGCTGCTGTGCGCCCGCGAGCTCGACATCGAGGGGGCCACGCCGCGCTGCATCCGCGTGCTGGCCCACCTCAGCACCGAGCGGGCCCGCCACGAGCTGCACCACGTGTACCTCGAGGGCGCCGTCGGCCTGCGCGACGACCTGCCCTCATGACGCCTCCGGCCGCCGGTCGGGCCGTCGTCGTCGGCACCGGCCTCATCGGCGGGTCCATCGGCCTGGCCCTGCGCGCCCGCGGCTGGCACGTCAGCGGCACCGACCGCACCGCGCAGGTGGCCGACCGGGCCCTCGCGCTCGGCGCCCTCGACCGCGTCGGTCCCGACGCCGAGGCCGACATCACGTTCGTCGCCACCCCGGTGGGGGGCGTCGTCGACGCGGTGGCCGAGGCGCTGGCCACAGGCCCCGGCCTGGTCACCGACGTGGGCAGCGTGAAGTCGCCCATGCTGCCGCTGATGGACGAGGCCCGCTACGTCGGCGGGCACCCCATGGCCGGCTCCGAGCTGGAGGGCGTCGACGGGGCCCGGGCCGACCTGTTCGAGGGGCGCACGTGGGTGCTCACCCCGCTGCCGGGGGTCACCGACGACGATGCGCTGGCCACCGTGCGGGCCATCGTCACCGACTTCGGGGCCGAGGTGCTGTCGCTGCCGCCCGACCGCCACGACGCCATGGTGGCCACCGTCTCGCACGTGCCCCACCTGACTGCCGCCACCCTCATGCGCTTGGCCGACCAGCGGGCCACCGAGCACCGCGCCCTGCTGCGCCTGGCCGCCGGCGGGTTCCGGGACATGACCCGCATCGCGGCCGGGCACCCGGGCATCTGGCCCGACATCTGCGCCGAGAACCGCGACGCCATCGTGGCCGAGCTCGACGAGCTCGTGTCGGCCCTGGCGGCCATGCGCGAGGTGGTGGCGACCGGCGACCGCGACGCCCTGGTCGAAGCCCTCGAGCAGGCTCGCGAGGCCCGCCTCAGCTTGCCCGCCCGCTACGCCCGCCCCGAGGACCTGGCCGAGCTGCGGGTGCCGATCCCCGACCGCCAGGGCGAGCTGGCCCGCATCACCACCCTCGCCGCCGAGCTCGGGGTGAGCCTCGTCGACCTCGAGATCGCCCACTCCGTCGAGGGCGACGAGGGCGTGCTGATCCTGATCGTCGAGGCGGCCCACGGCGAGCGCCTCCTCGGGGGCCTGCTCGCGCAGGGGTACCGGCCGACCGTGCGGCCGCTGGCCTGACCCGACGCCCATGGCCTTCGACCCTGCCGACCTCGCGGCGCTGCCCGATCCGCTCACCGTCGAGCCGCCGTCGTCGCCGCCCCGGGGCCAGGTCGCGATCCCTGGCTCCAAGAGCATCACCAACCGGGCGCTCGTGGCCGCCGCCCTGGCCGAGGGGACGAGTGAGCTCGTCGGGCCGCTGCGCGCCGACGACAGCGAGGCCATGGTCGGCTGCCTCCGGGCCCTGGGCGTGCGCATCGACGACGCCGACGACGACGTGTGGACCGTGGTCGGTCGCTCGGGAGTGCTGGCGACGGCGACCGCGCCGGTCGACGCCCGCCTGTCGGGCACCACCGCTCGCTTCGTGCTGCCGCTGCTGGCGCTGGGCCCGGGCCCGGTGACCCTCGACGGCGCGGCGCCGCTGCGGGCCCGGCCCATGGCCGACGGCATCGCCGCCGTGCGAGCCCTGGGCGCCGAGGTCGATGACGGCACCGACCCCGGCCACCTGCCAGTGGTCGTGCGTGGCGGCCGCGGTCGCGACGCTGGCGCCGACGCGGTGGCGGTGCGGGGCGACGCCTCCAGCCAGTTCCTGTCGGGCCTGCTCCTCGCCGGGCCGGCCCGACCCGGCGGCCTGCGGCTGCAGGTCGACGGACCGCTCGTGTCCCGAAGCTACGTCGAGCTGACGGCGGCGGTCATGGCCGCATTCGGGGCCGAGGTCTCCTGGCTCGGCGACGACGGGCTGGCGGTCGCCGGGGGCGGCTACCGCGCCACCCGCTACGAGGTGGAGCCCGACGCCTCGGCGGCCTCCTACCTGCTGGCTGCGGCCGCCATGGTGCCCGGTGCCCGCCTCCGCGTCACCGGGGTGGGCGCCGCCCTCCAGGGCGACTGGGGCTTCGCCGACCTCCTCGCCCGCATGGGCGCGGACGTCGTCCGGGAGCCCGATGCCATCGAGGTGCGCGGCGGGGCACCGCTGCGCGGCATCACCGCCGACCTGTCCGACCTCTCCGACGTGGCCCAGACCCTGGCGGTGGTGGCCGCGGTCGCGCACGGCCCGACTGAGATCACCGGCATCGGCTTCATCCGCCACAAGGAGACCGACCGCATCGGCAACGTCGTCGCCGAGCTGCGCCGGTGTGGGGTCGACGCCGAGGAGCGCCCCGACGGGTACGTCGTTCGTCCGGCGCCGCTGCGCCCGGCGGTGGTGCAGACCTACGACGACCACCGCATGGCGATGAGCTTCGCCCTGCTCGGCCTTCGGACGCCGGGCATCGCCATCGCCGATCCGGCCTGCGTGGCCAAGACCTTCCCGGGCTACTGGGCGACGCTGGCGGGCCTGGGGGTCGGCCTCCGGTAGGTTGTCGCCCCGTGAGGGTGATCGCCATCGACGGCCCGGCCGGATCGGGCAAGTCCACCGTGGCCCGGGCGGTGGCCGAGCGGCTCGGCCTGGGCTACCTCGACACCGGGGCCATGTACCGCTCGGTGGCCTTCGCCGCCCTGCGACGGGGCGTCGATCCCGAGGAGGCCGACCAGGTCGGTCGCATCGCCGAGGACCTCGAGCTCGACGTCGACCCCGACGGCACCGTCACCGTCGACGGGGTCGACGCAACCATCGAGATCCGTGGACCCGAGGTCACCCGGGCGGTGAGCATCGTCGCCGCCAACCCGGCCGTGCGCGAGGCCATGCGGCGCCGGCAGCGCGCCTGGGCCGAGGCGCGTGGAGGCGGGGTGATGGAGGGTCGCGACATCGGCACGGTGGTGTTCCCCGACGCCGAGCTGAAGGTGTACCTGGACGCCTCGCCCGAGGTGCGGGCCGCCCGTCGCCACAAGGAGGTGACCGACCTCTCCTACGAGACGGTCGCCGCCGACCTGGCCCGCCGTGACGCCCTCGACCAGGGCCGCAGCCACGACCCGCTGCGCACCGCCGACGACGCCGTGATCATCGACACCAGCGACCTCGGCGTCGACGAGATCGTCGCCGCCGTCGTGGAGGCGCTGCCATGACCGACGACGCCCCCGAGCAGTCGACGAAGGCCGCGCCCGGCGAGGCGGCCGAGCCGCACCGCCCGGTGATCGACAAGCGCAAGGCCGACGAGGAGATCATCATCCCCGAGGGCCACGAGCGCGGCGAGGTCATGACCATCTGGCAGAAGATCTTCTACCGGATGGTGTGGCTGTTCGTGGTGGGGGTGGCCCGGCTGTTCTTCCGGGTGCAGGTGCACGGCAAGGAGCACGTGCCCGACCAGGGCGCGTTCATCGTGTCGCCCATCCACCGCTCCAACCTCGACACCCCGCTCATCGCCAACGTCACCCGCAAGCGGCGCCTGCGCTACATGGGCAAGGAGTCGCTGTGGAAGACCCGCTTCGGGGCGTGGTTCTTCACCACCGCCGGCGGCTTCCCCGTCGACCGGGCCACCGCCGACCGCGACGCGCTGCGGGCCTGCCTCGAGGTGGCCCAGCGGGGCGAGCCGCTGGTGATGTTCCCCGAGGGGACCCGCCAGTTCGGGCCCACGGTGTGCGAGATGTTCGACGGTCCGTCCTACGTCGCCTGCCGGGCCCAGGTGCCGATCCTGCCCATCGGCCTGGGCGGCACCGAGGCGGCCATGCCCAAGGGGGCCAAGCTGCCCCGACCCCGCCGGCTGGTGATCGTGATCGGCGAGCCGATCTACCCGCCACCCCCGCCGCCGAGCGGCCGTGTCCCGCGTCGAGCGGTGCGCGAGCTCACCCAGCGGCTGGGTGAGGAGATCCAGGTGCTGTTCGACGAGGCCCAGGTCCTCGCCGGCACGCCCAACCAGACCGGCTGACGCGACGTCAGCTGCCGTAGCGCGGGACGGCGGTGATCTCGCGCACCAGCGGCTCGAAGTGCTCGAGCGGCTCGGTGTCGTAGTCGGGGTCGAACGCCGTCTGGTCCCACTCGTCGGCGAAGCGGGCGGCCAGGTCGTAGAACTCCTCGCCCTCGTACTGGGAGCGGGCGTCGGGGTCCTTGCCGAAGTGGTGGTAGTAGTGCCGCCCCTGGAAGTCCTGGTGGACCCGGATCATCTCGTAGACCTCGGGGCGCACGTACGGGCGGATCATCTCGGCGGCGATGGCCGGGTGGTTGAACACGCTGATGACCTTGCCGATGTCGTGGCACAGCGAGGCGAACACGACCTCGGGGTCGGCCCCGGCCCGCTCGGCGCGGGTGGCGGTCTGCAGGCAGTGGGTCAGCTGGTCGGTGGAGAAGCCGTCGGTGATGTCGGCACAGCGGTGGAGCAGGTCCAAGAAGGCGTCGGCGACGCGGGGCTGGTTCTGCATCGTCTCGGCCCCGATGACCGCCCACTGCTCGGCGGTGGACTCGTCCATGCGGGTGAAGCTGGTGACCGTCATGGCCCCGAGGCTACCCGGGGCGGGCGATCAGCCGCCCGACTGCAGGACGATGCCGAGGAGGAGCGCGGCGAGGGCGCCCACGAGCGAGACCGCGCCCCAGACCGCCAGGCCCACCTTGGACTTGGCGATGGTGTGCAGCACGGCGCCGATGGCGGTGGCGGCCACCGCCGTGAGCTTGACCATCAGCGTGACCTGGTACCGCAGGCTGGTGTCGCCGACGTCGATGGCGAAGAGGTTCCACACGCCGGTGACGACGAGGAGGGCGAAGCCGGCCCAGGCGATCTTGTTGAACTGGCGGGCGACCAGCCGGGGTGCCTCCGGGTCGACCTTCCGCACGGTGGGGACGAGGCCGGCCAGCACGATCTGGCCGCCCACCCAGACGGTGGCGCCGAGCACGTGGAGGAACAGGCGCAGCGTGGTGAGCGTGGGGGAGAGCACGGATCGGTTGTAGCGCGGCGATCGGGCCTCGATCGACTTCCGCCGTCGCCGGCCGAGACGTCAGCGCAGGGTCTGCAGGACGGCGCTGGCCCCGAGGCCGCGGTCGTCGAGGCCCCGCCGGTCGGGCACCGACCCGCCGACGGCAAAGGTGCCGGCGGCGTCGACGGCGGCGATGAGGTCGCGCAGGTTGCGCGGGGGCGGGAAGTACTCGTCCTCGTCGGTGACGGTGACCTCCTCGACGCCGTTGCGTGGCGCCAGGTGGGCCAGCACCTCGTCGACGAGCTCCTCGGCGGCCGACGCCCCGGCGGTGACCCCGACCGTCCCGGTGAGGTCGTCGGGCAGGTCGTCGGCGCCGTTGACCCGCAGCACGCGGGCGCAGCCGGCCTCGACGGCGAGCCGCTCGAGCGCCCGCGTGTTCGACGAGTTGGCCGAGCCGATGACCACCATGGCGTCGCAGCGCGCCGCGATCGCCATGAGCGCCGACTGGCGGTTGGTGGTGGCGAAGCACAGGTCGGAGCGGCCGGGCGTCCAGATGTCGGGGAACCGGTCCTTGGCGGCCTCGGCGACCTCGGCCCACTCGCGGTGGCTGAGGGTGGTCTGGGCCAGCAGCGCCACCGGCGTCTCGAAGTCGTCGAGCGCCTCGACCTCGGCGACCGACTCGACCCGGTGGATGGCGTCGGGGGCGACCGCCATGGTGCCCACCGCCTCCTCGTGGCCCTCGTGGCCGACGTAGACGATCGAGTAGCCCTTGCCGGCCCGCACCTTCACCTCGTGGTGGACCTTGGTGACCAGCGGGCAGACAGCGTCGACCACGTAGCTGCCGCGCTCGCGGGCGGCGGTGACCACCTCGGGGGCCGAGCCGTGCGCCGACAGCATGATCGGGCGCCCTTCGGGGACCTCGGCGATGTCGTCGACGAACACGACGCCCTGGGCCCGGAAGCGGTCGACGACCTTCTGGTTGTGGACGATCTCGTGGTAGCAGTACACGGGCGGCTCGAAGGCCCGGACCATCCAGCTGAGCGCCTTGATGGCCATCTCGACCCCGGCGCAGAAGCCGCGCGGCGCCGCCAGCAGGACGAGGTCGACGCCGGGCTCGCCGGGCGGCGCGGTGCGGTTGTCGGCGGTGTCGTCGGGATCGGCCACGGGGCCCACGCTACCGGTGGGATGGGGGTCCGACCCCGACCCACCGGTACCCTGGTCGGCCGTGTCCAGCCCCCGCATCGTCGCCGTCGCGCCCGGATCCCCGGCCGCCCAGGCCGGCCTCCAGGTCGGCGACGAGCTCGTCGCGCTCAACGGCCGGCGGCCGCGGGACGTGCTCGAGTACCAGTGGCTGGTCGACGAGCCCGACCTGGCGATCGACGTCGAGCGGGGCGGCCTCGAGCTGTCCGTCGAGATCGCCAAGCCGGCGGGCGCACCGCTCGGCGTCGAGGTCCACTCGGCGCTGTTCGACCAGGTGCGCACCTGCGACAACCACTGCGAGTTCTGCTTCATCTACCAGCTGCCGCCCGGGTTGCGCCGCAGCTTGTACCTGAAGGACGACGACTACCGCCTGTCGTTCCTCTACGGGAACTTCACCACGCTCACCCGGTTCACCGAGGCCGACCTCGAGCGGGTCGTCACCGAGAAGCTCTCGCCGCTGCACGTCAGCATCCACGCCACCGATCCCGAGGTGCGGGCCGACCTGCTGCGCAACCGGCGGGGCGCCACCAGCCTGCGGTGGCTGCGCGCCCTGCTCGACCACGGGGTCGAGGTCCACGGTCAGGTCGTGGTCTGCCCGGGCCGCAACGACGGCGCCGTGCTCGACGACACGCTGGCCGGCGTGCTCGACCGCTACCCCGAGCTGGCATCGCTGTGCGTCGTGCCGCTCGGCGTGTCGCGGTTCAACACCGAGCCCGGGATGCGACCGCACACCGTCGCCGAGGCGGCGGCCGTGGTCGAGGCCGTGGCCGACTGGCAGGACGTCTTCCTCGCCGTGCTGGGTCGCCGGCTGGTGTTCGCCGCCGACGAGTACTTCCTGCTCGCCGGCCGACCCTTCCCGCCGGCCGAGCACTACGAGGGCTTCCCGATGCACGAGGACGGCGTGGGCATGGCCCGGGCCTTCGAGCAGGAGCTGGCCGGCGCCGTCGACACCGCCACCGGTCCCCAGGCGGGCTTCTTCGCCTGGGTCGACGGCGCTCCCGCCGACGGCTATCGGGCGCCTCGGACCGATGCCGGTGGCGTGGCCACCACCGACGCGCCGGTCGCGCTGCGCCCCCGCGTCAGGCCCGATGCCCCGATCGGGATCCTCACCGGCGAGTACGGCGCCGCCGTGCTCGGCCCGCTCGTCGACGCGATGGGCCGCGACGACGTTCGGGTGATCCCCGTGCGCAACGACTTCTTCGGCGGCACCACGGCGGTGACCGGCCTTCTCGTGGGAGCCGACCTGGCCCGCGTGCTGGCCGACGAGCCGGCCGGCCACCGCTACCTGCTGCCCGACGTCTGCCTGTCGCGAGGGCAGTTCCTCGACGGCACCCGCCCCGAGGACCTCCCCCGACCGGTCGAGGTCGTCCCGACCGATGGCCACGCCCTGCGCCGAGCCCTCCAGGCGGCGGCGTCATGAGCGCCGCCCTCCCGGTGGTGGCCATCGTCGGCCGCCCGAACGTCGGCAAGTCGACGCTGCTCAACCGGATCCTCGGCCGGCGCGAGGCCATCGTCGAGGAGAAGCCCGGGGTCACCCGCGACCGCAAGGAGGTCGAGGCCGAGTGGCAGGGTCGCGACTTCCTCCTGGTCGACACCGGCGGCTGGCTGCCGGGGGGCGACGCCCTCGACGAGAAGGTGTCGGCCCAGGCCGAGAAGGCGGTCGGCGAGGCCGACGTCGTGCTGCTCGTGGTCGACGCGGTCGTCGGCGTCACCGAGGAGGACGCCCGGGTCGGCGAGCTGCTGCGCCGCACCGGCCGGCCGGTCCTGATCGTGGCCAACAAGGTCGACGACACCAAGCGCGAGGCCGCCATCTGGGACTTCGTCTCGCTCGGCCTCGGCGATCCGTGGCCGGTCAGCGCCCTGCACGGCCGGGGCACCGGCGACCTGCTCGACGAGGTCGTCGCCCGCCTGCCGGAGCCCGAGCTCGATCGCGACGAGGACGAGGCCGTGCTCGGCTTCGGCCACCCCGACCGGATCTTCTCGGTGGCCCTCGTCGGTCGGCCCAACGTCGGCAAGTCCACGCTGTTCAACCGGCTGATCGGCGACGATCGGTCGGTGGTGCACGACATGCCCGGCACCACCCGCGACTCGATCGACACCGTGGTGGAGACCGCCGACGGTCCGGTCCGCTTCGTCGACACCGCCGGCATGCGCCGTCGCTCCCGCATCGACGAGGACACCGAGTACTACTCCCTGCTGCGGGCGCTGAAGGCCATCGACAGCGCGGATGTCGCCCTGCTCGTCATCGACGCCACCGTCGGGGTCACCCACCAGGACCAGCGGCTGGCCGAGCGCATCGACGGCGCCGGCTGCCCGATCGTCGTCGTGTTCAACAAGTGGGAGGTCCTCGACGCCGAGGAGCGGGCCCGGGCGACCGCCGAGCTGAGCCGCAAGCTCCACTTCGTGGGCGACGCCCCCGTGCTCAAGATCAGCGCCCTCACCGGCAAGGGGGTGCACAAGCTGCTGCCGGCCCTGTCGGGGACCATCGAGGACTACCACCGCCGGGTGCCCACGCGGAAGGTCAACGACGTCATCCGGGCCGCCCAGGCCGCCCAGCCGGCGCCGGGCGGCGCCCGGGTGCTGTACGCCACCCAGGGCGCCGTCGACCCGCCCACCTTCACGCTGTTCGTCAACCGCGACGTGCCCGCGACGTACCTGCGCTACCTCGAGCGGCGCCTGCGCGAGGCCTTCGAGTTCTCCAACAACGTGCCCCTGAAGCTCCGGGTCCGCCGCCGGACCGACTGACGATCGTCCGGCGCGGCCTGCTCGCCGTCGGTGAGGGATCACGACGTGGATCGAGATGCCATGAGGTGGCCCCCGGTCGTCGTGGCCTTGGAACCTGCTCGCAAAGGGCGGCCCGGGGGCCTCCGGTAGGCTCGGCGGCTGTGCTGCAGCCCGTCCTCGCCCTCGTGGCGCTCGCCAGCGCGGCGGCGGCCGCCATCTGGGGACGGTCGGCGCGCTACCGCCAGAAGCTGCTGCGGAGGATCGAGTCCCAGTCGGGCGACTCCGATCTGAAGTCACTGGCCCTGTCGGACCTCCGCAAGGACGTGCACACCACGCTGCTGTACGCCCTGGTGTCGCTCAGCGCCGCGGTGATGGCCATCGTGGGCACCGAGCGCAGCGCGGTGGTGCTGTTGCTCCTGCTCGTGCCGGTGACGCTGTCGTTCGCCTTCGGTCGCAACTTCGTGAACGAGGCCCGCCTCGAGTACAACCGCTCCGAGCTCGAGCGCCGGGCGCAGGAGGTCCTCGTGCAGGACGACCTGGCCCCCAAGCGCTGGGCCGCCCGCCTGGCCCCCGAGGACCTGCCCGACTTCACCGGCTTCGAGGTCGGGCGCGTGTACCAGGCCGGCTCGGGCCTCATGGCCGGGGACTTCTACGACGTCTTCCGCGTCGCGCCCAACCGGGTGGCCGCGGTGATCGGCGACGTGTCGGGTCACGGCATCGAGCCCGCCATCACCGCCTTCCAGGCCAAGTACCTGCTGCGCGTCTTCCTGCGCCAGTACCGCGATCCCGCCCAGGCCCTCGAGGAGCTGAACGTCCAGATGTCGGCCACCGCGCCGAGCGAGGAGTTCATCTCGGCCTGCGTGGTGGTGTTCGACACCCAGGCCGGGACGCTGCGCGTCGCCTCGGCCGGCCACCCCGCCGCCTGGCTCTGGCACGGGCGCGAGGTGCAGCCGCTGCGGGCCACCGGGCCGCTGCTGATGCTCGATCCGAAGGCGTCGTACTACTCCCGCGAGATCCCGCTCGACCCCAACGACCTGTGCCTGCTGTACACCGACGGCCTGTCCGAGGTCCGCAACGGCGAGCAGCTCTTCGGCGAGGACCGCATCGCCACCGCCATCAAGCGTGATCCGGGCGTCTCGGCCGACGTACTGTGCAAGACCCTGCTCGAGGCCGCCGTGGACTTCTCGAGCGGGCCCATCTCCGATGACGTCGCCATCCTCGCCATCCGCCGGGCCTGACGGCCCGGACGTCACCTCCGCCACCGCCGAGCACGAGGCGATGCTGGCGGCGGCGGCCGAGCGCGCCCTCGCCGGCAACCTGGCCAAGGGCGCGGCCAAGCTGGCCGAGCAGGGCAAGCTGTTCGTGCGCGACCGCATCGACCTGCTGGTCGACCCCGGCTCGTTCGTGGAGGACGGCCTGCTCGCCAACGCATCGGCCGCCGACCTGCCCGCCGACGGCGTGGTCACCGGCACCGGCCGGGTCGACGGCCGGCCGGTGTGCATCATGGCCAACGACCCGACGGTCAAAGCGGGGTCGTGGGGGGCGCGCACCGTCGAGAAGATCGTGCGGCTCACCGAGAAGGCGCTTGCCGACGAGCTGCCGGTGTTCTGGCTGGTCGACTCGGCGGGGGCCCGCATCACCGACCAGGTCGAGCTGTTCCCCGGTCGTCGGGGCGCCGGGCGGATCTTCTACAACCAGGTGCGGCTGTCGGGGCGGGTGCCCCAGATCTGCTGCCTGTTCGGGCCGTCGGCCGCCGGCGGCGCCTACATCCCGAGCTTCTGCGACATCGTGATCATGGTCGAGGGCAACGCCTCGATGTACCTGGGGTCACCCCGCATGGCCGAGATGGTGATCGGCGAGATCACCACCCTGGAGGAGATGGGCGGGGCCCGGATGCACGCCTCGGTGTCGGGCTGCGGCGACAACCTCGCCGTCGACGACGAGGACGCCCTCGACCAGGCGCGGGCGTGGTTCTCGTACTTCCCGCTGCGCTGGCGCGACGAGCCGCCGCTGTACCACCCGGCCGAGCCGTCGCGGCCGCTGACCCGGTCGGTGCTGCCGGTCGAGGAGGCGCAGGGCTACGACATGCACGCCGTGCTCGACGGGCTGCTCGACGCCGAGAGCTTCTTCGAGCTGAAGCCGCTGTTCGCCCCCGAGCTGATCACCGGCCTCGGCCGCATCGACGGTCGGCCGGTCGGCGTCGTCGCCAACAACCCGCTGCAGAAGGGCGGGGTCCTCTTCGTCGACTCGGCCGACAAGGCGGCCCGGTTCATCTGGCTCTGCGACGCCTTCAACATCCCGCTGGTCTTCCTCGCCGACGTGCCCGGCTTCATGGTGGGCACCGAGGTCGAGCGCCAGGGGATCATCCGCCACGGCGCCAAGATGATCACCGCCGTCTCCGAGGCCACCGTGCCCAAGGTGTCGGTCATCGTGCGCAAGGCCTACGGCGCCGGGCTGTACGCCATGTCCGGCCCCGCCTTCGCCCCCGAGGCCACCATCGCCCTGCCCACCGCCAAGATCGCGGTGATGGGGCCCGAGGCCGCGGTGA
Source organism: Acidimicrobiales bacterium (assembly GCA_046331175.1). GTDB lineage: Bacteria > Actinomycetota > Acidimicrobiia > Acidimicrobiales > Acidimicrobilacustridaceae > JAWKIW01. The sequence goes on from JAXLRI010000003.1 coordinate 488,646, forward strand.
ACGCCGTGTTCGCCAACCGCATCGCCGCCATCGACGACCCCGCCGAGCGCGACGCCTTCGTGGCCGAGCAGCGCCGACTGTACGAGGAGGACGTCGACCTGCTGCGGCTGGCGTCCGAGCTGGTCATCGACGGCGTCGTCGAGTTCGAGGACCTGCGCCAGGAGATCCTCGTGCGGTTCGAGCGGGCGGCCGGCAAGGACCGGCGGTTCACCGAGCGCCGTCACGGCGTGCCGCCGGTCTAGGCGGTCGGCCGTGCCCTGGTGCGAGGACTGCGCCAAGTTCTGGAACCCAAACTCGCTGCCGCCCGACGGCACCTGCCCGACCTGCGGCCGGATCATCGGCGACCCGCCCGACACCTCGGTGCCGTGGCACTTCTGGATCCTGCTCGTCGCCCTGGCGCTCTACCTCGGGTGGCGGGTCGTCCAGGGGTTCGGGTGGCTGTCCGAGCGCGGCCTCACCTGGCTGGCCGTCGTGCTGTCGGTGGCGCTGGTCGGCGGCCTCGGCTGGCTCGGCCGCTGGTGGTACCGCTCCCGCGACCGCACGTCGGCCTGAGGGATCTCGGGGTGGCGGCGCTCAGCCGCTGACCCAGAGGTCGGCCATCCAGGTCTTGGCGCCGAGGGTCGAGATCGAGCCGTTCTGGGCCTGCCGGAACCCGTGGACCCGGGGGCTGGCGGCCAGCGCCCAGTCGACGTGGGTCAGCCAGATGTAGGGGACGCCGGTGTTCAGCCGCTCGGCGACCAGGGCGAAGTCCTGGTCGCGCTTGGTGGGGTCGTCGGTGGCGCGGGCGTCGTCGAGGGCCTTGTCGAGCTGGGGGTCGCCATAGCGGGGCACGTTGGTCGAGATGCCGCCCACCGGCACGATCGTCTTGGAGTGCCACCAGACGTACTCGCCGTCGGGGTCGGGCGAGCCGTGGTTGCGCCAGTCGATGGCCTGGTAGTCGCCGATGACGCCGGTGGCGATCTGGTTGGCCTGCTTGATGGTGGCCACGTCGACCTGCATGCCGGCCTTGCGCCACATCTCCGACAGCAGCTGCTGGCCCTGGCGGTCGGCGAGGGTGGCCCCGCCCTTGTACGTGAACGACAGGGGCTGGCCGTGCTTCTGCTCGTACTCCTTGACGAGCGACTTGGCCTTCTCGAGGTCGAAGGTGGGGTAGCCGGTCTGCTCGCGGTAGCCGAGCTGGCCGGGCACGAACGGGCCGTTGGCGGACCGGGTGAGGCCGGCTCCGACGGCGTCGACGAAGGCCTTGGTGTCGGTGGCGTAGGCGACGGCCTGGCGGGCGATCGGGTCGTCGAAGGGCGGCTTCACCGTGTTGAGCACGATGAAGGTCTCCTCGCCGTTGGCGTTCTCGACGGTGGTGAAGTCGGTGCCGCGCAATTGGGCGACGTCACCGGGCACCGGGGTGTGGATCATGTCCACCGAGCCGTTGCGCAGGGCGGTCAACCGGGCGTCGGCGTCGGGGATGGGCCGGAGCTCGATCTCGGCGAGGTGGGGCTTGCCCTTCTGCCAGTAGTCGGCGTTCCGGGTGGCGGTGAAGGACTGGTCGGGCGTCCACGACTGGAACACGAAGGGGCCGGTGCCGACCGGCTTGGTGGCGCCGTCGGGGCTGTTCAACATCGACGGTGCCGCCATGTAGCCGACCTGGGTGGTCAACGTGTACGGGAACGAGATCCAGGGCTGGCTCATCGTCACCCGCACGGTGCGGGGGTCGACGACGTCGACGCTCTTGATCGCCGACACGGCGTTGCCGGTGGTGGCCGAGCTCCGCTGCCGTTCCAGGTTGAGCTTCACGGCGGCGGCGTCGAGGGGCGTGCCGTCGTGGAACTTCACGCCGTCTCGCAGCGTGATGGTCCAGACGGTGCCGTTGTCCTGCGGGGTCAGGGACTCGGCCAGGTAGGGCACCGCGTTGCCCTGATCGTCGAGGGTGGTGAGCGGGTCGAAGATGGTGGACGCCACGTAGTGGCCGACGCCGGCCCAGCCGTTGGCGGTGGGGTCCCAGCCGCTGGACTCCGCCTCGAGGCCGATGACGACCTTGCCGCCGTCGACCGGCGAGCCTTCGCGCTCGAAGCCCTGCAGGCGGATGCCGGGCGTCGTCGTGCTGGTCGTGCCGGTGGCCTGCTGGCTCGAGCCGCTGGAGCTGCAGGCGGCCGCTACGAGGGCCAGGGAGACGGCCAGGGCCGACAGGCCGGCCGCTCGGGTTCGCCGGGTCAGGTGCTGCATGGGGACCCCCGTCGCCACTGTGGAGCTCGTTCGCCGGGCGCACCCCCGCATGCCACGGCTGGGCGCCATCCTCGCGTCCGGTCGGCGGCGGGAGGCGGCACGGAAGGCCGTTTCGCCCAAAACGATCCGATCGACCCCCTGCGGGGGGTCCGCACGACCTAGGCCGTCGGCGGTGGTGGCGGCGCCAGCGGCGGCGGTGGGCGTGGGGGGATCCCGGTTCGGCCTCGCAAGGGCGGTCGGGTAAGGTGACGCCCCGCAAACGGGCTGTGGCGCAGGTTGGTTAGCGCGTCGGTCTGGGGGACCGAAGGTCGCAGGTTCAAATCCTGTCAGCCCGACCAGAGGAAGTGCGGGGACGAGGGCCGGATCGCACCGGCCCTCTCTCGCGCTCGGCGTCAACGTGGCACGCGTCCACGCGAACGAGAAGCGGTTGAGGCCTTCGCCCTTGGATGTGCTGTCCCGGTTCATGGTTGACATCGCGGCTCCGGTAGTCGTGTGACAGGTTTCGGCGCGGGTCCGGTTCATGTGCGACAGGGGTTCCGGTACATGTGTGACATCGGGTCCGGGTGATCTGCGACGCGCGGCTGGCTGACGGGCTGTGCTTCTTGGTCGACGGAGTCGATCAAGGGGTGTCGTCGTGTTGGTGGAGCTCGGGCTCGTGGAACAGCGGCATGTGGCGGTGTTGGAGGTCCTCGACGGGGTCCCGGTGACCGAGGTCGCCGCCCGGGCGGGGGTGTCGCGCCAGACGGTGCACCGGTGGTTGACCCGCTATGCGGCCCGCGGGTTGGCGGGCCTGGTCGATGGGTCGAAGGCGCCAGGTTCGTGTCCTCATCAGATGGCTCCGGAGACCGAGGCGCTGATCGTGGCCATGCGGGTCGAGCATCCGGGGTGGGGGCCGGTGACGATCGGTCATTGGCTCGAACGCCAAGGCGTGTTCCCGCTGCCGGGTCGCTCCTCGATCTATCGGTGCCTGGTCCGTCACGGGCTGATCACCCCGGAGGCCCGGAAACGCAAGAAGGCCGACTACAAGCGTTGGGAGCGGTCCCGTTCGATGGAGCTGTGGCAGATGGACATCGTCGGCGGCGTCCGTCTCGTCGATGGTTCTGAGGCCAAGGTCGTCACGGGGGTGGATGATCACTCGCGGTTCTGTATCTCGGCGTTGGTTGTGCCGCGGGCGACGGCCCGGCCGACGTGTGACGCGTTGGCGTTGGCGATGCGCCGCCACGGTGTCCCAGAAGCGATCCTGACGGACAATGGGAAGGTGTTCACGGGCCGGTTCGGTCCCGGCACGGGCGAGGTGCTGTTCGATCGGATCTGCCGGGAGAACGGCATCCGGCATCTGCTCACGGCGCCTCGGTCGCCGACCACGACCGGCAAGATCGAGCGGTTCCACCGCACGTTGAAAGACGAGCTGGTTCGTGGCGTGGTGTTCGACAGCATCGAGGACGCGCAGGTCCGGATCGACGCGTGGGTGCAGCACTACAACTACGACCGGCCGCACCAGGGCATCGGGATGGTCCCGCCGGCGCGCCGGTTCGCGCTCGCGAAGCCCATGTCGTCGACGCTTGAGCTCGCCGGTGCAGCGCCGGACACAACCGAGCCGGTTCCGACGGCCACGCGGCGGGTGGGCGCGAACGGGCAGATCTCGTTCGCCGCAGCGCGCTACATGGTCGCCCGCTGGCTCGCCGGGGAGACCGTCGAGCTGATCTGCGAAGACGGCCTTGTGCACATCCATCACCGTGGGGTGCTCGTCGCGACCCACGCCCGCCGCCACGACCCTGGCCGTCAAGCGGCTGCCATCGCTCGTGGCAAGCAGCGGACACCCCGACGAGTGACACCACGGCCGTCGGCGTCGGCCGTGTCGGTGACCCGCAAGGTCGACAGCTCAGGCAACGTGTCCTTCGCCGCCACGACCTACCGGGTCGGCAACAAGTTCCGTCGCCGCCAAGTCCAAGTCGCCGTCGTCGCCGGCACCGTCGAGATCTCGATCGGCGAAGAGCTCATCCGCGTCCACCCGATCCGCCACGACCGCACCCGCGAACACGGTGCCCTCGCCAACCCCGGTGGCCGACCCCACCGGATCAACGCCGCCTCATGAACCCCCGACCAGGTGTCGCACATCTACCGGACCCCGAAGGTCGCACGAGTACCGGACCTTGACAGCCTTCGCCCTTGGAGAACGGCAGGTCGCACCGAGGCCAGCCCCGACCTGTGTCCGTTCGTGACCGCGCGACGACGGGCACCTCCACGATGGGCGAGCTGGTGACCGGCGACCGGCGACCGTCGCCCCTCGTTCGCGGTCGACGGCCTGGCTGCTGAGGCTCATCGCACAGTGCCCAAGGGGCTCACCCGCGTCGTCCACGAGGTTGCGCAGCCCCGCCTTGGTCACCAACCCGCCGGTGGGCGCGGGTGCGCGAGAGTTGCGCATGGCATCGCTGTGGTACGCCGCCGGCGTGTGGGACGTTCGGGCGATCCGCGCGCGGTTCGCCCGGACGAGGATGCTGTGAGCGATCACCGGATCTCGCGATTGGGGATCAGCGAAAGTCGCGGTGGGGTGGGTGGCCTGCTGGTGGTGGGGTGAGGCTAGCGGCGGTTCCTTTCGGTGGGGTCGGTGGTGGCGATCTCGAGGCCGTGGTGTTCGCGTAGCCGCCAGGACGGTCCTCGGATGTTGAACACGATGGCGTCGTGCATGAGCCGGTCCAAGATGGCCGACGCGACGACGGGGTCACCGAAGATGTCGCCCCAGTCGGGCAGCCCGCGGTTGGTGGTGACGATCGTGGGGTGGCGTTTCTCGTAGCGCTCGTTGACGACGTGGAAGAACACCGACGCGGCTCGCCGGTCCGGGATGGGCAGCAGGCCGACGTCGTCGATGACCAACACGGTGGGGGCGGTGTAGGTCTTGAGCTTGGATGGGAAGGTGCCGTCGATGGTGGCGGCGACGAGGTTGGTGCAGAGGTGGTCGGCGCTGGTGAAGTAGCCCCGCCAGCCGGCCTCGACAGCGCGGATGGCCAGGGCGACGGCGAGGTGGGTCTTGCCGCAGCCGGGTTGGCCGAGGAACAAGATGGGGCGGTTCTCGTCGACGAACCGCAAGGTGGCGAGGTCGGCGACGAGCTTGCGGTCGATGGTGGGCTGGAAGTCGAAGTCGAAGTCGTCGATGGTCTTGTGGAACGGGAACCGTGCGTAGCGCAGCCGGGCGGCGAGGCGCCGGTCGCGGGTGGCGGTGGTCTCTTCGGCGACGAGGCGGGCGAGGAACTCGATGTGGGTCCAGTCGTGGGTGCGGGCGTCGTCGGCGAGGGTGGCGAAGCACTCGGCTGCCCGGGTGAGCTGCAGGTAGCCGAGGTCGTCTTTGATCTGTTCGTAGAGCCCGGCTTTGGTGCGGCGGCTCATCGGCCCGTCTCCTCGTCGAGGCGGTAGCGGTCGGCCAGGTCGGGGGCCTCGACGTCGTAGTCGCCGTCGCCGAGGTCGAGCCGCCCGACCGGGCCAGGGTCGGGTTCGGGCGCGTCGTGGTCGACGATGACGGTGAGCCGTGGGCGGGTCGTGTCCATCGCTTCGGCCGACGCCACCTTCAGGTGGTCGGGGTCCCACACCTCCCGAGTCCCGGCCGCGGCCAGCGTGTGGGTCGCGACCTGTGTGCCGGCCCAGCGGACCGTGAACACCTTGGCGTCGACGGGTCGGCGGATCTCGACGAGCTGACCCAGCGTCGTGGTCGGCACCGAGTAGCGGATCCCGTCGACGGCGATGAACGGGAAGACGTTGTGGACCCGGCGGGTCTCGACGTAGTCGGTGTCAAAGCGCACCTTCGGCAGCGGGGTCAAGAAGTCCCGCTCGACCTCGAGGCGCCGAGCCGGTTCCACACCCGTTGTTCGTGACGCCACGGCATGCACCCGGGAGTCGATCCACGCCGCGGCCCGGGCGTTGAGCTCGTCGAGGTCGGCGGGCACACCGTCGGCTTCGACTTCGGGCATGAACGTCTCGCGCAGCTGACGGAACGGGCGCTCCACCTTGCCCTTGCGCTTGGCGTCACGGGCCCGACACGACGTGATCGCCATGGCATGGTGCGCGGCGAACCCGACCGTCGGGGGGTGCAACACGAACCGTGCCCCCTGGGACGACCCGAGAGCCCCCATCCGGTCGGTGCGACCCACCGCCGGCACCCCACCGATCGCTTCGAAGAACCGGACCAGTCCCTCGAAGGTGTGGTGGCGGTCCTCGCTGGTGGTGAACCACCACAGCCGCACCCTCGCCCAGCACAGGATCGCCCCGAAGCACCGCAGCGGGTGATCCCACCCCCACCGCTGCGCCCACTCATCGAGGTTCGCGAAGTCGAACTGGGCTTCCTCGCCCGGGTCGGTGTGGATCGGCACCGACGCCGCCGACGCCGCCCGGAACCGGGGACCCCGGAACGCTCGAACCTCACGGACCACCGTCGGATACGACCCCGTGAACCCCTCAGCGCGCACCCTGTTGTGCACCGACACCGCCAACAACCGCGGGTGGGCTCGCAACAACAACGCCACCCGCTCCTTCCAGTGGGCGTCCATCACCTTCGCCTCGTCAGGCACCACCCGCGGGCCGGGCGGGCCACCCTCCTTCAACCACTTCGCGATCGTTGCCGGGTGATAGCCGAGCTCGTCAGCGATCTCGCGGTTGGTCCAACCCTCGTTCTTCAGCTCGTGCAGACGCACGTAGTCCTCCTGGTTCAACATGGGCCCCGGGTCCCTCCGGTCGTGTCGTGGCTTGGTCGCTCGACACGCTGGAGGGCCCACCACAGGACCCGGTGGATGGTCGTGATCAGGCCAGGAGGCCCCCCACCACAACCGCGAAATTCAGTGATCGCAGAACGCGGATCTCACTGATCGCTCACAGATGCGTCGGTACATGCCGTTGCTGCACGGGGGCTGGACCTACACGGCGTGTGACCCTGGGGCGTGGGTGCTGCTGCCCCCGCTCTCGTCTGAGGAGATCAGGTCGCTCGAGGAGCAGCTGCAGCGTGACCTCCCGGGGGCGTTCCGCTCGTTCCTCGCGCAGGTCGGCGAGGGCGGGCCGGGGCCGGGGTACGGGATCTTCTCTCGACGTGGCCCCCATGACGGGCCTGGTACGGCGGTGACCACCCAGATCCGCAACAAGCGGCTGCTCCGCGAGCGACCGAAGGCGCTCTTCATCGGCGACCTCGGGGGCGCGACCCATCCGGTCCTCGTCCTGGGGGGAGCGCTCGACGGCCAGATGTGGCTGCGGGACTCGGGGGAGACCATCCCGCTGTACCGCTCGGGCCGTCTTCGCGACGAGCTCGAAGGTCTTCCCGTGATTCGCCACGACTTCGTCTCGTGGTACTCGGATTGGCTCGACGGGTTGGAGCAGAGCGGCGACCAGCTCGTGCCGCTTGGCGTCGGCCCGGCTGACGAGCCCGCGATGATCGATCGCCTGGCCCGCATCGGCGAGATCGCGCAGCTTCGCCCGGAGGCAGGTGCCGGCGAGCTGGTCGACGAGCTCACTGGCCCGCCGGTGGTCGGTGCGGCTGCGCTGCGGGCCCTCGCCGTGGTGGATCCTGACGCAGCCCGGGAACGGGCGCGAGCACAGCTCGACGATCCGCAGCCCGAGCTCGCCGATGCCGCGGTCGACGTGTTCACGTCCTTGGCGGGCGCGGATGAGCTGACCGACCTCGGCGAGATGCTCGCGCAACAGCCGCCGTACGGTGCGATGCCGGCGAACAACCCGGCTCGGGCACAGATCGAGACGGCGATGCACCGGGCCGACCAAGAGGCGACACGGCAGATCCTCGCGATGGAGCAGCTGAGCGAGCTGCTCGGGAGGCCAGCGACCCAGGCCGACGTGGATCGCATGCGCGAGGACGCGGCGTTGCTCATGGCCGGCGACGAGGCGCGCGTACCGGAGGACTCCCTCCTGCGGAAGATCGGCTTCGTGCCGCCGACGAACCGCTGACGAACGCGGTCGTGCCGTCCAGGCCCTCCTGGCTCGCCGGTGCCGTCGATGGGTGTCCGACGTTCCCGGCCGCCCGGCGGATCCGCCGCTCCGGCTAGCGTCGACGCGGTGGGACGTGACGACTCGGTCCACGCGACGCGTCGGTGGCGGCTGGCCGCGGCAGGCCTGGGCTTCGGCCTGCTCGTCGCCGTCGGGTGCACGACCAAGAGCTCGACCGGCTCGCCGAAGCCGACGCCGCCGACTCCGGGGCAGTTCGCCCCCTCGTCGTTCGTGCCCCCGTCGCCGCCGACCATCTCGGTGCCCACGTACGGCCCGACGTCGACCCGGGGCCGCACCATCGGTTGAGGCCGGGTGGCCGTCCTTAGGACGGCCGGTTGGCGGCGATGGCAGCGGCGAGCACCTCGCCCGTCACGCGGTGGTTGAGGTACGGCTCGGGGTCGTGGGCCCGGTGGCCGTTGTCGATCCGCCGGTCCACCACCCGCTCGCCGAACACCGTGGCCAGTCGGGGCTCGGCGGCCAGGTGGTCGCCGACGGCGGCGATGTTCACCCAGGACCGCACCGACCCCGGCCAGCGCCCGAGGCCGTCCTCGTCTCGCTCGAGCACCTGCGCGGTGAACATCGGCGACCCCAGCGGGGAGCCCATCGTCACGAACGTGTCGACGCCCCAGTCCGGGTGCTCGCTCAGGGCGCGGTAGGTCACGATCGTGCCCAACGAGTGGGCGACGACGATGCGGGTGTCGGGCCCGATGGCGTCGGCCACCCGGGCCTGGACCTGGTCGCGCAGGTCGGGCTTGGCCATCATCGTGGCGACCATGTCGACCGTGCGGTCGAAGGTGGCCTTGCCGGCGGCGAGCTGCAGCGAGGCCACGGCGTCGGCCCCGAGCGTCTGCTCGAGCATGTCGGCGATCCCAGCACGGGTCTGCTCGTCGGGGTCGCCGTCGCGCTCGGGGTCGTGGCGGAACAGGTCGCCGTAGAAGCAGATGCCGACCTCGCTCGGATCGAGGTCGACCCCGGCGTGCCAGAGGCCGTCGCGCAGGGCGGGGACCCACTTGCTGTGCAGCTCGTTGGGTCCCCACAGCTCGTTGAACGCACCATGCACCAAGACGATGAGCGCCACGTTCCCCTCCTTGCCGTCCGAACGGGCCCGGGCAGTCTGTCGGCTTCGCCGCCGGCCGACCCCATCCGGGGCGAGCCGGCATCGACTCGGCGTAGGGTCACCGACCATGGGCAAGACGGTGGGACACGTCAGGCGGCTGCAGGACCACGAGCTGAGCGGCGCCGAGCAGTTCCTCGCCGCAGCCCGGGTGCACCACGCGGAGGCGGCGGCCGGGTTCGGGCTCGGGGGCGTGCTCATCGCCGGCGCCATCAACACGGTCAGCCGAGCGCGGGATCCGCTGCAGCTCAAGGAGCACATGATCTGGGCCGTCACCGATGCGCGGCTGGTGGTGTGGGAGGCCGACCGGCTCACGACCACCAAGCCGAAGCGCGAACCCCTCTGGTCCGCGGTGTTCGGCCAGGACCTGTATGGCGCCGCCTATCGCCAGCGGAAGAAGGATGGGCTGCTCCGCGTGGTCGTGTTCGACCGTCCGGTGACGGTCAAGACAGCTGGGGTCGAGGGTGCCGAGGTGTTCGAGGTCCTTCGGGAGGTCAAGCCGCCTCCGCCGACGGCGGCCGGACTGGTCGTGCCGCCGCTTCCCTCACCACCTGACCCGACCTGACCCACCGTGCGCACCCTCCGGTCGACCTTCGTCGTTCAGGCGGCGGTGGTGACCTCCGGGTGGCCGGGCTCGGTCCTGGCGGCACCTGCGGCAGCGGCCTCTGCTCTGTCGGCTTGGGTCGCCGCGGCGTCGGTCGCGGTGGCGGCCTCATCCTCAGCGGCTTGGTCGAGGGCGGTTTGGTCGGCTTGGGTCCAGGCGCCGTAGAAGCAGTCGCGGGCCCAGGGGGTGAGGCGTTCGCCGGTGCCGGTGCGTCGCCGTCCCGCGGGTGGGGGTTCGAGGGGCGGTCCGCGCGGTGGTGCGGGGGGTTCGATGGTGGATCCGTCGGGGGTGACCACGACGAGGAGGCGTTTGCCGCGGCGGTTCTCCCACCTCGTTGACCAGCCTCGTTTGTGGACCTTGCGGTGGTGCTTGCGGCACAACAGCACGAGGTTGTCGATCTGGGTCGGGCCGACGGGGTGGGGGGTGGCGTGGTGGGCGATCAGGCGCTTGGTCCGACCGCAGCCCGGGTACTGGCAGCAGCGGTCGCGGGTGAACAGGGCGACGAGCTGGGCGGGGGTGGCGAACCGGGTCGGCGACGTGACCTGCACCGGGACCCCGTCGCGCTCGACCAGCGCGGCGATCCCGGCGTCACAGGCCAGCTCGCGGGCCACGTTGGGGTCCAGCGAGCAGGTCCCGGCCACGCAGGCCTCGGCGCGGGCGAGATCATCCAGCTCGGGGTGCAGGGCGGCTTCGTCAACGCGGACGATGACCTGGAACCGCTGCGGCACGACGTTCGGTGCGGGCGCGAGCCCGGCGAGGTGATCGGTCGCCAAGGCGACCAGCGCGTCGACCCGGGTCATCGGCTCCCCACCATCACCGCCACCGGTGCGGGTGTCTTCGCGGTCGGCGTCGAGCTTGGCGTCGATGGCGGCCTCGAACACCGCGCCGTCCTCGGCGCGGGTGCGGATGTGCGCCTCGTACATGCCGTGGTCGTCGTAGAACCCGTCGAGGTACTCCTCGGACGGGTCCCGACCACCGGCGGCGGTGGGGTCCTTGGGTTGCAGTGGCTTGTACTCGGCGACCAGCCGGGCCAGCTGCGGACCGGTGGCCGCTTCGGCGGCTTCCAACAACCGCGACTCGTTCGCGGGGGTCGCCACCTTCACCAGCGTCACCGCGACCCCTTCGGAGATCTCCCCGGCGTCGAAGGCTGCCGACAGCTTCGGCAGCTCCGGCAGGCGGCGGGCCAACGCCACCTGCCGGCGGGCCTCGCCGGTGGTCAAGCCACCTGCCCACGCCAACCACGCCGAGGTCGACAACGTGTCGATCACCCCGAACGCGCGCAGCTCATCGACCCGGGCCACCAGCGCCACCGAACGCGCCTGCAGCTGCGCGATCTGGGACTGCACCGCCCGCAGCTGCCCCGACAGCTCCTTGAGCTCGACCTCCTCGGGCGACGCCCCGATGAAGGTCACCCGACCATCCGCGTCGCGGTGGGTGCGCGCCTCGAGCTCAGCCGCCCGGGCCCGCCACGCTGCCGAAGCATCCGCTGCGGCAGCCTCCGCATCGGCTGCAGGCTCGGAGGCAGGTGCCTTTGCGGTGTCGGGTTCGGATGGGAACATGTGTTCGAGATTAGCACCTCCACCAGCGCTGATCCACCAAGATCAGGTGGAACGTGTCACACGCCGGGGCCGTGAGTCGGTGTGGTTCGACCACCGGTGCCCAGGGCGAGGCCGGCGGCCGCACGAGCAGATGTGGTCGACTGCTCCGATGGCCGACGCACCTGCCAGCACCGTCCGCTACGAGTCCGAGGCGCCGCTGGTGGTCATCACCATCGACCGGCCCGAGGTCCGCAACGCCGTCGACCGCCCGACGGCCGAGGCCCTGGCCGACGCCTTCCGCCGCTTCGATGCCGACGACGACCTGGCGGTGGCGATCCTCACCGGCGCCGGCGGCACGTTCTGCGCCGGGGCCGACCTCAAGGCGGCCGCCGCCGGCTCGGACCGGGCCAACCGGGTCACCCCGGACGGCGATGGCCCGATGGGGCCCAGTCGCATGCGCCTCACCAAGCCCGTGATCGCCGCCGTCGAGGGCCACGCGGTGGCCGGAGGCCTCGAGCTGGCGCTGTGGTGCGACCTGCGGGTGGCGGCCGACGATGCGGTGTTCGGGGTCTACTGCCGGCGCTGGGGCGTGCCGCTGATCGACGGCGGCACGGTGCGGCTGCCCCGGCTCATCGGCCAGAGCCACGCCATGGACCTCGTCCTCACCGGGCGCGGGGTGGCGGGGGAGGAGGCCCGGTCGATGGGCCTCGCCAACCGGCTGTGCCCGCCGGGGGAGGCCCTCGACCACGCCCGGGCGCTGGCGCTCGAGCTGGCCGGCTTCCCGCAGCGCTGCCTGCGGGCCGACCGGGCCTCGGTCCTGGCGCAGTGGGGCCTCGACGAGGAGGCGGCCCTGGCCTCCGAGCACGCCTTCGGCTGGGACGTGATCGTCTCGGGCGAGACCCAGGCCGGCGCCGCCGTGTTCGCCGGGGGCGCCGGTCGCCACGGCAGCTTCGCCGACCCGGCCGGCCCCGACCCGACAGCGAGCGCCTGAGCCCGACCGGTCGACGCACCCCGCCGAACCCGAGCCGAGCCCGAGCCGAGCCCGAGCCGATCCCGAGCCCAACCCCCGCCGAACCCCGCGACGCCCGCCGAAGCGACCCCGCCGGGACCATGCCGGGGCGGTCCCGGCGGGGGTCCGGCACTACGGTGATCGCCGATGTGCGGTCGGTTCGTCTCCAGCACCCCACCTGACCAGCTCGCCCGCTACTTCGACGCCGAGCTGGCCGAGGAGGCCGCGCTCGAGCCCAGCTGGAACGTGGCGCCGACCAACGACGTGTACGCCGTGCTCGAGGACGGTGGCGTCCGACGGCTGGAGCCGCTGCACTGGGGCCTGGTGCCGGTGTGGGCCAAGGACCCCTCGGTGGGCAACCGGATGATCAACGCCCGGGCCGAGGGGCTGGCCACCAAGAACGCCTACCGCCGGGCCTTCGCCAAGCGCCGCTGCATCATCCCCGCCGACGGCTTCTACGAGTGGAAGAAGATCCCGGGCCAGAAGCAGAAGCAGCCGATCTACATCCACCGACCCGACGGCGAGCCGCTGGCCTTCGCCGGCCTCTGGGAGGTGTGGCGGAGCAAGGACCGGCCCGACGAGGCGCTGCACTCGTGCACCATCATCACCGGGGCGCCCAACACCACGGTCGCGCCCGTCCACGACCGCATGCCCGTGATCCTGCCGCCCGACGCCTGGGACACGTGGCTCGACGCCGACAACCACGACACCGACCTGCTGGGCAAGCTGCTCGTGCCGGCGCCGGCCTCGCTCGTCACGCTGCGGCCGGTCAGCACCGAGGTCAACAACGTCCGCAACAAGGGGCCGCACCTCGTCGACCCGGTCGACCCTGCCGAGGCCGTCGACCCGACCCTCGCCCTCGGCGAGCCGCCCGCCGCCGGGGACGGCTAGGCCCGAGCGCGTGGCCGTCCCCCTCCGGCGCCGCCTCGACAACCTCTCGCTGCGGTGGCAGGCCCGCCTCGACAGCGAGTGGGCCGACCGCGTCCTGCCGTGGGCCGCGTCCGCAGGCCTGTTCGTGCTGCTCGCCGCGCTCTCGCTGGCCAAGGCCCGCTCGCTCGACGGGACGCTCGACCTCGCCGGCTACACCCAGGCCGCCTGGCTCATCGGCGAGGGAGCCAAGCCGGTGGTCACGGTCACCACCGACGCCCACGTCCTCGCGCAGCAGGCGTCGTTCATCTTCTACCCGGTCACCCTGGTCACCTACGTGGTGCCCATCATCCCGGCGCTGCTGCTGGTGCAGTCGGCGGCGCTGGCGGTGGCGATGGTCCCGCTGTGGTGGATCTGCCGCCGGCTGGCCAACCTCCGCACCGGAGCCACGCTCGTCCTGCTGTTCGTGTACGCGTGCTACCCGGTCATGCACAACCTGAACCTCGACGGGTTCCACCCCGAGACACTGGCCCTGCCGGCGCTGCTCGGGGCGATGTACTACGGCCTCCGGGGGCGGTGGTGGCCGTTCGCGGCGTGCTGCGCCGTCGTCCTGCTGGCCCGAGCCGACCTGGGCCTGGCGGTGGCCGGCCTCGGCGGCCTGCTCGCCGCCCAGGGCCATCGGCGAGCCGGCTTCACCACCCTCGGCGTCGGCCTCGGTTGGACGATCGTGTGCACGGCGATGATCCAGCCCTTCTTCGGCGACGGCTCGTACGCCCACGTGGGCGCGTTCGCCCAGTTCGGCGCGACGCCCCTGTCGATCCTCGGCGGGATGATCACCCACCCGCTCGACGTGCTCGGCCGCATCACGAGCGAGCAGAACTTCCAGCTGTTCCTCGTGCTGTTCGCACCCGTCGCCTTCCTGCCCGTCCTCGCGCCCCGCTACCTCGTGCCGGTGCTGCCCCTGCAGTTCCTCTACCTGACCGCGGACGTGCCGCGTGACGCCGTGTTCGGCCAGCAGACGGTCGCCATCACCGCCTTCATCTTCCTGGCCGCCGCCTTCGCCCTGGCCCGGATCGGGCGGATGGGGGTGGAGAAGGTGCACGTCGACCGGCGGGTGCTCGGTGCGCTCCTGCTCGCGGGCACCGTCTTCTTCATCGGGTACGCAGCATCGTCGCCCTACCGGCAGCCGTGGAACTGGGGCGGTCAGGACGTCGTCGACTACGCCCGCATCCAGGCCGCCGACCGGGTCCAGCCGGGGGCCGCGGTGCGGGTGTCGCCGTCCATGGCGACGCTGCTCGCCACCCGCCCGACCATCCACGTCATCGAGGCCGGCGACAAGCCCGACGCCGCCCAGGCGGCCGAGGGCGTCGACGTGATCGTGCTCGACGACCGGCAGGTGCCGCAGTGGGACGACGTCGAGCGGCAGGTCTTCCGCCTCGGTCTCGACTCCCTGGGCTTCCAGGAGGTCTCCGCCGACCAGGGCATCGAGCTGTTCGTGCGGCGGGGGAGCGACGCCCTGCGACCGCCGCCGGGCGGTTCGGCCTGAGCGACGCCGCCCGCCTTGGGGGGGTGGGGGGCTGCTCGGAGCCCGGATCAGTCCAGCGCGTCGAGGGCGGCCCGGATGCGCTCGGCGGCGTCGTCGAGGGCGGCGGGGTCCGGCGAGGGGTCGGCGTTGGCGAAGTCGAGGTCGTGGACGCCGGTGATGGGCACCACGTGCAGGTGCACGTGGGGGACCTCGAGGCCGGCGATCATCAGGCCCACCTTCAGCGGGTCGAAGGCCGCCTGCTGGGCCCGGGCGATGCGCTGGCTGACCGTCATGAGGTGGGCGGCGAGGTCGGGGTCGAGGTCGATCCAGTGGTCGACCTCCTCGATCGGCACGACGAGCGTGTGCCCGGCCTGGAGCGGGTTGATCGACAGGAAGGCGACGCAGCGGTCGTCCCGGTGGACGAACCGGCCGGGCAGCTCGCCGTCGATGATGCGGGTGAAGATCGTGGTCATCGGTGGGGAATCGTAGATTGTGCCGGTGACCCCGGCCCCCGCCCCCGACCCCGTGCCGCCCGACGGCGCAGCCGGCGGGCCGGAGGCTCCCGCGACCGACGGACCCGACGGCGTCCACGAGCCGCTCGACCGCATCCTCACCCTGCCGAACGTCATCACCACGGGGCGGCTGCTCTTCTTGCCGCTGTACCTCTGGCTGCTCCTCGGCAAGGACGACCCGCTCGCCGCCGCGGCACTGCTCGCAGCCCTCGGCGCCACCGACTGGTGCGACGGCTACGTGGCCCGCCACACCGGGCAGGTGTCCAAGCTGGGCAAGGTCCTCGACCCCACGGCCGACCGGATCATGTTCTTCGTGGCGATCGGCGGGATCATCGCCTCGGGGTACGTGCCGCTGTGGTTCTGCCTCGTCGTGCTGGTCCGGGAGGTCGTCGTGGCGGCGATCACCGTCACGATCACGGCCCTCGGGGCCAAGCCGGTCGACGTCACCTGGTTCGGCAAGGCCGGCACGTTCCTGCTGATGTTCGCCTTCCCGCTGCTGCTGGCGGGCGCCGCCGACGTGGCGTTCGCCCCGCTGCTGACGGTGGCGGGGTGGGGCTGTGGGCTCCCCGGGATCGCCCTGTCGTACTACGCCGCCGTCCGCTACGTGCCCCTGTGGCGGGTGAACCTGCGCGAGGGCCGGGCGGCCCGCCGGGCCGCCGCCTGATCGGCCCGGCTCCGGCCGCCACGGGCTGCCGACGGACGCCCCGCGCCAGGTGAACCGGAGGTGACGGACCTCGGACCCTGCGCGGTGCGGCCGTCCGGGGCTGCCGGTGCCGGGACCCTGGGGGGTAGGTTCAGGGCATGAAGGCCGTGATCATGGCGGGAGGTGAGGGCACGAGGCTGCGCCCGCTCACCTCCAACGCGCCCAAGCCGATGCTCCCGCTCGTCAACCGCCCGATGATGGAGCACATCATCGAGCTGCTGAAGCACCACGGCATCGACGAGATCGTGGTGACGGTGGCCTTCATGGCCAACGCCATCCGGAACCACTTCGGCGACGGCTCCGACCTCGGGGTGCACATGGTGTACGCGACGGAGGAGACGCCCCTCGGCACCGCCGGCTCGGTCCGCAACGCCATGGAGCACCTCACCGAGCGCTTCCTCGTGATCTCCGGTGACGTCCTCACCGACATCGACCTGTCGAAGATCGTCGCCTACCACGAGGAGAAGGGGGCGCTGGCCACGATCGGCCTGGCCCACGTCGAGAACCCCCTCGAGTTCGGCATCGTCATCACCCAGGAGGACGGCCGCATCGAGCGGTTCCTCGAGAAGCCGTCGTGGGGCCAGGTGTTCTCCGACACCATCAACACCGGCATCTTCGTGCTCGAACCCGAGATCTTCGACTACATCGCGCCCGATCAGGCCGTCGACTTCTCCGGTGAGGTCTTCCCCCGCCTGCTCGCCGACGACCGGCCGCTCTACGGCGCCATCGCCGAGGGCTACTGGGAGGACGTGGGCACGCTCGAGGCCTACCTGTCGGCCCACAAGGACATCCTCGACGGCAAGGTCCAGGTGGGCATCGAGGGCTTCGAGCTGACCGACGGGGTGTACCTGGGCGAGGGCGCCGACGTGCACCCCGAGGCCCAGATCGTCGCCCCCTGCGTCATCGGCGACAACTGCCGCCTCGAGGGCGGGGCCACCGTCGGGCCGTACGCGGTGCTCGGCGCCAACGTGCGCGTGCGCGTCGACGCCGAGCTCGAGCGTGCCGTCGTGCACGACAACGCCTACCTCGGCGAGGCCGTCCGGCTGCGCGGGACGGTCGTGGGCCGGTCGTGCGACCTGCGCAAGGGCGCCCGCACCGAAGAGGGCGTCGTGCTCGGCGACGAGTGCTTCATCGGCGAGGACGCCCTGCTCGCCTCGGGCGTGAAGGTCTACCCGTTCAAGACGGTCGAGGCCGGCGCGGTCGTGAACGACTCCATCGTGTGGGAGTCGCGCGGCGCTCGCAGCCTGTTCGGCCGCGACGGCATCACGGGGCTGGCCAACGTCGACGTCACCCCCGAGCTGGCCACCAAGGTGGCGATGGCCTGGGGTTCGATGCTGAAGAAGGGCACGACGGTCATCACCTCGCGCGACTCGAGCCGGTCGGCCCGCATGCTCAAGCGGGCGATGATGGCGGGCCTCAACGCCTCGGGCATCAACGTCGAGGACCTCGAGGTCGCGTCGGTGCCCGTGACCCGCTTCATCATCCGGCGCCCGGCCGCCGCCGCCGGGCTCACCGTGCGCCTGGTCGAGGGCGACCCGCAGTCGACGGTCATCCGCTTCTTCGACGCCAACGGGCTCGACATCACCGAGGACGCCCAGCGCAAGATCGAGCGCGTGTTCGCCCGGGAGGACTTCCGTCGGGTGTTCCCCGGTGAGATCGGTGAGATCGGCTTCGCCCCGCGAGCCCTCGAGCACTACGCGATCGCCCTCGAGAACACCGTCGACATCGAGCGGATCCGAGAGGCCCACTTCAAGGTGGTGATCGACTACGCGTACGGCTCGGTGTCGTTCGCCATGCCGAACGTGCTGGCCAAGCTGGGCCTCGACGCGCTGGCGGTCAACCCCTTCGTCTCGACGGCCGGCGTGCTGCGCGACCACCTCCACCAGCACGCCCAGTACGTGGCCGAGCTGGTCCGCACGTCGGGCTCCCAGCTGGGTGGGGTGATCGACCCCGACGGCGAGCGGCTGATCCTCGTCGACGACGGGGGCCGGGTGCTGTCCGACAACGAGTCGCTGCTGGCCTTCTTGTCGCTGCTGCCGGGCAACCTGCTCGGCGACAAGGTGGCCCTGCCGGTCTCGGCCACCAAGGCGGCCACCGACCTGCTGGCCGCCCACGACATCGGCGTGCTGCCCACCAAGCTCCACAGCGCGGCCCTCATGGACGCCGCCACCGAGCCCGGTGTCGGCTTCGCCGCCAACGGCGAGGGCGGGTTCATCCTGCCCGGCTTCGTGCCGGCGTTCGACGCCGCCGCTGCCTTCGTGAAGATGCTCGACCTGCTGGCCCTCGACGGCCGGCCGCTGTCGGTGATCGTCGACAGCCTGCCGCGGGTGCACATCGCCCACGAGACGATCGTGACCCCCTGGGAGCAGAAGGGCGTCGTCATGCGCAGCCTGGTCGAGTCCTCCAAGGGGCGCGAGACCGAGCTGATCGACGGCGTGAAGGTCCACCACGACGGGGGTTGGGCCCTGGCCCTGCCCGACCCGGAGGACCCCGTCACCCACGTCTGGGCCGAGGCGTCCAGCGACGCCGACGCCCGCCGGCTCGCCCAGGAGTACGCCCGGCGCATCCGCCAGCTGGTGCGCTGAACGGCCCTGCCGGCCCCGCCGCGGCGCCCCCGGCGGCCGAGGCTGGACCATGTGTTGAGGGTTGGGCCGATGGGCTAGGTTGCGCCCCATGAACGTGCCCGACGACCTGCGGTACTCCGCGGACCACGAGTGGGCTCGGCTGGAGGACGGCCGGGTGCGCATCGGCATCACCGACTACGCCCAGGACGCCCTGGGCGACGTCGTGTACGTGGAGGTGCCCGACGTCGGCGCCTCGGTCGCCGCCCACGACAAGCTCAGCGAGGTCGAGTCCACCAAGTCGGTGTCGGACATCTTCGCCCCGGTGGCCGGAACGGTCGTCGAGGTCAACGCCGAGCTGGCCGACGCCCCCGAGCGCCTGAACGACGACCCCTACGGCGAGGGCTGGATCTGCGTGATCGAGCCGTCGTCGCCGGCCGAGGTCGACGGCCTCCTCAGCGCCGACGCCTACCGCGCCCTCATCGCGGACTGATCAGGCCATGGCGGACGTCTACTGCAACAACTGCGGGCACCGGAACCCCGTGGGTTCCAACTTCTGCTCGTCGTGCGGTGCCGTCCTCGAGAGCGAGTCCGCCGAGCACACCACCATCACCTTCCACCCCGTGGCGCCGAGCGACCCGGTCGACGACGAGGTCAGCGTCGCCCTCGACGAGGTCGGCGGCGACGAAGGCGTCCTGGTCGTGAAGCGCGGGCCGAAGGCCGGGACCCGCTTCGTGCTCGACAAGCCGATCGTCACGGCCGGTCGCCACCCCGACAGCGACATCTTCCTCGACGACATCACCGTCTCCCGCCGCCACGCCGAGGTCGAGCGGCGCGCCGACGGGTTCGTCGTGCGCGACGTCGGGTCGCTGAACGGGACCTACCTGAACCGCGAGCGCGTCGACGAGACGCCCCTGCGCAACGGCGACGAGCTGCAGGTGGGCAAGTTCAAGCTCGTGTTCTTCCTCGGGCCGCCCGAGTGATGCCCACCTCGATGAGCGATCGCGCCCACCTGTCCATCGGGGAGGTCCTGAACCTCCTCCAGGACGAGTTCCCCGACATCACCATCTCCAAGATCCGCTTCCTGGAGAGCCAGGGCCTGCTCGACCCCGAGCGCAC
The DNA here is from genome assembly GCA_046331175.1 of Acidimicrobiales bacterium. GTDB lineage: Bacteria > Actinomycetota > Acidimicrobiia > Acidimicrobiales > Acidimicrobilacustridaceae > JAWKIW01. Next base: position 508,391 of record JAXLRI010000003.1, read on the forward strand.
CCCGTCGGGCTACCGGAAGTTCTACGACGCCGACATCGAGCGACTGCGGTGGATCCTGCGCCAGCAGCGCGAGAACTTCCTGCCCCTGAAGGTCATCAAGGACCGCCTCGACGAGGGCGACATCCCCGAGCTGGCCGAGGCGCCGGCCGACCCGTCACCCGCCCCCGAGGCGCCGGCCGACCCGTCACCCGCCCCCGAGGCGGTGGCATCGGCCAACGTGGACGCCACGCCGGCCCCGTCGCCGCCCCGCCCGGCCCCGGCGCCGATCGAGGAGCCGGCCCACGCGGCCCCCGCCGACGAGCACGAGCCGCTCGACCCCGGCGAGACCTCCGTGAGCCTCACCGTCGACGAGCTGGCCCGGGCCAGCGGCCTCACCGCCCGCCAGCTCGGCGAGCTCGAGCGCTACGGCCTCCTGCACGGCGAGCAGGCCGGCACCACCACTTACTACGACGAGCACGGCCTGCTGGTCGCCCGCACGGCCGCATCCTTCCTGGCCCACGGCGTCGAGCCCCGCCACCTGCGCATGTACAAGGTGGCCGCCGAGCGCGAGGCGTCGTTCTACGAGCAGCTGGTCCTGCCGCTCGCCAAGCAGCGCAAGGCCAACGCCCGCCGGCAGGCCCGCCAGACCCTGGGAGACCTCGCCAAGCTGGGCGACACGCTGCACAAGGCGCTCCTGCGCGACGCGCTCCGCGACCACCTCGGCGGCTGAGCGAGCCGACCGGTCGCGCCCACCGCCGGCGGCCGACTCGTGCCGATCGGCGGGCACCGGGACGGTAGGGTTCGGGGGATGATCGAGATGGAGCTGATCGGCGTCCGGGTCGAGCTGCCCACCAACAACCCGATCGTCCTGCTGAAGGAGACGACGGGTCGCGGCCGGGTGCTGCCCATCTTCATCGGCGGCCCCGAGGCCACCGCCATCGCGCTGGCCCTCGACGGCGTCGAGACGCCGCGGCCGATGACCCACGACCTGCTGGTCACCCTGCTCGGCGAGCTCGGCGCCCGCCTCGAGCGGATCGTCGTGACCGACCTGCAGGAGGGCACGTTCTTCGCCGACCTCCACCTCCAGACGCCCACCGGGCCGAAGGTGGTGTCGAGCCGGCCATCGGACGCCATCGCCCTGGCCGTGCGGGTCGGCGCCCCCCTGTTCGCCGAGGAGCACGTCGTCGACGAGGCGGCGGCACCGGTCGAGGAGGAGGACGAGCGCGAAGAGGTGGTCGAGGAGTTCCGCCGCTTCATCGACACCGTCGATCCCGAAGACTTCGCGTCCTGAGCGCCGGCTGACCGACGCCCCGCCACCGTGGCCAAGCTGATCCCGCGCCGCAGGGTCCCGCGCGGTGGGCGACCCGACCAGGACGACCCCTGGCGGCGGATGCGGCTGAGCCTCGGCCTGCTGGCGGCGGTCGTCGCCATCGGCACCCTCGGCTACGTGCTGCTCGGCCTCGGGCCGCTCGACGCCGTCTACCAGACCGTCACCACCGTCGGGACGGTGGGCTTCCGGGAGGTCGGCGAGGCCACCGGCGCCTGGAAGGTCTTCACCATCGTGCTCATCCTCACCGGGGTGGGCGTGATGCTCTACACGCTGACCGTGCTGCTCGAGGTGATCGTCGAAGGTCGCCTCACCGACCACCTGTGGAGGCGGCGGATGGAACGAGACATCGCAGCGATGGCGGACCACGTCGTCGTGGCCGGCTGCGGCCGGCTGGGGCGGGCGATCGCCACCGCGGTCGACAACGCCGGCCGAGCCGTCGTGGTCGTCGACCGCGACGTCGACCGGCTGCAGGCGCTCGGGCTGCCGTTCGTGCCGGGCGACGCCACCGACGACGAGGTGCTCGCCGCCGCCGGCGTCGATCGGGCGGCGTCGCTCATCGCCGCCCTCACCACCGACGCCGACAACCTGTACGTCACCCTGAGCGCCCGGTCTCGGCGGCCGGACCTGTTCATCATCGCCCGGGCCCGCCAGGAGACCGCCGAGCCGAAGCTGCGCCAGGCCGGCGCCGATCGCGTGGTCAACCCGCAGTTCCTCGGCGGCACGCGCGCCGCCGCCATGGCACTGCAGCCGAACGTCGCCGACTTCCTCGACGTGGTGATGCACGACGGGTCGCTCGAGTTCCGCCTCGCCGAGGTCGTGGTGGGGGAGCGCTCGCCCGTCGCCGGCCAGGACCTGCGCAGCTCGCAGCTGCGCGACCGCACCGGCGCCATGGTGCTCGCCCTGCGCGACCCCGACGGCGACTTCCTCACCAACCCGCCGCCCGAGGCCGAGATCCGGCCCGGCCACGTGCTCATCGCCATCGGGACCACCGAGCAGCTCGCCGCCCTCGAGGCGATCGTCTCGGGCCGCGGTTGAGGTCGAGCGTCGGGATGGGCCGGCTCGTGGCGGTGGCGGTGGTCCCCGGATCGTCACGGAGTCGTCACGGCATCGGCGGCGACGATCGTTGACGCCGGCCCACCGGCGGGCCTACCCTGACCCTTCGCCACATCCACGTAATTCCGTCGATGTGAGCGTCACGGTGAGGCTGATGTCGACCTTCACCGTCTGAGCTGTTGCAGCACCTGACCTTCGACCGCAGGGTCAGCACGGAGCCGGTGTCGAGATCTCGACCGGCGCAGCTGGGAGCACGAGCACGATGGCCACCCCCACCGCCCCTCTCGAGCAGGGGTTCAGCGGCAACAAGACCGCCGAGATCGTCGGGATCACGTACCGGCAGCTCGACTACTGGGCCCGCACCGACCTGGTGCGCCCGTCGCTGGTCGACGCCGCCGGCAGCGGAACCCGCCGCCGCTACTCCTACCGCGATCTCCTCGAGCTGAAGGTCATCAAGAGCCTGCTCGACGCCGGGATCAAGCTCGAGACCGTGCGCGAGGTGTTCGCCTACCTCCGCGAGAACCTCGGTGAGGACGTCACCACCGCCAACCTCGTGATCCAGGGCAACAAGAGCGTGCTCATCCAGCGCGACGAGGAGCTCATCGACCTGGTGAAGAAGGGCCAGGGGGTGCTGAACATCCTCCCGCTGGCCGGCGTGAAGGAGGAGGTCGACGCCCGCATCATCGAGCTGCCCAACGTCGCCGACCTCGGCTCGGCCCGCCAGCGCCACGCCGCCAACGGCTGAGCGAACCCTCCACCCACACCCTCGACCACGACCCTCGACCTCAGGTCGAGGGTCGTGCCGCGTCCGGGACCGGGCCTCCTCCGGGGCGCGCTCGCGGGGAGCCGAACCTCCGGATCGCGGACGCCGTCGGCCGGTCAGCCGGTCGGGTGGTCAGCCCGGTCAGCCGGTCAGCCGGTCGGCCGGTCAGCCGGTCAGCCGGTCGGGTGGCGCCGGTACCAGGTGCGGTGGGACGAGGCGAAGCCGGCGGCGGCGTACACGGCGCGGGCGGCGGCGTTGTCCTCCTGGACCTGCAGCCAGAGGTGGGTGGCCCCGACGGCGGCAGCCCAACCGTCGACCGCCTCGAGCAGGGCGGTGGCCACGCCGGCACGACGGTGCGCAGCCGCGGTGTGCATCCCCATGAGCGCCACCAGCGACGGCGAGCTGGTCGGGTGCAGGCCGAAGGCGACGCCGGTGGCTCGGCCGTCGCGACGGGCGACCGCGACGACGCCGCCCACCTCGTCGGCGAGCGCGAGGTAGGCGCCGACGCGGCCGTCGTGGGCCCCTGACGGGTCGAGGCCGACGAGCGCTCCGACCAGGGCGCCATCAGCGACGACCGCGGCGGGGGCCAGCAGGTCGACGCCAGCGGCCGGGGGAGCGGGGCGAGGGTCCCTCCGCGCCACCGGTCGGACGAGGACCTGGACCGGCGCTTCGACGGCCCACCCCGCCTGCGCGGCGGCGTCGTCGACGGCGGTGGGCGAGCCGGGGCCGAGCAGCAGGCGGGGGGTGCGGCCCCGCTCGGCGTAGTAGCGCTCGACGGCGAGCAGCTGCACGCCGGCCGGCCGACCCGAGGAGGACGGTCCGGCTACGACGGCGCTGTTGGCCCGGCGGAAGGGGAGCGCGGGGTCGGCCCGCAGCCACCAGCCGTCGAGGTCGATCGCCTCTGCGGTGGGCATCGCGACGAGGGCCGCTGCGTCGAGGTCGGCCAGGGAGGGCGGAGCGGGTGGAGCATCCACCCTCTGATTCTGAACGTGGTTCAGACTATGAACGTGGTTCATCTCCGCGCCGTCGCCGACGACCGCCGAGAGCGCGCCCGGGACGAGAAGCGGCAGCGGATGCTGGCCGCGGCCAGCCGCGTCATCGACCGCGACGGGCTGGCGGGCGTCACCATGCACGCCGTCGCCGACGAGCTCGATGCCGCCGTCGGCACGATCTACAACTACTTCCCGTCCAAGGCGGCGCTGGTGGCGGCGCTGCAGGGCCAGGCCGTCGACGTGCTGCGGGCCTCGCACCAGGCGGCCTCCCAGCGGTGGGACGCCGAGCTCGCCGACGAGGACATCGACCCGGTCACCGACGTGCTGGTGCGCCTGTGCGCCTTCGGGGCGTTCTACGGTGCCGCCTCAGTGGTGTTCGCCGACGAGTTCCAGCTGCAGCGCCTCCTGCTGTCCGAGAAGCCGACGCTGTCGTCGCGCCCCGAGGTGCGCGCCGCGCTCGAGGTGGTCGACCGGCTGCTGGCCGAGCCGGCCCAGCTGCTCGATGCCGCCGTCGGCCACGAGGCCCTCGAGCCGGCCGACAACCGCGAGCGGGCGCTGGTGTGGACCGCCGCGCTCAACGGCGTGCTGCTGCTCGACAACCTCTCGCCCATCGACCGCCACCTGTTCCGGGCCCAGCACCTGGCCCGCTCGCTGACCCACGACCTGCTGACGGGGTGGGGAGGCGACCGCGCCGACGTCGAGGTGGCGGCCAGCCACGTCGAGCGCCTGGCCGCCCTGGGTCCGATGGCGCCACCCCCCGAGGGGACGGGCCGGTGACGCCCGGAGCACCCCGTCGTCGCCGGCGTCGCGCCCGGACGTGCTGCCTGGTGGTCGTCCTCGGCCTCCTGGCGGTGGCCGGGCCTGGTGCCCTCGTGGCCTCCGCCCGGCCGGCGCTGGCCCAGGAGGCCGACCGCCCGCCGGGCGAGCCGTGCCTGCCCGGCGTCACCACGCTGCCGCCCGGTCAGGCCCCCAACGGGCCGTCGCCGGTGGGGCGCTGCGAGCCCACCACCGCCCGGCGCGCCCTCGACACCGCGGTGTGGGTCTTCACCCTGGGCTGCCTCGTGGGCGTCGCCGCCCTGGGCGTGGTGCTCGTCCGCCGCGACCGGAGGGACGGGGCGGTGCCCGGCGGCGAGCCCGTCGACGGCGTGGCCTGAGCCGGTCGGGTGGGCACGGGCGAGCCTCTAACCTCTCGCCGATGACCGACGACCTGCGCCACTCGCCCCTCGACGCCGCCCACCGGGCGCTCGGGGCCAAGCTCGTGCCCTTCGGCGGATGGGACATGCCGCTCAGCTACCCGGCGGGCACGATCGCCGAGCACAAGGCCTGCCGCCACGGCGCCGTGGTGTTCGACGTCAGCCACCTCGGCACCGTGCGCGTGACGGGCGCCGACGCCCACGCCGGTCTGCAGCGGGCGCTCACCAACGACCTCGACAAGGTGGCGCCGGGCCGAGCCCAGTACACCCACCTGCTCGACCCCGACGACGCCTCGGTGCTCGACGACATCATCGTGTGGTGGCGCTCGCCCGAGGTGTTCGACGTGATGCCCAACGCCTCCAACACCAGCCGGGTCACCGGCGCGCTGGCCGAGGCCGGCGTCGAGGGAGCCGACGTCACGGCCGAGCGAGCCGTGCTGGCCGTGCAGGGGCCCGACGCCCGCGCCCGCCTGGCGACGGTGTGGCCCGAGGCCGCCGAGGTGGGCCGCTTCCGGGTCGCCGAGCTCGACTGGGACGGCGTGGCCTGCGTGGTGGCCGGCACCGGCTACACCGGCGAGGACGGCGTCGAGCTGGCCGTGCCGGCCGAGCACGCCACCCGCTTGTGGGACGCGTTGCTGGCGGCCGGCGTCGAGCCGGCGGGCCTCGGCGCCCGCGACACGCTGCGGCTCGAGGCGGCCCTGCCGCTGCACGGCCACGAGCTGGGTCCGGGCATCACCTCGTTGCAGGCCGGTCTCGGCTGGGTGGTGGCGTGGGACAAGGGCGACTTCCGCGGCCGCGACGCCCTGGCCGCCGAGCGCGAGCGGGGCGTGGCCCGCCGCCTGCGCGGGCTGTCCACCGAGGGTCGCCGCCCGCCGCGCGCCGACCAGGTGGTCCGCCGCGACGGCACCGAGGTGGGCGTGGTCACCAGCGGCAACTTCTCGCCCGAGCTGGGCCACGGCATCGCCCTGGCGTTCCTGCCGCCCGACGTGGCCGAGGGCGAGGTGCTGGCCATCGACGTGCGGGGTGACGACCTGCCCGCCACCGTCGTCGCCACCCCGTTCGTGGCCAAGCGCTGACGGCCGAGGGCGCGGCGCCGCCGTCGCCGCCGGCCGAGACCCGGACGGCTCAGCCGCCGAGGCCGCTGAGCTCCTGGTCGAGCTGGTCCAGCTCCTGCTCGAGCGACGACACGGTGCGATCGGGTGCGGTCGTCGTCGGCACGGCGGCAGCACCGCCACCCGTCGTCGCGCCACCCGCCGGTCGGGTGCCGGCTCCGCCGCCCGTCGGCCCCGAGGCCGGGGTGGACGTCGGCGCGGTCGCGGTGGTGCTCGGCGGGGTCGCCACCGTGGTGGTGGGCGGCTCGGTCGGCCCGGCCGTGGTGGTCGGGGCCGACGTCGCCGGCTCGGTCGCGGCCGGCGCGGGCGTGGTGCTCGGCGCCGCGCCCCCGCCCCGGGGGGCGGTGGTGCTCGTCGGCACCGGCTCGGCCGACGGGGTGCCGTGGCCGCCGCACCCGGAGAGGGCGGCGACCACGGTCAGCCCCAGGGCCGTGGCGGGGATCAGGCGGCGGCGCACGCCGAGGCCAGCCGGGCCTGGATGGCGTCGATGCGGGCCTGGACCTTGGCGATGCGGTCGAGGGCGTGGTCGATGCGGGCGACCAGGTCGCTCCGGCCGGCGGCCTCGGCCTTGGCCCGGGCGTCGGTCAGCCTTCCCTTGATGTCCCCGAGCCGCTGCTCGACCTCGGTCAGGCGGGCATCGATCTGGTCCTTGTGCTCGCAGATGCGGGCCTTGATCGTGCCCGGGTCGGGCCGGGTCGGCTCGGCGCCGGCGGCACCGGCCAGGCCGGCGGTGCCGAGGGACATGGTGCCGGCGAGCACGGCGCCGGCGATGACCTTGCGGATCTGCATGGGGGTCCTCCTCCCCGAGGGCCGGGTGGCGGGTCGCCGCCTCGGCCGGTGATGACGTGGTCACCATCGGCGCGACGTGTGAGGAGGATGTGAGGACCGGGTGAGCGATCAGTCGATCCGGACGAGCTCGCCGTAGGACGGCACCACCACGTTCCAGCCCAGGCGCTCGCCAGCGGTGTCGGCCAGGGCCGCCGAGGCGGCCGGCTCGCCGTGCACCACGTAGGCGGCCTCGGGGGGTGCGATGGCGGTGCCCAGCCAGGCCAGGAGCTCGTCGGCGTCGGCGTGGACCGAGAACGAGGGCAGGTCGACGACCTCGGCTCGCACCGGGATGTAGTGGCCGAGCAGCTTCACCTGGCGGGCGCCCTCGGCCAGGAGGCGGCCCCGCGTCTGGGCGGCCTGGAAGCCCACGAGGATCACCGTGTTGCGATGGTCGGGCAGGTACCGCCGGAGGTGGTGCAGGACCCGTCCGCCGGTGGCCATGCCCGACGCCGACACGATGATGGCCGGGTAGGCGAGCCGATCGATGGCCATCGACTCGTCGACCGTGCGGACAGCGGTCACGTCGGCCAGGCCCAGCACGTCGTGCCCGACGACCTCCGGACGGACGTCGGGGCTGCCGTCGGCCAGCGCGGCGCGGTAGACGTCGAGGGCGGCCAGCGCCATCGGGCTGTCGACGAACACGGGCAGGTCGGGGATGGCGCCGGCGGCCCGGAGGCGGTGGAGGTGCACCAGCAGCACCTCGGTGCGGTCGACGGCGAAGGCGGGGATGATGACCTTGCCGCCTCGGGCGGCCGTGCGGGCGATGGCCGCGCCGAGCCGATCGAGGGCGCCCTCGTCGTCGTGGTGGCGGTTGCCGTAGGTGGACTCGACCAGCACGACGTCGGCCGAGCCGATCGGCGCCGGGGGCACCAGCAGCGGGTGGGCGGTCCGCCCGAGGTCGCCCGAGCAGACCAGGGTGCGGGGCCCGTGACGGGTGTCGACGGTGAGCCGGGCGACCGACGAGCCGAGGATGTGCCCGGCTGGCGACAAGAGGGCCCGGACCCCCTCGGCCACGTCGACGGCCTCACCGAACGGCGTCGGTCGCAGGTGGGTGCACGCGGTGCGGGCGTCGTCCTCGGTGTACAGCGGCAGGGCGGGGTGGTGCTTGGAGTACCCGCGGCGGTTGGCGTAGGCGGCCTCCTCCTCGTGGAGGTGGCCGCTGTCGGGCAGCACGATGCCGGCCAGCGCGGCGGTGCCGGGGCTGGCGTGGATCGGTCCGGTGAACCCGTCGCGCACCAGGGCCGGGAGGTAGCCGCAGTGGTCGACGTGCGCGTGGGTGAGCACCACGGCGTCGATCGACGCCGGGTCGACGGGCAGCGGCGCCCAGTTCCGCAGCCGCAGCTCCTTCTCGCCCTGGTACAGCCCGCAGTCGACGAGCACGCGCGACGACCCGGTGTCGAGCAGGAAGCGACTGCCGGTGACCGTGCCGGTGGCCCCGAGGAACGTGAGGGTGGTCACGCGTCCGGTGTCCTCACACGTAGTCCTCGATGGGCGGGCACGAGCACACCACGTTGCGGTCGCCGAAGGCGTTGTCGATGCGGCTGACCGGCACCCAGTACTTCCGCTCGAGCAGCGAGTCCACCGGGTAGGCGGCCAGCTGGCGCGAGTAGGCGTGGTCCCAGGTGTCGGTGGTGACGTCGGCGGCGGGGTGCGGGGCGTGGTGCAGCGGGTTGTCCTCTCGGTCCCACGCCCCCGATCCCACCTGGTCGATCTCGCCCTTGATGGCGATGAGGGCGTCGCAGAAGCGGTCGACCTCGGCCAGGCTCTCGGACTCGGTGGCCTCGATCATCAGGGTGCCGGCCACCGGGAACGACATGGTGGGGGCGTGGAAGCCGTAGTCGATGAGCCGCTTGGCGATGTCGTCGACGGTCACGCCGGTCTCGGCGGTGATGGGCCGGATGTCGATGATGCACTCGTGGGCGACCATGCCGTTCTGGCCGGTGTAGAGCACCGGGTAGTGCGGGGCCAGGCGGCGGGCGATGTGGTTGGCGGAGAGGATGGCGACCTGGGTGGCCTGCCGCAGGCCCTCGCGGCCCATCATCGTCAGGTACATCCACGAGATCGGCAGGATGCCGGCCGACCCCCACGGCGCCGCGGCGATGGGTCCGGGGCCGGTGGCGGGCCCGGCCTCGCCGACGACCGGGTGGTTGGGCAGGAACGGGGCGAGGTGCTCCTTGACGCCGATGGGCCCGACGCCCGGGCCACCACCGCCGTGGGGGATGCAGAACGTCTTGTGCAGGTTGAGGTGGCTCACGTCGGCGCCGAACTGGCCCGGCTTGGCCACGCCGACCAGCGCGTTGAGGTTGGCGCCGTCGAGGTACACCTGGCCGCCGGCCTCGTGCACGAGGCGGCAGATGTCGGTGATGGCCGCCTCGAACACCCCGTGGGTCGAGGGGTACGTGACCATGAGCGCGGCCACGTTCGGGCCGTGCTCGTCGAGCTTGGCCCGCAGGTCGTCGACGTCGACGTTGCCGTCGTCGTCGCACGCCACGACCACCACCCGCATGCCGGCCATGGCGGCGCTGGCGGGGTTGGTGCCGTGGGCCGAGGCCGGGATGAGGCACACGTCGCGGTGTGCGTCGCCGCGGCTGGCGTGGTAGCCGCGGATGGCGAGCAGCCCGGCGTACTCGCCCTGCGAGCCGGCGTTGGGCTGCAGGGAGACGGCGTCGTAGCCGGTGATCTCGACCAGTGCCTCCTCGAGGTCGCGGAACAGCTGGAGGTAGCCCTCGGCCTGGTCGAGTGGCGCGAAGGGGTGCAGGCCGCCGAGCTCGGGCCAGGTGACCGGCAGCATCTCGGCGGTGGCGTTGAGCTTCATCGTGCACGACCCGAGCGGGATCATGGCCCGGTCGAGGGCGATGTCCTTGTCCATGAGCGCCCGGAGGTAGCGCAGCATCTCGGTCTCGGAGTGGTAGCGGTTGAAGACCGAGTGCTCGAGGAACGCGCTGGTGCGGGCCAGCGCCTCGGGGATGGCCTCGCCCACGGACAGATCGAGGTCGTCGATGGACGCGGCGACGCCGAACGCCGCCCAGACCGCCTCGACGACGTCGCGCGTGGTGGTCTCGTCGAGGGAGATGCCGACGGTGTCGGCGTCGACCGACCGCAGGTTCACGCCCCGCTGGCCGGCCGCGGCCAGCACGGCGTCGGCGTCGCCGGGCACCCGCACGGTGAGGGTGTCGAAGAAGGTGTCGTTGACGACCTCGACCCCGCCGGCCCGCAGGCCGGCGGCGAGGATGGCGGTGAGGCGGTGGACCCGACGGGCGATGCGGGTGAGGCCCTCGGGGCCGTGGTAGGCGGCGTAGAGCCCGGCCATCACGGCGAGCAGCACCTGGGCGGTGCAGATGTTGGAGGTGGCCTTCTCGCGGCGGATGTGCTGCTCGCGGGTGGACAACGTGAGCCGGTAGGCACGCCGTCCCTTGCTGTCGACCGACACCCCGACCAGGCGCCCCGGCAGCGTGCGCTTGTGGGCGTCCTTGGTGGCGATGTAGCCGGCGTGGGGTCCGCCGTAGCCGAGCGGCACGCCGAAGCGCTGGGACGAGCCGACCACGACGTCGGCGCCGATCTCGCCCGGCGGCCGGATGATGGCGAGCGACAGCAGGTCGGCCGCGACCACCACGAGGGTGCCGCGCTCGTGGAGGGCGGCGATGAGCGCCTCGTCGTCGCGCAGGCGACCGTCGGTGGTGGGCTGCTGGAGGAGCACGCCGAAGATGCCCTCGCCGGCGACGCCGGCGGCGGGGTCGGTGACCACGACGTCGAGGCCGAGCGGCTCGGCCCGGGTCTGCACCACGGCGATGGTCTGGGGGTGGCAGCCGGCGTCGACCACGAAGGTGGTGCCGCCCTTGGGGTTGAGGCGGTGGCACATGGCCATGGCCTCGGCGGCGGCGGTGCCCTCGTCGAGCAGGGAGGCGTTGGCGAGCTCCATCCCGGTGAGGTCGCACACCATGGTCTGGAAGTTGAGCAGCGCCTCGAGCCGGCCCTGGCTGATCTCGGGCTGGTACGGCGTGTAGGCCGTGTACCAGCCCGGGTTCTCGAGGACGTTGCGCAGGATCACGTTGGGCGTGAGCGTGTCGCTGTAGCCCATGCCGATGAGGGAGCGGCGCACGGTGTTGCGGCCGGCGATCTCGCGGAGGCGGGCCAGGGCCTCGGCCTCGGTGACCGCCGCCGGCAGCTCGAGGGGCTTGTCCCAGCGGATCGAGGACGGCACGACCCGCTCGACCAGCTCGTCGAGCGACGACAGGCCGAGGCCGGCGAGCATCTGCGCCTGGTCGGTCGCGGACGGGCCGATGTGGCGGGGGAGGAACTCGGCGTGGTCCTCGAGCTCGTCGAGGGAGCGGGGGTCGGCCATGGTGGGAGCCTCTCGGGTGGCGACGGGATCGCGACGGGGTCGCGCGGGTGGCGGTGCTGCCCCCGCTGTCGTCGGACCTGAGAGCTTCGCCGAGGCCGGGCCTGGGCTTTCCCCTTCGGTGAGCGACCGGTCGGGACCGGTGGCTGCTCTCCAGCGTGCGCCTGCGCCTGCGGTACGGGGGCCTGAGAGTTTCCGGGCGGTTGCTCCTTCGGCGCCCCCGTCGGCGTCGTCGGCGACGGGGGGCTCTCCCGCAGGCGGTCGAAGGCCTGGGTTGTGCGGGCGAGCCTACCCGCTGGCGCCGGCCCGTCGGTGCGGGGCCGGGGAGTAGCGTGGCGCCGCCCGATCCACGGGCGAGGCACCGGCCGACCGGGACCGACGGGGGAGTGCGATGACGAGGATCGTGGTGCTGGGCGGCGGTGGTGGCGTGGGGTCGATCGCGGCCCGCACGGTCGCGCTGGCCGACGACGTCGACGAGGTGGTGCTCGCCGACCTGCGGGCGGCCGATGCCGGGGCGGTGGCCACCTCGATCGGGCGGGCCGGCGTGACCGCCGTGGCGGTCGACGCCTCCGATCCCGCCAGCCTGGCCGCCGTGCTCGACGGTGCCGACGTGGCCGTGAGCTGCATCGGCCCCTTCTACCGGTTCGGGGCTCCGGTGCTGCAGGCCGCCATCGACGCCGGCGTCGACTTCGTCGACGTCTGCGACGACCTCGACGCCACGCTGGCCCAGCTCGAGCTCGACGGCGCCGCCCGAGACGCCGGCGTCTGCGCCGTCATCGGCATCGGCAACTCGCCGGGCCTGGCCAACGTCCTCACCCGCTACTGCGCCGACCACCTGCTCGACACCGTCGAGGTGGTCGACATCATGCACATCCACGGCGGCGAGCCCGACGAGGGGCCGGCGGTGGTCAAGCACCGCATCCACGCCATGACCAACGACGTGCCGGTGTTCGTCGACGGGGAGCTGCGCGAGGTTCGGCTGCTCGAGGAGAGCGGCGCCGAGTTCGTGGAGGAGACCGACTTCCGCGACGTCGGCACGTTCCCCGTCTACCCCTACCCGCACCCCGAGACCATCACCCTGCCGCGGCACCTGCCCGGCCTGCGTCGCTGCACCAACCGGGGCGTGGTCTTCCCACTGGCCTACTTCGAGCGGACGATGGAGCGCGTGCGCGAGGGCGGCGACGTCGACGACATGGTGGCCGACATCCTCGCCGACCGCCCGAAGCTGCTGGCCGACGCCGGGGTCACCGGCCCCGCCGGCTGCTTGAAGATCGTCGTCGAGGGCACCCAGGACGGCGAGCCGCACGCCTACGTCTTCTCGTTGTCGTCCACCACCGAGGGGGCGGGAGAGGGCACCGGCATCCCGGCCGGCCTGGCCGCCCTGCTGGTGGCGCGGGGTGCGATCAGCGGCCCCGGCGTGCACCCGCCCGAGGCGGCCGTCGACCCCGTGGCCATGCTCGACCTGGCCGGCGACATCGTGCGGCGCATGGGCATCGAGGGCGAGGGCGGCGGCGTGCCCATCCACATCGAGCACCGGTTGCCCGACGGCTCGTCCGAGTCGATCGACCTCGGGCTGTAGGGGCTGGCGTGCGCGCCTACGTCGGCCACGACCTCGGCACCGGCGGCGACAAGGCGGTCCTCGTGCGCGACGACGGCGAGGTGCTCGCCTCGGCCTTCGTCCCGTACGACCTGCACTACCCGGGCCACAACCAGGTCGAGCAGGACCCCGAGGACTACTGGGCGGCGGTCGGCGAGGCCACGCGGCGGGTGGTGGCCGAGGCCGGCTGCGACCCGGCCGACGTGGCCGGCGTGGGCTTCGCCGGTCAGATGCTCACCATGGTCCCCCTCGACGCCCGGGGCGAGCCGGTGCGCCCGGCCATCTCGTGGCTCGACAGCCGCGCCGAGGTCCAGGCCCGGCGCATGTCGCGCCGCCTCGGCGGCGACCGGGTGATCATGGCCGTGGCCGGAGCGGTGCCGTCGGGCAAGGACGTCATCTGCAAGATCGGGTGGTTGCGGGCCAACGAGCCCGACACCTTCGCCCGGGTCGCCGCCTTCTGCGACGCCACCGGCTTCCTCGTGGCCCGGGCCACCGGCGAGCTGCTGGCCGACGACACCGCAGCGGGGGGCACCGGCGTGCTCAACCGCAAGACCCGCCAGTGGGACAAGCTGCTCGCCGCCCTCACGCGGGTGCCCCTTGGCAAGATGCCGCCCATCCGCGCCTGCGCCGACGTGGTGGGCGGCCTGCGGTCGGCGGCGGCCGAGCACCTGGGGCTGCCCACCGGGACGCCGGTCATCGCCGGTCTGGGTGACGTGCCCGCCGCCGTGGTCGGCTCCGGGGCGCTGGAGGTGGGCGACGCCCACATCTGCCTCGGCACGTCGGGCTGGCTGTGCGTCACCACCGCCGAGGCCAAGGACCTCGGCCGCAACGGGGTGTTCGCCCTCCCCGCCGCCGACCCCGACGCCTTCGCCATGGTCGGCGAGATGGAGACCGCGGGGGAGTGCCTCGACTGGCTGGCCGAGCACGTGGGCGCCGGTGAGGCCGCCGCCGCCGACACCGGCTCCATCGACGCCACCGTGCACGAGCGGCTGCTGGCGCTGGCCGCCGACGTGCCCGCCGGCTGCGACGGCCTGTTGTTCGCGCCGTGGATGTTCGGCGAGCGGGCGCCCGTCACCGACACCACGCTGCGGGGCGCCTTCGTCAACCTGTCGCTCGATCACGGGCGCGGCCACCTCGTGCGGGCCGTGCTGGAGGGCGTGGCCCACAACCTGCGCTGGCTGCTCGACGTGTACGCCAAGGCCGGCCACCCGTGCCCGGTGCTGCGCTCGATCGGCGGCGGGTCGCGCTCGGACCTGTGGTTGCAGATCGTCGCCGATGTGACCGGCCGCCGGGTCGAGGCCGTCGTCCGGCCCCAGGACGCCGGCGCCGTCGGGGCCGCCCTGACGGTGGCCGTCGGCCTCGGCGACCTTTCCGACTACGCCGCCATCAAGTCCCTGCGCGCCACCGACCGCACCTTCACCCCCGACCCGTCCACCGCCGCCGTCCACGAGCGACAGCACCAGGCCTTCCGCTGTGCGTACCCGGGGCTGTCGCGCGTCGGCCGCATGCTCAACCGCTGACCGCGCCGATCTGACCGCGCCGATCTGACCTCGCCGACCCGCCACCGCTGACCTCGTAGACCTCGCTGACCGAAAGGACGCCGCCGTGCGCTTCACCTTCGCCGAGTCGATGACCGACCCCAGCTACTACCTGCCCCTGGCCCAGGCCTGCGAGGACGCCGGCTGGGACTCGTTCCTCGTGCCCGACAGCATCTGCTACCCCGAAGTGTCCGACTCGACGTACCCGTACACGCCCGACGGCAACCGCGAGTTCCTCGAGGACAAGCCGTTCCTCGAGCCCTTCTCGCTGATCCCCGCCATGGGTGCCGTCACCGAGACGCTGCGCTTCACCACCTTCGTGGTCAAGCTGCCCATCCGCCACCCGGTGCTGGTCGCCAAGCAGGCCGCCACCGTGGCCGTCATGACCGGCAACCGGTTCGGCTTCGGCGTCGGCCTCAGCCCCTGGCCCGAGGACTACGAGATCTGCGACGTGCCGTGGGAGCGGCGGGGCAAGCGCATGGACGAGATGATCGAGATCATCAAGGGGCTCACCGCCGGCGGCTACCACGAGCACCACGGCGAGATCTTCGACGTCCCGTCGATCAAGATCTGCCCGGTCCCCACCGAGCCGCTGCCCATCCTCATCGGCGGCCACGCCGACGTCGCCCTGCGCCGGGCCGCCCGCCTCTGCGACGGGTGGATGCACGCCGGGTCCGAGCCCGAGCGGCTCCCGGCCATGATCGATCGGTTGCACGAGCTGCGCCGTGAGTACGGCCGCGAGGACGAGCCGTTCGAGATCCACGTGATCTCCCTCGACGGCTACTCCGCCGACGGCTGCAAGCGCCTCGAGGAGCTGGGCGTCACCGACGTGATCGTCGGCTTCCGCGACGCCTACCAGGTGCCCCAGGACACCGAGCCGCTGCAGGCCAAGGTCGACGCCCTGCGGATGTTCGGCGACACCGTCATCGCCGAGGTGAAGGGGTAGCGGCGGCGACCGCCGCCTCGCCGGCCCGCCGGCCGAAGTAGCTGCCGTCGGCCAGCGACAGGCCGCTGGCGTAGCCGTGGGCGGCCAGCCCCGACGTGGTGCGCCCGGCCGCGAACAGGCCGGCGATGGCCCGGCCGTCGGGGTCGAGGACCTCGCCGTCGAGGCCGGTGCGCAGGCCGCCCAGGGTGAACGTGGCGTAGAAGGCCGACTGCGTGCGCAGGTCGTAGGCACCGAGGGCACCGCTGAGCGGCCGCACGAACTCGGCCGCCTTGTGGAACAGCGGGTCCTCGCCGTGCTCGGCGTGGCGGTTGTACAGGGCGAGGGTGGCCACGAGCGATCCGTCGGGCAGGCCCATCTCGGCCTCGAGCTCCTCGACCGTCTCGCACACCCACGCCGCCTGGAAGCCGGCCCGGTTCACCTCGTAGAGCTCCTCGTCGACGACGAGGTACATCTCGCCGTCCTGGTGGAGCAGCGCCTCCTGGCCGACGCGGCCGTAGTACGTGTCCTCGTTGATGAACCGCTGGCCGCGGCCGTTGACGAGGATCCCGCCCACCAGCTTCCGGGGCGGCGTGATGGGCACGGCGCACTCGGCCGCGTCCATGTGGGCGGTGTCGGCGCCGACGGCCACGGCCATGGCGATGCCCCGGCCGTCGTCGAAGTCGGTGCCGAGCCGCAGGTTGCAGCGGGCCAGCAGCGGCTGGTGGCGGGCCACCATCTCGTCGTTGCGCACGAAGCCGCCGGCGCACAGGACCACGCCGCCGCGCGCCCGCACGGCGAGGTCGCGCCCCTCGCGGCGCGCCACGATGCCCACGACCCGGCCGTCGTCGTCGACCACCAGTCGGCGGGCGTGGGTGTCGGGCCGCACCCGGACCGGCGTGGCGGCCACCGCGTCGAGGAGGCACTGCATCAAGAACCCGCCGGCGGCGTGGCGGTGCCGGGGCTTGTGGCCGCGTGGCGCGGGGGGAGCGATGCGGTCGAAGGGCCAGGCGTCCTCGCCGCCGCTGTAGACGAGGGCGTCGTCGGTGGGCGGCTCGATGCCGGGTTCGGGGTGGAACCCGGCCTTGAACGGGACGCCGTGGTCGACCAGCCAGTGGTAGTGCTCGACGCTGTCGTCGCAGAAGCGGCGCAGCTTGGCCTCGTCGGGGCCGGGACCGGTGGCGGCCACGAGGAAGTCGTACATGGCGTCGGCGGTGTCGGTGAACCCGCACGCCTCCTGGATGGGCGTGCCTCCCCCGAGGTAGATGAGACCGCCCGACTGGGCCGACAGGCCACCGCCGCCACCGGCGGCCTCCAGCACGACGACGTCGGCGTCGGTCCCGGCTTCGACGGCGGCCAGGGCCGTGCAGGCCCCGGCGATGCCCAGCCCGACCACGACCACGTCGGCCTCGTCGTCCCACGCGCCCACGGCGCGGGCGGGGAGGGGGCGGGTGGTGTCGGCCTCGTCGCTCACGGCGCCGCAGCCTAGGGCGGCGTCCGAGAACGCGTTCTACCCGGCGGTGTGCCAGCATCGGCGCCGTGCTCGAACGCTTCTCGCTCTCCGACAAGGTCGTCCTCGTCACCGGTGCCGGCCGCGGCATCGGCGCCGCCACCGCCCGGGCCGCCGCCGAGGCCGGCGCCGACGTGGCGCTGTGCGCTCGCACCGTCGAGAACCTCGACGAGGTGGCCGCCGACGTGCGGGCCGCCGGCCGGCAGGCGCTGGTGTTCCCCGCCGACGTCAACGACCTCGAGCAGCTGGCCGCCTTCGTCGACGCCTCGGTCGCCGAGCTCGGTGGCGTCGACGTGGTGGTGAACAACGCCGGCGGCACCATGCCCCGCCCGTTCCTCGACACCAGCCCCGGCTTCCTCGAGCGATCGTTCCACTTCAACGTCACCACCGCCTTCGCCCTCACCAAGGCGGCCACGCCGCACCTGCTCGAGCGCCGGGGGAGCGTGGTCAACATCTCCTCGGCCATCGGCCGCCTGCGCGACCGCGGCTTCGTCGCCTACGGCACGGCCAAGGCCGCGCTCACCCACATGACCCGGCTGCTGGCCGCCGACCTGGCGCCCAGGGTGCGGGTCAACGCCATCGCCGTCGGCTCCACCGCCACCTCGGCGCTGGAGGTGGTGCTCGAGAACGACGAGCTGCACGACGAGATGGTCCGCCGCACGCCGCTGCAGCGGCTGGGCGATCCGTCCGACATCGCGCTGGGGGCCATCTTCCTGGCGTCGCCGGCGTCGTCGTGGATCACCGGCAAGGTCCTCGAGATCGACGGCGGCCTCGAGGAGGCCAACCTCGCCCTCGGGCTGCCCGACCTCTGACCGGGAGCCCGTCGCCCGCGGTCAGCCGATGAGGGGCCGACGACCGTCGGCCATCCGGTCGGCGGCGGCCTGCATGGCGTCGTGCACCCGGCCCGCCAGGGCGGCTGCGTCCTCGCCGGGCTTGGCCTCGATGGGGTCGAGCACGGCGACGGTGAGCTTGGTCGGCAGCGGCAGGTACGGCAGCAGGCCGACCAGTCCGGCGTTGAGGCCCCACGGGACCGACACGGTGATCGGGAACGTCTTGTTGCGCAACGAGCGGTCGAGGCCGAGGCGCCGGGCGATGCCCTGGCCGTCGCTCAGCACCAACAGTGATTCGCCGGCGCCGACCACGACGACCGGGACGATGGGCACGCCCTGCTCGATGGCGAGGCGGGCGAAGCCGGTGCGGCCGGCGAACTTCACCCGGTTGCGCTCGGGCCAGGGCTTGGCCGCCTCGACGTCGCCGCCGGGCAGCACGATGACGTAGCGGCCGTCGGCGAACCCGCGCCGGGCGCTCTCGGCGCCGGCCGGTTGGAAGCCGGCCGGTTCGAGCAGTGGGCCGACGCCCATGGTCCACGCCAGCTGGTGGGTGAGGAAGACCGCCGGCTCGTCGGTGGGCACCCCCAGGCGGCGGAAGGTCTCGGCCAGGGCGAACACGTTCAGGTCGAACAGGCCGCCGAAGCCGTGGTTGGCGACCACCAGCGCCGGCGGAGGGCAGATGGTCGTCGGCGCCTCGCGGATCTCGAGCCGGGTGTAGGCGGCCACCGCCCGCGCGGTGGAGAGCAGCCAGGCCCGCACCGCCCGGCCGCTGACGCTCAGCTCCGCCGGCAGCTCGGCCCGCTCGTCGGCCGGATCGCCGCCGGTCACGACGCCTCGCCTTCGCGGTTCACGGGGCCGAACCCTCGTCGGCGGGGCCGGGCTCGATCGAGCGCTCGCGCCGGCTCAGGCCGACCACGAAGGCGACGATGCCGACGACGAACAGGGCGCCGCCCACGACCACGGCGATGGTGAGCACGCCGGTGGAGGTGGTGGCCAGGTCGTCGTAGGGCGGGCCGACCGCCACGCCGTCGGTGGTGGCGCCCTCGACGGCATCGACCCGCACCACGTAGCCGCCGGCGACGGGAGCGTCGAACGTGGCCAGCTGGCGCAGCTTGTCGTTGCCGCCGCTGAACGAGTCGGAGGTGCGGGCGGTGACGCTGATCGACGCACCGTCGGGTCCCTGCACCGAGACGGCCGGGGTGGTGGCGAAGCCGGTGGCGGCGCCGGTCTGGTACAGCGCCTGGGGGCCGGCGGCCAGCACGATGGTGCGGGACTCGCCCGCCGGGACGCGGGTCAGGTCACCGACGCGCGCCGCGAAGGCGCCGAAGCCGGCGACCACGCCCATGACCGCGATCAGGACGCCGAGGAACGCCACCACCGCACCGCCGATGGCGACGGGCCGGGACGGGGCCCGACGGCCCGGCGGCACCGGATCGGGGTAGCGCTTGGCGGGGTCGCTCGGCACGGCGGGGTGGTGGGTGGTGCGCGGGAAGGCGACGAGCCGGGGACGGAGGCGGCTCAGCCGCCGGCGGCCTCGGCCTTGGCCGCCTTCTCCTCGTGGTGCTTCTGGAAGGCCGACATGATGGCGCCACCCGCCGCACCCATGTACTCGGCCCGGTTGGCCGACACCCAGTCGCGCGACTCGGTGGGGCGCTGCCCCGAGCCCTGGTAGCGGGCGAACACGTGCTGGGCGATGAGCTCGTACGAGCGCTTGGTGGCGGCCGGGTCGGCCCACTCGTGGGCCTGCAGCAGGAAGGTGCCGAAGCCGCCGTCGCTCTGCTCGACGAGGTGGTCGACGAACTCGATGAGGTCGTCGACGGTGCCCACCACGCCGGCGCCGGTCTGGTTGAGCAGCTCGGCGGGGTGCTCGTCGCTGCCCTCGGGGATCATCGGCAGGGCGGCCACCTTGCGGAAGTACTCGACGTAGGCGTCGAGGCCGTACTCGACGTCGCGGTACGCCTGCTCCTTGGTCTCGGCCACGTGCACCTGGCTGACCAGGCGCCACTGCCGCCGGTCGGCGACGTTGCCGAACTCCTCGCTGCGCTCCTCCATCACCTGCCACGACTGGCCGAGCAGGTCGATGCCGGCCCGCTGGGTGGCGCCGATGGACAGCAGCGAGCAGCCGAAGCGGCCGGCGGCCCGCGGGCCCGACGGCGAGATCATGGCGGCCACCGCGACCTCGGGATGGGGCTGCTGGTAGGGCTTCAGGTGCAGCCGGCCGTCGCGCAGCGTGAACCAATCGGACTCGTGGGTCACCGGCTCGTCGGAGCGGAAGAGCTGGAGGATGACGTCGAGGGCCTCCTCCATGCGGTCGCGCTGCACGGCGGGGTCGATGCCGAGCATGAAGGCGTCCGACGGCAGGGCGCCGGGGCCGACGCCGAGCATGATGCGGCCCCGGGTGAGGTGGTCGAGCTGCACGATGCGCTGCGCCACCATGAAGGGGTGGTGGTACGGCAGCGACACCACGCCGGTGCCGAACCGGATGTGCTTGGTCCGCTCGGCGGCGGTGGCGATGAACAGCTCGGGCGAGGCGATGATCTCGTAGCCGGCCGAGTGGTGCTCGCCGATCCAGGCCTCGTCGAAGCCGAGCCGGTCGAGGTGGGCGATCAGGTCGAGATCGCGCTCGAGGGCGAAGGTGGGGTTCTGGCCGTTCGGGTGGAACGGCGCCATGAAGATCCCGAAGCGCAGCGGCCAATCCATGCCCCATCCTGACACGGTTCTTGACCGATCGGTCAACTACCGTGCGAGGGCACGACCGAGGGGGAGGACCACATGGTCACCGAGCCGATCGCCAGCACGACTCGTCCGTCGAGGCGCCGGTGGCCGGGCCGCCGCGCCGGGCTGGTGGCGCTGGCCGTCGCCGCCGCCCTGGTCGTCGGCGCCTGCTCGGGGTCGTCGGGCGGCGGCACCGCCACCGGCACGGCGGCGCCGTCGTCGTCGGCCACCGCGGGATCGGCCACCTCGGGGTCGGCGAGCACGGGGACCGCCAAGGCCGGCAGCGCCACCGGGGCCGGGCCGGCCAAGTACGCCGGGTTCACCAGCGCCATGTACGACGACCCGGCCAACTGGTTGTGCGCCCCCGGGATCCCGAAGGACTTCTGCCTGCAGGAGGACCTGCGCACCACGGTGGTGGCCCCCGACGGGTCGACCACGACGAAGGAGGCCCCGCCGGCCAAGGACCCGACCTTCGACTGCTTCTACGTGTACCCGACCGTCAACCTCACCGGCGGCCCGGGCACCGACGATGCCATGGCCGCCGACTCGGCGGCCGAGCAGGCCGTGCTGCGCAACCAGTTCTCCCGGTTCCGCACCGCGTGCACCACCTATGCCCCGTTGTACCGCCAGATCACGCTGTCGTCGTTCGCCGCGCCCAACCGCGAAGAGCTGCAGGCCAAGGCCTACGGCGACGTCCGCGACGCCTTCAAGACCTACATGGCCAAGTGGAACAAGGGCCGGCCGGTGCTCCTCATCGGCCACTCCCAGGGGTCCGGTCTGCTGGCCGAGCTGTTGAAGCAGGAGTTCGACGACGACCCGGCGATGCGGGCCCAGCTGGTCTCGGCGATCCTCGCCGGCGGCTTCACGTCGATCCCGATCGGCGCCGACGTCGGAGGGACCCTCGCCAACATCCCGGCCTGCCGGTCGACCACCCAGACCGGCTGCGTGATCGGGTTCAACAGCGTGACGGCCGGCGACGACGAGGCGGCGCAGCGCTGGGGCGGCGTGACCATGCCGGGCCAGGCGCCCGGGCCGGAGCAGGCCGGCCTCACCCGGTTGTGCACCAACCCGGCGAACCTGCCGGGGGGTCCCGGTCCGCTGCTGCCGGTCGTGCCCAACCAGGGCACCTTCGCTCCCGGCGTCACCGTGAGCACCCCGTTCGTCGAGCTGCCCGATGCGTTCACCGCGCAGTGCACGACCAAGGACCAGCTGACGACCCTGCAGGTCTCGGCGGCGCCCACGGCGTCGGCCGGCGATGTCCGAGACGTGGCACGGCTGATCGCCCCGGTGCCCGGCTGGGGCCTGCACATCAACGAGGTGAACCTCACGATGGGCAACCTGCTCGAGATCGCCAAGGCCCAGGGCGCGGCCAAGGGCTGATCAGGGGGTGGCCGCGGCCGCCGCTCAGCTGGGCCAGCGGGAGGCGATGGTGCCGGCGCCGGTGTCGAGCACGTAGACGCCGTCGCCGAGGGCCACCACCAAGCGAGCGGCCCGCCACTGGACCGGGGCGAAGCTGGTGGACCCAGAGCCCAGCTTCGGGTCGGCGGTCTTCGGCCCGCCGATGGCGTTGCCGGTGGTCGCGTCGAACAGGTCGAAGCGCAGCTGCTTGGTCGAACCGTCGAGCTGCACGACCCGCAGCGTCGCGTCGTCGAGCGAGGCGGTGAAGGCCACCTCGCTGCTGCTCACCGTCGAGCTGGACTGCTTGTAGGGACCGTCGGCCGCCTCGCCCTTGCCGACGGCGATGTTGGCCACCTGCTGCCCGCTGGTGGGGTTCACGATCACCAGCGAGCTCTTGGTGGTGCCCCGGGTGGACTTGCCCTGCAGCACCAGCGCCTTGTCGTTCACCCGGTAGGCGGCCAGGTCGAGGTCGTCGCCGCCGTCGTAGGTGTTGCGGACGGCGCCGGTGGTGCCGTCGAGGTCGTACACCTTGTCGCTGATCGACAGGTAGACGCCGGTGGGTCCGACCAGCTGGCCCTCCTTCGGGATGGAGGAGGCCGACACGCCGTCGAGGAAGGTGTTCCACGCCATCTGGCCGGTCTCGACGTCCCACCGCTGCACGCACGCGGGGCTCGAGTCCCACGCGAACACCACGGCGTTGGAGAAGGGGATGGGGACGACGGTGTCGCTCGACGAGGGCCCGTAGCCCCGGGTCGAGCCCCGGCGGCTGTCGACGCACAGCGCCGCGAGGCGGCCGTGCTCGGTGCCGTCGAGCGGGTTGAGCACGACGACGACGTTGTCCGAACCGAGCCGGTCGAGCACGGTCAGGTACTGGCCGGTCACGACGATCTGCGCCGACGTCTGGGTGAGCCGCTTGGACCAGGCGGGCGCGCCGGTGGCGGTGTCGAAGGCGGCCAGCTGGCCGTCGCGCGACTTGGTGATCAGCCGCGAGCCGAGCACGGCGAAGCAGGTGCCGCGGCACGACGTGTCGATCTCGTCGCTGAGCGTCGCCTGCCACAGCTGCGTGCCGTCGGTGTTCTTGAAGGCGCGCACGGAGGTCTTGTCGGCGGCGAACGTGGCGGCCCCGTCGGCGGCGAGCTGCACGTTGTAGGCGCTGCTGCCGAGGCTGGGTGACTGCCAGAGGGTCTGGCCGGTCGTGGCGTCGGCCTTGACCACGTAGTAGTTCGTGCTGCCCTCGTACCTCGAGGCGACCACGGCCAGGTCGATCGGGCCCGTCGGCTCGCCCGGCAGGGGCAGCACCGAGTCGGCGTCGGGGCGGAACGCCTGCTGGCCGAACACCGAACCGAAGCCCGAGCCGTCGGTGCCCGACTTGATCGCCACCGCCACGATGGCGCCCACGACCACGAGGATGATGATGGTGACCAGGCAGCCGACGCCGCTGCTGGCCGCCGCCGTCTTGCCGGCCATGGCGACGGCGCGCTGGGCGGCCGCCGGGTCGTAGGTGGGGACCGTCGGGGGCGAGAACGTCTGGTTGCCGACCACCACCGTCACCTGCGGTCCGCCCTGCCGGGGCACGTGGTAGACGGCCTCGCAGTACTGGCAGGTGCGGTTGCCCTGGCTGTCGGGGGGCGGCAGCTTGGCGCCGCAGTTCTCGCAGTCGGGTCGGTAGGCGGGGTTCGCCTGGTCGGCCTCGAACATCGTGGGTGATCCTCCTCGGCGCCGCGACCCCGGCGCCGCCCCAGCATGGGCCACCGCGGCCCCACTGCCATGAGTAGGTGCTACTCAAACCCGGCCCCGCCGGGCCAGACGACGACCGACGGTCCCACCCGAACTTTGGAGGATTCGCGCCACCCCTTGACGCGGATCCTCCAAAGTTCGGTGGAGGAAGGGGGTGGTCAGGGCCGGGTCAGGGCGGGGTCAGGCGAGCTGGCGGGCGATGGTGGCGTTGTCGAAGTAGATGCGGAAGCAGGTGAGGCGCTCGCCGCTGAACAGGAAGAACACGGCCATCCGGCACCGGAAGCCCTTGCCCGAGGGCGCGATGTTCTCGATCGGTCCGAGGTGGGTGCCCATCACCCACACCTCGGCGATCACCGCGTCGTCGGCGTGGTGGTGGCCGACGAGCTCGTAGCGGTAGTCGGGGAAGGCGGCGCTGCGCTCCCTGAGCCACCCCCGCACCGCCTCGGCCCCGTCGTAGACCTTGTGGGTGCCGATCAGCTCGTAGCGCGGCTCGGGGAACACGTCGACGAGCGCCTCGAGGTCCTGGCGGTTCTCGGCGTCGAGCAGGGCGAGGATGCGGGCCACGCGCCGGGCCCGCAGGTCGGCGTCGGCGGCCACGTCAGTCGAGCAGGTCCGGCTCGGCCCGCACGATCTGCTCGTACAGGGGCTGGAAGCTCAGCCAGCCGGCGACGTGGCCACCGACCTGGGTGGCGGTCAGCGCGGCGACGTCGTGGTCGAGGGGGTACACCGGGCCAGCGGCCTGGGCGAGCAGCTGGGCCTGGCACGAGCGCTCCATGGTGATGAACCACCAGGCCGCCTCGTCGACGCTGTGGCCGACGGTGAGCAGGCCGTGGTTCTTCAAGATGGCGGCCTTGTTGTCGTCGAGGGCGTGGGCGATGCGCTTGCCCTCCTCGGGGTCGAGCACCACGCCCGTGTAGTCGTCGAACAGCGCGTGGTCGCCGTAGAACGCGCAGGCGTCCTGGGTGATCGGCAGGAGCTGCTGGCGGGTGGCCGAGAAGGCCTTGCCGTGCACCGAGTGGGCGTGGGCGGCGGCCTTGACGTCGGGGCGGGCGGCGTGGATGGCGGAGTGGATGGCGAAGGCGGCGTCGTTGACGGCGTAGTCGCCGTGCACGATCTCGCCGGTGTGGCTGACGAGCAGCAGGTCCGACGCCCGGATGAGGCTGAAGTCGACCGCGAAGGGGTTGACCCAGAAGTGGTCGGTGAGCTCGGGGTCGCGGGCGGTGATGTGGCCGGCCACGCCCTCGCTGAAGCCGAACCTGCCGAACAGGCGGAAGGCGGCGGCGAGGCGCTGCTTGATGTGGGTGCGCTCCTCCTCGACGGAGTCGAAGGTCGGGAACGCGTACGGGAGCGGCTTCTTGTCGGCCACCGGTGCCTCCTCTGGTGGGCGAGCCCCCCGGCCCGCAGACCCCCAACTCTAGGGCGCGCCGGCCACCCGCGATCGCCGGTGGGCCGGCCGAGCCGCGGCGTGGTCGAGGTTGACCGACCGGGGGCGGCGTGGTTGGATGCCGCCCACAACCGAGCGATGCGCTCGGGCAGGGGAAGCCGGTCAGATCCCGGCGCTGTCCCGCAACCGTAGGCCGGTCCCACCTCGGGGCCGGCGAGCCGGAATGCCTGCCCGATCGTGAGGCTCTCGACGCACCCGTCGTGGACAACGGGGCTGAGCCTGAGAACACCCTTCTCAGCGGCCCTCTCATCCCGTGCCAGCGGCACGAGCGAGAGGGTCGTGGCGCGTGGGGGTTCCGGGTCCCTGCACCCCGACCGAAGGAGACCCGCCATGCCCGCTGTCGCACCCCCGCCTGCCGACCCCGTCGCTCGCCGACGACGAGCCCGACCGCTGACCGCCCTGGCCAGCGTGGTGCTGGCACTGGCCGTGGCGGCCCCAGCCGTCGCGCCGGCCGCCGAGGCCGCACCGCCCTCGACCGACGGCCCGACGGCGGCAGCGTTCGGCGCTCGCTGGTCGGCCGCCCGGGTGAACGCCCAGGGCTTCGTGCCCAACCCCGACAGCTCGCCGAACGTCAGTGCCACCGTGGAGACGGCGGTGTCGCTGGCGTTCACCCACGTCGATCGCCCGACCTTCGACCGGGTGGTGGGCTGGCTCGAGGCGAACGTCGAGACCGTGATCCGCCACGGCAGCGACGACTCGCCGGGCGACCTCGGCTACCTGCTGATGGTCGCCACCGTCGCCGGTCGCGGCGTGACCGCCTTCGGGGGCGTCGATCTCCCTGCTCGGCTGGGGGCCACCCTCGGCCTGCACGCGCCGGGCCTCTACGGCGCCGCCGACCCGACCTACGACGGGGCCTTCCGCCAGTCGCTGGCGATCCTCGGCCTGGTGGCCGCCGGCCGCAGCGTGCCCACCGCCGCGGTGACGTGGCTGGTCGACCAGCAGTGCGGCGCCTCGCCGTCGTCGGCGGCGGGCGGCTGGCAGCCGTACCGGGCCAGCACCGCGGTGCCGTGCGACGCGCCCGATCCGACCACCTTCGTCGGCCCCGACACGAACAGCACCGCGTTGGCGGTGCAGGCCCTGGAGCGGGTGGGGCAGGGGAGCGCGGCGGCCGCTGGGCTCACCTTCCTCGCCGGGGCCCAGGCCGCCGGCGGCGCGTTCGGCTTCCTGCCCGGCGCCGACCCCGACCCCAACTCCACCGGCCTGGTGATCCAGGCGATCGTGGCCGGTGGGGAGGACCCGTCGGCGGGTCGGTGGGCGAAGGGGAGCGGGGCCCTCGGCGCCCTGCTGGCCTGGCAGCTGGGGTGCACGGCCGCCGCCGACGAGATCGGTTCCTTCTCCTCGCCCTACAGCGACGGCGCTCCCGACGCCTTCGCCACGCGACAGGCCACCTGGGGGGCGAGCCGCGTGGCCTTCCCGCCGGCGGCGGGCACCTTCGCCGCCGCCCCGGTCCCGTGCCAGGCGCCGACGACGACCACGACCACGACCGCCCCGCCCAGCTCCACCACCTCGACGACCTCCACCACCGCACCGTCGGTGGTGCCGGTGACGGTCGAGGGCTCGACGGTCGTCGTGCCCGCGTTCACGGGTTGACGCCCCTGACCCCGTCGCCCCACCGCTGTTTCGTCACGTGACGAAACAGCGCCGGGGGCACGCGTCCGGGGGGAGTGGCCGTCTCGCGCATCGGTGGCGCGTCGTCCGCCGGTCGGCCACGACGGGCCCGACGAGGACGCGGCTGTCTCCGGCGTCGTCGGCGGGGAGCGCGGTCGGCATCGACGACGTCGTCGCGTCGATGCCGCGATCCGTCGAGGCCGACAGGTCGTCCGTCAACGGGTCGTCCGTTCGACGTGCCGCGATGACGTGGGATCCACCGCGGGGGCCCACGGCGCGACGACAATGCGTCACGTGACGAAACCAGCCACGGTGCAACGGTGCCAGTGGTGCGGCCGCCGGTTCGCCCCGACGCCCGGTCCCGGGCGTCCGAGGCGGTACTGCCGGCAGGGCTGTCGCCAGCAGGCGTTCCTGGCCCGGAAGCTGGCGGCCACCCACGGGCTGGGCGACGACGACCTCATCGTGTCGCGGGCCCAGCTCGAGGACCTGCAGAGCCGGCTGTACTGCCTGCAGGCGGCGCTGGAGGACGTCGACCGCGACCTGGAGCGGTCGAGCGAACCCGACGACGTGGCCGAGGCGCTGGCCTGGCTGCTCGAGAACGCCCGGCCGGTGGCCGAGGTCTGGGTCGAGCCCCGCACCGACGGCCCGGCCTGACCTGCGGTCGCGACCGGGCCAGCGGTCCGCAACTTTACATAACGGAGATTATGGGCGTTCGACGGACCCGGCGGCGGCGCCCCACCAGGACCTAGGGTGCCGTGTGCGCCGGTCGGGCGACAGACGCGGGCCGCCGGTGATCCACCGCGACTCGGGCGACGAACGGTGCGGGACACGCGACGACGGGACGAGGAGCGGAGCCGGTGGACGTGCGCAGCGCAGCGACGAGGGTGCGGCGCGGGTGGACCATCGCCCTGCTGGTGGCGGCGGCCGCCACGGCGGTGGTGGCCTGCGGCGGCGATGGTGGGTCGGGCGGCTCCCGCTCGGGGGGCTCGGCCGCCGTCTCCCCCACGGCCGGCGGGGCCACCACGGAGCCTGCCGATCCGGCCATGCCCCGCGTGACGATCACCGCCGAGGAGTCGGGCGACGCCTACACCTACGCCGGCCTCACCGACCTGCCGGCGGGCCCCGTGCTCGTCGAGCTGACCAACAAGGGCCGCCTCGAGCACCAGGCCACCTTTGCCAGGCTGAAGGACGGCGTGACCTACTCGCAGGTCGACGAGATCCTGCACGGGGCGAACCCGACGTTGGCGCTGGCCCTGGTGAACCTCTCCGGCGGCCCCAACGCCGTCGGGCCCGGTGCCACCGGCAAGGTCGTCGTCGACCTGACGCCCGGCGACTACTACGTCGTGTGCGCCATCCCCGACGAGCAGGGCAAGCCCCACATCTCCCATGGGATGGTCCAGAAGGTGAAGGTCACCGCCGCGACGTCGGCGACGACCCCGGCGGCCAAGGCCGTGCCGTCGAAGGGCACGATCACCCTCCAGGACTTCTCGGTGATCCTGCCCGACGGCTTCACCGGCCAGGGCTGGTACGAGGTCGTGAACGAGGGCAAGCAGCCCCACGAGGCCGCCGCCTACCGGCTGGCGGCGGGGGCCACGTCGGCGGACTTCCAGGCCTGGCAGGCCCAGGCCGACGCCGCCACGGCCGGGAAGGGCGCACCTCCCTCGACGCCGCCGCCGTTCACCGCGGCCGGCGGGGTGGCGGCTGCCGATCCCGGGGTCACGCAGTGGGTGCACCTCGACCTCGATCCGGCGAACCGGTACCTCTTCGTCTGCTTCATCCCCGACGTGGCCAAGGGCTTCACGCCGCACTGGATGGAGGGCATGCTCACCCCCTGGCCGTCGTCGGGAGCTGGTCCCGGGTCGACGTCCGCGACGCGCTGACCGCTCGAGTGCTCCGTCGCCGGCCGCTGGTACGGCCGTCGGGCGGTGGGCGGCGATGCGGTCGCCTCGAGCGTGACGAAGGGCGGCGGGACGTGCAGACGTGGTTCGACAGCTCGGCGACCTGGTCGTACCTGCTCGTCCTCGTGGTCGTCTTCGTCGTCTGCGAGCTCACCTTCCACGCCGTTCGTCGCGTCGTCCGGCGCCCACGGGCAGGGCGGGTCGAGCAGGGCGCGTAGCAGCCGATCCGGTCTCCCCGGGGTCCCACCGCTCCTCCCACGCCGACCGAGGCGCGGTCAGATCAGGTCATGGCGTCGGGGGTCGTCGACAGCTCGCCGGCGAGGTGGCCGGTGTCGTTGAAGCGGCGGATGATCCACCGCGGCCCGTGCAGGACGAGGTGGCTGATCGAGGCGTTGTCGGCACCGACGAAGGCGAACGCCTCGGACCCCGAGGCGTGGGCGAACAGCGAGCCGATCACGCCGCCGTGGACGACGACGACCACGCGTTGGTCGGGGTGGGCGGCGGCGATGCGCTCGAGGGCGGGCACCACCCGGCCGGTCAGCTGAGCGTGGCTCTCGGCGCCGGGGATGACGTCCCAGCGCTGCTCGGCCCACATCTGGCCGACGAGGGGATCGCCCTCGGCGGTCTTCTGGCGGAGCAGCCCGCCCTCCCACTCGCCGAGGTGCACCTCGCGCAGGTCGGCCTCCACCACGGGGGTCAGGCCGAGCCGGGCCGCCAGCGGGGCCGCGGTCTGGTGGGTGCGCTGCAGCGTCGTCACGTAGATCGCATCGATGCGCTCGCCCGACAGGCGCTCCCCCAGCCGCTCGGCCTGCCAGCGGCCCTCGGGCGACAAGGGCGGGTCGCCGTGGCCGTCGGTCAGCGGGAAGGGCTCGTCGGGCACCGCCGGGGCCGATTCCCCGTGGCGGACGATCAGCAGCTCGCAGGCCCCCGGCGGGGCGGAGAACCGGTACTGGCGGTAGGACGGTCGCTCGTCGGTCACGCCGGGACGCTAGCGGCGCGGATCGCCGGCGGCGATGCCGGCCATCGACAGGACCAGGGGTGCGGTGCGGAACCAGGCAGGGTCGGCCGACGACTGGTTCGTTGCACCCATGGCCGAACCGACCACCACCTCCCCCGCCGGCACCGAGCGCCGGCCCCCGCCCGTCGATGCTGGGGACGACCGCGCCCCGGCCCGCCGCGGCCCGCGGCGCGGTCCCACCCCGGTGGGCCTGCTGGTGGCGACCGCGCTGATCCTGGTGGCGCTGGTGGTCGCCGTCACCGTGGCCCGATCGGCCGGGTCGTCGCGGACCGCGACGTCAGGGTCGGCGTGGTCGGGCACCCGGCTCTCCCCCGACCGGCCGCGACCGTCGTTCGTGCTGACCGGACCCGACGGCCAGCCCTACGACTTCGCCGCCCGCACGAAGGGCCGGCTCACGCTGCTGTTCTTCGGCTACACGAGCTGCCCCGACATCTGCCCGATCCAGATGGCCACGCTCACCGGCGCGCTGCGGACCGACCCGTCGGTGCCGGCCACGGTGGTCTTCGTGACGACCGACCCGGATCGGGACACCCCCGAGCAGCTCGGCCGCTGGCTCGGCTCGTTCGACCACCCGGTCACCGCGCTCACCGGCACCCGCGAGCAGCTGGCCGCCGCCCAGGAGGCAGCGGGCCTGCTCCCGTCGGTGGCCGGGCCGGTGCGGCCCGACGGGACCTACGACGTGGGCCACGCCGCCCAGGTGCTCGCCATCACGCCCGACGACCGGATCCACGTCGTCTACCCGTTCGGCGTGCGCCGGGAGGATTGGCTGGCCGACCTCAAGGCGATGCTCGAGGTCCCCGAGTGGCAGGCGGCGCCGTCGTGACCTGGTGGTGCAGCGCGACCGGCCGCCCGTGGTCGTGGACGCCGATCGCCTACCCCGGCATCTGGCTGGCCATGGCGACCTTGGTGCTCCTGTACCTCCGGTCGTGGCGGCGGCTCGAGCGCGACGGCGCGCTGGCGAGCGATGACGGGCGCCGCCGGTGGGCGTTCGGCGCCGGCGTCGTCGCGCTGTGGATCGCCACCGACTGGCCCATCGGCAGCCTCGGCTCGGGCTACCTGGCCAGCGTGCACATGGTGCAGTTCCAGCTGTACACGCTGGCGGCGGCCCCGCTGCTGCTCGTCGGCCTGCCGCCCGCCATGCTCGACCGCCTGCTCGGCGCGCTGCGGCTCGACCGGCTCGCGCCCCGCGTGGCCCGCCCGCTCGTCGCCGGCATCACCTTCAACCTGCTGCTGCTCTTCAGCCACTCCCCCTTCGTCGTCGACCGGGCCCGCACCAACCAGGTGGGCTCGTTCGCCCTCGACGTGGTGTGGCTGGTGGCCGGGATGATCCTGTGGCTGCCGGTGCTCGGTCCGAAGGGGACCTTTCGCCACCCCTCCCCCGCCGTGCGCTGCCTGTACCTGTTCCTGGCGATGGGCGTGGTGCCGATGATCCCCGGCGCCATCCTCACGTTCTCCGAGCTGCCGCTGTACTCGGTGTACGAGCTCGCGCCGCGGGTCGGGTCGATCGACGTCGCCGCCGACCAGCAGGTCGCCGGGCTCATCATGAAGGTGGGCAACCTGCCGTTCCTGTGGGCCGCCATCGCCGCCACGTTCTTCACCTGGGCGGCCCGTGACCGGCGGTCCAGCACGCCCCCGCCGCTCGGCGGGCCGGCGACCGCCGCCTGAGCCCGTCCGCCCGGCCCGCGGCACAGGCGGCGCCGCGACGGCCGCTAGCGTCGCCGCCGATGGGAGCGTCGGAACCGGGCGTCGTCGGGTTCGCCCGTCGCCACGCCGCTGCGATCGGTGGGGCCGTGGTGGCGCTGCCGCTGCTCGTCGCCGCCGTGCGGATGCTGGTCACCGACGGCTACGCGCCCTACGCCGACCTCCCCCTGATCGAGCTGTCGGTGCGCGATGTGGGCCGGCACCCGGTGGAGCTCGGGGCCTACTCGCGGTTCGGGTGGTTCCACCCCGGTCCCCTGATGTTCTACGCCCTGGCCGTGCCCTACCGGCTGCTCGGCAGCCGGGCGGTCTCCCTGCCGGCGGCCGCCGCGGTGCTCAACGCCGGGTGGGTGTTCGCGGCGGCGTGGCTCGGCCGCCGCCGGGCCGGGCTGCCGGGCCTGGCCGCCGTGCTGGCCGGCACCGCACTGGTCCTTCGGGCCATGGGCGCGTCGATGTGGACCGACCCGTGGAACCCCTCGGTCGCGGTGCTGGCGTTCCTGGTGTTCGTGCTGGCGTGCTGGTGCCTGGCGGCCGGCGACGACGTCGGGCTGGTCGTGGCGGTGGTCGCCGGCACCTTCGCCCTCCAGAGCCACGCCGGCTACCTGCCCTTCGTCGGCCTCCTGGGCGTCGTCGCCCTCGGATGGCGGATCGCCCTCGCCCGCGCCCGCCGACCGGCGCTCGACGATGCCTCCGACGACGCGTCCAGCCCGAGATCGGCGGCGCGGCCGGGTTCGCCGGGCGCCGGACGGACCCTCGCCCTGCGGTCCGCGGTGATCACCGCGGCGGTGGTGGGCGTCGTGCTGTGGGCCCCGCCCCTGCTCGAGCAGGCGACCCACGACCCCGGCAACCTCCGCCGCATCGTCGCGTACAGCCGTGAGGCCCAGCCGGTGAACACCATGGCCGACGGAGCCCGGTTCGTCGCCTTCGAGCTGGGCGTGCCGCCCGCCTTCGTCGGCGGCGAGCTGCAGCCGGGGTGGCTCGGCCTGCTCGACGTGTCGGCTCCTCCGCTGCCGATCGGT
The DNA here is from genome assembly GCA_046331175.1 of Acidimicrobiales bacterium. Lineage (GTDB taxonomy): Bacteria > Actinomycetota > Acidimicrobiia > Acidimicrobiales > Acidimicrobilacustridaceae > JAWKIW01. The sequence continues at coordinate 540,912 of JAXLRI010000003.1, forward strand.
GCCGTCCTCCTGGTCGCCGCCGGCGTCGTCGCCGCCTGGCGGCGCGAGGTGGGCGCGCTGCAGCTGGTGGTCCTCGCCGCCGCTGGCCTGGTGGCGGCCGTCGTGGCGGTCAGTCGCTTCGCCGACGGGATCTTCCCGTACCTCACCCAGTGGAGCCCCGTCATCGGGATGGTCACCTGGCTGGCCATCGGCTGGACGGCGTGGGTGGTGGCGCGGCCCCGGCTCCCCCACCTCGCCCGGCAGGTGGTCGGTGGGTTGGTCGTGGCCACGATCGTCGTCGTCACGGGGGCCAACGTCGTGGCCGGGGCGACCACCGACCCCCACGACCTCGACAAGTCGGCCGCGGTCCTCGGCGTGGCCGATGCTGCGGTCGCTCGGCTCGACCCGGCCCAGCCGGTCGTCGTCGAGCTGGCCGAGCCGAGCGGGGGCGTCGAGGCGCTGTGGACCGCCGACGGGGTGATCACCGAGCTCGATCGGCGGGGCTTCGACGTGCGGGTCCCCGAGACCGAGACGGTGTGGGGTCGCCGGGCCCGCACCGACGGCGCCACCCAGGTGGTGGCCGTGCGCCGCATGGTCGACGACCTGCCAGCCGATTGGCAGGGTCGGTCCCCCGACGCCCGGGTCGGCGACTACGCCGTGTGGGCGGGGCCTCGCCCGACCTGACCGATGCCTCGTTCGACCTGAGCGATGCCTCGCCCGACCTGAGCGGGGCCTCGTTCGACCTGAGCGATGCCTCGCTTTCGGGGTCGGCGGGCGCCTCAGTCGGTGACGAAGGTGCCGTGGAAGCCGTACGGCACCCGCACGGGCAGGTGCACCCGGGCCACGGGTCCGCGGGCGACGTCGAGGGCATCGAGCACCACGAGGTCGCTGCGGTCGGTGGCGGCGTCGTAGGTGTAGCCGAGCATCCAGCCCTCGCCCTCCCCCGCGCCGCTCGAGGACGGCACGAAGACCGTCTCGGCGACCCGCTCGCCGGGCCCCGGGTCCCACCCCGTCAGCTCGCCCGTCCGGTGGTCGAGGTGGTGCACGCCGACGAAGTCGAACGCGCCCGTCGCATCGTGTCCCACCGCGGCGTACCAAGCGTGGCGGTGGGCGCGGCCGGTGTACCGGCGGTCGATGGTGGGCAGGTCCTGCTCGACGTCGGCCAGCACCTCCTGGGTCACGGTCGGCGTGGCCGCCGCGGTGTCGATCCGCCACCGGTGGGTGGTGCTGCGCCCGAGGTCGCCGGCATCGGAGAACGCCGACGGCAGCCGGCACACGTCGACCACGACGGCGTCGCCGTCGCGATGGGCGTTGACGCCGTGGAAGACCATGCACGGCTCGATCTCGGCCCAGCGGATCGCGGTGGCCGGGCCCCCGAGGGGCATGACCCCGACCCGGGCGCCGTAGGACGGGTCCCAGCGGAAGGGGAAGCCGGTGCCGTCGCCGGTGACCGCGGCGATGGCGGCCTTCATGTCGAACACGACGGGCAGGTCCCAGAACACGACGTCGCGCTCGGTGATGGCGAAGTCGTGGACCATCGTGGGCCCCTTCACGTCGACCGCCTCGCTGTGCACGAGGGTGCCGTCGGCGGAGGCCACGTGGTACGTGAGGTACGGGGGCACGAACCCGTAGCCGAAGAAGTGGAGGTCGCCGGTGGCGGGGTCGACCTTCGGGTGGGCGGTCATGGCGGTGGCGAGCCGACCGCCGTAGTCGTACGGACCGACGGTGGCCAGCGTCGCCGGGTCGAGCTCGTAGGGCCACCCGACCTCGCCGCTGCTCAGCAGCCTGCCCCCGTGGGTGAACACGCTGACGTTGCTCTGGTTGTTGGCGTGGCCGGGCACGCCCCCGCCCCCGAGGAGGCCCTTGCCCGATGCGACGAGCGGCGTGGCGACGTAGCGGTTGCGGTACCAGCGGGCCCGGCCGCGCTCGAGGCGGACGCCGTGCACCATGCCGTCGCCGAGGAACCAGTGCGGTGACGTGCCGCTGACCGGGTTCGAGCCGTTGCGGACGTAGAGGCCGACGAGCTCGGGCGGGAGGGCGCCCTCCACCGGGAGGTCGAGCGCCTCCACCTCGGCGGTGACCGGGGCGAAGTTGCCCTGCAGCCAGTACGGCGTGGACGGGTCGGGCGTCGTCCCGGGCACCGCTGGTCGGGGCGAGCCGAGCCGGGTGGTGGCCGAGGCCGCCGGGCCCGCCTCCGGGCCACCGCCGGCGCAGGCCGCCAGCCAGCCCGTTGCCCCGGCGGTGACCAGGCCGGCGGCTGCCCCTCGCAGCAGGGTGCGCCGGTCGACGACCAGGGCGTCGCGCTCGAGTGGGTGGCGGGCCGCGGGGTCGTGCACCGGCGCAGGTTAACGCCGTTCAGCGCCTCGTGCCCGGCGTCGCGGCCGCGCTGGGCGCCGCGGCGCGGAGCGAGACGCGGTCAGCCGGCGAGGAAGCTGAAGCGGACCTGGCGATCGGGGTTGTCGGCGTTGGGGTCGACGAGCACGATCGACTGCCACGTGCCCAGGGCGAGCGCGCCCTTCACGACCGGGACCGACAACGAGGGCGACACGAAGACCGGCAGCAGGTGGTCGGCGCCGTGGCCCGGCGATCCGTGCCGGTGCCGGTAGCGGTCGTCCCGCGGGAAGATCCGGTCGAGCAGCTCGTCGAGGTCGTCGTCGGAGCCGGCCCCGAGCTCGAGGATGGCCAACCCGGCGGTGGCGTGGGGCGCGAAGACGTGCACGATGCCGTCGCCGCGCGTGCGCACGAACCCTGCGACCTGGTTCGTGAGGTCTGTCAGTCGCCGCGCACCGGTGTGCAGCCGCACCACCTCGGTGTCCACGACGTCGAGCGTAGCCCCGCCGCACCCCGGGCTGCCCCGGCGTCGGCCTGCGCCGCGGGGCTGGGGCCATTCGCATGGCGGCGAGGGCAACCGGTAGCGTGACCGGCCGTGGCGCGCCGCATCGAGGTCGAGCTGACGAGCAGTCGGGACGACGGCACCTGGACCTGGCGCGCCGCCGGCGCCCGCCAGCCCAAGGGCGAGCTCGACGGCGCCCTGCTGTACCCCGGGGTGCAGGTGGGCGACGTGGTGCGCGCCGACGCCGAGTTCGACCTCGACGGCATCCGGGTGACTGCGGTGCTCCCGCCCAAGGGCGCGCGCACCGAGCCCGAGCGGATCGAGGTGATCGGCTCCCGTCGCCACGAGCCCGGTGTCACCACGACCCTGGCGCCCAAGGGGAGCCGCGGCCGTCGCGACCGCGACCGTGACGGCGACCGCGGTGATCGTGGCGACCGCGGGGGCCGTGGCCGAGGCGAGCGCTCCGGGCGGCCGTCGGGTGATCGTGCCGGGCGAGACGGACGAGACGGGCGAGACGGTGGCAGCCGCGGCCGGGGCGAGCGACGCCCCCGTCCCGAGCGGCCGGCCCCACCCCCGAAGCCGAAGGCGCCCCGCCTCAAGGCCGGCCGGACCCATCGCACCGCGGCGCTGCGCGAGCTGGCCCCCGAGCAGAAGGCGCTCGGCGAGCTGGTCCTGCGCGGGGGCATCCCCGCCGTCCGCCAGGAGATCGACCGCCAGAACGAGCTGGCCCGGGCCGACGGCCGACCCGAGATCCGCCCAGCCCCCCTGGTCGCGCTGGCCGAGCAGCTGCTCGGTCCGCTCAAGGGCGCCGAGTGGCGCGACCGCGCCGAGGCCGCCCTGCGCCAGGTCGACGACCTCGACCTGCGCGACCTGCGCTCGGTGGTGGTCGCCGCCGACGCGGCCGCCCGCGACGACGAGAGCCGCGAGCTGGCCGTCCAGCTGCGCGACGCCCTGGCCCGTCGGGTCGAGGAGGAGCACGCCGCCTGGCTGGCCGAGGTCGCCGAGGCCGTCACCGAGGGCCGCCTCGTGCGGGCCCTGCGGCTCAGCTCCCGGCCGCCCAAGGCGGGCACGCCGTTCCCCCGTGACCTCGCCGCCAGCCTGGCGGCGGCGGCGGCCGCCGGCCTCACCGCCGAGACCGGCTCCGACCGCTACGCCGCGGTCGTCGAGGCCGTCGCCCTCTCGCCCGTCCGCCAGCAGGTCGAGCCCGAGGGCATCCCGGCCCAGCCGTCGGACGCCCTGCGGTCCGTCATCGCCGCCAACGCCGGCCGCGTCCCGCAGATCGCCGCCCGCTTCGGCATCGAGGCCACCGCTGCCCCGCGCCCCCGTGGACGGGGCGGTCGGGGTCGTCCGGCCAGCGGCCCGCGGGGTGGCGCACCCCGCCAGCTCGGCACCGGGCCGCGGCCGGCCCAGCTCGAGGCGGCCCCGGGCCACGCCGGTGAGCTGCCGGCCCCGCCGGCCCCACCCGAGCTGGAGGCCACGGCCGCGGCCCCCGAGCTCACCGGCCCGCCGGCCCCGCCCGCGCTGGCCTCGCCGGCCGACGCCCCCGCCGGCGACGACGCCCCTCCCGCCGCCGACTGACCTCGCCGAGGCCCCCGCCCCCGGGTGGTGGTCGCGGTCGACCGCATCGCCGTCCGGCCGGCTCCGGAGGGCCGGCCTCAGGCCGTGGCGATCCAGCGCGCCGCGTCGGCGGGCGTGTCGAGCACGGCGTCGCCGGGCCGGGGACGGGTGCGCGGGTTCCACGCCGCCAGGCCGAACGGCACGCCGAGGGTGGCGGCGCAGGCGCGGTCGTGATCGGTGTCGCCGACGAAGACCACCTCGGCGGGTCCGACCCCCAGCGCGCCCAGCACCGGGCCGAGGTGCTTGGGGCCCGAGAAGGCATCGGCGAACAGCACGACCTCGGGTGCCCAGCCGAGCCGCTCGAGCTCGGCCCACCCCGACGTCGGGTGCTTGTTCGAGCACACCGCCCAGCGGCCGAGGCGGGCGACGAGCTCGGCCACGCCGGGGAACGGTGCCGCGGCGTCGGTGTCGTAGGCGGCGAGGTAGTCGTCGAGCCCGATCCCGAGCCGGGCGCACTCGTCGGCCAGCACGTGGCCGAAGGTGATCTCCTCGGGCGGGACGCCGAGGGCGACGAACGGCGCGACGAGCGCGGCGTCGGAGTCGAGCAGCGTGCCGTCGAGGTCGAACACGGGGATGCGCACGGGCCGGGAGGCTAGGCGTCGGGTGGGGCACGACCAAGACGGGATTCCGACGCCACGAGGGAGCGGCAGTAGGGTGCCGCCATGGTTGACTACGAAGTGCACGGCAACGTGCTCGTGATGACGATCAATCGGCCCGAGGCCAAGAACGCCGTCAACGGCGAGGTCGCTGCCGGGATCGAGGGGGGCATCGATCGGCTCGAGGACGACCCCGATCTGTGGATCGGCGTCCTCGCCTCGACCGGCGACGTCTACTGCGCTGGGGCCGATCTCAAGGAGATCAACTCCGGCAACGCCGCCGCCCTCATGACCCAGCGGGGCGGCTTCGGCGGCATCGTCTACCGCGAGCGGCGCAAGCCCATCATCGCCGCCGTCGACGGCCTCGCCACCGCCGGCGGCTGCGAGATCGTCCTGGCGTGTGACCTGGTGGTGGCCTCCACCCGGGCGGCCTTCGGCCTCGCCGAGGTCAAGCGGAACCTCGTCGCCGGCGCCGGCGGCCTGTTCCGCCTCCCGCGGGTCCTGCCGCCGAACATCGCCATGGAGGCCATCCTCACCGCCACGCCGATCCCCGCCGAGCGGGCTCACCAGTTCGGCATGGTCAACCGGCTGACCGAGCCGGGCGAGGCGCTCGACGGCGCGCTGGCGCTGGCCGGCGAGATCACCGAGAACGCCCCGGTGGCCGTGTGGGCCAGCCGTGGCGTCGCCAAGGCGGCCGTGGCCACCGGCGAGGACGAGCTGAAGAAGGCGACCGACCAGGCCTTCGGCGAGGTGCTCTCGTCCGAGGACACCAAGGAGGGCCTGACGGCCTTCATCGAGAAGCGCAAGCCCAACTGGTCCGGTCGCTGACGCGACCTGGGGTCGGCTGACCCACCGGTCTGCGACGGCCGGCCCGCCCTCGGGTGGGCCGGCCGCTCCGCGCCCGGCGCCCGAGGCCCTGGTCATCGCGGCTCGGGTGCGCGCGGTTCGGGCGAGCGCGGCTCAGGTGATCGTGTCGATGATGCCGTGCTCGTGGAGGAACTCGGCCAGGCCGTCGACCAGCGCTTGCTCGGCGACGAGGTGCAGCGGGACCCAGGCGACCTCGGCGGCGTCGTCGCCGGCCACCGGGTCGTCACCGTCGAGCACGGTGGCCTCGTAGTCGAGGATCACGAAGTGGTGCTCGTCGTCGAGGCGCTCGGCCACGCCGACGAGGGGCCCGCACACCGCCTCCAGGCCGGTCTCCTCGCGCAGCTCGCGCACGACCGCCTCGGCCAGCAGCTCACCGGGCTCGACCTTCCCGCCCGGCACCGACCAGCGGCCGGCTGCCGGACCTCGGCCGCGGCGGACCATGAGCAGGGCCCCGTCGAGCACGACCACCGCGCCCACGGCCAGCCGCGGGCGCGGCGGCTCGGCCGGCTCGTCGCCGTCAGGTCCGTAGAGGTCCCGGTGGCCGTCGAGGCTCATGCCCCAGGCTCCTCCGCCGGGGCCTCCCCGGCCGGCAGGCGCCGGTGCACGACGATGGCGCGGGCGGTCAGCCCGAAGCGCTCGAAGAAGTTCTTGGCGGCGCGGTTGCCCGGCAGGGCGAGGGCATCGATGCCGACGCAGCCCCGGTCGGTGGCCCAGGCGAGCAGCTCGTCCATGACCAGCTCGCCGACCCCGATCTCGCGCGCACCCGGCTCGACGTAGAGGTCGTCGACCACGGCGAGCAGCGTGCCGTCGTGGAGGACCTCGGTCCGCACGATCCCGTACCCCACCACCACGTCGTCGATGGTGCCGACCACGACCAGGGCGTCGGGTTCGTCGAGGAGCGCGGCGAGCGCCTCGCCCGCCGAACCGGACCGGGCCTCGCGGCGCCACCAGAGCTCGCCGCCGCGCTGGGGCCGCAGCTCGGCGACGGCCGTCTCGGCCAGGGTCGTGAGCACCGCCAGGTCGCCCGCGGTGGCGCGGCGAGCCGACTCGATCACGGTGCCTGGAGCTGGGCGATCTTGGAGAGGATCGTCTTGCGGCCCCGGTTGGCCGTCTCGTACGCCCGGATGCTCTCGAGCTCGTCGGGGGCGAGGCCGTCGAGGCGGGGCACCACCTGCGAGGCCGACAGGCTGTCGTAGTCGGTGATGGCCAGGGTGTCGACGTCGGGGCCGACGGGCGGAGGGACGGCGGCCACGGGTGGCGCGGGCGGCACGGCGCTCACCGCCGGTCGGGGCTGGTCGTCGGTGACGTCGGACGATGCGTCCGGCTCGGGCGCCAGGCCGAGCCCCCGCAGGGTGGCCTGGGCCTGCTTGCCGGCGCGGCTGGCCGCGCTCTCGCCGCTCCCCCGCCCGCTGACGACCCGGCCGACATCGCCCAGCGACGCCAGCTGCTCGCGCCCGCGGTCGATCCACCGGGGCAGCAGCGAGGGCGCGTCGAGCACGAAGCCCAGGGGTGCGCAGACGAAGAGGTCGACGAGGTGGTGCAGCGGACCGAGGTGGTCGGGGGCCCCGCCCCGGTCGTCGGCCGTCACCTCTTGCGCGATCCCGTGATCTCGCGGATGGCCGGGCAGTCCTCTTCGCCCACGGGGCACCGCGGGTTGTCGAGGCGCCCGAACTGCGCCGGGTTCACCAGCAGGAAGCAGCCGGTGCACATGAACTCGTTGGCCCGCTTCGGTGTGACGCCGTCGGGCGTGTCCGCCGGTCCGGGTGCGGCCTGCTCGAGCTCGTCCTCGTCGTCGGGCTCGTCCTCGGAGGCGGCGATGCGGTCCTTGAGGATCGTGTCCAGGTCGGCCTCGACGTCGTCGGGGTCGAACTCGTCCTCGTCCTCCTCGGCCTCGTCGTCGCCCTTCTTGCGGCGGGCGACGGGCTCGGCGGCGGCCTCCTCCTCGTCCTCGTCCTCGACGACGACGTCGTCGCCACCCTCGGCCACGAAGCCCTCGTCGCCCTCGACCAGGTCGTCGTCGGCGAGCTCGTCGTCGAGGACCTCTTCGTCGAGCTCCTCTTCGTCGAGCTCCTCTTCGAAGTCGTCGGCGGTGTCTTCTTCGTCAGCCATGGTTCCTCGGGTCCGGGGGCGGGCGGTTGCCGCGGCGGCATGATATAGAGCGCGCGGCCCCCTCGCGCGCTTCCGGCCGGTGGATCGCACCCAGATCGACCGACCACCCCGCCGGTGGGCCGGATCGCACCGGGATCCGGGGCGGGACAGGGCCGCTCAGCCCTTGCTGCGCCGCCGTCCCTCGGCCCGCCGCTCGGCGTCGAGGCGCTCGAGGCTGGGCTCGCCGGAGTGGTCCACGAAGCGCATCATGGCGGCCACGGCCGTGTGGCCGGCCTCCTCGGCGATGAGCCGGTGCATCTCCTGGCCGACCTGTCGGTAGGCGGGGTGGCCCTGCGGGCCGGTGCGCAGCTCGATGAGGTGCATGGCCTCACGGGCGTTCATCTGCATGGCGAAGCGGACCTTGTAGGCCAGGGCCACGGCGTAGGAGGCCTGCTCGGGGTACCGGTCGGCCAGCGCGTCGTACAGCTGGGCCGAGCGCTCCATGGCGGCGTCGAAGGCGCCCTGCTCGCCGGCGGCGTCGACGGCCTCGGGCCGGGTGAACCCGTGGCGGGGCGTGAGGTCCTGCCACTCGATGGTGAGCATGCGGTGGCGCTGCAGGTCGCGGAAGGCGCCGTAGTCGGCCAGCACGTCGAAGCGGTAGCCCGGGCGCTCGAGGCCCCGACCCGGCTTGTGGCGCCGGTTGGCCCGCTCGCCCTCGTAGGCCTGCAGCACGGCCACCCGCTCGTCGACGGTCATCGACTTCACCCGCTGCTCGATCTGGGTCTCGGGCAGGTGCGTGAACGGGTACAGGCAGCTGGCGACCAGCTTGATCTCGGCGTCGGGGTCGAAGTCGACCAGCTGCACCGTGGGCACCTGGTCGGGCGCCTCGTCGGCCGGGAAGAGCGCGTCGGCCAGCTCGGCCATGCTGTCGCGGGTGGACGCGAGGTAGCGGCTCCAGGCCACGCCGCGGTCCTCGAGGTCGACCCGCTTCAGGAAGGACGGGATCACCTTGCGCAGCTCGGCGAGCATGAGGTCGGCGTAGGCCTGGGCCTCGGGCAGCGGGTGCGAGCGCATGCGCAGCAGCAGGGCCTCGTAGGCCTGGCCGGTGCCGTAGATGCCCACGTTCGACAGCGACGCGGCCGGCAGGATGCCGCGCAGGGCATCGAAGGCCTTGGCCCGGATGGCCTGGCGGTACACGAAGTCGGAGTCGCCGTCGTCCTTCGGGAAGCGGTCGCGGAAGAAGTCCTGCATCCGGGGCAGCAGCTCGGCGTAGGTGTCGAAGATGCGGTCCATGTCGCCGACGTAGCGGGTGCCGAGGCTCGACATGAGCACGTCGGGATCGCGGTAGTAGCGGTACCGGCCACCGATGCGGGCGTCGTAGGCGATGTAGCGGGTGGACTGCTCGAGGTAGGACATGAGCCGGCCCCACTCGAGGACCTTGGTGAGCAGGTTCGACGCCTGCTCGCAGGCGAGGTGGACGCCGCCGAGCTGGGCGACCGAGTCGTCGCCGTACTCGAAGAACACCCGGTCGTAGAGCTCCTCGGCCCGCCGCAGGCCCACGGTGGCGTCGATGGAGGCGTCGCCGCGGATGTCGAGCTCGTTGACGAACTCGTCGAGGAACAGCCGGCGCAGGCTCTTGGGCGACCTCGAGTAGCGGGCGAACAGGGCGCCCTTGACCACCTCCGGGAGGTTGACCAGGGCGAACACGGGGCCGTCGAGGTTCGTGAAGTACCGACGCAGGACGTCGGTCTCGTCCTCGGTGAAGTCCTCGGCGACGTAGACGGTCACGGGCGCCGAGCGTAGGGGGTGGGCCGGGGGTGCACGGGGATTCCCGTCCGGGTCAGCCGGCGGCGAAGGCGGCCCGGGTGGCGGCCAGCAGGTCGTCGTCGAGCCAGAGGTCGGCGATGGTCATGGCCATGGCCTTGGCGCCGTCGACCACGGCTCGGTCGCCGCCGTCGCCGGCGGCGTGGACGGCGAACTCCGGGGTGTGGATGGACATGGTGGGCGGGGCGACGGCGATCATCGGGTGGATGCTCGGCACGGCGTAGGACACGTTGCCCATGTCGGTGCTGCCGACGACGGCGGCGCCAGGCGGCGGGGCGATCACCTGCCGGCCGAGGCGGGCGGCGTTGGCGGCGTAGGCGTCGAGCATGGGGTCGTTGTCGCGCAGGTCGGCGTAGGCCGGGTCCTTCCACTCGTGGGTCATCGTGCAGCCGGCGGCGTCCGCCCCCGCCTGCAGGCAGGCCAGCACCCGCTCCTTCAGCGGCTGCAGTCGCGCCAGCGTGCCGGCCCTCACGTACCACTGGGCGGCGGTGTGGCTGGGCACGATGTTGGGCTTGTCGCCGGCCTCGGTGAAGATGCCGTGGACCCGCTCGTCGGCGCGGATGTGCTGGCGGAGGGCGGCGACGTTGACGTAGCCGAGCACGGCGGCGTCGAGGGCGTTGCGGCCCTTGTGCGGCGCGGCGGCGGCGTGGGCGGCCTGGCCCTCGTAGGTCACCCACAGCTGCTGCACGGCGATGGCGGCCATCGACCGCAGGTCGGCCCCGGCGGGGTGGACCATCATGGCGGCGTCGACGTCGGCGAACGCCCCCCGCTCGAGCATGAAGACCTTGCCGCCGCCCCCCTCCTCGGCCGGCGTGCCGAGGATGACGACCGAGCCGCCCACCTCCTCGGCCAGGGCGGCGGCGGCCAGCCCGGCGCCGAGCCCGGCGGTGGCGATGACGTTGTGGCCGCAGGCGTGACCGATGCCGGGCAGGGCGTCGTACTCGCAGCACACGGCGATGGTCGGTCCCTCGCTCCCCCGTCGGGCCCGGAAGGCCGTCGGGAGGCCGAAGGCGCCTCGCTCGGGCTGCAGGCCCTCGTCGTCGAGCAGGTCGGCCAGCAGGTCGTGGGCGAAGTGCTCGTCGAAGCCCAGCTCGGGGTGGGCGTGGATCTGGTGGGAGGCCTCGACCAGGAGGTCGGCCCGCTGGTCGACCTCGGCGCAGAGGCGGTCCTTGAGGGCCTCGAGCTCGGCCCGGGAGGAGGTCATGGCCCGAGCGTAGCGCCGGCCCCCGATCCGCCCCGGCGGGGCGGGTCAGACGACCACCGTGAGGGCGTCGGGCTCGACCCGGAGGGAGAGGGCCCTGGCCCCCCGGGCGACCCGCTCGCCGTCGAGCCACACGTCGAGCGGCGGGTCGAGGTCGACCTGCAGGGCCGGGACCCGGCTGGTGCGGATGCCCGGGTGCGGCAGGTGGCTGCCCGTGCGGGCCCGCCGGCGGGCGACGAACCGCTCGCGCCACGGCAGGGCGCCATCGCTCACGTCGAGCAGGCCGTCGCCGGGGTGGGCCCGGGGCCCGAGGTCCAACGCCCCCAGCCACTGGGCGTTCATCGCCACGACCGCGCGGCCCCGCCAGCCCGAGCGCCGGGCGACGAGGTGGGCGACGAACCAGTGGATGCGCCCGTCGACCAGCACCGACCCGACGTCGACGGTGGACGTGGTGGCGGCGCTCGACCGGAGCCGCTCGGGCGCACCGTCGGCGCCGGGGCCGCCCAGGGTCCGGCACAGGTCACCGCCGGCCAGGCCGAGCACCGGCAGCGGCCGGCCGGCCCGGCGGGCCTCCTCCACCAGGTGCCGGGCCTCGGCATCGGAGCGCACCACCACGCCGTCGTCGGGCAGGCCGCCGGGCGCGCCCCACGACGCCCCCTTCTCGACCGTCACGACGCGACCCCCGCGGTCGCGTGGCCGCCGCTGCGGTCACGTCGCCGTCCGCGGGATCCCGCGTGGCCCGAGGTCACGCCGTGACCTCCGACGACGCGGCGACCACGCCTCGGAACACGGCGTCGGCGGCCTGGCGGGCCGCCGACGCGGTGGCAGGGTCGGCGGCGGCGTCGCCGAGCTGGCGCAGCAGGTCGACGAGCTGCTTGACGTTGCGGACGAAGTCGCCCCCCGAGAGGTCCTCGTCCTCGAGCACCTCCTCCAGCGCGGTGCCGGCGGCCCAGGCGTGGGCCAGGGCGAAGAAGGTGGGGTCGGGCGGCCGGGTGGTGGGCAGGCCCAGGCGCTCCTCGTCGGCGGCGAGGTCGGCGGCCAGCTCGTCGAGCCGGTCGACGCGCTGGGCCACGTCGGCGTTGGGGAACCACGCCGGCTCGGGCGGAACCGGGCTGCGGTGCTCGTAGGTGAAGCACGACGCCAACCCGGCCAGCGATGCCGGGTCGAGGCCGTCGAAGAGCCCCTCGCCGAGCGCTTCGGCGACCAGCAGGTCGGACTCGTGGAAGATCCGCACCAGCCGCTCGCCCTTGTCGGTGAGCGCCCAGCCGTCGAGGAAGCCCCACGTCTCGAGCAGCTGCAGCACCCGGTCGAAGCGACGGGCCAGCGACCCGCTGCCCTGGGCAACCCGGCGGCGCAGGTCGGCGACCTCGGCCGCCGCCCGCTCGGCCCGCCGCCACGCCCGCACGTGGTCGGCCCGATCGGGGCATCCGGCCACCGGGTGGGCCGCGACGGCCTCGGCGGCGGTGCGCTCGTCGGTTGTGCCGGCCGAGGTGGGCGCGGCGCCCGGCGGGCGGAGGCGGGTGCGCTGGAGGCGCGCGAGCACCTCGCGCTGGAAGCGGGGGGCGCCGGGGCTGAACGGCACCGGCAGCTCGACGCGACCCAGGCGGTCGGGGCCGTCGGGGAGGTCGTCGCGGCCCACCGTGACGATGCGGCGATCGATCGTCAGCAGGCGCAGCCGGAGCCCGCCGCCCTTGCGCTCCGCCACCGAAAGCACCACCCCGGGGCGGTCCTGCCGGCCGGGCAGGTCGACCACGTCGCCCGGGCGAAGTGAGCGCAGCGCCGCGTCGGCGTCGCGGCGGCGCGCCGAGCGGCCGGCCCGCTCGGCTGCCTCCGCGGCAGCCACGGCCGCCGCGTAGGACGCGACGTCGCCCCGCTCGCAGCCGGCCCGCTCCTGCAGGCCGGCCAGGCGCTCCTCGGCACGGTCGAGCCGGGTCTCGAGCCGCACGACCGACTGGTCGGCCCGGAACTGGGCGAAGGACAGGTTGAGCAGGTGGTGGGCCTCGGCGGGCTGGTACCGGCGGACCAGGTTGGCGGCCATGTTGTAGGTGGGCCGGAACGCGGAGGTGAGCTCGAAGGTGCGACTGGCGGCCAGGGCGGCGGTGTCGGCGAACGACGTCCACGGCGACCACAGCACGACCGCGTGCCCCTCGTGGTCGATCCCCCGCCGACCCGCTCGTCCGGTGAGCTGGGTGTACTGGCCGGGGGTGAGCGTCTCGTGGTGCTCGCCGGTGAACTTGGTGAGCTTCTCGATCACCACCGAGCGGGCCGGCATGTTGATGCCGAGGGCCAGGGTCTCGGTGGCGAAGACCACCTGCACGAGCCCCTCGACGAAGCACTGCTCGACGGCCTCCTTGAACGGGGGCACCATCCCGGCGTGGTGGGCGGCGATGCCGGCCTCGAGGCCCGCTCGGAGCTGGGCGTAGCCGAGCACGGCGAGGTCGGCGTCGCCGAGGGCGGCGAGGTGGTCGTCGAGGATCTCGCCGATGCGGTGCCGGGCGGCGGCCTCGGTGAGTCGCAGGCCGGCCCCGAGGCAGGCCGTCACGGCATCGTCGCAGGCGGCCCGGCTGAAGATGAAGTACAGCGCCGGCAGCATCCGCCGCTCGCGCAGGGCCTCCACCACCGACACGCGGTCGGGGGTGTACCAGCGCCGCCGGGGACGGCCCCCGCCCCCGCCGCCGCGCCCCCGCCCGGGTGGTGGCGCGTCGGTGCGGTCGAACCGGGCGCCGTCGGGGTCGGGGCGGCCGTCGCGCAGCAGTGGCGCCCAGCGCAGGCCGCCGGACAGCTTGTCGCCGGCCAGGTAGTGGTTCTCGAGCGACACCGGGCGGGTGGTCTCGACCACCACCGTGGTGGTGCCCCGCACCGTGGTCAGCCAGTCGGCCAGCTCGCCGGCGTTGGAGACGGTGGCCGACAGGCACACCAGCCGCACCTCGGGCGGCAGGTGGATGATGACCTCCTCCCACACCGGGCCGCGGTAGGCGTCCTGGAGGTAGTGCACCTCGTCGAGGACCACCACCTGCAGCCCGGTGAGCGCCCCTGACCGCGCGTAGATCATGTTGCGCAGCACCTCGGTGGTCATCACCACCACCGGGGCGTCACCGTTGACGGCGTTGTCGCCGGTGAGCAGACCCACCTGCGACGCGCCGTGGCGGTCGACGAGATCGTGGAACTTCTGGTTCGACAGGGCCTTGATCGGCGTGGTGTAGAAGGCGCGCCCGCCGGCGGCGAGGGCGGCGGCCACCGCGTGCTCGGCGACGACCGTCTTGCCCGAGCCGGTGGGCGCGGCGACGAGCACCGACTCGCCGCGGTCGAGGGCCTCGATGGCCGCGACCTGGAAGGCGTCCAGGGTGAAGCCGTGGACGGGGTCGAGGTGGGGACGGCGGGCCGGGGGCCCGGCCTCGGACCCAGGATCGTCTCGGCCCGGCGTCACGACGGCGTCGCGGCCTTCGCTTCCCTCTTGCGCTTGCGCCGGGTGAGGAGCCAGCCGAGCACGATGGACGCCTCGTAGAAGATGTACATCGGGATGGCGAGGGCCAGCATCGAGATGGGATCGCCGCTGGGCGTGATGACGGCGGCGACCACCACGATGATGATGATCGCCTGGCGCCGCCAGCTGTTGAGCTTGCGCGGGGTCAGCACCCCGGCCAGCTGCAGGGCGACGAGCAGCACCGGGAACTCGAACCCGATGCCGAACGCCAGCATCATGAACAGGTTGAGCTTCAGGTAGCTCTCGATGCCGGGCAGGATCGTGACCGAGTCGCCGGCCACGCCGATCAGGAAGGTGATGGCGGCGGGAAGCGTCCAGTAGGCGATGGCGGCACCCAGCAGGAACAGCAGCAGGCTGGCCGTCACGAAGGGGATGGCGTACTTCTTCTCGTGCGGGTAGAGCCCCGGGGTCACGAAGCGCCAGATCTGCCAGAGGATCACCGGCATGGCGAAGATGATCCCGAGGTACACCGAGGTCTGGATGCGCACGGTGAACGGCTCGAGCAGGCTGAAGCCGGTGAGCGTGGCGTCGGCCTGCACCGACTTGTACGGCGCGATCAGGAAGTCGAGGACGTAGGGGTACAGCACCCACCCGAGGACGGTGCCGACGCCGACGGCGATGGCGACGCGGATGAGGCGCTGGCGGAGCTCGGCGATGTGCTCCCACAGCGTCATCCGTCCCGCGTCGAGGTGGGCGGGATCGGGCTCGGGGCTCATCGGCGGTCCCCGCGGCGGGGTCCCGCGGTCGCTGGGCTCACGCGGCTGACGCGTCGCCCGTGCCCGCGCCGGGTGACGACGGGTCGGGGGCGGGGCGCAGGTGGGAGCCCTCGCCGGACGCCGGGGGCGCCGGGTCGGGGCTCGGGGTGGGTGCCGCGCCCGCGGCGGCCTCGTCGGCGACCGGTGTCACCGGCGGCAGGCTGGGGCCCGCGCCGCCGGACGTCTCCGAGCCGGTGATGTCCATCGCCTGGCGGATCTCCTGCTGGAAGCCCTGGGACATCCGCCGCAGCTCGGACGTGACCCGACCGACCTTGCGGGCGGCCTCGGGGAGCTTGTCGGGCCCGAGCACGATGAGGGCGATCAGCAGGATCACCAGCAGCTCGCCTCCACCGACGTTGAACATGGCCGGCAGTCTACCGATCCGGCACGGCTCGGTCGTGCGCCCTGCTCTCGCGGTGGGCACGGGCGGCGGCGTCGGAGGTGGCTCGCAGCTCGGCGGCGGCGGCGGTCAGCGGGGCCAGCGCGCCGAGCGAGGCCTCGACCGCCGCGCGCTCGCGTCGCAGGCGAGCGGCGAGCAGGGCGGCGACCGCCGCCGCCAGCACCAGGACCACGCCCACGGCGAGGAGCACGGGGGTCGACACGGGGCGACGCTAGTCGGCGGGCGAGGTCGCCCGGCCGGAGGGTTCAGGCCAGCTGGCTGAGGGCCTCGGCGAGCGCGGCGTCGTCGGTGAGCAGCGCGTGGAAGTCGAGGAGGTCGTCGTGGGTGAAGGCCTCACCGGAGCCGCGTGGCTCGGTGAGCTCCAGCGGCGGGCTCCACGTCGAGTAGGCGACGCCGGAGGCCACCAGCAGGTCGACCGTGCGGGGCTCGGCCGCCTTCACCACGGTCATGGCGCAGATCGGGCAGCGGAACGAGTAGGTCCCCTGGTTGTCGGCCGTGCAGACCCGGACGCGGACGTCCGCGGTGGTCAGCTCGACGTCCCCGCACTCGCTGCAGCTCGCTCGGATGGTGGCCATCTCGCCTCTCCAACGCCCTCGTCAACCAGGCTGTTCTGGGTTTCGGCAGGTCGCCGGGCGGCCTGTGTAGGCCGTCCGGACCATTTCGGCCGCCATCAGGCCCGCGATGCTCGACGGGGACGCGTTCGGTGAGGTCGGCGGCACCACCGCTGCGCTGGGTGGCCGTCCGGCCCCGACCCGGACCGTCGGCGGGTTGGCGGCCCGGGTCGGGGGGCGACACGATGAGCCGGTGCCGACCCGCATCCCCTCCCTGCGGCGCCCGCCGGTGGCCTTCGCCAACCGCGGCGCCCAGGACCACGAGGCCGAGAACACCGTGGCGGCGTTCGGCCTGGCTCGCCGGCTCGGCGCCACCGGGGTGGCGAGCGGGCTGTGGCGCAGCGCCGACGGCGCGGCGGTGCTCGCCGTCGGCGGCAGCGTGGGCGGGCGTCTGCGTCGCCGACCCGTCGGCGACGTCGAGCGCGCCGACCTCCCCCCCGACGTCGTCGCCCTGGCCACGCTCTACGACGAGGTCGGCACCGACCCCGAGCTGTGCCTCCTCGTGGGCGACGACGACGGCGCCGTCGCCGAGGCCATCGCCACCGCCCGCGACCGCGGCCCCGACGTCGAGGGCCGGCTGTGGCTCGTCGGCACCGACGCCGACCGCGTGGCCTCCTGGCGCCCCCTCTCCCGCCACGTGCAGCTGGTGCACGCCGTCCGGCTGCGCGCGCTGCGACCCGGGCCCGAGCCCCATGCCGCCCGCCTGCGGCAGCTCGGCGTCGACGCGGTGGCCGCACCCGTCTCGGAGTGGAGCGGTGGCATCGTGACCCTCGTGCACCGCTTCGGGCTGCTGGCGATGGCCGAGGACGCCCAGTTCGAGCGCCAGATCGCCGAGGTGGTCGACGCCGGCATCGATGCCGTGGTCTCGGACCACGTGGAGCGGCTCGTGGAGACGGTCGGCCGGTTCGCCTGACGGCGTGCCACCGGCGGCCGGCCTGGCGGTCGCCGGGCGGCGTGCCGCCGCGGTGCGGCTCAGAGGCCCCCGAGGCGGCTGAACGGCCAGATGCGGACGAAGGCCCGCCCGACGATGTTCTCCTCGGGGATCGGGCCGATCCAGCGGCTGTCGCGGGAGTTCGAGCGGTTGTCGCCCATGACCCAGATCGTGCCCGTCGGGACGGTGCAGGGCTCGGCGAGGGTGCAGGGCTTGGCGCCCTGCGAGGTGGTCACCCCGGTGGGCAGGTACGGCTCGTCGAGCACCTGGCCGTTGATGTAGACCTTGCCCCCCTCGAAGGCGATCTTCTCCCCGGGCAGCCCGATGACCCGCTTGATGAGGTCGGACGTGGCGTCGTTGGCGCCGGCCTCGGGCGGCTTCTCGAACACCACGATGTCGCCGCGGTTGATGTCGTGCAGCCGGTAGGAGAGCTTGTTGACCAGGACGCGGTCGTTCTTCTCGAGCGTCGGCAGCATCGACTCCGACGGGATGTAGAACGCCTGCATCACGAAGGTCTTGATCAGCAGGGCGACGGCGATCGCCGCCACGATGACGACCACCCACTCGATCACAGCGCCGGCGCCACCCGACCGCTTGGCGGTCGTCGTGCGAGGGGCGGCCCCGGCGGGCGCCACGTCGGGGAACGGGATGGTGGGAGGCGGCCCGGCCTCGGGTGGGTTGCCGGGGGGCACCGTGGTCATGGGGGGTCCTCGGTGGTGGGGAGCGGGCGTCCCCGGCTCGACCGGCGACGGAGCGACACTACCGCCCGGGTCAGCGATCGGCGTAGCGCCGCAGGATCCTTCCCGCGGCGTCGCGGCCGACGTCGGCGAGGTCGGGATCGCCCCCGACCACCCGGCCCAGCGGGCCGAGGCGCACCAGCAGGCGCTCGAGCCAGGGTCGCGCCACCACCACCAGCGTCACCCGCACGCGCCCGTCACCCAGCTCGTCGACCGCCTCGGACGGGTACTGCTCGACCACCCACCGGGCGGCCGGCTCGAGCTCGAGCACCACCCGGGGGTCGTCGGGGTTGGGGCGGAAGGCGCCGAGGGACGGCCGCTCGGCCGGGGGGTCGAACGTCTCGCCGGTGAGCGTGGCCTCCTCGATGCGGTCGACCCGGAACACCCGGTCGCCATCGGCGCGGTGGCACCACGCCGCCACGTACCAGTGGCCCTGGTCGTGGAACAGCCGCTGGGGGTCGATCTCGCGCTCGGTGCTCTCGTCGCGCCCGTAGCCGTAGTAGCGCAGGTGCACCCGCTGGTGGCCGGCGATGGCGTCCTGCAGGACCGCCAGGTTGCCGGCCTCGGCGGGGCCCAGGTCGACGTCGAGGCGGTCGACGTCGACGTCGAGGACGGCGGCCAGCTTGGCCAGCGCCCGGGCCAGCGGGCCCTCGGGGTCGGCGCCCGGGACGGCCTGCAGCGACCGGCCGGCGGCCAGCAGCGACAGGCCTTCGTCAGGGGTGAGCCGCAGCGGCCGGTCGAAGGCGACGGGCAGGTGCACGAACACCCGGTCGTCCTCCACCACCACCTCGACGAGCAGGTCGGGCGTGTAGGGCGCCACGCCGACGAGCGACACGATGTCGAGGTCGGCCTGGAGCTTCTCGCGGCTCACGTCGTAGCGGGCGCACAGGTCGTCGATCGGGACGCCGTCGGGTCGCGCCGCCACCAGCGGGAGGAGCGACAGCATCCGCTGCACCGAGGCGGTGGCGCCCGGCCGGGTCACGGGGCCAGCTCCCGCAGCCACGACACCACGTCGTCGCGCAGCGACGGCGGGGCGAGGACCTCGGCGTGGTCGAGGAAGGTGAGGACGAAGGAGCGGAAGGCATCGGGGTTGGTCACCCGCACCTCGACGACCACCGCGCCGTCGGGTCGCCGGTCGACCACGGCGTCGTCACCGAGGTGCTGGACCGCCCACGCCGCCTGCCCAGCATCGACGAGGAGGTGGGCCACGACGGGGTCGCCCTCGCCGTACTCCCACGGCTGGGCCGGGCGACCGGCGTCGGCGACGGGGGGCGGGACGAAGGAGCGCGGCTCCCCCATCGCCACGTCGCCCTCGATGCGGTCGATGCGGAAGCTCTTCGTCGTCGTGAGGTCGACGTCGTCCGCGCCGTCGGCGTCGTGCTCGCGGCCCTGGAGGTACCAGCGGCCGCGCTGGTACTCGATGCGGTGGGGGTCGACCACCCGCTCACGATCGCGGTAGGTGAAGGTCAGCGGGCGGCGCTCGACCACCGCGCTGAAGGCGCGGGCCAGGTTGGGGTCGCCGGGGAGGTCGGCGAGGGCGTCGTCGGCCCCTCCCCCGGTGCCTCCGACCGCCCCTGGCGGCTCGTCGGCCACGCCCTCGAGCTTGAGCAGGCCCTCGATGCCGCGGGCGGTGTCGAGGCGGACCAGCGAGGTGGCGAGGTGCACGGCGGCCAGCTCGTCGGCGGTGAAGCCCGGGTCGCGCAGGTAGTAGTCGTCCCTCCGGATCCGGTAGCCGAGCACCGGTGGGTCGGTGCCGGGCACCTCCTCGACCGACAGCGGGATGCCCATCTCGCGCAGGTCGTCCTTGTCCCGCTCGAACTGCCGGCGGAAGGAGGCCTTGTTCTCGGGGTACCCGGGGATCTTCTGGCGGAGCTCCTCGGCGCTCAGCGGGCGGGTGGCCTCGAGCAGCGTCGCAGTGAGCGTGAGGATGCGCTCGAGCTTGTCCACGCCGGCCGACCTAGAGCGAGGCGATGAGCTTCTCGACCCGGTCGTCTCGGGCCTTGAAGGGGTCCTTGCAGAGCACGGTCCGCTGCGCCTGGTCGTTGAGCTTCAGGTGCACCCAGTCGACGGTGTAGTCGCGCTTGCGCTCTTTGGCCCGGCGGATGAACTCGCCGCGCAGGCGGGCCCGGGTGGTCTGGGGTGGGGTCTCGATGGCGGCGTCGATGTCGGCGTCGACGCACACCCGCTCGACGAGGTCGCGGGCCTGCATCTTGTAGAAGACGCCCCGGTCGCGGTTGACGTCGTGGTACTGGAGGTCGAGCAACGCCACGCGCGGGTGG
The DNA here is from genome assembly GCA_046331175.1 of Acidimicrobiales bacterium. Taxonomy (GTDB): domain Bacteria; phylum Actinomycetota; class Acidimicrobiia; order Acidimicrobiales; family Acidimicrobilacustridaceae; genus JAWKIW01. Next base: position 561,114 of record JAXLRI010000003.1, read on the forward strand.
CTGAGCGGCAGGTCGTGCTTGGCCCGGTACTGCTCGACGAGGTTGTGCTTGATGACCCAGTCGACTTCGCGGTCGAGGGTGAACGGGTCCTTCTCGAGCTGGGTCAGGCAGTGCTCCCACATCTGCAGGGCCTGCTTCTCGAGGGGGCTCAGGTCGCGCCGCTCCGCGTAGCGGAGCGCCCGGCTGAGGTACTCGCCCTGGATGTCGAGCGCAGAGGCCTCTCGGCCATTGGCCAGCCGGACCCGTCGGCGGCAGGTGAGGTCGTGGCTGATCTCGCGGATGGCCCGGATGGGGTTCTCCAGCGTCATGTCGCGCAGGACGATCGAGGGCTCCTCGAGCATGCGCAGCAGGATGGAGCAGGCGCCGACCTTCAAGAAGGTGGCGTACTCGCTCATGTTGGAGTCGCCGACGATGACGTGCAGCCGGCGGTAGCGCTCGGCGTCGGCGTGGGGCTCGTCGCGGGTGTTGATGATGGGGCGGCTCCGGGTGGTGGCGCTGGAGACGCCCTCCCAGATGTGCTCGGCCCGCTGGCTGATGCAGAACATGGCGCCGCGGGCCGTCTGCAGCACCTTGCCGGCCCCGGCGTAGATCTGGCGCGACACGAGGAACGGGATGAGCACCTCGGCGTAGTGGCTGAAGTCGTCGCGGCGTGAGGTGAGGTAGTTCTCGTGGCAGCCGTAGGAGTTGCCGGCCGAGTCGGTGTTGTTCTTGAAGAGGTAGATGGTCCCCCGGATGCCCTCCTCGCGCAGGCGCTGCTCGGCCGACGCCAGCAGCTGCTCGAGGATGCGCTCCCCCGCCTTGTCGTGCACGACGAGGTCGTAGATGGAGTCGCACTCGGGCGTGGCGTACTCGGGGTGCGAGCCGACGTCGAGGTAGAGGCGGGCTCCGTTGGCGAGGAAGACGTTGGACGACCGTCCCCACGACACGACCCGGCGGAACAGGTAGCGGGCCACCTCGTCGGGGCTGAGCCGGCGCTGGCCGCGGAGCGTGCAGGTGACGCCGTACTCGTTCTCGAGGCCGAAGATCCTGCGCTCCATCGCGGGACACGCTACCGGTGGCCGCGCCCGGCGAGGTGCACGGTGCCCGACGAGGCGGAGGTGGTCCGCGACGCGGCGCTACCGTGGCCCCGTGGAGTCGCTGCGCATGGTGCCGCTGGCCAGCACCGCCTCGTCGTTCGAGGCGAAGGTGCTGGTCGCCCGCCTGGGGTCCGAAGGCGTGGTCTGGGAGCTGCGGGGCCTGGTCGACACCGTCTACCCGTTCGGTGGCCCGGTCGACGTGCTCGTGGCCGAGCCCGACCTCGATCGAGCGCGCGAGGTGCTGTCGCTGTGCGGCCTCGGCGGGTCGGGCGGCGTGGGGGGCGGCGACGCGGTCGATGCGACGGCGGCGACCACCAGCCCCGGCGAGTGGCTGGCCGGCGCCCTGCTGGTGCTGGTGGTGCTGGGGTTCCTGGTGGCCCGGCTGCTCGCGCTGTAGGCGCGGGGTCGCTCGGGTCAGCCGGCGGCGAGGAGCCCGGCGACCTCGTCGTCGTCGAGGCGCCGGAAGGCGCGCCGGCCGTTGGTGCGCGACAGCACCGCGGCCTCGAGGTCGTCGGCGCCGAGCGTCCGCTCGGGCCCGGCCAGCGCGGCCACGGCGATGCGCAGCGCGCCGCCGAGGTCGAGGCCGTCGGCGAAGCCCTCCTGCAGGCGGTCGGCGATGGCGTCGGCCTCGCCGCCGAGCACGGTGAAGTCCTTCTCGTCCATGACCGTGCCGTCGTAGAGGATGTGGAACAGCTGGCTGCCGGCCGGCTCGTCGCCCACCTCGGCCACGAGGATCTCGACCTCCATCGGCTTCATCTCGTTGGTGAAGATCTGACCGAGGATCTGGGCGTACTGGTTGGCCAGGCTGCGGGCATCGACGTCCTCGCGGCTGTACGAGAAGCCCTTGAGGTCGGCGTGGCGCACGCCGGCGATGCGGAGCTGGTCGAACTCGTTGTACTTGCCGACGCCGGCGAAGGCGATGCGGTCGTAGATCTCGCTGACCTTGCGCAAGGTGCTCGAGGGGTTCTCAGCGCAGATGAGGATGCCGTCGTCGTACACGACGGCGGCCAGGCTGCGGCCCCGGGCGATGCCCTTGCGGGCGTAGTCGGCCCGGTCCTTCATGACCTGTTCGGGCGCGACGTAGAACGGCATGCTCATCGCCGCTCACCTCCTGCGGTCGGCGTGGGGGCCATCGTGGCCATCAGTCGTCGCCCCCGAGGTCGGCGGTCTCGGGCAGGCGGGGACGGCCCTCGGCCTCGCGGGCGGCGAGGGCCTCGACCAGTGCCCCGAAGCGCTCGGCGATCTCGGCGTCGGCCACACGGTCGAAGCCGTCGCCGGTGATGGTGGCCACCACCGGGTAGATGCCCCGAACGAGGTCGGGCCCGCCGGTGGCGGAGTCCTCGTCGGCGGCCTGGAACAGTGCGGTCAGCGCCAGGTCGACGGCCTGGTCGCGATCGAGCCCCTCCCGGAACCCCAGCTTGACCACCGTGCCGGCGTGGAGGCTGCCCGAGCCGGTGGCGGCGAAGTTGGACTCCTCGTAGCGGCCGCCGGTGACGTCGTACTGGAAGAGCCGCCCGGCCCGTCGGCGGAGGTCGTAGCCGGCGAACAGGGGCACGACGGCGAGGCCCTGCATGGCGGCGGGCAGGTGGTTGCGCACCATCTGCCCCAGCTGGTTGGCCTTGCCCTCGAGGCTGAGCGTGGTGCCCTCGACCTTCTCGTAGTGCTCGAGCTGGAGCTGGAAGAGCTTGACCATCTCCATGGCGGGCCCGGCGGCGCCGGCGATGGCCACGCCCGAGTGGCGGTCGGCGGGGAAGACCTTCTCGATCGCCCGGTGTGAGATCAGGTTGCCCGACGTGGCTCGGCGGTCACCGGCCATCACCACGCCGTCGGCGTAGCGGATGGCCACGACCGTGGTGGCGTGGGTGACGGGCAGGCGCTCGTCGACGGGCCCGTCGGGCAGCGGTGGGGCGATGCCGAGGCGTCGGACCAGCTCGACGAAGTCGGGGCCGGGATCGTCGCCCGGACGGAAGAACGGGATGCTCATCGGGGCGCAGGCTACCGGTCGCGACCGACGGTGCCCGCCAGGGCGTCGAGCCGGCGCCGAAGGGCGGCGGCCTCGACCTCGTCGGCGTCGGCCTCGGGGCGCTCGGCCGCCACCGCGGCGACCGTCAGCTCGCCGATGCGGTGGTGGGTGCCGGCGTACTCGGCGGCCCGCTTGAGCAGCCCCGGGTCGTGGCGGAACTGCCCAAGGCCGGCGTTGCACCGGAAGCACAGCAACGAGCGCACGCGCCCGGTGCCGTGGTCGTGGTCGACGTGGAGGGACGCCAGGGGGTGTGTCACGAACCTGCTTGTCGCAGGTTCACTCTCCACCCTTCTGCACGTAGCTCTTGACAAAATCCTCGGCGTTGGTCTCGAGGACGTCGTCGATCTCGTCGAGCAGGTCGTCGAGCTCGGCCTTCAGCTTCTCGCCCTTCTCGGACGTGGCGGGGGCCTCCTCGACGGTCTCCTCGGTGCGGGCCGGGGCCGTCTTCTTGATCTGCTCTCGCTCAGCCATGTGCCGTTCTCACTGCGCTCGTGCACCTCGCTCGGCGAGGGCGCCGGGGTTGCTCAGGACCCCAGCATGCCCAAGAGCTCGGCCGGGGTGGTGCATCCCGCCAGCAGGCTACCCACGTGGGCCTCGGTTCCACGGGTCGGTTCCATCATCGGCACCCGGCGGAGGGGGTCGGTGCCCACGTCGAACACGAGCGAGTCCCAGTTGGCGGCCACGATGTCGCCGGGCCAGCGCTGGAGGCACTTGCCCCGGAAGTAGGCACGGGTGTCGGTGGGCGGCTCGGTGATGGCCAGCTCGGCCTCGGCGTCGGTGGTGATCCGCTCGAGGCCGACCCGCGCCGCCAGCGACTTGTCGGGGCGCAGGTCGTGGTACTGGAGGTCCATGGCGGCGAGGCGGGCGTCGTCCCACTCGAGGCCGTGGCGCTCGCGGTAGCCATCGATGAGCCGGTGCTTGGCCACCCAGTCGAGCTGGGTCGCCAGGGTCGCGGGATCGGTCTCGAGACCGGTCAGGACCTCCTCCCAGCGCCGCAGCACCTCGGCGCCGACCTCGGCGCCGACCGCCTCGAGCCCGGTGGACTCGGCGTACTTCTTGGCGGCGTCGAGCAGCTCCCACTGCACCTCGAGGGCGGTCACGGTCGAGCCGTCGTCGAGCTCGAAGGCCCGGGAGAGCGACAGGTCGTAGGAGACGTTGCGCATGGTGGCCACGGGCGCCGCGAACACGAACTCGCGGGGCAGGGCGTCGTCTTCGACCATGGCCAGGACGATCGCGGTGGTGCCGACCTTGAGGAAGGTGGCGACCTCGGAGAGGTTGGCGTCGCCGCAGATGACGTGGAGCCGGCGGTACTTCTGGGCGTCGCTGTGGGGCTCGTCCCGAGTGTTCACGATGGGCCGCTTCAGCGTGGTCTCGAGCCCGACCTCCTCCTCGAAGAAGTCGGCGCGCTGGGTGAGCTGGAACGGCACCTCGCGCCACGAGATCCCGGCCGCCTCGCTGCCCACCTTGCCCGCACCGGTGAAGAGCTGGCGGGTGATGAAGTGGGCCATGGCGTGCACGACGATGCGACCGAACGGCACCGTGCGGTCCATGAGGTAGTTCTCGTGGCAGCCGTAGGAGTTGCCCTTGCGATCGGAGTTGTTCTTGTAGACGACCAGCTCCTGGCCCTCGGGCAGCAGGCGGCGGGCGGCGTCCATCGACTGCACGAGGATGCGTTCGGCGGCCTTGTCGAACACGACGATGGACCGGGCGTCGGCGCACTCGGGCGTGGACAGCTCGGGGTGGGCGTGGTCGACGTAGTAGCGGGCGCCGTTGGTGAGCACGGCGTTGACCAGGTGGGTCTCGACCTCGGGAGCCAGCGTGCCCATCGGCGCGCTGCCACGGGCGTCGTTGCCGGGCATCTCGTCCTCGAAGTCCCAGCCGACCTTGGGGGCCGAGCCGGCGGCCGCGGCCCGCTCGCGCTCGTTGATGTAGGCGTTGATCAGCAACGAGGAGGCGGCGATGGGGTTGGACTCCCCCGCCCCGCGCAACAGGATGCCGAACTCGGTCTCGACGCCGACGATCTTGGGGATGGCCACGGGGCGACCCTAGCGGCCGTCGGGTGGACTGCCTTGTGCGGCGACACCTGCCGCTCTGCCGCCGCCGGTGGTCCTCAGGTCGAGCGGCGGGCGCGCCGCTTCGCCAGGCGTCGCTGGACGAGGTCGGAGCGCCACACGTGTGGCCACAGCAGGACCAGCCCCCAGACGAGGACGGCGGCGAACAGCACGCCGAGGCCGAGCAGCCACCAGCGACGCGTGCGGGAGCTGGCGTCGGCCCGCGTCCGGGCCTCCTCCTGCTGGTTGGTCACGACCGAGGGGTCGGTCGCAGCGACGACGGACGATGCCGATTGGCTCACGCCAGAGGTGCGCAGGACGGTGCCGTCGGCGAGCTCGACGATCCGATCGACCCCGAACACCGTCGTGGGCGTCAGCTGCACGCCCAGCACCGCTTCGAGGGGGGCCTTGAGGAGGTCGACGAACGCACCGGCCTTCGGGGACGTCGGCAGTGGCGCCTGCCACGGGCCGGTCTTGGGCGGCGAGCCGTCGCGGCCGGTGGTGCCGGGGCCGGCCGGGTAGGGCAACGGCTGGTCGTCACCCGCTCGGTACGCCTGGATGCGACCGTCGGCGTACTGCAGGTGAAGCTCGAACGGTGGCGCGCCGGTCCCGCCGTCGGGTCGCAGGGAGACCACGTCGGTCACCCGACGGACCTCCTGCCCCGCGGCCCGCGTCGGCAGGCTCCCCGAGAACGAGATGGAGAGCCGCTCGACACCGAGCGAGACGCTGGTGGTCGCCGGGACGAACGCCGCCTGCGCCGGGTTCGCACCCGAGAGGGGCAGGGCGCGCGTGCCCGGCTCGGCGGTCGGCTGCGGTCGGGAGGTCAGGGCCGAGAAGTCGTACAGCGGCGACGTCCAGGTCCGGCCGTCCCGGGCGACCTGCACCCAGAGCGCGGTCTCGATCGTCGCCCCGGATTCGGGGAGCGTCACCGTGAGGTCGCCCTCGTCGATCACGGCGGGCGTGCGCCCGGCGGCGGCGAAGGTGGTGGCCACGCCTCGCTCGACGGTGGCCTCCGTCGGCGGCGTGGCACCGGTGATCGTGGTGATCGCCCTCGTCATGGCCGCCGCCGGGTCGCCCCACGTCAGGACGATCTCGGTCCCGGCCGTGGTCAGGAGGTCGGGCCGCGCCGGTTGGACCGTGATGCGTCGGCCCTCGCCGGCGACGGCGGCGACGGCCAACGGGTCGTCGGCCGCCGGGGCCGGGATGCCGACCGGTGTGCCGGGCAGGCCGGCGGGGCGGGCGGCGGTGCTGGGCGGTCCCTCGGCGGCGACGGCCGGCGCCACGGCCGCCCCGGCGGCGGCGAGGACGAGCAGCAGCCCACCGATGGCCATCGCCGAGAGCGGACGCCGTGCGATCCGTCGACGCCTCGACCTCGGGGTCGGGGTCACGGCTCGTCGAGGACGACGACGTCGGCGACGCCGGCCGTGACGAGCTCGCGCGCGAGGCGGAACCGCTCGTCGGATCCGTCCACGACCACCGGGGCCAGGTCGCCGGGGTGGCACGCCCGCCGGTCGGCGAGCTGCACGACGGCGTCGATCGCCGGTGCTGCGATCGTGACCAGCCGGTCGTCGAACGCCAGGCGGAGGTCGTCGCCGGGGCCGGGGGCCGGGGGCACGACGCCGACGCCACTGGGCGCCGCCAATCGGAGCCCGAGGCCGGACCAGTCTCCCCGTGCGACGGCCCGGAACGAGGTGCGCAGGGCCGGGAAGCGGCGCCGGTGCAACCGGGCACGGTGGGTGGCCACCGCTCGCCGGATCAGGGTCGGCTCCAACCACTCGTCGAGGGCGCGAGCCAGGTCGTCGGGCGCGACCAGCAGCGGGTGGTCGTCGGCGCCCCGGAAGGGGCTGGTCGGCAGCGGGTGGTCGAGGCGATCGTCGACCACGAGGTCGCCCAGCAAGCGCAGCAGGGCGGGGACCTCCAGCCGGTTGATGCCGATCGTGTAGTGGATCGTGAGGTCGTCGGAGCCCTCGACCCGGTGGCCCCACCCGCGTGGGACGAGGAGCGCCATCCCCACCTCGAGCACGCCGGTCCACACGGGCCGGTCCGAGATCTCGCGGTCGTTCCACGGGCGCTGGGCCGACAGCACGAGCGGCTCGTACACCGACCACCGCTTGGCGCCGTGGACCTGCACGATGAGCGTGTCGTGGCTGTCCCAGTGCGCACCGAACCCCTCGGCCTCGCCGTAGGAGAGGTAGATGTTGGTGTTGACGGCGCTGCCGGTCGCGAGGGTGAGGTCGGTGCACACGTCGGCCAGTGCCGGGTCGTAGCGGTCGGCGCTGTTGATGATGGCGGTCCACTGGCGACCGAGGAGTCCGGCGAGGACCCCGACATCGAGGACGTGGAGCCCGGGAGCCACGCCGGGGCGGTAGGCGCCGCGAGGCGGATCGAGGTGCCCCTCCTCGTCGGCGCGGGACATCGAGACGCCCCCGTGCCCCCAGAAGTGCTCGTGGCGGGTGAGGATGGCCTCGACGGCGTCGGGCCCTGCGAGCGTGTCGAGCAGCGCGTCGGGGACCTGCAGGACGTGCAGCCGGCGGTCGTCGGTGGTGTCGGCGAGGGCGTCGACGTCGAGCCCCGGCAGCAGCGGGGCGAGTCGACCCAGGGCGTCGTCGCGGGCACGCTCGTTGGCGGCGGTGAGCCGCTCGCCCAACGCCGACGCGACATCGAGGGGCAGATCGACCGGGGCCTGGACGGAAAGCGGGCCCGCACCGACGAGCGGTGCGGGCCCAGCGAGATCGGCCGGTCCGACGGGTGCACCGTCGGGCCTCGTCACCGCCACGGTGTCACGTGCAGGTGATGGTGAGCGACGCCGTGCCGCCGATGGCGTCGTCGTTGTAGTTCGAGGTGGCCGACGCGCCGGCGGGCCCGGGGCTGTTGATGGCCTCGCTGACCGCTCCACCACCGTCGTCCTGGCTGAACCGGTTGATCACGCTCCAGCTGGTGAAGGTGCAGTTTGCCGGCAGGTTGGCGTTGGCGCTGACGCTGAAGCCGTTCCAGTTCCACGTCACGTTGGCCGGCCCGCCGAACACGGGCAGCAGCTGGTTGGTGCCGCCAGTACCGCCGATGTTCTGGTTGAGCGGCTGGTTGAACACGAACGCCCCGGGCTGGTTCGGGTTGTTGGTCGCAGCGGCGGCGTAGTCCGGGCGCAGCGAGAGGCCCTCGACCTTGGGGGCGGCCCAGACGGCGCCCGCAACACCGGCGGCGAGCGCACCTCGGGTCAGCAGCTTGCGTCGATCGAGCGACGTCGCCTTGGTCTCATCCGCCGTCCCGGTGCCGTCGTCGACACCGTCCCTCTCTGCCATGGGCCCTCCGTTCCCTCGTGGTCTGAGGACTTTAGCGCCTCTGTGACGGCGCGTCACGCCTCCCCCGCCGGGCGCTTCAGGGCGCCGCGACCCGGAGCACGCCGGCCCGCAGGCCGCGCACGACGAGCTCACGCCGCTGGTCCGCCCCGTCGACCACCACCGCGGGGAGGTCGTCGGCGGTCGATCCCTCGCTGGTGCCGGCAAGGGCGCAGAACGCCTCGACGGCGGCGGCGTGCAGGTGGACCAGCTGGTTCTCGAACGCCAGGATCACCAGGTCACCCACGACGCCACCGAGCATCGGCGGCGCCGACAAGGGGAGGTGGACCCGTGTCGCCGCGCCGAGCGAGCGCATCGTCGGCACGGCCTCGCCCATCGACGCCGGCGCCGGCCGGCGCAGCCGGGCTCGCCGGGTGGCCACGGCCCGCTCGACCAGGTCGGGGCCGGCGACCTCGCCGAGCTCGACGGCGAGGTCGCCGTCGTGGTCGAACACGGAGCGCTCGTAGCTGAGGGGGCGGCGGTCGAGGTGGTAGGGCACGTCGGCCCGCAGCAGGGGCCAGTGACCGCCCTCGTGGGCGAGGCGCTCGAACAGCTGGCGGCCGAGGAGCCGGCCGAGCCGGAACGTCACCACGACGGCCCAGCCGCCGGTGTGCAGCCGGGAGGTCGATGCGGCCGGCACCAGCGCCGCCCCACCGCTGCCGAGCCGGAGCCACGCGGTGGCACCGTCCTGGCCGGTGACCTCCAGGTCGCCCTCGCCCTCGACCAGGACGACGAGTCGGTCGGCGTGCGCCGCCCCGAGCGCCAGCACGTCGACCGCCGCGGCGACCACCGTGCTCTCGACCCAGTCGGTCGTGCACCAGCCCAGCTCGTTGCATCGGGCGGACAGCTGGTCGTCGAACAGGTCGGCGTCGGGCAGGTCGAGCTGCCAGCCTTCGTCGAGGTAGGCGGCCAGGGCCGCGGCATCCAGCCGCCGGACTGCGCCGACGCGGGGGAACTCGGATCGCCAGCACGCCTCGGGCACCGGCGCCGGCGTGCCCTCGGGATCGAGCATCCGCACGCTGCCCTCGTCACCGGCCAAGCGGGCCACGACCCGGTCGGCGATGCCCGCGAGGCCCGCGGCGGCGCCGTTGGTCGTGACGACCACGGGAGAGGAGAGGGTCCCGGCGCGCGACACGAGCTCGGTCGCCTCGGCGCCGAGCCAGCCCGAGACCCGGTCGGAGGCGCCCGAGGCCAGCTGGTCGGCGAGGACGGCGAACCGGTCGTGGACCCAGCCTGCGCCCTGTTGTGGGAGCTGCAGCGGGGTGCCGAGCGGCAGCATCGCCGTGGCCAGGAGGATCGGGGGCGTGGTCGCCGGCGGCTCGGTCAACGGAGGCCTCCTGGATCGGGTCGCCACGTGCGCTCGCTGATGCGGGCAAGGCGTTGGTCGGTGATGCTGCGGACCAGATCGGCGTCCGCCGGGTCGAGGGGATCACGGCGGTGCCGCCCCTCCGGGTCGAAGCGCTCGTTCCGGCTGTGCGACTTCGCGTAGTAGCGGCGCTCGCGGCCGGCCCGCTCGGGATCGAGGTGGAGGCCGAGGTGGTCGGCGATGCGCTCGATGACCGCAGCCGGGTGCCCCATCAGGTCGGCGTGGTCGACCACCAGGAGGTCTGGCCCCGCGTCGAGCGCGCCCCGGACGGTCGCGTCCCAGAGCCGAGCGTGGACCGCGACCGGGTCCTCGCCGCTGCCGTCGGCCTCGTCGATGAGCGCGCACACCTGTCGTCGCAGCTGGTCGTTGGTCCACCAGCGGGGTTGATCAGCGCAGTTCGACCCGACGACCTCGACGGGGTCGCGCCACAGGAACACCTTGGGCACGTCCGGCAGGCTCTGCTCCCACGCCGCGAGGACGATCGCCTGCAGGGGGACGTGGCGGATGACGCTTCGCTGCCCCCGAGCGAGGGCGAGGTGCTCGAGGAGGGCGAACACCGACACCACGTCGGGCCAGGCCGGGGAGCCGCCCTGGCCTCCGACGTCGACGACCGCCGTGGTCAGCGGCTCCCCCAGCGCCAGCACACCGGGATCCTGGGCCAGCATCCGCTGGACCAGCGTCGAGCCGCACCGACCCACGTGGAACACGAGCCCCAGGGGCGGCGGCGGTGGATCCAGCAGGCGGTGGAGGTCGGCCACGTCGAGGGTGACCGAGCCCTGCTGCGCGGCGATCGAGGCGACGAGCTCGTCGTAGAAGGGTGCGGTGAACCGCGTCGCACCGATCTGCACGAGGTGCACGGTCCCCTGGTCGACCTCGAGGTGGATCGGCACCAGGCCGCTCAGCGGATCGGTCACCGGGCGGCCTCCCACAGCCCGATGCCGGCCTCGGCCAGCGCCTCGCGCACGGCGACGACGTCGGCGTCATCGGCGTCGTCGGGTGCGCTGCGGCGGCGGCCGAGACGGCTGCCCACGACGGTCGCGGTGGCGTCGTCGACCGTGGCCACCCGGCCGGTCACCAGGTCGTACACGACGGCCTGCCCACCGAGCCGCCACAGCCCGCCGCGCTCGTTGGCCGCCTCCGCCGAGACCGGCCCCGCCGACGGTGCTGGGGACGCCTGGTCGACGAGGTGCTCGAGCACGTCGGCGCTCTCGTCGGGCGATCCGCCGTCGAGGTCGAAGGCGGGGATGCCGTCGGCGAGGCCGACGACCCGGTCGAAGCCGCGCCGCCCCGCGCGCTCGAGGTCCAACGTGTCGGCGACCAGGCCCGCCAGGGCGTCCGTCGGCGTGCGCGGCCGCAGCCCGACCTCCGACGCTCCGTGCCCGACGAAGATGGCGGCGACGGGTCGAACCGGCCGGTCGCGGTCGCGGGGCGCGTCAACGTCGATCTCGGCGAACGGCACGTGCGCGCGGTCCCGGGCCGGATCCTCGGCATCGGGACGTGGCACCGACGGCAGGTCGGCGAAGAACGGCCAGCTGCCCCGCTTCAGGGTGGGGGGCCGGGTGAAGGCGCGCACGGCGCCGTCTGCCTCCACGACGACCATCTCGTCGCCGTGGAGCGTCCAGCCCCGACGGGCGAGGTGGACGGCGAGGGTGGACTTGCCCGAGCCACTCGCGCCCAGCAGCAGCAGCCCGACCCCCCGCCGGCTAACGAGCGCGGCGTGGAGGTGCAGGTCGTCGACGTCGACCCCGAGCGCCCGGCCGTTCAGGTGGCCGAGCAGCACGTCGTCGACCTGCCACGTGACGTGGGTCTGCAGGTGGATGATCCCGTCGATGAACACCTGGTGCCGACGCTCGGCCAGGTCGGCGCGGTTCGGCCACGGCCCGCTCGTGACGACCACCTCGGTCGTCGTGGCGGGGGGTGGAGGGTCGGTCGACCGCAGTCCGCCGAGCAGGGCCCTGATCCGGGCGGCGACCTCCGCGTCGTCGGCGTGGACGGTGACCGCCATGCGCCTCCAGGCCCAGGTGCCCACGGCTGGCGGTCGATCGCCGACCGCCGTCGCGCGCACCTCGCTCACGAGGGCGAGAGGTTAGCGGTCACGCCGCCGGTGCCCGACCGTGGCGGGCGGGCCCGGGGTCCCCGAGGTGCCGGCCCTACAGGTACTGACCGGTGGCAACCCGCTCGATGGAGCGGCCGCCCTCGGCCTCCTTGTCCTCGTGCTTCTTGACGAGGGTGCGCACGTAGACGATGCGCTCGCCCTTCTTGCCCGAGATCTTCGCCCAGTCGTCGGGGTTGGTCGTGTTGGGCAGGTCCTCGTGCTCCTTGAACTCCTGGTGGATGGAGGCGATGAGGTCGTCGACGCGCAGGCCGGTGGCGCCGCCGTCGATCACCCGCTTGATGGCGAGCTTCTTGGCCCGGCGCACGATGTTCTCGATCATGGCCCCCGAGGAGAAGTCCTTGAAGAACATGACCTCCTTGTCGCCGTTCTGGTACGTGACCTCGAGGAACTGGTTCTGCTCGTCGGTGCGGTACATCTCGGCGACGGTCTGCTCGATCATGGCGGCGACGGCCTTGTTGGGGTCGCCCCCGCCGAGGTCGCGCACCGTGTCGGCGTCGAGCGGCAGGTCGGCCTTCAGGTAGCGGCCGAAGATCTGGGCGGCGGCGTCCTCGTTGGGGCGCTCGATCTTGATCTTCACGTCGAGCCGACCGGGCCGCAGGATGGCCGGGTCGATGAGGTCCTCGCGGTTGGAGGCGCCGATCACGATGACGTTCTTCAGCGACTCGACGCCGTCGATCTCGGTGAGCAGCTGCGGGACGATGGTGGACTCCATGTCGGAGCTGATGCCGCTGCCGCGGGTGCGGAACATCGAGTCCATCTCGTCGAAGAAGACGATGACCGGCCAGCCCTCCTCGCTCTTCTCCCGGGCCCGCTGGAACACGAGGCGGATCTGGCGCTCGGTCTCGCCGACGTACTTGTTGAGCAGCTCGGGGCCCTTGATGTTCAAGAAGAACGACCGGGCCTCCTTGTCGCCGCTCACCTCGGCCACCTTCTTGGCGAGCGAGTTGGCCACCGCCTTGGCGATGAGGGTCTTGCCGCAGCCGGGCGGGCCGTACAGGAGGATGCCCTTGGGTGCGGGGAGCTTGTACTCGGTGAACAGCTCCTGGTGCACGAAGGGCAGCTCGACGGCGTCGGCGATCTGCTCGATCTGGCTGTCGAGGCCACCGACGTCCTCGTAGGAGATGTCGGGCACCTCCTCGAGCACGAGGTCTTCCACCTCGGGTCGGGGCAGGCGCTCGATGAGCAGGCCCGAGCGGGTGTCGAACAGCATCGTGTCGCCCGAGCGCAGCCGCTCGCCCACCAACCACTCGGCCAGCTCGGCGACGCGCTCCTCGTCGGCCCGGCCGACGATCAGCGCCCGCCGGTGGTCGTCGAGCAGCTCCTTGAGGGTGACGACCTCGCCGGTCAGGTCGGCGCTGCGGGCCAGCACGACGTTGAGCGACTCGTTGAGGACGACCTCGGCGCCCCGCACGAGGTCGTCGACGGTGAGGTCGGGGTGGACCGAGACGCGCATCTTGCGGCCGCCGCTGAACACGTCGACCGTGCCGTCGTCGTTGCTGCCGAGCAGCACCCCGTAGGCCGAGGGCGGCTGGGTGAGCTTGTCGACCTCTTCGCGCAGCGCGGCGATGTGCTCGCGCGCCTCGCGCAGGGTGTAGGTGAGCTTCTCGTTCTGGGAGACCGCCTGGGCCAGCTGGCCCTTGGTCTCGAGCAGGCGCTCCTCGAGGGTGCGCACGCGCTTGGGGGCGTCCTGCAGCCGACGGCGCAGGGCGACGACCTCCTCCTCGAGCACCGTCGCCTGGTCGCGCAGCTCGGTGAGCTCGGCCTCGTAGGCGGTCAGCTTGCGTTCGTAGTCGGCCGTGTCGATCGGGAACACCCCCTCGGCGGCGGCCGGCGAGGCGGCCACCTGTCGTCGGGTCGGGTCTGCCGGCGACCCTACACGGCTGCCTCCCGCGGGCGGCGCCCCCGGCGCGCCGTTCTCGCCCCGTTCACGCGGCTCGTCGCTCGCCGTCGCTCGTCCCTGTCGATTTGCCCGCCGGGTGGGCGCCGCGCAACGCTCCGGGCGAATGCGGCACCCCTCTGGGGTTCACATTTCGACGGCCGGATCCGTGTAAACTGGTGGTCGCTGCGGCGGTCGCTGCGCCCGGTCCCCCCAAGCGAATCCCACCCACGTACCCCACCCAGAAGAGGTGCAGACATGAAGGTCTGGATCGACCAGGATCTGTGCACGGGCGACGGCCTGTGCGAAGAGATCGCCCCCGACGTGTTCACGCTGCTCGACGACGGCCTGGCCTACGTCAAGGAGGGCGCCAAGGTCTTCTCGGATCCGGGTGGGGCCGAGGGCATGGCCAACATCCCCGACGGCCAGCTCGACGCCGTGATCGAGTCCGCCGAGGAGTGCCCCGGCGAGTGCATCTTCATCGAGCCCGAGTGATCCGTCGGCCCGCACGGGCCGCGACACGAGCCGATCGATCGACGAGGGGCCTGCGGGCCCCTCGTCCCGCGTCCGGGGCTCGGCCCGGGCTCGTCGGGACGACCGGTGCACCGCGCTCCCCCGCCGCTGCGCTCGGCCCTGCAGCGCGCGAGACGACGCGCCATCATGCAGTGGTGCCCGATCGTCCCCGCTCCGGCTGCCTGCTCGTGGCCGTGCCCGGCGTGCTGGAGGACCCCAACTTCCGGCGCACCGTGGTGCTGCTGCTCGAGCACGGGCCCGACAGCGGCGCGCTCGGCGTGGTGCTCAACCGGCCGCTCGAGACGCCGGTCGACGAGCCGTTTCCCGGATGGGAGGCGCTGCTCAGCGGTCCCCCGGTGCTGTTCTGCGGCGGGCCGGTGGCGCCGTCGATGGTGATCGCCCTCGGCCGGCCGCGGCCGGGCGCCACGCCGGCGGGCTGGGAGCAGGTGCTCGACGACGGCGGGCACCGCCTGGGCACCGTCGACCTGCGGCGGGAGGTCGACGACCTCGCCCCCTCGCTCGAGCAGCTGCGCGTCTTCGCCGGCTACAGCGGCTGGTCCCCGGGCCAGCTCGAGGGCGAGATCGACCAGGGGGCCTGGTTCGTCGTCGGGGCCGAGCCGTGGGATCCCTTCGACGTCGATCCCGACCAGCTGTGGCGCCAGGTCCTGCGCCGCCAGGGTGGGGCCGTGGCGGCCTACGCCAACTACCCGGCCGACCCGTCGGCGAACTGAGCGCGCCGGGTCGCGCCGTCCCGCTCGCCGCCGCCGGTGGTGGGGGTGACCTGCCGCCAGGTGGCCCGTGGCTCAGGCGACGCAGTCGCCCGTCGACACGACGCCGCTGCGGGGCTGGGCCAGCACCGTCCGGAGCTCGTCGGTCGACAGCGCGTAGGCCACGTCGGGGCGGTCGGGGGCGATGGCGAACGCCACGCCGACCACGGTGCCGGAGGGGTCGACCAGCGCCGAGCCCGAGTCGCCCGGGCGCAGGTTGGCCGACAGCTCGAGGACCTCGCGCTCGGTGCGGGCGGTGCCGTAGATGTCGCGGCCGAGGGCGCGGATCTGGCGGGCGACCTCGAACGGGGCGATCCGCAGGGGCTCGCCCCCGGGGTGCCCGAACACCCCGCCCCGCTGACCGGTGGCCGAGGTGCCGATGGGCAGGGCGGGCCGGTCGAGGCCCCGAGCGCGCAGCACGGCGAGGTCGCGGGCGGGGTCGAAGGCCACGACCTCGGCGGTGACGCGCGTGCCGTCGTCGCGCTCGAGCTCGGTCTTGCGCTCCCCCGCCACGACGTGGGCGTTGGTGACCACGAGCCCGTCGGCCACCACGAACCCGGTCCCGTCCTGGACCCGGCTGCAGGCGATGCCCTCGACCTTGACCACCGAGCGGGCCACGCTGGCAGCCTGCTCGGTGCTGAGGCCGCTCGCCGCCGGCGGGGGCCCCAGGTTCGGCGACGGCTGCAGGGCCTCGAACACCCGCGGGAAGCCGTCGCCGACGAAGCCCTGGAGCGCCTGCACGGTGTCGGGGGCCTCCGGCAGGCGCTGGTCGAGCTGGCGCGCCAGGGCCGAGCCGGTCACCTCCGAGGCCACCCACCCGGGGGTGTGGGCGGCGAGGGGCAGCAGCAGCCAGATCATCACGACCGTGCCCACGAACCCGGCGAGGCCCCCGAGGACGCGGTCGACGACCGTCACCGTGCCGTCGTCGCTCACCGGGCGCAGGGTCGACCCGAGCCACAGACCGATCCCCTGACCGAGGAAGGCGAGGAACAGCAGGACGCCGACGACCACCGCGAAGGAGGTGAGGCCGCCGCTGCGGGGCAGGCGCTCGAGGATCCACGGCAGCACCCGCACGGCGGCGAACAGGCCGATGAACATGCCGATCCAGGAGGCGACGCGGGTGACCATGCCCAGGCGGTAGCCGCCGACGATGCCGGCCACCACCAGCCCCACGATCAGGACGTCGAACAGGTTCACCGGGCGGCCCGGTCAGGCGCCGCGACGGCGGGCGTGGGTGAGGAACCCGGTGTGGGCCACCATCCGGTGGTCGGGCCGCACCGCCTGGCCCTCGACGTGCCACGACCGGTGCAGGACCTCGATGGTCTCGGCCATGGTGAACCCCGAGGCGTCGAGCGCGTCGCGCAGCTGGGACACCTGGGTGATGCTCGGCGTGTAAGCGACGAGGATCCCGCCGGGGCGCAGCGCGGTGTCGGCGTGGGGCACCACCTGCCACGGCTCGGGCAGGTCGAGGACCACGCGGTCGAGGTCGACCAGGTCGATGCCCTCGTAGCAGTCGCGCTCCTCCACCGTGTAGCGCGACCGGGCCTCCTCGCCGAGGAAGGCGGTGACGTTGGCCAGGGCCCGGGCCGCGAAGTCGGAACGCAGCTCGTAGCCGTGGACGACCGCGCCGGCGCGCAGCAACGTCATCGACAGAGCACCAGAGCCGACGCCCGACTCGAGGACCCGGGCCCCGGGGAAGATGTCGGCGAGCAGCAGGATCGGGCCGAGGTCCTTGGGGTAGATGACCTGGGCGCCCCGCTTCATCTTCAGGACGAACTCGGCGAGCGTGGGCCGGAAGGCGGTGTAGGTGGCCCCCCGGGTGGACTTCACCCGGCAGCCCTCCTCCTGGCCCAACAGGTCGTCGTGGGGCAAGAACCCGGCGTGGGAGTGCCACTCGCCGCCGGCGGCGAGCGTCACGAGGTACCGGCGTCCCTTGCTGTCGGACAGCAGCACCCGGTCGCCCTCGACGAAGGGGCCGCGCCGGGCGCCGGGGCCGGGATCGGCGGTCATCGGTCGGCCCCCGCGCGGTCGGCGGCGTGCCGGGTGGCGCCGAGCGCGACCGGGACGTCGAGGGGCTCGCCGCCACCGTCGTCGGGCTGGTGACCGCCGGCTCGCTCGACCAGGCGGCAGAAGGCGCACACCTCGGCCGGTGTGGGCGCGCCGCACACGGCGCAAGGGGCCAGGTCTGCCTGCTCGGCTTCGGCCTCGGGGCGGAAGCGATCGGACGCCCGGGCCAGGAAGCCGAAGTAGAAGTCGAACTTGGTGCCCGGCGAGGTGGATTCGATGGCGTTGAGCGCCTCCTTGTAGCCGAGGTGCCGGTTGCCGGCGGCCATCGGGCACTCCTCGACGATGTAGTCGATGCTCCGCAGCACGCAGTAGGCGGCCATCTCGCGCTCGCCGAGGCGCACGAGCGGCTTCACCTTGCGGGGGAAGCCGTCGCGGGCCGGCAGCACCGGCAGCTGGCGGCCGAGGTAGTCGGTGTGCCAGCGGATCACGTTGCCGAAGAGCACGGCGGCCTCGTCGTCGAGGTTGTGGCCGGTGACGACCACGTCGTAGCGGCCGTCGAGGGCCGCCTTGTCGAACAGGTGGCGCTTCGACAGGCCGCAGGCCGAGCAGGGGACGCGGCGGGCGGCGCGAGCGCCCTCGGGGATGTCGTAGCCGTACGCCTGGGGCAGGTCGACCTCGACGAGCCGCAGGCCGCGCGCCGACGCGAAGGCTCGGGCCTTGCGGCCCGACTCGTCGGAGTAGTCGCCGATGCCGAGCCCGAGGTAGAGCCCGTCGGCCTCGTAGCCGAGCTCGACGAGGAGGTCCCACACGGCCAGCGAGTCCTTGCCGCCCGACACGGCCACCAGGCACCGCTCGCCGGGACGGATCATGTCGTGGTCGGCGATGGCCTTGGCGACCTGGTCGCGGCACATGCGCAGGAAGTGGTCGGGGCAGTAGTTGGCGTTCTGGCGGCGGACGTCGATGACGGCCGGCCCCCGGCAGACCCGGCACTTCATCCGAGCGCACCCCCGGAGATGACCGGCCGGATCTCGACGACGTCGTCGTCGGCCAACGAGGCGTCGCCGGGCACCAGCTCGTCGCCGCGGATCACCAGGTGGGCCTCGCGCGGCAGGTCGAGCCGCTGCAGCAGGGCGATCACCGAGATGGGGCCGCGCACCTCGAGCTCGCGCGTCGGGTTGCGGAGGAGGACCTTCACGGCGCTGATTCTGGCAGCCCGAGGAGCGGTCGCGACATCCGGGTCCGGCGAGGGTGGTCGGCGGACGGAGCGGCGGTCACCCCTCGACCGCGCCGAGCTGGCGCGCCAGCCGGTCGGCCCGGTCCGATGCCCGCAGCTGGGCCTTGCGGGCCTTGCGCCGCGAGCGGCGGCTGCCGCGCTCCGACGCCCGCTGGGCGGCCTCGGCCGACCGCTTCTGGGCCCGGGTGACCTTTCGGGCGAGCCGGCTGCGCTCGATGCGGGTGCGCCGCTTGGCGGCGGCCGCCGCCCGCGCCTGGCGCTCGCGCTCGGCCTGGGCGGCCGCTCGTGCGGCGCGGCGGCGGGCCCGGCGGCGGTTGGCCTTGCGGGCGGCCTTGGCGGCCGCCTGCTCCTGCCGTCGGCGCTCGGCCTCGGCGGCCTTGCGCGCGTCCTCGACCGCCTTGCGCTCACGGCGCCGCCGCTTCCGGGCGGCCCGACCCACGGTGGGCTCCTGGTGGGAGATGACCAGCGTCTGCCCCGGTTGGAGGGCCTCGGCGAGGATCACCTGCTCCTCGCGCCGCGTGGCGATGCGCAGCCCCCGGGCCGCGCCGAAGATGGCGGCGAGCATGAGGTACGGGAGGTTGCCGCCGAGGAGGCCCTCCTCGTAGCTGCGGCGGCGCAGGCGCTCGAGCACGGGTCAGACCCGACGGATCTCGACGACCGTGCGCGCCCGGCGACCACGGCGCCGGCCGAGCCAGAACGCCACCACGACGACGCCCACGAGCACCGCGGCACCGGCCACGACGGCGTAGTTGATGGCCTCGTCGGAGATGATCTCGACCTCGCCCTGCAGCTCGCGGAACTTCGCCTCGATGTCGTCGCGGCTGATGCGGTCGGCGGCGGGGGACGTCATGGCTGGCCTCCGGTCGAGGCGGTCGACGGGTTCGACGGGGTCGCGACGCTCGTCGCGGGCGGTGCCGGTGTCGCCGGCGGCCGGGCCCCGGCGTCGTTCGCCGCGGCCGCCTTGCGCTTGTCGGAGCGGGCGCGCCCCTGGGAGATCACCCCGATGATGAGGGCGATGGCGAGCACGAGGGCCAGCAGCACGATGAAGTACGGCGCCCACGACCACGTGCCCGTGAACACCGAGAAGCGCTGGAGCAGGCGCAGCAGGGAGAGCGCCAGGAACAGGCCGCCGAGTCCGACGAGGAGGGCGCCGGCGACGCCGAAGCCGAGGAACCGCCCGAGGCCCTTGAGCGGGTCGACGGTCTCCTGGCGGGCGTAGGCCTTGAGCAGCTCCCACAGCTCCTGGAGGATCTGGGGCACGGCCTTGGGTTGTGGTGGGGCCACGAGCTGCCTCGGAACGGGGTCGGACGTCCGGTTGTTCCTACCCGGCCCCGCCGGTCGGCGCAACTACCCGCGGCCGCTCAGCGACCGGGGTCACCGGGCTGGTCGGGGTCGTCGGGGCCGTCGAGGAGGCCACCGTCGTCGGCGTCGAGCTGGAGGCGTTGGTGCAGGAACGCCAGCTCCTCCTCGAGGAGCGAGACGAGGGCGCCCAGGCGCTCCTGGGCCGAGGGGGCGGCGAGCAGGGCCTGGCGGTCGTGGGGCCCGAGCGGTGACAGCGCGACCAGCTGGTAGGTCGCCAGCACGGGGTCGTCGCCCAGCTCGAACGACGCCGGGGCCACGTCGGCCCCCAGCTCGGCGGCGGTGGCGAGGACGCGACGCAGGTGGGCCGTCGCCTCGGCCACGCGCTCGTCGAGGTCGGGTGGGGGCTCGGGGTCGTCCCAGTCCTCGACCTCGGCCCGCGGGTAGGGGTCGTCCTCGAGCCACCGGACCACCCGGATCCGACGCACGCCGACCGTCCCGAGCGCGTAGCGGCCGTCGTCGAAGGTGGCGGCCTCGACGATGCGAGCGACCGTGCCGATCTGGGTCCGTTGGTCGCCGCCGCCGACCTCGCTCCCCCGCTCGATCAGCACGACGCCGAACTCGGGCACGCCCCCGAGGCAGTCCTCGGCCAACCGGCGGTAGCGCGGCTCGAAGACGTGCAGCGGGAGCACCCCGCTCGGCAGCAGGACGGTGCCCAGGGGGAACATCGGCAGCACGGCCACGATCGCAGCGTAGGGCCGCCCTCCGCCCGACGACGGGTCGGGCGACGGGCCGCGCCGCGGCGGGTGACCGGTCGGTGACCCGTCGGGCGTTGGCCGACGACCGGGGCCTCTCGGACGGCACCGGTGGGCCCGGTCTCGGCGTCAGGTCGGCGGGCGGGGGCCGACGACGTCGCGCCCGGCGGCGCCCTGGGGGAAGGCGGTGAGGGCCACGGCGAGGTCGTCGAGCACCTTCACGCCGTCCTTGGGCTGGCCGTTGATCAAGGCGACGAACGTCAGCTGGCTGCCCGGGAGCGTGTTCGCCCACCCCGCCAGCGAGTACACGTCCTTGAGCGACCCGGTCTTGGCGACGACCTTGCCGGCGGCGGGCGTGCCCTTCATGCGCTTGCGCAGCGTGCCCTTCTCCCCCGCCACCGCGAAGCCGGCCGCGAGCGCGGACGAGGGGCCGGCCCCCTGCAGGACCGCCATCGCCGCGTCGCACGTGATGCGGTTGCCTCGGTGCAGGCCCGAGCCGTCGAAGGTGGTGATCTGGGCCATGGGGATGCCCTTGGCCTCCAACGTCGAGCGCACGGCCGCCACACCGGCGGCCGTCGTCCCCTGGCCGGACACCGCCCGCCCGATCTCCTTGGTGAGCAGCTCGGCGGTGGTGTTGTCGGACCAGGTGAGCATCTCGCCGACCAGCTCGCGCACGGGCAGGGACTCGAGGCGGGCCACCTCGGTCGCCCCAGCCGGGGCGGTGCCGGCCACCCCCGTGCCGGTGACCTTCACGCCGCGCTTCACCAGCAGGCTCTTGAGGGTGGCCGCCGCCAGCGGCGCCGGGTCGCCCAGCTTGCGGGAGCGGGCGACCACGTCGGGGTTATCGCTCAGCCCGCTGTTGCCCCGGTTGACCTCGAGGGCGCTCAGGGCGCCGACCTGGTCGTCGCGCTGGTAGCTGGGCTCCCAGCCGTCGACGGAGCGCTGCGCGTCGTAGCGGCTCTCGTCGCCGACGATGTTGCCCCGGACCTCGGTGACGCCCGCCGCCTTGATCCGGTCGGCGAGCACGGCGAAGTCGGTCTGGGGCTGGTTCTTGTCCTCCAGCACCGTGCGGAAGCCCTCGGTGAACAGCAGCGGGTCGCCGCCGCCGACGAGGTACAGGTCGCCGGCGACCACGCCGTCGGGTCCGGCCGGCGTGGCCGTGCTGGCCACCGTCGACAGCGTCGTCTCGGGTCCGAGCACGTCGAGGGCGGCGGTGCCGGTGAACGTCTTGAGCACCGACGCGGGGATGACGGGCTGCTGGCCGTTGGTCTTGGTGATGACGCGACCGTGGTCGCTGACGACCAGGCAGCTGCCCGGGCCCGCCTCCTTCTGGTAGGCGGCCGCCGCCTTGGCGACCTCGGCGTCGGCGGTCCGCGTGCGCACGAGGTCGGGGACGCGCCGGCTCGAGAGCACGGGGGTGGTCGCCCGCTTCGGGGCGGCCGATCCGGGCGGTGTCGATCCGCCCGTCGGGGCCTGCGCCTGGGCCACCGCCGGGGCGGCGGCGACGGCGACGGCGAGGAGGGCGGCCGCGAGCCGGTGCGCCCGTCGGCGCCGGCGCGGGCTGGGAAGCGCGGCGGACATCGGCCGGTCAGCCTACGAGGCCGGGGCCCGGCGTCGGTGTCAGGGCGGCGGCTCCAGGGTGTGCTCGGTCCCGGTGCTCGGTCCGGCGGTCTGGGTGCTCAGTCGAGACCGCGGCGCCGGCGCCAGCGGCTGTAGTGCCACAGGTGCGAGAGGGCGGTCACCGCTCGGTTCGACGACGGGTAGCAGTACTTGCCGCTGTCGACCACGCCGCGCACCGCAGCGTTGTCGGGCGAGGTCACGGCCAGCTCGGTGGCGGTGAGGATGGGCTTGCCCAGCTCGTCGGCCAGCTCGGCGGCGGTGGAGGTGTACCGCCGGTCCTGGCGCTCGTGGAACGACACGATCCGCTCGAGGCCGTGGTCGGGGTAGAAGGGCCCCTCGCGCTCCATCTTGGCGGTGTTGCCCTGGATGCCCATGCCGAGGAACACCACGCCGTCGACGGCCGGATGGCGCGAGGCGGTGGCGAGGACGTCGGGGATGGTGTCCTTGGTCTCGCCGCCGGCCATGTCGATCGGGTTGTTGCGGCTCCAGCGGGGCGGGAGCTTGGTGTCGAGCTCGTCGCGCAGGTCCTCGGGCAGGGCGAGCAGCTCGAGGTCGGTCCGGGAGATGGCGTCGGCGGTGACCACGCCCCAACCGCCGGCGGTGGACACGATGATGGTGCCGGGGCCCTTCGGCAGGGGCTGGGTGGCGAAGGTGGCGGCCGCCTCGTAGGCCTCCTCGATGGTGGTGGCGCGCACGGCGCCGACCTGGCGGCACATGCCGTCGAAGACGCGGTCGTCGGTGGCCAGCGAGCCGGTGTGGCTGGCCGCGGCCCGGGCACCGCCGGAGGTGGCGCCACCCTTCACCAGCACCACCGGGATCTGCTCGCAGACGGCGCGCAGGCGCCGGGCGAAGTCGCGCCCGTCGGTCACGCCCTCGACGTAGGCCAGCGCCACGTCGGTGGCCTCGTCGGCGGCGAAGAACTCGAGGAAGTCGACCACGCCGACCTGGGCGGCGTTGCCGGCCGACACCGCCCGGCTGATGCCGACGCCGCTGGCGATGGCGTAGTTCTGGAACGACGACACGAAGTTGCCCGACTGGCTGACCACCCCGATGTTCCCGGCCGGCGGGTAGGGCGCCACGATCTGGGCGCACAGCTTGGCGGGCGTCGAGATGACGCCCTGCCCGTTGGGGCCGACCACGAGCATCCCGAGCTCGTCGGCCAGCGCGACCAGCTCGGCCTGGGCGGCGCGCCCCTCCTCGCCGGCCTCGCCGTAGCCGGCCGAGGCGATGAACGCGGCGGTGATGCCCTTGTCGGCGGCGGCCCGCAGCAGGTCGAGGTTGGCCGAGGCCGGGGTGCACACGAAGATCAGGTCGGCCTCGCCGTCGGGCACCTGGGCGATGTCGGTGAGGGCGTCGAGGCCGAGGATCTCGCCGCCGTCGCGGTTGATCGGGAACAGGGCGCCGCCGTAGCCGGCCGTCAGGATGTTGTGCAGCGCCACGAAGCCGAACTTTCCGGGGTGGGTGGAGGCGCCGGCCACCACCACGCCGCGCGGCTCGAACAGGGCGAGGTAGCGGTCGTGCGGGATGCGGGTGGCGCTCACGAGCGGACCTCCACGAGGGCGTCGACGGCGACGGGGGCGCCGTCGACCACGATGAGCGGGTTGAGGTCGGCCGACACGAGCGTGGGCTCGGCCTCGGCGGCGCGCGACAGGCCGAGCAGCACGTCGGCGACCTTCTCGCGGTCGACGGCCGGCTCGCCCCGGAACTCGCCGAGCAGGCGCTGGGTGCTGAGCTCCTCCAGCATCTCCAGCGCATCGACCCGTTCGATGGGGACGAGGCGGATGGCCACGTCGGCCACCGCCTCGGCGAGGATCCCGCCGACGCCGACCATGACCGTCATGCCGAACTGCGGGTCCTCGGAGAGGCCGGCGATGAGCTCGCGGTTGCCCTTCACCATGGGCGCGACGAGCACGTGCACCTCGCCGTCGTCGGGGGTCGCGGCGGCCAGCAGCTCTGAGGCGGCGGCGCGCACGGCGTCGGCGTCGTCGAGGGCGAGCCGCACCAGGCCCCGCTCGGTCTTGTGGGCGATGCGGTCGCCGCCCAGCTTGGCCACCACCGGGAAGCCCAGCTCGAGGGCGGCCTCGGCGGCGGTGTCGGCGTCGGTGGCGGTGCGCTCGGGCAGCAGCGGGACGCCGTGGCGGGCCAGCAGCGCCTTCGAGTCGTGCTCGGACAGCGTCGTGGTGCTGCCGGCGGGCGTGGTCATCGTGGCCCTCCCCCTGGGTCGACCGTGGCGCCGTAACGTATCGGCCCCATGCAGGGGGGAGCCATCTCGGGCGACGGCGACATCGGCGAGGACGGCGACGTCGTCGGCGGTGGTGGACGACCGGTGCAGGGGATCATCGAGGGGTTCTACGGCCGGCCGTGGACGTGGGGCGAGCGGGCCGAGGTGATGGCGTGGTGCCACGCCCGGGGCATGACCCACTACGTCTACGCACCGAAGGACGACCCCCTGCACCGCGACCGGTGGCGCGACCCGTACCCCGACGCCGACCTCGAGGGCTTCGCCGGGCTCGTGGCCGCCGGGTCGCTGGAGGTCGGCTTCGCCATCTCGCCGGGGCTGACCATGGCCTACGACGACCCGGCCGATCGCGGCGCGCTGGCGGCCAAGGTCGACCAGGTGGTCGATGCCGGCATCGACCTCGTCTGCCTCGCGCTGGACGACATCCCGGTGCGCCCCGGCCTCGGCGAGGAGCACGCCCGCGTCACGGCGTGGCTGGCCGCGCACCTCGACGGTCGGGCGCGCGTGGTGCTGGTGCCCACCGAGTACGCGGGCACGTGGTCGACCCCCTACCTCGACGCGCTCGCGGCGGGGGTGCCGGCCGAGGTGCCGATCGCCTGGACGGGGTCGACGGTGGTGTGCGACCGGATCACCGTCGCCGAGGCCGAGGCCCGCGCCGACGTCCTCGGTGGACGGGCGCCGTTCCTCTGGGACAACTACCCGGTCAACGACGCCTTGATGGCCGATCGGCTGTTCCTCGGTCCGCTCCGCGGCCGGGATCCTGGTCTGCTCCCCCGCTCGTCGGGCTACCTCGCCAACCCGATGGTGCAACCACGGGCGTCCACCCTCCCCCTGTCGTCGGTCGCCGCGTGGCTCCGGGGCGACGACCCCGACGCGGCGTGGGTGGCCGATGCCGAGGAGCTCGGGTGGCGCACCTTCGCCGAGGCGTGCGACGGGCGAGTGCCGGGCGACCTGGTCGCAGCCGTGGTGTCGGCGTGGGACGGCCCCGGTCGACGCGCGGCGATCGAGCGGCTCCACGAGTGGGTCGTCGACGCCGCCACCTGCACGGCGGTGGGCCTGGAGGACGAGGCGGGTGCGTGGCTCGACCAGGTGCACACCGAGGCCGACCTGGCCCGCACCGCGGTCGGGCTGCTGCGGACGGTCGACGACGCCGCCCGCGGCGAGCTCGATCGAGCCGGGGCCGTGCAGCGGGCGCTCGCCGTCGGCTTCGTCTGGCGCACCGTCGCCCGGTCGCCCGTCACGGTCCTCGGGCCCCGGCTGGCGCTGCGGCCGGTGCTGACCCAGTGGCCCGACGGCGAGTTCGCCTACCGCTCGGGCAGCCTCGAGGTGGGCGGCAACGCGGTCGACCGCCTCTGCCGGTTCGCCCTCGACCGGCTGGCGGCGCTGACCGACGAGCAGCTGCCGCGCTGACGAGGCCGCCGGGACGTGGTCCCGGTGGCGATCGCGGGCCTCAGTCGGGGACGAGGGCGGCCTTGAAGAACGAGCGGATGTGGTTCAGCCGGTCGTCGAGGGCCTCTTGGGTCAGCGGGTCGCGATCGAGCAGGCCCTCGATGAAGGGCAGGTCGCTGAAGTAGCTGAGGAGGGCGCCGTAGCCGGTGAGCAGCAGCTGCTCGGGGTCGAGGCGCCGGAAGTTGCCGGCGTCCATCTCGCGCTCGAAGTAGGCGACGGCGCGGGTGAACAGCGGTCGCAGCGACACGCCGAGGTCGAGGCCGAGCCGATCGCCCCCGTCGAGCGCCTCTCGGCGCACGATGCGCACGAAGTCGGGGTTCTCGGCGAAGAAGCGGAAGCCGGCGTTGATCACGCGGTCGACCTGGGCCCAGGCGCCGTCGGTGCCGCCGTGCGCGATGTCAGGAGCCGGCGTGCCCCCGTCGGTCGCGGTGTCGACCCGGGCCAGCCACTCGGTGAGCGCGCTCTGGAAGACCTCGCGGTACAGCGCGTCCTTCGACGGGAAGTGGTGCAGCAGGCTCGACCGACGGATGCCGACCGCCTCGGCGATCTCGTTCAGCGACGTGCCGTCGTAGCCGTGCTCGGCGAACCGCTGGCTGGCGGCGGCGAGGATCGCATCGCGCGTCGGCAGCGGGGTCGCGGGATCGGCCACGGCGGGCAGGCTACCGCCTGGGGTGCGAGCGACCGCGGGAGCACGGGCGCCGGCGAGCGGTGCTCGGGTGGCGCTCGGGGCGGGCCGGAGGCGCCGGTAGGGTGCGGCCATGCAGATCCTCGCCGCCCTCTTCATCGACGGCATCGAGCTGCGGCAGGTCCCGGGTCCATCCACCCGGATCGACCTGACCGGCATCCAGTTCTCGGCGCCCGCCCCGGCCCCCGTGCCGGTCACCCTCGAGCCGCACCTCGTCGTGATCGTCCGCTGCGGCGAGGACGAGAAGGGCGAGGGCGCCCTCGAGGTGGTCTACCGGCGCGGCGACGAGCAGATCGCCCGCAACGTCCAGCCGCTGCAGGTCGAGCCCGGCCGGTTCTCGTACCGCCTGGTGCGCGCCGAGCTGGAGTTCGATGCCTACGACACCGTCGAGGCGCACTGCCGCATCGACCTGGGCGACGTCACCGTCGTCCCGTTCACGCTGCTGCCCCCGGTCTGACGACCGGCCGTCCTCGCCGCGCCGACGACACCGACGCCCTCCTCGAGCCGGACCGCTCCTCTCGTGCCCTTCGCCGCCGCCCTCTCCGAGCACCCCGTCGCCGCCGTGGCCACCGGCGAGGTCGCCGGCGAGCTGCTCGACCGGCTCGGTCCGGTCCCCGACCTCGTGGTGGCGTTCGTGACCGGCCACCACCGGGAGGTGTTCGGCGACGTCGTCGCCGCGCTCAGGACGGCGCTGGCGCCGACGCGACTGCTGGCCGCCACCGCGGTGTCGGTGCTGGCCGGCGAGCGGGAGGTGGAGGAGCACCCGGCCATCAGCGTGTGGGGAGCCAGGTTCTCGTCGGGGGCCGCGGTGGCGCCCCTGCGCCTCGACGCGCTGCGCACCGCCGATGGCGTCGTCGTGCTGGGCCTCGACCCGACGGCCCTGGTCGGCGCCGCCGCCGTGCTGCTGGTGGCCGACCCCGCTTCGTTCCCCACCGACGAGCTGGTCGCCGCCCTCCGGCGCGAAGCACCGGGGGTGCCCGTGGTGGGCGGCGTGGCGTCGGCCGGCGTGGGCCCCGGTGCCAACCTCCTCGCCCTCGACGGCCAGGTCCACGACGACGGCGCGGTCGGGGTGGTCCTGCCGGCCGGCGCCGCGGTCGTCGACCTGATCGTGTCGCAGGGCTGCCGCCCGGTCGGGTCCCCCCTCACGGTCACCCGGTCGGAGGCCAACGTGGTGGCCGAGATCGCCGGGGTGCCGGCCACCGAGCGGCTCCGCGAGGCGTTGGCCGGCCTGGACGGGCCCGAGCTCGAGCTGGCCCGTCGCGGCCTGCACGTCGGCCGGGTGGTGGACGAGCACCGGATCGACCTCGAGCGGGGCGACTTCCTCGTGCGCAACCTGGTCGGGATCGACGCCGCCCGCGGGTCGATCGCCGTGAACGACCTCGTGGAGGTCGGCTCGACGGTGCAGTTCCAGGTGCGCGACGCGGCGGCCGCCGACGAGGACCTGCGCGAGCTGCTCGACGGGCACGTCGCCGACGCCGCGCTGGTCTTCACGTGCAACGGTCGAGGCTCCCGCTTCTTCGGCGCGCCCGACCACGACGCCGAGCTGGTCACCTCGCTCACGGGCAGCCGGGCCACCGCCGGCATGTTCTGCGCCGGTGAGATCGGTCCGGTGGGCGGTCGCCCGTTCCTGCACGGCTTCACCGCGAGCATCGCCCTGTTCCGGGACGGGTAGGCGAGGGGGTGCCCGTCGGGTCGTCGACGGACCCGTCCGCCCCGGAGGGGGGCGCTCGGAGCGTTCGCTAGGGTGAGCCGACGCAGCGGCGCAGGAGGAGGCCCGGCCCCGGTGAGCGATGTGAGCGACCCCGAACTCGAGCAGCGGTGCATCAACGTGATCCGCGGCCTGGCCATGGACGGCCCGGAGGCGGCGAGCTCGGGCCACCCCGGCACGGCCATGGCGCTGGCGCCGCTGGCCTACACGTTGTGGACCCGGGTCATGCGCTACGACGCCGAGGCTCCCGACTGGCCCAACCGCGACCGCTTCGTCCTGTCGTGCGGCCACGCGTCGATCCTCCTGTACTCGATGCTGCACCTGACCGGCTACGGGCTGACCCTCGACGACCTCAAGGCGTTCCGGCAGTGGGGCTCGGCCACGCCCGGACACCCCGAGGTGCACCACACCAAGGGCGTCGAGGTCACGACCGGCCCGCTCGGCCAGGGCGTGGCCAACGCCGTGGGCATGGCCATCTCCGAGGCCCACCTGCGGGCGCGCTTCGGCGAGCAGCTCTTCGACCACCACACCTTCGTCTTCTGCTCCGACGGCGACCTCGAGGAGGGCATCAGCCACGAGGCGGCCTCGCTCGCCGGCCACCTCGGCCTCGGAAAGCTGGTCTTCGTCTACGACGACAACCACATCTCGATCGACGGTCCCACCGAGCTCGCCCTCAACGACGACCCGGTGAAGCGGTTCGAGGGCTACGGGTGGCACGTCGACAACGTGGGCGAGATCGCCAACGACGTCGACGCGCTCGAGGCGGCCGTGCGCAACGCCATGGCCATCGAGGACCGGCCGTCGATCATCGTGCTGCGCAGCCACATCGGCTACCCCTCCCCCACGCTCACCGACACCTCCAAGGCCCACGGCAGCCCCTTCGGCGCCGAGGAGATCGCCAAGACCAAGGCCATCCTCGGGCTGCCCGACGAACCCTTCTGGGTCCCGGCCGACGTGCTCGAGGCCTATCGCGAGGCCGGCCGACGCGGCCGGCCCGACCGCGAGGCCTGGGAGGCCCTGTGGGCCTCGTGGCCCGACCAGCGCGACGAGATCGAGGCCTGCCTCTCCGGTGGTGGGCTGCCCGGCTGGGAGTCCGGCCTGCCCACGTGGTCGCCCGGCGAGCAGGTGGCCACGCGCAAGGCCAGCACCGCGTGCCTCAACGGCGTCCTGGCCACCGTGCCCGGCCTCATCGGCGGCGGCGCCGACCTGACCGAGAACACGGGCGTCGAGATGAAGGGCGAGCCGCCGTTCTCCAAGGAGGACCGGACGGCCCGCCAGGTGCACTTCGGCATCCGCGAGCACGCCATGGGCGGGATCATGAACGGCATCGCCGCGCACGGCGGCCTGCTGCCCATCGGCGGCACGTTCTTCGTGTTCTCCGACTACATGCGCGGCTCGGTCCGCTTGGCCGCCCTGTCCGACCTCCACGTCGTCTACTCGTGGACCCACGACTCGGTCGGCCTGGGCGAGGACGGACCCACGCACCAGCCCATCGAGCACCTCGCCGCGGTCCGGGCCATCCCGAACCTGCGGGTGATCCGGCCGGCCGACGCCAACGAGACCGCCACCGCGTGGAAGGCGGCGGTGGGCCTCGGTGGCCCCACCGCGCTGATCCTCAGCCGGCAGAACCTGCCGGTGCTCGAGGGCACGGCCGGCAACGACGGCGTGCTCAAGGGCGCCTACGTCCTGCGCGACGCCGCCGACCCGGCGGTGGTCCTCGTCGGCACGGGCAGCGAGGTCTCGGTGTGCGTCGAGGCCGCCGAGCGCCTCGCCGGCGACGGCGTGGCGGCGCGGGTCGTGTCGATGCCGTGCTGGGAGCTGTTCGAGGAGCAGGGCGACGACTACCAGGACGAGGTGCTGCCCGACGGCGTGCCGGTGCTGTCGGTCGAGGCCGCCGCCACCTTCGGGTGGGCCCGGTGGGCCGACGACTCGGTGGGCATCGACCGCTTCGGCGCGTCGGCGCCGGGGGCCCAGGCCCTGGCGGGCCTCGGGATCACGGTCGACCACGTCGTCGAGCGGGCGCGGAACCTGGTGGACGCGGGCTGAACGGGTCCTGAACGGCCGGTGACGGCGGCAGCACGCCGGGTCGCCGTTGGGTCATGCTGTCGGGCGCAGCCCGGCGCCGAGCGAGAGGGAACGACGTGACGAGATTGCAGGACCTCCACGAACAGGGCGGCCAGAGCCCCTGGCTCGACAACCTCAAGCGAGGTTGGATCACGAGCGGCGAGCTGCAGCACTGGGTCGACCGGGGGGTGCGCGGGATCACCTCGAACCCGACCATCTTCCAGAAGGCCATCGAGGGCAACGCCGACTACGACGCCCAGCTGCGCGAGCTGGTCGGGGCCGGCGAGGACGTCACCGCCAGCTACTGGGACCTCGTCACCCGCGACATCCGTGACGCCCTCGCCATCCTGCGGCCGGTGCACGACGCCAGTGGCGGTGAGGACGGCTACGTGTCGGTCGAGGTCTCCCCCGAGCTGGCCCACGACACCGACGGCACCATCACCGCCGCCCGCCACCTCAACGAGCTCATCGACCAGCCGAACCTGCTCGTCAAGATCCCGGGCACCCTCGAGGGGCTCCCCGCCATCCAGCAGATGATCTCCGAGGGCCGCAGCGTCAACGTCACGCTGCTGTTCTCCAACGAGCGCTACGAGGCGGTCATCGAGGCCTACCTGTCCGGTCTCGAGGCGTTCGTGGCCGGGGGCGGCGATCCGTCCACCGTGTCGTCGGTGGCGTCGTTCTTCGTCAGCCGGGTCGACACCGAGACCGATCGCCGGCTCGAGGCGGTGGGAACGCCCGAGGCACTCGCCCTGCGCGGCAAGGCGGCGGTGGCCAACGCCCAGCTGGCCTACCAGACCTTCCTCGACCGCTTCGCCGGGCCTCGGTGGGAGGCACTGGCCGCCAAGGGCGCTCGCCTCCAGCGCCCGCTGTGGGCGTCGACGTCGACGAAGAACCCCGACTACCCCGACACCCTCTACGTCGACACGCTCATCGGGCCGAACACGGTCAACACCATGCCCGACAAGACCCTCGACGACTTCGACGACCACGGCACCGTGGCCCGCACCGTCGACGCCGACGTCGAGGGCGCCCGGGCCGTGCTGGCCTCGCTGGCCGAGGTCGGCGTCGACCTCGCCGACGTCACCGCCACACTGGAGACCGAGGGCGTGGCGTCGTTCTCCAAGTCCTTCGACGAGCTGCTGGGCGCCCTGAGCGCCAAGGCCGACTCGTTCAAGTAGCCGGCACCCGCATGAACGGCTCGCTCGTCATCGTCGACGACGTCCCCGCCGCCTTCGCCGAGCGGGTCGTGACCGCGTTCCAGCACCGCCCGGGCGAGAGCTTCTCGTTGGTGCTGTCGGGTGGCGGCACCGCCCGGCAGTGCTACGAGCGCCTGGCCGACGACGCCGGCGCCAACATCGACTGGTGGAAGGTCGACCTCTACTGGGGCGACGAGCGGTGCGTGCCGCTCGACGACCCCGACTCGAACTACCGCCTCGCCCGGGAGGCGCTGCTCGACCGGGTCGGCGCCGCGAACGCGACCTTCCCCATGCGTTGCGAGGACGGTCCCGACCCCTACCAGCTGCGGGTCGGCGAGCTCGGCCGGTTCGACGTGGTCCACCTCGGGCTCGGGCCCGACGGCCACACCGCGTCGCTGTTCCCCGAGTCGGCCGCGCTCACCGCCGACCCGGGTCGCCTCGTGGTCATGAACGACGACCCCCTCGGCCACAACCCGCATCGCCGCATGACGTTGACCTACGCCGGCATCGCCCGGGCCCGACTGGTGCTCGTCACGGTGTCGGGCGAGGCCAAGCGCGAGGCGCTGTCTCGCGTCGCCGCCGGCGATCCCACCGCGCCGGCGTCGAGCATCCAGGCCGACGAGATCGTCTGGCTGGTCGACCCCGACGCCGCCGGCGACCTCGCCCGCTGAGGCGTCGGTCCCCGGGGCCGCCGCTCTCGGGTCAGCCGACGAGGTGCGTGGCTCGCGCCGGGTGCGCCGATGCTCGCGGCCGTCGGGCGGGGGCGGGTGCCACCGCGACCGCGTTGACGGCCGCGATGGCGATCGACGCCGCCGAGAGGCCGAGGAAGCCGTGGCTGGCGGTGATGACCGCCACGGCCGAGCCGAGCACCACCGACGCCGCCCCCACCAGCACCTCGACGTCGCGGCCGGCGAGCAGCGAGAGGGCGGCGGTGGCGGCCCGACCGCCGTCGAGGGGCAGCACCGGGAGGAGGTTGAGCAGGCTCCAGCCGACCGTGGCCCACAGGGCGAGGCCGGCCAGCGCCCGGGCGTCCGAGCCCGGTGGCAGCAGGTCGCGCGCGACGAGGACGGGGATGCCCAGGGCCAGCCCGGCCGCCGGGCCGGCGACGCTCACCAGCAGGCGGGCCCGGTCGTCGGGGGCGGCCCCGGTGGTGGCCCCGCCGAGCACGCCGAGCCGGACGCTCGGTCGCGAGCCCACCCGGACCAGCGCGGCGGCGTGGCCCAGCTCGTGGCCGACGATGGCGACGGTGGCCACCAGCACCCATGCGACCAGCAGGCCCGGCCGGGTCCACAGCGGCAGGCCCAGGACGGCGACGAGCACCAGGAAGGTGACCTGGACGGTCAACGTGATGGGGCCGAGGCGGATCGTCACCGCCGGGACCTTGGCAGCGGTGGCGGGCCGCGTCCGGGGCACGAATGCAACCTAGCGTCGGATCGGGCTCGGAGGGCGGGGCCCGGTGCGCCGTCCGGTCCCGGCCGCGCTCCGGTCCCGGCCGCGCTCCGGCGCCGTAGACTCACGGCCGTGGCTTCGTTCGAACCGGCCGGGGACGGCGCCCCGACGACGGAGGGTGCCGCGACGCCGCCCGTCGAGGCGATGGTCATCGGCGGCGACGTCGAGCGGGCGCTGTCCATCCTCCGCCCGCGCGACGACGAAGCCGTGCGGTTGGCCTTCCCGCCCGGCGTGGTCGAGGTGGCCACCTACCGGGGGTGGTGGGAGACGGTGATCTTCCGCTCCGAGGGGCTCGTGGCCGGTCCGCCCCCGGTGACGGTCCCCGCCGGCGAGCTCGAGGCCTGCGTCCGAGGCGTGCCCATGTACGTGACCCTCACCGAGGAGGCCGGCGCGCTGTCGGTCTCGGGGTGGCCGATCGCGGGGGTCGACCCGCTGCCGGCACCACCGGTCGCCCAGGCGCTGACCCAGGGGGTCGACGTCGACGTGCCGATGCTCGGGACCAACCCGTACGAGGCCGTGCTGATCGACATCGACCGAGGCGGCCGCAAGGCGTGGGTGCCCCGCGACCTGGTGCAGCGCCTGGTCCTGCGCGACATCCGGGTGGCCCGCGTGTTCTCCACCGCCCCGGGCACGTGGTTCCTCTCGGGCGTCCAGCCCGACGAGACGCACCCGGTCGCGGTCGCCGGCTCGATCCGCGTCTACTGAGCGGCCACCGCCAGGTGGCTCGGCCCGGTGGGCGCCGGGCGCGTCGCGGTTCGACGGGAGGCCGGTACAGTGCGCCCGCATGGACCGGGACCTGCTCGAGGCTCGCCTCGACGACCTGCTGGCCGAGGCCCGGGCGGTGCGGGACCGCCACCACGGCAACCGCATCACCTACTCCCCCAAGGTGTTCATCCCGCTGACGATGCTGTGCCGCGACAAGTGCGGCTACTGCACGTTCGCCCAGCCCCCGGCTCGCCTGGAGTCGCCGTACCTGGCTCCCGAGGAGGTGCTGGCGATCGCCCGGGCGGGTGCTCGCCAGGGGTGCCACGAGGCGCTGTTCACCCTCGGTGAGCGTCCCGAGCTGCGCTACCCGGCCGCCGCCGACTGGCTGGCCGAGCACGGCTACGGCTCCACCGTCGACTACCTGGCCGCCATGGCCCGCCTGGTGCTCGACGAGGTGGGCCTGCTCCCCCACGCCAACGCGGGCGCGCTCCACCCTCACGAGCTGGCCCTCCTGCGCTCCGTGGCGCCCTCCCAGGGGATGATGGTCGAGACCCTGGTGGCCGACCTCGACGCCCACCGGGGGGCGCCCGACAAGGACCCCGCCCGCCGCCTCGCCACGCTGGAGGCCGCTGGCGAGCTGGCCATCCCGTTCACCACCGGGATCCTCGTGGGCATCGGCGAGCCCCGCGCCTCGCGGCTGGAGGCGCTCGAGGCCATCGCCGCCAGCCACCGGCGTCACGGGCACGTGCAGGAGGTGATCGTCCAGAACTTCCTGCCGAAGCCGGGCACGGCCATGCACGCGGCACCGCCCTGTCCGCCCGACGAGTACCTGGAGGCCACCGCCTGGGCCCGGCTCGTGCTGCCCCCCGAGGTGCACGTCCAGGCGCCGCCGAACCTGTCCGACGACTTCGGCGTCCTCCTCGACGCCGGCATCGACGACTGGGGTGGCGTGTCGCCGGTGACCGCCGACCACGTCAACCCCGAACGGCCCTGGCCGGCGCTCGATCGCCTGCGGGCGGTCACCGAGGCCGCCGGGTTCACGCTGGCCCCGCGGCTGACCGTGTACCCCGAGCACGTGCTCGACCCCGAGCGCTGGCTCGACGAGGCGGTGCGGTTCCCGGTGCTCGACCGGTCCGACGCCGAGGGCCTCGGCCGCGACGATCCCGGTGCGGTGTTCGTGCAGCGCATCACCCCCGCCTCGCCCGAGCAGGTCGACGACGGGGTCGAGGTGCTCCACGTCGGACCGCGCTCGACGGCGTGGGTGTCGGGCGGCACCGGCACGCCGCCTGCGCTGGTGCCCGGCGTCGGCCGCCCGTCGTCCACCCGCGGTGCGGTCGACGAGGTCCTCGAGGGCGTGCTGCTGGGTCAGGAGCCTGGCATCGACGAGCTGGTCACGCTCTTCTCGGCCCGGGGCCCCGAGGTCGCCGCGGTCGCGGAGGTGGCCGACGACCTGCGCCGGTCCACCGTCGGCGACACGGTCACCTACGTCCGGAACCGCAACATCAACTACACCAACGTGTGCACGTTCAAGTGCAAGTTCTGCGGGTTCTCGAAGGGGCCGCTCTCGCTCAACCTGCGCGGCACGCCCTACCTGCTGACGCTCGACGACATCGCCGACCGGGTGCGCGAGGCGGCCGAGCTGGGCGCCACCGAGGTCTGCCTGCAGGGCGGCATCCACCCCAGCTTCGACGGCGACTACTACATCGACGTCACCCGGGCGGTGAAGGAGGCGGTGCCCGACATCCACGTGCACGGGTTCACCGCGCTCGAGGTCACCGAGGGCGCCCGGCGCCTCGACGAGCCGCTGGCCACCTACCTGGCCCGCCTGCGCGATGCCGGGCTGGCCACCCTGCCCGGCACCGCCGCGGAGATCCTCGACGATCCCGTGCGCCAGATCCTCTGCCCCGACAAGGTCACCACCGACGAGTGGCTCGAGGCCCACCGCACCGCCCACCAGGTGGGGTTGGGGTCGAACGTCACCATCATGTTCGGCGCCGTCGAGCAGCCGGTCTCGTGGGCCCGGCACCTCGTGCGCACCCGCGACCTGCAGAAGGAGACGGGCGGCTTCACCGAGTTCGTGCCGTTGCCGTTCGTGCACATGGCGGCGCCCATCTACCTGCAGAAGAAGGCCCGCCGCGGCCCCACCTTCCGCGAGGCCCTGCTGGTGCACGCCGTCGGCCGCATCGCCTACCACGGCCTCATCGACAACATCCAGGTGTCGTGGGTGAAGATGGGCGTGCCGGCCGCCCGCCAGATCCTGCAGGCCGGCGCCAACGACCTCGGCGGCACCCTCATGGACGAGAACATCTCGCGGGCCGCTGGGGCGTCGCACGGCCAGGGGATGACCGAGGAGGGCTTCACCGAGCTGCTGGCGCCCCTCGGTCGACCGCTCGAGCAGCGCACCACCCGCTACGGCCGGGTGCCGGTGGCGTGAGCGCCACCGCCTGAGCGAGGCACCGCCATGGCACCGAAGCGGGCGCGGTACCGCACCGGCAACGAGGCGCTCGACGCCCGCATCGCCGACCTCGTCGAGGCCGCCGGCGTGCACCGCGACCTCGACCTCGTGTTCGAGATGGTGGTGTCGGCGGTGCGGATGGGCCGAGAGGCCGCCGACCGCGGCGACCTCAAGCTGGCCAACGCGGCCCTGAAGGAGCTGCGCTACTCGTTCCTGGTGTTCGAGCCCTACGCCGCCGTCCCGAAGGTCTCGATCTTCGGCTCGGCCCGGCTCCGGCCCGGTGACCCGTCCTATGAGGTGGCCCGCGACTTCGGCGCCCTCATGGCGGCCCAGGACTGGATGGTGATCACCGGAGCGGGCCCCGGGATCATGGAGGCCGGCATCGAGGGGGCCGGCGCCGACCGGGCCTTCGGCGTGAACATCATCCTGCCGTTCGAGTCCGAGCCCACACCGCTGCTGGTCGGCGACCCCAAGCTCATCAACTACCGCTACTTCTTCACCCGCAAGGTCACCTTCATGAAGGAGTCGAGCGCCTTCGCCCTGTTGCCCGGGGGCTTCGGCACCATGGACGAGCTGTTCGAGCTGCTGACCCTGATGCAGACGGGCCGGACCGCCACCGCTCCCATCGTCCTGCTCGAGCCCGAGGGCGGCACCTACTGGCCGGCGCTGCTGCAGTTCCTCGAGGCCGAGCACGCTCGGCGGGGCCTGATCTCGCCCCAGGACCTGTGCCTGGTGCGACGCTGCGACACCCCTGCGGATGCCGTGGCCGAGATCACCGGCTTCTACGAGACCTACCACTCGCAGCGCTACGTCGGCCGACGGCTGGTCCTGCGCCTGCGCCACGAGCTCGACGACGCCGCGGTGGCCCGGCTCGACGAGGAGTTCGCCGACCTGGTGGTGCGCGGTGGCATCGAGCGCACCGAGGCCTCGCCCTCGGAGGTGGAGGACGACGACGTGCCCGACCTCCCCCGCCTGGCGCTGCACTTCGACCGCTCCTCGTTCGCCCGGCTGCGGCTGCTCATCGACGCGGTCAACGCCGAGGGCCGACGCGTCCGGGGTGAGCCGGCGACGCGCTGACGGCCTCAGTCGTCGTCGGCGCCGCTGCCCCGAAGCAGACCCGCTGCCTTCTCGACCGCCCGCCGCGCCCGGGTGAGGACCTTCTCCTCGGTCGGGGCCCGATCGGCGCCGTCCGCGGCGGCCGCCCGCAGCACGTCGAGGGCGCGCTCGGCCAGCTCCTCGGCGATGGCGTCGAGGCGGTCGACCAGGTCGTCGTGGCGGGAGGTCATGGTCGCTTGCTACCGCGCCCGGCGCCCCCGGGCAAGGGTCGGCACCACCCGAGGCGGCAGGGACGGCTGGCGCCGGTCACACCCACTTGCCGGGGTTGAGGATGCCGTCGGGGTCGAGTGCCGCCTTGATCCGCCGGGTGAGGTCGACCACGTCGGGCCCGAGCTGGTCGACGAGGTGGTCGGCCTTCAGCACGCCGATCCCGTGCTCGCCGGTGACCGTGCCGCCGAGGTCGAGCGCAGCCCGCATCACCGCGTCGAAGGCGGTGGCCGCCCGGGCGCTGGCCTCGGGGTCGGTGGCGTCGTAGGTGACGAGCGGGTGGAAGTTGCCGTCGCCGGCGTGGCCGATGACCGGGATGGCGGTGGCGGTCCGCTCGGCGATGGCCTCGACCGCCGCCAGCAGCTCGGGGATGCGGGGCACCGGCACCCCGACGTCCTCGATCAGGACGGTGCCGAGGCGCTCGACGCACGGGATGGCCATGCGGCGGGCGCCCATCAGCAGCTCGCCCTCGTCGGCGTCATCGGTGTGGGCGACGTAGGTGGCACCGGCCTCCTCGAACCGCTGGGCCAGCACGCCGGCCTCGTCGCCGGGGCCATCGGTGCGCCCGAGCAGCAGGGCGGCGGCCGACGGGTCGAGTCCCATGGGCTGCACCGCCTCCACGGCGGCCATCGCGGCGCGGTCCATCAGCTCGAGCGCCGCCGGCCGCACCTCGGTGACGACCCGGCTCACCGCCCGGCCGGCGTCGACGACCGAGGCGAAGGTGGCCACCACGGTGGACGCAGGCGGCGGGAGCGGGCGGAGCCGGAGGGTGCCCTCGGTGATGATGCCCAGCGTCCCCTCGGACCCGACGAACAGCCGCTTGAGGTCGTAGCCGGCGACGTCTTTGATGGTGCGGCCGCCGAGGCGGACGGCGCGGCCGTCGGCGAGGACCACCTCGAGGCCGAGGACGTAGTCGGTGGTGACGCCGTACTTCACGCAGCACAGGCCGCCGGCGTTGGTCGCCAGGTTGCCGCCGATCGAGCAGATCTCGAACGACGACGGATCGGGCGGGTACCAGAGGCCGGCGGCCCGGGCCGCGTCCTTCACCTCGGCGTTGCGCAGGCCCGGTCCCACCACCGCGACCATCGCCTCGGCGTCGATGGCGAGGTCGCGCATGAGCTCGGTGGACACGACGATGCACCCGTCGATGGCGGTGGATCCCCCCGACAGGCCGGTGCCGAGGCCGCGCGTCACGACGGGCACCCGCAGGGCCGCCGCCACCCGCACCGCGGCCTGCACCTCAGCGGTGCTCCGGGCCCGCACCACGGCCGCCGGCCGCCCCGGGGCCACCGCCGTGGCCCGGTCGGCGGCGAACGAGGCCATGACGTCGGGATCGACGACGAGGCGATCGGCGGGCAGGGCGTCGCCCAGCGCGGCGCGCACCTCGTCGTCGACGGGTCGTGAGATCGTGGGCGAGTTCGTCGGCGGGGTCGGGCTCGGCTCGGTCACCGCCTCAGTGTGGCAGGGCTACGATCGGCGTCGTCCCTCCGGCGGTGCGGTCCGCACCGGCCGTGCCGGCGGCGCCGCGGCGCCCTCACCCCGAAGGCTGCATGGATCCCCTCGACGCCCATGAGTGGGTCTCGGTCGACCACGACGGCGAGACCTACCTGTTCGATGTCACGTTCCTCACCAGCCCGTGGACCTGCATCTTCGGCGCCGGTTGCCAGGGCGTGCTCACCGGCCCGGCCCCCGAGCTGGTCCACGGGTGCTGCACCTACGGAGCGCACTTCGTCGACAAGGAGGACCGCAAGCGGGTCGAGGCCCTCGCCGAGCAGCTCACCGCCGACGAGTGGCAGCTGAAGAAGAAGGCCCGCAAGCTCGGTGGCCCCATCCACAAGAACGAGCACGGCGAGTGGGTCACCCGCACGGTGAAGGACGCCTGCATCTTCTTGAACCGGGTCGGGTTCCCGGCCGGGCCGGGCTGCGCGCTGCACCAGGTGGCGGTCGACCGCGGCGAGCGCCCGCTCGACTGGAAGCCGACGGTGTGCTGGCAGCTGCCGCTGCGCCTCGAGGAGCGCACCGACGACGTCGACCACCGCACGTGGGTGCTGCGCGAGTGGAAGCGCCGCGACTGGGGCGAGGGCGGCCTCGAGTTCCACTGGTGGTGCACCGAGGGCCCGGAGGCCTTCGTCGACCACCGAGCGGTCTACGAGACGCTGCGCGAGGAGATCGTCGAGCTGGTGGGCGAGGAGCCGTACCGCCTCCTGTGCGAGCAGCTCGACCAGCGGGAGCGGGCCACCGAGACGTTCTTGCCCCATCCCGCCCTCAAGAAGCGCGCCTGAGCCGCCGACAGGTCACGGGTATGCGCCAGTTCACCGCCGCCGACCTCGACGAAGCCTGCCGCGACGACGGTCTCCTGCTGCCCGAGTACGTCTGCGACCAGGTCGTCGCCGCCGTCGACGCCGGCAAGCACGTGATCCTCACCGGACCTCCCGGCACCGGCAAGACGACGCTGGCCTACATCAGCGCCGAGGTCGCTCGGCAGTCGATGATGTGCACCGGCTACCTGCCCACGACCGCCACCAGCGAGTGGACGACGTTCGAGACCATCGGCGGCCTGCAGCCCACCGTCGACGGGCTGATCTTCCGGCCCGGCCTGTTCGTGGACGCCATCGAGAGCGGGCGGTGGCTGGTCATCGACGAGCTCAACCGGTCCAACTTCGACCGGGCCTTCGGCCAGCTCTTCACCGTGCTGTCGGGGGCGGCGGTGGTGCTGCCCTTCAAGCGCAAGGGCCAGCCGAACCCCATCTCCCTCGTGCCGTCGGGCATCGAGCCGCCCGAGAAGACCGATGTGATCCGGGTGCCGGCCGGCTGGCGGATCATCGCCACCATGAACGTGTTCGACAAGAACCTCCTGTTCGACATGTCGTACGCGCTGATGCGGCGCTTCGCCTTCATCGAGGTGGGCACGCCCGACGACGACACCTATCGCCAGCTGCTCGACGGGCCGGGCGAGATCGTGCAGAAGCTGCTGCCCCTGCGGAAGTTCTCCGACCTCGGGCCGGCCGTGTACCTCGACGCCGCCAAGTACGCCGCCCGGCGGGCCAAGGACGGGCCCACCCCATCCCGGCTGCTCTACGAGGTCTTCTACGCCTACTTCCTCCCCCAGTTCGAGGGCATGGAGGATCGGCGGGCCACCACGCTGTACCGGGCGGTGGCCCAGCACCTCGATGCTCCGGAGCAGGCGGAGGCCCAGCGGACCATCAGCGAGGTCCTCGGCGTCGAGCTGGCCGTCTAGGCCCCCCGGCCATGGCGAACACCCTCCACGTCGCCGCCGACCACCACGACGACGCCAGGCCCGGCGACGCCGGCTACGACGCCTTCCGCGACCTGTGGGGTCGGCTGGCCCGCCCGTTCGACGTGGTCGCCACCGTGGCGGCGCTCACCGGCATCACCGGGCGCGACGTCGAGCGGCTGGTCGGCCTGGCGGTGTCCACCTCGGCCGAGGCCGAGCAGCTCCTCGACGCCTTCCCGCACACCGTCCGCTC
Source organism: Acidimicrobiales bacterium (assembly GCA_046331175.1). GTDB lineage: Bacteria > Actinomycetota > Acidimicrobiia > Acidimicrobiales > Acidimicrobilacustridaceae > JAWKIW01. The sequence continues at coordinate 601,913 of JAXLRI010000003.1, forward strand.
GCTGGCCACCTCGATGCAGACCCAGGCCGAGCGGTGCGTCGGCGAGGTGCGGGGACCGGTGCTGTGGTCAGAGACCATCTCGGCTCGCGCCGCCAGCTTCGGCAACCCCGACGTCTACATCTGCGCCACCCCATCGCGGGCCTACGACATCGAGGAGAACCAGGTCCTGGTGTGGGCCCTGCGTCGGGTCCGCGAGGCGGCCGATGCCGCCCTCGCCGACCAGTCCGTGGCCGTCGAGGATCGCCAGCTGCGCCGGGCCCGGCGCAACGGCGTCGACGCCGGCCGCTTCGCCGAGCACCCGTCCCTGGCCCGCGTCACCCGGCGGCTTCCCGGCCCCCGGGCGATCCGCAAGATCCGCACCGGCAAGAAGAAGCGGGCCTACGAGCCGGCGCTGCGCATGCTCGAGCGGCTGGCCGTCCCCCTGGGGGCCGACGACGTCCTCGCGCTGTGCGACGAGCGCACCCGCGCCCAGCACGCGCTCCTGATGGCCATCGTGCACGGCCTCGAGGCCCGCACCGAGAACCGCCTCCCCGAGTTCCGGATCGAGAAGGGCGCCCTCTACGGCGGGCCGTTGCAGTACCACCACGGCGGCACGCGCGGCGGGGTCCGCACGCTGTCGGGCATCGTCGTCGGCCCGCTGCTGGTCGACGTGCCCGACCGCCTCCACGACCCGTCTCGCGAGCGAGCCCAGGCGGCGCTCGAGGCCCGCGCCGGCCGGCGATCCGCGCTGGTGGTGATGGGGCCCGACGAGATCGACCTGGCGATCGACCAGGCCATCGGGCTGGCCCGCGGCCAGGGCTGAGACGGGCGGGTCGGCGGTGGCGGGTCCGCCGCTGCGTCGGGCTCCCTCAGCCTCCCGCCGCCTCCTCGAAGGCGGCGCGCGACATCGGGACGACCTTGGCCATGCCGAACGTGACGTCGAGGGCGAGGCCCACCGAGGTCGGCGGGTCGAGGGCGCCGGCGGCCTGGGCGATGGCCGAGGCGAGCGCGGCGGCCACCACCTCGTGCCGGCTCCACCCGGCGTCGGCCGCGGCCGCGGCCGCGGCCACGACCAGCGGCCGCAGCTCGAACGCGACCCGCAGCGGGAGCACCCACGGGCGGTGGTCGTCGGGCAGGGCCACCGCCACCTCGCCCCAGGGCAGCGATCCCGCGGCCGCCGCGACCCGCGCGTAGCGCTCGCCCAGCTCGCCGAAGGCATCGGTGCCCACGACGTCGGGCACCAGCTGGTCGACCAGGACGCCGACGGTCGTCGTCGGGTGGAGGCCGGCGGCGTCGGTGGCGTCCCCGGTGAGCACCTGGTTGATGGCGTCGCCGAACACGCCGGCGCCGGGCGTCAGGTCGTTGGCCTCGATGTCGAACAGGTCGGCGTCGACCAGGGTGGCCTCGCCGGCCGCGGCCGCGAGCACGGTCAGGTAGTCCTCGACCCGGACGCCGCGCTCGTCCTGCACCAGCTGCAGGGCGGCGTCGCGGACCGCCAGCACGATGGGTTCGAGGTCGGTGGGCAGGGTCATGGCCGCTCAGGCCGCCTTCGTCGTCGTGGTCGGGGCGCGGGTGGTGGAGGTGGTCGACGAGGTCGGTGGCCGTGTCGTGCTGGTGGTCGTCGACGTGGTCGTCGTCGACGGGGCGGCGGTGGTCGACGACGAGGTGGAGGTGGAGGACCCACTCGAGGTCGGGGTCGTCGACGCCGGCCCGACCAGCCCCGGCGCCGCCTGCAGCGCGCCGACGAGGGCGGCGAACTGCAGCGTGCCCCAGCCGCTCGCCTCGTCGTACCCTGCCCCGGCGGTGCAGCAGCCGAGGCCGTAGAGGTCGTTGGTGCCGCTGGTGACGTCGGTCAGCGCCGGGGACCCGGACCCGCCGAGGGCCCACAGCGCCTGGGCGATCGGCACCTGCACGTCGACGCCGGCGGCGCGCAGGGCGCTGCGCACCGATGCCAGGCCGCCGGCGGTCAGCGGCGAGGCCAGCGAGGTGCCGCCGTCGTTGAACCAGTCGGCCCCGCCCACGGCCACGATCTCTGCGCCCGGGGCCCCGGCCAGGCCGGCGACGTCGGGCACCCCGCGCGTGGTGCGCCCGGCGGCGGCCTGCCACGACGGCGGGGTCAGCGGCTGGGTGGTGGCCGCTCCCCCGCCACCTCCGGCGCAGGGGCCGAGGAGCGACCCGGTGCCGCTGGACGACGCCGTGGTCGTGGTGGTCCCGCCGGACGCCTGGGCGTAGGTCTGGGCGTTCCACACCACGTCGACCGAGCTGTCGGGCAGCAGCTGCGTGCCGCCCACCGCCAGCACGTCGGGGTCGGCGGCCGGGTAGTTGACGTCGAGGAGGGTCGGCGCCGGGTTGGCGCAGGCGCCCTTGGGGGTGCAGGCGGTCGAGCCGGCATCACCGGCCGACGCCAGCACCCACGTGCCGGCCGAGACCAGCGACGAGATGGCCGCCGACGTGGTGGAGACGCCCGTCGCCTTCGACAGGCAGGTGGCGTAGCTGTAGGTGACGATGTCGACGTGGCCGTAGGTGCCGGCGGCGATGGCCTGGGCCACGGCGCCGAAGCCCCCGGATCCCTCGACCACCAGCTGCAACGAGGCGAGGTTCGGCGCGCCGATCACCACCGACTGGACGTCGAGCGTCGGCTCGATGCCGGGGGCCGGCAGGGCACCACCCCCGAAGACCGACTGCTGCAGCGCCACGGTCACCCCGTAGCAGGCGGCGAAGCTCGCGAAGGCCCCGGCGTCGGCGGAGGCCTCGGCGACCACGACCACCGAGATCCCCTGCCCGCCGTGGCCGTCGGCGATGAGCGGCGACAGCCCGTACCGATCGCGGATCCACGGCGCGCTGCCCCGCAGGGGCGAGGTCGCCGAACCGGTGCCCGGGCAGCCGCTGGCGGCCGGTGTGGTCGTGCCCGAGACGGCGTCGGCCTCGGCACGGTCACGCCCCGAGTGGGCCCGGGTGCTCGTCGATGCCGCCTCGGGCGCCGACGGCGAGCAGGCCGCGACCCCGAGGAGGACGACGAAGGTGAGCATCAGGGCCGCGGTGCGCACACACCGGGAGGGGCTGGGTCCGTGCGCCACGTCGTCGCTTGTACCACGGCACCGGTCACCCGGCCCATGGGCCGACGGGCTCAGCGCCGGGGCGCGGTCGCCCACCGACCTCAGCGCTTCGACAGGCGCCGGCGCTCGGGTTCGGTGAGGAGCCGCTTGCGGATGCGCAGCGCCTCGGGGGTGACCTCGACCAGCTCGTCGTCGGCGATCCACTCGAGGGCGCCCTCGAGCGTGAGGTCGCGCGGCGGGGTGAGCTTGATGGCCTCGTCGGCGCTGTGGGTGCGGATGTTCGTCTTCTGCTTCTCGCGCACCACGTTGACGACCATGTCGTCGGCCCGGGCGTTCTCGCCGACGATCATGCCCTCGTACACCGTGACACCCGGACCCACGAACATCTCGCCCCGCTGCTGCAGGTTGTCGAGGGCGTACCCCGTGGTGGCGCCGGCCCGGTCGGCGATCATGGCGCCGCCCTTGCGCGAAGGGAGGTCGCCGACCCACGGCACCCAGCCCGCGTGGTGCTGGTGCATGATCGCCGTGCCGCGGGTGACGGTGAGCAGCTGGGAGCGGAAGCCGATGAGGCCACGTGAGGGCGCCTCGAGCCGGACGATCGTGCGGCCGGTGTCGCCTGGACGCAGGTCGGTGACCTTGCCCTTGCGGGGGGCGAGCGCCTGGGTGACGGCGCCCACGTGCTCGTCGGGCACGTCGACGATGGCCTCCTCGATCGGCTCGTGGCGCTTGCCGTCGATCTCGCGGACGACCACCTCGGGCCGGCTCACCTGCAGCTCGTAGCCCTCGCGGCGCATGCTCTCGATGAGCACGGCCAGCTGGAGCTCGCCCCGCCCGGCGACCTCGATGATGTCGGGCGACTCGGTGTCGTGGAGCCGGATGGACACGTTGCCGAGGACCTCGCGCTCGAGGCGCTCGCGGAGGTGCCGGGAGGTGAGGTACTTGCCCTCCTGGCCAGCCAGCGGGGAGGTGTTGACGCCGAACGTCATGCGCAGGACGGGTTCGTCGACCTCGAGGCGGGGCAGGGGCTTGGGCGTGGCCGGATCGGCCACCGTGTCGCCGATCTCGACCTCGGGGAATCCGGCCAGGACGAACAGGTCGCCGGCGGCCCGCTCGTCCACCTCGGCTCGCTCGACGCCCTCGAAGCCGAGCAGCTGGGTGACCTTGCGCCGCACGACCATGGGGGCACCGCCGCCGACCTCGCCGACCAGCGAGTCGTCGTCGGACTCGGCCTCCTTGAGGAGCACCACCTGGTCGCCCCGGCGCAAGCGGCCCTGCACGACCCGCCCGATGGCCAGGCGGCCGAGGTACTCGGACGCGTCGAGGTTGGTGACCAGCGCCTGCAGCGGGGCGTCGGGATCGCCGGTGGCAGCGGGGACGGTGGCGATGATGGCGTCGAACAGGGCGGTCAGGTCGTCGTCGGGGCCGGGCACGTCGATGCCGGCCACGCTGCGCCCCTCGCGGGCCACCGCCGAGACGATGGGGAACTCGACGTGGTGCTCGGAGGCGTCGAGGTCGAAGAACAGCTCGTAGATCTCGTCGACCACCTCGGCGGCCCGGGCGTCGCCGCGGTCGACCTTGTTGACCACGACGACCACGGGCAGGTCGGCGGCCAGCGCCTTGGACAGCACGTAGCGGGTCTGGGGCAGCGGCCCCTCGGCGGCGTCGACGAGCAGCAGCACGCCGTCGACGAGAGCGAGGCCCCGCTCGACCTCGCCGCCGAAGTCGGCGTGGCCGGGGGTGTCGACGAGGTTGATCCGCTCGCCCTGCCAGGTGACCGAGGCGGCCTTGGCGAGGATGGTGATGCCGCGCTCGCGCTCCTGGTCGTTGGAGTCGAGGACGCGGTCGACGACCTCGCCGTGGTCGCCGAAGGCGCCGGTGGCGCGCAGCATGGCGTCGACGAGGGTGGTCTTGCCGTGGTCGACGTGGGCGACGAGGGCGATGGTGCGCAACGCAGGTGTCCGATCGGGGGCGCGCGTCGCGGGCGGCGACGAGGGGGAGGGTGGGGCTGCGGGTGCCCGTCGGCGCCCGGGGTCAGCAGCGGATCAGTCGTCCTCGGTGCCGTCGTCGTGCAGGCACCACGACGCGTGCTCGGCACCGGGCTCGGCCCCGCACTCGGGACACGGCTCGTCACTGCGCTCTTCGAAGATGGCGTCGATGTCGAGGTCGCCGTCCGAGCGCTTGAGCGCCCGGGCCTCCTCGAATCGACGATGTCGCCCCTTTTTCACGGGCCGAACTCCCGGTGCCGATCCGCTGAAACGTCCGGTCAGCATAGCCGTTGCACCTCCGACCGTGACAATTGGACCCGTTCGTGCACTCTCGGTGTCCATCAGCGCACGACGGCAACCCCCATGACGCCCGGTGACCCCTCCGGGTGGTCCGGCGCCCACCGCTAGGCTGCGCCGGTGCCCGACCCCGCCACCACCAGCGCCTCGACCGATCCGACGCCGCGCCCGTGGTGGCACGACGCCGTCGGCTACCAGATCTACCCCCGGTCCTTCGCCGGCACGACGGGATCGGGCGTCGGCGACCTCGAAGGCATCCGCCAGCACCTCGACCACCTCGTGTGGCTCGGCGTCGACGCCGTGTGGATCTCGCCCTTCTACCGCTCTCCGATGGCCGACTACGGCTACGACGTGGCCGACTTCTGCGACGTCGATCCGATGTTCGGCGACCTCGCCGCCTTCGACCGGCTGCTCGCCGAGGCCCACGAGCGCGGCCTGCGCGTCATCGTCGACTGGGTGCCCAACCACACGTCGGAGGCCCACCCCTGGTTCGTGGCGGCCCGGTCGTCGCGCGACGACCCCAAGCGCGACTGGTACGTGTGGCGCGACACCCCGGCCGACGGCTCCCCGCCCAACAACTGGGTGGCCTCGTTCACCTACGACTCGGCGTGGGAGCCCGATCCGGCCACCGGGCAGTCGTACCTGCACCTGTTCCTGAAGGAGCAGCCCGACCTCAACTGGGCCAACCCCGAGGTCGAGGCGGCCATGCACGACACGCTGCGCTTCTGGCTCGACCGCGGCGTCGACGGCTTCCGGATGGACGTCATCCACCTCATCGGCAAGGACCCCGAGCTCGCCGACGACCCCGAGGACCTCGCCGGCCTCAGCCACGTGGTGCTGAACGACCGGCCCGAGACCCACGCCCTGCTCCGGCGCATCCGCACGTTGATCGACGGCTACCCCGGCGACCGGATGTCCATCGGCGAGGTGTACCTGCTCGACACCGAGCGGGTCGCCACCTACCTCGGCCAGGGCGACGAGCTGCACCTGGCCTTCAACTTCCCGCCCCTGTACGCGCCCTGGTCGGCCACGGCGTGGCGGCAGCAGATCGAGACCACCTACGGCACCCACGACCGCATCGGCGCCTGGCCCACCTGGGTGCTGTCCAACCACGACAACCGGCGGCACCGGACCCGCTACGGCGGCTCCGAGGCGCGGGCCCGCGCCGCCGCCGTCCTGCTGCTCGGGTTGCGGGGCACGCCATTCCTCTACGCCGGTGAGGAGCTGGGCCTCGAGGACGCGGTGGTGCCCGCCGACCGGGTGCTCGACCCGGGTGGCCGCGACGGCTGCCGGGCCCCGATCCCCTGGGACGGCTCCCCCGGCCATGGCTGGCCCACCGCCGACCCCTGGCTCCCGTTCCCGCCCGAGGCCGAGGTCCGCAACGTCGAGCACCAGCGAGCCGACGAGGGGTCGATCCTGCACCTCTACCGCCGGCTGCTCGCCGCCCGCCGGGCGTCGGCGTCGCTGCGCCACGGCGACCTCCGGCTCCTCCCCGCCGATCCGGCCGCGCCCGACCTCCTCGGGTTCGTCCGGACCGCCGACGGCGACGACCCGCGCACCGTCCTCGTGGCCTTCGGCGACGACCCCAGCGAGGTCGCCGGCATCGAGGGCACGGTCGAGCTGGCCAGTGACGGTCGTGGCGAGGGCGGGCCGTTCGACGGGCGGGTCGCGGCCGGCACCGCCGTGGTCGTGCGCCACGACGCGCGGCCGTGACGGCCCCCGCGCGATGACGCCGTCCGGTCTGGGCCCGCTCGTCACCTTCGGCCGCCGGGCACCGGCGCCGTGATCCCGCTCCCGGCCCTGGTGGCCCTGGCGGCGGCCACCGCCGGCATCGGCGCGCTCGGCGGGCTCGGCGGTGCCGTGTTCCTCGTGCCCCTGCTGGTGCTGTTGGGGATGGACCCGCGCGAGGCGGCGCCGCTCGGCATCTTGTCGGTGGCCGCCGGGTCGCTCGCCGCCGCTCCCCGCCAGCTGCGTGCCGGCCTCGTCCACCACCGCCTGGGCGTCACCCTCGAGATCCCGTCGAGCGCCGGCGCCATCATCGGCGCCGTGGTCGGTGGCGTGATCGCCCGGTCGGTCCTCAGCCGCCTGCTGGCGCTGGTCGCCCTGGCCGCCGCGCTCGCATCGGGCCGGCGCAAGGGGCTCCGCAACAAGCCCTCGGCCGCCTTCGTGGAGGAGGAGCCGGGTGAGTGGCCGGGCACGCTGGCCGGCGCCTACCAGCTGGACGAGGACGTGGTCCCGTACCACGCCCAGCGGGTCCCGGCCGGGCTGCTGGCCATGGCCGGGGCCGGGTTCGTGTCGGGGATCGCCGGCGTGGGGGGCGGGTTCATCAAGACGCCCACCATGTCCGAGATCATGCACGTGCCCGTCCGCGTGGCGGCGGCCACCACCACCTTCACCGTGGCCATCACCGCCGCCGCCAGCCTGGTCGTCTACGGCGGGCAGGGCCGCATCGAGTTCCGCCACGGCGCCGCGGTCGTCGTGGGGGGCCTCCTGGGCGGCACGTTCGGCTCGTGGCTCCAGACCCGCCTGCACCCCCAGCGCATCCGCCTCGTCATCACCGGCGCCCTCGTCGTGGTGGCGCTCCTGCTCGGGATCAAGGGATGAGCGGACCGACCGGGCCGACCGGGCCGACCGGGCCGAGCGGGCCGCCGCCGAACCCCAACCAGGGTCGCCAGCGGCTGCTCGTGGCGTTCCTGCAGGCCGCGCTCGGCCTCGTCGCCGCGCTCGGCGTCGCCGCCCTCGTCGTGCCCGAGTCGATCCACCACGCCCTGGCGGTGGCGATGGTGGTCGTGCTCGTGGCCGTGCCCATCATCCGGGTGGTGTGGCTCGTGCTGCGCTGGATCCGCCGGCGCGACTGGCGGTTCGTGGCCGCCGGCACCGGCCTCCTCACCGTGCTGGCGGTCGGGCTCATCCTGGCCCACTGACCGCTGGGTGCCGGCCCGCGCTCAGATCGGCCGGTGCGACCGCTCCTCGAGCACCAGGCCACCGTTGCCGTTGAAGGCCAGGGCGGCCTCGCCGGCCACCAGGCGGCGGATGCGCTCGCCGACCAGCGCCGCTCGCCATCCCTCGGCGAGGCGGGCGTCGGCATCACCTCGGAGCAGGGCCTCGAGGTCGGCCCGGGTGGCGACGAGCGCGGTGTCGATCTCCTCGTCGCGGGCGAGCTGGCTCACCCACGCCGACACCAGGCCGACGGCTGGGCGCAGCTCGCGGTCGAGCTCGCGGGCGGGGCCGTCGTCGGGGACGGCCCGGGTGGTGCGCTTGCCTTCCTCGACGGCGGCCAGGACCTGCTTGGCGAGGTCGTCGCGGAGGTGCCGCTCGTCGAGGCCGCGCACCTTGCGCAGCTCGGCGATGGTCGACGGCGGGCGCTGGGCGATGCCGACCACGGCGAGGTCGGGCAGCACGAACCGCGGCGGCTGGTCGATGGTGGCCGCCCGCCGTTCTCGCCAGGCGGCGACGGCCCGGGCGACCGAACGTGCCTTGCCGCGCAGCTGGCGGGCCTCCTTGATCCGGCGCCACGCCTCGTCGGGGTCGCGTGCGCCGCGGGGTCGCTGCCGCTGCTCCTCGCACTCGTCCTGGGCCCACGTCAGCCGGCCCCTCGCCTCCAACCTCGCCACCTCGGACTCGTAGACCTCGAGGAGGTGGGCGACGTCGGAGGCGGCGTAGGCCATCTGCGCCTCGGTGAGCGGGCGGGCCAGCCAGTCGGTCAACCGGTCGGCCTTGGGCACGTGCAGGCCCAGCTCGCGCTCGTAGAGCGAGGCCAGCGACGGGGTGGCCATGCCCAGGAAGCCGGCGGCGACCTGGGTGTCGAACAGCGTCGACGGCACCGTCCCGCACACCAGCTCGAGCACCTCGAGGTCCTGGTCGGCGGCGTGCAGCACGGCGACCCCGGACCCGTCGAGCACGGTGCGCAGGGGTCCGACGTCGACCGCCAGCGGATCGATGAGGACCAGGCGGTCGTCCCAGGCGATCTGCACCAGCGCCAGCTTGGGGAAGTAGGTGCGCTCGCGGTGGAACTCGGTGTCGAGCGCGTAGGCAGAGGCGCCGGCGAGGTCGTCGATGGCGCCCTCGAGCGCCTCCTGCGAGTCGATCCACTCCCGGACCGGCTCGGGCCGGACGCTGGGGGCCATGGCCGGCTAGCCGGCCGCGGGGCCGGTGGCCACCGGGTGGCCCGCCTCGATCCAGGCCAGGGTGCCACCGGTGACGTTGCGGGCGTCGAGGTGCAGGGAGCGGAGGTGCTCGGCCGCCCGCTGGCTGCGGGCCCCGCTCCGGCAGATGACGTACACCGGCGCGGTGGCGGGGACCTCGGCGACGCGGTCGGGCACCTCGGCCAGCGGGATCAGGACGGCTCCGGGCACGTGGGCCTGGTCGTACTCGTCGGGCTGGCGCACGTCGAGCACGAAGGCGCCGGCCGCTCGGGCCTCGGCCAGCTGGCCGACGTCGATCTGGGGGACGTCCACGGCTTCCTCTCGGGGCTGATCGGTGCCGGCCGACGGCGTGGAGCCGCACCGGTCCGGCGGATCAGCGTATCCGCCCACCCTCGGGCGGGGCGGGGATCGAACCCGGGTTGAGGCGCGGGAGCGTCGGTGCGACGATGCCGGGCCATGCCCGTCCTGCACCTGCTCCGCCACGCCAAGTCCGACTGGTCGGACGCGTCGGCGCGAGACCGCGATCGGCCCCTGAACCGGCGGGGCCAGCGGGCTCGGCTCGTCATCGCCCGCCACGTCGCCGGCTGGCCGGTCGACCTGGTGGTCACGTCCGACGCCCGCCGCGCCCGGGAGACGGCCGAACCGCTGGCCGAGGCGCTCGGCGCGCCCCTGCGGGTCGAGCCGCGCCTGTACGACGACGGCGACGACCCCGGGCGCCTCCTCGACCTCGTGCGCGAGCTGCCCGCCGACGCCGGCGCCGTCGTGCTCGTCGGCCACAACCCGGGCATCGAGGAGCTGGCCGCCCTGCTCGACCCCGCCGCCCCGCCGTTCCCGACCGCCGCACTCGCCTCGTTCGACCTCGGTGACCGCCGGTGGGCCGAGGTCGCCCCGCGCTCGGCCGCCCTCGTCGGCTTCGTGACCGCCCGCGGGCTCGAGGCCGACGAGGCCTGATCGGGTCAGCCCGCCGGCAGGTCCTCCGGTCGGTCGACGTCGCGCAGGGCGGCGTCGTCGCCGAGGTCGACCTCCACCACGCCGGCGGCCCGCAGCGCCCGACGCGGGGCGCGCGCCCCGGCCGAGAACGCCTCGCGCAGCACCGGCGCCGCCGTCGCTCGCAGGGCGAGCAGGTGGGGCTGGGCGACCCCGTCGACGACGGGGACGGCGGCGCCGACCTCGACGGGGGCGGACGCCAGCGCCGTCACCAGGTCCACCACGACCTCGGGGGTCAGCGCCGGCAGGTCGCAGGCGGCGACCACCACGATGCCGGACCCGGCGGGCGTCGAGGAGCCCCCGCCGGCGAGGTCCTCGACGGCCTCGAGCGCGGTCACGATGCCACCGAGCGGTCCCTCGCCCGGCCAGCGATCCGGCACCGCGTCGAGCCCCAGGCCCGTGAGGAGCGATGCGTCGCCGCCGACCGCGATGACGTCGCGGGCGCCGGCTCCGACGAGCGCGTCCGCGACGCGTCGGGCCATGGCCACGCCGTCGACCAGGATCGCCGCCTTGTCCGTGCCCATGCGGCGCGAGGCACCTCCGGCGAGGACGGCGCCCGCGAACGATGGCAGGCCCGCCGTCGGGACGTCCACCGACCCGGTCAGCCGAGGTCGGCGATGCCGCCGTAGGCCGCCGCCTTGCCCCGGCTCTCCCCGTGGTGGGCGGCGGCGTCGGCGAGGTCGGCCAGCAGCTGGTCGACGACGTGGAGGTGGTAGGGCGAGACCATGAGGTGCAGGCCGCCCTGCTGGCGATCGAGGTTCCACCCGCGGTCGTCGAGCACGTCGCCGACCGCACCGATGTCGAGCGTGGACGACGAGATCTGGAAGAGGCTGAGGTCGGGCTCACCGGTGATCTCGATGCCGTCGATCTCGGCGATGCCGGCCTGCAGCTGCCGGGTGGCGTCGCGCACCTGGGCGGCCTTGCGCAGGTAGCCGTCGGTGCCGAGGAACGTGATGGTGGCCCAGGCGCCGGCGATGGGAGCCGCCGGGCGGGTGCCGGCCGTGGTGACCGAGCCGTAGAGGCCGCCGGGCCACTCGTCGTAGACGAACCACTGGTGCTGCACCAGGGCGGGGTCGCGGTACAGGATCAGCGATGCGCCCTTGAAGCAGTAGCCGTACTTGTGGATGTCGGCCGAGATCGACGTGACCCCGTCGACCCGGAAGTCCCACGGGGCGGCCGGCTCGCCGAGGCGCTCCCAGAAGGGCAGCAGCCAGCCGCCGAGGCAGGCGTCGACGTGGCAGAGGATGCCCCGCTCGGCGGCCAAGCCGGCGATGGCCGGGATGGGGTCGACGACGCCGAACGGGTAGCACGGCGACGATCCGACGAGGAGCACGGTGTCGTCGTCGACCAGCGCGGCCATGGCGTCGGGGTCGGCCCGCAGGTCGGCGCCGACGGAGGCCTTCCGGTGCTCGACGCCCAGGTAGTGGCAGGCCTTGGCGAACGCGGGGTGGACCGTGTCGGCGGTGACGATGTTCGGCGCGCCGATCCCCCGTTGCTGGGCTCCGTGGCTGCGGGCGGTGTGGACGGCGAGGAAGATCGACTCGGTCCCGCCGCTCGACATGGTGCCGGCCTTCGGATCGGTGCCGAGGAGGGACGCGCCCATGGCGACGACCTCGGCCTCCATGTGCACGAGGCTCGGGTACTTGAACGGGTTCAGGGCGTTCTCGTGGAAGTAGCGGGAGACGACCGCCTCCTGCAGGCGCTCGAGCTCGGCGTCGTCGGGGTTGTAGACGAGGCTGAACGCCCGCCCCGAGCGCCAGTCGATGTCGCCACGGGCCAGCTCGTCGAGCTCGCCCAGCAGCTCGTCGGCACCGCGGCCGTGCTCGGGGAAGGGGGTGGGTCCGCCGTCGGGTGCGCTCATGGCGCCGATGCTACGGAGCCGGGGCCGGCGCTGCTCGGTGGCCGGGCGCGCCGGCGCCCGATCCCGTCGTCGGGACCGGGCGCCGAGCATCGGCGTGGACGACGGTGATCAGCCGGTGAAGGTCGGGGTGACCAGCACGGGCGTGTCGCCGGTCAGGTCATCGGTGGCGTTGGGGTCGAAGGCCTGGTAGCTGCCCGCCACGACGAGGTCGGCGCTGACGGCGAGCGTGCCCCCGCCGCAGCGGATGCTGACGGCGTAGTGGCCGGGAGCCGTGCCGGGGTCGACGATGCCCTGGGTCGAGAACGAGCCGTCGGCGGCGCTGGCGAACGGGGCGGCGCCCACGCCGGCGACGTCGTGCGTCGGCGGCTCGTCCTCGAACGCGGGCGAGATGGCGAACCCGCTCGACGAGGGCTGGCAGTGCCCGCTCACCGTGACCGTGCCACCGGGGGCGACCTGGCTCGGGCTCACGTGCACGTCCTGCACCACGGCCGGGGGTGCCGGGGTGCAGTGGTCGGTGACGGTCATGCCGACCGGGGTCGACCCGATGGTCCAGCTGGCGGTGGTGTCCACCGCCGGCTGGGCCGGGTGGGTGGTGGTGAGGTGGGCGGTGATGGTGCCGGTGGTGCCGAAGGCGAAGGTCTGGGTGGCGCCGGACGACGCGCCGGCGGGCGCCGGGTTCGGGCCGAAGGTCAGCGGCCCGGCGGTCGCCCCGGTGGTGGAGGCGGCGGTGACGGTCATGGGCGTCGCGTCGGCGTTGTCGACCAGCCAGTGGACGGTCCACACGCCGGCGGTGCAGGTGGCGTCGTTGGCCCGCAGGAACGGCGGGGCGGCGTGCGCCGCCGTGGGGAAGGCGACGAGGACGCCACCGGCGAGGCTGGCGACGCCGACGGCCAGGGAGCAGAGCCGGCGGGAGCGGGTGGTCATCGAGGGTCCTTTCGGGGTCCGGGGCCGCCGTGGCGGCGTTGTGACCCCTGACCCCTCAGGTCGCCCGCGCTTACGCGCCGATGACCCCGCCTCCGTCATCCCCCCTCATCCCGAACTTTGGAGCATTCGCGTCGGGGGGTGGCGCGAATGCTCCAAAGTTCGGGGGCTGCCGGCGGGATCGCCGGCGGCGACCCGGCTCAGCCGAGGTCGGCGGGCGGCCAGGACGGGTCGAGCTGGCCGAGGAACTGGGCACAGCGCTCCGCCTCGTCCTGCTCGCCGATGCGCCCGGCCATCCGGCCCAGGCCGTCGAGCGCCCGCAGGAACCCGCGGTTCTCCGGGTGCTGCCACCGGACGTAGCCGCTGCCGCGCCAACCGCTCTGGCGCAGCCGGTCGAGGCCGCGGTGGTAGCCCACCCGGTAGGCGGCGTAGGACTCCACGTCGTCGCGGCCGAGGTCGCCCAGGCGGGCCCAGGCGTCGAGGAACCGTGGGTGGGCGGCCACGACGGCCGCCACCGCATCCCGGCGGCCCCCGAGCGGGGCGCTGAGGGCCTCGGCGAGCTCGGCCAGCACCTCCGGGGGTTCGGGGTCGAGGACGGTCTCGGGGGGACCGGACGGGGTCAGGTGCACGGGCTGCTGGTCGGCCATGGCGGCACCCTACCGAGGGGCGCCGTCGGGTCGGGTCCCAGCGGGGGACGTTGCGCAGCGCCGGGATCAGCCGCCGGCGGCGAGGGCGGCGGCGACGAAGCCGGCGAAGGCATCGGGGTGGGTGCTGTGGGCAGCGTGGCCGGCACCGTCGACCACGAGCAGCCGGGCGTGCGGCGCGCCGGCGGCCAGCCGGTCGGCCGACTCGCGGTGGTGGGCGTCGGAGGTGGTGCCCCGGCCGACCACCAGCGGGAAGGTGAGCTCGGCCGGGTCGTACAGCGGCCCGACGGCCCGCATCTCGCGGAGCTCGGCCAGCAGGGCGGCGCCCTCGGCCCGCCGGGCCTCCTTGGTGGACGGTGGCAGGCGCTCCCAGCGCTCGTCGCCGATCATCCGGCGCAGGAACGACTCGGCCGCCGCCCCGGCACCGTGCTCCCCCGCCGTCAGGACGGCCTTCGATCCGGCCGAGCTGCGGGGCCACCAGGGGGCCCAGGGCATGGGCGACTCGAACGCGCCCACCGCCGGGACCAGGTCGGGGCGGCGCTGGGCCGCCAGGATCGCCAGCACGCCGCCGAAGCTGTGGCCGACCACCACCGCCGGCCGCTCGTCCAGGACGGCCAGGAGGTCGTCGACGTGCTGGTCGACGGTGCCCGGACCGGCGTCCACCGATCGGCCGTAGCCCCGACGGTCGTAGCGCGTGACCTCGACGTCGGGCAGCCGCCGGGTGGCCTTGGCGAAGGAGGCGCCCCGGTCGAGGGACCCGTGGACCACCACCAGCCGGGCGGGCGGCGTGGCGGCCCCCGGCGCCGCCGGACGGTCGTAGACGGCGACGCCGTCGAGCCGCCGGGTGACCAGCTCGGTCAACCGGCGACCGATCGCAGGTGGCCGGTCTCGTTGACGCTCCGGATCGACCGGACGCCCTCGCCCGACACGAGCACCCGGGAGATCGACGTGTAGCCGGGGTCGAACCACAGCACCCGCTCGATCCCGAGCACCGTGCCCAGGTAGGCGTTGATCACGCCGCCGTGGCACACGACCGCGACCCGCTGCCCGGGGTGGCGGGCCGCGATGCCGTCGACGGCGGCGACCACCCGGGCCACGAAGGCCACCGGGTCGACCCCGAGCGCCGTCCAGTCGCCCGAGGCCATGGCTCGCCACCACGGGTGGTTCGTGGCCCGCAGCTCCTCGATGGGGATGTAGGCGTGGGCGTCGCGGTCCCACTCGGCCACGTCGGGTTCGACCACCGGCGTGGTGCCCTGGGCCCGCACCAGGGGCTCGGCGGTCTGCACGGCCCGGGCCAACGGGCTGGTGTACACGGCGTCGAGGCGGGCCTCGCCGTCGAGCCAGCCGGCGAGGGCGGCCGCCTGGGCGTGGCCCACCGGGGACAGGTCGGGGTCGACCGGGCCCTCGCTGACCTCCACCCGCTCGGGCAGGGCGTGGCGCACCAGGAGGAGCTCCATCAGCTGCGGGGGACGTCCTTCCAGGGCAGCTCCTTGTCGACCCGCACGTCGCCGGGGAGGCCGAGGACCCGCTCGCCGAGGATGTTCTTCATGACCTCGGTGGTGCCGCCCTCGATCGACTGGGCCCGCATGCGCAGGAAGCCCTTCTGGGGGCAGTCCCAGGCGAGGGCGGTGGTGGGCCGGGTCATCGAGTAGTCGGTGTAGAGCATGCCGCCGGCGCCGAGGAGGTCGACGGCGAAGCTCATCACCGCCTTGTTGTGCTCGGCGGACATGAGCTTGCCGACCGAGCCCTCGGGCCCGGGGGTGCCGACGGAGCGCAGCTGGGAGGCACGGATGTTGGTGAGCCGCAGGACCTCGGCATCGATCCACAGCCGCGTCATCTCGTCCCGCAGCACGGGGTCGGCGCGCCGATCGTCGTCGAGGGACCGCCAGACCTTCAGCGCCTCGCGGATGACGCCGCCCTCACGTCGGGGGATGGCTCCGCCGATGGCGACCCGCTCGTTCATGAGGGTGGTGAGCGACACCCGCCAGCCCTCGCCCACCTCGCCGAGGCGCTCGGTGTCGGGGATGCGCACGTCGTCGAAGAAGACCTCGTTGAACTCGGCCTCGCCGGTCATCTGGCGCAGCGGGCGGACGTCGACGCCGGGCGCGTGCATGTCGACCACGAAGTAGGTGAGGCCCTTGTGCTTGGGCTGGTCGGGGTCGGTGCGGGTGATGATCATCCCCCAGCGGGCCAGGTGGGCCAGCGTGGTCCACACCTTCTGGCCGTTGAGCACCCACTCGTCGCCGTCGCGCACGGCGGTGGTGGCGAGCGAGGCGACGTCGGAGCCGGCGCCGGGCTCGCTGAAGAGCTGGCACCAGATCTCCTCGCCGGTGAACAGCGGGCGCAGGTACCGGCCCCGCTGGTCGTCGCTGCCGTGGGTGACCACCGTGGGCGCGCCCATGCCGTGGCCGATGGGGTTGCGGGCGTACGGGCTGGGCACCCCGGCGGCGAGCAGCCGCTCGTTGACCGTCTTCTGCAGCTTCGGGCTCAGCCCGAGCCCGCCGAAGCCCTCCGGGAAGTGGACCCAGGCCAGGCCGAGGTCGAACTGGGCCCCGAGCACCGTGACCGGGTCCTCGGCGCGGGGGTCGTGCTCGGCGAGCAGCTGGTCGCAGAGGGCCAGCACGCGGGCCTCGTCGTCCATCGGGCCTCCTGCGGTCTCTCGGCGGACGAGGCGGCCACGCCACCCGCCGGTCGGTCCCCCGGTGGACCGGCGCCGCCGAACCTACGGCGTGGCGCCGGCCGGCTGCACATCGTGGCCGGGCCGCGTCCACACGAGGGTGCGGCTGGGCGGATCGAGCTGCATCGCCTCGACGAAGGCCGGCATGGGGAACCGGGGCAGGGTCGTGAGGGCGGCCAGCGCGCCGGTGTCCTCGAGGCGGTCGAACGGGACCAGCACGCCGTGCTCGCCGCCGTCGCCGATCATCACCACCCCGCCGTAGGCCCCGTGGGGGCCCTTCTTGGCGGTGACGACCTCGACCTCGTTCACGTCGCTCCAGTCGACGCCCTCCTCGCGGCCGTCGGCCAGCACCCGGCGGATGCCGAACCCGTCGGCGACCAGCTCGACGGTGGCCGCCCGGGAGGCGACCCGACCCTGGTGGTTGCGCAGCACCGCCAGCGTCACGAACAGCGGCGCCAGGAACAGCACCAGGACCCACGCGTTCACGAGCCGGGCTCCGAGCCGGCCGCCGCCTCGCCGTCACCGCGGTCGGCCTGGGCCACGCGGGCGAGCAGCCGGTCGCGGACCGAGTCCCCCGCGGTCCGTGCCTTGTCGCCCTCGATCCGCCACCCCTTGCGGGACGAGTACAGGAGGGCGGGCGCGTCGAGGCGGCCCTCGCCCACCGCGGTGACCCGGGCGAAGACGAGCTCGTGGTCGAGGGGCAGGGGCGCGAACCCGTCGTGGCCGCCCAGCGCCGCCACCCGGTCGACGACCTCGCAGCGCAGCCAGGCGATCGACCCCACGACGTACGGGGTGCCGTCGGGGGCCGTGGCGAGGTGCTCGTCGGCCACGTACTTGAACCGGTGACCCGGGTAGGAGAAGTACTGCCCCGCCTCCACCTGGTCACCGGCGAGCAGCGACACGCTGAACCACCCGGCCCCGACGATCAGCGGGTGGGTGTCGTGGCGGGGTGACACCGACGCCAGGACCAGTGGCTCGTCGAAGGAGACCTGGCTCACCCAGTGCGAGCAGTACGCCCGGGTGAGGCCGCCGTGGGTGGCGGCGACGACCTGGACGCCCTCCACCAGGCGTCCGAGGCAGCGCTTGAGGTCGCGATCGATCACGGCCGGGATCGTAGAGGCCGCTGCTGTGCCGCACGGTGCCCAGGCCCGTCGCCGCTCGCCACCCGGACGGGAGCGGTCGGACCGACGGCGGGCGCCGGTCAGTTCAGCCGGGCCCGCAGCCGGTGGGCCGAGGCGGCGTAGCCGGCTCCCAGCTCGCCGCCCACCTGGCCGGCGAGATCGTCGTACTGGCGGGCGGCCTCGGTGAGGTGGCCGGTGGCGGCGAGCACGGCCGCCAGGTCGGCCCGGTCCTCGGCCCCGGCGTCGGGCAGCAGGGTCCGCAACCGGAGCACCCAGGTGAGCGCGGCGCGGTCGTGGCCGGCCTGGAAGATCGAGCGCAGGTTCGCCAGCATCCGGCTGAGGACCGTGGGCGCCTCGACCGGCTGCAGGTAGCTCGGGTCGAACGGGGCCTCGTCGCCCTGGATCGCTCGGAACCGGGTGGCGCAGCCGGCCTCGTCGAGGAGCGCCCCGCCGGCGAAGGGGTCGACGAACGTGGCCGGGTCGACGCGGTCGCGCAGGAGGAAGTGGCCCGGCATCGACACCGGGGCCAGCGGCACGCCGATCCGTCGGCCGACCGCGAGGGTGAGCACCGAGAGGGTGATGGGGATGCCGAGCCGCCGATCGATGACGTCGTTGAGGTACGAGTTGCGCGGGTCGTAGTACGCGCAGCGGTTCCCGCGGAAGCCGAGCTCGACGAAGAGGTGGTCGACCAGGGCGTCGAGGGTGGGTGCCGGGCAGCCGGCGGCCAGGTCGTCGATCCGGGCCAGCTCGGCGTCGACGTCGAGGCCGGGGTGGGCGTGAGCGGCGATGAGCAGGGCCGCCTCGTCCAGCGCGACGCCCGCCGGCGGACCACCGACCAGGTCGGCGAAGCGCTGGGTCGGCTCCATGGGGGCCGAGGGTACTGGGGCCGGGCCCGTCCGGGACGTCCACCCGCTCCCGGCGGCCGGTGCGGCCGATGGCGGCGAGTAACGTCGGCCCCGCTCGGGTCGAGGTCCGCCCGGGCGGACACCAGGGGGGTGCTCGTGTTCCCAGCCGACTTCGCGGCGTCGACGCCGGACAAGGCCGCCTACGTGATGGCGGGGACGGGCGAGGCGGTCAGCTACGCCGAGCTCGACGCCGACGCCATGCGCATCGCCCAGCTCTTCCGCTCGATCGGGCTGCAGGTCGGTGATCACGTGGCCTTCTGCCTCGAGAACCACCCGGCCTTCTACAAGCTCGCTTGGGGCGCCACCTACGCCGGCCTCTACTTCACCGCCATCAGCTCGCGGCTGACGGCCGAGGAGACCGAGTACATCGTCAACGACTGCGGGGCCCAGGCCTTCGTCACCTCGGCCTACAAGCGCGACGTCGCCGCTGAGATCGCCGACCGCATCCCTGAGGTGAAGCTGCGGCTCATGGTCGACGGCGTGGTCGACGGCTACGAACCCTTCGAGGCGGCCGTGGCCGCCCAGCCCGCCGAGCCGCTGCCCGAACCGCGGATCGCCGGCAAGGACATGCTCTACTCGTCGGGCACCACCGGCCGCCCCAAGGGCGTGAAGCCCAGCTTCCCCTCCGATCCGCTCGACACCCCGACGGCGGTCACCGGCCTGGGCATGCTGCTGCTCGGCTACACCGACCAGATGGTGTACCTGTCGCCGGCGCCGCTGTACCACGCCGCGCCCCTGCGCTTCTCGATGTCGGTGCACCAGGTGGGCGGCACGGTGGTGGTCATGGAGCACTTCGACCCCGAGACGTTCCTCGAGCTCGCGCAGCGCTTCGGGGTCACCCACACCCAGGTCGTGCCCACGATGTTCGTGCGGCTGCTCAAGCTCCCCGACGACGTCCGGGCGCGCTACGACGTGTCGAGCCTGCAGATGGCCGTGCACGCCGCGGCTCCGTGCCCGGTGGCGGTCAAGGAGCAGATGATCGAGTGGTGGGGCCCGATCATCCACGAGTACTACGCCGGCACCGAGGGCAACGGGTTCGTGTACACCGACTCGCTGGGCTGGCTCGACCACCGCGGCTCGGTGGGCAAGGCGCTGGTGGGTGTGATCCACATCGTCGACGAGGAGGGCAAGGAGGTCCCCGTCGGCGAGGAGGGCACCGTCTACTTCGAGAGCGAGGCCGACTTCGAGTACCACAACGACCCGGAGAAGACCGCTGCCTCCCGCCTCGGCAACGGCTGGAGCACGCTCGGCGACGTCGGTCGGCTCGACGAGGACGGCTACCTCTACCTCACCGATCGCAAGGCCTACATGATCATCACCGGCGGGGTGAACGTGTACCCCCAGGAGGCCGAGAACGTCCTCGCCATGCACCCGGCGGTGTTCGACGTGGCCGTCATCGGCGTGCCCAACGAGGACTTCGGCGAGGAGGTCAAGGCCGTCGTCCAGCTGCAGGACGGCCAGGAGCCGAGCCCCGAGCTCGAGCGGGAGCTGATCGCCTACTGCCGCGAGCACCTCGCCGACGTGAAGTGCCCCCGCACCGTCGACTTCGTCGACGAGCTGCCCCGCCACCCCACCGGCAAGCTCTACAAGCGCCTGCTCAAGGACCAGTACTGGGCCGGCCACGACAGCCGCATCATCTAGTGAGCGGTCCCACCCGGCGCCCGGCGGCGCGCCACCCGTTCCTCGACTGGCCCGGGCCCATCCCCTTCGCCCACCGCGGCGGGGCCGGCGACTGGCCCGAGAACACCCGACCCGCCTTCGCCGGGGCGGTGGCGCTCGGCTACCGCTACGTCGAGACAGACGTCCACGTGACCGCCGACGGCGTGCTGGTGGCGTTCCACGACGACCGCCTCGACCGGGTCACCGACCGCACCGGCACGATCGCCGACCTGCCGTGGTCCGAGGTGGCCGCTGCCCGCGTGGACGGCCGCGAGCCGATCCTGCGCTTCGACGAGCTGCTCGACGCCTGGCCCGACCTCCGGGTGAACGTCGACCCGAAGGAGGACCGGGCGGTCGAGCCCCTCGCCGACGCCGTGCGGCGAGCGCGGGCCCTCGACCGGGTGTGCATCGGCTCGTTCTCCGATCGTCGCCTGGCCCGGCTCCGCGCCCTGCTCGGCCCGGGCCTCGCCACCTCGCTCGGCCCGGCCGGCATCGCCCGCCTGCGCGCCGCCAGCGTCGGCCTGCCATCGGGGCGGTTCCCGGCCGACTGCGTCCAGGTGCCGCCCAGCGCCCGGGGCGTCACCCTGGTGGACCGGCGGTTCGTGGCCGCCGCCCACCAGCGTGGGCTGGCGGTGCACGTGTGGACCATCGACGAGCCCGACGAGATGACCCGTCTGCTCGACCTCGGGGTGGACGGCATCATGACCGATCGCCCGTCGGTCCTGCGCGACGTCCTCGAGCAGCGAGGCGAGTGGGCCTGATCCGCGCCCGACGGCGCTGAGGCGTCGGCGCACCGGACCGGACCCCGGACGCAGCACCGCACCCCGGGCGCGACGAGGGCCGCCCGCAGGCGGCCCTCGTGTTCGCTCTGGTGGGTGGGCGTCAGCTGCCGCTGGTGCCCTGGGCCGACCGGCGGCTGCGGAGCGAGCCGTACACGGCGGCGCCGCCGAGCACGATCAGGCCGGCGCCGATGCCGATCAGGCGCCCGCTGTCCGAACCGGTGCGGGGCAGGCTGCCCGAGGTGGTCGTGCCCGAGATGATCGACGTGGTCGAGATGATCGACGAGGTCGGCGTGGTGTCGGGCGAGCAGGCGCTCACCGTCACCGGGGACGGCTGGCTGAACGCCTTCCCCAACATGTTCGTGCCCGCGGTCGTCGCGGTCGCCGGTCCCAAGGGGAACGTGGCCGGGACCGAGAAGGTCGCCGTGCCGCCGGCGGTGGCGCCGATGCTGACCTGGCCGAGGGCGATCGACGTCCCGTTGGCCTCGAGGGTGACGTCGGCGGTCGAGTTCGGGAGGAACCCGGTGGCCGTGACCGTCACCTGCTGGCAGGACGAGATGGTGGCCGGCGAGACCTCGACCTGCGGCCCGGCCGAGCAGGCCAGGTACAAGGTCAGGTCGCTCGACAGGTACCCCAGGCAGTCCGAGGGCACGGCCGCCGGCGCCGCGGTCGCCGCCGGGGCGGCGAACACCGCTCCGAGGCTGGCGAACCACGCCATGGCCATCACCACGAACCCGAACCGCAATCGCGCTTTCCGCACCGTTACGCCTTCCTCTCCCCCGGGCTTCGCCGTCAGGGGGTCAAACTAGTTCCTCGTGACGCCTCAAGCAACCATCTACCCCTTCGGTGTCCCCTGGACACCCGCCGGGGGCACGGTGGACGTGATCGCCGCCGTCTCGGTCGTCGCCCCGGTCGACGCTCCGCTGGGGGCACCGCGACGGTGCCGGCGGCCGGTCCGGACCGCCCAGACGACGAAGGCGCAGGTCACCGCATCGGCCACCAGCACCACCACGGAGGGCCAATACCACACCACCGACCCGCCGGCGGGGAACCGCAGGGTCCCCTCGGGCGTGGCCTCGCCCGGTGTCCAGCCCCGGAGCCAGCCCCGGGCCGCCGGCCGGGCCCACACGACCGGCTCGGTGCCGTCGACGGTGGCCAGCGGCTCGACCACCGTCGACAGGCCGACGGGGCGCCCGGCGTCGTCGACGGCGTGGCCCCGCCAGGCCCGCACCCGGTAGAGGAACACGTCGTTGCCGGCCAGCACGCGCTCGAGGCCCGGGTCGTCGTCGAGGTGGTTGTACGGCCGGTAGTCGCCCACCCGGTTGAACACGACCCAGCGCACGCCCAGCTCGGCCAGGCGGTCGCCGACCGGCTGGCCCTGCTGCACCTCGTCGGCGAGCTGGCGCACGACCGGCTCCCGCGGGTCGGCCCGCTCGGCGCTGGGCTCGTCGCTGGCCCGCAGGTCCGACGAGACGAGCACGTCGCCGCCGAGGTAGATGGGCCACGGGTTCAGGACGTGGCGCACGACGCCCAGCCGGACGTTGGTGTAGCCGGACCACGGGAAGGCGACCGTCGTGCCCGGCTCGGCCGCGACGCGCTCGCGGGCGGCCTCCCAGTCCGGCGGCATGGTGACCGACTCGAGGTGCACGCCGAGGCCCCAGAGGCCGGGCCCGGCCAGCACCAGCGCGACGGCCGCCGGCAGGCCCGACACCAGGGTCGCCAGCGCCGGTCGGGGCGGGGAGGCGTCGAGAGCGCGCCGGCGCAGGCGGGCGGCGCCCAGCCCGGCGGCGGGCGCCATCCACACCAGGTACAGCGGCAGCAGGCGCTGGCTCTCCCGGAGGTTCGAGCCGATCGGGTTCTCGGTGAGGCGCTCGACCACCCACGACATCCCCGGCACCGCCGTGCTCGTGGCCACGACCGCGCCGATCACCGCCAGCACGGCGGCCGGGCCCCGCCAGGCCGTGGGCAGGTCGCGGTGGCCGACCACGGCCAGGCCCAGCAGGACGATCGCCAGGGGGGCCACCACCCACGACGTGGTCCAACCCACCTGGTAGTAGCCGTTCCAGAACCCGTGGCCGGCGAGGACGCCGATCACGTCGCCCGGCCCGTCGGCCACGGTCGCGAAGCCGATGGCGCCGGCCAGGTTGGCCCCCTGGGCGTACACCACGATGCCCGGCACCAGCCACGGGAGCTGGGCGACCAGCCACAGGCCGAGCACGGCGCCCCCGCGCCGGAACCGGGTGTGCACGAGCCCGGCGGCGAGCACGATGAGCGCCACCATCCCGCCGTAGTTGCCGGTGCAGGCCAGCGCCAGGCACCACAGGAAGGTCCGGTCGAGGCGATCGGACGGCCGCAGCAACCGGGGGTAGGCCCACGGCAGCAGGGCCATCGTCGTGGCGATCATCACGTGGCCGGCGGCGAGCCGGGTGAGGAGGAAGGGGCTGAGCGCCAGCACGAGCCCGGCTCCGGCGGCGGCCAGCCGGGAGCGGTCGGCGACGAGGCGGTACGCCCCGACGAAGCCGATCACGATGGTGCCCACGAGCATCGCCTTGCCCACGGTGTCACCGCCCACCAGGGGTGACAGCCACGCCGCCGGCACCATGAAGGGCACGCGGCGGGGCAGCTCGGGGCCGAGGCCCCACACGCCGCGGGGCACCGGCACGTCGTGGGGCAGGATCAGGTCGAGGCTGTAGAGGCCGCCGGGCGCGAGGGCCGGGCCGAGCCAGAGCACCGCCACGCCCAGGCCGAGCACCCAGGGCAACCACCCCAGGCGCGCCGGCGCGACGCCGTCGGGGGCGTCGTCCCCGGTCGCGTCCGGTCGGGCCGGGGCGGGCGCTGTCGCGCGGATAGCATCTCCGGCCACGTCCGCAGATCGTTGCAGGTTTCGCGGGCGGGGCGGGCGCACCCGATCGGCGGGCGCGCCGAGTGCGGGCGCCCGGCCGAACCTCCCGACCAGAACCGATCCCGACCGACGAGGATCCCGCCCGACCGCCCCCCGGGGACCACCCCGATCGACCCGCCACCCAGGAGCGCCGTGCACACCGCTGCCGCCGACGACGACACCGTGGCCACCGCCCCCACCCCCGCCCCGTCCGCTGCCGGACCGTCCGAGCCGCTGCCGGTCGCGTCGCGCCTCGAGCTGTTCCGGCTGTTCCTCGGTGAGGAGGACGACCCCGAGCCCTTCTACGTGAAGCTGGCCGACCGGTCGATCGCCGAGTTCCCCTTCCCGCTGCGGGGCCGACGGGTGCTCGACCTCGGCGCCGGTCCCGGCTACTACAGCCGGGCGATGGGTCAGATGGGCGCCACCGTCGTGCCCGTCGACCTGGGCGACGAGAACATCGACCGCGCCCGGGCGGCCGGGCTGCAGCCCGTCCTGTGCGACGGCACCCGGCTCCCCTTCCCCGACCGGTCGTTCGACGGCGTCTTGTGCTCGAACATGCTCGAGCACACGCCCACACCCCTGCGCATCTTCGACGAGATCGAGCGCATCCTGCGCCCCGGCGGCTGGGCGTGGGTGAGCTGGACGAACTGGTACTCGCCGTGGGGCGGCCACTCCATCACGCCGTTCCACTTCCTCGGGCCCACGTTGGGTGCCAAGGCCTACATCAAGCTGTTCGGCCGGCCCGACCGGAACCTCCCGTACGAGACCCTCTGGCCCACCCACATCGGGCCGATCCTGGCCGACCTCCGCGGCCGTCCGGGCCTGCGCCTCCTCGACGCCGTGCCGAGGTACTACCCGTCGCAGCGGTGGATCCTGCGGGTGCCGGCGCTGCGCGAGCTGGCCACCTGGAACTGCCTGCTGCTGCTCGAGCGCCAGCCCGAGCCCCAGCGGTGACGGCGGTGTCGCCGCCACCGGCGGCCGCCGGCCCGGATGGGCCCGCCGACCCGTCCCTGCCCTACACCACGACCTCGGCCGCCGGCACGGCGCGCCGCGTGCTGCGCCGCACCCGCGAGGTGCTCGGCGACGACCCCTTCTTCCTGCCGGTCGTCCTGCGGGCGACGCCGCTCGGCACCACGCGCCGGCTCACCGACACCACCGACCTGGTGATCGAGGGGTTCCCGCGCTCGGGCAACACGTTCGCCTACTTCGCCATGCGTCTCGCGTCCGACGATCGCCTCGCCATCGCCAGCCACGTCCACACCCCGTCCCAGGTGAAGGCGGCCGTCGCGCTCCACCTGCCCACCGTCCTGGTGGTGCGCGAGCCGCACGACACGGTGGTGTCGCTGCTGATCGCCGCACCCCACGTGGCCTTCCGGGCGGCCATCAACGAGTGGGTGCACCACCACCGTGAGGTGCTCGCCTACCGCGAGGGCTTCGTGGTGGCGACCTTCGACCAGGTCACCACCGACCTGGGCATCGTGGTCGACCGGGTGAACGAGCGCTTCGGCACCACCCTGCCCCGCTTCGTGCCGACCGAGGAGAACACGGCGGCCGTGTTCGCGGCCATCGAGGAGCACCACCAGCGCGTCCACGGGGGCACCGAGAACGTCGTGCCCCGACCCTCCCCCGCCCGCCGGGCCGAGAAGGAGTGGCTGCTCGAGCAGCTGGCGGCGCCGCAGTTCGACGACCTGTGGGCCGAGGCCGAGGTCGTGCACCGCGACCTCGTCGACGGCTGACCAACGACGGTCCCGGTCAGCTCGACCCCAGCTCGGCGGCCAGCTCGCGGCTGAACCGGTCGGCGCCGCGGTCGTTCATGTGGACGATGTCGGCGAACAGCGACTCGTCGTAGACGCGGTCGGTGAAGTCGACGACCCGCACCCCGTTGGTGGCGCCGATGTCGGCGATGATCTGCTGGCCCCGCCGCAGGGCAGCCAGGTCGACCCCGTTCTGCTTCCAGGTGGCGAGCGGCACGGGCGGGACGACGATGACCACCTCCGCGCCGGAGGCCTTGGCCACCTCGACGAGGCGCTGCGCGTCGCTGGCGTAGAAGGCGTCGGGCGTGAGGTTCTTGCGCAGCTGGTTGATGACCGAGGTGAACCGGTACTCCTCGCCGTGGTGCATCGTGTTCTCGCCGTCGGGGCCGAGGTGCTGCTCCCAGTACTCCTCGTCGCGCAGCGGGATGTACTTCTTCGGCGGCGTGCCGGTCACGGTGTTCCACGCCGCCTCGGCCATCGTCTGGGGCTGGCGCAACGAGCCCCGGTGCTTGACGATGGCGAGGTTGTCGTTCAGCGACCGGTTGAGGTCGCCGAGCACGCCCGGCTGGGTCTCGCGCACCACGCGGGAGAAGATCACGTCGGACTGGTTCGACTGGATGTTCAGCTCGAACACGTCGGTGAGCATGAGGTCGATGGGGTGGATGCCGAGCACCACGAGGTCGGGGTGCAGGGCGTCCAGCACGATCTCGTCGGCCCACCGCACCTGGGTGGCGGTGGGAGCGCCGACCACGGCCGCGTTGTAGGCCCGGTCGTAGTGCCCCGAGTACTTCACGAAGGTGCTCGGCGTGATGGCCGAGTCCATCATCGACGTCCCGAAGAAGACGACCTGGGGCTGGGGCCCCTCGGCCCCGAGCGCCTCCACCTGACGGGCCTTCAGGATCATCTCGGCGGCGTCGCCGGCGCGCACGACGGGCAGCTGGTCGGCGACCGCCCGCACCGCCAGCTCGGCGACCACCAGCATGGCGACCAGCACGGCGAGGCCAGCCAGGATCGGGTGCCGGGGGCGGCGGAGCCGTCGGCGCCGGCGCGTCGGCTCGCCACCGCGGGCGCCCGGGTCGTCCGGGGCGTCGGTGGTGGCGGGTGCCGGTGCCGGCTCGTCGGCCATCGTCCTCCTGCAGTCGCGGCGGCGCCGCCACCCGGGCGGCGCGAGGCGGCATCGTAGCCCTGGGGGTCGGGCGCTCGGCGTCGCCCCGCGGTCGCCTCGCCGTCGCCCCGGCGTCGCCCCGGCGGTCGGTGGCGGCTGTCCGAACCTGTGGTCGTGGCGCGCCTCGCCGTCGCCCCGGCGGCCGGTGGCGGCTGTCCGAACCTGTGGTCGTGGCGCGCCTCGCCGTCGCCCCGGCGGTCGGTGGCGGCTGTCCGAACCTGTGGTCGTGGCGCGCCTCGCCGTCGCCCCGGCGGTCGGTGGCGGCCGCCTAACCTGCGGCGGTGCCGCGCCTCGCCGTCGCCTTCCCCGGACAGGGCATCGATCCCGTCGACCTCGCTCGGATCCTCACCGAGCACGCGGGCGACCCCCTGGTCGAAGCCCTGGCCGATCGCCTCGGCACCTCCGCCTGGCGCGACCTCGACCTCGGCGACACCCGGCAGGCCCAGCCCGCCATCCTCGTGGCCGGCCTGGTCGCGGCGCGGGCCGGCGTCGATCCGGACCAGGTGGTGGCGGTGGCCGGGCACAGCTTCGGCGAGATCACCGCCCTGGCCTTCGCCGGCGCCATCGAGGCCGACGCCGCCGTCGACCTGGTCCGGCACCGGGCCGAGCTCTGCCACGCCGCCCACGAGCGCCGCCCCGGCGCCATGCTCGTCGTGATGCGGGTCGCCGACGCCGACCTCGAGTGGATCCGGCGCCAGGCGGTCGCCGCCACCGGGGCCAGCCTCGAGCTGGCGGTGGTGAACGGCCCCGGCCAGGTGGTGCTCTCGGGCGACCGGGTCGCGGTCGACCACGCCGCCGCCGCCGTGACCGCCCAGGACGGCGTGGCCCGGGTCCTCGCCATCGGCGGGGCCTACCACTCGCCCCTGCTCGCGGAGCAGGTCGCACCGTACGGCGAGGCCGTCCGGGCGGCCCTGCGCGCCGAGCCACGGGTGCCGCTGGTGTCGTGCACGACCCAGGAGCGGCTCACCGGGCGAGACGACCTGGTCGTCGCGCTGTCCCGGGCCCT
Organism: Acidimicrobiales bacterium; assembly: GCA_046331175.1. GTDB lineage: Bacteria > Actinomycetota > Acidimicrobiia > Acidimicrobiales > Acidimicrobilacustridaceae > JAWKIW01. Next base: position 629,735 of record JAXLRI010000003.1, read on the forward strand.
GGTGCTGCCCGTGCGGTGGGTGGCCACCATGGAGGCGGTGGCGACCCAGGGCGTCGACCGCGTGGTCGACGCCGGGCCGGGGCGCACGCTGGTGAACCTCGCTCGCCACACACCGTCGCTGCCAACCGACGGCCTCTCGCCCGAGCGCAGCCGGCGCGGCGGCTGAGGACCGGCCGATGCTGTTCAACTCGCTGCAGTACGCCGGCTTCCTCGTGGTGGTGCTGGCGCTGTACTGGGCCCTTCCCCGTCGCCATCGCCGTTGGCTGCTGCTGATCGCGTCCTACGGCTTCTACGCGACCTGGGACTGGCGGTTCTGCGGCCTCCTCGCCATCACGACCCTCGTCCACTTCGAGCTGGGCCGGCGCCTCGGGCGCACCACCTCGACGTCGAAGCGCAAGCTGCTGCTCACCGTCGGCGTGCTGTTCAGCCTCGGCCTGCTCGGCTACTTCAAGTACGCCGACTTCGCAGCGGCGTCGTTCACGTCGCTCCTCACGACCTTCGGCATCGAGGCCAACCCGGCCACGCTGGCCATCGCCCTGCCGATCGGCATCAGCTTCTACACGTTCCACACGCTCAGCTACACGATCGACGTCTACCGGCGCGACATCGAGCCCACGTCGTCGCTCCTCGGCTTCGCCGTGTTCGTGGCGTACTTCCCGCAGCTGCTCGCCGGTCCCCTCACGCGGGCCCGCAAGATGCTCCCCCAGTTCGAGCGGCCACCGGCCCAGCCCGATCGCATCGCTTGGCGCCAGGGGCTCGAGCTGATCCTCATCGGCCTGTTCCAGAAGGTCGCCATCGCCGACGCCCTCGCGCCCCTCACCCGGGCTGCGTTCGTCGACACGAGCACCGGGCCGGTCCCCGACCGCAACTGGCTGGTCCTCGTGCTCGCGGTGGTCGCCGGGTTCTGCCAGTTCGTCCTCGACTTCGCCGGCTACTCCAACATCGCCCGGGGCACCTCGAAGCTCATGGGCATCGAGCTCCCGTACAACTTCCGCGAGCCGCTGACCCGATCCCGCAACCTCCAGGACTACTGGCGGCGCCACAACATGACCCTGATGGGCTGGTTCCGCGACTACGTCTACCGGCCGCTGCGCCCCCGGGCCACCACCGAGGTGCGGGCCTTCCTCCTCGTGGTGCTGGTGTTCGTGCTGTCGGGCCTGTGGCACATGCCGACCGCCGGCTGGCTGCTGTGGGGCCTGGTGGTCGGCCTCGGGGTGGCGATCGAGGGCGAGGTGAACCGCGCCCGCGCCCGGCGGCGGCGGGCGTCGTCGGCCTCCCGAGCTGGTGGCACCGACACGGTGGTGCGGGCCCGCGTCCGCACCGTGGGCCAGCAGCTGCGGTCGTCGGCGTACTGCATCGGCTTCCTCTCGGCCACCATCGTGCTGGTCCGAGCCCCGAACATCGGCAGTGCCCTCGACTTCTACCGCGAGGTGCTGCGGTTCTCCTGGGCTCCGATCGACGCCAACGACGTCCTGCTCGTCGCGTACGCGGTGGCCGCCGTCCTGTTCGCCGACCACCGCGAGCGGGCCCTCGAGCTGACCGAGGGCACCGACGACCCGCCGGGGTGGTCCCGGCTGGTCCTGTGGTCGGTGATGGTGCTGCTGATCGTCGTCTTCAGCGGCACGGTGAACCAGCCCTTCGTGTACTTCCAGTTCTGATGGCAGGATCTGGGCGTGGAGAACCAAGACATCTTCGACGCGGTGAAGGCCCGGGCCCTCGAGGTGCTCGACGTCGAGCCCGACCTCATCACCCCTGAAGCCGGGCTGGCCGACACGCTCGGTGCCGACAGCGTCCACCTCCTCGAGATCGCCGGCCAGCTGGAGGCGCAGTTCGGTGTCGAGCTGGAGGATCGCGAGCTCTACGACGTGGTGACCATCGGCGAGCTCGTCGACCTGGTGGCCCGGAAGCGCTGACCGGTGCCCCCTACCCCGGTCGCGGTGACCGGCATCGGCACGGTCGGCGCCACCGGGATCGGCCACGAGGCGTTCTGGGCCGCCCTCGTCGCCGACCACGACCTCCCCACCCCCGGCCTGCTCGACGGGTTCGATCCCTCGCCCTGGCTCGCTCCTTCCGATGCCCGTCGCACCGATCCCTACCTGCAGTACGCGATCGCGGCGGGTGGGTTGGCGCTCGACGACGCCGGTGCTCCGGCCTTCGAACCCGACCGGGCCGGCGTGGTCATGGCGAACCTGTACGGGGCGGCCCGCTCGCTCGAAGCCGAGCGCGACGTCCTGGCCGAGTCCGGTCCGAAGCTGGTGTCGCCCCTGCTCGCCGCCCACGCGTGCGAGGACGCCTGCGCCTCGCAGCTGAGCATCCGCTTCGGCCTGCGGGGACCGGCGCTGCTCGCCGGGGCGTCGTGCGCCGGCGGGACCGTCGCGCTCGGGGTGGCGGCCGGCCTGGTGGCCTCCGGCACGTGCGACCTGGTCCTCGCCGGCGGTGCCTTCGGCCCGATCAGCGACGTCCTGCGCACGTCCTACGACCGGTTGCGGGTGCTGTCGCCGACCGGGTGGGCCCGCCCGTTCGACCAGCGCCGTGACGGGTTCGTCATCGCCGACGGCGCCTGCGTGCTGGTGCTGGAGTCCGCACAGCACGCCCTTGGGCGGGGGGCCGACGTGCTCGGGTGGATCCGCGGCTGGGCCCACACCAACGACGCCCACCACGTGTCGCGGCCGAGCGGTGACGGCATCGAGCGCTGCCTGGCGGCGGCGGTGGCCCACGCCGGGGTCGCCGTCGACGAGATCGCCCACGTCAACGCCCACGCCACCGGGACCGCCACCGGCGACCGCGCCGAGGCCGACGCCATCGCCCGCGTGCTCGGGTCGCCGTCGGTCACCTCGATCAAGGGCCGCACCGGCCACGCGATGCCCGCCGCCGGCGCCTTCGAGGCCGCCAGCGTCGTGCTCTCCTTCCGGCATCGGCTGCTGCCACCCACCGCCGCCGCCGGCGAGGCCGATCCCGAGATCGATGCCGACGTCGTGTGGGGGGCTCCCCGGCCGTGGGCGCCGGCACCCACCGTGTCGTCGTCGTTCGGCCTCGGCGGCCAGAACGCCTGCGTGGTGCTCTCCCCGGCCGCCTCCTAGGCGGGCGAGCGAGGTGTCACCGGCTGGTGGAGATCTCGGCTCGGTCGCCCGGGGTGCGGACCACCGGGCGCCGCGGGACCAGGTCGGCGAACCCCACACCGACCACGACGGTCGCCAGCGGTGCACCCCAGCCGAGCAGGCCGGCCCGCCCGCCCGAGATCGCCCCCACGGCCAGGGCCGCCGCCGGGAGCACGAGCACGGGCAGCCAGCGACGCCCACGGTCGAGCCACCCGTCGAGGTCGCGCCCGACGGCCAGGAGGGTCAGGACCACCAGCACCAGGCCGGCGGCGGCCCCGAGCAGCGATGGGAGCCGACCCGCGGCCCCCGGCTCGGCGACCAGCGCGCCGAGCGAGCCGAGTGGCAGGGGCAGCCCGACCGCGGAGGCGACCACGCGCACCCACGGCACGAAGGCGACCGCCGGCACCGCCACGAGCACGGCCACGAGCGCTCCTCGGCTCCCCCGTCCGACCTCGGGCTCCCGCCGGTCGTCGAGCGGCGGCTCGTCTCGGTGTCGATCGACCAGCAGCACCCACGCGGCGACGACGGGGACGGCGACGAGGGCTTCCGGGCGGGCCAGGCCGGCGGCGGCGAGGGCGAGGCCGCCCGCCACGGCGCGGCGCCCGTCGAGGCGCTCGGGGTCGGCGAGCAGCACGGCCCCGACCAGGGCGGCACCGGCGAGCACCATCGGGAGCTGCTGGTCCCACAGGGCGGGGGCCACGGCCGCCACGGTGCCGGCGACGAGCGCCGCCGACGGTCCGGCGATGCGCCGGGCCAGCCGCCAGACCAGTGCGACGGCGAGCACGCCGACGACCAGCTGGACGAGCCGGGGGCCGCCCGGTGCGAACGCACCGACGAGCGGGGCGAGTGGTGGGTGGTCGGTCAGGAGGACGGCCCGGCCGTCGATGACGGTCAGGTAGCCGCTGCCGGACCGCAGGTTGCGGGTGATCTGCTGGGCGGCGGTCGACAGCGGGGGCGGCGCGGCCACCACGCGGATCGCCAGCGCCACGACGCCGATGGTGGCACCGGCGAGCACCAGCGAACGATCGGCGGCGAGGCGCCGACGGGCGTCGGCGATCACGGCGCCCGCACGCCGGGCCGGCCGCCAGCGCGCGGCACGATCGACGGGCCGCTCGACCACGGCGAACAGCACCACCGCCACGGCGAGGAGGGCGGCGGCGACGTTGCCGGCGTTGCCGGCGAGCGGCCGGTTGGCGGCGAAGGTGAGGGTGGGGTCGTTGGCGCCGGGCACGACCTCGAGCACCGTGGCGACGGCCGCCCCGACGAGGACGATGAAGGCGCCGAACGCCACCGGGCGGCCGGGATCGGCGCGGTACAGGAAGGTGGCTGCGATGACGAAGGCGGCGACGATGGCGAAGTCGACGCTGATCAGCGCCCAGCAGATCGCCACCGCGACCGCAGCGAGGACGCCCTGGCGCAGCCACGAGGTGGGCGCCCTCATCCGCGGGCCTCGTCGACGGGTGGCCGCGGTCGCCGCAGGACCAGCCAGAGGCAGGTGCCGACGCCGATGGTCGTGAGCAGCAGGCCGATGTCGAAGATCCGCTGGCCGCGGTAGCGGATCTGCACCTCGACCGGACCGGTCTGGTCGATGCGCCAGCCGGCGAAGGTGTCGTAGGGCTCGGGCGGGCCGAGGGGTCGCCCGTCGACGGTGGCCTCCCATCCGGGTGCCCACGACTGCTGGTAGACGAGGGTGGTCGGGCCGTCGGCCGTGTAGCGGACGGTGGCCGACGAGGGCGCCGGGCTGTCGACGGACGCCAGTGGGGGCTCGAGCGACGCCGTGCTCGGCTGCGACACGTCGGCGGTGGCGAGCGACAGCGAGTCGACCAGGCCGGCCGAGCCGCCGTCGACGAGGTGCCAGCCGTTGCCGAGCCGCTGCACCTCGCACCCCCGCACCGGCACCCGCTCGCCACGGAGCAGCTGGCCCGCCGTGCCGTCGACCTGGACCGGCAGCGGCCGGAGGGCCTCGGCGGCCTCCCCGATCCGCAACCCGATGTCCCGGCACCCCGACAGCGGTGCGTCCGCGGCGATCGGGGCGGCGCGGTTGTTCACGACGACCTCGCCGAGGCGGATGCGGGCCCGCTGCTCGTCGGTGGAGGCGGTGACCTCGATGGTGTCGGTCGAGACGGGCTTGGCGAAGTCGGCGACGAGCAGCCGGCACCGGGCGTCGGTGCTCCCGGGGCAGGGCGTGACGGTCTTCGACGTGGCCTGCACCGCGCCGCTGGGCGCGTAGGCGGTCACCGCGATCTGGCTGGCGGCGGCGGCGCCCTCGCCGGCTTGGGTGACGACGCCGACGCGCTGCACCTCCTGGCGGGGCAGGGCCAGCCGCACGGGCTCGTCGGCCCGCACGACCGTGGTGGTGGCGGGGTCGCCGTCGACGAGGGCGGTGTCGGCGTGGCCCGGGCCGCTGCTCAGCACCGGGTGGTCGATCAGCGCGGCGAGCGCGACGTCGGACGCGGCCGAGCTGGCCTGCAGCGTGCCCCGCACCTCGTAGGGGCGCTCGCCCGCCACCCGGAAGCGCCGCCGCAGCGAGGGCTCCTCGAGGACGCCGCCGGGGCTGGTGACCCCGGACCGGGTGAACAGGTACGAGATCGGCGCCCGCTGCAGGGCGGCCGCCAGGTCGGGGCGACCCAGGGCGGCCACGAACGGGTCGTCGGGGACCTGGACGTACTCGGTCAGGTCGGCGCCCGTCACGGCCAGGTCGACGATGCCGGCGGTGGCGGCGTTGGGGTCGACGCCCGTGATGCGCACCTCGACGAAGCCCGATCGCCGGGGCTCGAACCCGGCGACGAACCGGGTCACCCCGGGGGCCGGGGCGTCGCCGAGCCGGTCCTTGGGCTCGCCGACCTGCACGGTGGAGCCGTCCGAGAAGCGCAGCTGCATGGACGTCACGTTCTTGACGTCGGCGGTCACGCCCCGCAGCTCGGGGAGCTCCTGGCTGGTGACGCCTCCCTGCTCGACCGCGTGGGGGCGCAGCTGGACGAGGAACGTGCGGGCGAGGGCGTCGGTCCGGCCAGCGGACCACTCGGTGGCGGGGTCGCGGTCGAAGGCGTTGGCGGGGCGGAACCACGGCGTCGATCCGGTGGCGCCCCGGGTGGCGCCGCTGACCGCGATGGTGGCGGCGTCGGGGTACCACGCGACGGACTGGGTGGACGGCCGGGAGAACAGCGACTGGGTGAGGCGGTTGTCGATGTCCTGGTTCTCGGCCAGCGTGTGGGAGTAGTCGGGTTCGTAGCCGAGCAGCACGCGGAGCCGCCGGCGGTTGGTGTCGGTGATGCTCAGGGGCGCCCCCTGCTGCAGCAGGGACTGCAGCTCGCTCGGGTCGAGCGTGCCCGAGTACTGGACCGGGGTCGAGCCGTCGAGCTGGCCCACCTCGGCCAGCTCGGTCCAGGCCGCGCCGTCACCGGCCACCACCCGGGGCGGGCGGCCGTCGGCGAGGCGGACGCCCCCCGCCGGCCCGGGATCGCGCAGCGCGTAGATCTCGACGGGTGGCAGCGCCCGCTCGCCCTGAGCGACCGCCGAGCCGTCCCCGGCAGCCGTGGTGTTGGTGCCGGGCTCGCCGAAGGTGGCCACCAGGGCCAGGTCGGGGTCGTTGCGCAGCCCCGCGTACGACGCCGGTCGCGGGCGCCCCATCGTCTGCCAGTCGAGGTCGTTGCGCAGCAGCACGTAGCGGATGCCCATCCGGCGCAGCACCGGGGCGAGCGTGCCGGGCGTGTACGCGGGGTCGGCCAGGCCGGCCGACACCGCCTCGAGGAGGTTGGCCGACTGCGGGGCGCTGAGGGGCACGCCGGTGGCGACGGCGTGGGGCCGGGCGAGGAGGGCGTCGAAGATGTCGTCGCCGGTCCAGCCCCAGCGGTAGCGCGTGCGGCTGGTCATCGGTGCGAGCAGGACGCGGTCGTCGCCGGGCTGGTCGTCGAGCCAGCGCACCGCCTGGTCCCAGTAGGCGGGGATGCCGTCGAGCCGCTGGCCGCCGTTGTAGACGCCGCCCGTCCAGAACGGGATGGCGTTGACGGCGAGCACGACCGCGACCGCGGCGATGCCGAGGCCGCCGACGGCGACCGACCGTCGCCACAGCCAGCGCAGGCCAGCCACGGCGCCGCAGCCGAACAGGATGCTGACACCGATCACCAGCCCCGGCCCGGCCTTGTAGACGTTGCGGAAGGCGCCGAGGAGCGCCACCGAGCGGAACGCCTTCAGGATCGCGTCGCCCGACGGCGCCGGGTCGGTGAGCGGGTAGGCGCCGACCAGCACGACGAGCGACGTCAGCGCCATGAGCGCGAACAGCAGGCGCGGCCGCCAGCGGCTGAGCCACACGTACGCCACGGCCACCAGCGCCGGCACGAAGGTGCAGAGGACGACGAAGGTCGTGGAGAAGTAGACGCCGCCCTGGGGCTTGAGGAGCTCGCCGCCGTCCCGGAAGTAGGACAGCCAGTTGCCGAGGCCCCGCAGCGACTCGCTCCACGAGGACGCCCGGAACGAGACCTCGACGGCCTCGGTGTCGTTCAGCCGCTGACCGAAGATGCCCGAGGCCAGGTACACCTTGGCCAGCACGGCTGCGCTCACGAGCAGCGACAGCGCCCCGGCGCGGGCGACGAAGCCGATGGCGTGGGCGAGCCGGACCCGGCGCTCGACGAACACCAGGTACACGAGCAGTGGCAGCAGCGGCAGGGCGGCGAACACCAACCCGGGGAGGTCGACGTTGCCCGGGATGGCGATCAGCAGGGCGAAGGCTGCGGCCCACCGCCACGGTCGGCGGTCGACCACGCCGCGGGCGACGACCACGATCAGCCAGGGAGCCAGCGCGAACTGGAGGTAGATGTCGGAGAACGGGGTGAGGAAGGACAGCGAGTAGGTGCCGAAGGCCGCGGCGAAGCCGGCGACGAGGTGCTCGGGGCCGAGCCGGGGTCGGAACAGCCGCAGCACGGCGACCACGCCGCACGCCACGGCGGCGAGGAGCCCGGCGTGCCAGACCCGCTCGGCGAGGGCGAGGTCGAGCCCGACGAAGCGCAGCAGGGCGAGCGGAGCGTTGATGCCCATCCAGAGGTCTTCGCGCACCCGGCCGAGCCCGCGCGAGCCGTCCCAGATGGTGAGGCCCTTGGCCAGCCGTCGGGCCGGGCTGGCGTACATCTCGAAGCGGCTGTCGCCGATGTAGGAGCCGGGCAGCGACGTGGTGGTCGCCGCCAGCGCCAGGACGAAGAACGTGACGACGGTCGGCCACCGCCGAGCGGCGTACCACGCCCAGGCCCGGCCCGCCGCGGCCGAGGTGCGCGGTGCCGGTGGGGGCGGCGGCTCGTCGAACAGGACGGGAGGCGGCGGCGTGTCGACGGCGGTCACGGCGCGCCCTCACCAGCGGGGCGCCGGGGGTCCTTGAAGCGCATGATCGGCCGCTCGACGCCGACGTAGCTGGCCGTCGCCGAGGCCACCGCCAGCACGAACACGAGCACGAGCAGCACGAGGAAGCCGTTGGCCGCCACCGACTGCATGGCGTCGCGGATCCCGGCCGTCGCGCTGCGCACCGCCTGCCCGACGGCGCCGAACCCCTCGAGGGTCGCGCCCTTGTCGGCCTTGTCGGGCTTGAGCCAGTCGAGCCACAGCTTGTGCCACAGGTAGATGCCGTAGGAGACGGTGCCGAGGAACAGCGGCACGCGGGTGGCCAGCGCCCGCTGCAGCGACCCCCGGTGCTCGGCGAGCACCGCCGGCAGCAGGAAGAAGAAGGCGGAGGCGCCGTTGAGCGCGAACCGCAGCGACATCTGCGCCACGGTCTCCTTGCCCGTGCCGGTGACGAGCTGGGGTTCGGTGCTGCGGGTGAGGGCGAGGGCGAGGTAGCAGGCGGCCGCGATCAGGGTGCACAGCCAGCCCGTGTCGGCCAGCGACGACAGCCAGCGCGGCAGCCGCCCTCCGGCGTCGGTCCAGGCGACGGCCACGGCCAGCACCATCCCGAGGACGAACCAGTCGAGGAAGTTCGGCAGCCACAGGTGCTGGTTGTCGGCCGGCCCGGCGTCGGCGCCGACGGCCTGGGCGGCGATGGTGACCCGGTAGATCCACCCCACGACCCAGAGCACGCCCAGCCCGAGGAGCTGCGCCTGCACGCGGGTGCGCAGCGATCGCGCCCCCCGGCCGAGGCCCCGGCGGATGCCGGCCGCCAGGAACGGCAGCACCACGTAGAAGCTCACCTCGATGCACAGCGTCCAGGCCACGGTGAGCGCGGCGAACCCGAAGTACGGCCGGTAGGTCTGGGTGAGGGTGTAGAGCGTGAGGTAGGTGGACCACGACGCGTTGCGCAGCCCGATCAGGAGGATGAACGCGGTGAGGGCCAGCCAGTACGCCGGGAAGATCCGCAGGAACCGGTGGCGCCAGAAGCGAAGCCACCGCGGGTCGGGTCCGTCGGACAGGTGGGCGTTGACGAACGGTCGGTACAGCAGGAAGCCCGACAGCAGGAAGAACACCGCCACACCGAAGTTGCCGAGGTTGCCGACGATCCCGGCCAGCGGCGAGCCGTCGCTCGTCACCTTGGCGGTCCCGGCGACGTGGTACACGAGCACCCCGATCGCGGCGACGGCCCGGTAGCCGTCGAGGGCGGCGAAGCGCCCGTCGCGGTGCGGCTCGAAGATGGCGGCGAGCCGCCGGCCGGCGCGGGGCTCGGTCAGCGCCACGTCGTCAGGGGGTGCTCGACGTGGTCGTTGTGGGCTTGGCTGACCCGCCGGGGGCCTTGGGCTTGGCCGTCCCGCCCTGGCCGGCGACGGTGGTGGACGACGACTTCGGGTTGCCCTCGCCCTGGCCCGGCGTGCCCGGCTTGGGGGCAGCGGTCACGGGCGGGCCGTCCACGCCCTTCACCGCCTTGAAGTCGTTCCACCGCCCCTCGGCCACGGCGGCGCCGTCGGCGAAGAGGCCGGCCTTGGTCCCGGTGGTGGCGAAGTCGGCGTCCTCGATCGTGCGCACCGGGTTGTTGTTCAGGAACACCGTGATCGTCTTGCCGTTGAACTCGACCCGGACCGTGGTGTCGTCGGTGAGCTTGGTGAGGCCGATGTTGTCGACCTTGGTCTCCTGGCCGTCCTTGAACTTGACGATGTTGAAGGTGCCCGCCTTGGGAGCGGCCTTCAGGGCGAACCAGGCGTTCGGTCCGCGGACCCGGAAGGCGAGTCCCCAGCCGTCGACCAGCTTGGCCGCCTTGGCCTGCACGGCCCCGTCTCCCGTCCCGAGGTCGACCACCGCCATGTTGCGGGGCCCGTTCGGGTTCTTGGCGGCGACGTAGGCCGCCTTGTCCTTGACCCCCCACGTGCCGGTCACCGCCTCCCAGTCCTCACCGGTCGCCGTCTTGCCGAGCGTGGTGGCGTTGTCTGGTCGGTCGAAGTCGTCGCGGATGGTGGGCAGCTCCTGCGCGCTCGGGGTCGAGGTGCCCGTCTTGGCCCCGGTCTCGTCCTTCTTGCGCCCGCTGACCAGTGCGAAGGCGCCGACCGCCACGACGGCGAGCACGACGACCACGGCGACCAGCAGCTTCCAGCTCAGGAACGACTCGTCGTCGTCGACGTCGAGTGGGTTGGTCGGCACGTCCTCACCGGCCCCGCCCTTGGCCGCGGTCGGCGTCGAGCCGGACGTGGCGGCGTCGGTGGTCGTGGGGGCGCCGGACGGCGGGTCGACGCTGGGCACGGCGTCGCGGGTCGGGTCGGTCTCGCTCATGATCTCCACGTGGCTCCGGCGGTGCGCCGAGGACGGAACGGGCCTGGATCAGGTGGCGGATCCGTGGGCGTCGGGCGACGCCGCCAGGCCCGACCTCCCCGCGATCGGCTCGGGCGACGGTACTACACGGCTCCTCGGCTCCGGCTTCACCACCAGGGACACCACGACGGCGAACACGCAGGCCAGGACGTTGCCGACGAACCACGCGTCGGCGGCGCCGACGACGCCGGCCGACGAGGTCAGCACCGCCGCCGGCAGCAGCGTGAGGACCGCGAAGCCGCCCGTGATCGCGACCGTCGCCGGCCCGTGGTGCAGCACGCGGGCCCGGGCGAGGCAGATGGCCGTGACCGCCCACGGGATGCCGGCGGCGACGAGCCGCGGGAGCAGCACCGCGGTCTCGGCGTAGCTGGCCCCGAAGAACCGCTGGGTGACGAACGTGCTGCCGAGCCAGGCGGCCAGCGAGGCGCCGACCATCAGCACCACGGCGAGGCCCATCCCGACCTTCACCTGGTGGGCGAGGTGGTGCTCGTGGCGCGAGCTCTCGGCCAGCACGACCTGGCCGACCGTGTGCGGCACGAGGAACACCACGGTCGTGATGGTCCACGCCAGGTAGAAGGCGGCGTTCTCCTGGGCGTCGACCTGGCTGACCACGATGAGCGGGAGCACGAACTGCGGCGTCTGGGAGGCGAGCTGGCCGAGCCAGTTCACCGACGCGTACCGCAGCGCCGGTCGCGACTCGGACGGCACCGGCCACAGGCCGGCCCGGTGGTCGGCGGGCGAGGCGTAGCGCAGGGCGAGGACGCCGACGAACCCCGACAGGGCGGGCATGCCCGCCATGATCAGCAACAACCCCAGCGGGTTGGTGCGCATGGCGGGCAGGGCCAGCAGCGGCAGCCGCAGCAGGGCGACGATCACGACCCGGGTGAACACCCAGCCCCACATCCGGAGGGTGACCAGCCGGACCTCGACCAGCACCGCGAACGACTGCCCGGTCACGAGCAGGAAGAACACGAGCAGCCCGAAGGGGACGCCCCACTGGAACAGCGAGCTGAGGGCGTCGTCGGGCATGAACAGCGGCGCCAGCGCGAAGAAGCCGAGGGTCCCGACGAGCGACGTCACGCCCGTGTAGATGAGCGCCCAGTTGAACAGGACGTTCACCGAGCGCGTGTTCGCCGGCGCGAACCGGGCGACCGCCACCGGCAGGCCCATCCCGGTCAGGTAGTTGACGAACAGCATGGCGCTGAACAGGGCGGCGGCGAGGCCCACCACCTGGGACTGGCCGTCGTTGGCCCGCGCCGCCAGCGACCAGTAGGCGAAGCCGCCGACGGCGCCGACCGCCACGGACGCGACGAACCACATGGAGCCCTTGACCACCTGGCCGCGCCCGGGAGCGGCGTCCACGAGGTCGTCGCCGCCGACGTCGAGGGCCCCCTCGATGCCGTCCTCACCGCTGATCGTGGCGCGGAGGCCGCCGTCCGCGGCGGTCGACGCTGTCTGGTCCGGGTTCCTCATCGGCGCGGCGGTGTCTCCCAATCCACCCATCGGTGCCGCGCCCCCCTCCCCGCCACGGCGCGAGGGGCCACTGTAGTCACCGCTCCCCCGGCGCGACGGGAACCGGGGCCGGCGTCAAGGCCGGCGTCAAGGTGGCGGCGGACGCGGGCGTCAGTACGGCCAGCCGCCGTCGCCGCCGAGCAGGCGGGTGAGCGGCCCCAGCTTGGCCAGGACGAGCACCTTGATGAGCAGGTTCCGGGCGAAGTAGGGCAGCTCGAGCAGCTGGCGCAGGGCGTTGGTCAGCCGATCGGCCGGGGTGAGGTCGACCCGCTCGTACTCGGCCATGGTCTGGGACCGGCCGACGTAGCGGAAGCGCCCCGACAGCAACATGGTCTGCAGCAGGCCCAGGGTCAGGCCCCAGGCCGAGAACGAGTCGTGCACCAGCATGCGACCGCCGAGGCGCACCTTCGGGCTCCACTGGACGATGTCGTCGAGGGCGGGCCGATAGCGGTGGGCACCGTCGATGTAGAGCACGTCGATCTCGCCGGGCACCTCGGCCAAGGCGTCGTGGGAGTACATCCGCAGGTGGCGGATCCGGTCGCGCACCCCGTTGCGCTCGAGGTTGGCGAGGAAGACCTGGTGGTCGGCCTCGGCCTCCTCCTCGAACCCCTCGAACTCCTGGGGCCCCCGGTCGTTGCCGCCGTGGGGGTCGATGGTGACGATCTCGACGCCGTCGGGGGCGGCGGTGGCGAGCACGATCGCCGAGCGCCCGTGGAAGCTGCCGATCTCGACGATCCGGTCGCCCACCCGCAGGTCGGCGGCCCGGTCCCACAGGCGACAGGCCTGCGCCCGGGTCATCCAGCCCTGGACGTCGGCGATGTTCCGGAAGACCTGGTCGAAGGTCTTCGCCGGCTCGCCGGTGCGGTCGGAGGTCGGGGTGGGCTGGGGGTCGGTCGGCACGGATCCTCGCTCGGGGGTCGTCGGGCTGGTGTGGGCCCCCAACGCGGGCCGGCCCGGCCGACGGAGTATAGGAGGGCCTCGAGGGGCGCCCCGGGACGGCGGTGCTGCTGCCGGCACGTCCCCCGCCATGCCCCAGCCCCGGTGGCGGCACCACCCGTGCGCCGCCACCGGCCAGACTGGTCGGCCGTGCCCCACCCCTGGTCGGCCGCTCGGCCCGCCCGACGTCACCGCCGCGCCGCCCTGGCGGTCGGCGTGGCCGTCGCGCTCGGTGCCGGCGGGGTGCTGCCGGCGGCAGCCCAGACCGGGCCGACGTCGTCCTCGACGACCACCACCGCCCCGCCCACCTCCACCACCACGACCCCGCCCACCTCCACCACCGCGGCGCCCACCGCACCCCCGAGCGGCCCCACCACCGCGCCACCCCCGTCGGCTCCCCCGCTGACGCCCGAGGACGGTCCCACGACCACCGCTCGGTCGGGGTCGGGCCGGCCGCCGCCGGCGCCCACCACGTCGCTGCCGCCGAGCGCCGCCACCACCGCGCCGGTGGTGGTCGTGGACGACCCGCGCGTCCTGCCCGAGCTGGGCGCCGTCGGCCTCGACAGCCCCGAGTACAACCTCGCCGTCGCCGGCTACCTCGACGTGCAGGCCCGCGAGCAGGAGCAGGCCGACGCCTACGACAAGGCCGTGGCGTCCCTGCGCGACCTGGTGCTCGCCGACCAGCGGCTGCGTGGCGACGTGGCGCAGGCCACCCGTCGCCAGGCCAAGGCCGCCACCCGGCTGGCCGAGCTGCGCGCCGAGCTGCGGAACCTCGCCGTCGACCAGTACGTGGCCGGTGGCATCGGCGGTCCGCCCGAGGAGTCGCTGGACCTGGCCGGCACCACCGAGCAGGGTCGGCGCCGGGTCCTCGTCGACGCCGTGCAGGGTCGGCGCCTCGACGAGCTGCGCACCACCGCCGACGCGCTGCGGATCGCCGACCAGACGCTGGCGAGCACGTCGGCCGAGCTGGCCGAGCTCGACCACCGCCGCCAGGACGACGAGCGGACCCGCGACCGTGCGGCGGTCGAGCGCGATCGCCTCACCATCGACCTCGGCCTGCGCCGGCGGGCGGTGGCCGACACCCGCCTGCTCGCCGCCGTCGTCGGCCTCGACTTCCCGCTCGTCGTGCTCAACGCCTACGTGTCGGCGGCCAAGGTGCTCGCCGTGACCCAACCCGAGTGCGGGATCCACTGGACGGCGCTGGCCGGGATCGGCCGCACCGAGTCCCGTCACGGCACCTTCAACGACAGCCGGGTCGACGCCGACGGCCACATCAGCCCTCCCATCTACGGCATCGCCCTCGATGGGTCCGGCGGCACGGCCGCCATCGGTGACAGCGACCTGGGCCTCCTCGACGGCGATCCGAACGTCGATCGGGCGGTCGGGCCCATGCAGTTCATCCCGACCACCTGGGTGAAGTTCGCCAAGGACGGCAACCGCGACGGCACCATCGATCCCCAGAACATCTACGACGCCGCCCTCACCGCCGGGGTCTACCTGTGCCGGCAGGGCCCCGGCCTCGACACCGACGAGGGGTTGCGCCGAGCCTTCCGCTCGTACAACAACGACGGCTCCTACGTCGAGCTCGTGCTGTCGCGAGCCCACACCTACGACGAGTTCACCGTCCCGTCGGTACCGGGCGCCCCGCTCGTGCCGCCTCCGCTGCCCAAGCCGCCACCCGAGACCACCACCTCGTCGTCGTCGTCGACCACGTCGACGACGGCCGGGAGCGGCGACGGCTGAGCCCCTCCGCACCGTCGGCCTGTGGACCGACCTGTGGGTGGGCCGGGTGGACCTGGGGACGACCGGGGACGTGCTGGGGACGGCACGAGGAAACCTGGGGACGACCGCGGTTCTGCCTTGACCCCTGCCCGCGGCGGCGCGCATGTGGCAGACGTGCCGGGTGGACGACCGCCTGGCACCTCGGGGGCGAGACCGGGCACCCGTCCGATCGAGCCCCCCGGGGCGGTCCCGGCTGCGGCTGGGCCGGTCCGGCGTTCCGGTGCGCGCGGGTCCCTGCCTGTGCCGGAGCCCGGGGTGCGAGACGGTCGGTCGACCGGCACCGGCCCGGACGCCACCTCCCCACGGGGGTGACGAGCGGTCCGGCGACCCGGCCCCGGAGGGCGCACCGGCTGCGGCCGAGCGGCTCACCGGGGCTGTGCCGCGCCCGGCGACGGGTGGCTGGTCGGACGCGCCCCCGACCGTGCCGCGCCCGGCCTCGGGCGGGCCCTTGCACGGTCCGTGCAAGAAAAAGAGGCGACGTGTGTCACCTGCCGGCCCCGCGATCTGGGAAGATGACCCCCGTTCGCCGCCGACCCGCCGGCGGGGTGCCCTGCACCCCGTGGCGCGAGGGTGGTTCGGCAGCGACGAACCGTCGGTGCGCGACGGACGCCTCGGGCCGACCGGTCCCGGCGCCCGCCGCGCGGAGCACCGCACGGGACCGGGGGGTCAGCTCGTCGCCGGAGTGCACCGGCACCGCTCCCCTGCCACCGTGCACGGGGAACGGAGATCCAGTGGAACGAACCCAACGGCGGTGGCACCGCCTCACCATCGGCGGCGCCGCCATCGCCCTGGCCGTCGGTCTGGTGGCGGCCTGCTCGTCGAGCAGCACCGAGAGCGGTGGCGGATCGTCGGGCACGGCCGGGCAGAGCCCAGCCAACGGGACCACGCCGCCCCAGCCCGACGTCACCATCGCCGCCTCGGGCACGCCCAAGACCGGGGGGACGCTGCGGTACGGCCTCGAGGCCGAGACCGACGGGTTCAACCCCACGGTCAACCGCTGGGCCATCTCGGGCACCCAGGTCGGTCTCGCCGTGTACGACCCGCTCGTCGCCCTCGACGTCGACGGCAAGGGCCAGCCCTACCTCGCCGAGTCGCTGACCCCGTCCAACGACTACAAGACCTGGACCATCAAGCTGCGCTCGGGCATCAGCTTCCACGACGGCACGCCGCTCACCTCGGCCGCCGTCAAGAAGGTGTTCGACGAGCACAAGGCCTCGGCGCTCACCAGCGCCTCGGTCACGCCGATCGAGTCGGTCAGCACCACCGACGACCTGACCGCCGTCGTCCAGATGAAGAGCCCGTGGGCCGTGTTCCCCAACGCGCTCACCGGCCAGCTCGGCGTCGTGCCCGCCCCGTCGATGTTCGACGCCGCCGACAAGGGCGGCCGGGCCCCGGTGGGCACCGGCCCGTTCAAGTTCAAGGACTGGGTCCCCGACAAGCAGTTCACGGCGGTCAAGAACCCGTCGTACTGGCGCAAGGACACCAGCGGCACCCAGCTGCCCTACCTCGACGAGGTCGACTTCCTGCCGCTGCCCGAGACGCAGTCCCGGGTCAACAGCCTCAAGAGCGGCCAGATCGAGATGATGCACACCAACGACGCCAAGAGCATCATCGACATCCGCAAGCTGGCCAGCGAGGGCACCATCCAGAAGGTCGAGGACACCGGTGAGTCCGAGGAGGGCTTCATCCTCCTGAACACCGTCGCCCCGCCCTTCGACAACCTGAAGGCCCGCCAGGCCCTGGCCTACGCCACCGACACCGCCACCTACGTCGAGTCCCTCGACTACGGCGTGCTGGCCCCCGCCAACAACGTGTTCACGCCGAACTCCCCGTGGCTGGTGCCCACCGACTACCCGTCGTACGACCCGGCCAAGGCCCAGCAGCTCGTCAACGAGGTGAAGGCCGAGAAGGGCGACTTCAAGTTCAAGATCAGCGGCGGTGGTCCCGACACCCGCGACAACCTCCAGGCCCTCCAGGCCATGTGGCAGGCCGTCGGCATGGACGTCGAGGTCGACATCGTCGACCAGGCCTCCTTCATCCCCACCGCCGTGCTCGGCAAGTACCAGGCCAACCTCTGGCGCCAGTTCGGGTCGCCCGACCCCGACAGCGACTACCTGTGGTGGACCTCCGAGAACGCCAAGCCGGTCGGCGAGCTGGCCCTGAACATGGCCCGCAACAAGGACCCCGAGCTCGACAAGGGCCTGAGGATCGGCCGGGAGAACACCGACTTCGCCAAGCGCAAGGAGGGCTACGCCATCGTGCAGCAGCGCATGGCCGCCGACCTCCCGTACATCTGGCTCGACCACGCCCAGTGGGTCGTGGCGGCGAAGAACAACGTCCGCAACATCACCAACGGCCCGCTGCCCGGGGGGCAGCAGTCGTACCCGATCGGCGGATCCGGCTTCCCCGGGGTCACCCGCCTGACCCAGGTCTGGCTCGCCAGCTGATCAGCACCTCGCCGGCCCGCAGGCACCCGGCCTGCGGGCCGACTAGGTTCCAACCGCTCAGATACGCGGCGGCGGTTCCGATGAGTAGCGCATCCGGGGTGGCCGACCTCGGACGAATCCGGGGCACGGGCCCCGCACCAAGGGGGATACCCACGTGAGGTTCGTGCTCAGGAAGGTCGTCTACCTGATCCTCGTCGTCGTCGGCGTGACCTTCCTGACCTACAACATGTTGAGCCTCCTGCCCGGCGACACCGCCGACGCGGTGTGCGGCATCTCCTGCGACGACGCCGCCCGCCAGCAGGTCCGCGACCAACTCGGCCTCGACCGGCCGCCGGTGCTGCGCTACGTCACCTGGGCCGGCAACGCGGTGAAGGGCGACCTCGGCCAGTCGGCCCGCTCCAAGCAGTCCGTCACCGAGGCGCTGGGCCAGCGGCTGCCCGTCACCATCGAGCTGCTGATCTACGCCGAGTTCATCGCGCTGGTCGTGGCCATCCCCGCCGGGCTGCTCGCCGCGGCCAGACAGGGCGGCATCTTCGACCGCGCCTCCACGGCGGCGGCCTTCTTCTTGTTGTCGATCCCGGCGTTCGTCCTCGGCCTGGTGCTGAGCCTGGTGTTCGCCGTCAACCTCAAGTGGTTCCCGGCCACCGGCTACACCCCGATGACCGAGTCGATACCCCAGAACCTGCGCAGCTTCTTCCTGCCCTCGCTCACCATCGCGGTGGCCGAGCTGGCCGTCTACATGCGCCTCCTGCGCTCCGACCTCATCTCGACGCTGCAGGAGGACTACATCACCATGGCCAAGGCCAAGGGCCTGCCTCCGCACAAGATCATGCTGAAGCACGCCTTCCGGCCCTCCACGTTCTCGCTGATCACGATCGGCGGCCTGAACGTCGGCCGGCTGATCGGCGGGACGATCATCGTCGAGGTCATGTTCGCCCTGAACGGCCTCGGCAAGTACCTCATCGACGGCATCCTCGGGCGCGACTACATCCCGGTGCTCGGTGCGGTGCTGGTGGTGGCGGTGGGCTACGTGCTCATCAACTTCGCCGTCGACATGCTCTACGCCGTCCTCGACCCCAGGATCCGCCATGCCCGAGCCATCGCCTAGGTCGTCCGAAGACACCTCGTACCGGGTCGCCACGACGCCGGGCCAGCTGCCGGACAAGGACTTCCTGCAGGCCCAGGCCCTGCCCGTCGAGATCCTCGAGATCGCCGACGCCCACGTCGCCGAGCACGAGGAGCTGGTCGCCCTCGACCCCGACCAGGTCTCCGAGTCCGACGTCGTCAAGCGCCGCCTCGGCATCGGCTTCTGGCTCGCCACCGCGTGGGTCGTCCTGCTGGTGGTCGCCGCCATCCTGGCGCCGTACATCCCGGGCCTGCGCGACCCCGACAAGCCGGTGGCCCGCCCCCGCCAGGCGCCGTCGACCACCTACTGGTTCGGCACCGACGGCCTCGGCCGCGACCTGTTCGCACGGGTCGTCTACGGCGCCCGGGTCACGCTCCTCATCGCCCTGATGGCGATCCTGTTCGGCTTCCTGCTGGGCTGTGCCATCGGCCTCGTCGCCGGCTACTTCAAGAAGTTCACCGAGACGTTCCTCATGTACTGGATGGACGTCATCCTGGCCTTCCCCGCCCTGCTGCTCTCGCTGGCCATCGTCACGTTCATGGGCAAATCGGTGGCGAACATCATCCTGGCCATCGGCATCGTCGCCATCCCCGCCATCGCCCGCCTGATCAGAGCGGCGACGCTCCAATCCTCCGAGCGAGAGTTCGTGTTGGCGGCGCGCGCCACCGGGGCCAAGAACTCGCGCATCATCTGGCGCGAGGTGCTGCCCAACTCGGTGATCCCGATCCTGTCGTTCACCCCGCTCGCCATCGCCGCCGCCATCGCCGCCGAGGGCGCCCTCGGCTTCCTCGGCGTCTCGGTCCCGCCGCCCACCGCCACGTGGGGCGGCATCATCAACGAGGCCCGGGCCGCCTTCCCCGACTACGCCTACATGGTGCTGATCCCGAGCTTCGTGCTCTTCCTCACGGTCTTCAGCTTCAACTACATGGGCGACCGCGTGCGGGAGTACTACAACATCAAGGAGGGTGGCCTGTGAGCCGCAAGGTCGTCACCCAGCCCGGGTTCGACCCGGCCACCACGCTCCTGCAGGTCGAGGGGCTCAAGACCCACTTCCGCACCGAGCGGGGCACGGTCCGCGCCGTCGACGGCGTGTCGCTCAGCCTCGACCGGGGTCGCACCCTCGGCGTCGTGGGCGAGTCCGGGTCGGGCAAGACCATCCTCTCCCGGTCGATCATGGGCCTGCTCCCCCGCAAGAACGTCGTCCGCGAGGGCAAGGTCGTCTACGAGGGCCAGGACATCTCCGGCTTCGACCAGTCGACGATGCGCGACGTGTGGGGCTCGGAGATGGCGATGGTCTTCCAGGACCCGATGACCTCGCTGAACCCGGTGATGAAGATCGGCAAGCAGATCACCGAGTCGCTGTTCCTCCACCTGAAGATGGACAAGAAGGAGGCCAACGACACGGCGGTGGCGCTGCTGTCGTCGGTTGGCATCCCCGAGCCGGCCCAGCGGCTCAACGAGTACCCCCACCAGCTGTCGGGCGGCATGCGCCAGCGCGTCACCATCGCCATCGCCCTGGCCTGCGGGCCCAAGCTCCTGTTCGCCGACGAGCCCACCACCGCCCTCGACGTGACGGTGCAGGCCCAGATCCTCAACCTGCTCCAGCAGCAGCAGCGCGAGCGCCACATGGCGATGATCCTCGTCACCCACGACCTCGGCGTGGTCGCCGGCCGCACCGACGAGATCGCCGTCATGTACGCCGGCAAGGTCGTCGAGCAGGCCCCCACCGACGCCCTGTTCGCCGACGTCCGGATGCCCTACACCGAGGCGCTGTTCAAGTCGATCCCCCGGATCGAGAACCGCAGCCACACCCGCCTCGAGATCATCGCCGGCCGCCCGCCCGACCTCATCAACCCGCCCAAGGGCTGCCGCTTCGCGCCGCGCTGCCGCTACGCGCAGGACAAGTGCATGGATGAGGAGCCGCCGCTCACCGCCGCCGACGACGCCGGCCACGTGTATCGGTGCTGGTACCCGGTGGGCTCGCCCGAGAACGCCGAGGCCTGGGAGCGCAACGCCGCCGCGGGGATCACCGCCGCCGGCATGCCCCTCGAGATCCTCGTGTCCGAACCCGTCCGAGCCGGCGCCGGCTCGTGACCCACAGGGAGCAGCCCGTCCATGGCCGGTAGCGGCACCGAACACCTCCGTCCCGCGTCCGACGTGCTGCTGCGCGCCGAGAACCTGGTCGTCGAGTTCCCGGTCGGCAAGACCGGCCTGAAGGTCCACGCCGTCTCCGACGTCAGCATCGACGTGAAGGAGGGGGAGACGCTCGGGCTCGTCGGCGAGTCGGGCTGTGGCAAGTCCACCACCGGACGAGCCCTCATGCAGCTGCCCCGGCCGACCTCGGGCCAGGTGCTGTTCCAGGGCAACGACCTGACCAAGCTCAAGGGCGAGCAGCTCCGCAAGGTCCGCCCCGAGATGCAGATGATCTTCCAGGACCCGATCTCGTCGCTGAACCCGCGGCGCCGGGTCAGCGAGATCGTCGCCGAACCGGCCAAGGTCTGGAACAAGGCCTCCGGCGGCGGCCTCGACACCCTGGTGCGCGCCACGCTGGAGAACGTCGGCCTCGACCCCGACGCCGCCGGCCCCCGGCGGCCCCACCAGTTCTCCGGCGGCCAGTGCCAGCGCATCTCCATCGCCCGGTCGCTGGTCCTCGACCCCAAGCTCCTCATCTGCGACGAGCCGGTGTCGGCCCTCGACGTGTCGGTGCAGGCCCAGATCCTCAACCTGCTCGAGGACATGAAGGCCCGCTACAACCTCACGATGATCTTCATCGCCCACGATCTGGCGGTGGTGAAGAACATCAGCGACCGCGTGGCGGTGATGTACCTGGGCAAGCTGTGCGAGGTCGGTCCGCCCGACGAGATCTACGCCCGCCCGGCCCACCCGTACACGGCGGCCCTGCTCAGCTCGATCCCGGTGCCCGACCCCCAGGTCAAGCCCAAGGAGGAGAGCGTCCTCGGCGGCGAGCTGCCGTCGCCCGTCGCCCCGCCGAGCGGCTGCCGGTTCCGCACCCGCTGCCCGCGGGCCCAGGACCAGTGCGCGCAGATCGAGCCGAAGATGCGCCAGGTCGGCCTCGGCCACTACGTGGCGTGCCACTTCCCCCTCGACGCCACCGGGCCCAAGCCGGGGGCCGCCCAGCTGGCGGCCCAGGCGCAGGGCAAGGGCTGATCCGTCAGCCGACCGAACCGGGCCCGGCCAGCACGTCGGCCGGCTCGTCGGCCCGGGCGGCCTCCACGGCCCGCCACGAGTACCAGGCCGCCACCGAGCGGTAGGGCCGGAAGGGCTCGCCGGCGCGCCCCAGCTCGGCGGGGGTCGGCGTCGCCGGCATGGCGGTGGCCAGGCCGAAGCCGACCCGCACGCCGTAGTCGCCCGTGGGCCACACGTCGAGGCGGTGCAGGTCGAACAGGCAGAACATCTGCGCCGTCCAGGGGCCGATCCCCCGCACGGTGGTCAGCTGCGCCACCACCTCGTCGTCGGCCAGCCGGCCGATGCGGGTGAGGCGCACCGAGCCGTCGTCGACGGCGGCGGCCAGGGCCAAGACGGTGGCCGCCTTGGCGCCCGAGAGCCCGGCGGCCCGCAACGGCACCTCCCCCCGCGCCAGCACGCCGCCGGCGTCGAAGGGGTCGTCTCCGGCGGTGGCCCGGACCCGGGCCCAGATGGCCGACGCCGCCGCCCCGGCCAGCTGCTGGTAGGCGACGTGGCGGGCCAGCGCCTCGAAGCGCCCGGCCGCCGGGACCGGGGCGCGCAGGCGCATCGGGCCGTGGGCTTCGACGAGCGCGGCGAAGCCCGGGTGGACGGCGGCGACGGCCGCCGACGCCGCGTCGAGCTCGGCGCGGCTGGCCAAGGGCTCAGGCCGGGCGTTCGGTGATGGCGACGGTCTTCATCACGTCGCCCTTGCGGATGGACAGCACGGTGTCCATGCCCGAGGTGACGTGGCCGAAGAGGTTGTACTGCTTGGGCAGCCGGCCGCTGAGGTCTTCGAGGCACACGAAGAACTGCGAGCCGTTGGTGTCGGGGCCGGCGTTGGCCATCGCCACCGCACCTGCCGTGTAGTCGCCCTGGACCGGCTCGTCCTCGAACCGGTAGCCGGGGCCGCCCCGGCCGCTGCCCTCGGGGCAGCCGCCCTGGATCACGAAGCCCGGCTCGACCCGGTGGAACGTGAGGCCGTCGTAGTAGCCCTGCTGGGCCAGGGCCACGAAGTTGTTGACCGACTTCGGGGCGATGCGGGGGTCGAGGTCGACCACGATGTCGCCCTTGTCGGTGGCGATGGTGGCCGTGTAGATGGTGTCGGCGTTGGTGACCTGCTCGGGCGGCTTCGGCATGGCGCCATCCTTGCACGTCGCCCGGTGGTGCGCGGCCGGCCCGGCCGGCCGCGCGAGAGTGGCCCCGATGGCCCTCGTCGTCTCCCCCACCCCGTCCGGCGTCGACGACGCCGCGGTGCCCGACGAGGTGCTCGTGCTCGACGTCGACGGGCCCCTCGACCTGGCCCGCACGCTCGGGGTCCTGGCCAACGGCCGACGCGACCCCACCATCCGGCGGGCCGGCGACGGCGTGTGGCTCGCCCGCCGCACCCCCGACGGGCCGGCCAGCCTGCACCTCGACCCGGGCCGAGTCGACCCACGCCGCGGCGGCCGGTTGCTCGCCCGTGCCTGGGGCCCGGGGGCCGCCCACCTCGTCGTCCGAGCGGCAGCGCTCGCCGGGCTCGACGACCGTGGCGAGGTCGTGACCGATCATCCGCTGGTCGCGCGGCTGGCCCGCGAGCGGCCGGGTGGGCGCGCCAGCCGTGGGGGTGGCGTCGTGGCGATGCTGGTGCCCACCATCATCGGCCAGAAGGTGCAGGCGGTGGCCGCCCACGAGTCGTGGGCCCACCTGGTGCACGCCCTGTCCGAGCGGGCCCCCGGTCCCGGCCGCCTCTGGCTCCCGCCCGACCCCGCCCGCCTCGCGGCGACGCCGTACCACGCCTTCCACCGGTTCGACCTCGAGCGGCGCCGGGCCGACGTCATCCGGCGGGCCTGCTCGCTGGCGTCCCGCCTGGACCGCCTCGACCGGGTGCCCGTCGACGAGGCGATGGCCCGGCTGCAGTCGGTGCCGGGCGTCGGTCCCTGGACGGCCACGGTGGTGGCCCGGGCGGTCCTCGGCGACCCCGACGTGGTGGTGGTCGGCGACTACCACCTCCCCCACCAGGTCGCCCACGCCCTCGCCGGCGAGCGCCGGGCCACCGACGAGCGGATGCTCGAGCTGCTGGCCCCCTTCGCCGGCCAGCGGGGCCGGGTGCAGTCGCTGCTGGCCGGCAGCGGCCTCGGTCCCGAGCGACGCGGCCCCCGCCTGGCCCGCCGCCGCATCGTCGACCAGTAGCCCCGGTCGTCGCACCGACGCCCGAGGAGCGGGCGGCTGGTCAGTCCTTCAGGGCCACCGCGTTGGGGGTGACGTTCATCTTGGGCACGTAGGCCTCGGCCTCGACGGTCCGGGCCTCGGTGCCGATGCGGGCCCGGAGGTCGTCGCGGCAGGCGTCGCACGGGCCGTAGAAGCGGGCGGTGACGGCCTCGCCGCACCGGGGGCAGGTGATGTCGAGCAGCTCTTCGGCCATGGCCCCGATCCTGGCACGCCGGTGCGGGAGCGTCGCGCATGGCAAGGTGGCGGACGGCCACGGCGTCGACCACGAGGCCAGGCGGCCTCGGACGGGGCGGTCAGCGGCGCGATCGGTGAGGGAGGGTGTGGTGAAGGAGGCCATCGGCGCGGTGCTCGCCTTCGCGGTGGGCGTCGGGGTGAGCCCGATCCCGCTCATCGCGGTGATCCTGATGCTGTTCACCGAGCGATCGAGGGTGAACGGCCCCCTGTTCCTGCTCGGCTGGGTCCTCGGCCTGTCGGTGGTCGCCGGTGGGGCGTACCTGCTCGCTTCGGCGATCGGTCTGGGGAGCGACCCCGAGGGGACCCAGGGCGTGGCCTGGGCCAAGCTGGCCCTCGGCGTCCTCCTGCTCGCTGCCGCAGCTCGCAAGTGGCGCACCCGCCCCCGTGCCGGCGACGAGGAGGAGATGCCGGCGTGGATGGCCAAGGTCGACACGTTCGGCCCGGCCAAGGCCTTCGGCCTGGCGGCGGCGCTGTCGGCCAACCCGAAGAACCTGCTGCTCGCCGCCGGCGCCGGGTCGAGCCTGGCCCATCTCGACCTGGCCTCGACCGAGGTGGTCGTGGCGCTCGCCGCCTTCGTCGTGATCGGCAGCCTCGCCGTGGCGGTGACGGTCGGCTACGACGTCGTCGGCGGGGCCCGGGCCCGTCGGTCCCTCGACGCCCTCAAGGCCTGGCTGGCGCTGCACAACGCCGCCGTGCTGGCGGTGCTGTACCTCGTGTTCGGCGCCGTGCTCATCGCCCAGGCGCTCGACCCCCGCACCTGACGGTCGCCTCCCGCCGCCCTCGGGGCGCGGGCTGGCCTGTGGACAACTCCGGCAACTCACAGGGTTGTGCCCCTTCCTCCCCACAGGGCGGTCCCCGTACCGTCACCACGTCGGGTGGCCGCCGTGACTCGGAAGCGGTGGCCGACGAGCGCCGAGGAGGTGCCATGGCTGCCTACGAGGTGGTGTTGAAGGACCGGACCTGCGAGGTCATCGACGGGGCCGACGCCTACCAGCAGGAGGGGCAGATGACGACCTTCTTCGCGCTGGGCGACGGGCGGCGCGTCGTCGATTGCTGGAGCAGCCGGGTGGCCAGCTTCCGCACCAGCGAGGTGCTGATCATCCGCCGACACCTGGAGGAGCCGGTCGTGACGAGCCGTCCGCGGCACGTCATGGCGCCGGAGCTGCGCTCGGCCTAGCGAGGAGGTCGCTCGGGCCGGGCCGAACTGGGCCGAACCGGGCGGATCGTCGGTGGTGCGGGGGCGCCACCGGAGAGGGGGGACCGTGGGGGGAGGTACCGTGCCCGACGGTGGACGTCGTCGAGGCACTGGAGGTGCTGGGTCTCGAACCCGGCTGCGACCAGGCCGAGGTGCGCGCCGCCTACCGGGCCCTGATCCGGGTGCACCACCCCGATCTGGCGGCGCCGACCGACACCACGGCGGCGACGGTCCGCACCGCGCGGCTGACCGCCGCCGTCTCGGTCCTCGACGGGGTCCTGGCCGCCCACGGCGGCACCGTCCCGGCCCCGAGCCCGCCACCACCTCCGCCTCCTGCAGCTGCCCCCGCTCCGCCGCGATCGTCGACGGCCGCGACCGAGCCGGCCGACGCGGCGGTGCTCGACGAGGGGGCCATCACCATCGGGGCGCCGCCGCCGGAGGCGTACGCCCTGCTGTACGAGGCGGCGGGTCGGGTGGGCGACGTGGCCTACGTCGACGCCCACCTCGGCATCCTCGAGATCATCGTGCGGTTCGAGGGCGGACCGTCGTGCTCGGTGGTCATGACCCTGCAGGGGCGGGCCACCCACACCGAGGTCTTCTGCTCGATGGAGTCCATCGAAGCCGCCCCCGCCCCGTCGATCCGGCCCGTCCTCGAGGCGCTCGTCACCGAGCTGGTGACCCCGACCTGAGCGGCCCCACGCACCGCTGCTGGCCCACCACGGGGGGTATCCCCCATCTGGGCCGGCCCAGGCATCAGACTTTTCGGTCATGAGCATGCAGTTGATCTCGCGCCCGGGTTCGGGCCGGGGGGCTGCCCGGGGGGAGCGGGCTGCCGACCAGCCCGGCAAGGCCTGGCTGCTCGACCCCGTCGGCCTGCACGCGGAGTTCGACGAGCTGTTCGTCGGGCTCACCGACGACCGCGGCCTGGCCCGGTTCCGGGCCCGCGCCGAGCAGCTCTGGCGGTCCGACGACCTCGTGGTCCACGACTACATCGCCTCCTTGCCGTGCCACACGCCCGAGGAGTGGGAGGCCGGCTTCGAGGAGCGCCACCTCGCCGAGTGGTACCGGGTGCTGATGGCCGCCTACATCGAGCCCACCCGGCCCTTCGCGGCGCCGGTGCGCCTGAAGGACCACCTGCCCGAGGTCGGCTGGACGCCGTCGGACGCCCGCCGCCTGGCGTGGGGCCGGGAGCTGATGGAGCTGGCCCAGACCTACGGGCAGGAGGACGCCGCCGCCGCCCTCGAGATCGTGCTGCGGTTCGGCAACAAGGGCTGGCACGACCCCGACGACCTGGTGGCCTACCTCGACGGCTTCCGCCACATGGACCCGCGGTGGTTCCGCCGGGCCCAGCACCTCGTCCCCCTCGTCGAGGACGCCTTCGAGGTGCTCAGCGCCGCCGGGCGCGACCCCGACCGGGTCCTGCTGCTCGCCAACGGCTGACCAGGGCGGCGCCGTGGTCCACGACGCCGATCAGGCGCAGCCGTGGGTCTTGTACCAGTCGTCGAACTGGGCCTTGGCCGTCAGCTCGCGGTCCTTGGCCTCCTGGCTGGGCTCGCCCGCCAGCAGGGCCTGGGCGTAGGCGAGGCGGACGTCGACGGCGAGGCCGAGCTCGGGCGCCGCGACCTTGAGGGCGTTGGCGTGGGCGGCCGTCGAGGTGAGGATCTCCTGCTTCTTGGCCGGGGCCTCGCCGCGCGCCTTGGCGACGATGAGCAGGTCGTAGATGAACGAGTCCATCGCCTGGCAGGCGTCGGACCGCGCCGGCTTGGTGGTCGGGGCGGCGGCGGCCGGCTTCGACGACGAGGTGGTGCTCGTCTCGCCGGCGCCGGCCTCCCCGTTGGTGGTCTTCGGGCTCCCGCACGCCCCCAGGATCGTCAAGCTGCAGATGACGATGGCGATGCGGCGCAAGGGACCCCCAGGTTCGGTCGACGGGTGAGCGGGGGAAAGATAGCGCGTCACGGCAGATGGTTTGACGCTCAACCATATGCGGGGCATAGATCACGGCGACCTCGCCCGCGGCGGCGATGATGGGCCCGTGGACCCGATCGTCGATGCCGCCGCCCGCAACCTGGCGGCGTGGCACGCCACGTCCCTGGCGGCCCTGGGCGTGGGCTCGGATCGGCAGGGCGGGTGGTGGCTGGCCCCCCAGGTGGCGCCGAGCATCTACCACAGCGCCATCGGCCTCGACCGGCCGGCCGGCCGGGCCGAGCGCCGCCGGATGGTGGCCGACCTGCAGGCCTGGGCCGACGAGACCAGCACCTTCTTGTCGGTGTGCGACAGCTTCGGCGTGCTCGACCTGCGGCCCCTCGGCCTCGAGCACCGGGCTCGGACCCCGTGGTTCGAGCGGCCGCCGGCGCGGACCCACCCGCTCCCCCACGACCCCGTGCCCGAGGGCCTGACCGTCGAGCGGGTCGACACGATCGCCGACCTCGTGACCTTCGAGCGGACGATGGTGCGGGCCTACAGGGCGCGGCCGCCGGTCGCCGACCTCGACATCCACGCCCCGGGCGTCCTCGCCGACCACGACCTCGTGGTGCTGCTCGCCCGGCTCGACGGAGCTCCCGCCGGCGTGGCGATGGCGCACCGGGCCGCCGGCGTGGTCGGCGTCTACGGCGTCGGGGTCGTCCCCGAGGCGCGCGGCCTCGGCATCGCGACCGCCCTCACCCGCCGGGCCGTGGCGTCGGCCGACGACCTGCCCGTCGTGCTGCAGCCGAGCCCGATCGCCGAGGCGCTCTACCGCCGTCTCGGGTTCACCGGCTGCGGCTGGTACGACCACTGGGCCTGACCACCTCGGTAGCCTGCCGCCATGCCCGACGATGCCGCTGCCCGGTCCCTGCCCGCCACCCAGCACCGGGTCGTCGTCGCCCAGCGACCCGTCGGCGCGGTCACCCCCGAGTGCTTCCGCCTCGAGACGGTCGACGTGGAGCCCCTCGGCGAGGGCGAGGCCCTGGCCGCGGTCCGCTACCTCTCGATCGATCCGACCATCCGGGGCTGGATCTCCCACGACACCTACCTCCCGGCCGTCCCCATCGGTGACGTGGTGCGCAGCGGCGGCACCGCCGAGGTGATCGCCTCCACCCGTGACGACCTGCCGGTCGGCACCGCGGTGTTCGGCATGACCGGATGGCAGGAGGTGTGCCGCATCGGGCCCGACGACATGATGCAGGTGCTCCCCCCGGGGATCGACCTGGCCGACGCCCTCGGCGTCTACGGCGTCACCGGCATCACCGCCTACGTGGGGATGCTCGAGTACGGCCGACCCGAGGCCGGGGACACCGTGGTGGTCTCGGGCGCCGCCGGCGCCACCGGGTCGGTGGCCGGCCAGATCGCCAAGATCACGGGCGCGCGCGTCATCGGGATCGCCGGTGGACCGGACAAGTGCCGCTGGCTCACCGACGAGCTCGGCTTCGACGCGGCCATCGACTACCGGAACGAGGACGTCGGTGCCCGCCTCGGCGAGCTGTGCCCCGACGGCCTCGACGTGTTCTACGACAACGTGGGCGGCGACATCCTCGAGGCGGCGCTCGACCACCTCGCCATCGGGGCACGCATCGCCCTCTGCGGGGCCATCGCCACCTACAACGACGTCGAGCCGCGGCCCGGCCCGCGCAACCTCAGCAACCTGATCGTGCAGCGGGCCCGCATGGAGGGCTTCCTGCTGCTCGACCACGTCGACCGCTTCGCCGAGGCGGCCCTCACCATCGCGGGCTGGGTGGCCGAAGGCCGCATCCACCACCGCACCGACGTCGTCGAGGGCCTCGACCACGCACCGGACGCGCTCGAGCGCCTGTTCACCGGCGCCAACACCGGCAAGGTCGTGGTGCGGGTGTCCTGACCCTCCGCCGGTTCGGGTCGCGGCGCGGCCGCGGCGCGATCAGGACGTGCGGCGATCGGCGTCGTCGGGGGCCGGCGGGAGCTGGCGGTCCTCGCCGAAGGGCTTCAGCCGCCGACGGCTGGCCGGGTTCGGGTCGATCGCCGGCCGCCGGCCGTG
The DNA here is from genome assembly GCA_046331175.1 of Acidimicrobiales bacterium. Classification (GTDB taxonomy): domain Bacteria; phylum Actinomycetota; class Acidimicrobiia; order Acidimicrobiales; family Acidimicrobilacustridaceae; genus JAWKIW01. Next base: position 659,160 of record JAXLRI010000003.1, read on the forward strand.
GCCGGCCGCCAGCGGCTTCGGCGGGCCCGCCGGCTCGTTTTCGGGCGGCGGCGCCGCCTCCGAGGCGGCGACCCAGTCCTGGGACTCGCCCATCCGGGGCACGATCCCGCCCACGTCGGGTGCCCAGTCGGCCTCGTCCACGTCGTGGGCGTCGAGCACGCGGTGCCGGCGGAGGAAGACCTCCTCGACCAGGACGATGGCGAGGCGAGCCACCGCGGCGCCCTGCACCGACCCCAGCGGCATGGCGTCGAAGTGCAGCGTGGTCGGCCGCTCGGGGTCGACCGCGCCGATGGAGGCGTCGACCTCGTTGGGTCCGAGGTCGTAGCTGAACCGCAGGAAGGGGGCCTCGGTCGCCGAGCGCAGGTCGGCCACCGGCAGGACCTTGAACTCGAGCCCGGAGATGTCGGGGAGGTCGTAGTGGGCCTCGTCGAGGGCCGTGAGGGCAGCGGGCCCGGGGATGTCCTCGATCCAGGCGTGGTGGCCCCGCCGCTCGATGCGCCAGCTCACCGCCTCCAGCGCCGGGCGGATGATCCGCTCGCGCACCTCCTCGTAGGCCCGCCCCTTGGCGAGGTCGTCGGCGGTGCCGCCCGCCGACAGCCGCAGCGGTCGCCGATCGTGGTGCGCGTCGAAGTCGTCGAGGACCCCTGCGAGGTAGCGCAGCTCGCGCGTGGGCTCACCCGGGACGGCTCCGGTCACCTCTGGAGCGTACCGGCCGTCCGCGGGCGCCTCGACGGCGGCCCCGACGGGAGGCCCGAACCGAGGTGCCGAGGGGAGGTCGGCGTCGAGGCGCCCGAGCCGTCGCCCCGCGGGCGCCCGGGCGCCGGGACCTCAGGCGCCGAGCTCGAGGACCCGCTCGGGCGGTCGACCGATCACGGCGCGGTCGCCGCGGACGAGGATCGGGCGCTGGAGCAGCTCGGGGTGCTCGACGAGGAGCGACACCACGGCGGCCGCCGCCGTGTAGTCGGCGGCGTCGAGGCCGAGCTCCTTGAAGCGCTTGTCCTTGCGCACCAGGTCGGCCGGCGGGTCGTCGACGGCGGCGACGAGCTGCTCGAGCGTGGCTCGGTCGGGCGGTGCCTTCAGGTACTCGACCACCTCGACCTCGACGCCCGCCTCGTCGAGCAGGTCCTTGGCCTTGCGGGCGGTCGAGCAGTTCTTGTTGAAGTACAGCTGCGGCGTGGCCATGGCGGCAACGTAGCCGCCTCCCGGCTCAGCTCGCCGAGGGCGCGCGCCGTCGCCAGAGCGCGGTCGCCGCGCACACCCCGCCGTACACCACCACCACGGCCCAGAACCACGGGTCGGCGAGGTGCTCGAGGTAGCGGGCGAAGCCGGCCCCGAGGCCGACGGCGAGGGGGACCGTGACGGCGACCAGGCGGCGAGCGCTCGGCTGGACCCAGCCGCGGTGCTCGGCGACGAAGTCGACCACCGCCGGCAGGGGCAGCACGACCAGGGCGGCCGCCGTCAGCCACGGCGTCACCGCAACCGGGCCGAGGAGGCCGATCACCAGCGCGGTGGCCAGGGCCAGCGGGTACAGCACCAGGCAGCGGCGGCACACGTGGGAGCGCCCGATCCGCACGCACCGGTCGTAGTCCTCGGGCCAGTGGTGGGCGAGCCACATCGGGGTGACGCGCCGGTCGGCGGGGGCCGGCATGGGCGGCATCGTAGGGCGGTCGTGGCACGATCGGGAGGTGACGACCGAGGTGCCCCCGGCGGGCTTCGTCGATGCCGTGGTGGACCTGGGCGGCGACGCCGGCGCTGCCACCGAGGCCGCCGCGGCCCTCCTGGCGTGCTACCGGGAGCCCATCCGCCGCTACCACACCACCGACCACCTGGCCGCCGTCGTCGGCCTGGTCCCGGTGCTGGCGGCCGCCGACCCCGCCCTCGACCGGCGGTCGACCGACCTGGTCGTCCTGGCCGCCTGGTTCCACGACGCCGTCTACGACCCCACCACCAGCGGCAACGAGGAGGCCAGCGCCGTGCTCGCCGACGACGTCCTCCGCAGGGTCGGCGTCGACGCCACCGATCGGGCCGAGGTCGCCCGCCTGGTCCGGGTCACCGCCGGTCACCTCGTCGACGAGGGCGACGAGGCGGCCGCCACCCTGGTCGACGCCGACCTGGCGGTGCTCGCCGCCGCCCCCGAGGCCTACGAGGCCTATCGACGGGCGGTCCGCAACGAGTACGGCCACGTGCCCGACGACGCCTGGCGCGTCGGGCGCGCCGCCGTGCTCGACGGGTTGCTCGCCGCGCCCCGCCTCTTCCGGCGCGGGCCCGACGCGGCGCGCCGCGAGGCCCAGGCCCGGGCAAACCTCGCCGCCGAGCGCGAGCGCCTCGTCAGCCGGGGGTGACCGTCGACGGCGGCGCGACCCGCCCGCCCCGACGGCGCCGGAGCCCGGCGGCTCGCAGGCGCGCCACCAGCACCCGACCGGCGACCGGCTCGGCACCGGCGTCGACCGCTCGCTGCCACAGGGCGTCGGGCAGGTCGTAGTGGTCGCCGTGGAAGGCCACCGGCGGCAGCTCGATGCGGGCGGCGAAGGCGTGCAGCTCGCCATAGGACACGTCGCTCACCAGGTGGGCGAAGCGACGGCCGTGGCGCTGCCACACCGGCTGGTCCACGAGGATCGCCATCGCCGCAACGTATCGGCCCGGGCGGTCCCGGCGCGACCGATGCCCGGCATGCGGGGCGGGGTACCCTGGGTCCTTCCGTGAGCGAGACGACCCCCGCCGCCCGCATCGCCCACGAGCCCGCGCTGGACGGGCTCCGTGGCCTGGCCCTGCTCTTCATGCTCGCCTACCACGCCGAGCTGGGGGTGGTGCCCGGCGCGTACTTCACGCTGTCGGCGTTCTTCGCCCTGTCGGGGTTCCTCATCACCTCGCTGCTGCTCGCCGAGCACGCCCGCCACGGGCGGGTCGACCTGCGCGCCTTCTGGGGCCGACGGTTCCGGCGGCTCGTGCCCGGGGCGCTGGTGGGCCTCGCCGCGGTGCTGCTGTTCGCCGCCACCGTGGCCTCGGGCAACCAGCTGGCCAGCCTCCGCGGCGACGTCGTCGCCGCCCTCACCTACGTCACGAACTGGCACTTCGTCGCCGACGGCCGCAGCTACGCCGACGTGTTCGCGGCGCCCTCCCCGGTGCAGCACTTCTGGTCGCTCGCCGTCGAGGAGCAGTTCTACCTGCTGTTCCCGTTGCTGGCGGTGGGCCTGCTCGCCGTGGCCGGGCGGCGCCGCCGCCCGGGCCCGATGTCCCGCCGCGACCGTGCGGTGCTGGCCGGTGCCATCGGAGCGCTGACCGCGGCATCGGCGGTGTGGATGGCGGTGGTGCACGCACCGGGCAGCGACCGGGCCTACTACGGCACCGACGCCCGGGCCGCCGAGTTCCTCGTCGGGGCGTTCCTGGCCGTCCTCCTCGCCGGGCGGGCCCCGCTGCGGCGCCCGGCGGCCGTGGTCGCCGCCGAGGTCGCCGGGGGCCTCGCCCTGCTGGCCACCCTCGCCCTGTGGTTCACGCTCCCGATCAACGACCCGCGCATCTACCAGGGCGGCTTCCTGCTGGCCGCCGCCCTCGCGTGCGTGGTCATCGTGGCGGTCCGCCAGCACGGGCCGGTCAGCTGGGTCCTCTCGCGGCGAGCGCTGTGCGCGGTCGGGATCATCAGCTACAGCGCGTACGTGCTGCACTGGCCGATCTTCTTGTGGCTCACCCCGGCCCGCACCGGGCTCGGGCCCTGGCCGCTGTTCGGCGTCCGCCTGGCGCTCACGCTGGCGCTGGCTGCCCTCAGCCACCACCTGCTCGAACAGCCGGTGCGGCTCCGTCGCCGGCTCCCCGGGCGCCGGGCGGCGCTCGCCGCGCCGGTCGCCGTCGCGGCGATCGCCGTGGTGGCAGTGGTGGTGACCATCTCGCCGCCGGCACCCGAGCTGCAGTTCACCTCGGCGGCCGACCGCTCCGAGCCCCCGTCGCCGCCGCCCGAAGCCGCCCGCCCGGCGACCGAGGTCGCCGCCGGCCCGTCGTCGGCCGCCGGCGTGCCGGCGCCGCCGCACGCGCTGCGCGTGCTCGTCGTCGGCGACTCGGTCGCGTACAACATGGCCGAGGGGCTGACCGAGTGGTCCGCCGCCCACGGCGACCAGCTGGTGGTGTGGAACCGGGCCCTGCCCGGGTGTGCGTTCGGCCGGGGCGGCTGGAAGCGCTACGCCGCCGGTGAGGGCGATGCCGGCGCCGAGTGCGCCCGGTGGGCCGAGCGGTGGCCCGGGGAGATCGCCCGGTTCGCCCCCGACGTGATCCTGACCGGCACGTCGCCCTGGGATGCCATCGATCGCCGCATCCCCGCCCTCGGCGACGACTGGTGGCACGTCGGGCAGGCCACCTACGACACCTGGCTGCAGGCCGAGATGACCGAGGCCGTCCAGGTCCTCCACGCCGGCGGCGTGCCCGTGGTCTGGTTCACCCAGGCCCACATCGACCGGCCGCAGACCGTCCCGGAGAACGACCCGGCCCGGATGGACCGCCTGAACGAGCTCGCTCGGCAGGCGGTCGCCGGCGGCGGTGCCACCATCGCCGACTTCGGGGCCTGGATCGATGCCGACCCGGTGCGCAGCACCGACCACGAGCTCCGGGTCGACGGGGTGCACCTCGGCGAGCGGGGCCGGCGCGAGGTGGCCGCCTGGTTGACCCCGCAGCTGGCGGCGGCCGCCGGCACGTCGATCGCCGCGGCCGGGAGCTGAGGCGCGGTGGGGCTCCGGCGGGCGGTGCTGCTCGGCGCGCTCGGGGCGGCCGTCGTCCTGCTGGTGGCCGGACCGACGGCGGCGGTCGCCGGTGGCGGCGGCTCGTCGACGGTCCCGCCGACGAGCCTGCCGATGCCCACGGGCCCGGGTGCCCCGACGCTGCAGGCCGACGTGACCTACGGGCGGGCGGGAGGCCAGACCCTCCTCCTCGACGTGTACCAGCCGGCCACGGCGGGGACGAACCGCCCCGCCGTCGTGCTCATCCACGGCGGCGGGTGGCAGGTGGGCGACAAGTCCTCGGCGCAGCCCGAGGCGGTGGCGCTGGCCCAGGCCGGGTTCGTCGCCTTCGCGCCGAACTACCGCCTCGACGCCCCGGATCCCTGGCCGGCCGAGCTGCAGGACGTCCAGCAGGCCGTGCGCTGGGTCCAGGACAACGCCGCCACCTACGGGGTCGACCCCACCCGGATCGGCGCCTTCGGGGGCTCGGCCGGCGGCAACCTCGCCATGCTGCTCGGCACCTCCGGCGTCGGCGGCTCGAATCGCCCACCGGTGCGGGCCGTCGTGAGCTGGTCGGGACCGAGCGACCTGGTCTCGCTCTCGCCCACCAACCTGTCGAGCAACGGGGTGGAGGCCCGGGGATCGGTCCCCGGGGCCAACCGCCCGGCCGCCTGCGGGTCCGACCCGAACTGCGTGGGGGTCATCGACCCGTCGGTGGTGGCGGCCTACATCGGGTGCACGGTCACCCAGTGCCCGGCGCAGTACCGGGCCGCGTCGCCCGTCTTCCACGTCACCTCGTCGACGCCGCCGATGCAGCTGGTGTCGTCGGTCGAGGACCTCGTGCCGATCACCCAGGCCCAGGAGATGGCCGACCAGCTCACCCGGGCCGGGGTCAGCGCCCAGATGCTGGCCGTCCCCGGCGACGCCCACGCCGACGCCTACCAGGACGTGGCGACGGCACCGATGGTGCAGTTCTTCACGACCTACCTCGTCGACCAGGTCGATCCGCACGTCCCGGCGGGGACCCCCACCACCACCTGGCTCCCCCGCAGCGCCGTCGGCGCACTGCCCGAGTCGGCGCTGTTCCGGGGCCGGGCCCTGCAGGTGATCGTGGTCGTGCTCGCCCTGGTGGCCGTGGCCGGCCTGGCGCTGGTCGCGGTGGCACGGGCCCGGCACTGGCACCCCGACCTGCGCGCCCGCTGACGCGGCGGCGTCCCTGCCTCGGCCCGCGCCCGGCGCGGCTACGTTCCTGGGCGGCTTCCAGGCCCACCACAGGAGGACGTCGTGCCCATCAAGCTGAACAAGATCTCCCGGGTCGTGATCGCCGGCGAGTGGATCACCGTCGACCGCGGGACGTTCGAGGTCGAGCAGCTGCAGTTCGTCGACGATGCCGACAACCCGGCCACCCCGCCGATCGAGACGTGGTGCTACCACTTCTTCACCGACAACCGCGACGAGTACTTCGGGCGCCTCGACGCCATCGACCTCATCAAGATGGCGAACGTCTGAGCCGGCGGGGCGCTCGTCAGCCGCACCCGCGCGACGCGCCGAGCCGGTACAGGCCCTGCCGGTCGCCGGGGCCGTAGTCGGCCGGCGCCTGCGAGCCCACGCCCGGGGCCATCTGCTCACCAGGATCCGCCACGTGGTCGAGGCCGGCGAGGTGGCCGAGCTCGTGGAGCAGCACGTTGCCCTCAGACCGGCCCGGGCCGAAGCCGGGCACGAGGTCGAGGTAGGGCTTCAGCACGACGTAGCCGCTGCGGTAGGTGCGGTGGCCTCCGGGCGGGGCGTACGCCTGGGTGCCGGTGACGCCGATGACCTCGTGGTCGAGCTGGGAGTAGAGGTCGGTCTCGGCGTCGCTCGCCCAGCCCACGAAGACGGGCTCGTCGGCCGCGAAGGTCGTCGACGACGTGGGGACGTCGTCGGTGGTGCCGTCGTACTGGAAGTGCAGGCCGGTGGCCCGCTCGAGGCGGGCGATGCCGTCGGCCACCAGGGCGGCGCCGTTGAGCGGGCCCGGGCCCACCCGCACGACGTAGTGGATCGTCCGGCACGGGTCGAAGCCGACCGGTCGGCCGTCGGGGTCCTTGTTCGAGAAGCGGTACGGACCGGGCGTGGTGGGTGACGCCGGCACCACGAGATCGCCGGCGCGGCGATCGGGGACCGTCGGCAGGAGGGCCGACCCGGTCCACCGCTGCAGGACGAGCACCGCCGCGACCAGGACCGCGACGACCAGCACCGTGCGCATCCCCCGTGGCCTCCCCCGCACCGCGCCTCCTACCAGCCGATGGCGAAGCGCCGGCCGGGCGGCCGGCCCCGACCCACCGCCACACCCACGCGCCGCCCGCCGACGGTAGCGTGCCGCCGTGCGCCACGTCCGCCGCGACGTCACCATCACCACCGGCCCCGACCCGATCGCGGCGTGGTGCTACGAGCCCGTCGGTCCGGGGCCCCTGCGCCGGCCGGCCGTCGTGCTGTCCCACGGGTTCTCCGCCGTCAAGGAGCTGGGCCTCGACGACTACGCGGCGGTGTTCGCCGACGCCGGCTACGTGGTGGTCGCCTTCGACCACCCGTGCTTCGGCGGCTCGGGTGGCGAGCCTCGCCAGGACGTCGACCCCGACCGCCAGCTGGCCGCCACCGCTGCGGTGCTCGGCTGGGTCGCGGGGCACGACGGCGTCGATCCGGGCGCCATCGGGCTGTGGGGCACCAGCTTCAGCGGGGGCCACGCCGTGACCCTGGCCGCCACCGACGATCGGGTCCGCGCCGTGGTCGCCCAGGTGCCCTTCCTGTGCCCGCCGGCCGACGAGCTGCCCGCCGACCTCGCCGACGTGCTGGCCCTCGACGAGCAGCAGCGGGCGGCCGGTGAGACCCCCATCACCATCCCGGTCGTCACCGACGACCCGGCGGGGTTCGGCGCCCTCTCGCCCGATCCGGCGTCGTTCGCCTTCTTCCGCGAGCGGGCAGCCTCGGCCCCGAGCTGGCGCAACGAGGTGACCCTGGCCTCGATCGGGCGGCTGTTCGGGTACCGGCCGATCGACGTCGCCGCCGCGGTGCGGGCGCCCGTGCTGCTGGTCGCGGCACGCGACGACGTGCTCGCCCCCTTCGAGTTCGTGGGGCGGGCCCACGCCGCCATGCCGTCGACCTGCGACCTCGTCGAGCTGCCCGGAGGCCACTTCGACGCCTACGGCGAGGGCTTCGGCCTCACCAGCCAGGCGGCGCTGGGGTGGTTCGAGCGCTGGCTGCAGCCGAGCTCCTGACGCGCGGCGCGCCCGCCGCTCAGGCCGGCACCACGCTCGAGGACGAGGTGAGGGCGCGATCCTCGCCCACCAGCCGCACCTCGCCCACGACCTCGACGGCCCCCCGCAGCCGGAGGTCGGCGCTGGAGGCCCCGATGGCCACCTCCAGCCGGCCGGGCTCGACGATGCGCGCCAGGTCGATGCCGCTGAAGGCGGCCAGCTCGACCGGCACCGCGAAGGTGACGCGGGCCGACCGGCCTGGGTCGAGCGGGACGCGGGCGAAGCCCTTGAGCTCGAGGACGGGCCGGGTGGTCGAGGCCACCGGATCGTGCAGGTAGAGCTGGACCACCTCGTCCCCCGGTCGGTCGCCGGTGTTGGTGACCGTGCACGACGCGGTGATCGTCCCATCGGTGGGCACCTCGTCGGGCGCCAGCTCGAGGTCGTCGTAGGCGAAGGTCGTGTAGGACAGGCCGTGGCCGAAGGGGAACACCGGCTCGGTCTCGGGCAGCTTCGGGAAGCCGGGCGCCAGGGCCTTGTGGTTGTAGGCCCAGGGCTGCACGCCGGCGCCCCGGGAGAACGTCACGGGCGTGCGGCCGGCCGGCTCGGTGGCACCGACCAGGACGTCGGCCACCGCGGCGGCACCGTCCTGGCCGGGGAACCAGGCCTCGACGATGGCCGACGCCCGGCCGGCCACGTCGCCCAGCGCGAAGGGGCGGCCGTTCAGCAGCACCACGATCGTGGGCGTCCCGGTGGCGAGGACCTCGTCGACGAGCCGAGCCTGGAGGCCGGGCAGGGCCAGGTCGGCGGTGTCGGTGCCCTCGCCGACCGTGCCGATCCGGAAGTGGCCGGCCTTGTCCCCGACCACGACGATGGCCAGGTCGGCGGCGCCGGCGGCGGCCACGGCGTCGGCGAGGCCCGACTCGTCGGTCCCCATCACCGCGCAGCCGGCGACGGTGGCGACGTCGGCGGCGGTGAGCCGCTCTCGCAGGGCGTCGAGCACGGTGGGCACCTGCACGCGGTCAGCCAGGTGTGGGAAGTGGGTGAACAGGATGTGGTTCTCGAAGCTGTAGTTGCCGAAGAGGGCCCGGAGGTCGTCGGCGTTGGGACCGAGCACGGCGATGTGGGCGGTCGTCGTCGGATCGATGGGGAGCACCCCGTCGTTGGCCAGCACGGTGATCGAGCGCCGGGCCACCTCGGCGGCCAGGTCGCGGTCTTCGGGGCGGTCGAGGTCGATGTGGTCGGCGTCGACGTAGGGGGACTCGAAGAGGCCGAGCTCGACCTTGTGGCGCAGGACGCGCTCGACGGCCCGGTCGACGTCGTCGAGGGCGAGCAGCCCCTGGTCGATGGCGTCGGGGATGCCCGCGGGGTACTCCCCGGGGTTCGGCAGCTCGACGTCGAGGCCGGCCGACAGCGCGGCGGCGGCCGACTCGGTGCGGCCGGCGGTCACGTGGTGGAACAGGTGCAGGAAGGACACGGCGCCGTAGTCGGCCACCACGAAGCCGTCGAAGCCCCACTGCTCGCGCAGGACCTCCGTCAGGAGTCGGCGACTCCCGGCCGGGGCCTCGCCGTCGACCTCCTGGTACGAGTTCATGACCGAGCGGGCCCCTCCCTCCTTCACGGCCATCTCGAAGGGGACCAGGTACAGGTCGGCCAGCTCCCGGGGTCCGACGTGGGTGGGAGCGAAGTTCCGTCCGCCCTCGCTGCCCGAGTAGCCGACGAAGTGCTTGAGCGTGGCGATGACGCCGTGGGCCAGGGAGCCCATCGCGGGATCGCCGCCCTGCAAGCCGCGCACGTAGGCCGTCACCAGCCGCCCGACCAGGTAGGGGTCCTCCCCCAGCGTCTCCTCGACCCGGCCCCACCGGGGGTCGCGCGCCACGTCGGCGACGGGCGCCAGGCCCTGGTGGGCCCCGACCGACCGCATCTGCCGGCGGATGGTGTCGCCTACCCGGCCCACCAGCTCGGGGTCCCAGGTGGAGGCGAAGTTGAGGGGCGACGGGAACGAGGTGGCGCCGAGGAACATGGCGCCGGTGAGGCACTCCTCGTGGCAGATGGCGGGGATGCCGAGGCGGGTCTCCTCGACGAGCCGACGTTGGATCTCGTTGACGATCCGGACGCCGTCGACGGGGTCGATGGGCTGACTGCCGAGCGGCCGGGTGATCTGGCCCATGCCGTGAGCCATGGCCTCGCCCAGGTCGCCGATGGCCTCGGAGCCGAAGGAGAACTGGCTGGGCGCGAACTCCCCGGACTCCTCGTCGAGGGTGAGCCACGCCGAGACCAGCTGCGCCACCTTCTCGGTGAGGGTCATGCGGCCGAGGAGGTCGCCGACCCGCTCGTCGGTCGGACGGTTCGGGTCCCGGTACGGGGCGTCGGGCCCCGGTCGCTCGTCGCTCACCTGCATCCCCCTGGGTCGGTGGGTTAGTTTATCTCCCGAACGAAGTCGGGCAAGCCCGACACGGCACCGCCGGGAGGCTCCGTGACCGATCCCTTCGTCCCCGTCCCCGAGGACCACTTCACCTTCGGCCTGTGGACCGTCGGCAACAGGGGCCGTGACCCCTTCGGCCACGAGACCCGTCCCCCGCTCGACCCCGTCACCTCGGTGCACCGCCTGGCCGAGCTGGGCGCCTACGGCGTGAACCTCCACGACGACGACCTGGTGCCGCCCGGCTCCACCGCGGCCGAGCGCGACGCCATCGTCGCCCGGTTCCGCGCCGCCCTCGACGACACCGGCCTGTGCGTGCCGATGGCCACGACGAACCTGTTCTCCCACCCGGTGTTCAAGGACGGTGCCTTCACCGCCAACGACCCCGCCGTCCGGCGGGTGGCGGTGGCCAAGACCCTCGACGCCATCGACCTCGGCGTCGAGCTCGGGGCGACCGTGTACGTGATGTGGGGCGGCCGCGAGGGCATCGAGGCCGAGGCCGCCAAGGACGTGCGGCTGGCCCTCGACCGCTACGCCGAGGCCGTCGACCTCTGCTGCGCCTACATCCGCGACCGCGGGTACGACCTGCGCATCGCCCTCGAGCCCAAGCCCAACGAGCCGCGCGGCGACATCCTGCTCCCCACCGTGGGCCACGCCCTGGCGTTCATCGAGCGGCTGGAGTGGCCGGCCATGGTCGGCGTGAACCCCGAGTTCGCCCACGAGACGATGTCGGGCCTGTCGTTCACCCACGCGGTCGCGCAGGCCCTGTGGCAGGACAAGCTCTTCCACATCGACCTCAACGCCCAGCGGATCGGCAAGTACGACCAGGACTTCCGGTTCGGCAGCGAGGGCGTCCGCGACGCCTTCTACACCGTGCTGCTCCTCGAGGAGTCCGGCTGGGACGGGATGCGCCACTTCGACGCCCACGCCTACCGCACCGAGGACGTCGACGGGGTGTGGGACTTCGCTCGGGGGTGCATGCGCAGCTACCTGATCCTGCGCGACAAGGCGCGCCGGTTCCGCGACGACCCCGAGATCGCCGACGCGCTGGCCGCGGCCGGTCGCGGTGGGCTGGCCGAGTCCACCTCCCCGGGCGGGTCCTCCCCCGCCGCCATCGCCGAGCTGCGGGCTCAGGCGGCTGTCACCGACCGCGAGGCCCTCGCCGTTCGGGGTCTCGGCCACGAGCGCCTCGACCAGCTCGTGGTCGACCTGCTCCTCGGGGCGCGGTGAACCGCCCGGTCGGCGCGACCGGCTCGCGCTCGACGCGCGGGCACAACCTCGGCGTGGTGTTGCAGGCCCTGCACCGGCGGCCCTCCTCGCGCGCCGAGCTGGCGGTGCGCACGGGGCTGACCAAGGCCACCGTGTCGGCGCTGGTGGCCGAGCTGCTCACCGCCGGGCTCGTCGACGAGAGCCCCGACCCCGTCCCCACCCGCACCGGCCGGCCGCCGGTCCTCGTGCAGCTGTCGGGTCGTCGGGTCGCCGCCCTGGGGCTGGAGCTGGCACCCGACGGCTGCCGGGCGATCGTCGTGGACCTGGCCGGCGCCGTGCGCCACGACGCGACGGCCACGGGGCCCCCGTCCGCGGACCCCGTGGCCGCGGCCCGCTCGTTGGCCAGCCTCGCCCGAGGGGCGCAGCGGGCGGCGACCGCTGCGGGGCTGCTGGTGGCCGGGACGGTGGTGGCCGTGCCCGGTCTCGTGGACGAGGGGGGTCGGGCGGTGCTCAGCGCACCGAACCTGGGCTGGCACGACGTCGCCCTGGCCACGCGCCTGGAGCGGTCGCTCGGCGCCGACCCGGGCTCGGTGCGGCTCGACAACGAGGCCAACCTCGCCGCCCTCGCCCACGTGGGTCGGGTGCTGGCCCCCGAGGCCGACCTGGTCGTGGTGTCGGCGGGGGTCGGCGTCGGCGCCGGCGTGGTGCTCGGCGGCCGGCTGTTCCGTGGCGCCCACGGCTTCGGTGGGGAGCTCGGGCACCTCGTCGTCGACCCGTCCGGGCGGCGGTGCCGGTGCGGGAACCGCGGCTGCCTGGAGACCGTCGTCGGGCTCCGCCACGTCCTGCGCGCCGCCGGCGTCAGGGCGGGGACCGATCCCGAGATGGCGCTCAGGCGCGTCGTCGCCCGTCTGGCCGCCGGCGACGTCCGGGCCCGGGACGCGCTCGACCAGGTCGCCCTGGCGCTCACCGATGGGCTGGCCGCGGCCGTCGACCTGCTCGACCCCGATGCCGTCGTCCTCGCCGGGTGGCCGGTCGCGGTGGCCGACCACCTGCTCCCCCGCCTCGAGCGGGACGTGACCCGGCGGGTCCTCGGCGCTCGGGTGGCGGGCGTGCGCCTGGTGCCGTCACCGCTCGGCGATCGCGCCGCGGTGGCCGGTGCGGCGCGGGTCACCCTCGACCGCGTGCTCGAGGACCCGCTCGCCGTCGTGCGGGCCGGCGTCGGCTGAGGCCGACCGGGTCAGGGGCCGAGGTCGATGGCGACCGGGAGCGCGGTCTCGCGCCAGGAGGTCAGATCGCCGCCGGTGCGGGGCTGGTACTTGGCGAAGACCAGGCGGCGGGCGGCGGCGTCCTCGGCGTCGCCGGGCCCGATCACCCGGCCGTGGGCGGGCTGCGGCTCGGCCTCGCGCCGGCCCACCCGCACGGTGCAGGCGGCGTCGGCCTCGAGGTTGCGCACCCAGTCCGACGAGCGACCCGCCCCGGCGAGCAGGTAGAGGGTGCACGGGCGCTCGTCGTCGGCGGCGAACCAGATCTCGATCTCGTGGGGGCGCCCGCTGCGCCGCCCCGTCGTCGTCAGGTAGCAGAAGTCGTCGTCGGCCACAGCCGAACGCTACCGAGGCCGACCGACCGTCCGGCTGCTCGGTCGGAGGCTGCTCGGTCGGAGGCTGCTCGGCCGACCGGCCGATCCGCCGGCCGATCCGCCGACGCCGGTCCCGCCGAACCCCGTCCCGCCATCGCTGCGTGCCTCGTCTGGCATGCTCGGGACCTGGTCGAGCCCCATCCGACCCGGACCGCCGAGGAGCCCCCGTGATCGTCGTCAAGGCCACCGCCCGCATCAAGCCCGGCAAGCGCGACGAGGCCGTCGCCGCCGCGCTGACGATGGCCGCGGCCACCGAGGCCGAACCCGGCAACATCTCCTACACGTTCTCCCAGGACCTGGCCGACCCCGACGTCTTCCACCTCTTCGAGGAGTGGGAGGACGAGGCATCCCTGCTGGAGCACTTCGGGCTGCCGCACATGGCCGAGTTCGTGGTGGCCCTCGGCGACGTCCTCGACGGCGACATGCCCACCACCAAGTACGTCGTCGCCTCCCACGGCCCGCTGTGACCCGGTGGCGTCGGTGAACCACCCGCCGCTGCTCGCCGGGCTCACCACCGACGGCGTCGCCGTCCACGTCGGGGGCGAGGCGCGGGTCGGCCCGTCGCTGCGGGCCGCGGTGGCGGCGGTGGCCGCCGAGGTCGTCGACCGGCGGGCCGAGCGGGTGCTCGTGCCGACCCGCCCCGACCTCGCCACCGTGCTGGCCGTCCTCGGCGGCCTGGCCGCCGGTGCGCTGGTCGTGCCCGTCGACGGGCACGGGGGCGAGCGCGAGCTGGGCCACCAGGTGGCCGACGCCGATCCCGACCTCGTCCTGCTGCCGGCCGGGGCCGGGCTGGCCGATCCGCTGACGGGACGGGCCGTCGTCGTCGTCGATCCCGACGCCCTGCCCACCGATCCGTCGGCCGTGGCTGATCCACCGCCGGAGCCCGATCCCGAGCACCCGGCCCTGGTCATCTACACGTCGGGGACCACCGGGCCGCCCAAGGGCGCCGTGCTGTCCCGACGGGCCCTGGCCTTCGACCTCGACGCCCTCGCCGCCGTGTGGGAGCAGACCACCGGCGACACGCTCGTGCACTCGCTGCCGCTGTACCACGTCCACGGGTTGGTGCTCGGGGTGCTCGGGCCGGTCCGCCTCGGCGCCCGCCTGCGCCACACCGGGCGCTTCTCCCCCGCGGCCGTCGCCGACGCCCTCGCCCTGGGAGCCGTCGACGGCCCCACCGTGGTGTTCGGCGTCCCGACGCTCTACGCCCGGATGGCCGACGCCCTCGACGCCGACGCCGACGACGACGTGGCCGAGCGCCTGGCCCGTGGCCTCGCCGAGGCCCGGCTCCTCGTGAGCGGCTCGGCCGGCCTGCCGGCGCCGGTCGCCGCCCGCCTGCAGGCCCGGACCGGCCAGGTGGTCGTCGAGCGCTACGGGATGACCGAGACCTGCATCGTCACCGCCGTCCCCGCCGCCGACCGGCGCATCGGGACGGTCGGTCCGCCCCTGCCCGGGACCGAGATCCGGGTGGTGGACGAGTCCGGGGTCGAGGTGCCCCGCGACGGCGCCACCATGGGCGAGCTCCGGGTCCGGACGCCGTCGGCCTTCTCCGGCTACCGCAACCGGGCCGACGCCACCGCCGCCCTGGTCGACCCCGACCGCTGGTTCCACACCGGCGACCTCGCCACCGTCGATGCCGACGGGTGGCTGCGGATCGTGGGCCGGCGGGCCACCGACCTGATCAAGAGCGGCGGGTTCAAGATCGGGGCCGGCGAGGTGGAGGCGGCGCTGCTCGACCACCCGGCGGTGGCCGAGGCCGCCGTCAAGGGCCTGCCCGACGACGACCTCGGCGAGCGGGTGGCCGCCTGGGTCGTGCTCCGCCCTGGCACGTCGGCGACCGGTGACGAGCTGGCTGCCCATGTGGGTGACGTGCTCGTCGCCCACAAGCGACCGCGCACCGTGTTCCTCGTCGACGCTCTGCCCCGCAACGCCATGGGCAAGGTGCGCAAGTCCGACCTGCCCGACGACCTGCCCGACGAGCTGCGACCGGCCTGACGAGCTGCGACCGGCCTGACGAGCTGCGGCCGGCCCGGGCGGTCAGGGCGGTCATGCCGGCCAGGGCGGTCAGGTCGCGAACTCGCCGATCACACCGGAGGCGTCGGGCGTGAGGTCGAGCACCGCGGCCCCACCCGAGGTGGTGCGGCCCTTGGTGGGCAGCCCCCGTGGCTCGGGGTTGAACGATCGCAGCCGCCAGGCCAGGCCGAGGGCGTCGAAGAACGTCAGGGTGTTGTCGATCTTGAGCCCCTCACCGAGCGTGGAGGACACCGAGACGACGGTGAAGGGGTTCTTGGTGTTGCCGATCTTCGACATCAGCGCCTTGAGGAAGACCTGCTGGCGCTTGACCCGGCCGAGGTCGGCAGTGGGGTCCTCGCGGTACCTGCCGTCGATCTGCTCCTCGAAGTGCCGCGACCGGACGTAGGCGAGCCCCTGCTCCCCGTCGAGGTGGTTGACCCCCGGGTTGTCGATGTAGAGGCCGGAGTTCTCGTCGCGCGTCGGGTGGTCGAAGGTGACGTCGATGCCGCCGACGGCGTCGATGAGGCGGGCGAAGCTGACGAAGTTGATCTCGAGGTAGTGCTGCACGGGGATGCCGAGGTTCTGCACGGCCCGGATCAGCTGGGCCGGACCGGACTGGTACACGGCGTTGAGGCGACCCATCTCACCGGTCTTGGGGTTCTTCACGTAGAGGTCGCGCGGGATCGACAGGAGCATGGTGCGGTCCTTCTCGACCCGCATGACCATGATCGTGTCGGTGCGGATGCTGTCGCCGCCCGGCGCGCCCGGGCCGAGGAAGGCCGACGCGTTGGGATCGTCGGCCTTGATGCCCTCGCGGGAGTCGGTCCCGACGATGAGGTAGTTGGTGCCGCCGGGGGTGGGCTTGGAGAGCACCGCGGCGACGTCGACGCGGGGGATGCGGCTGAACTGCCACCAGCCGAAGGCGAAGAGCCCGACCACGACGAACACGACGAAGGCGAGCGCGCCGGCGAGCAGGCGCTTGGCCAGCCGGGCGTTGGCCCCCGGCGGTCGTGGTGACCGGGCCGGCCCGGCCGGGCGGTCGGGGGGCGTCGGTGGTCTCGGCGGAGCCGGACGGGCCGGGGGTGCGGGCCGGGCCGACGGCCCGGGCGGCGCCGGCGCGGCGGAGGCCGATCCGGCGGCACGACCCCGGGCGGCGGCCGCCTCGGCCTCAGGACCGATGACGACGTGGCGGCGCCCGCCACCCGACCGGGACGACGGGGCCGCCGGGGACGTCGACGGCGGTGGCGGTGGGGCTTGGGCCGGGGGCGGGTCGGCCGGGGCGTCGACGGGGACGAACGCACCGCGCTCGGGGTCCCATCGCACGCGCCCGGACGGGCTGGATCCGGCCATCGGGAGAGCCTGACACACCGACCGCGCCGGGCTTACGCACCCCGACCGGCCATCGGTCACGTGGGTGGCGAGGTCCCCTAGGCTCGGCCCGTGCAGGACGGCGTCGAGGGCGGAGCGGCTCGAGCGACTCGAGCGGTCCGGACCGAGGACGATCCTCGCCAGGCGGCCCTGCGGTGGATGGACGGCTGGGTCGACCCGGTCCTGATCCTGCTGGCGCTGTGCTCGATCCCGCTGCTGATCATCCAGACCGGCGACCCGTCGGTGGACGATCAGCGCTACGTGAGCGTCGGCAACTGGTTCGTGTGGGGCGCGTTCACCGTGAACTTCGTCGTGCGCGTCGCCCTGAGCCGCGATCGGACCCACGAGGTGCGCCGCCTGGCGTGGGACCTCGTCCTGATCGTCGGCCAGCCCCTGATCGCCATCGGGCCCCGCAAGGCCGAGGCCGGCCTCGCCCTCATCCGCCTCGTCCCGATCGTCTCGCGGGCGCTGCGGCGGGGGATCCTGTTCCGGCGCACCGGCCACCAGCTCCGGCACCACCCCCTGCGGGTCGTGGCCCTGGTCGTGCCCTTCGTGTGGCTCCTGTCGGCCGCCATCGAGTGGCGGCTCGAGCAGGAGGGGAACATCACCACGGTGACCGACGCGCTCTGGTGGGCCTCGGCCACGCTGACCACCGTCGGCTACGGCGACGTGGCCCCCAAGACGCTCCCCGGGCGCGGCGTCGCGGTGCTGACCATGCTCATCGGCATCGGCATGTTCTCGATCGTGACCGCCAAGCTGGCCGAGCTGCTGCTGCTCGAACGGCTGCGCCCGCCCCGCCACGACGTCGTGGGACGCGACTTCACGCTGGTGCTCGGCTGGTCGCTGAAGGTCTTCACCATCGTCGACGAGCTGGTGACGGCCAACCGGAGCCGGCTCCACGCCGAGATCGTGATCCTCGCCGACGAGGACTCGACGACGATGTTCGACCAGATCACCAACCACGTGCCGGGGTTGGCGGGCTCGGGCACCGAGGTGGTGTGCCGGACCGGCCGCCCGAGCGACACCGCGGCCCTGGCCCGCTGCCGCCCCGACCTGGCCCGGGGGGTGGTCATCATCGACGACACCAACGAGGACGCGTCGGTCGTCCGGGCCCTCATGGCGCTGCTGCACGGCGGCACGCGACCTCCCGCCGGCGTGCCGATCGTGTGCGAGATCGACAACCCGGCCACCGCCACGGCCCTCGAGCTCGCCTACGGAACCGACATCTCGGTGGTGAACCCCACCCAGTTCATCGCCCGGACCACCGCCCAGGCCGCACTGTCGGCCGGTGTGGCCCGCACCTATGACGAGTTCCTCGGCTTCCGCGGCTCCGAGCTGTACGTCACGCCGGTGCCGGGGGTGGCCGGCCACCGCGTGGACGAGCTCACGAACGGGTTCCCCACCAGCTGCCTCGTTGGGGTGCGGACCGCCGACGGCACCGTCGACCTGGCTCCGCCGCCCGACCTCGTCGTGGCCGACGGTGACCACCTCGTGCTCCTCGCCGAGGACGACAGCGCCATCGGCTTCACCGGGCCGGTGGACGCCGGTGCCCTGCCCACGCCGCCCGGGCCCCGCGGCCACACCGAGCCGCGTCGGGTCCTCGTGTTCGGCTGGAACGCCCTCGCGCCCTTCGTGGTCGACCAGCTCGACGACCTGGTCCCTGCCGGCTCCACCATCACCCTGGCGGTCGACCCCGCCGACGCCGAGGCCGCCCGCACGTGCCTCGACCATCCCCCGGCCCACTGCGAGGTGCAGGTGCGCGACGCCGTCGGCGCCGCCTACGCGGAGCTGGTCGAGGCGCTGGCCGAGGACGGCTGCGAGCACGCGGTGATCCTGTGCGACGCCCGCGACGTGTCGGTCGCCGAGGCCGACGCCCGGGCTCTGGTGCTCACCCTGCTCGTGCGCCAGGCGCTTCACCGCCGGGGCCACGACGCCACCGTGGTCACCCAGCTGCTCGACGAGCGCGACGTCGCCCTGATCCCGCCGGAGGCCGCCGGCGACTTCATCGTCAGCGATCGGTTGGTGGGCCTCCTGCTGGCCCAGCTCGTCGAGCAGGCCGAGGTCGACGCCGTGTTCCGCGACCTGCTGGACGTCGCCGGCGCCGAGGCGTACTGCAAGCCCGCCGGCTGGTACGTCGTGCCGGGGGCGCCGGTGCGCTTCGCCGACCTGGCGGCGGTGGCGGCCGCCCAGGGCGAGGCCGCGCTGGGCTGGCGGGTCAAGGCCGAGTCCCACGACGAGGCGCTGGCCTTCGGGATGCACCTCAACCCGCCCAAGGACGCGCTCGTCACCCTGGCGGCCGACGACCAGGTGGTGGTGCTGGCCGACCAGCCGGCCTGAGCCGCACGCTTGCGCAGAGGTGCCGGGGCCGGCCGTCCTGCCGGGCTGCCTCGGTGGTCACCGCAGAAGTGCCGGGGCCGGCCGTCCTGCCGGGCTGCCTCGGTGGTCACCGCAGAAGTGCCGGGGCCGGCCGTCCTGCCGGGCTGCCTCGGTGGTCACCGCAGAAGTGCCGGGGCCGGCCGTCCTGGTGGACGACCGGCCCAGGTCATGCCCCGGCCGTGGTCAACGGCGGCGGAGGGAGCGGATGAGTCACGCCCGGGGCACGATCACGGTCACCGACATCGGCGGGAGGGTGGCC
Organism: Acidimicrobiales bacterium; assembly: GCA_046331175.1. Lineage (GTDB taxonomy): Bacteria > Actinomycetota > Acidimicrobiia > Acidimicrobiales > Acidimicrobilacustridaceae > JAWKIW01. The sequence continues at coordinate 678,367 of JAXLRI010000003.1, forward strand.
CGGTAGGCGTTGGTCGCCACCGGGCTGATGGCGGGCTGGGCCACCGGTTGGGCCCCGCCGGCGGCGGTCACGTTCCACACGTCGGCCGTGCCGAAGGCGTGCGGGTGGCTGAGGCGGATGCCGGCCGTCTTGGCCGACGTCGACTTGTTGATCGCCACCAGCACCACCCGGTTCGGGTTGGCGGCGTCGTAGCTGGCGTAGACGGTGGCGGTCGCGGTGTCCGACGTCGAGGCGCTGATCGAGGTGTCGCCGAAGGCGTGGCCGGCGCCGTCGTAGTTCCGGAACGCCTCGAAGGCGGCGTAGGTGAAGCGCTCGTCGCCGTTGAGCGGCCACATGGCCGCCATCGAGACGCCCTCCCGCCCGAAGATGCCGAGGACGTCGGCCGAGGCCACCGCCCCGGAGATGTCGGTCCCGCCGCCGTAGTTCCACTCGGTCACCGCCAGGCCGGTGCCCGGGTAGTGGGCGGCGATCCGGTCCTTGGTGCGGGGCAGCAGCCGGATGGCCCCGTAGCCGTAGTCGGTGGTGATCCACGAGTCCTCGACGTAGGTCGGGTCCCACAGCGAGCGGGGGGCTTGCACCCGGGCGGCGACCACGGCGGCGCCGGTGTCGGCGCCGGTGATGCGGACGCCACCGCCCTTGGCCTCGGGGTACCAGTGCAGGTCGAGGTCGTCGAGCAGCCGGCCGCCGTTGGCGGTGTCGGCCGCCTTCATCTGGTCGAGGTACCAATCCAAGAAGTTGCCTTTGCCGGACTGGTCGGGGGCGTTCTGGAGGGTCTCGAACCCGTAGAACCCGTAGCTCACCGGCCCCGAGACCTTGGCGCCGGGCCATCCCCGCTTGATCGCCTTGGCGTACTCGACGCTGCGGTTGACCAGCTCGGCGTAGCCGACGGCGTTGGGGTGGACCTCGGCGTGGGTCGCCGACCACAGGTCGGGCTCGTTGTCGAGGCTGAACCGGACGTTGGCCCCACCCGAGCTCGCCTTGAGCCACGCGGCGTACTCGTCCTCGTACACCGCCGCGTCGGTGGCGTCGGGGGTGGCCGACAAGGCGGTGGGCTTGGTCGCCTTGTTCTGCTTGAACCGCACGCTCAAGTAGTTCGGCGTGTTGCGCACGTCGCAACCGCCGTTCTTGTCGGCGGCCACGTAGTCGACGATCGGCACCGTGACGAGCGAGGCGGCGCCGACCGAGGCGGCCTGGGACACCGTCGGCGTGACCGCGGCGCCGGGGCTGTTCGACGACGACAGGTAGCCGTCGTTCTGGAAGCACCAGTCGCTGCCGGCGTTGGAGGCGTTGTTCTCCCAGTTGTAGGCGGTCCAGCGGTTGCCGCCCAGGCGCACCAGGCCGGGGCGCACGCCCGCCGGGGGCATGCCGTTGGTGCCGTAGATGAGCGGCGAGATGGCCCGGACCCCGGTTGTGGAGCTGATCGTGAGGGCGACGTCGGCCGCGCCGGGGTCACCGGGCGTGAGCGGTGCGCCGGTCGTGGTCGTGGATCCCGTCGGCGGAGGGGTGGGGGCGACGCAGGCTCCCAGCGCCAGCGCGGCGGTGACGGCCACCGCGCCGCAGCGGCCGACGTCGTGCCCCCGACTCCCCCGGCCCGAACCGCCGGTGCTGCGACCTCGCATGACCCCTCGCTTCCCCGAACCGGGTGTCGTCCCCCTGCGCCGCGCACCACGCTCGCCGCGCCCTGGGCCGTTCGGCCTAGGTCGTGTGCACTATGCGTCGGCCGCCTGCGGCCGAGACTTGAGCACGAATCGGGCGCCATCGGGGATCGCCCCCCGGATCAGCAGTCGCAGCAGTCGCAGCAATCGCAACAATCACAGCAATCACAGCAGTCGCAGCCGCTGCAGCACCCGCCGCCGCCCTCGTCGGGGGGCATGGCCTGGGCGCGACGCTGGGCCTCCGCCTGGGCTGGATCCATCGGCGGCACCTGCGGCACCGTCGGGGGGACCTCGCCGCCGGCACCGGGCCCGACGCCGGGCCGGAAGCCGGGGAAGGCCAGGCCGGTGACGACCGCGACGCGCGTGAGGATCCGGGCGGCGCGGCCGGCCGCCGCCACCTCGGTGGCGGCGCGGGAGCGGCAGGCGGTGGTGTGCTCGTGCCCTGTGGCGTGGTGCAGGGCCCGGCGCCCAGCCCGGTCGACCTGGTCGACCACGACGGCTCGGGCCAGGTCGGGGCGCACCAGGTCGAGCCGGTCGAAGGCGGCGGCCAGCCGCTCCTGGGCGTCGGTGCGGAGCCGTCGGGCCAGGGCCCGGCGGGCGTCGGGGTCGGCCTCGGCGGCCACGAGCGGGTTGAAGCGTCCAGCGACGACGTCGTCGTCCTCGTCGACGATCGCATCGATCAGGTAGGTCAGGCGTCCGAACATCGACCCGAGGTCGGCCAGCGCGTCGGCGTTGGCGGGCACACCGGCCAAGGTGGCGGTGTGCGCGAAGGCAGCGGCTGCGGCCACCTCGGTGGGGGCGACGTAGTGGTCGAACGAGGCACTCGGATCGCGCTGGCGCTGCTCGCTCTCGGCGATCGCGCCCTCGAGGGCGCTGGTGTCGAAGGCGACGGCTGCTCCGGCTCGAGCCCCGGCCGCACGCCAGCGCCGGGCCACGTAGCGCGCTGCGCCCGGCACCCGGCCGGGGAGGCCGTCGCCGTCGAGCGCGTGGTCGTCGACCTTGGTGGCCGCCATGGTCAGCGAGACGGCCACCGCGTGGCCGGTGGCCGCCTCACCGGAGGTGACCACCGCGGCGGGCCGCATGCCTCGCAGCGCGCAGGACCCAGCCTGGCGTCGCTCGAGCGGCGCGTCTCGCTGGGCTTCGACCAGGATCGACAGCACCACGGCGTCGACGTTGGTGGTGACGCGAGCGCTGTGGCCGTGGGCGTCGCGCAGCCCGAGGCAGAGGCCGCAGAGGTGGCTCATCCACTCGCGGTGCAGCTCGGCACCCAGCGTGTGGCGACAGGGCTTGGCGATCCCGAACACGGCGCCAGCCTGGCACAGCGGCGTCGGCTTGGCGCGGAGGACCGACCCCGCGAGGCGGCGACGGCGGGAGGGCTAGGAGTACCAGCCGACGACGTCGGCGATGACGTCGACGCTGCCGGCGTTGTTGAACACCGACACCGTCCCGTCGGCCCCCACCCGCGCCATCACCAGGTTGGGCACGGTCTGGCCCGCCACGAAGTTCAGGTTCGACGCCGTGGGCATGGGCACGCCCGTCGGCCAGACGGTGAGGAACGCTGGAGCGGTCGGGCCGGTCACGGTGATGTTCAGCACGACCGCCGACACGCCGCTGCTCGGCACGCCGTTGAGGCCGCCCACGCCGGTGACCTTGAAGCTGAGCGACTGGCCCGGGCCCAGCTTCGTGCTCGTGCCGCCGGTGCCGTCGCGGGTGTCGAGGATGCGCGACGGGGTCATGCCGACGAAGCCGCCGTTGCTCGCCGCCGGCGGGGCAGGGGCGAAGAAGCCGACGACGTCGGCGATGACGTTGGTGGTGCCGGCGTTGTTGAAGATGCTGATCTGGCCGTTGGCGCCGACGGGCACCACCACCAGGTTGGGCACGGTCTGGCCGGCCAGGAAGTTGAGGTTCGAGGCCAGGGGCGCGGTCTGCCCGGCGGGGTAGGCCGTGAGGTAGCTGGCGGCGGTCCCGCCGGTGGCGGTGACGTTGAGCACGACGGCGGTGGCCGACGTCGGCACGCCGCCCCGGCCGACGACGGTGAGGTTGCGCGACTCGCCACCGGCGAGCGGGACGGCGGTCCCGGCCGGACCGGTGCCCCCGGTGCCGTCGCGGGTGTCGAGGATCCGCGAGGGCGTGAGGGCGTTGTAGCGGTCGCCGCCACCGGTGGTGTCGAACCAGCCGACGACGTCGGCGATCACGTTGACGTTGCCGGAGTTGTTGTAGAGGTTGACCGTGCCGTCGGGCCCGACGGTGGTGACCACGAGGTTGGCGACCGTCTGCCCGGCGCCGAAGTTCAGGTTCGATGCCAGCGGTCGGGCCTGGCCGCCGGGCCACGCGGTGATGAACGACGGTGCGGTGCCGCCGGTGACGGTGACGTTCAGCACGACGGCCGAGGCGCCCGTGGCGGGCACGCCGCCGGCCCCGGTGACGTCGAGCGATCGGGTCTGGCCGGCGGTGAACGGGCCGGCCAGGGCCACGTTGGACCCCGACCGGGTGTCGAGCACCCGCGAGGGCGGCAGGGCGTGGAAGCCGGTGGCCGGCGGCAGTGCCGGGGTGACGGCGGCCGACGGGCTCGAGGCGGTGCCCTGGCCTCCCACGGTGCGGGCGGCGACGGTGAACGTGTACGGGGTGCCCAGGGCGAGGCCCGGCACGATGGCGGCGGTGCCGGGGCCGTCGACGTTGACCGTCGCCCCCCCGGGGTTGGCGGTGACCTGGTACCCGATGATCGTCTGCCCGCCGTTGTCCGCGGGAGGCGCCCACGTCACCATGGCGGCACTCGTGCCGGCCGCGGCGGCCACGCCGCTCGGCGCCCCCGGCGGCCGGACGCCGACGTGGGTCCCGAGGGGGGCGGGGAGGTCGCCGGCCTGGCCGACGGTGGTGGTGGTGCCGGCGGAGGTGAGCACCTGGCCGGTGGACGGGCGCAGGACGGCCAGCTCGGCCCGGGCGTCGCCGTTGACGTCGGTGGCGAACGGGACGTCGCCGGGCTGGCCGAGCGTGATGGGGTTCCAGCCGGCGAGGCGGACGTAGAACGTCGACTCGGCCGGTCGGTAGACGATGAGGTCGTCGCGGCCGTCGCCGTCGACGTCGGCGGCCAGCGGCACGTCGCCGGGCAGGCCCCAGTTGACGACCGAGCCGTCGCCGAAGATCCACTGGCCCTTGCGGAACACGGCCGGCTCGGCCTTCCCGTCGCCGTTGGTGTCGGCGGCCACCGGCACGTCGCCGGGCTGGCCGCCGAGGGTGATCGTGGTGCCGCCGACGAAGAACCACTGGCCGGTGGCGGGCCGGTAGATGGCGGGGCGGGTCCAGCCGCCGCCGTCGAGGTCGGCCAGCAGGGGCACGTCGCCGGCCTGGGGGGCCGTGAGCTGGAACGGCCACATGCCCGAGATGTTGGCGTACCAGATGCCCGACGACGGGCGGTACACGATGGCCTCGGCCTTGGCATCGCCGTTCAGGTCGCCGGCGAGGGGCACATCGCCGGGCAGGCCCCAGTTGAACGACGAGCCGCCGGTGCCCACCCAGGCGCCCGTCGACGGGCGCCACAGCGGGGTCTCGCCCCGCAGGTCGCCGGTGAGGTCGGTGTCGGCGGCGGCGCCGGCCATCAGGCGCCAGACCAGCGCCGGCCACTGCGACGCCACCGGGATGCGCCCCGGGCCGCCGGCCGCGACGTCGGCCAGCCCGAGCACCTTCCAGGTGCCGGTGGCGGGCGCGTACGTGGCGGGCACGACCTTGCCCTGGCTGCTGTAGTCGGCCGGGACGGGCACCTGGCCGGGACCGCCCAGCGTGAGGTCGACGAGGCCCTTGATGCGCCACTGGCCGGTGGCCGGGTTGTAGGTGGCCAGCTCGGCCTTGCCGTCGCCGGTGTAGTCGCCGGGCACGGGGATCAGCCCGGGGCCGCCCCAGACGGCCGACGTGCCGTCGGCGAAGCGCCACGTGCCCGTGGTGGCCTCGTAGGTGGCGGCCTCGACCTTGCCGCTGCCGTCGTAGTCGGCGGGCACCGGCTGCTGGCCGGGGCCGCCGAGCGTGATCGATGCGGCTCCCGCGATGGTCCACGCGCCGTTGGCGGGGTTGTAGGTGGCGCGCTCCCACTGGCCGCCGCCGGTCCAGTCGCCGGCGACGGGCAGCTGTCCGGGACCGCCCAGGACGACGTCGCTGGCCCCCTGCACCCGCCAGGTCCCGGTGGCCGGCTCGTAGGTGGCCGCCTCGGTGCTGCCGTCGCCGTCGTACTCGCCGGGCACCGGGACCTGACCGGGGCCGCCGAGCGCGACGTCGGCGATGCCCGGCGTGCGCCAGGTGCCGGTGGACGGCTCGTAGGTGGTGCGGTCGGCCGTGCCGTTGCCGTCGAAGTCGCCGAACGAGGCGGATCGGACGTAGCCGTCGTTCTGCAGGTAGGTGTTGAACGCCGGCACCGACCACCACGACGTGTAGCCGAGGTCGTCGGGGTACTTGACGGTGGCGCCGTTCTTGCGGGCCCACATGGGGCCCGGGTCGACGTAGGTGCCGTTGGCGTCCTGCTCGTCGTAGTGCAGGTGCGGCGCGGTGGTCCGGCCGGTGAACCCCGACAGGCCGAGCTTCTGGCCCCGCGCCACCTTCTGGCCGACCGTGACGGAGATGGCCGACAGGTGGAGGTAGCGGCTGGTGCGCCCGTCGGGGTGCTTGATGGCGACGTAGTTGCCGGCGGCGCCGTTGCAGGAGCTGTCGCCCTCCGAGCAGCCGCCGGCGGCGATGGCGACGGTGCCGGGGCCGGCGGCGTAGATCGGGGTGCCGACCGGCATGCCGATGTCCATGGCCGGGAACGTGTGGTAGCCGGCGCACCCGGGGTTGCCCATCGTGCACCACAGCTGGAAGGTGCCGATGGCCGGGAACCAGTCGCCGGACTCGCCGGCGGCGGCGGCCACGGGCTGGGGTGGGGCGGGGGCCGAGGCGGTGGGCGCGGGCGCCGTCAGCAGGCTCGCCACCACCGCGACGAGGACGAGCGCGGCCGACGCCAGCAGCGTCGCCAGGCGGGTGCGGTGGGCCAGACGGCCCGCTCGGCCCGCTCGGAGGGCACGGCGCCGGGGGGTCGGCGACGGTCCGGGGTGAAGCACGGGCGACACTTTAGTTGCAGACGCGTTACGAAACAGCAATACCCCGCCGAAACCTGGCGATCCGGGGGCCGTGGCCCCGCAGTGTGGCGTCGGTCACTCGCTGGTGGCGTCCGAGGCGGCGGCGTCGGCCACCGCGGCCCCGCTGCCGTTGGCCGACGTGACCGGATCGGGGGCCGCCTCGCCGTCGGGGCCCTCGGCGGGCGCCGGCGCCGACGTCGTCGGCGTGATGGTGTCGGCGGGCAGGGCCCGGCGCTTCCGGCTGGCGACGTAGCGCGACACCATCCAACCGAGGCCGCCGAGCACGGCCAGCACGACGAGCAGGCGGATCGGGCGGCGCCGGCGACCGGCGACCTGCACGACGTCGACCACGTCACCGATGAGCACCAGGTCGTCCTCGGGCAGCACTGCCATCGTCGTCGCTCCTCCTGCGTCGGTGCCCCTCGGGGCGGGTCGCCCAGGCTAGTGCCCGCCGCCGCGCCGGCGGTGCGAGCGGTACGGTCGCCCGGTGATCGAGGCACCCGCGGCGCGGGCGGCGTACGCGTCGTTCGACCGCTTCCCCACCGCCAAGGGCGCCGCCGTCCACATCGGCCACGCCGCCGCCACGCTGTTCGACCGCGTCGGCCCCGGCCTCCTGCACGTGCTCGGCGGCGACGGCCTCCCCCCGTTCCAGGTCGACGAGACCCCCGCCGGCACACCCGTGCTGGTCGTGCGGGCCGAGCCGCCCGCCACCAACCTGCTCGAGCGGGCCGTCGCCTACGGCGAGCACCTCCGCGTGGTGCTCGGCCAGCAGGCCGACGAGCTCGTCGTGGTCCAGGGGCGCGATCCGTGGAGCATCGCCCCGCTGCTCGACCGTCGTCGGGCGGCGCTGGTCTACGAGGTGAACGGGCTGCCGTCGGTCGAGCTGCCCGAGACCCGACCGGCGGTGGCGGGGCGCACCGTCGAGCGCCTGCGCGAGCTCGAGGACCGCTGCCTGCGCGCCGCCGACCTGGTCCTGACGCCGTCCGCGGTGCTCGGCGAGCGGCTCGTGGCCCGGGGCGTGCCCGCCGACCGCCTGCACGTCGTGCCCAACGGCGCCGACCCCGTGGACGAGGTGCCAGCCCGCCCCGACGGCGCACCCGACCGCTACGTCGTCTACGTCGGCGCCCTCCAACCCTGGCAGGGCCTGCCGGTGGCGTTGCGGGCCCTGGCCCGCCTCGGCGACCTCGACGACCTGCGGCTCGTCGTGTGCTCGTCGGTCGGCCCGAAGCGGGCCCGCGGCCTGCGCCGCCTCGCCCGCCGCCTCGGGGTCGACGACCGCGTCGACTGGCACCACCAGCTGCGCCACGACGAGGTGGCCGCGTGGCTGGCCCACGCCGAGCTCTCGCTGGCCCCGCTGACCGACGGTCCCCGCAACGTCGAGCAGGGGTGCTGTCCGCTCAAGGTCCTCGAGTCCCTCGCCGCCGGCACCCCGGTGGTGGCGTCGGACCTCCCGGCGGTGCGCGAGCTGGTGGTCGACGGCGAGCACGGGCGGCTCGTGCCCCCCGACCGGCCCGCCGAGCTGGCCCGGGCCGTGCGGGTCCTGCTCGAGTACCCCGACGAGGCGGCCCGCCTCGGGCGCCAGGGACGCGCCCACGTGGCCGCCGGGCTCACCTGGGACGACAACCGGCGGCGCACCCTCGCCGCCTACGACGCACTGGGGCTCCCCCGCCCGGCGCGCGACGGATAGCCTCGGCCGATGTTCGGGCGCAAGGAGAAGGCGGCCATCGCCGCCCTGCCCCCCCTCCACCAGCAGCTGGTGCACGACCGGGCCCTCACCACCTCGCTGCACCCCGCCGACTGGCGGCCCCTGCTGGCGTCGCTGCAGGCGCACGGCCAGACCGTCAAGCACCACGCCCTGCCCGAGCGCACCACCGACCTGTTCGTGCCGCTCGTCGCTGCCCTGCTCCAAGACGTCGACGACGACGGCTACGTCGGCGTGCGGCTCGATCTCCGCGGCCCCGACCAGCCCGGCAAGGTCGGGCCGGCCCAGCAGCTGACCCCGCAGGGCCGGGTCCTCGCGGGCACCCAGACCACCGAGGTCGATCCGTGGCTGGCCCTCGAGGCCAGGCTGCGCGACAAGAGCGTGCTCGACGTGTGGGTCACCGACGTGGTCCGGGTCCGCAAGATCCGCAAGCGCGGGTCGAGCGGCAAGATCAAGCACGCCACCAAGGCCAAGGCCAACCAGCGGGTGCGCATCCGGCTCGTGGTCCCCGCCGAGCGCCTCGTGCGAGCTCCCGCCGCCGGCTCGCCGGCGTGGTGCCGGGTCACGATGGAGCGCAAGGAGCACAAGGTGGTGCTCGAGGCGAAGGCGAAGTACCCGAAGCCGAGCAACGCCGGCGACTGGCAGCTCAAGACGATCCTGCTCGTGCTCGGCCAGGTGTTCCGGTGGCTGCCCCCCGCCGTCGACGACGGCGCTGGTCCGACCGACGCGCCCGGGGCCACGGCATGAGCCCGGCCGGCGGCGGCGCCCGGGCCCGCCGCGTCTGCACCGCCACCACCGGCTTCTTCGTGCTGGCCCGCTGCGAGCGCCCCGCCCACCAGGGGTGCGCCCGCTGTCAGCGGTCGATCTGCTCGCGCCACGCGATGGCCCTGCCCGCCGATCCCGCGGCTGTGTGCCCCGAGTGCTACGCGGGTGCCCGCGGCCTGGTCGACGACGTCGACGATCCGGCCTGGGCCATCAGCTTCCGCCGGTCGTACTACTGGGACGCCTCCACCAGCACCGGCGACGACACCTGGTGGTCCACCTTCGACGACCTCGACCGCTCGGCCTTCGACGAGCCCGCCGTCGAGGACCTCGACGGCGACGGGATCGCCGATGACGCCTACGACGACGGCGACGGTGACGACGGGTTCGACGCCGACAGCTGAGGGAGCCGCCGTGCGGGTGCTGTGGGTCACCGAGAACCACCCGCCCAGCCGGGGTGGGATGGCCCAGTCGAGCGACCGCATCGTCGCCGGCCTGCGGGGCGCGGGGGTGGCCGTGGACGTCGTGCAGCTGCGGCGGACCGAGACGGCGTCGGTCGGGCCCGAGCCTCGCCCCCGGCGCGGCGTCGGTGGCCGGCACCTCGACGTCGCCCTGCGCCCCGACCCCGAGCACGCCCTGCACCGCGCCTGGGTGGCGGTGTCGGCCATGGCGGCCGAGGAGCGACCCACCCACGTGGTGGCCTTCGGTGGCACCCACCCGATCCTCGCCGCCCCGGTGTGGGCGGCCTGGCTCGACCGTCCGCTCCTCACGCTGTTCCGGGGCAACGACCTCCACACCGGCCTGTTCTCGCTGCGGCGGCGACCGATCGTGATCGAGGCGATCCGCCGCAGCGCCGCCGTCTGCGTCGTCTCGTCCGACGACGCGTCCCTGGTGTCGGCCCTCGAGGCGGGTGCCGCGGTGCACCACGTCGCCAACGGCCTCGACGTCACCGGCTGGGCGGCGCTGCCGTCGGAGGTCGAGGCCGCGCGTCGCTGGCGGGAGGACCACGTCTTGGCCGACCGCCGGCTCATCGGCGTCTTCGGCCAGCTGAAGGCGAAGAAGGGCGTCGGGCTGCTGTTGCGGGCCGTCGCTCGGTCACCGGTCCGCGACCACCTCCACCTGGTGCTGGTCGGCGACCTGGAGCCGGGCGTGGCGGCCTGGCTCGAGGACCATCCCGAGGTGGCGCGCTCGGTGGTGCCGTTCCTCGACCGCTACGAGCTGCTCTCCCTGCTGCCGGCGTGCGATGCCGTGGCCCTGCCCTCGGCCTACGACGGGCTCCCCAACGTGGCGCTCGAGGCGCTCGCCCTCGGTCGGCCCCTGCTGTGCTCGACCGCGGGCGGGCTGGGCGACGTCGTGGCGGCGGGCGACGCGACCGGGTCGCCGGTGGCGTGGTCGTTCGCGCCGGGTGACGAGGTCGGTTGCGCCGCGGCCCTGGCCGAGCTGGTCGCCGCCCCCGGCGACGAGGTGGTGCGCCGCGGCCAGGCCGGTGCGGCGCTGGTGCGCCACCGCTTCACCGCGGCCGCCGAGCGCGACGGCTACCTGGCCGTGCTGGCGGAGACGGCCGCGGCCCCGGATGGCCACCGGTGATCGTCGCCTACGCGGCCGGCGCCGGCCTCGGCCACCTGACCCGGGTCCGGGCGGCGCGCCACACCCTCGGCCTCGACGACCCCCTCGTCCTCGTCACCGACTCGCCCTGGGCCGGCGACCGCCGCGTCGTCGGCGAGGCCGAGGTGGTCGCCATCGAGCCGCCCCGCGCCGACCCCGCCGCGGCGCGCGCCGCACTGGCGGGCGCGCTGCGCCGGCCGGGCGTGACGAGATGCCTCCTCGACGCCTTCCCCGCCGGCCTCGCCGGCGAGGTCGACGCCGACGCGCTGCCCGACGGTGTGCCGGTGCTGCACCTGGCGCGACGCCTCCGCTGGGACCGCTACGCGCCGACCCTGCCCGCGCACGCTCCCCGCCTCGACCGGGTCGTGCTGGTCGAGCCCGTCGGCGCCGACCAGGCCGACCACCTCGACCGCCACGCGGCCCGGCCGGTCGAGGGCCCCGTCGCCCTCGACGACCCCGACGAGCCGAGCCGCGACGCAGCCGGCGCGCCGTTCGATCCCGCCGAGGTGGCCGGTGCCTGGCTCGTGGTGCACGCCGGCCCGCCCGCCGAGGTCGCCGAGCTGGTGGCCTACGCCTGCGATCAGGCCCGGGTCGAGGGCGCCGACCCCGAGGTCGTCGTGGTGACGCCGGGCGGGGGCTCGACCCTCGCCGACCTCGACCGGGACGGGACGGTCGAGCGCGCCGCCGGTCGCCTCCGGGTGCGGGCCGTGGACGTGTACCCCGCCAGGCCGTTGTTCGACGGAGCCGCCCGCATCGTCACGGCAGGTGGCTGGAACTCGGTGCGCCAGCTGGCACCGTGGCGAGACAAGCATCGCCCGCTGCCCGTCCTGCGCCGCCTCGACGACCAGTTCGTGCGGGTCGCCACCGGTGGCCGACCCCCGGGCCACCGGTCACCGCTCAGGTGACGACGGCGCCGGCGGCGCGGCCCGCGGCCTGGATGGCGTAGAGCTGGACCAGCGCCGCCTGGTCGATGCCCGACTGCTCGTACCGACCGATCCCCCCGCCGACCAGCAGGCCCGTCCCGGGGTCGCGCGCGGTGCGCCAGGCCCGGTCGAGGTACTGGTCGATCGCCGACCAGACCGCCGGTCGGCCGACCACGGCGTCGAGCTGCACCAGGTTGCGGAAGAAGATGGCGTTGAACGCCGGTGGCTGGGACCACAACCGGTCGTCGGTCCCGTAGTGGGCCAGGGCGGCATCGGCGGTGGCCACCGCCTGGTCGAGGGGTTCGGTGGCCCCGCTGACGAGGTGCAGCTGGACGAGGGCGCCCACCGGCGTGCCCTGGTTGTACGACCACACCGCCGGGTCGACCCGGCCGCGTGCGTCGACGTTGTCGAGGTACAGGCCGTCGGCGGTCCGCAGCTCGGCGGCGAGGAACGCCAGGGCCGCCTCGGCCCGCCCCCGCCAGCGGCGGTCGCCGGTCGCGACGGCCAGGCGCAGCCCGAGCGCGGCGAAGGGGGCCGTGGCGCACGTGTTGCGCGGGCTGTCGGGCCGGTCGACCCAGCGCACGCCGCCGTCGGCCGCCTGCCCGCCGGCCACGAAGCCCGCCACCAGCTCGGCGTGGGCCACCATCGCCGGGTCACCGGTCTGGGCGTGGCGCTGCAGGGCCCAGAGCCCGATCCAGGCGTTGTCGTCGAAGTAGCGAGCCGGATCGCCGGGGAACGGGCCGTAGCCGCGGGTGGGGTCCGGTCCGGCGTAGCGCGCCAGCAGGACCCCGAGCGCGTGCCCCTCGGCGGCGTCGGCCCGGCCGATCAGCTCGAGGTCGGCGTGGGCGACGAGCACCTGCCCGAGCGGCCAGACCGCCGCCGGCCCCGATCGGCGGCCCGGGGGGTCGAGCACGGCCAGCCCGCCTGCGCCGGTGCGGGTGAACGACGCGTCGCGCAGGGCCCGCCACGCCTCGGCGGCCCGATCGGCGGGCGCGACGACGGCCGCGCCGTCGGGGACCTCGGGCCGCCGACGGCGCCGCACGGAGCCGACCTCAGCTGGCCACCAGCCAGCCGCCGAGGGAGGTGAACCCCGACCAGCCGCCGTTGGGCACCGGCTGGGTCGAGCGGTACATGCCGCCGTCGGTGCCGATGCCGTAGAGCTCCTGCCGGCCGTCGGCGTTGATGGCGTCGACCGGACCGCGGGTGAACAGCCCGTTGAACTGCTGCCACGGCTGGAAGCCGCCCGAGGGCACGGCCTGGGCCGAGACGTACGGGTGCTGGTCGGTGCCCGTGACGAACACGGTGAGCCGGCCGTCGGCGTTCTTGCCGATGGAGGGGTTGAGGCCGCTGAAGCCGTTCATCGACGTGACCGGACCCCAGCCGCCACCCGGCGACGACTGGCGGGCCCGCACGATGGTCCCGTCGAGCTGGGTCGAAACCAGCTCGAGGCGGCCGTCGGTGTTGCGCTCGAGGGCGGGGCGGCCCTTCATGTTCGAGCCGCCGACCCAGTAGTAGCCCGACCAGGACCCGTTCGGGGCGGTCTGGCGGATGCCGTAGAGCTGCTTGTCGCTGCCCACGCCGACGACCTCGAGGCGGCCGTCGGCGTTGGCGCCCACCCCGACCGGCCCGAGGAACGTGCCGCCGAAGGACCACCAGCCCGACCACGACCCGCCGGCCGCGTTCTGCCACGAGTGGTACAGCTGGCCGTCGGTGCCGACCGCGAACAGCTCGAGGCGACCGTCCTGGTTGCGGGCGACCGAGGGCGGGAAGGCGAAGGAGCCGCCCATCGGCAGCACGCCGCTCCAGGCGCCGCCGGGCGTGGCCTGCCAGGCGTGGTGGACCTGCTTGTCGCTGCCGAGGGTGAAGACCTCGAGGCGGTTGTCGGCGTTCGTGCCCATCGCCACGCCGTTGTCGAGCGGGAAGGAGCCGCCGAGGCCGACCCAGCCGCCGAACCCGCCTCCGGCGCTGGTCTGGGTGTTGACGAACAGCCCCCCGTTGATGGCGATGGCGGCGATGGCGATCCGGCCGTTGGCGTTGCGGGCGGCCGAGCCGACGGCGGGGAGGGCGCCGGCCGGCAGCGGCGGAGGTGGCGGGGGTGGCGGGGGCGTGACCACGTTGCACGGGGCGTTGTGGTCGGCGGTGCGGTTGTCGGTGGCGACCGAGGTGGTGCACGACGGGTCCCACACCCACGGCGGCGTGCACGACACCATGCGGCACCGCACGGGGCCGTAGCAGGAGATCTGCTGGTTGCACTGGCCGTAGCGGAACTGGTTGCAGCAGGTGCGGCGGTTGTCGCAGGTGCCCGTCGGGCACCCACAGGTGCACGGCGAGCCGCAGAGCTGGTTGCAGTCGATGTAGTAGCGGGCCGAGCCGCCGCAGAACGACGAGTTGTCGGCCTTCCACCAACCGCCCGTGAAGCTGCCGGGCGGGCAGGCGTTCTGGCCGTTGTTGATGGTGCAGCAGAACACCGACCAGCCCTCGCCGCAGGTGTTGCCGCTGCCGCAGACCACGTCGTAGGCCGACGCCGGCTTCAGCATGAACTGCAGGGGGTCGAGCGTGAGCGCCGACGCGCCCACGACCACGCGGGTCAAGAAGCTGCGGCGGTTGTGGCCGGGCTTCTCCCCCGGCTGGACCTCGTCACCATCGGGATCGACGACGGGAGCATCGCCGGCCACGGGCGAGTCGTCGCCGGCGTCGGCACGAGGGGCGCCGCCGGCGAGGCGGGCGACCAACCGCTCGGAGAGGGTGCGGCGCGCCGCAGGGACGTCGGCCAGCACCCTGGTGCCGATCCGCGCGCCGCCACCGGTGGCGTCGTCCTCGCGCGGCAGGGGCAGGTCGTCGCGGCGGTTGAACACGCGCGGGAACATCGGCTCACCTCGGGGTGACGGTGACGGCGGACAGGACGGCGTTGGCCTGGGGCACGAGCTGGCTGGCGCTGGTGGCCCCGCCGAGCACGACGAACAGCACGAACGCCCGCCCGTTGACGGTGAAGAACCGCTGCAGCCCGGCCTGGCCCGGGATGGCCCGCTGGAGCTGGTTGGGCGAGAACTGCCCGGCGGTGAGCGCCTGGGGGACCTGGTCGACCTTGGCGAACAGCGGCGTGCCGACGCACTCGGGGCCGTACTCGTTCAGCGCGATGAAGACGTTGGCCGGGCCCATCACGTCGACCGCGCCCGACCCGAAGTCGCCCCGGCCGGCGGGCAGGGCGAAGTTGGCCAGGTGCGTGACCGGGAAGTTCGTCTCGTTGACGTTCGAGATGGTGCGGCCCTGCTGGACGATGGGGCCGGTCGGATCGCTCTGACGAGAGATCCGGCCTTCCCAGCCGCCGGGCAGGGCGACGCTGATGCCGTGTCCGCTGATGTCCACTACGCGACCCCCAGGGCGAGAACAGTAGCGGCGGCCAGGGCCAGGCTCTGGCCGCCGAGCAGGACGGTGCGCACCGGAGCCTCCCACGCCGCCGCCCGGCGGTGGAGATCGGAGATGGCACCGAAGTCGTCGGCGTGGCGGGCGGCGAGCAGCGGCAGGGCCCGCGCCACGCCGAAGGTGGCGCCGATCAGGACGCCGCCGAGCAGCGAGCCCGACAGGAAGGCGGCGGCGAAGGTGAGGTAGGTGGCCGACACCGTCACGATGGTCACCAGCCCGAGGCCGAGCTGGAACCCGAAGCCGCCCCCGTAGACCCACGAGCGGTAGGTGTCGAGCCAGCGCTCGTTGACCTGGCGGTGGTTGGTGGGCAGCCGCAGGCCGAACAGGTGGAGGTCGCACGCCAGCCCGATGGCGCACAGCACGGCGAGGACGCCGAGTGCGACGGCCGTGAGCGTGGTGCTCGACACGCCGGCCCCCTCGAGCGCCGTCCGGGCCAGAGCGCCGAGCGCGCCGAACACGGCGCCGGAGGTGACGCCGCCGAGAACCGAGCCGGCCACGTACCAGGCCGCGGTGGTGCCCCATCGGTTGTTCCGTCCCCGCTCACCGAGCGGGGTGATGCTGGCCAGCATCGACTCGCCTCACGGCGACCACGTGCTCTTGATGGCCGCCAGCACCGCGAGCGGCATCCCGAGCACGACGATCGGCACGATCACCCCGCCGCTCCCCCGCTGCGGTGCGTCACGAGCCCTCGGCCTCGCTCGGCGGGGCGGCCGGCGGCTCGTAGAGGCTCGGGTCGCCCGGGAAGATGCCGGCGGCCATGAGCTCCTGGTCGATCTCGGCCTCGCGCTCCGCGTCGCTCATCGGCTTCGCGATGCGGGCCCCCTTGTCTCCGAGGGTGAAGGCGAGGTCGCCGGTGGCCTGCGCCAGCAGTCCCGCGACCTGGGGCCAGTCCATGCCCGTGCCCTCGCCGCGCACCCGACCCGACGACCCCTCGACGTAGACGAAGTAGGGCGACCCGGGCACGCGGTAGTCGGCCCAGGCCTGGCTCGACAGCACCAGCTCGATGCCCTGGGGGGCCAGCGTCGCCAGCGTCGCCGGGCTCTCCTCCTCGGCCGACTTGGCCACGATGACCAGGCGGGTCCCCTCCGGGAGCAGCACCTCGTCGTCGTCGGCGCCCGTGCCGGCGCGGCCGAAGGCGTCCCAGAACCGCTCGCAGGTGGTGCACGAGCTGGACAGGAAGGCGAGGAGGGTGTCGTGCTCGGCGCCGGCGACCCGGAGGCCGACGACCTCGTCGTCGAGGGTGACGCCGGCCAGATCGGCGGCGTCGGCGAACTCGGGCGTGCCCGACGGCGCCGGGATCTCGGGTCGGGTCCGGAAGTCGACCGGGCTGGTGACGCCCGTGGACGACGCGGGGTCGCCCACGCCGGCCCCCAGCTCGTGCAGCTTGCGCAGGATCACCGCGTGGGAGCGCAGCAGGCCGACCACCAGCACGGCGAGGACCACCAGCACCACGGTCTCGGCGGCGACCAGGACGGCCATCAGCGGACGGCCCCGGCGCGCTCGGAGGTGTCGGTGCGCTCGTCCCGCTCGATCGGCCCGAGCGCGGCCAGGGCCTCCTGCCAGTCGGGCACCACGGTGTAGAGGACGTACCAGAGCCAGGTGATGAGGCCGGTGAGCACGAGGAACGGCACGCCGGCGAGCGGCTGGTCGGCGAGGACGTCGAGCAGGCCGCCGGTCGGCCACACGACCGCCGTGGCCACCACGAGGGCGGCGGCGACGTTCAGCACTACGTGGAGCCGGTTGGCCGGCGCCTCCTGCACGCCGAAGCAGCCGCAGGAGGCCGTGGCCCCGCTGCGGACGACGACGCGGGCGGTGAAGGCGGCGAAGCCCAGGTAGGCGATGGCGGTCAGGGCGGCGGCGATCCGGCCGCCGACGGCGAGCACCGCGGCGGCCAGCAGGATCTCGGCGACGCCCAGGGCGCGCACGCCCAGCGCTGGTCCGGGCAGCCCGGCCGCGCGCAGGGCCCGGACCGCGCCCTTGGGCCGGCCCAGCTTCAGCGCGCCGGCGGCGCCGAGCAGCACGGCGAAGGCGAAGACGGGGCCGGCCAGCACGGTGGCCGAGGGGTCGGACATGGCGACCGAGGTTAGACGGGCCGGTGGGTGGGTCCCGCCGCGCCCGGCCGCCGACCTACGCTCCGCCGATGCGCAGCCGCCCCTCCCCGGCCTCGGCGGTCGCGGCGACGGCGGTGCTGCTCGCCACGGCGACCATCGGCGCGGCCGCCTCCGCGTCATCGGCCGCGGTGGCTCCGGCCGGCGCGCCGGCCGCCACCGCGACGGTGTCGGGGGACGCCATGCACTTCGGGCTCGGAGGGGGGCCGGTCCCCGGCGGGGCGGTCACCGTCCTCGAGCGGCCCGACCTCACCACCACGACCGACGCCGACGGCCACTGGGTCCTCGACGGCCTCGTGGTGGGTGACGACGCCACCTTCGTGCTGACGGCCACCGGTCGCCCGGTGGTGCAGACCGCGACCTTCACCGTCCCCGCCGGCGGGCTCGAGCGGGTGGCGTTCCAATCCCCCGACGACCAGATCTTCGCCGGGTTCGCCCAGGTGCTGCGGATCACGCCCGACCCGACCCGCTGCCAGGTGGCGAGCACGGTCACCCGTCGGGGCCACTCCGTGTACGGCCCGGCGGGCTCGCACGGCGAGCCGGGGGCGGTGGCGTGGATCGATCCCGCTCCGGCGAGCGCCGACGGGCCCGTGTACTTCAACCTCATCGACGCCGGGCTGATCTGGCCCGACCGCTCGCTCGACCGCACCACCGACGACGGTGGGGTGGTGTGGACCAACGTGAGCCCGGGCACCTACACCCTGCGGGCGTCCCTCGCCGGCGCCGACATCGCCCCGGCTCGCATCACCTGCCGGCCGGGGGTGCTCGTCAACGCCAGCCCGCCGTGGGGCCTCCAGGTCGTCGCCGGTGGCCTCGAGCCCGACGCGCCCTACCCGACGACCACGACGACCACGGCCGTGCCGTCGACCGTGTCGTCGACCGTGCCGTCGATCGTGCCGGCGCCCCCGCCGAGCGCCGCCGCCGCCCCGGCCGCGGGCGGCGGCACGAGCGGCGGGGCACCGTCGCTCACCCCGGCCTTCGCCGGCTGAGCCCCTCGCCGACGACGCCGCGACCACGCCGATGGCGCCCGCAGCGCCTCGGGTCTGCCAGGATGGCGCCCATGTTCATCGGCATGGTCCTGTTCTTCGGCGTCGCCGTCCTGTGCGTCGTCGCCTTCGTCATGGTCAAGAAGAAGGACAAGGCGTACGAGCGCGGCGAGTGGGGCAACGACTGATCGGGGCGACCGCCCCGGCCGGCCGGACCTAGCCCGCCAGGGCGTCGGGCCGGGCCTCGGCCATCGCCAGCGCCTCGTGCAGCAGCTCGAGGGCGGTGGCGCGCACGGGGTCGAGCTCGGCGACGGTGACCGAGCCGGGCGAGCCGAGGATCCGCCGACAGGCGGCGCGCAGCGGCTCGGGGTCGCCGGCGGCCTTGGCCACCAGCTCGGCGGCGTCGGCTCGGGGGTCCTCCGAGGGCGCCAGGCCGAGGCGCAGGGCGTGGGCGGTGACCGCTCCGGCGGTCGGGCTCGCGTACCGGGGCCGTGCCATGGGGCACTCCTTCGGGTCGGCTCCTACTCCCACACGCAGTGTGGCGCGGACCTTTCGCCACGCGGCAGAGGAATTCGTCACACCGGTGTGATTTGGGTGACCGTCGTCACTCGACGACCCGCAGCGTCGACGGCACGTCCATCCGGCGGAGCCGACCGATCGTGAGCAGCGGGGCCAAGGCCACCACCACGACGCCGAGGACGGCGGCGATGACGAAGGTCGACGGGCGCACGGCCATCGCGATGGCCAGGTCCGGCTGCACCTCCGGGAGGAGCCGAGCCACCATCCAGGCCAGCAGCGCGAGGCCCAGGCCGATCCCGAGCAGGGTGCCGAGCACTCCGGTCAGGAGGCTCTCGGCCACACCCATCGCCGCCACGCTGCGCACCGGGAGGCCGTAGGCGAACATGGTGGCGTGCTCGCGCCGACGCTCGTCGGCGTTGATGCTGGTGGCGTTGAAGGCGATCAGCAGGGCCAGGAGGAGCACGACCGCCTCCACCAGCGTCAGCACCTCGAGCACCTGGTCCAGCACGTCGCGGATGGCGTCGACGAGGGCGGTGGCGGGTTCGACCGAGGCGACGCCGGGGGTGGCGAACAGCTGGCGCTGCAGCGCCGTGCGGTCGACCCCGGGCGCGGGCTGGACCTCGGCGAAGCTCACGATGCCGGCGGCACCGAACAGGTCGGCGTGCGCCGCGTCGAGGAACGACACGAACCGGTACGGGAAGGTGTGGATGCCGATCACCGTGATCTCGCCGTCGACCCAGCGGTAGCCGAGCCCCTCCCGCAGCGGGTGGCGGAAGGCGATGCGGTCCCCCGGGTGCACGCCGAGGTCGTCAGCGGCCTTCGCCGCGATGACGAGCCCGGGTTCGTCGCTGACGGCGACCCCCTCGGCCAGCGGTGGCACCCACACCCCGTGCTCCATGTCGATGACGTCCACCAGGGAGTCGAGGCTCGTCCCGGTGGGCCCGCGGAGGGTCCCCCCGACCCGCAGGCCCGTGGACGCTCGCTCGACCCCGGGGGTGGTGCGCACCGCCTCCACCGCCGGGGCGCCGGCCAGCGTGTAGGAGCTGAAGCCGACCGTCAGCCGGTCCGGTGCGGTGGCGGTGATGCCGGCCTCGGCGCCGTCGAGCACCCCGAGGAACGAGTCCATCATCCCCCGGACGCCCACCAGCGTGGCGATGGCGGCGGCGATGCCGAGCGCCGTCAGCAGCGTCCGGCGAGGAGCGCGCAGGACGCCGCGCAGCGGCAGCAGGGCGATGACCGGTCCGGGGATCCGCAGCCGGGCCAGGGCCGGGGCGAGGCCGGCTTCGGCGGTGGCCCGGGCCCCGGTCTGCAAGGCCTCCACGGGTGGCACCCGCACCGCCCGCCACACCGGCCAGAGGCTGGCCGCCACCACCAGACCCACGGCGAGGGCGGTGGCCCCCAGGTAGATCCCGGGCTGGGGCGAGGTGTCCCACACCGGCAGGGGGAAGAAGGACATGACGAGCGAGCGCATGAAGGCACCCACCACCAGCCCGACCCCCACGCCGAGCATCGCGCCGGCCACCGCCACCTCGCCGGCGACCAGCAGCGGCCGCACCGCGAGGCGGGCCGGCGTCAGTCCCAGAGCCATGCCGATGCCGATCTCGCGCCGCTGCGCCTCCACCATCCGCCCGGTCAGGTTGAACGCGGCGAACGCGGCGCCGAGGAGGATGAGCAGCGCGAACACGGAGTACAGCCGCTGGTCGCCGTCGATGTCGTCGTAGAGCGTGCGGTACGGACGCTCCTCGGCCAAGACCGTCACCGAGGCGGCGACGCCGGGCAGCTCGCGCGCCAGGGCGTCCTCGAGGTCGGCCTGCAGCGCCCGCAGGTCGGTGCCGGGCGCGGCCCGCACCCCAACCTCGCTGATCGCCCCCGGCCTGCCGGCCAGCCCCTGGGCGGTGGCCAAGCCGCTGAACAGCACGGCGTAGCCCGACGCGGTGAGGATCGACCCCTCCTCGCTCATCACGAGGAAGTACTGGGGCGACAGGCCGACGCCGACGACCTCCACCGAGCGGTCGCCGCTGAGCCGGAGCGTCGCCGGCGGGGCGATCCCGTGCCGATCGGCCACGTGCTGGTCGAGCAGCACGACCGCCTGGCCGTCGTCGGCTGCGGTCAGGCCTCGGCCGCCGGTGGCCGTGAGGCGGTCCACCGCCGGTCCGCCGGCACCGAGGTCCACGCCGACGATGCGGCCCGGGATCAGGATCGTGCGCCCGTCCCGGGACGCGTCGACCTGGATCGGCACGACGAGGCGGTTCGACGTCGCCGCGATGCGAGCCGGATCCCGCACGGACCGCAGCGCCCGCTCCAGGTCGGTGGCGGGGACCGACCCGTTGTTGGCCACCCGGACGACGAGGTCGTGCACGTCGGAGGCGGCGAAGGACGCGTCGTAGCTGGCGCGCCGCCAGCTGGCCTCCGCCTGCAGCCCGGCGTAGGCACCGGCCCCCAGCGCGATGACGAGGGCGATGGCCAGCACCTGGATCCAGCGCAGGCGGAGGTCGCGCAGGGACCAGCGCACCCACAGGCCGACGTCCCGGCGCACCCCGTCACCACCGGAGCTCGTCGACGGGGACGGTGCCGCCCTCGGGCGGGCCGTCGCGCACGACCGTGCCGCCGGACAGCTCCACCACCCGGTCCGCCATCCGGGCGATCTCGCGGTTGTGGGTGACGACGACCACGGCACGTCCAGCGGCCGCCTGCTCGCGCAGCAGGGCCAGGATCGTGATGCCGGTGCGGAAGTCGAGCTCGCCGGTCGGCTCGTCGGCCAGGAGCACGGGGTTGCCGGTGGCCAGGGCCCGGGCGATGGCGACCCGCTGCTGCTCGCCGCCCGACAGCTGCGCCGGGAAGTGCGTGGCTCGTGCGGACAGCCCGACGCGCTCGAGCATCGTGGCCGCGATCCCCGCAGGATCGTCACGGTGGGTGACCTCGGCACCGAAGCGCACGTTCTCCTCGGCGGTCAGGCCGGGGAACAGGTTGAAGGTCTGGAACACGAAGCTGATCGTCTCGCGGCGGTAGGCGAACAGCTCCTTGCGCGACGCCGTGGTCAGCTCGTGGCCGGCGACACGTGCGGTCCCGCGGCTCGGCTCGTCGAGGGCGCCGAGCAGGTTGAGCAGGGTCGTCTTCCCGCAGCCCGACGGGCCGAGCACGACCACCAGCTCGCCGGCGTCGACGACCAGGTCGACGCCGTCGAGGGCCACCACCTCGCCGGCGTCGGTGCGGAAGGTCCGTCCGACGCCGACCAGCTCGACCACGTTCATCGGTCCTCCCGTCGATCTCCCGTCCGAGGCACCGCCTGCGAGGTCCAGCGTCGCCGCCGGGAACCCCAGGGGGTAGGGACCTAGGGCACTGGGGGCTCCCCGATGCGGCACCTAGGGTGGGAGACGTGGAGGGCATCCGCTGGTTCGACGAGCTGTCCCTCGCCGACGAGGAGCTCGTCGGCGGGAAGGGGGCCAACCTCGGCGAGCTGACCGGCGCCGGCTTTCCGGTGCCGCCCGGGTTCGTCGTCACCGCCGACGCCTACCTGGGCGCCATGGAGGCCGGTGGGGTGCGATCCCGGTTGGCCGAGGTGGCGATGGCGGCCGACGCCGGGGACCCGACCAGGTTGGCCGGCGCGGCCGCCGAGCTGCAGTCCCTCGTCCGGGCCGCCGGCGTGCCCAACGCGCTGGCCGACGATCTGCGCGCCGCCTTCGCCCGGCTCGGTGTCGAGCGCGTGGCCGTGCGGTCGTCGGCCGCCGGCGAGGACAGCGCCGACGCGTCCTTCGCCGGCATGAACGAGACCTTCACCGACGTCACCGCCGACGACCTGGTCGAGCGGGTGCTCGACTGCTGGGCGTCGGTCTTCGGTGAGCGGGTCGTGGCCTACCGGGCCACGCGCGGCATCGGTCGCGAGCCGGCCATCGCGGTGGTCGTGCAGGCCATGGTCGACAGCGAGCGCTCGGGCGTCATGTTCTCCGCCGACCCGTCCACCGGCGACCGGGCCCACGTCGTCATCGAGGGAGCGCGCGGCCTCGGCGAGGTGGTCGTCGGCGGCCAGGTGGAGCCCGACACGTACGTGGTCGACCGCCAGACCCTGCGCGTGCTCTCGGCCCGGATCGGCCACCAGGCCTTCGCCATCGTCCGGGGCGACGACGGGCGCGATCACCGCGTCGAACTCGAGGGCGAGGCGGCCACCGGTCGGGTCCTCGCCGACGACGAGGTCCGCGACCTGGCCACCCTCGCCATGCGCGTCGAGGCCCACTACGGCCGACCCCAGGACGTCGAGTGGGCCATCGAGGCGGCCGCCCTCGGGGGGCGCCAGTGGCTCGTGCAGGCCCGGCCGATCACGACGCTCGACACCGATACCCAGGGCGCATCCGCCCCCGGAGGAGCGTCGGACGAGACGGCCGGTGCCCAACCCGCCGGTGCCGAGGCGGTGCCGCCGCTCCTCACCGGCCTGGCGGCCGCCCCCGGCATCGCCACCGGGGTGGTGCGGATCCTGCGCGGACCCGAGGAGGGCCGCCGCCTGGGTCCCGGCGAGATCCTCGTGGCGGCCATGACCACCCCCGACTGGGTGCCCACGATGCGGCGGGCGGGGGCCCTGGTCACCGACGGCGGCGGGATGACCTGCCACGCCGCCATCGTCAGCCGCGAGCTGGCCGTGCCGGCCGTGGTCGGCGCCCGCGAGGCCACCTCGCGGCTGCGCGACGGCGAGGTCGTCACCGTCGACGGGCGACGAGGCACCGTCTACGAGGGCGACGTCCGCGACCGGCTGGCCGCTCCGCCGCCCGTGGTCACCGGGGGCACGTCGGTGGCGACGGGCGCACCTGCGACCGCCGCGCCGGACGCCCTGGCCACCCGCCTGTACGTCAACCTCGCCTTCGCCGACCGCGCCGAGGAGGTCGCCGCCCTCCCGGTCGACGGGGTCGGGCTGCTGAGGGCCGAGTTCCTGCTGACCGACGCGCTCGGGGGCGAGCACCCCAAGCACCTCCTCGCCGAAGGGCGTGGCGAGGAGTTCGCCGGCCGGATGGCCGAGTCGGTCCTGCGCATCACCCGTCCGTTCTCGCCCCGACCCGTCGTGTACCGGACCACCGACTTCCGGACGAACGAGTTCCGCAAGCTGGTCGGTGGTGACGAGTTCGAGCCGCACGAGGAGAACCCGATGATCGGGTACCGCGGCTGCTTCCGCTACGTGCGCGACCCCGAGGTCTTCGCCATGGAGCTGCAGGCACTCGCCCGGGTGCGCGAGGAGACGCCCAACCTCGTCGTCATGATCCCCTTCGTCCGCACCCGCTGGGAGCTCGAGGCCTGCCTCGACCAGATCGACCGCTCCCCCCTCGGCCGCCAGCGCGGGCTGCAGGTCTGGGTGATGGCCGAGGTGCCGTCGGTGGCCTACCGCATCCCGGAGTACGCGGCCATGGGCATCACCGGCGTGTCGATCGGCTCGAACGACCTCACCCAGCTGGTGTTGGGGGTCGATCGCGATTCGGAGGTCTGCGCCGAGCTGTTCGACGAGGCCGATGCGGCGGTGCTCGACGCCATCGGCCGCATCATCGGCGCGGCGCGCGAGGCCGGGATCACCTCGTCGCTGTGCGGTCAGGCGCCGTCGAACCGCCCGGCCTTCGCCGAGCACCTGGTGCGGGCCGGCATCACCTCGGTGTCGGTCAACCCCGACGCCGTCGATGCCGCCCGACGGGTCATCGGCTCCGCGGAGCGCCGCCTGCTGCTCGAGGCCGCCCGCCACTAGCGCTGCCGCGGTGGCCGGCCTTCGGGCCGCTCCGACTGCCGGCGCCACCGGGCTTCCCACCCTTGCCGGGCTTGGCCTTCGGGCCGGTCTTCGGCTTGGTCTTGCCCTTGGGGCCGGGCTTGGCCTTCGGGCCGGGCTTGGCCTTCGCCTTCGGACCGCCGGGCTTCGGACGCCCGGGCTTGGCCCCGGGTCGGCCCGACGGCGAGCGGCGCGCCGACGGCTCGCCCGGCCGACCCTCCCCACGGTCGTCCCATCGCTCGCCGCCCTCGTCGCGTCGGTCGTCCCGTCGGTCGTCCCGTCGATCCGGGCCCTGGCCCCGGTGGTGCGGCTTGCGCGGCCGGCCGGCGCGACGCTCCTCCTCCTCACGGAGGCGGGCCTGCTCGGCCCGGCGAGCCGCCCGGTTCGGACCGCCGCCCTCGCCGCCCTGGCGGTCGCCCGACGATCGGTGCGGCTTCGCCGGCCGGTCGGAGCGATCCGAGCGTTCGGATCGCTCGCTGCGATCCCACGTCGTCGGGCGCGCCGGCTTGGACGCGCGATCGGACCGCTCGCCGCGGTCGGGCTTCCCGGCACGCTCGGGCTTGGGCTGCTTGGGCTGCTTGGGCTGCTTGGGCCTGGGCGGACGGGCCGGGGCCGGAGGCGCGGTGACCTCGAGCGCCTCGAGGTCGACGGGATCGACCCCGGTCGGGTGCCCGAGGGAGCGCTGCAGCGAGGTGACGGCCTTGCGCACCTCCTTGCCGACGAGGGTCACGACCACGCCGTCGGTGCCGGCGCGCGCCGTACGGCCCGAGCGGTGCACGTAGTCCTTCTCGTCGGCCGGGGGGTCGAAGTGGATGACGCAGGTGACGCCCTCGACGTGGATGCCGCGAGCGGCCACGTCGGTGGCGACGAGCGCCGCCACCGATCCGCGGTGGAAGGCCTGGAGCGCCTTGTCGCGCTGGCCCTGGGAGCGCCCGCCGTGGATGGCGGCTGCCTTCACGCCGGCGGCCTCGAGCTGGCGGGCGACCCGGTCGGCTCCGTGGCGGGTGCGGCAGAAGACGACCGTCGGCCCGAGCCGATCGATGAGGGCGGCGGTCGTGGCGATGCGCTCGGCCCGCTCGACCTGCCACCAGCGGTGGTCGATGCGACCGTGGTCGTCGGTGTGCGGTGGCTCGTGGCGAGCGGGATCGCGCTGGTACCGGGTGGTCAGGATGTCCACGTCGCCGTCGAGGGTGGCCGAGAACAGCAGGGTCTGGCGATCCTCGGGGCACTGGTCGAGCAGGCGGCGGACCTCGGGCAGGAAGCCCATGTCGGCCATGCGGTCGGCCTCGTCGACCACGACGATCTCGACCTGGTCGAGGCGGATGGCGCCCTGGTTGATCAGGTCGGCGAGACGACCGGGGCACGCCACGGCGATGTCGACGCCGCGGCGCAGGGCCTTGAGCTGCGGACCGAAGCCGACGCCGCCGTAGAACGAGTGCACCGTCGGGCCTCGGCGGCCGGCGAGGAGCTCGAGCTCCTTGGAGACCTGGGCGGCCAGCTCGCGGGTGGGGACCAGCACGAGGCCCTTCGGACGACCCGGCTTGGCCGACTCGGCGGTGAGCACCAGCGGGATGCCGAAGGCGATGGTCTTGCCCGAGCCGGTGGGGGCGCGACCGCAGACGTCGCGGCCGTCGAGGGCGTCGGGCAGGGTGGCGGCCTGGATCGGGAACGGCGCCGCGATGCCGCGGGCCGACAGGGACCGGACCATGTCCTCGGGGACGCCGAGGTCGGCGAAGGTGTCCTCGACGGTGAGGTCGGCCTCGGGGACGGCGGGTTCGCCGACACGAGGGTCGGCGACGTCGGCGCGGGGCGCGACGGCGCGCTCGGGCGCGGGTGCAGGGGTGGACACGGGATCTCCGTTCGTGGCTGCCGTGGCCGCAGACGACGGGCGCCGCAACGGGGCGCGCACCGGCACCGAGGAGGGTGCTGCGGGACCGGCCGGGCAGCGCTCGAAGGTGGAGGGGGATCGACCGGTCCGACCAGGCTAGTGGCTCGGTCTGCCGAACCCACCATCCCCCTGCGGACCGCGACCGACCAGGCGGTCGGCGACCGTGGCCAGCACCTCGCCCTTCGGGGCCGCGGTGGGCACCTCGACCGCTTCGGGCCACGGGTCGGCCCGCATGGCCAGGGCGGCGGCCACCGCTTCGTCGGCGTCGGAGGCGTCGGTCCCCTTCGCCGCCCGGCGGCCGATGCGCGCGGCGGCGACGGCGGCGTCGACGGTGCAGCGCAGCTCGACCACGTCGGCATCGCCGGCGGCGGCGAGGGCGCGGGCGGCGGTGCGGTGCCGTGTCGCCGTCCAGCTGGCGTCGAGCACCACCGACTGCCCCACCGCCAGCAGGCGCCCCGCTTCGCTGAGCAGCTCGTCGTAGGTGGCCTCGGTCGGCCCGGCGGCGTAGATGCCATCGTCCATCCCGGTGCTCGCCCGCGTGGTCGGGTCGAGGCCGGCTTGCTGCTTGCGCACCACGTCCGAGCGCAGCACGACCCAGCCGAAGCGCTCCCCCAGGCCCCGGGCCAGGTTCGACTTGCCGGTGCCCGGCAGCCCGCCGACGAGGACCAGGCGGACCCGTGCCCGCCGGAGGTGGTCGAGGGCGAGGCCGAACAGGGCCCGGGCCTGGCCGGCGGCGACCTCGCCGGCGGGGGTGCCCAGCCCCTCCTGCTCGGCCAGCAGGCACGCCACCTTGGCCCGGATCTGGGCCCGGTGGGCGATGTGGACGTGGAGCAGCGGCGCGGGCAGCCGACGACCGGCGTGCTCCTCGTAGGCGGCCACGAAGACGGCCGCGGCCTCGGGATCGCCGAGCCGCTCAAGGTCCATGGCGAGGAAGGCCACGTCGGCCGTGACGTCGCCATAGCGCAGCTCGTCGTCGAACTCGATGGTGTCGAGGATCCGCGGGCCGTCGTCGAGGCAGAACACGTCGGCGGCCTGCAGGTCGCCGTGCCCGTCGCAGACGTCGCCGTCGAGGACCCGCCGGTCGAACAGGGCGGCCCGTCCGGCGAGGAACCGCTCGACCAGGGCGTCGGCCTCGGTCACGTCGCCGGGGTCGAGCACCGGCCCGACGAAGCGGTCGAGCTCGCCCCGGTTCGTCCTCCACCGCCGACCGAAGGCCTCGGCGGTGCCGAGCACGTCGATGGTGGCTGATCGTTCGGCCCGGGCGTGGAAGTCGACCAGCGTCCGCGCCACCGACCGCAGCGCGTCGGGCACCTCCTGCGAGCGATCGGCCACGAGGGTCGCGAGTCGCCGGGCCGCCGGCATGCGCCGCATCACGACGACGGGCTCGACCTCGTCTGCGCCCGGCCCGTGCAGCTCGGCCACGCCCAGGTACACGTCGGGCGCGATGCGCCGGTTGAGCTCGACCTCGCGGGCGCAGGCCTCCTGGCGCAGCGCGAGGGTCGAGAAGTCGAGGAAGCCGAACCGGACCGGCTTCTTCGCCTTGTAGGCGCGGTCGCCGGCGAACACGACGAGGGAGATGTGCGTCTCGACGACCGCCGGGTCGACGGGCGGCACCGAGCGAGCGGGCGTCAGCGCCACCGGCGGCGCTGGGCGAGGTGGATCGTGAGCCCGATGGGCCCGGCCATCCAGGTGAGGAACAGGGCGGCGCGGGAACGCCGGCCGGCGGCCAGCGACTCCTGCCAGATCCATCGGCCGACGAACAGGTCGAAGGCCAGGTAGTGCGTCCATCCGGCCAGGAAGGCGTCGGGAGACGCCAGGGCTCGGCGCACCGAATCGGGGTCGCTGAAGTCGAGGCGCTCACCACCCCGGGCCACGCCGGCCGCGAGCAGCGCCGTGTAGGCGACGCCCAAGCCGGCGAACAGCGGCGTGGCGAGGCGGACGACCTGGGCGGTGAGCCGCGACCGTGGGGCGAGGATCATCGCCAGCCACACCGGCGCGGTGGTGGCGTTGAGCACGAGGTACGCGAGGCGGTGCGGCTCGTCGAGCGGCTCGAGCACGGTCGCCCCGGTCGGCGTCGGTTCGGCGGGATCGTGCGCCGGCGGGTCGACCACCGGGGCGGCTCCTTCGGGGCCGACGTCGTGGGCCTCGAGGACGACGGGCTCGACGGGGTCGTGGTCGGCGGGGTCGGTCATGGGCCGAGTCTCGCGCCCGGCGCAGGCCGGTGCGCCGCCCGGTAGCGTCGCCGACCGTGTCCGAGCCCGACGGTGACCCGACCTTCGAGCCCGTCGTCCACCTCGACGACCTGGCCCACCCGACCTTCCCGGCCGACGCCGCTGCGCTGATCGAGGCCGCGGTCTCGTTCGCCGACGACGTCGACCTCGGTCGGGAGGCGCTCGTCGCCCAGGCCGTGGCCGAGACCGGCCTCGAGGACTTCGGCGACGACGGCTGGCAGGAGCGGCTCGACCTGTTGGTTCGGTGCCTGACCGACGAGGCGCCGCTGTCGCCGATGGGGCGCATCACCCAGAGCGTCCTCTTCGGCCAGCTGCTGCGGAACCGGCTGCTGGTCGCCGACCTCCTCGCCCGCCACCCCGAGATCCGCGACGTGGAGATCAGCCGGCCGATCATCATCGCCGGGCTCCCCCGCACCGGGACCACCCACCTGCACAACCTCCTCGCGGCCGATCCGGCGCTGCGCACCCTCCCGTACTGGGAGAGCCTCGAGCCGGTCCTCTCCCCCGCCGAGCAGGCCGAGGTCGACGCCGGTGCCCCCGATCCCCGCCTGGCCCGCACCGAGGTCGCGGTCGACTTCGTCAACGGGACCCTGCCCCACTTCCGCCGCATGCACGAGATGACCGTCGACCACGTGCACGAGGAGATCCAGCTCCTCGCCGTCGACTTCTGCACGATGCTGTTCGACACCACCGCGCCGATGCCGTCGTGGCGCGCCTGGTACCGCGAGCACGACCACGTGCCGAGCTACCGCTACCTGCGCACCGTCCTCCAGGTCCTCACGTGGCTGCGCGGCGGCGAGCGCTGGGTCCTGAAGTCGCCCCAGCACCTCGAGCAGCTCACCACCCTGCTCGAGGTCTTCCCCGACGCCACCATCCTCGTCACGCACCGCGACCCGGTCTCGGTCACGGCGTCGATGGGGACGATGGTGGCCTACACCGCCCGCCTCGCCCTCGACCCCGTCGAGCCCCACGTGATCGGCCGGTACTGGTCCGACCTGCTGGCGGAGATGCTCACGACCTGCGCCGAGACCCGCGACCTCGTGCCGTCCGACCAGTCCCTCGACGTGCACTTCGACGCCTTCATGGCCGACGACCTGGCGATGGTGGCGCGCATCTACGACCTGGCCGACCAGCCGCTCGACGGGCGGGCCCGGGCCGCGCACCGCGCCTACCTCGACGGCCACCAGCGGGACCGGTTCGGTCGCGTCCGCTACGACCTCGCCGACCTCGGCCTCGACCGCTCCGAGCTGGAGCGCTCGATGGCGCCGTACGTGGCCCGCTTCGGGGTCCGCCGGGAGGCGTGACGGCTGGGGGTCAGCCTGTGGGCGGCACCGGCACGTCGGCCAGCGCCACCACCTCGCAGGTGGGCCGCGCCGGCGTGTGCTCGGGCAGGAACCAGCGGAACCAGAGGTTGCCCTCGGGCCGCCCCTGCGTGCACAGCCAGTTGGGATGGGCCGGCTCGTCGGCGCTGACCACCACCGTCCACGACCCGTCGGCCTCGGGCACGACCTCGGCGCCGTTGATGGTGACGCGGTCGTAGGCGTAGTCGAAGGTGTGCAGGAACTCGTTCCAGAGGCACAGGTTCCAGAACCGGCAGCGCGGGCTCGTTCCCCGGATCACCAGGGCCTGGCCCTCGCCGAGCACGAAGCGGCCCATGGCGTAGGCGGCGTCGCCGGCCGCCCAGCCGAACGTCTGGGCCGGCACGGGGTACGGCTCGTCCACCGCGTTGTCGGCCTCGCCGAGCCGCAACGGGGCGAGGGCGGCCTGGTCGCGCACCCAGGTGGTCGCGGCGCGGAAGCGCCGAGCCAGCTCGTCGTCGGTCAGGCCCGGTCGATCGTCACCGACGCGGTCGTCGACCACCTCGACGTCCCAGTGCATGCGCCGCTGCACCCGCGGGTGGTCGAGGTAGTCGCGGGTGATGCCGCAGACGGTGTCGGGGGTCAGCTCGATGAACGCGCCGGTCCACCCGTCGGGCCGGGACGGCCCGAGCACGATCTCGAAGGCGCCGTGCTCGTCCGGCGCGAGGTCGCCATCGTGGACCGAGCCCACGATCCGCTCCGAGTAGTGGCCGTCGTCGGGTCCGCCGTAGACCGTCAGCGAGAAGTACACGGCGTCGGCCGCCCGGCCCGTCACGCGGTAGGTGCGGGTGGGGTCGAGGGGGACGTACTGGTAGAAGGCGTCGGCGTTGTCGCCGCCCCACTTGCGGGTGGGACCGACGATGTCGACGAAGCGAGGCCGGGCCGGGTCGGCCCACACGTGGGCGTCGAGCCCGACGGCGAGGATGGAGAACATCCATCGGTAGCCGTCGAGCACCGACGCGTCCGTGGCCACGGAGGCGTCGGTGCCGTCGAAGCGGCGCTCGAGATCGGCCACCGCCGCCAGCAGGTCGTGGACGGCGGCGGCGGTGGCGGGCTGGGGCTGCGGGTCGGCCATGGCGGGCTCCGTTTCGCCGAGGTCCGCTCACCCTAGGGCCCGCACAACGAGCCGAACGGCCCATGCCGCTCCCCCCGGCGCCCGGTCGATACCTCCTCGGGAGGGAGGTGCCGGACATGGGGACCGGTCGGCTCGGACGGGGAGGTGGCCGGCGGGCGGCGGGGGCCGCCGCGCTGGTGGCCGTGGGGCTGGTGGCCGCTGCGTGCAGTGCCGGGACCAGCCCGCAGCCGGACGCCACGCGCACGAGTGCAGCGCCGGCGTCGACCGGGGGCATCACGGCCAGCACCGTCGCCTCCTCGGGTGCGCCCAAGAAGGGCGGCAAGCTCGTCTACGCCGCGGAGTCCGACACCGACGGCTTCGATCCGACGACCGGCCGGTGGGAGGGGACCACGCTCACCATGGCGGGCACCGTCTACGACCCGCTGGCCGCCTACGACGCCGAGGGCCGCGCCCGCCCGTACCTCGCCGAGGCCTTCGAGCCGTCGGCGGACTTCCGCACCTGGACCATCCGACTGCGCCCCGAGGTCCAGTTCACCAACGGCGAGAAGCTCGATGCCGACGCGCTCGTGCTGTTCCTCCAGAAGCTGCGGTCGTCGCCGCTCACCGGCCAGGCGGCCGAGCCGATGGACCCCGCCAACCCGGCGACGAAGGTCGACGAGCGCACCGTCAGGGTGAACATGACGACGCCGTGGGCGGTGTTCCCGAGCGCGCTGACCGGCCAGGGTGGCTCCATCCCGGCCCCGGCCCTCCTGAAGGAGCCCGACGCCCAGGTCCGCAACGACAACCCCATCGGGACCGGCCCGTTCAAGCTCAAGGAGTGGGTGAAGGGCACCAAGTTCGTCGCCACCCGCAACCCGACCTACTGGCGCAACGGCCTGCCGTACCTCGACGAGGTGGAGTTCCGCTTCATCCCCGACAACAAGGCGCGCGACGACGCCCTCGAGGCCGGCGACGTGAACATGGAGCTGACGACCTACGCCTCATCGCAGAAGCGCCTGTCCGAGCTGGCGGCGCAGGGTCGGGTGCAGACCGTCCGCGACGACGGTCCTCGCCAGCCGCTGTTCCTGATGTTCAACATGGACAAGGCGCCGCTCGACGACCAGCGGGTGCGCCAGGCCGTGGCCCGCGCCATCGACGTCGATCGCTACATCGCCGTCAGCGGCGACGATCCGTCGTGGCGGATCAAGGACAGCCCGATCGATCCCAAGTCGCGCTGGTACGCGTCGTCGGACTACCCCGGCTACGACCAGGCGAAGGCCAGGCAGCTGGTCGAAGAGGTCGAGGCGGACAAGGGCCCGATCACCTTCACCGTGTCGACCACCGACACCACCGAGAACCAGGCCATCGGCCAGGAGTTCGTGAAGATGCTCCAGGAGGTCGGCATCGACGCCACGCTCGAGGCGATCCCCCAGGGCTCGTACCCGACGAAGATGGTCTTCGGCCAGTACGACGTGGCCTTCGTCCGCCTCTTCGGCTCACCCGATCCCGACAGCGACTACCACTGGTTCATCTCCCGCAACGCCGTGAAGCCGGGCGAGGGCCGCCTCGGCCTCAACCTCGCCCGCGTCCGAGACCCGCAGGTCGACGAGGCCCTCGACACCGGCCGCGGCACCACCGACGAGGCGACGCGCAAGGCCGCCTACGCCACGTTCCAGCAGCGCCTCAGCGCCATCGTCCCGTACGTGTGGCTGACGCAGTCCGTGAAGATGATCGGTGCCGACGTCCGGGTGCGAGGCATCACCAATGGGCCCTTGCCCGACGGCACGCCGTCGATGCCCGTCACCAACGGGGTGACCCGCCTCACCGAGACGTGGATGGCGTGACCTCTTGAGCACCGGGCGCCTGGGCTACGGGAGCGCGGGCGTCCCCGTCGCCGCCAGCCGGCGGACCTGCAGGGAGAACGGGCCCTCCTGCTTGTCGGTGACGTAGATCGCCACCTGGCCCACGTCGGCCGGGTCGAGCGGCGGGGCCGCCTGGTCGCGCTGCAGCATGAAGTTGACGGGCTCGAAGCCCGAGATGGGCAGGTCGTAGCTGCGGGCGGCACCCGCCTCGGTGGTCACCCGCTGGATGTACGCGCCGGCGCGGTCGGCCGATCGCAGCTGCACGACGTAGGTGCGGCCGTCGCCGGTGGCGTCGAGGGTGAGCCCGGTGGCGCCGGCCATGCGGGGCCCGGCGGGGTCCGTGCGGGGGCTCAGCACCGAGGCGAAGCCGCCGTTGTTCTCGAGCGACAGGTTCCCCGAGAACACCAGCGCGCCGTCGCTCCAGGTGGCCGCGCTGCGGGACACGCCCCCCATCACCGGGTCGTCCTGGTTGACCCAGCCGTCGACCGAGGCGGCGGTGGGGAAGGCGAACACGGTGCGGTCGCGCACGGGCGCGGTGGTGGCGGTCACCGGCGCCGGGGCGGTGGTGCCGGGGGCCGCTGCCGGCGACGCAGCCGAGGACGCGGCCGAGGTCTCGGTCGCACCGGTCTCGGTCGTCGACCCGCCGGCGCACGCAGAGGCCCCGGCCGCCACCACGAGGCCCACCACGAGGCCGGTCACCGTGCTCGTCGTCGTCCGTCGAAGGGCCACGTCCGGACCCTACGGGTCGTCCTCACCCCGAGGTCGGGTCCAGCCCGAGGGTTCCCCGCCTCGGACTCGCGGCCCTCGGGGAGGGCTCAGCCCATGCCGCGCAGGCCGGTGCGGAAGGTGTGCGCCTCGCCCCACGAGCCACCCGACGGCGGGCCCTCGGGCCGCAGGCGGGCGATGGTCTCGGCCCGGTGCAGGAGGCGGGCCCGGCGCCGCTGGCGGGTGGACGACACCCAGAGGCCCAGGAGCAGGACCACGGCGACGACCCCGAGCACGACCGGCATGCTGGCGAGTCTACGGACGGGGCCGCCGCCAGCCGCGGCCGGCCGGCGGATCAGCGGTAGTAGCCGAGGACGTCGACGAAGAAGTCGGCGCTGGCTCCCGGCGGCACGTAGCAGCTGATCTGGGCGTGGGCGTCACCGGCCACGATCGTCGTGTTCGGCGCCACCGTCCCGGGCAGGAACCAGTTGAGGGTCGACGCGGCGGGTACGGCGACGCCGGTCTTGAAGGCGCTCAGGAACCCGTTGGCCGACGTGTTCACGACGGTGATGTTCGCCAGCACCGCAGCCGCCCCCGCCGGCACGCCGCTGCCGTTGGCCTTGGTGTCGACCACGCGGGTCGCACCGTTCGCCAAGGGAGCCTTCGTCCCGATCAGCGGTGGGTTGCCCGGGCGCGAGTCGTAGACCCGCACCGGCACCGAGAGGAGCTGCAGCGTGCCGGCGGTCGGCGGTGGTTGGTAGCCGACGAGGGCCCCACAGACCAAGCCGTTGGTGGCCGTCACGAGGTTCACCAGGAGCGCCCGCTGGTCGTGAAGCCCGCCCCGTCAGACGACGACGCCGCAGCAGCGAGGTCGGCGAACGGCCCGGCCAGCGCCCCGGCGGCCGAGGCCGCGCCGATGCCGGTGAGGATCTGTCGTCGGTCGATGGCCATCGGGGGCTCCGTTCGTCCTGGACCCCCGTACCCCTCGCCGCCCCTTCGGCCCAGTGCCGAAGGGCCCGGCAGGTGCCGGTTACCGGCGCAGGCTGACCGGGGTGGAGACCTCGGAGAAGAAGTCGTTGCCCTTGTCGTCGACCACGATGAACGCCGGGAAGTCCTCGACCTCGATGCGCCAGACCGCCTCCATGCCCAGCTCGGGGTACTCGAGCACCTCGACCTTGCGGATGCAGTCCTGGGCCAGGCGGGCGGCCGGGCCGCCGATGGAGCCCAGGTAGAACCCGCCGTGGCGCTTGCAGGCGTCGGTGACCGCCTTGGACCGGTTCCCCTTGGCGAGCATCACGAACGAGCCGCCCGCGGCCTGCATCTCCTCGACGTACGAGTCCATGCGACCGGCGGTGGTGGGACCGAAGGAACCCGAGGCGTAGCCCTCGGGGGTCTTGGCCGGGCCCGCGTAGTAGATGCAGTGGTCGCGCAGGTACTGCGGCATGCCCTCGCCCCGGTCGAGGCGCTCCTTGATCTTGGCGTGGGCGATGTCTCGGCCCACGACCATCGGACCCGACAGCGACAGGCGGGTCTTCACCGGGTACTTCGTGAGCTCGGCCCGGATCTCGTCCATCGGCCGGTTGAGGTCGATGCGCACGACGTCGTCGGACAGCTCGGCCTCGTCGGTCTCGGGCAGGTACTGGGCCGGATCGGTCTCGAGCTGCTCGAGGAACACGCCGTCGCGGGTGATCTTTCCCAGCGCCTGGCGATCGGCCGAGCAGGACACCGCGATGGCGACCGGGCACGACGCGCCGTGGCGGGGCAGGCGGATCACCCGGACGTCGTGGCAGAAGTACTTCCCGCCGAACTGGGCGCCGATCCCGAAGTCCTGGGTGAGTGCCAGGATGTCGGCCTCGAGCTGGGGGTCGCGGATGGCGTGGCCGAGGGGCGTGCCCTCGGTGGGCAGCGAGTCGAGGTAGCGGGCCGAGGCCAGCTTGGCGGTCTCGACGGCCATCTCGGCCGACGTGCCGCCGATGACCACGGCAAGGTGGTACGGCGGACAGGCGGCGGTGCCGAGCGTGCGCAGCTTCTCGTCGAGCCAGGTCATGAGCGAGCTGGGGTTCAGGAGCGCCTTGGTCTCCTGGAACAGCAGCGACTTGTTGGCCGAGCCACCGCCCTTGGCCATGAAGAGGAGCTTGTAGGCGTCGCCGTCGACGGCGCTGATCTTGATCTCGGCGGGCAGGTTGGTCTTGGTGTTGACCTCGTCCCACGTGCTCAGGGGTGCCATCTGCGAGTAGCGCAGGTTGTCGGTGGCATAGGTCTGGAAGACGCCGCGGGCGATGGCCTCCTCGTCGCCGCCGCCGGTGAAGACGAGCTGGCCCTTCTTCCCCTTCACGATCGCGGTGCCGGTGTCCTGGCAGCCGGGCAGGATGCCACCGGCGGCGATGTTGGCGTTCTTCAGCAGCTCGAGGGCCACAAAGCGGTCGTTGCCCGAGGCCTCGGGGTCGTCGAGGATCTTGCGCAGCTGGGCGAGGTGGCCCGGGCGCAGGTAGTGGGCGATGTCGAACATCGCCTGCGCCGTGATGAGGGTCAGGACCTCGGGGTCGACCTGGAGGAACGTGTGGCCGTTCGCCTCGAACGTCGACACCCCGTCGGCCGTGAGCTGCCGGTAGGGCGTCTCGTCGGCGCCGAGGGGGAACAGCTCGGTGAAGGCGAAGTCGGTCATGGCACCTTGCTACGCCCGAGGCCCGGAACCGGGCAAGTCATCGCGGTCGGCACCGGCGTGCGCCGGGGCCGGGCCGCCACGTGATCAGTGCCGGCTCGAGCGCAGGGTGATGAAGGCGGTGAGCGCCGCCATGATCACGGCGATGGCGATGGCCTGGTAGAGCAGGTCCAGCGCCGGCGTCTTGGCCACCACCAGCTCGAGGAACTTGATGGCGAGGACCAGCACCAGCAGCTCGACGATCTTGACCTTGAGCGCGCCGAGGTCGTGGAAGACCAGCCACTCCGGGAGGTCCAGGTCCGAGACGAACAGCTCCCACAGCCCGAGCCCGACGATGAGGAGCGTGATCGCCACCAGCAACAGGTCGATGATCGTGAGCAGGTCGGCGATCGGCTCGGAGTCCTTCCACGAGCCGTCCTGCACCAGGTCGACGACGAAGAGGCCCCCCTTGGCGACCGCCCAGGCCATGGTGACGGCCGACAGCACCACCGCCGCCACGGCGGCCAGCGCCGCGAACCACCGGGTCTTCTCCAGGACGCGCTGCACGGCCGGACATGGTTGCGGATCGCAGGGCCCGGCGCACGGTCCGGCCGTGTTCATCTTCCGGACACACATCGGAAAAGGCGCGGAGACAGCGACCCTCTAGAACGCTGCTGACCGCATGGACTTCTCCCGCTACGACACCAACGGCTTCTTCGACGAGCTCGTCGAGGAGGGCCGACCCCGCCAGGGGCTGGCCGGCTTCGCCGCGTTCCTGGAGCGGCTCGGCGTCGACGACCTGCGGGCCCGGCAGGAGGCGGCCGAGCTGGCCATCCGGGCCATGGGGATCACGTTCACGGTCTACGAGGACGGGACGAACATCGATCGCTCGTGGCCCTTCGACGTCCTGCCCAGGATCATCACCGCCCAGGAGTGGGCCAGCACCGTCGCCGGGCTCGAGCAGCGCCTCGTCGCGCTGAACGCCTTCATCGGCGACATCTACGGCGACCAGAGGATCGTCCGCGACGGCATCTTCCCCGCCGAGCTGCTCGCCGACTCCCGCAACTTCCGGCCCGAGTGCGTGGGCGTCGAGCCGCCGCTCGGGGTGTGGGCCCACATCTGCGGCTCCGACCTCGTCCGCGACGCCGACGGTCGGTTCTACGTCCTGGAGGACAACCTCCGGGTGCCCTCGGGCGTCTCGTACATGCTCGAGAACCGCCTCGTCACCAAGCGCGTCTTCCCCGAGCTGTTCCGCGACCTCGACATCCTCCCCGTCGACGACTACCCACACCGGCTGTTCGACCTGTTGGCATCGCTTTCGCCGCGCCCGGGCGAGCGCCCCACCGTGGTGGTGCTGACGCCGGGCATCTACAACTCGGCCTACTTCGAGCACGCGTTCCTCGCCCAGCAGATGGGCGTCGAGCTGGCCGAGGGATCCGACCTGGTGGTGCTCGAGGACGACTGCGTCTACCTGCGCACCATCGCCGGGCTGCACCGCGTCGACGTGGTGTACCGCCGCATCGACGACCTGTTCCTCGACCCCGAGGCCTTCAACCCCGACTCGGTCCTCGGCGTCCCCGGCATCATGCGGGCGTGGCGGGCGGGCAACGTCGCCATCGCCAACGCCCCTGGCGCCGGTGTGGCCGACGACAAGGTCGTGTACGCCTACGTGCCCGACATGATCCGCTACTACCTCGGCGAGGAGCCCCGGATCGCCAACGTCCCCACCTACGTGTGCCTCGACCCGGCCCAGCGCTCGCACGTGCTGGCCAACCTCGACGACCTCGTGGTGAAGCCGGCCAACGAGTCGGGCGGCTACGGCATCTTCGTGGGCTCCGCCGCCACCCGCGCCGAGAAGGAGGCCTGCGCCGAGCGGGTCGCCGCCGACCCCCGCAGCTTCGTCGCCCAGCCGATCCTGCGGCTGTCGACGGCACCGACGCTCGCCGGCGGCCGGCTGGCCCCACGCCACGTCGACCTGCGCCCCTTCATCCTGACGGGCGAGCAGGCGTACGTGACCCAGGGAGGGCTCACCCGCGTCGCGCTGCAGGAGGGCTCGCTTGTGGTCAACAGCAGCCAGGGCGGCGGCAGCAAGGACACCTGGATCCTGGACCCGACCGTGTGAGGAACCGTGCCCCAGCTCGATGAGACCGACGAACGCCGAACCCACGGAGGACGACCCATGCTGCTGTCACGCGTCGCTGAGACGGTCTACTGGGCGGGCCGCTACCTCGAGCGGGCCGAGGCCACGGCCCGCATCATCAAGGTCCACACCGAGCAGTTCCTCGACATGCCCAAGGAGGCCGCCTCGGGGTGGGAGCCCCTGCTCGCCATCACCGGCTCGCGCGAGGAGTTCGCCGAGCTCCACCCCGAGGCCACCGAGGAGCACGTGCTGACGTTCCTCGTCGCCGATCCCGAGAACCCCAGCTCGATCCTCGCCGCCCTCGCCCAGTCCCGCGAGAACATGCGGACCACCCGGCCCGTGTTCCCTCGAGAGGCCTGGGAGGCGCTCAACGGCCTCTACCTGCGTGCCGCCGAGACGAGCGAGGACGCCGTCCCGCGGCGGCGTCGGCTGGCGTGGCTCGACGCCGTCATCGCCGACTGCCAGCGCCTGACCGGCCTGCTCGTCGGCTGCATGAGCCAGGACGAGGCCTACCTGTTCCTCCGGATCGGGCGTCACGTGGAGCGCAGCGACATGACCACCCGCGTCCTGGACGTGCAGGCCGGCACGCTGCTCGCCCAGCGCGGCGGCGACCTCGATGCCTACAGCGACATGGGCTGGATGAGCGTGCTCAAGTCGCTGTCGGCGTACCAGATGTACCGGCGCAAGGTGCAGACCCGCGTGCGCGGCGCCGAGGTGCTGCGGTTCCTGCTGCAGGACCCGCAGTTCCCGCGCTCGGTCGAGCACTCCCTCACGAAGATCTCGGTGTCGATGCTCGAGCTGGCCGACCACGACGCGCCGATGGCGCGCTGTGCCGCAGCCCAGCAGCTGGTCGAGGAGGCCAAGGTGCGGTCGCTCGCCTTCGAGGGGCTCCACGACTACGTCGACGAGCTGCAGCAGCGCATCGGCGCCATCCACGAGTCCGTCGGGGCCACCTACTTCCAGCGGGCCCAGCCGGTCCCCCAGCCGGCGCTGGCCTCGGCCTGAGCCCCGGCTGGTCGTCGGACGGACCTGCGGTCGCCATGAGCATCCACGTCGCCATCGAGCACCGCACCACCTACCGGTTCGATCGGGCGGTGGGCATCGCGCCGCACGTCGTCCGGCTGCGGCCGGCCCCCCACTGCCGCACGCCCATCGAGGCGTACTCGCTGCACGTCGAGCCGGGCTCGCACTTCTGCAACTGGCAGCAGGACCCCTTCGGCAACCACCTCGCCCGGTACGTCTTCCCCGAGCCCGCCCGCGAGCTGTCCTTCACCGTCGACCTGGTCGCCGACATGACGGTGATCAACCCCTTCGACTTCTTCATCGACGAGGAGGCCGCCCACTGGCCCTTCACCTACGACGAGGCCCTCGCGCGCGACCTGTCGCCGTACCTCGCCACCGGAACGGGTGGGCCGCTCGTGGACGCGTGGCTGGCCGAGGTGGAGCGCCCCGAGGCCGGGGCCGACGGGCCCACCACCATCGACTTCCTCGTCGAGCTCAACCGCCGGCTCCACGGCGACGTGGCCTACACGGTCCGGATGGAACCCGGGGTCCAGACGCCCGAGGCCACCCTGGCCAAGGCCATCGGGTCGTGCCGCGACTCGGCGTGGCTGCTCGTCGACCTGCTGCGCCGGCTCGGCCTCGCCGCCCGGTTCGTGTCGGGCTACCTCGTCCAGCTCACCGCCGACGTCGAGGCCCTCGACGGGCCCAGCGGCCCGACCGAGGACTTCACCGATCTGCACGCCTGGACCGAGGTGTACCTGCCAGGTGCCGGGTGGGTCGGGCTCGACCCGACCTCGGGCCTGTTCGCCGGCGAGGGCCACATCCCCCTGGCCTGCACGCCGGAGCCGGCCACCGCGGCCCCGATCACGGGCGCCACCGAGCCGGCCGAGGTGGAGTTCGAGTTCAGCAACGTCGTGCGCCGCTTCCGGGAGGACCCCCGCGTCACCAAGCCGCTCTCCGACGAGCAGTGGGACGCGGTGGTCGCGCTCGGACGCGCCGTCGACCGCGAGCTCGAGGCCGGCGACGTGCGCCTCACCATGGGGGGCGAGCCGACCTTCGTCTCGGTCGACGACCTGGAGGCCGAGGAGTGGACCACCGCCGCCGACGGGCCACAGAAGCGGCGGGCGGCCGCCATCCTGGCCCGCTGCCTCTTCGCCGACTGGGCCCCCGGCGGCATCGTCCAGCACGGCCAGGGCAAGTGGTACCCGGGCGAGCCCCTGCCCCGCTGGCTGCTCGGCCTGCACTGGCGCCTCGACGGCGTGCCGCTGTGGCGCGACGCCTCGCTGCTGGCCCACCCGGCCGACCCGGCCGAGCCCCCCGCCTCGCTCGACGACGCCCGCCGGCTGGCGAGCGCCCTCGGCGAGCGGCTCGCCCTTCCCGGCGACACCGCCTTCGACGCGATCGAGGACGCCGAGCACGCCGCCTGGGTCACGTCGACGTTGCCGCCTGACGTCGAACCCCCGGCTCCACCCACCGGGGCGGTCGCGGTCGTGCTGCCGCTCCACCACGACGACCGAGCCGACCGCTGGGCCACCAGCCGGTGGACGTTCCGCCGGGGGGCCTGCGTGCTCGTGCCGGGCGACTCCCCCGCCGGCCTGCGGCTCCCGCTGTCGTCGCTGCCGCACATCGAGGAGCGCCCCGCCGTCGGCGACCGGTCCCCGTTCGAGCCGCGCGTCGACCTCGGCCCGCACCCCTCCGAGACCCCGCCGGCACCCGAGGTGGACCGCGCCGCAGGCGACCCGACCGAGGCCGACGACGAGGTCCCGCCCACGGCCCTCGTGCTGCAGGTCCGCGACGACCACCTGCACGCCTTCCTGCCACCCACCCGCGACCTCGAGCACCTCGTCGTCCTGCTGGCCGCCCTCGAGGACGCCGCCGCGGCGACCCGCCGCCCCCTCGTCCTCGAGGGCTACCCGCCGCCGGCCGACCACCGCCTCCGCAGCGTCAGCCTCGCTCCCGACCCCGGCGTGCTGGAGGTCAACGTGGCGCCGGCGCGCGACTGGGACGAGCTCGTCGCGACCACCACCTCCCTCTACGAGCACGCCCGCCACGCGCGGCTGGCCACCGAGACCTTCGACCTCGACGGCCACCACACCGGCACCGGCGGCGGCAACCACCTGACCCTCGGCGGACCCACCGCCGCCGACTCGCCGCTGCTGCGGCGGCCCGACCTGCTCCGCAGCCTGGTGACCTACTGGCAGCACCACCCCTCGCTGTCGTACCTCTTCTCCGGTCGCTTCATCGGTCCCACCAGCCAGGCCCCCCGGGTCGACGAGGCGCGACACGAGGCCCTGCACGAGCTCGAGATCGCCTTCGCCCGCATCGACGGCCTCTCCCGCGACGGTGATGCCGCTCCCGCGGCCCCGGGGTCCGCGGACCTGGGCCCGCCCGTCGATCCCGAGGAGGTGCCACCCGAGATCACGCCCCCGTGGCTGGTCGACCGCCTCCTCCGGCACCTGCTGGTCGACCTCACCGGCAACACCCACCGGGCCGAGTTCTGCATCGACAAGCTCTTCAGCCCCGACAGCGACCGCGGCCGCCTCGGCCTGGTCGAGCTGCGCGGCTTCGAGATGCCGCCCCACCCGCGCATGGCCCTGTTGCAGGCCCTCCTGGTGCGATCCCTGGTGGCGTGGTTCTGGCGCGAGCCGTACCGCCGACCGCTGCGCCGGTGGGGCACCGAGCTGCACGACCGCTTCCTGCTGCCGTTCGGGGTCGAGGCCGACCTGCACGAGGTGCTCGACGACCTCGGGCGAGCCGGCTTCGCCATCGACCCGACGTGGTTCGCCCCGTTCGTCGAGTTCCGGTTCCCCCGCCTGGGCACGGTCGAGGTGGGCGGCTCCCGGCTGTCCATCCGAGCGGCCATCGAGCCCTGGTTCACGCTCGGCGAGGAGACGGCGGCGGCCGCAACCGCCCGCTACGTCGACTCGTCGGTCGAGCGCCTCCAGGTCCTCGTCGACGGGCTCGACCTCGATCGGTGCGGGGTCACCTGCAACGGCGTGCCGGTGCCCCTGCGCCCGACCGAGACGGTCGGCGCCCACGTGGCGGGCGTCCGCTACCGCGCCTGGCAGCCGCCGTCGGCGCTGCACCCCACGATCCCCGTGCACGCGCCCCTCGTGTTCGACGTGGTCGACCGCTGGACCGGCCGCAGCCTCGGTGGGTGCACGTACCACGTCAGCCATCCCGGCGGCCGGGCCTACGACACCTTCCCCGTGAACGCCAACGAGGCCGAGGCCCGGCGGGCGGCGCGCTTCTGGGCCCACGGCCACACGCCCGGTCCCCTCCCCGACACCGCGGTCGCCCCGCCGGTGGTCGACCCCGAATACCCTTGGACGCTCGACCTGCGCCGCCATCCGGGGGCGCAACGAGACGGGGGGTGAGCGAGGTGGAGCGCCGGCCGGCCGACCAGGCGGACCATCCCGATCCCGGCGGCGGGCCGCGGTGACGACCACCGCGCCCGCGGGCCTCTTGGCGCGGTACCACCTCCGTCCCGACGGCCGGGACGAGCTGCTCGCCGCCGACGGCACCATCCGGCCGGCCTGGTCGTCCCTGGCCGCGGCCTTCGAGGAGCTGGGCCAGCTCGAGCTCGACCACCGAGCCGAGGAGGTCGCCCGCCTGCTGCGCGCCGACGGCGTGACGTACAACGTCTACGGCGACCCGGCCGGGCCGGCCCGGCCGTGGGTGCTCGACCCGATCCCGTTCGTCATCGGCTCCGACGAGTGGGCGGCGATCGAGACCGGCGTCGCGCAGCGAGCCGAGCTGCTCGACCTCGTGCTGGCCGACCTGTACGGGCCGCGCGACCTGATCCGCAAGGGTCTCCTGCCGCCCGAGGTCGTGCACGCCCACCCCGGGTTCCTCCGGCCCGCCGACGGCGTGCGCCTGCCGGTCGACCAGCAGCTGCGCTCCTACGCCGCCGACCTCGCCCGCGATGCGGACGGCTACGCAGTGGTGCTGGGCGACCTCGCGCAGGCCCCGTCGGGTGCCGGCTACGCCCTCGAGAACCGCCTGGTGCTGTCCCGGGTGCTGCCGAGCCTGTACCGCGACGCCGAGGTCCACCGCCTCGCCCCCTTCTTCCGGGCGCTGCGCGGCTCGCTGACCGCCGCCGCGCCTCCCGGGGTCGACGACCCCCGGGTGGTCGTCCTCACCCCCGGCCCGTTCAACGAGACCTACTTCGAGCACGCCTACCTCGCCAGCTCGCTCGGCTACCCGTTGGTCGAGGGCGCCGACCTGACCGTGCGCGAGGGCCGGGTGTGGCTGCGCTCGCTGGGCGGCCTCGAGCAGGTCCACGTCGTCCTGCGCCGCGTCGACGGCTGGTACTGCGACCCGCTCGAGCTTCGCCCCGACTCCCAGCTGGGCGTCCCCGGCCTCATCGAGGCCGCCCGCCGCGGGACGGTGTCGATCGTCAACCCCGTCGGCGCCGCCGTGCTCGAGAACGCCGGCCTGCTGCCGTTCCTGCCCGACCTCGCCCACAAGCTGCTCGGCGAGGCCCTGCTGCTCCCCCAGGCCACCACCTGGTGGTGCGGCGACGACCGTGGCCGCTCCCACGTGCTCGCCCACCTCGAGCACCTCGTGGTGAAGACGCTGCACCGCCGACCACGGGGCCTGCACTCGCTGTTCGGGGCCGACCTGTCGCTCGCCGAGCGCGAGGAGCTGGCCCGCCGCATCGAGGCGACGCCGCACCTGTTCGTCGGCCAGGAGGTCCTGCAGGCGTCGACCACCCCCTCGTTGGCGCTCACCGGCATCGAGCCGCGCGCCGTCGTCCTGCGCTCGTTCGCGGTGGCCCGCGACGGGTCGTGGGCCGTCATGCCCGGTGGCTTGGCCCGGGTGGCGCCCGACGCCGACACCGCCGTGGTCACCAACCAGGCCGGCGCCCTGTCCAAGGACGTCTGGGTGCTCGCCAGCGAGCCCGAGGGGGGCGGCGGGTTCTGGCTGCAGAGCGGGCCCGGCGTCGAGGCCACCGACCCCGCCGCCCTGCCCTCCCGAGCCGCCGAGAACCTCTTCTGGCTGGGCCGCTACGCCGAGCGGGCCGAGGACGCGGTCCGCCTCGTGCGCGGCGTGCTCGACCGCCGCAACGAGTTCGAGGGCGGTGTCACGCCGGCGGGCACCGAGTGCCTCGACGGCCTGCTCGAGGCGCTCACCCACCTCACCGCGACCTACCCCGGGTTCGTCGGGCCCGGCGGGGCCGACCGCCGGCAGCAGCCCGAGGCCGAGCTGGTCTCGGTCGTCGCCGACGGCGACCGGCCCGGCTCCCTGCAGCACTCCCTGGCCGC
The DNA here is from genome assembly GCA_046331175.1 of Acidimicrobiales bacterium. GTDB lineage: Bacteria > Actinomycetota > Acidimicrobiia > Acidimicrobiales > Acidimicrobilacustridaceae > JAWKIW01. The sequence continues at coordinate 723,031 of JAXLRI010000003.1, forward strand.
CCTGCTGACGGTGGCCAACGCCGTGCGCGACCAGCTGTCGGTCGACACCTGGTTGGCCGTGAACGACCTCGAACGGGTCCTCGACCCGCTGCGCCGGCCCGGGCCCGATCCCCAGGCCGACCTGCAGGTCGCCCTCGACCACACCATGACCAGCCTGCTCGCCCTGGCCGGCCTCGCCACCGAGTCCATGGTGCGCGACCCCGGCTGGGCGTTCATGGACGCCGGCCGCCGGATCGAACGGGCGCTCGGTCTGGCCTCGCTGCTGCGGTCGGCGCTCGTGCCCGTCCGGGGGACGGCCGCCGAGAGCCTGATGCTCGAGTCCGTCCTGGTGGCGGCCGAGTCGATCATCACCTACCGCCGGCGCTACCGGTCCCAGGCCCAGGTCGAGACGCTCCTCGACCTGCTGCTCCTCGACGAGCGCAACCCGCGCTCGGTGGCGTTCCAGCTGGCCCGCCTCGAAGACGACATCGCCGACCTGCCCCGCCCCGACGGCCACCGGCTCAGCCCCGAGGAGCGGGCCCTCGTCGAGGTGTCCTCCCACGTCCGCCTCGCCGACTCGGCCCTGCTGTCCCGGCCCGCCGAGGGCACCGGCTGGCGGGCCGACCTCGCCGTGTTCCTCGACGGCCTCGACGTCGGCCTGCGACGGCTGTCCGACGCCCTCGAAGCCGGTCACTTCACCCACCTGCAGCTGCAGCCGCTGGCCACCGTGCTCGAGGCCACCCCCGCCGGCCGTCCCGTCGACCTCGGACCACTGGACCTCTCGTGAACTACCGGATCCGGCACACCACGACCTACCGGTACGAGACGCCGGTGAGCCTGTCCTACAGCGAGGCGCGGGTGCTGCCCCGGTCGCTGCCCCACCAGTCGGTGCGCTTCACCGAGCTGGTGGTCGACCCGGCGCCGGCCGACGAGCGGGAGCGGCTCGACTTCTTCGGCAACCGGGTCGCCCACTTCAGCCTCGAGGGGACCCACCGGCAGCTCACGGTGTCGGCCACGAGCATCGTCGAGATCGTCCCCACCAGCCGCCGACCGGCCGTCGACGACGACCAGCCCTGGGAGCAGGCCCGGGCGGAGCTCCGGTCGAGCGCCGACCCCGAGGTCATCGCGGCCCGCCAGTTCGCCCTGGCCTCGCCCCTCGTCGCCCCCGATCCCGGCCTCGAGGCCTACGCCATGCCCTCGTTCCCACCGGGTCGCCCGCTCGGCGAGGCGGCCGCCGACCTCGCCCACCGCATCCACGAGGACTTCGCCTACGAGCCGGGCGCCACCACCATCTCGACCCACGTGGCCGAGGTGCTGGCCCGCCGGCAGGGCGTGTGCCAGGACTTCGCCCACGTCGCCCTGGGCTGCCTGCGCTCGCTCGGCTTGGCCGCCCGCTACGTGAGCGGCTACCTCGAGACGGTCCCACCCGAGGGCGCCGAGCGCCTCGTCGGCGTCGACGCGTCCCACGCGTGGCTGTCGGTGCACCTCCCGGGGTCGGGGTGGCTCGACGTCGACCCCACCAACGACCAGATCCCCGACGAGCGCTACATCACCACCGCGTGGGGTCGCGACTACGGCGACGTCACGCCGCTCAAGGGCGTCGTCTTCAACGACGGCGGCGACCAGGAGCTGACCGTCGCCGTCGACGTGGAGCGCCTCGAGCGCTGAGGGTCCTACGCTGCGGCCATGGCCGGCGAGGACGAGGACGCCAACGACGCGGCCGCCGACGCGACCGATGGCGTCGGTGCGCCGGGCGCGCCGGCGGCGTCGGACGGATCATCCGGCCGGCGGCCCCGCTTCCCGCGCGACACGGTCGAGTTCAACCGGATCATCAACCTGTCCGATGGGGTGGCGGCCATCGCCCTCACGCTGCTCGTCCTCACCCTCGACGTCCCGACGCCCAGCGGCCCCACCAAGTCGGCGGACATGGGCGCGCTGCTCGACGGCCTGGGCACGCCGATCTTCGCCTTCTGCCTCTCCTTCGTCATCATCGCCTCGAGCTGGTACGGCCACCACCGCTTCGTGGCCAGCCTGCGCGGCCTCGACGCCGCCATGGTCACGTGGAACTTCGCGTACCTGTTCTGCCTGGTGGTGGTGCCCTTCGCCTCCGACCTCGTCGGCACCTACGGCGACAACCCGTCGGCGGTGGCCATCTACGCGGCGATCATGGCGTCGCTCTACCTGGTGGGCGTCCCCGGCTACGAGCTGGCCCGCGCCCGCGGGCTGCTGGCCGAGGACAAGGCGCGCGACGAGCTGATCTGGACCCGCGTCAGCCAGGTGATCCCCGGGCTGTGCTTCCTCGCGTCGGTGCCGCTGGTCATGGTCACCCAGGAGACGAGGGTGGGCTACTGGACCTGGGTGGCCATCTGGCCGCTCAGCACCTTCGCCGAGCACCGGCGGCGCCGCATCGCCACCGGCGAGGGCGGCAGCGGCGACGCCGCCAAGCACCACGCCGGCTTCTGAACGGTCCGGACGCGTGGTGGCGCGCGACGCGCCAAGATCCGCGCTCGTGGCGTTCAGATCGCGTTAAGAGGGTGCCCTCGTCGGCGGTGCCGTGCCTCTGCTACGGCCGGTGACCATCACGCCCACTCGCACGCCTCCGGTCTGGCCGGCCCGGACCGGCCCCGCTCGCCCCGACGAGCCGTTGGCGCCCGACGGCCGCTGGCCACGCTGGACCCGCCTGACCATCGACCGCTCGCCGTCGGCCAAGAAGGACCAGGTCGCCCTGTGGCGGGAGCTGCGGCGGCAGGGCGCGCTGAAGCTCGACGCCGGGACCTGGGCCGTCGGCCACGCCCCCGATGGCTCGATGCCCCTCGACCGGGCCATCGAGCTGCTCGACGCCACCGGCGGCCGCGCCAGCTGGGCCGAGGCCGACGGCGCCGACGAGGACCGGGCGCTGCGCCAGGCGTGCCGGCGGGTGTGGACCGACCTGCACGTCGAGGTGGACCAGCTCGAAGAAGACGCGGCGCTCGGGGAGCTCGACCCGGCCGCCGCGTGGGACGAAGCCGATCGCCTCCGCCTGGCCTACGCCGACGGGT
>JAXLRI010000004.1:0-723004 GCA_046331175.1 Acidimicrobiales bacterium
TCGTCGAAGGTCGACACGAAGAACACCGACGGGGCGAAGGCCTGGGCCAGCTGGATGGTGCGGCTCTCGGACAGGAAGCCCGACAGGGGCTTGAGGGCCTCGTTGATCTGGGTGAGGGCCTGGTTGCGCTCGGCGTCGATGGCGGTCTGGGCGTTCTGGGACCGCTGCTCGAAGTCGCGGGTGTCGTCGCGCAGCTGGGAGATCTGCGTGTTGAAGTGGGCCCACCAGAACGCACCGCTGGCCCCGAAGGCCAGGCCGACGAGGGCGAAGATGAGCACCCACAGCAGCACGGCCCGGGTGAAGATCGGGAACCGCACCGAGCGGCGGGCGGCGTAGCGCCGGGCCCGCTCGGTGGTGCGCCACTCCTTGCGGGTCTGCGAGCGGCTGCGGAGCCGTCCCGGACCGCGAGCCTCGCCGGCCGCTGGCTCGGCCTCGTCGACGAGGTCGTCGTCACCGGCGGCGGCCGCCGCGGCCTCGGCCGACTCGAGGTCGACCACGTCGTCGGGTGCGGCGGTCGTGGTCGCGGTGGCGTCGAGGACGTCGCCAGCGTCCCCCGGGTCGTCGCTCCGGTCGGTCAGGCCGTCGAGGTCGCCCGGGCCGGCGACGGGGTCGTCGTCGGGATCGCCGGCGGGGCCGGCCGGGGACAGGTCGTCGAGCCGGCTCACCGGGACACCTTTGCACCGATCTGGCCGCCGGTGGTGGTGGCGGTGGTGGACGGCGCCGTGCTGGGCGGCGGGGGCGGCGGTGCGGTGGTGACCGGGGTCTGGTCCGGGTGCTCGGGATCGGGGGGCGGCAGTGGCGGCGTGGTGAGGACCGGCTCGTTCACGCAGGGCCCACCGCAGTCGCGCGAGATGTTGGGCAGCGGCTCGCGCGAGGCCTTGCGGATGCCGCTGGTGGGGGCCGGGAGGATGCCGGGGGTGGCGAAGGGCACCTCGGGGAAGGGCTCGAGGGCGGGCTGCATGAACTGGGCCCAGGTGCGGGCCGGGATGGTGCCGCCCATGACCTGGCCGAACCCCCCGACGCCGAGGATGGGCTTGGGCGTGTCGCTGTAGCCCATCCAGATGGCCGTGGCGAGCTGCGGCGTGAACCCGACGAACCAGGCGGCGGTGTAGTTCTCGGCGGTGCCGGTCTTGCCGGCCGCCGGCCGGCCGATGGCGGCCCGCTTGCCCGTGCCGCCGTTGATGACGCCGGTGAGCAGCTCGGTGGTCCAGTCGGCCACCGCGGCGTTGAGGACCCGGGTGCCGCGGGGGCCGCTGTTGTCCTCGACGAGGGTGCCGTCGGGGGCGGTCACCTTGATGACCGGCGTGCTGTCGGCCTTCACGCCGTGGTTGGCGATGGTGGCGTAGCCCGAGGCCATGTCGAGCGGCGAGACCTCGTAGGCGCCGAGCGTGAGCGTGAGCCCGTACTGCTTGTCGGGGTTGATGCGGCTGACGCCGAGGCGGTGGGCCAGCTCGGCGACGCGGTTGGGCCCGACGTCGCGGATGAGCTGCACGAAGTAGGTGTTGACCGAGTTGGCAGTGGCCCCCCGCAGGTCGATGGCGCCGCCGGCGCCGCCCTTGAAGCGGTAGCCGCCGATCTCGACCACGCCGGGGGCGTCGTAGGCGGTGTCGGGCCCGTAGCCGTCCTCGAGCGCCTTGGCCACGGTGAACGTCTTGAACGATGAACCGGGCTGCATGCCGGTGATGCCGCCCAGGCCGAGGTTCACCTGGCTGGCGGTGAAGTCGCGACCGCCCACGAAGGCGCGCACGAACCCGGTGCCGGGCTCGACGGACACCAGCGACATCTCGAGCGGCGACGACGTGCCGGACAGGCCGTTGGCGACCGCCTGCTCGGCGAGGTCCTGCATGCGGGGATCGATGGTGGTGTCGATGCGCAGGCCGCCACGGAAGACCTTCTCGGGCCCGTACCGCTCGATGAGGTACTGGCGCACGTAGTCGATGAAGTAGGGGTACTTGCCGATGGCGTTGGTGGGCGGCGGGAAGAAGATGGTGGCGGGCCGGTCGGGGATGCCGAAGCCGGAGTACCAGAGGATCTGGGCGACGGCGTCGTCGTACTGGGCCTGGGTGATCTTGCCCTCGCGCAGCATCTCGGACAGCACGTCCTTGCGGCGGGACTCGGCCTTGGCCGGGTTCTCCCGCGGCCCGTAGCGAGACGGCGCAGGGATCACGGCGGCCAGCAGCGCCGCCTCGGACACGGTGAGGTCCTTGACGTCCTTGCGGAAGTAGGTCTGGGCCGCCGCCTTGGCGCCGTAGGCGCCGCCGCCGAAGTAGGTGGTGTTCAGGTACTCGAAGAGGATCTGCTCCTTGGCCGCCTGCTTCGAGCCGAGCTTCTCCTCCATGTCGCGCTCGACGCGAGTGGCCAGGATGATCTCGTTGAGCTTGCGCTCGACCGTCCGCTCGGTGGAGAGGTACTTGTTGCGGATGTACTGCTGGGTGATGGTGGAGCCGCCCTGCACCACGTCGTTCTCGGCGTAGTTGGCCACCGCGGCGCGGGCCAGGCCCTGGGGGTCCATGCCCTTGTGCTCGTAGAAGCTCTGGTCCTCGGCCGCCACCACGGCGTCCTTCAGGACCTGCGGCACGTCACCCGGGGTCATGGGCACGCTCAGGTCGAACTCGCGGAACTCGCCGATCTCGTTGCCGTTGGCGTCGTAGACCTTCGACGGCTGGGCGATGACCGGCGGCTTCTCCTCGGGCACCGTGCCGGGAAGGTCGCCGAACAGGAGCAGCCACCCGCCGCTGACGCCGGTGGTGACCACCAGCGCCGGGATGCCGATGGCCAGGATCACGCCGACCCGAAGCGACCACCGGCCGAACCGACGCCAGGCCGGCCGCCGCCGCATGCCGACGCGCGTCGGGTCGGGGGCGGGACGCCGACCGGGCCGGGGCGCCGAGGCGCCGGCGGGCCGGGAGGAGGGCTCGTCGAGGATCGTCATCGGATGCGCTCGAAGGTACAAGCGGGCGTGCCCGGTTGGGGAGCGAAGCTGCGGGCCGGACCGGGGAGGGCCACGACCTGGCCCCGGAACTGCACCGGCGACCACGAGCCGTTGTTGTAGAGCTCGAAGGTGACCTGGCAACCGGTGTCCCGGGTCTCGTAGGTGCCGGCCGGCACCGGACCGGCGAAGGGGATGCGGAAGCGGCCGCCGACCGGCCAGTCGGGCACCGGGCCGAGGGTGGTGCTGGTGGACGAGGACGTGGTGGTCGTCTCGTCCGGCTTGGGCACCTGGCACTCGGGCAGCACCAAGGTGATGGACTGGCCGCCGCCGACCACCGACACCGGGTGGGCACCGGGATCGGTGCACTGCACGTTCCAGCGGGCGACGCCGTCGGCATCGGTCTTGACCGGGTTCGCCGAGAGGACGGCGATGCCCGGGGTCGACTGCAGCACCACCTCGGCCTGGTCGATCCCCTTGCCCACGACGATGCCGTTCTCGTCCACCTCCTCCTTGGTGAGGAGGGCCTGGAACAGGACCTGCTGGTCGATCTTGGGGTCGGGCAGGGCCAGGGCGCCCTGCAGCTTGGTGGCGTCGTGGCGTTCGACGGTGAGGTCGAGGGTGCCGTTGCCCTGGGCGGTGAGGTAGATGGTCTGGGGCTCGACGGTGGCCAGGTCGGGCCGGCTCCAGGCCCGCACCCGCAGCTTGCCGCCGAGCAGGTCGCCGATGATGTACCGGCCGCCCCGACCGGTGGTGATGTCGACGTGCCCGGTGCGGAACCCGATGAAGCGCTCGACGCGCACCACGGCGCCCTCGACCGGGCCGTCGGGCCCGAACACCGTGCCGCTCAGCTGGGCCTCGCCGCCGCGCACCGGCAGCGGCGGCGGGGCGACCGGGTTGGACCTCGCCACCGGCAGGGCCACCCCGCGGGTGTCGGCGGGGACGAACCCGAGGGGGACGGGCAGGGTGGGCACGACCGTGCTCTGGGCGTCGTCGCGGGCCAGCGGCGCCACCGTGGGGGGCACGGTGACCGGCGGGCGGGCGTCCTCGTCGGTGGTGCAGGCCGCCGCCACCAGGACCAGCGCCACCGCCAGCAGCCCGAGCAGGGATCGGCGGCGCGCCGAGCGGCGGACGGCGGTCGCCCCCGTGACCGGGGACGCCGCGGGCGGGGCGGAGGAGGACGGCAGCATGGCGGGACGGGCGCGGCGCGGCGGACGCCGCTGCGAGCGTAGAACGATGCCACCCGAGGGGCCCGGATGGCAGTCGGGGCCGGTTCCGGACCCGACCGGGGCTGCGACGGACGGGCGGGACGGGCCACCGGGACGGCCTCCGAGCGACCGACCCGGCTGGGGTCGGCGCCCGTCGGCGGCCGTGTTCGCCCGGGATCAGACGATGCGGCGGGGCTCGTCGCCCGTGAGGTCGAGGATCACGGTGGGGCCGCCCGCGGTGACGACGTCGTGCTGCAGCAGCTCCCACGCGGCCTGGACGTCCTCGTACTCACGACGGGCGAGGGCCAGGTGCACGTCCTCGGTGGGCGGGCTGGTGCGCTCGGCCAGGTAGTCGCGGAAGGTGGGGTAGCCGTACCGCTTGAGGACCGCCTTCTCCTTGGTGATGGCGGCATCCAAGGCGGCGGTGGCCTTGCCGATCCGGGTGGAGGCCAGGAGACGGGCCTGGGCCCACAGCACGTCGGCGTGGGCCTCCTCGATGGCGTCGATGCGCCGGGTGGCGGCCCGGTCGGAGGCAGCCGAGGCCTGCTCGGCCTTGAGCAGCTGGGCACGGGCGCTGGCCATGCGCTGGAGGAGGCTGACGACCTCGGAGTCGGTGGGGCCCACCGGGGCATCCAGCAACCGGTCGAACGTGGTCATCGAAGCACTGCCTCCTGCTCCCGTCGGCCGCACCCCCGGTCGACGCCCGCACGATCATCGCCCACCGGCCGGATCAGCGCAATCGATCCTGCCGCCCGCCGGGGGTCCGGTCCCGGCTGGGTAGCGTTGACGGCCGTGCCCGACGCCATCGTCCTGCTGTCCGGCGGCCTCGACTCGGCCACCTGCCTCGCCATCGCCCGCCACGACGGGTTCACCTGCCACGCCCTCAGCTTCCGCTACGGCCAGCGCCACGCCCACGAGCTCGACTGCGCCCGGGCCCTGGCCGACGCCGCCGGCATCGACCACACCGTCGTCGACATCGACCTGGCCTCCCTCGGCGGCTCGGCGCTCACGTCGGCCGACATCGCGGTGCCCAAGCACGACACGGTCGACCAGATCAGCCCGGCCGACATCCCGGTCACCTACGTCCCGGCCCGCAACACGATCTTCCTGTCGTTCGCCCTGGCGGTGGCCGAGGTGCGGGGCGCCGCCGACCTGTTCCTCGGCGTGAACGCCCTCGACTACAGCGGGTACCCCGACTGCCGGCCCGAGTACGTGGCTGCCTTCGAGGCGATGGCCAACCTGGCCACGCGCGCCGGCGTCGAGGGCCACCGCCTCCGCATCCACACGCCGCTGATCGAGCTCACCAAGGCCGAGATCATCGGGCGTGGCCTCGCCCTCGGGGTCGACTACGCGGCCACCACGTCCTGCTACGACCCCGCGCCCGACGGCGCGGCCTGCGGGCACTGCGACGCCTGCCTGCTGCGGCGGCGCGGCTTCGCCGAGCACGGCATGGCCGACCCGGCGCCCTACGCCCCCGGGGCGCGGCCGTGACCTACCTGGTCAAGGAGGTCTTCGCCACGCTGCAGGGCGAGGGCGCCCAGACCGGGCGGGCGGCCGTGTTCTGCCGGTTCACCGGCTGCAACCTGTGGTCGGGGCGCGAGGAGCACCGGGCCGACGCCGTCTGCCGGTTCTGCGACACCGACTTCGTCGGCACCGACGGACCGGGCGGTGGCCGGTTCGCGACCGCCGGCGAGCTGGCCGACCGGGTCGCTGCCGTGTGGGCGGCCGAGCTGGGTGGCGCGGGCGACGCCGGCGAGGGCCGTCGGTTCGTGGTGTGCACCGGGGGCGAGCCGCTGCTCCAGCTCGACGACGAGCTGGTGGCGGCCCTCCACGACCGCGGGTTCACCGTCGCCATCGAGACCAACGGCACGAGGCCGGTGCCCGCCGGCGTCGACTGGGTGTGCGTGAGCCCGAAGGCCGGCGCCGACCTGGTGGTCACCACCGGCGACGAGCTCAAGGTCGTCTTCCCCCAGCCGGGCGCCGAGCCCGACCGCTTCGACGACCTCGCCTTCACCCACCGGTTCGTGCAGCCGATGGACGGACCCGACGCCGCGGCCAACCTGGCCGCCGCCCTCGCCTTCTGCCGGCGGCACCCCCGCTGGCGGCTCTCGCTGCAGACGCACAAGCTGCTCGGCATCCCCTGAGCACCGATCCGGGGCGACCGGCTGCCGCGCGCCGGGCGCAGCCGGCACCGGGCCGGGCCGACTCCCGCTCGCGCCACCGGCATCCGCCGAGACCCGTCGTCCGGGACCCATGGGAGCCGCCGGGTCCGGCCGGTCTCGGCCGCCTGGTCCCGACCCGCTGGTCTCGACCGCCTGGTCCTGACCGGCTGGTCCCGACCGGCTGGTCTCGACCCGCTGGGCTCGACCGGCGCCCGCCGGCCCGCCCCCGTATGCTCCCGGCCCATGACGACTCGTGGACTGGTCCTGTCGGGAGCGTGCGCGGTGGCCGCGCTGGGCGTGCTGGGAGCGGGCTGCTCCTCCAGCTCGGACAGCACGTCGACCACCACCACCTCGCAGCGGGTGGCCGCCACCACGACGTCGGTGCCGCGATCGGTCACCTCGGGCGTGGTCGAGCCCGTCATCCTCACGCCGTCGCAGACCACCGCCACCGTCAAGGTCGGCCAGGTCGTCACGTTCGACATGGGCAACCCCAACCAGGGCTCGTACGTCGCGGTGAGCGACAACCCCACCGTCTTCCGGGTCGACAGCGAGGGCAAGACCACCAACGGCGTCACCACCAACGCCGGCGGGACGGCGATGGCGGCCGGCACCGCCAAGGTGTCGGTGTCGTTCCGCGGCTCGGTCAACGGCGTGGGCACGCCCACGACGTTCACCATCACCGTCACCGGCTGATCCGCCGAGCGACCGGACCGGCCGCCGCGGCCGGGTGGACGGCCGTCGCGCTCCCCTGCAGGAGGTCGGCGCCGATCCGCCGGTCTCGACGAAGGGTTCTGGAACGGGCGGTCGGCCCCGGTCAGGTGAGCGGGGCCAGGACGCCGTCGTCGACGGCGACCCGACGGCCGACGAGGTCCACGACGTCACCGGCCACCGCGCCCACGACCTCGGGGTCGCGCGCCTCGGCGATGGTCCGCGTGCCGTCGTCGTCCTCGGCCACCACGACCAGCCGGGCCGGCGTCGTCCCGTCGTAGGTCACGGTCCACGACGCGACCGTCACCGCTCCGGCCATGGTGGGGGCGACGCGCCGCACGGTGGTGCGGGCCGCGACCTCGCCGGTCACGTCGGCGACCCGGAGGCCATCGGACGGCGGGTGAGCCGCCCACACGCCGAACCCCTGCTTGGTCAGCATCCCGCTCACGCTGGTGGACAGACCGGGCCGGGCCGGGTCGTCGCGCAGCGCCGGCACCATGGCCACCAGCGCGTGCAGGACGTAGCTGTTGAGCGGCCCACCGGCGAAGGCCATGCCTCCCGTCGCGGTGAGGGGGCGGGCGGGGTCGTCGAGCGGGAGGCCGAGGGCGGCGGCGTAGACCTCCACCGCCGCCGGGAAGCACGAGTACAGGTCGAGGGGCCCGAGGTCGTCGAGGCCGACCCCGGCCAGCTCGAGGGCGAGCGGCCCGGCCACCTCGGCCCCCGGGCACGCCGCCAGGTCGTCGCGGGCCACCAGCGGGACGGCGTGGTCGGCCACGACCGACACGTGCGGGAAGACCCTCCGGTCGTGGTCGACGCCGAAGCGCTCGGCGGCCGCCGCCGAGCACAGCAGCAGCGCCGCCGCCTGGTCGACGTTCCACTGCGAGCACAGCCGCTTCGGGTAGGGATCGGCGATCGGGCGGTTGCCGGGACCGACGGCGAGGATCTCCTCGGCCGAAGGACCGGAGCGATCCCACGCCCACGGGTTGGCCGACGCCACCGCCGCGAAGCGGGCCCAGAGCGCGCCCAGCCGGGCCCGGTGCTCGGCCGGTGTCCGACCGGAACGGTGGCCGAGCAGGTGGTCGACCAGCGCGTACGACACCGCCGGGGTGACGATGTCGCGGACGATCTCGAGGTCGTCGATGCCGAGGTCGGCGGTGACGTGGACGTGGTCGGGCGCGACGTCGGCGGCCTGCACCGCCTCGGGCCCGACCTCGCCCGCGGCGGCGGCCCGGGCGTGCAGCCGGGCCTCTCCGCCGGCGACCAGCACCACGTCGGCGCGGCCCTCGGCGATGGCCACGGCGGCCCCGGCCAGCAGCGCCTGCTGGGTGACCCCGACGTCGACGCGGTGGGTGGTGGCCCCGGCGGCCCCGACCGCCTCGGCCACGAGTCGCCCGGCGTCGCGGTGGCCCCACGTGCCCTCGGGGACCCAGACCTCGCCCACGGCGGCGAGCAGCGCCTCGGCCGACGCCGACCGAGGCGCGGCGTCGTCGGCCGCCCGGCGGGCCGCCGTGGCCATGAGCGCGGCGGCGTCGACCGCCGGCTCGTCGGGCCGACGGGTCACCTGGGCGGCGCCGACCAGCACCGGGGCGTGCGGCTCCACCGCGGTCATCGAGCGCTCCGGCCCACCCGGCGCCCGACCGGGACGACCCGCACCCTGGTCGGGCGGACTTGCCCGGGGACGGGCGCGGGCTCCACCGTGGGGGCGTGGAGGTCTTCCGGGAGTTCGGCTTCGAGGCGGCGCATCGGCTGCCGAACGTACCCGAGGGGCACAAGTGCGCCCGGCTCCACGGGCACTCGTTCCGGGTCACCGTCCACGTGGGCGGACCGGTCGGCGACACGACCGGCTGGGTGTGCGACTTCGCCGACCTGACCGCGGCGTGGCAGCCCGTCGGCGAGCTGCTCGACCACCGCTACCTGAACGAGGTCGACGGTCTCGAGAACCCCACCAGCGAGCGGCTCGCCACCTGGATCTGGGAGCGCCTGGCGCCGACCCTGCCCGGCCTCACCCGGGTCGACGTGCGCGAGACCTGCACCACCGGCTGCACCTACCGCGGCCCGGACGGGGCCTGACGCACCACGATCGCCCTGCCGTTCCCCGGCACCCGGCGGTCCGGCACCCGGCGGTCCCTGGCGCGCGGCGGTCGTGGTCCGGTCGGCGGACGGGCTAGCTGGCCTGCTGGCGGGACCGCAGGTCGACGACGTCGGCGCCGGGACCGTCGTCATCCGCGGTCGGGGGGGCGTCGTCGGCCGGCGGCAGCTCGAGGGCCCGCACCTCGTCCCACGCCTTGGTGGCGGCCAGCACCTCACGACGGGCGAAGTCGAGCACGGCCGGGTCGACGACCTCGGCCGGGGGCGGCACCGCGGCCATGGCCTGGGCCTCGACGAGGGAGGACGCTCCGAGGTGCTGGAGCAGCTCGGCCTGGCGCGCCTCGAGCTGGCCGGCACGCTCGCGGGCGTGGCCGCCGCCGAACCGCGACCGGCCCTTCTCGCGGGCGGCGACCAGCTCCTCGTGGATCGCCTCGAGCTCGGCGAGGGCCTCGTGGTCGAACTCGGGCGCCGGCACGGCCTCGGCCGCCGCCTCCTCGAGGGTCTGCAGCTGCGACTGCGCGAGCGCGAGGCGGCGCAGGGCGCCGATCAGCTCCCGCTCCTGCCAGCTGAGCTCGGCGCGCTCGTCAGCGCCGTCTCCGGCAGGACCGGAGTGAGGGTCTTCCGGTCCCATGTGCCTCTCCGCTTCGTCGACACGGCCGATGCGGCCGCTCCACCCTGCTTCCATCGGCAGGTGTGGGGCCCGACGTTAGGACGTGGGGGCACCGCCGTCGGGGACGCCACCGCCCGCACCGCCGTCGCCCGCCTCCGGGGCGGACCCCTCGGCGGACCCCGACGACCCACCCGACGATCCGCCCGACGATCCGCCGGACAGCTTCGACAGGCGAGCCTGGAGCTCGGCGAACTCGGCGTCGAGGGCGGCCAGCGCGCCGCCGGGGTCGCGCGGCGTGGCCGGCGTCGTCGGTGCGTCGGTGGCTGCGGCCGCGCCGACCGCCGCGGCGGTGGCCGCGGCACCGGTCCCGGTGGGCGGGCCGGACGCCGCGAGGTCGGCCGAGCCCTCGACGGCACGCGCCGCCTCGAGGTCCTCGACGGTGACCAGCGCCGGCGGCGCCACCACGATGGCGTCGTCGACCGCACCAGCAGATCCGGCCGCGCCCGCAGATCCGGTCGAGCCGGCAGGCCCGGCGGCACCGACCGCGGGCACGGTGCCGGTGCGCACCGCCTGCACCTGGCCGGTGCGGGCCACCTCGGCCTCGTGGGCCATGGTCTGCAGGACGTCGGCGGCGTCGTCGCGGGCCCGGGTGCGGCGGCGGACCAGCAGGGCCAGCACCGCCAGCAGCACGACGAAGGCGATCGCGGCGGCGATGACCAGCGTGCGGTTGCCGTCGCTCGCCTGGTCGTCGACCAGCGAGCCCTGGGGGGCCGAGCCGGGCGCGGTGATGGACGCCACCGGCACCGGGGCGTTCGTGCCGAACCACTGCGTGGTGGCGAGCACCGGCGCGCCCACGACGGTGCTGCCGTCGTCGAGCGCGTACTCCTGGCGCACGCCGAGGCCGACGCCGGTGGTGGCGTCGACGGCCGAGGCGTCGATGCCCAACCCGGCGAGGACGGCCTTCAGGTCGAAGGTGACGGTGGTGGGCGCGCCCGGCGAGTCGGCGGGGAGACCCTGCACGAGCCACCCCTCGGCCGACGAGCGGTCGACCGGCGGTTGCACCGAGCGGTCGATCAGGTTGACGGCCCCGGTGGTGCGATCGACGCGGATGCCGTCGCTGACGACCGCGAAGTCGGTGTAGCTGGGCGCCACCTCGACGGTGGCCACGGTGGCGGTGACCTTCCGCTCGCCGATGGTGGTGGGAGCGGGCGAGGCGAAGCTCAGCTGGACGCTCTGGTTGTCGACCTTGAGCAGCGGCGGGCTGGGCAGGCCGGTGGGCGAGCCGGCCACCGCGCCGTCGGCGCCGAGGACCTGGCCGACGGTGGGGCTCACGAGCGCGCCGCCGACCGCCTTGCCGACGAGGGCGTCGGGAGCGAAGTAGGGGGTCTGGGTGAGGTCGCCGCTGCCGCCGACCTCGACCTCGGCCCAGGCCACGCCCTTGGGGGCGATCTCGATCGGGTAGGTGATGGTGGCGAGGCCGGACTTGTCGAAGCCGACCGTCGTGGTGGCGATGAAGGTCCACTCGGCGCCGTCGCCCGAGCGCTTCTCGACCTTGCCGGTGGGGGTCGGGCCGCCGTTGGTGGTGAGCGAGGCACGGACCTGGGGACCGGTGGGGTCACCGAAGACGATGGACAGGCGGTAGGGCTTGCGAGGCAGGTCGAAGGGCTTGCGGAACTGGACGGCCATCGGCACCGACTTGGCGTCGCCACCCTCGGTCGCGTACACCGCGGCCATCGATCGCTCGGCGGCGAGGTCGGCGTAGGGCACCGTCCCGACGGTGCCGGCCGGGAACGGCGCCGCGCCGGCGCCCCGGGGCAGCGCGGGGGCCTCGGTGGTCTCGGGCTCGGTGGTGGTGGGCGCCTCGGTGGTGGTCGGCGCGGCCGTCGTCGTGGCGTAGGTGGTGGTGGTCGGCTTGGCGGTGGTGGAGGTCGGCTTGGCGGTGGTGCTCACCGGCTTGGTCGTCGTCGACGACACCTGCCCGAGCGCCGGGCCGGCGGCCAGCCCGAGGCCCAGCACCGCCGCCGCGCCGAGGGCGGCGGCGAGCCGCCGGGCGCGGCGGGCACCAGGGGCGCGGTGAGGTCCGGCGGCGGAGGGCATCTCCACCAGCATCGCCGTCGCCGGTGACGGCCACAAGGACCCCCCCCCCCCCACCGACGCTGGGGGCGGGGAGCGCCGACGGCCGCCGGGCAGGGCGATCCGTCGCCGGTGGCGGGTCAGGCCTCCTTGACCACGGCGTACCAGACCCGTTCGGCGACCTCCACCACGGTGTCGCCGACGCGGGACAGCCGCCGGTACACCTCACGGCGGGCCATGACCTCCCGCAGGTCGTCCAGCTCGAGCAGGTCGGACATGGCCCGCCGGTAGACGCGCTCCACGCCGCGCTGGGACTTCACCGCGGCGTCCGCCGCCACCGTGGCCTCGTCGCCGTCGTCGACCAGGTGGTCGACCGCGTCGGCGAGGTGGCCGACGCCGTCGCGCAGCAGGCGGGCCATCTCCAGCACGGGCGCATCGGGGACGGCGGCCATCACCTCGGCCTCGCGCACCGTGTCCTTGGCCCCGTTCATCACCACGTCCAGCCGCTCGGACAGCCAGTAGAGGTCCTCGGCGTCGAGCGGCGTGGTGAAGGCGGCGCGCAGCGCCCGGCGCAGCTCGCGCTTGCCGGCGTCGGCGCGGTGCTCGGCGTCGCGCACCGCGTCGGCGGCGGCGTCGTCCCCACCGGACTCGGCCCAGCGCACGAGGGCGTCGAGGCCCTCGGCGGTGACCGCGACCTGGGCCCGCAGCATCCCGACGACATCGGGCGTGTCGGGGAGGAACCAGTGCTTCACCGCCATCGACGGCATCGTAGGTCGACCCGTCGACCCTTCAGCCCGTCGACCCTTCAGCCCGTCGACCCTTCAGCCCGTCGACCCGGCGAGCGGCGGCTCGGCTCACGCCAACCACCGCCACAGCGGCAGCACGAGGATCGCCAGCAGCGCCGACGCCGGCAGCGTGGTGACCCACGCCAGCCCCATCTCGCGCACGATGCGCCAGCGGACGTGGCGGAACCGGTGGCGACCGATCCCCACGCCGACGACCGACGAGGCCACCACCTGGGTGGTGCTGACCGGCGCGCCCACCAGGGAGGAGCCGAAGATCACCGCCGCCGACCCGGCCTGGGTGACCAGGCCGTCGAGGGGGCGGACCCGGAAGATGCGGCGGCCGATGGTCCGCACGATCGACCAGCCACCCATGGCGGTGCCGAGCGTGAGCACGAGGCCGCTCACGAGCTTCACCCACGTGGGAGCGTCCAGCGTCGGGATCCGGCCAGCCGCGACGAGCAGGAGGGCGACGATGCCCACCGTCTTCTGGGCGTCGTTGGCGCCGTGGGAGAAGGCGAGCGACGCCGAGGCCAGCCACTGGCCGCCCCGCACGGGTCCGTCGGCGCGGCGGGTGGCCCGGGCCGCCGGCCGGCGCAGCGCGGCGTCGAGGGCGGCCCCCACGAGCAGGCCGAGCACCGGCGAGATCAGCAGCACGGCCAGCACCCCGAGGACGCCGTAGGGCTCGATGCCGTGGAACCCGCCCCACGTGACGGCGTCGACCCCGCCGGTCACCAGCGCGGCGCCGACCAGGCCGCCGACGAGCGCGTGGGACGAGCTCGACGGCATGCCCAGGCGCCAGGTGAACACGTTCCACGCCACCGCCCCGGTGAGGGCGGCGCCGACGACCGAGATGGTCTCGTCGGCGGGCACCGCCACCAGCCCCGCCACGGTGTTGGCCACGGCACCGCCGACGAGGAGCGGCCCGGCGACGTTGCACACGGCCGCCATGGCGATGGCCGGGCCCGGGCGAGCCACCCTCGTGGCGACCAGCGCGGCGATGGCGTTGGCAGCGTCGTGGAACCCGTTGGTCAGGGCGAAGCCGAAGGCCACCAGCACCGCCAGCACGAGGCCCCACGTCACGGGTCGAGGGTAGGCGCCACCATCGTCGCCCGGAACCGCGCCGTCGACCGCGCCGTCGAGCGGCCGCCGAGCGCGCCGCCGGGTGCCGACCGTGGCGGGTGGCGCCCGACGATCCCGACGGGGTGGTCGGCGGTCGGTGACCTCGGGCGGCCGACCGGTCCAGGACTCGGCTCAGCGGGCGGCGGCCCGGCCGAGGGTGACGGGCACGGGCTGGACCGCCGGCTCGTCCTCGCCCGGGAGCACCGGCGCGAGCCGGGCACCGGGGGCGGGGCCGACCGTGCCGACGATCGGCAGGCCGGACGCCTCGGCGTGGGCCTGCACCGCGGTGGTGATGGCGTAGGGCGCCTCGGCCTTGCTGGTGGCCAGCAGCGCCTCGAGCTCCTCGGGCGGGGCCTGGTAGTCGGGCACGCCCGGGTCGTACCAGTCGCCGATGTAGGACTTCGAGTACGTGTAGTTGGCGAGCGTCCCCCCGACCAGCGGGTAGAGGTGCGGGTGCTGGAGCAGCCGACGCCGGAACCGGGCCCGCCGCGACGAGCCGCTGTAGAAGCGCCGGAACGCCTCCTTGTTGCCGGCCTCGAGCTGCTCGCGGCTCATGCGGGCCGGCTCGAACACCGCGTGGTAGTAGTCGTAGCGACCCCAGTTGGTGTCGACCACGCGACCGTCGCCGTACATGCGGGCGAAGGTGCCGGTGCCGGGGTAGGGCGTCAGCACCGAGAAGTGGGCGAGGTCGACGTCGATGTCGTCGGCGCCGGCGGCGGTCTCGGCGAACACCTCGGGCCCGTCGGCGTCGAACCCGTTCACGAAGCCGCCCTCGATGAGGATCCCGTGCTTGTGGTAGCGGGCGACGAGCTCCTTGAACTCGGACGGCCGGTTCTTCTTGTTCGCCTCGCGCAAGGCGTCGCGCGAGACGCTCTCGAAGCCGGTGAACACGAGGCGGCAGCCCGACTTGTAGGCGGCGGCGAGCAGCTCGTCGTGGCGGGCGAAGCCGACCGACGCCTGCACGCCCCAGTGGATCGGCAGCTCGGAACGGATGAGCGCGTCGAACAGGTCGGACGCGTAGTCGAGGTCGGCGGCGAGGTCGTCGTCGAGGAAGAAGCAGAACGTGAACGGCGCCCAGGGCGGGATGGCCCGACGCTGGCGCAGCTCCTCGACGACCTGGTCGGGGTCGAGGTGGCGCGACCCGCGCCCGTTGATGCGGATGACCGAGCAGAAGTCGCAGTTGAAGCGGCAGCCGCGCGTGGTCTGCAGGGTGAGCGACGGGTAGTACCGCCCCATCGGCATCGACTCGATGATGTCGCGGAACTCGCAGACACCGGGCACGCCGTCCATCGAGCCCCACGAGCCGTGGTAGATCGGCTGGAGCGCGCCGGCGGCGGCATCGGCGAGCACGGTGCCGAAGATGGCCTCGGACTCACCGGCCACCACGCTGTCGGCGTGGCGGAGCGCCTCCCCGGGCAGCAGCGACGCGTGCACGCCGCCCATGACCACCGGCACGCCGCGGGCGCGGTAGTCGTCGGCGATGCGGTAGGCGCGGGGCGCGCTCATCGTCCACACCGTGATGGCGACCAGGTCGGGGTCGGCGACGGGCAGGTCCTGGTAGTTCTCGTCGACGGTGAAGACGTCCCAGCCCTCGCGGCGGGCGAGCGCGGCGAGGACGTACAGCGCCATCGGCGGGTACCGGTGGCCGAACGTGCGGTGCGATCCCTGACCGGGCCAGCGGGGCATCACCACGTAGAGGAGGGGTCGGTCGGACCGCCGCGGAGGAGCGGGCTTGGATCGGTCGTCGGTGGGCCGTCGCCGCAGCATGACGCCGACGGTAGTGCCAGACGGCCCGTCGTGCGATGGGTCGTACGAACCGTGCTTCTGGTGCCACGGAGCGCGCGAGGCCGGGGTCGACCCCCGGTGCGGCGACCGTCCGGTGGTCCGGGGCCCTCGGCGGGTCCGGTGGCGTCCCGTGTGGTGTCGTGCGGCGGCGGCGGCGCGGTGCGGACGACCCGTGGTCGGGGCTCAGCCGAAGCAGGCGGCCACGAAGGCGTCGAAGCCGGCGGGGTCGGCGGTGATCCGCAGGTGGCCGTCGATCCGGGCGATGTCGAGCGCCGGGCAGAAGAAGTCGCCGCCCGGCGTGAAGAAGTGCGGTGAGCCGATGACGCCGCGCCGCCGGCCCTCCGCCAGGTCGGCCAGCGGCCCGGGGTGGCCAGCCGCGTGGCCCGGCTGGTCGTCGTGGCGGTCGGCGGCGGAGCGGGCGGCGGCGGTGGGCAGGCCGTGGGCCTCGGCGATGGCGGCGAGCACGGCCGGGTCGGCGACGTCGAGGCCCTCTTCGAACAGGGCGTCGCGCACCGCGAGGCTGACGGCCTCGCCGGTGGCCAGGTCCACGGCGTAGGCGTCGGCGGCCAGCACGAAGGCCGGCAGCGACGTCGCGGGGAAGCGGTCGGCCCGGAACCCGGCGAACAGGTCGGGCACCAGCTGCTGCCGCAGGTCGTCGACCTCCTCGGCGATGAACGACGGGTCGAGGGGGGCGCCGTTCACCAGCTCGAGCGGCCACGCCCGGACCCGCAGGGCCACGTCCGGGCGCCCCCGCTGCTCGCGCGCCGCGACCAGTCGGCGGAGCCCGACGTGGGTGAACGGGCAGCCGACGTCGGCGAACACCTCGAGCACGGGTCGGCGGTCGTCGCTGGGCTCGGGGGCGGTCACCGCGCCGACGCTACCGGCCGCCCGGCGGGCGGGGGCAGGGCCGGTCGTCCCGGGTCGGTCCCGACCGTCGCCCCGCCGCGACCTCGTCGCGACCCACCGGTCCGAGCGGTCGACGCACCGACCAGCGCCGGCCACACCGGGGCGAAGAAATAGGTGCCTGTCCATTTTGTCGCCCGTCGGGCCCCCCCGTAGGGTTGGCCCGTGAAGCGCACCCGGGTCCTCGCCGCCAGCACGGCCGGCGCCATCGTCGCCGCCGCCCTCGTCCGCCAGGTCCAGCGGGGCCGGGCCGCCCACCCCGCCGGCGGCGGGCACCCGATCCGGCACGCGTCGCAGGCGGCGCGCAACGCGCAGCTGGCGCGCGTCGGGGCCAAGGCCGGTGCCGGCTTCGCCGCCCACCGGGCCAAGCGGGTGTTCGCCTCGGCCGAGCGCAAGGAGGCCCTCGACCGCCAGTTCGAGCTGCAGACCGCCGAGCAGGTCGCCGAGGCGCTCGGGAACATGAAGGGCGCCATGATGAAGCTCGGCCAGATGGCCAGCTACCTCGACCAGGGCCTCCCCGAGCACGTGCGCAGCGCGCTGGCCGACCTCCAGAAGGACGCCCCGCCGATGCACCCCGAGCTGGCCTCGGACATGGTGCGCGAAGAGCTCGGTGCACCCCCCGAGGCCGTGTTCGCCGAGTGGGATCCCACACCCATCGCCTCGGCGTCGATCGGCCAGGTCCACCGCGCCATCACCCGGGAGGGCCAGGCGGTGGCCGTGAAGGTGCAGTACCCCGGCGTCGACGCCGCCATGGCCTCCGACCTCGACAACGTCGGCCTGCTGTTCGCGGGGATGGGACAGCTCTTCCCCGGCTTCGACCACAAGCCCTTCGTCGAGGAGCTCCGCACGCGCCTGGTCGAGGAGCTCGACTACCGCAACGAGGCGAAGAACCAGACGCTGTTCGCCGACTTCTACGCCGGCCACCCCACCATCCACGTGCCCCGGGTGGTCGAGGCGCACAGCACGACCCGCGTGCTCACCACCGAGCTGGCCGAGGGCGTCCACTGGGACGAGCTGCTCACCTGGAGCCAGGAGCAGCGGGACCTCGCCGCCGAGACGCTCTACCGGTTCGCCTTCGGCAGCCTGTACCAGCTCGGCGTGTTCAACGGCGACCCGCACCCCGGCAACTACCTGTTCCGGCCCGACGGCCGGGTGACCTTCCTCGACTTCGGGCTGGTGCGCCACTTCACCGAGGCCGAGCTGGAGCCGTTCGGGGAGATGATCCGCTGGATGGTGCTCGAGCCCGATCCGGCCCGGTTCCGCAAGACGCTCGAGCAGGTCGGGCTGCTGAAGGCCGGTGAGCCGTTCTCCGACGCCGAGGTCATCGACTACTTCGGTCACTTCTACGAGTTCGTCATGCGCGACGGCACCTACACGATCGAGCCGGAGTACGCCTCGGAGACGGTGCGGCGCTTCTTCGACCAGCGCGGCCCCTACGGCGAGATCATGAAGGCGGCCAACCTGCCGCCCGAGTTCGTGATCATCCAGCGCATCAACCTCGGCCTCTACGCCCTGTTCGGCGAGCTGCACGCCACCGGCAACTGGCGACGCCTGGCCGAGGAGATCTGGCCCTTCGTCGCCGGGCCACCGGCCACGCCGATGGGCGAGGAGATCGCCGCCTGGGCCGCCGAGCGCAGCACCGCCGCCGGCGGCTGACCGAGCCGGTGCTG
Organism: Acidimicrobiales bacterium; assembly: GCA_046331175.1. GTDB lineage: Bacteria > Actinomycetota > Acidimicrobiia > Acidimicrobiales > Acidimicrobilacustridaceae > JAWKIW01. Next base: position 18,041 of record JAXLRI010000004.1, read on the forward strand.
CTGGGGCGGGACGCGACGACGGCGCCCCGGAGGGCGCCGTCGTGACCGTCGGGCTCGGGCGGGATCGAGCCGGACGGGAGCGTTGGACCGGGTCGTGGACCGGGTCGAGCCCGGTCCGGGCCGGGTCAGCCCGGCTGGGTCGTGCTGGGCGAGCCGCTCTGGCCGTTCTGGCCGTTCTGGCCGGACGGCGCGCCCTGGCCGTTCTGGCCGCCGCCCCGCGGGCCACGGCCACCGGGGCCGCCCTTGGGCATGGTGTTGTTCACCATGTCGGTGGCGTGCTGCACGGCGTCGGCCTTCTTCTGGTCGACCTCGGCCTGGGTGTGCTCGCCGCTGGCCAGCTCCTCGTCGAAGTGCTTGTTCATCTCGGCGACGATGGCGTCGATCACCTTCTGCGGATCGACGCCCTTGGCCTGGGCCACCTGGGCGATGGTCTGGCCGCTCTGCACGGCGGTGCGCAGCTCGTCGGCGCTGATGCCGATGGCGGTGGCGGCAGCGTCGAGGCCGGGTCCACCGCGGCCGGGACCACCGTGGTCGCCGCCCGGACCACCGTGGCCGCCCTGGGGCTTGGCGGCCTGGAGCGCCTTGGTCACCGCGTCGGCCTGGGCCTGGGTGATCGTGCCGTCCTTGACCAGCGGGGCCAAGGCGTCGTTCATCCACTGCGAGCGGTCGGCCGGGGGCTGGCCCTGGGGGGCCTGCCCGGTCGCGGGGGCCTGGGTGGTCGGGGTCTGCGCGCCCGAGATGGCGGGAGCGAAGAGCAGCGCGCCGGCGGCTCCACCGGCGATGAGGGAGGCGGACAGGGCGCCGGCGGCGATGGCCTTGCGCATGGTGGGGTTCCTTTCGGAGGCGGATCGGGTTCGCGAAGGGGTGACCGCAGGATGGACGGCCCGGGTAAGCGCGCCGGCAGCGTCGGGTAAGAACCGGGCAAGAACCCGCGGGCGGGTCTTACCAACCTCTCAACGTCGCCTGGTAGCAAGGGGTCCATGTCCAGCAACGGCGGGGAGGCCGCCGCCCACATCCTCATCGCCGAGGACGACCGTGCCGTGCGCGAGTCCCTCGACCGGGCCCTGCGGCTCGCCGGCTACACGGTGACCCAGGCCAGCGACGGCCTGGAGGCGCTCGACCTCGCCGTCGCCGAGCCGCCCGACGCCATCCTGCTCGACGTGATGATGCCCCGCCTCGACGGGCTGTCGGTGTGCCGGCGCCTGCGCGAGCAGGGCGACAAGACGCCGATCCTCGTGCTGACGGCCCGCGACGCGGTGTCCGATCGGGTCGCCGGCCTCGACGCCGGGGCCGACGACTACCTCCCCAAGCCGTTCGCCCTCGAGGAGCTGCTCGCCCGGCTGCGAGCCCTGCTGCGGCGCCTGGCCCCGGACGAGACCGACGAGCTGGTGGTCGACGACCTGCGCATCGACCCCCGCCGGCGCGAGGTCCACCGCGGCGACCGCCTGGTCGAGCTGACCAAGACCGAGTTCGACCTCCTCGAGCTGCTCGCCCGCAACGCCGGCATCGTGCTGTCGCGCGAGGTCATCTACGACCGCATCTGGGGCTACGACTTCGGGACGTCGTCCAAGTCGCTCGACGTCTACATCGGCTACCTCCGGCGCAAGACCGAGGAGGGCGGCGAGCCCCGCCTCATCCACACGGTGCGCGGCGTCGGCTACACGCTCAAGAGCGCGTCACCGTGAGCCTGCGGTGGCGCCTGGCCCTGCTCCTCGCCGCCACGGTGGCGACGACCGTGGCCGTCGTCAGCGTCACCGCCTACGCCATCGCCCGCAGCGAGCTGCTGGCCGAGACCGACCGCGCCCTCACCTCGCGGGCCAACGAGGTGGTCGACGAGGTGCGCCGCGAGCAGAACCGACCCGGCGGCTCTGACATCTCCAACGAGCTGTTCGGCGGGCGCCGGCCCGGGCGGCGCTCACCCATCGACATGTCCGACACGGTGCTGCAGCTGCTCGACGAGGACGGCTCGGTGGCCGCCACCGCCGGCAGCAGCGCCGCCCTGCCGGTCAGCGATGGCGATCGCCGCCTGGCCACCGATCCCGGCAACGAGGGCGGCCGGACCACCGCCGTGCTGGTCGACGCCGAGATCGCCGGCACCCCGTACCGGATCCTCACCACCTCGTTGCCCGGCGGCGGGGCGCTGCAGGTGGCCCGGGCCGTCGGCGGCACCGACGAGGTGCTCCAGGGGCTGCGCGCCCGCATGCTCCTGGCGGGCCTGCTGGGGACCCTGGTGGCCGCCGGCATCGGCTGGCTGATCGCGCGGCGCACGGTGCGACCGGTCGAGCGGCTCACCGCCGCCGCCGAGCACGTCGCCGTCACCCAGCAGCTCGACACCGCCATCCCCGTCGACCGCGACGACGAGGTCGGCCGCCTCGCCGACAGCTTCAACCAGATGCTCAGCGCGCTCGGCGAGTCCCGTGAGCAGCAGCAGCGGCTGGTCCAGGACGCCGGCCACGAGCTGCGCACGCCCCTCACCAGCCTCCGGACCAACGCCGAGGTCCTCCAGCAGGCCGACCGGCTCACCCCCGAGGACCGGGCCATGCTGCTGCACGACGTCACCGAGGAGGTGCAGGAGCTCACCGACCTGGTCGCCGAGCTCGTGCTCCTGGCCCAGTCGCCCGACGCCACCGGCGAACCCGAGGCCGACGTCGACCTGGCGGCGGTGGCCGGCGCCGTCGCCGACCGGACCCGGCGCCGCACCGGGCGCCGCATCGAGCTGCGCAGCCCCCTCGGACCGCTGCTCGTGCGGGGGCGGTCGGCCCAGCTCGAGCGGGCCGTGACCAACCTCATGACCAACGCCGACAAGTTCTCGCCGCCGGGCACCCCGATCGACGTCACGGTCGAGCCGATCGACGATGGCGTCCGCCTGACCGTGCGCGACCGGGGTCCCGGCATCGCGCCGGCCGATCGGACCCACGTCTTCGAGCGCTTCTACCGCTCCGACGCGGCCCGGGCGGCCCCGGGGTCCGGCCTCGGCCTGTCGATCGTCGACCAGGTCGTGCGGGCCCACGACGGCCGGCCCTTCGTCGAGGAGGCACCCGGGGGTGGCGCCGTGGTCGGCTTCACGCTGCCGGCCGCCCGCCTCGTCGACACCGGCCCGCCGGCCTGAGGCACGACCCGCCCGCCGGCCTGAGGCACGACCCGGCCCGCCGGCCTGAGGCACGACCCGGCCCGCCGGCCTGAGGCACGACCCGCCCGCCGGCCTGAGGCACGACCCGCCCGCCGGCCTGAGGCACGACCCGCCCGCCGGCCTGAGGCACGACCCGCCCGCCGGCCTGAGGCACGACCCGCCCGCCGGCCTGAGGCACGACCCGCCCGCCGGCCTGAGGCACGACCCGCCCGCCGGCCTGAGGCACGACCCGCCCGCCGGCCTGAGGCACGACCCGCCCGCCGGCGGTCGACCGGAGCGCTCGGGTGTTCGGGCGTTCGGGCGTTCGGGCCCAGCCGGACGGCCCGGGCGCTCGCACCGGCGCAGAGCACGGCACTACCCTCGCCGCCGTGCCCGGCCCGCCCCCACCCGACGACTGGGTCGGCCGCGACGCCGCCGTGGTGTGGCACGGCTTCACCCAGATGGCCACCTACGCGGACAACGCGCCGGTGGTCGTCGACCGGGCCGAGGGCCGCGAGCTGATCGACGTCGACGGCCGGCGCTACCTCGACGCCATCTCGTCCCTGTGGGTCACCACGCTCGGCCACCGGGTCCCCGAGCTCGACGCGGCCCTGGTCGACCAGCTGGGCAAGGTCGCGCACTCCACGCTGCTCGGCAACGGCAACGTCGCCGCCGTCGAGCTGGCCGAGGCGCTCGTGCCACGGCTGCCCGTGCCCGACGCCCACCTGCTGTTCGCCTCCGACGGCGCCGCCGCCGTCGAGCAGGCGCTCAAGATCGCCTTCCAGCACTGGTGGCTGCAGGGCGAGCGCGAGCGCACCACCTACCTCGCGCTCGGCGGGGCGTACCACGGCGACACCATCGGCTCGCTGTCGATCGGCGCCGGCGGGTTCGGCACCGACCTGTTCGACCCGCTGCGCTTCCCGGTGGTGCGCACCCCCGGCTACGACGACCCCGACTGGCTCGCCACCGCCCTGACCACCCTCGAGCGCGAGGCCGGGCGCCTCGCCGCCGTGGTGGTCGAGCCGCTGGTCCAGGGAGCCGCCGGCATGCAGATCGCCGACCCGGACGAGGTCGGCCGGTTCGGCGCCGCCTGCCGGGACGCCGGCGTGCTGGTGATCGCCGACGAGGTCGCCACCGGCTTCGGCCGGACCGGCACGCTGTTCGCGTCGGAGCAGTGCGGGCTGGTGCCCGACCTGATGGCGATCGGCAAGGGCATCACCGGCGGGTACCTGCCGCTGTCGGCCACCGCCGCCGCCCCCCACGTGTACGCCTCGTTCCTCGGCCCCGACCTCTCCGAGCACACGCTGTACCACGGCCACTCCTACAGCGGGAACGCCCTGGCCTGCGCCGTGGCCCGGCGCCACCTCGAGCTCGTCGACGAGTGGGACGTGCTGGCCAACGTGCGGGCTCGGGCCGACCAGCTCGGAGCCGCCCTCGACGACCAGGTCGTCGGCCACCCCGCCGTCGCCGACGTCCGTCGGCGCGGCCTGATGGTCGGCGTCGAGCTGGCCCCACCCGCCGCCGGGCTGCGCTGGGGCCGACGCGTCTGCGCGGGGGCCGTCGCCCGCGGTGTGCTGCTGCGGCCGCTCGGCGACGTCGTGGTCCTCATGCCCCCGCTCACCACCACCGCCGACGAGGTCGACCGCATCGTCACGGTGCTGCGCGCCGCCCTCGACGAGGTCGCCGACGTCGATCGCGCCCCCGCCGGCGGCGCGCCGGCGGGCGCCGGTCGCCCATGAGGGCCGGCGCCCGCACCACGCGGGGCGCCCGGTTGGCGCGCGCCCTGTCGGTGGTCGGGCTGCTCGCCCTGCTCACCCCGTGGGTCGGCGCCGGTCGGACGGCCGACGCCCAGGAGGCCGCCGACGACGGCGTGAAGATCACCCGGAACGTGGTGATGGCCACCACCGACGCCGGACCGATCACCGTCGACGTCTACCAGCCGACCACCAGCGGGACCGGCCGGCCGGCGGTCGTGCTCGTCCACGGCGGCGCCTGGTTCCAGGGAGCACCGGCCGACATGGACGAGCAGGGCCGGCTGCTGGCGCGCCAGGGCTGGGTCGGCTTCAGCATCAGCTACCGGCTCGCCAAGCTGGGCCAGCCCACGTGGCCCGGCAACCTGACCGACGTCCAGCGCGGCATCCGCTGGGTCGCCGCCAACGCCCCCACCTACGGCGCCGACCCCCAGCGCCTCGCCGTCCTGGGGTCGTCGGCCGGCGCCCACCTCGCGTCGCTCGTCGCCTCCGTCGGCACCGGCCTCCCGGGCCCCGACGAGCCGGCGCTGCCCACCACCTCGCTGCCCGCCGCCGGGGTCGTCTCGGCCGGCGCCGCCCCGGCCCTCGGCGCCTCGCCGGTGGCGCCCCCCACCACGACCACCCCCACGCCCCAGCTGGTGAAGGCGGTGGCCCTCTGGTCACCGCCGACCGAGCTCCTCGACCTCGTGCCCGAGGGCGAGAACCCACCGGCCAGCTGCGGCGACAACCCGTACTGCCGCACGTTCTGGACGGTGCCGTTCATCCCCACGATGCTCGGCTGCGGCCCGACGGAGTGCCACGACCAGTACGTCGCGGCCTCGCTGCCCGGCCACGTCACCGCCGCCACCGTGCCCACCTGGCTGGCCAACTCCGAGGACGAGATCATCCCGATCGGCCAGTTCCAGTCGCTCGCCGACGCGCTGGGCGACAACCGCGTCGACACCGAGGTCAAGGTCCTGCCGGGCCACCAGCACGCCAACGAGTACACGTCGGTGGTGTGGAACGACATGATCCCGTTCCTGTCGACCCGCCTCGGGGTGACGGCGCCCACGCCCATCACCTTCGCCACCGCGAGCACCGGCCCCGACCTCGGCCTGATCCTCGCGGTGGCCGGGGTGATCGTGCTCGCCGGGGCCTCCTTCGCCGCGGTCGTCGTGCTGCAGCGCCGCGAGCGGAGCGTGCCGGCCCCGCCGGGGACGTGAGCACGGTGAGGGCGCGGCCGGCGACCAGGGACGCGCCCGGGTGAGCGCGACCTGGGGCGACTGGGTCGTCGCGACCACGCAGGCGATCCACGACGCCGGCCGCTGGCGCTCGGTGCGCCCGTTCGACGCCACCGGCCCGGCCGGGACCACCGACGACGGGACGCCGATGGTGTCGTTCGCGTCGAACGACTACCTCGGCCTCACCGACCACCCCGCCACGAAGGCCGCCGCCCTCGCCGCCGTCGAGCGCTGGGGCACCGGGTCCGGCGCCTCGCGGCTCATCGTCGGGTCGCGGCCGATCCACCACGACCTCGAGGAGGCGCTCGCCGCGTGGCGGGGCACCGAGGCCGCCCTGCTCTTCCCCACCGGGTTCGCCGCCAACCTCGGCACGCTCGCCGCCCTGGCCGACCGCGACGTCGCCGTCGTCTCCGACGAGCGCAACCACGCGTCGATCATCGACGGCTGCCGGCTGGCGGCCCAGCGCGGCGCCACCCTGGCTGTGGCCCGCCACGCCGACCTCGACCACGTCGCCGAGCTGGTGGCCGCCGCCCGGCGCGAGGGGCGCCGACCGGTGGTGGTCACCGACTCGGTGTTCTCGATGGACGGCGACGAAGCCCCGCTCGCCGACCTGGTCGCCGTGTGCGCCGCCGGCGGCGCCGCGCTGGTGCTCGACGAGGCCCATGCCGTGCTCGGCCCCGACGTGCCGCCCTCGGCCGCCGCCGCGCTCGCCGGCGCGGGCGGGCTGCTGGTGCGGGTGGCGACCCTGTCGAAGGCGCTCGGCAGCCTCGGCGGGTTCGTCGCCGCCGACCGGGCCGTCGTCGACCTGCTGGTCAACCGGGCCCGGCCCTTCATCTTCACCACCGCCCCGACCCCCGCCGACGCCGCCGCCGGGCTGGCCGCGGTGGAGGTCGTGCGCGGGGCCGAGGGCGACGCGCTGCGGGCCCGGCTGCGCGCCCACGTCGAGCGCCTCGCCCCCGGGCACCCGTCGCCCATCCTCCCGGTCGTCGTCGGGGGCGAGGCGGAGGCCCTCGCCGCAGCCGCCGCCCTGGCCGAGCGCGGGCTGCTCGTCCCGGCCATCCGCCCGCCGACCGTGGCCCCCGGCACCTGCCGGCTGCGCGTCGCCCTCAGCGCCGCCCACACCGACGACCAGCTGGACGCCCTCGCCGGCGCGCTCGACGACCTCGGCCTGGCGGTCACCCGATGAGCAGCCCCCGGCCCACCCTGGTGGTGGTCGTCGCCGGCACGGCCACCGAGATCGGCAAGACCTGGGTGACCGCCCGGCTGGCCGAGCGGCTGCGGGCGACGGGCACGACGGTGGCGGCCCGGAAGCCTGCCCAGTCCTTCGAGCCCGCCGACGCCGACGACGGGGTGACCGACGCCGACGTCCTGGCCGGCGCCACCGGCGAGGCCCCCACCGTGGTCTGCCCGCCCCACCGGTGGTACCCCGTCGCCCTGGCACCTCCGATGGCAGCCGAGGTCCTGGAGCGGCCCGCCATCCACCTGGCCGAGCTGGTCGACGAGGTGGCGTGGCCCGAGGGGGTCGCGGTGGGCCTGGTCGAGCCGGCCGGGGGCGTGCGGTCGCCGCTGGCCGCCGACGGCGACACCGTCGACCTCGTCGAGGCGCTCGGCGTCGACCTGGTGGTGCTGGTGGCCGACGCCGGCCTCGGCACGATCAACGCCGTGCGGCTCTGCGCCGCCGCCCTCGAGGGACGGCCCCTGGTCGTGCTGCTCAACCGGTTCGACGCCGACGACGACCTCCACCGCCGCAACGCCGCCTGGCTGCGCGACGGGGGCCTCGAGGTGCACACCGCCGCCGAGGCGGTGGCCGACCTGCTCGCCGAGCGGGCGGGGCGAGCGGTCTGACCACCCGGCCCGGGTCGGTGATCGACCAGGTCGACGCGCCGGGCGATCTCGTGGACGACGCCGGCTGGCGACGAAGGCGCCGAGCGCTCGGCCGGTCGACGCCGGGCCCGAGGTGGTTCAATCGGGGCGTGCCCACCACCTGCCCGACCTGCGGTCGCGCCGTGCCCGACGCCGACCAGTTCTGCGGCCGCTGCGGCACGGCGGTCCACGCACCGGGTCCGGCCTGGGGCCCACCAGCCGGCCCGCCGATGCGCGGTGCGCCGACGCCACCTCGACCCCCGGGCGGCCCCCGACCGCCGAGCCCGGGGTTCGGACCGGCGGGCGCGGGCTGGTACGGGCCACCGCCCGGTCCTGCCGGTCCCGTCGGTCGAGCCGCTCCCGCCGGTCCGGCCGCTCCCGGAGGTCCGGCCGGGGGGCCGCCCCCCGGACCGTCCGCGGGGCCGCCGGTCCCCGGTGCACCGGGATGGGTCCCACCGGGCCCCCCGCCCGCCGACCCGGCCGGCTCCGGCTCGGGGTCGTTCGCCCGCACGGTCGTGCTGGCCGTGGGGATCGTGGTCGTGCTCGCCGTGGTCGGCGTCGTCCTGGGCCAGCTCCTCGGCGGCCGCTGAGCCGGCCCGCGGCGCGGGACGGGATCGCCGCCGGCGCGGTCAGGAGGGGCTGCGGCCCGCGGCCTGCTCGGCCTCGATGAAGGCCACGAGGCCGTCGACGTCGCCCTCGCCCTGGCCGCCGGCGTCGCTCTCGAAGTACGACCTCGTCCAGGCGTCGATCTCGTCGTCGGTGAAGCCGTCGGGCCGGAGCCGGTCGCGGGCCTCGTTGGCGAGGAGTCGAGCCCCCTCGACGTCGACCTCGGGCAGCTCGGGCTCGGCGACGCCGTCCTCCTCGGGGAAGTCGGGCGTGACGTCGTCGGTGGGCATGGGGGCCTCCAGGAGGCGAGCGGACGCGAGCAGCGCCGGATCGGCGGCGGGGAGCGGAGCGCAGCTCCGGCCCCGACGGGCCCGGCACGGCGGCCATGTTGCCACGCGGCATCGGCCTGCCGAGCCGGCGGGGGTGGGGCCCCGGGTCGGGGGCCCTGATCGCCTCGGGATCGCGGGAGCGACCACCCCGGGGACGGGTCGCGGGCCGGCGGTCGGCTCGACGACCGGTCCACGGCGGCCCTCGCCAGCAGCCCGGATGGCCGGCCCGCGGGCCCGGCCGGCCATCGGCCGTGCACGGGGGGCGCCGATTCGACCACAATGAGTGCCCGGCGGCCTCAATGAACGGTGGTCACCGGCCGATCAACACCGTACGGGTCCGGCGCGGGGTCCAACCCGAGCACGAGCGGCGATCGAGGCACGGAGCAGGCGACGAAGTGCGACACAGGAGTGGCGAAGCCGAGTGACCCACCAGCCGGTCGATCCCTGGTCAGGATGCAACCCGACGACGTCGGGGTCCGCCGCGACCGCACGCGCCCGCCGGCGGTGGACCTCGTGCCCCGCCGGTAGGATCGCCGACATGGTCGACCGGGGAGGGCGGCGATGAGCGACACGTCGCAGGGCCCCGGTTGGTGGCTCGCCTCCGACGGCAAGTGGTACCCGCCCGCCGACGCCGACGCCGCCCCCGGCCCCGGCTGGTGGCTCGCCTCCGACGGCAAGTGGTACCCGCCCGCCGACGCCGCCCCCGGCCCCGGCTGGTGGCTCGCCTCCGACGGCACGTGGTACCCACCGGTCGACGACGCGGCGACGACCGCGGCCGCCGCCCCGACCGCGGCGGTGCCCCCGACCGAGGCTCCGGCTGGGGCCCAGGCCCCTGCCAAGCCAAAGGCCGTCAAGCCCAAGGCGGTCAAGCCCAAGGCCGTCAAGCCCAAGGCCGTCAAGCCCAAGCCGGTCGCCCCGGCCGCGAGCGGGGCCACGCCGAAGCCCGCGACCCCGAAGGGCACCACCCCCGAGCCCGCGACCCCGAAGGGCACCACCCCCGAGCCCGCGTCCCCGAAGGGCACCACCCCCGAGCCCGTCGCCGCCAAGGCCGTGCCAGCCAAGCCCGTGGCACCGAAGCCCGTCGCGGCCAAGCCCGTGCCGGCCAAGCCGGTCCCCGCGACCCCGGCCACCGGGTCGACCACGTCGCCTGACCGGACCGGAGCTGCGCCCGCTGCCGCCAAGCCCGCTGCCGCCAAGCCCGCTGCCGCCAAGCCCGCTGCTGCCGAGGCCGCTGCCGCCAAGCCGGCTGCTGCCGAGGCCGCCAAGCCCGCTGCTGCCAAGCCCGCCGCCGAGCCGCCGGCGGCCCCGCGGCGCCCCGCCGCGGGGCTGACGTCGCAGACCCAGATCTACGTCCAGAACCAGGCATCGCGCGCCGACGCCCAGGTCCTGGCCCAGGCCCGCTCGGCGGCTGCCATGCGGGCGCTGCAGTCCCTCGGCGCCGACCTCGGCGGCGACGACGAGCCGGCGCTGCGCGCCACCCGGGCGGCCCGCGACCTCGACCTCGCCTCGGCCAAGACGAGCGCGGCCACGGAGCGCCCGGCCACGCCCGCCGCCGCGACACCCGCCGCCGCCCCGGTCACCTCCCCACCGCCGGCCGCGCCTCGTGCGGCCGAGACCGTCGCCCCGATCACCGCCCCGACCACCGCGACGACGCCGACCACCGCGCCGACCGACGAGCCCCAACCGGCCGCCGGTCCGACGGGGCCGCCGCCGCTGCTCGAGGTCAAGCCGTCACCGCTCAACACCGACGTCAGCCACGTCGGCGACCGCCTGGTGATCTTCAACGACCGGGTCGAGATGCACGACCGCAACGACCGGGTCCGGCAGGTCATCCGGGGCGAGGACATCACCGACGTCGTCGTCCACCGCAAGTTCACGGGCGCCTCGGTGACCGTCGAGAGCATCTCGGGCGAGGTCATGGTCGCCAAGGGCCTGCGCCCCGACCAGGCCGAGGAGGTGCGGTCCGTCATCCAGCGCCGCACGCGGCAGGGGCGCGCCGGCGGTGAGGCCGCCGAGCGACCCGCCACCGCGGCGACGCCGTCGACGAGCGGCAGCGGCGAGCGGCTCACCAGCACGGTGCGACCGGCCACGCTCGACAAGGACGACCTGCTCGCCAAGCTCGACGACCTGCACGCCGCCGGCATCCTCACCGACCGCGAGCTGGCCGCCAAGCGGGCCCTCGTGCAGCGCCTCGCCGCTCCGCTCGCCTCGACGCCCCGCTGACCCGAGCGTCGCGCCCGCCCCGCCCGGCGCCACCGGGGGGCCGACCGCGCCGGTGATCGCTCAGCGCGGACCGGAGTAGTAGGCGACGACGACGAGGATGCCGAGGGTGAGCACCAGGGCGGTGACCAGCCAGATCCAGCGTCGCCCGACCTCGGTCTCGACCGGGTCGATGTGGGCGATCGAGCGGCGGGCCTCGGACAGCTGGGTGCGCAGGAGGTCGGACTCGCCCTGCAGCCCGACGAGCGCCATCTCGGCGGCGGCCAGCTGCTCCTCCAGCTCGATGGCGGAGGACTCGGACGGGTCGCCCTCGCTCAGGCGGCGCTGCAGCTCTCGGTACTGGTCGCGCAGGCCGGCCACCGCGGCGTACTGGCTCTGCAGCTCGGCGAGCTGGCGCGACACGGCGCGCGTGCGCCCGGACGCCGATTGGGCGACCTGGCGCGCCTCGGTCAGCTGGTCCTGCAGCTCGGCGTGCTGCTTCTGCAGCTCGGACAGCTGCTGCATCAGCGCATCGGTCTCGGTGAGGCCCTCCTCGCGGGCCACGTCGCGCACCCCGGTCCACCGCAGCTGCTCGGACAGCTCGGCGACCCGATCGGCCTCGGGCGAGTCGATGGCGCGCAGCATGTCCTCGACGTTGGCGTGCACGCGGGTCGCGTAGTCGAGGTCGAACGGGTGGTCCTCGTCGGGGTGGGCCCAGTGGTTGCGGGCCGTCCGCAGGTCGGTGACGGTCTGGCGCAGGTCGGCCGGCAGCACCGGCGAGAACACCGGACCCCACCAGCGGTTCATGACCTCGAGCTGGAAGTGGGGGTCGGACAACGAGACGAGCACGTCCCGACGCTTGCCGAGCTTCTGGGCGGCCAGGATGATCCAGTCGTCATCCGGGAAGGCCGCCGCCATGCGGGCGTCCACGAACGGGGCCAGGCCTTCGGCCAGGACCTCGAAGGCGGTGGCGACCTGCGCTCGGTAGCTGGTGGACATGCGGGCTCCTGGCCGGCGCACCGGCACCGGGGAATCTACCGGCCCCTGCACGGCCCACCGCAGTCGGCCACGATGGGCGACGTGCCCGAACCGACCCCACCGACCCCACCGACCCCACCGACGAGGCCGACCAGGCCGACGAGCCGATCCGACGACCACCCGCACCGACCCGCCACGGCGGGGCCCGCCTCCGGGGGCCACGCCGCGCCCACCACCGAGCCGGGTCCCGGGTCCACCGGCGCGGCCACCACCGGGCTGCCGCGGTGGGACCCGTGGTCGATCGGGCCGGCCGACGAGCGGGGCCTCGCCGCGGCCGAGGAGGCGGTCCTGGCCGACCTCGACCGCCTGCGGGCCCGGTACGACGCCGCCGGCGTGGGAGGCGGGCCGGCGCGCGACGCCGACGCCGACGACCAGCGGGCCGTGGCCGAGGTGCTCGACGCCACCAACGCGGTGCTCGCCGACGTCCGCGCCCTGGCCGCCCACCTCCACGCCCGGGTCAGCATCGACGCCGGCGACGACGACGCCGCCGGTCGCCAGTCCGCCCTCCAGACCCGCCTCGCCGACCTCGCCCGCCTGACCACCCGCCTCGACGCGTGGTTGGCCTCCCTCGGCGGCGAGGCCCTGGCCGACCCGGCGACCGATCCGCCCGCCACCGTGGCCGAGCACGCCTTCGCCCTCCGGCGCGCCGCCGAGCAGGCCGCCCACCAGCTCAGCCCGGCCGAGGAGGACCTCGTGGCCGACCTGCGCCTCTCGGGCTCGGTGGCGTGGGCCCGCCTGCACCGCGAGGTGACCGCCGGGCTGACGGCCACCGTCGCCGGGCCCGACGGCGACGAGGTGCTGCCCATGAGCGTCGTGCGCGGGCGGGCCACCCACCCCGACCCCGCCGTCCGCCGGGCCGCCTACGAGGCCGAGCTGGTCGCCTGGCCCACGGTTGCCGTCCCCCTGGCCGCCGCCCTCAACGGCGCCAAGGGCGAGACCGGCGTGCTGAACCGCCGTCGCGGCTGGCCCGACGACCTCGCCCCGGCGCTGGCTGCCAACCACGTCGACGCCGCCGTGCTCGACGCCATGACCGGCGCGGTCGTCGACGCCCTCCCCGCGTTCCGGGCCCACCTCCGGACCAAGGCAGCCGCGCTCGGGCACCCGGCCGGCGCCGGGCTCCCCTGGTGGGACCTGCTCGCGCCGGTCGGATCGGGCCCGGCGTCGGTCGAGTGGGGCGAGGCCGTCGCCCGCGTGCGGACGACCTTCGCCGGGTACGCCCCCGACCTCGGCCGACTCGCCGACCAGGCGGTGACCGACGGCTGGATCGACGCCGAGCCGCGCGCCGGCAAGGTCGGCGGGGCGTTCTGCCTCCCGGTGCGGGGGGAGGAGTCGCGGGTGCTGGTGAACTTCCACGGATCGCTCGACGGCGTGCAGACCCTCGCCCACGAGCTCGGCCACGCCTACCACAACCGCGTGCTCGGCCCTCGCACGCCGCTGCAGCGACGCACCCCGATGGCGCTGGCCGAGACGGCCAGCATCTTCTGCGAGACCTTGGTCGTCGAGGCGGGGCTGGCCACCGCCGACGACGACGAGCGACTCGCCCTGCTGACCACCGACCTGCAGGGCTCGGTCATGGTCGTGGTCGACATCCACAGCCGCTTCCTCTTCGAGCAGGCCCTCTGCGAGCGCCGCCGGGCCCGCACGCTGTCCGTGACCGAGCTGTGCGACCTCATGCTCGACGCCCAGGAGCGCGCCTACGGCGACGGCATCGACCCCGACCACCGCCACCCGTGGATGTGGGCGGTCAAGGGCCACTACTTCACGCCGTTCTACAACTGGCCCTACACCTACGGGCTGCTGTTCGGGCTCGGGCTCTACGCCCGCTTCCACGACGACCCCGAGCAGTTCCGCACCGGCTACGACGACCTCCTGTCGCGCACCGGGATGGCCGACGCCGCCACGCTCGCCGCCGGGTTCGGCATCGACCCCCGCGACCCCGCGTTCTGGGCCTCGAGCCTGACGGTGATCACCGACCGCATGGACGCCTTCGCCGCCCTCGCCCGACACGCGAGCAACCCCGCCTGAACCACCGCCCGCCACAGTCGCCGACGGCCTGGCCTCCGTGACCCGAACGGCCCCCGGAGGGACGAACCACCGCCCGTCCCTAGACTCGGCGGCCGTGCCCGACCCGACCGACCCCATCACGCCGCTCGAGGTCGCGGTGGTCGACCCCGACCTCCTCTGGGCCGTCGACATCGGCAACGCCGTCCGGCCGCTGTACGCCGAGACGTTCCACACCGTGACCGAGGCCCTCGACCACCTGGCCGCCGATCGGCCGGCGGTGGTCGTCGTCGGGCCCGGGGTCGAGGATCCCGACGAGGAGGTCCTCGCCCGCCTCGCCGGCACCAACCCGGCGCTCAGCGCCGTGCTGGTCGTGGCCGACCTGTCCCGCGAGCGGGCCGAGTCGCTCCTCGACGCCGGGGCCGAGGTGGTCCTGGGCGACGACGTCGGGCGCGACGCCCTGGCCGAGGCCGTGCGGGAGGCCGCAGCCGCCGGCGTGGTCGCCGCCGCCGCAGCCGCCGGCGCGGCGACGGCCACGGCCGGCTCCGTCGGGGGTCGATCGCCGGCGACCGTGACGGTGGTCCTCGTCACCGCGGCCAAGGGCGGCGAGGGCACGTCGACGGTGGCCGCCAACCTCGCCGCGGTGCTCGCCCACCGCCGCCACCGGGTGGTCCTGGTCGACTGCGACCCGAGCTTCGGCGACCTTCCGATGCTGCTCGGCCTGCCCGCCCCGCCGGTCGTCGACGAGCCGGCCGACCTCGTCCCCGGTGAAGCCGCGCTGCGTGACGCGGTGGCGGTGCACCCCCACACGGGCGTGCGCCTGGCCGTCCTCCCCCGCCTGCGCGACGGCTTCACCGTCCTGCCGGGCGAGGCCGTGCGGCGCGCCCTGTGGGCGCTCGAGGCCGAGGCCGACGTCGTCGTGCTCGACGCGCCGTTCCACGCCGTCCAGCAGGGCGACTACACGGCCTCGGCCGACCGCCTGGTGCTGGTGACGCTCCCCGCGCTGACCTCGGTCAAGAACGCCGTCATCGCCCTCGAGGCCATCGGCGGCCGTGAGCGCCTCTCCGTGGTGGTCAACCGGCTCGCCGACGCCGATCGGGGCCACCGGGGCCACCGCGACCACGGGCGGCTGCCCGAACCCGACGAGATCGCCGAGGCCCTCCACCACCCCGTCGCCACCGCGCTGCCCGACGACGAGGAGGTCGTGCACCTCGCCGGCACCGGGCACCTCTCCGCCGAGGGGCACGAGGACGAACCCCTGCGCGCCGCGGTCGAGCGCCTCGCCGACGCCCTCGCCCTCCCCCCGCCCTCCTGATCCGCAGCACCGGCCGCCCGGGCGCGGCAGAATCTCGCCATGGCGTACCTGCTCGTGGGCAAGCGGGCCAAGGAGATGTCGGCGGTGGCCGCCGCCAAGGGGATCACCTTCACCGGTGACGACCCCTTCGCGCTGCACCGCCTGCCCTTCTCGCTCTTCGCCCAGAGCGACGGCCACAAGGCCGAGAACGTGCTCGCCGCCAAGCTGCGCGGCCGCAAGGTGCGCGGCTTCGACTACCCGTTCGTCGACTGGCCCGAGAACCCTCGCGCCGGGGTCCCACCCGAGGCGCCCTGGTTCCGCTACGAGGACGGCCGCCAGTACGGCTGCGTGATCGCCTTCGTCGACGCCGACCTGCCCTTCCTGCACCTGTCTCCCCGGGGCAAGCGCAACCAGCTCGACGCCTCGCTCGAGGTCACCATCGACCACCCGGGCTTCGCCAGGCTGTTCCAGGTCTGGTGCGAGAACCCCGGCTTCGCCCGCACCCTGCTGGTCCCCGAGGTGATCGACTTCCTCGTGCGCACCGAGGGCCGGTTCACCTTCGAGCTGCACCGCGACGCCGTCCTCTGCTTCGAGCGCACCGTGAAGCCCGAGGAGTTCCCCCCGTTGATGGGGTTGGTGGTGGCCTTCACCGAGTCGTGGGCCTCGGCGCTGTGGGCGGCCTTCGGCCGCGAGCCCAAGCCCGACGACGCCTCGTTCGATCGCTCGCCCGGCGCGGTGACCGGCGTGCACACCCCGCCGCCCACCTACGACGACCCACCGGCCACCGCCACGCGGGCGCCGACCTCCGTGGCCCCCGCCGCACCCACCGCCTGGGACGTCACGCCGGCCGAGCCGGCCGCGCCGGCCGCCCCGAGCCCGTGGGACGTCGACCCGGGCGAGGACGCCGCCCCGAGCCCGTGGGACGTCGATGCGAGCCAGAGCCCGCGGGACGGCGCCGCCACCGAGGTCGAGCCGAGGGCCGACGACGTCGACGCCACCGACGACGAGCCGACGACCTACCACCTCGGTCCCGCTCCCGACGACGACGCGCCCGGCGGGTGGGCGGTGGGCAGCACCGGCGTGGTGCACCCGGTGGGCGAGGCGCCCCCGCCTCCTCCCCCGCCGCCACCACCGCCGCCGCCACCACCACCACCACCGCCGCCACCGCCGGCCTGAGGCAGCTGCGGCAACCGAGCGGGCGCGGGCTCAGCCGCGGCGGCCGAGCAGGCGCAGGGTCAGCCGCGGCGGCCGAGCGTGCGGGCGACCGCGTAGACGTGGCGGTGGCGAGCCCGGAACGCCTCGTCGGAGAACCGGGGCGTCAGGGTGGCGCGCACCGCGTCGATCACCGCACCAGCCCTGGTCGCGAGCTCGGCGGCGGCGTCGGCGCGCCCCAGGTCGGCGAGCACCTCGGCGCGCCCGGCCAGCGCCGAGGCCAGCGCCGGGCGGGCCCCCATGGCGTCCTGCTCGACCACGACCTCAGCCAGGAGCGCATCGGCCCCCGCCAGGTCGCCCGCCGATCGGGCCACCAGGGCCAGCCGCCGCAGGTCCTCGGCCAGCTCGAAGCGGGCGCCGTTGCGCTCGTGGCTGGCGCGCGCCTCGGTGAGCAGCGCCGTCGCCACGTCGAGATCACCGCTCGCCAGGGCGACCTCGGCGAGCCCGGACCGGGTGTCGGCGGTCCCGCCGCCGTCGCCCACCTCGTCGCCGACCGCCCAGGCCGATCGGTACGACCGCTCGGCCGTGGCACGGTCGCCGGAGGCGAAGGCGATCATCGCCCGCAGGCGGTGGGCGTGCGACACGAGCAGCCGGTAGCCCACGGCGTCCGCGATGGCGGCGGCCTCGTCGATCTCGGAGCCGGCCTGGTCGAAGGCGCCGCAGAGCAGGGCCAGCTGGGCCATCCCCCAGTGGGCGTGGGCCTGGCCGTGGCGCTCGCCGAGCTCGTCGGCGAAGCGGAGCGACAGCGCCAGGTCGGCCTCGGCGGCGGCGACGTCGCCCTCGCGCACCGAGAGCATCCCGAGGGCGTGCGAGGCGTTGACGACGCCCAGCGCGTAGCCGGATTCGTCGGCCAGCTCGCGCGCCGCGACGTGCCAGGTGCGCGCCGACGTGAGGTCGCCACGGACCTTGGCCAGCTGACCGAGGCCGTTGCGGGTGTTGACCACGCCGAGACGATCGCCGAGCTGCTCGTAGGCCGGCAGCGCCTCCTCGAGGAACCGGCGGGCGTCGTCCATGCGGCGATCCATCCGGGCGACCGAGGCCAGGCCACCGAGGCAGCGGGTGGCGGTGCGGGCGAGCCCGGCCTCGCGGGCCAGGGCCAGCGCCGCTTCGAACCGGCGCTCGGCCACGGGGTAGTCGCTCATCATGCGGGCGAGGTCGCCGAGGTTGGCCAAGGTCTCCGCCTCGCGGGCTGCGTCGCCCTGCTCGCGGCTGCGGCGCAGCGCCTGCTCGAGCAGCCGGCGCGCCTCGTCGCGCTCCCCGACCAGGCGGGCCAGCTCGCTCATCCGGTTCAGCACCCGCGGCACCTGGTCGGCCCGGCCCAGCTCCTCCCACCCGGCGAGCGCCTCGCGGTAGTGGGCGAGGGCCTCGGCGTAGCGGCCGGTCGACTGGAGCGCGGCCGCCAGGTCGTTCTCCACCGCGGTGCGCAGCCGCAGCGGGCCCAGCTCGCGCAACGGGCCCAGCGCCAGCTCGAAGTGGGCCTGGGCCGCCAGGTCGTCGCCACGCGCCCGGGCCAGGCGGCCGAGCTCGCTGTGGACCCGCGCCTCCTGGTGGAGGTCGCCGTTGTCGCGGGCGGCCGCGAGGGCGCCGGCGAGCCGTTCGGCGGCCCCGTCGGCGTCGCCGGCCCGCTCGTCGCCGTGGGCCAGCAGCATCAACAGGTCCGGGATCGGCCGGGTGAAGCCGCTCGTGCGGCACAGCTGCAGGGCGGCCTCCAGCTGGAAGCGGTGGGTGTCGTCGTCGCCGGCGGCACGGGCGGCACGGGCCCGCAGCACGCGGGCCGCGTAGGCCAGCGACGGATCGCCCGACGACACCGCCCACTCGACCGCTTCGTCGAGCACGGCCGCGGCCTCGTCCCGACGATCGGCGTCGTCGGTGTCGAGCAGGTGGCGACCGAGGCCGATGAGCGCCTGGGCACGGGTCCCGGCGGTGGAGGCCGCCTCGACGTCGCGCCGCAGCCCACCCTCCTCGGCGTCGCCGTCGTCAGCCATGGCTCCACGCTAGGGCGCCGGCCGGGTCGGGCGCCCTGGGTTCCCAGCCGGCCGCGACCCGGCCGGCCGGCCGGCGGTCGGGTCGCCCCGGGGCGGCGCCCCGCCGGTGGTGACGTGATCCTGACCGACCCGTCCCGTAGCATGGCCCACCCAGGCGGCCCCGACGCGGGGATCAGCCGTACCGCACCCGCGATCCCCCCTCGGCAGGCATGGCACCCACACCCCCCGATCCTGATCCGTTCGCGCCCTCGGCCGGCGACGCCTCCACGGCGGTCGCCGATCACGACGACGAGGTGGCCGACGGCACCACGCCGGCGAGCGGGGGCGGCCACCGCCTCATCGGGTTCGCCCGACGCCACCGGGTGCTCACCGCCGTGGTCATCATCCTCGTGCCGTTCGTGGTGCTCGTCGGCTACTCGGTCGCCGCCGCGCTGACCAAGCCCGGCCAGGAGTCCGCCGACGCCCGCATGGTGCAGTGGGCCCGCGACAACCACCTCGGCTTCGCCGTCAACTGGTTCGAGGACAAGTACTACGAGAACAACCAGCCGCCGTCGGGCGGCACGCCCGACCAGGCCATCGGCCCGGCCGCGGTCACCCCCACCACCCCGGCCGAGACCAGCAAGGACTCCCCCACCACCAAGGCGCTGCCGCCGCACCTGCCGCCGCCGACCAAGGTGCCCACCCCGGCCGCCGAGGCCATCCCGAACGAGGGCGAGTGGTTCCCCGCCGGCGAACCGGTCGGGGGCCTGCCCGCGGTCTACACCACGAAGGTCCGGCCCAACGCCGAGAAGACCTCGCTGCTCGTCTTCCTGGCGTGGATCGACCCGAAGCTGGCCAACATCCAGATCTACCCGGGCTCCGAGGTCCCCGGCGGGAAGTGGAGCGTCGGCAACCAGATCCCGGCCGACCAGTGCAGCCAGGCGATCATGGCGGCCAACGGCGGCTTCCGCTTCGACCAGGCCCGTGGTGGCTACTGGTCGGAGGGCCAGGAGAAGTACAAGATGCGCGACGGCGCCGCCACCATGGTCACCTACAAGGACGGCACCGCCAACGTCGGGATGTGGGGCCGCGACTTCGGCCCGGCCGACTACGACAAGATCGCCGTCGCCCGCCAGAACCTCGACCTGCTCGTCGACAACGGCCAGGTGGTCCCCGACATCGACAGCAAGGACTGGGGCGCCCTGCTGAAGAACGTCTACTTCGTGTGGCGCTCCGGCTGGGGCGTGACCAGGGACGGCGCCATCGTCTACGCCGGCGGCCCCGCCCTGCAGCCCAAGGACCTCGCCCAGCGCCTCGCCGACGCCGGCGCGGTGCGGGCCATGGAGGGCGACATCAACCCCGAGTGGGTCACCGCCAACCTGTACTCGGTGGGCCCCGACGGGAAGTGCACCGGCGCCAAGGGCCTCGACGGCCCCGAGGACAAGGGCGGGATGCGCCAGTCGGCCGACCGGTACCTCAGCCTCGACACCCGCGACTTCGTGGCGGTGTTCCGCCGCCCGATCACCAACCCGTAGCCGGTCGACCGTGGTGGGACCGGCCCGTCGGGCGCCGAGCCCGCCCACCCCACCGCTCGCCGTCGCGGCGCGCCGGGCGTGCCGGCCCGTCGCCGTGATCGCCCGGCTGGCGATCACCGCCGCGCTGGCAGCCGGGGCCGTCGCGTGCGGCACCAGCGTCGAGCCGCGCGCCGGCGCGAGCGGCGTGCCGGCCTCCGACGGCGTCGTCGGGACGGCCGGCGTCGACCGCACGACCGAGCCACCGGCGACCTCGCCGGCCGTGCCCTCGACCGGCGATGCCTGGGCGCTGGGGTCGGCGACCACGGCCTCGACGATCGAAGCGACCTTCGTGCCGGCGACCCCGACCACCACGATCGACGTCGAGGACACGGGTCCGCCCCGGTGCGGCGAGGCCACCGGCCGCACCACCCGAACCACCTTCGCCAGCAAGGTCTTCGCCCCGAGCGCCAAGCCGGTGCAGCCCTTCCTGGTGCACACGCCTCCCTGCTACGACGCCGAGACCCGCCGCTACCCGGTGCTCTACCTGCTGCACGGGGCCCAGACCGACGAGACGCAGTGGGTCGACGTGGGCGTCCTCGCCGAAGCCGACCGGCTGGTCGCCGCCGGACAGATCCCGCCACTGATCATCGTGCTGCCCGACGCCCTCCACGCCATGGGCGACTACGACGGCACCGTCCCGCCGCTCGACTGGTTCGTCCTCTACGAGCTGCAGCCGCGGATCGAGCAGGGCTACCGGACCCGCAACGATCCCGTCCACCGGGCCATCGGCGGCATCTCGCGCGGCGGCGAGTGGGCGCTGCTGATCGCCGCCCGCCACCCCGACGTGTTCGGTGCCGTGGGCGGGCACAGCCCCGCCGTCGGCGTCCCCACCAACCCCGGCCCCCAGCTGGCCGGGATGCTCGCGGGCCGGCCCCTCCGGGTGTGGCTCGACGTCGGCGCGTCCGACTCGCTCGTCACCCCCGTCACGATGCTCGACCAGTCCCTCACCGCGCGCGGCGTCGCCCACGACCTCCAGGTCGGGGCAGGCGGCCACGACCGCAGCTACTGGGGGGCGCACGTCGACGACTACCTCCGCTGGTACACCGCGCCCTGGAAGGATCGATGATCACCCCGCAGCCCTCCACCGCCACCGACCTCCGGGCCGCCCGCACCGACGCCGCCTGGGCCGCCGACCGACGGTCCCGGGCCGCCCGAGCAGCTCGGGCAGCACGAGCCGGCGCCGTCGGCACCGGGAGCCGGAGCGCACCCCGGCGACCCCTGGCCGCGGTGGCGCTCGCGGTGGCCGGGGCCCTGGCCCTGGGCGCGACCGCGTGCGGCACCGCCGATGCGCCGGCGGCATCGTCGACGGGCGCCACGGGCGCGACGGGCACCACCGCCCCGGCGGTCACCGACACGACCGAGGCGGCGGTCGCGGCCACCACGACGACGGAGGCACCGACCACGACCGCGGCCCCGACGACCACGGCGGCCCCCACCACCACCGCACCGCCCCCGACGACCACCGCCGCGCCCAAGGTCCTGCCCGGCCGCCTGGCACCACCCGGGCCCATCCCCACGGCCACCCCGGGCACCGGGCAGTGGGCACCCATCGGTCCGCCCGTCAACGGCCAGCCCGGCATGTACGCGACCACGCTGCCCACCTCGACCGGCTCGATCGTGGGGGTGGCCTGGGTCGACCCGGCCGCCTTCTCGGCGCGGCTGTACCCCGGGGGCGGCGACCCCGGCGGCTCGTGGCCGATCCCCGGCAGCAACGTGGCGCCGGCGCTGCAGCCCACCCTCGGCGCCGTGTTCAACGGCGGCTTCAAGATGAAGGACAGCCGCGGGGGCTACTACCTCGACGGCCGGGAGGCCTTCCCGCTGCGCAACGGAGCGGCGTCCCTCGTGGTCTTCGACGACGGGAAGGTCACCGTCGGCCAGTGGGGCCGCGACGTGGCCATGTTCCCCAACGTGGCCGGCGTCCGCCAGAACCTCGACCTCCTGGTCGACGGCGGCGTGGTGAACCCGTCGGCGACCAACACCGACACCAGCGTCTGGGGCGCCACGCTGAACCGCGCCACGGCGCCGCCACGGTCGGGCGTGGGGGTGCGGGCCGACGGCGCCCTGGTCTACGTGGGGGGTCCCGGCCTGACGGCGCGCGGCCTCGGCGACGCGCTGGTGGCCGCCGGCGCCGTGCGCGGGATGACGCTCGACATCAACAACCAGTGGGTGGCCTACAACTGGTTCACCCACGGCGCCGGCGGGATCGAGCCCCACAAGCTCATCGACGGGATGACCCAGTCGGCACGGCGCTTCGTCGACCCCGACTCGCGCGACTTCGTCGCCCTCTTCACCCGCTGACGGTCGGCCGCCCTCCTCGCCTCCCGCGGTCGGCGATCAGCCCCCGAGCCGGAGGCGGGCGCCCCGCCAGGCGTTGCGGGCGGCGTTGCCACGGTCGCCGGCGCGCCACGCGGCGCGCGCCACCTCGAGGGCGAGGGCGCCCTGCTGGCGCCGGTTGGCCCGGCGGAGGTCGGCACCCAGCTGCGGATCGTCGATGCGGGCGCAGATGACGTCGGCGGCCGCGAGCGCGTCGTCGAGGTAGGTCGTGGAGCGGCGGAGCCGAGCGGTGTCGGACGCTGCGTGCTGGCGGTACAGCGACAGCGGCTCGTCGACGATCACGACCCGACCGGAGCCCGCCACCCGCGCCCACATCTCCCAGTCGTTGGCGTGCACCAGCCGCGGGTCGAAGCCGCCGAGGCGCTCGTAGGCCGACCGGGCGACGACCACGGAGGCGAAGGCGAACGGGTGCTGCGCGGCGATCGCCACCTCCGGGTTCACGACGCGGTCCTCGTCGGTGATGACCGGTGCGCTCTCGTACAGGACCCGCTCGTCGTCGTCGACGTAGAGGCACCGCCCCACGACCATCGCCGGCGGCTCGTCCTGGGCCTCGATGCGCCGGCGGTACCGGTCGTAGAAGCCGGGCAGCACGGCGTCGTCGGCGTGCAGCACGTGGACCCACCGGCCGACCGATCGGCGCACGCAGGTGGTGAAGTTCGCCGGGGCGCCCACGTTGGTGGGCTGGCGCCACACCTGCACGCGGTCGCCGGCGACGCGGCGGACCGTGTCGGTCGGGTCCTCGTGGGGCGACGCGTCGTCGACCACCTCGATCTGCATCTCGGCCGGCCCCGGATCCTGGACCAGCACGCTCTCGAGGGCGCGAGCCAGGCGATCGCCGCCGTCGTAGGTCGGCACCATGACCGACCAGAACGGCCGGAGCTCGCCATCGGGCACCGGCGCGACGACGGGCCGCCGCGCGGCCGAGGCCTCGGCGGCGGCCCGCCAGCGATCACCGCCGGAGCGGGTCACGTCGTCACCGCTCCGGCCGCCGCCCGGCCGGCGGCGCGCCCCTCGGCGAGCGAAGCGGCGATGCCCTGGAAGCGCCACCGCCCGTACCGGCCGGCCTGGTGCACGCCCACCGCGGCGAGGGCGGCGAGGGCCTCGGTCCTCCACATCGATCCGGGCCACGACCACGTGTAGGCCGTCTCGATCCACGTCGGGTCGACCACCTCGACCTCGCCCACCACGTCGCGCTCCTGCAGCTCGGCGACCATCGCCCGCACGTGCTGGTCCTCCTCGGCCGGCGAGGGCCGTCGGCCGCCCGGGTACGCGCGCTCCACGTACAGCGAGGCCCGCCGCGCCGCGGACGGGGCAGCCTCGCCGGCGGACCGCGATCGGGCCGAGCGCGGCAGGAAGGCCTCGTCGACGTTGCTGTACACGCCGTAGCGGTGGAAGCCCGAGTGGGCGGTGGCGTCGTAGACCCAGTGGTCGGTGCCGAGGCCGGGGCCCGGCTCGGCGCCCAGGTTGACCACCAGGACCGACGTGTGGGGATCGGGCGGCGCGTCGACCGTGACGCCGGCGAGATCGACCGCCACGGGCAGCGGGAGGGTCGAGACCAACCGGTCGTAGGGGTGATCGGCCCCGTCGTCGGTGTGCACCACCTTGGTGTGGTGGTCGATGGCCACCACGCGCGAGCCGGTGCGCACGTCGACGCCGTCGGTCAGAGCTCGCACCAGCGCGTCGAGCCCGTCGACCGGGTAGCGGAACGTCTCGTTGTAGTGCGCCGCGCCGGCGGCGCCGTCGTCGCCGGGACCCGAGCCGCCGGCACCGGCGAGCACGGCAGCGCGGTCGACCGGGGACTTGTCGGGGTCCTGGGGAGCGATGCGTCGGTAGAGGCCGGCGGTGTAGCGCTCGTGGAAGGAGTCGAAGAACAGCCCGGCCAGCGTCGGCCCCATCCGGTCGCGCACCCAGTCGGCCATCGTGGACGGCCCGTCGCCGGCCGCGTGGTCCGCGTCCCCGCCGAGCAGCTCGGCCAAGGCCCGATCGCGCACCTCGTCGTCGAGCGCCGCGAGGTGGTGCTGGAGCGGGAAGCCCACCGACGTCCCGTCGGCGAGCCGGACCGACGACCGCCGCCGATGCGTGCGACAGGGCACCAGCGCCTCGATGGCGGCCACGGTCTCGGCGTCGCCGCCGAACAGCCAGTGCCCGCCGCCCACCTCGAACCGGTAGGCCTCGCCGTCGGCCGGCGGCGACGCGAGGCGCTCGCCAGCGGGCGTGCGGTGGTACGTGGCGCACAGGCCGCCGGGCGTCGCCCCCGCCTCGAGGACGGTCGCCGTCGGGCCCGCGGCGCGGGCGGCCGCCAACCCGGTCACCCCACCACCCAGGACCAGCACGCCGGCCACGGGGCGGTCAGAAGACGATGGGGTCGGGGAAGGTGGCCTCGACCAGGTCGCGGTGGTCGGCGAGGCGCACCGATGGGCGGTGCAACGCCTGCTTGGAGCCGTGGTCGTAGTGGGAGAACACCTCGAGCAGGGCGTCGGCCCGCCGCCGGTCCTCGTCGTCCATCAGCGGCCGGTGGGCCACCGGATCGATCGAGTGGTAGCGCACCAGCCAGGCGAGGTCGTCGTCGAGGTGCGGCGCCAACCTCGTGTAGGCGAGCTCGTCGTGGTTCCACTGGAAGACCACCTGGTCGAGGCCGACGCCCTCCTCGAACTCGCCGATGGGCTGGTTCATGCAGACCACGTTGGCGGGATCCTCGTCGGTGAGCAGCAGCAGCTTGCCGAGGTCGTGCACCAGCGCCGCGATCGCCAGCTGCTCGGTGAGGACCCCGTCGGCCTCCATGGCCTCGAGCACCTGCAGCACGTGGGTCAGCTGGCTGGCGCCGAACAGCCGGCAGTCGGTCGGGTCGACGCACTGGGCCAACCGCTCGATCAGGTCGTAGACCCGCACCTCGCCGAAGACCGGTCCTCGGTACCGGTCCTGCAGGGCGCGCACGTCGGCGACGGTCTGCGCGTCGTGGCGGGCGAGGATGACCTCGGCCTCGGCCCGCCAGGCCGCCTCGGTGGCGACGTCGGCCGGCACGGTGCGGGCGCCGACGGATGCCCGGTCGGCGAGCATCCGGGTGTCGTGGTGCGCCGCGGCCAGGGTGCGCAGCTGCTCGTCCTGCTCGTCGAGCCGACGGCGGAGGTCGTCGATCCCGATCCATCGGGCCACGCGCGACCCGACCCGGTCGGCGAGCCGCGCCGCAGGCCCGGCGGGCCGCCTCGGTGGGAGCGTCGGATCCGGGGGCATCGTGCGGCGAGGGTACTCGCCCCCTCGGGGGGTCACCCCCGCCCGAGGACCTCGGGGTTGAGGGGGGTCGGGGGCTCGCCGCCCGCGAGCACCGCCACCACGTTGGCGCAGGCCAGACCGACCATCGCCGCCCGGGCCTCGGTGGTGGCCGATCCGAGGTGGGGCAGCACGACCGCGTTGTCGAGCTCGGCCAGCCCGTCGGCCAGGGCCGGCTCGCGCTCGAACACGTCGAGCCCGGCAGCGGCGATGCGCCCGGTCCGGAGAGCCTCGACGAGCGCCACCTCGTCGACCACCGGGCCCCGCGCCGTGTTGACGAGGATGGCGGTCGGCTTCATGCGCGCCAGGGCGGCGGCGTCGATCAGGTGGCGGGTCTCGGGCGTGAGCGGCGTGTGCAGCGACACCACGTCGGCGGTGGCGAGCAGCTCGTCGAGGGGCACGCGGCGGGCGCCGGTCCCCGCCTCGGCCTCGGGTCGTGGCGACCGGGAGGCGTAGAGGACCTCCATGCCGAAGCCGCGCGCCCGGCGGGCGACGGCGGTCCCGATGGCACCCATCCCCACGATGCCGATGGTGCGGCCGTGGACGGGCTGGCCGACGAGCTGGGTCGGGCTCCACCCCTCCCACCCTCCGGACCGCACCAGCCGCTCGCCCTCACCGACCCGCCGGGCGGCGGCCAGCAGCAACGCCCAGGCGAGGTCGGCGGTGGCCTCGGTGAGCACCCCGGGCGTGTTGGTCGCGACCACGCCGCGCTCGGTGCAGGCGGCCACGTCGATGTTGTCGAAGCCGACGGCGACGTTGGCCACCACGCGCAGCCCGGGCGCGGCGTCGAGCAGGTCGCCGTCGACGCGGTCGGTGAGGAGGCAGACGAGGGCGGCGGCGTCGGCCACGCCGGCGCGCAGCTCGTCGGCGGTTGGCGGCCGGTCGGGCTCGTGCTGGCGCACCGCCAGACCGGCCGCCGCCAAGGGGGCCGTGGCCGGTTCCGGCAGCGGTCGGGTCACGTACACGAGCGGGGTGGTCGGGTCGGGACCGGGATCGGTCGGCATGGCGCTGGCCTACCGGACGACCGCCCGGCCGGCAAGCGCCGGCGCGCGCCGAGCTCTGCTCACCACCCCGGACGGGCCGGGTGGCCAGCGGGTCGGGGGCTCGGCGGTGGGTCAGCCGGTCGACCGTGGACGGGCCGGTCGACGGCCGCGCAGCCGGTCGACGCCAGGAGTCGTCCGGGTCCCCACCGCCGCCGAGGCCGACCGGTAGGTTCGGCGTCGTGGCCTCCACCGACCCGGCGGAGGGGTCCGACACGACGCCGAGCGGGCCGACCGGCGCTCCCGAGCCCGCCCCCGCACCCACCCGAGCGCACCCCACCGACCTCGACCTCCGGGGCGAGACCCGGTGGCCGGTGACCGCGGCCATCGGCGTGGCCGTGGCCCTGCGCCTGCTGCTGCCCGACCAGCTGACCCCCGGGCCGGAGTGGCTGGTGCCGGTCATGCTCGCCGTGCTGGCGCTCGTGCTGCAGGTGCTCGACCCCGACCTGCGCCGGCGCCGGACCCACGAGCGGCGGTGGCGAGGCTTCACCATCGCCCTCATCGCCGCCGTCTCGGTGGTCAACCTCGTGTCGCTCGGTCTGCTCATCCGCGAGCTGCTGCGCGGCGTCGACGCGACCGGTCGGAGCCTCGTCTTCTCCGCCATCTCGATCTGGGCGGTCAACGTGATCGCCTTCGCCCTCTGGTACTGGGAGCTCGACACCGGTGGGCCGCGGGCCCGCCGACGGCACCGCCGCCACGACCGGTCCGGCGCGATCGGGCACGCCGACTTCCTGTTCCCGCAGGACGCCCAGGAGGCCATCACCTTCCACGCCGTACGGACCGTGCACCAGCGCGGTCGCAACGCCCGCTCCCACGAGCGGTGGGCCCCGACCTTCACCGACTACCTCTACACGAGCTTCACCAACGCCACCGCGTTCAGTCCCACCGACACCATGCCCCTGTCGGTGCGGGCGAAGCTGCTGATGCTCGTGCAGTCGGCCGCGTCGCTCATCACCATCGCCCTGGTGGCCGCGCGCGCCGTGAACATCCTGGGCTGACCCGAGCAGCGCGCTCCACGCCACGCTCGCCGCGGCCCGACCACGGGTGGCTCAACCGAGGAGGGCCGACACCGTGATCGCGTTCTCCGAGGGCACCCAGGTGATGCGCTGCACATCCGAGCGCCAACCGCCGAGCACCGGCGACGACACCCATCCGGCCGCTCCGCCGGTGCCGGCGACCGCCTTGCCAACCCGGACGTCGATGGTCACGACCACGTTGGACCAGTCGACCCCGGCGTCGAGGGTGTAGCCCTGGGCGTTGCCGTCGGCGGTCGCCGTGTGCGAGTAGAAGAGCGGTCCACCGGGCGGGGCGAAGGTGGTCGTGCCGGTCAACCGGTCGTAGACCCGCACGGCGTCGACGCGGACGTTGGTGGCCTCCGACGCGGTGTTGGTGGTGAGGACGGGGATCTGCTGGACGGAGTACGGCCCGCCGATGTCGACCGAGACCGTGTTCTTCATCAGCTCCACGTAGAAGGGGTTGCCGTCGATGGTGATGTCGAGCGACCGCAGGTACTCGGTGCCGCCCACGTTCTGGTGCGCGGTGGACAGGTCGATGACGTAGTTCCCCCAGAACACCCACACCGAGCCGCCGAGCGGAATGGACTCGTACTGGACCCATGACAGCACCGCTCGGGGCCCGGTCGACACCGAGCTCAACGTGCCGACGTCCATGGCCAGCGCCACCACCTGCGGGCTGGCCCGGCCCGCCACCGCCGGGAACGACGGGCCGGTCTCGGTCACGTAGCCCGCCTTGGTCGCCCGGACGGCATAGGACGCGCCACCGGGGCCCCCGTCGCCCGCCGGCCAGGCCTCGGGCGCGGCCGACACCGTCGGCTGGCCGTCGGCCGGCGCCTGCGCGGTCGCGGCCGGCCCGTCGAGCACGGTCACCAGCGCGGTGACCAGGAGGGACGCTGCCGCGAGCACCGCCCATCGCCGGCGGACCCGAGAACATCCACCGCAGGCGATCACATCGGCATCGTGCGCCGCCCCTCACCCCCGCCCCAGGGCCGTTGGTCCGGCGACAGCCCCGCCCAACAGCACCAGCCGCCACCCCGCACGGGCGGCCTCGTCGATCGGGTGACCGGCACCGGCGCGGCGCTGCCACGGGGCGTGCCGGCCTGCGACGGCGAGGGTCAGCGCACCGTCGAGGTGGTGCTGCTCGGGGGGTCGAGGTGCAGCTCGCCGTCGGTGTCGGCGTAGACGGCGTCGTTCAGATCGGAGCGCGGCACGAGCCGCAGCATGTCGTCGATGTCCTGGAACACGACGTTGCGGTCGAGGCGGAAGGGCACCTGCACCTGGGAGGTGACGCACCCGCCGGCGAACACGTACCAGTCGGTCTCGCTGTAGGACGAGTCGGTCTCGCTCGTCACCTGGCGGACCTGCACACCGGCCGGGCCACCGGAGTCGTTCGACTCCACCGTCTGGGCCGACGGGTCGGGCGAGCACGTGGCCGCGAACTGCACGCTCCACGTCGCGCCGTCGATCTCGCTGGTGCTCAGCTGGAGGCGGGTGCCGGTGTCGTCGACCTGGTTGGTGGTCACCGCCCAGCCGTCGACGAAGGTCTGGAAGCACGGCACCGTCTGCGCGGTCGGGACCGACTGGGCGACCAGCAGCACGAGCCGATCCCGCGCGCAGCGGGCCTGACCGACCCGACCGTTCTTCGCGTCCTCGGCGCCGAGCCCGACGAGGGCGAGGACCAGCACGACGACGCCGAGCGACACCGCGGCCACCAGGAACCAGCGGCGGAAGCCGGACCGGGCCGGCGGTCGATCGTCGCCGGGCGCCCCGGGGTGAGGGCCGGCGGGCGGACCGGTGGGCGGGGTCGCCGTGGGGGCGGTCACGGCAGCAACCCCGTGGCCGAGAGGAAGCTGAGCGTGAAGCTGACCAGGAGGACCGCCCCGACCACGGTGGCGACCATCAGCGCGACCCGCCGGAAGCTCCAGCGCTGGATGGGGATGGGCGGGTACGGCGGGGCCAGGGCCCGGAAGTCGGTCAGCAGGTCACGACCGGCCTTCTTCATCTCGCGGCGCAGCTGCGTTGGCAGCGTGAGGCCGCGGCTGGCGGCGAACGCCTCGGCGATCTCCTGCTCGCTGAACTGGCGGCACGCCCGCTCGTAGACCAGCTGTGGCGACGACCGCAGCGCGAGGCACAGCATCATGTTGGCCAGGTCGACCGCTTGGCGCCACGGCGACGGCCGGATCTGGCCGAAGCCGACGTCGATGAGGGCGACGTCGTGGCCGTGCACCATCACGTTGGCCGGCTTCACGTCGCGGTGGGCCAGGCCGGCGTCCCACATGCGGCGGACGATGGAGAG
This sequence comes from Acidimicrobiales bacterium, assembly GCA_046331175.1. GTDB lineage: Bacteria > Actinomycetota > Acidimicrobiia > Acidimicrobiales > Acidimicrobilacustridaceae > JAWKIW01. Next base: position 48,154 of record JAXLRI010000004.1, read on the forward strand.
GGCGTTGTCGACCACCACGGTGTCGACGTCGGCCTCGCCCAGCTCGACGAAGCCGTCGAGGAACTCGGTGACGACCAGGTACTCGCGCTCGGGCGTGATCTCGATCACGCCGTAGGAGTAGGGCGTGCGGATGCCGGCCACCGCGACCCGCAGCGCGATGTAGTCCTCCTGCTGCACGAGCCGGCGGACCGTCTGGAAGCGGTTCTCGTCCTCGAGCCGGCCGTACAGCAGCGTGCGGGTGAGCTTGTACCAGCGGTCGGAGCGCAGGTGCTGCTTGGCGAGCAGCTTGGCGAAGAGCTTGCCGCGCGGGTCCTGGGTGGCCGGGTCGACGACCGTGAGCATGAGCGGGGTGGAGCCGGCCGACCCGGCCAGGCCGACCGGCTTGATGTCGACCACCTCGACGCCGAGCTGCTCGCGGATGGCCCGCCGCACGGCGTCGCCCCGCGCCCCGGTGACGTCGAGGTGGGCGGCGTTGCCCCCGCGGCCGTAGGTGACGGGGAAGACGTCGGACGGGGCGAAGTAGCGGATGATGAGCACGGGCAGCGTGACGCCGACGAGCATGGCGGTGAGCTGGTCGGTGGGGTGCGACACGCCGAGGTAGGTCTCCATGGCGGCCACCAGGCCGAGCACGACGGCCAGCCCCAGGGGCACCGTCCACCGGCCACGACCACGGGGCACGAGGCACAGCAGCGCGCCGGTGCAGGCGGCGGCCAGCAACGCCACCGGCCGCGACGGGGCTGCATAGCCCTCCCAGCGACCGAGGATGACCACCTCGAACGGCCGAGGTCGCTCGACCGCGGCCGACACGATGGCCTGCAGCACGACCGTGGCGAGCAGGCCGACGTAGAACAGCAGCAGGTGCCGGAACCGCTTGACCACGATCAGGGTGATGATCGTGGCCCACCCGACGACGGCGATGCCCCAGATGCTGACGACGTCGTAGGTGGGGCGGATGAGGTCGGTGAGCCAGCCGACCCGCAGGTCGGCGACGTTGACGACGAAGAGGCCCTCCCGCACGCCGATGGCCTGCGAGGTGACCGGGTTGAGGCCGAGCACGATCCACGCCAGCGCCGCGACCAGGGCGAAGATCAGCCAGCGGGCGGTACCGGCGTCGAACTGCTTGGGCAGCGGCGGTGACTCGCCCGACGGGCGTCGGCGCAGGCTGGGCAGGTGCTCGTGGACCGGCTCGACCGGCGCCCCGGTGGGCAACGGCACGGGCGACGGCGACTGCAGCGCGGTGGTGGCCGACGGGTCGACGACGGCTGCTGGATCCGACGGGTCGACCGGTGGGGCGGCCGCATCGAGCGGCGGTGCGCCCGACGGCGGGGGCGGCGGCGTCGTCGGGCGGTCGTCGCCGAGGGGCGGCACGATCGGGGGCCGCGGCTGGACGCCGAACTGCACGGTGGCCTCGGGTCCCCGGACCTGGGGGGTCGAGGGCGGGCGCGCCCGCGGCTCGTCGGCCATGGCCGCCGATCCTACGGCGCCCGCTCGCCGAGGCACGTGCTCACCCCGCAGCACCCGCGCCGACCATCGACGTTCAGGTCGACGACCACCGCCACGGTGCACCACCGCCTGAACGTCACCGCCGCGACCGGCGGGCCGGCAGGAGGGCGGCTTGGCGGCCGATCAGGTCCGGGCGTAGGTGCCGGTGAGCGTTGCGGTGGCGAGGGCGTCCTTGCCGAGCGCCTCGACCTGGGCCTTGGTCGGCGTCTCGGCGAAGGCCGTCACCGTCGGCAGCGCGTAGAGCGTGAACACGTAGTGGTGGGTGCCCGACGGCGGGCAGGGTGGCACCCACCCGGGCTTGCCGGCGCCGTTGAGCCCGGAGGACCCGGCCGAGCCGCCGGCGGGGATGGAGGAGGTGTCGGCGGGGATCGAGTACAGGACCCAGTGGGTGAAGCCACCGGGGACCGGCGCATCGGGGTCGTTCACGACCAGGGCGAAGGCGGCCGTCCCCTCGGGCGCGCCGGTCCACGCCAGGTCGGGCGACGTGCCGGCCCCCTGGCAGGTGTTGTCCCGCGGGATGGCGGTGCCGTCGGCGAACGCCGACGACGTCAGCGTGAGCCGGCCCCGGCCGACCGTGGTGCCCGGCGCCTCGGACCCACGGGTGGTCGTCCCCCCGCCGGTCCCGCTGCTCGAGCCCGATCCCGACGACGAGCAGGCGACGGCACCGACGGCGACGGTGGCCAGGGCGACGGAGATCGGCAGCAGGCGACGCATGCGCGCACCGTACCCGTCGGTCCACGTCGACGGTGGGCCGGTGGCGGCCGAGGCTACGGTGGCCGTTCACCTCGTGTTCACCCGGGGTGGACGACGGCGAGCGACGGGGGACGCACCATGGCCGGCGACGACGGGCACGCGACAAGCGCCGGCGCGAACGGCGACCCGACCGGTGGCAGCCGGCGGCACCGCCTGCCGCAGCCGAGCCGCCGCGCCTTCCTCGGCGGGGCGGCCGTGGCGGGCGCCGGCGCGCTGTGGGCGCCGCTGCTGTGGACGCCGGCGCGGGCCAACGCGCTCCGCTCGGTGTCGGCCTACGCCGTCGACCCCACGGGCACGACCCTGGCCGAGACCATCGTGCGGCAGGCGGCCACCGGCTACTCGCGCCTCACGACCGCGCCCGGCTGGCCCACGGTGGTGCGCACCGACCTGGCCACCCCCAAGCCCGGCCGGGTCGACACCCGGACGCCGCTCGCCTGCATCGCCCACCTCACCGACATCCACGTGGTCGACGTGCAGTCCCCGGGCCGCGTCGAGTTCCTCGACCCGTTCGGCGACCCGTTCAACGCCGCCTTCCGCCCCCACGAGGTGCTCACCACCCAGGTGCAGTCGGCGATGGTCCGCCAGCTCAACGCCATCGGCAAGGGGCCGATCACCGGGCGGCCGTTCGACTGCGCGGTCTCCACCGGCGACAACATCGACAACCAGCAGCACAACGAGCTCGCGTGGTTCCTGACGCTGCTCGACGGCGGCACCATCACCCCCGACTCGGGCGCGGCCGGTGTGTACGAGGGCGTGCAGACCCCGGCGTGGAACGACCCGCGCTACTGGCACCCCGACGCCGGCACGAGCGACGTGTTCAAGACCGACCACGGCTTCCCCGACATGCCCGGGCTGCTGCAGGCCGGCATCGCCGCCTTCTCGACGCCCGCCATCGGGTGCCGCTGGTTCTCCACCTACGGCAACCACGACGGGCTGGTGCAGGGCAACCTGCCCACCTCGCCGCCGCTCGACGACATCATGACCGCCGGCATGAAGCCCACCGACCTGCCGCCCGGCGTGTCGGCGTCGGCGTTCCTCGTCGCCATGTTCACCAAGGTCACCGAGGTGCGCGACCAGATCCTCTCGGGTGCCTACCCGCACCAGGTGATCACGCCCGACGCCAGCCGCCGCACGGTCTCGCCCAAGGAGTGGGTGCAGGCCCACCTCGACTCCCCCGCCGTGCCCGGTCCCCACGGCCATGGCTACACCACCGACCACCTCGACGCCCCCGGCGTCTTCTACGACTTCCCGATCGCGCCCGGCGTGCTCGGCATCAGCCTCGACACCGGTGGCTACAACTCGGGCACCATCGGCCAGGCGCAGGTCGACTGGCTCGAGGCCAAGCTGCGGTCGGTCAGCAGCAAGTGGTTCGACACCGCCGGCAACCTCGTGCGCCAGAGCGTCACCGACCAGCTGGTCGTCGTGTTCTCGCACTTCAACCACCGGTCGATGAAGGGCTCGCCCCCCGACCCGGCCCGGCCGAACGAGCGCCGCTACGACGGCGACGAGACGTTGGCCTTCCTGCACCGCTTCCCGAACGTGGTGGCGTGGGTCAACGGCCACCACCACAGCAACGAGATCCAGCCCAAGGTCGACCCCACCGGCCGAACGCAGGGCTTCTGGGACATCAACACGTGCTCGCACGTCGACTGGCCCCAGCAGTCGCGGCTGATCGAGCTGGTCGACAACGGTGACGGCACGCTGTCGATCTTCTGCACCATGGTCGAGCACGCGGCGCCGGCCACCGCCGAGCTCGACGACACGTCCGTGCTCGGCCTGGCCTCGCTCAACCGCGAGCTGGCCGCCAACGACCCGCAGTCGCCCCTCGACCTGCACCTCGGCACCACCGCCGACCTCAACGTCGAGCTGGTCCTGCCCGTGCCCTTCGCCCTCGAGGGCATCGCCTCGACGACGACCACCACGACGGCACCGGGAACGGGCGCGACCACGACGGGCGGAACCGGCGCCGTCACCCCCTCCTTCACCGGCTGATCAGCTCAGCGCCGGCGAGCCGCTCCCGCTCCACTCGAACTTCCCGCGATTCTGAGGCTTGGTGCCTCGAAATCGCGGAAAGCTGGGATCGGCACGACGGGCCGCGTCGGGGCCGGACGGAGTTGGGCGGCGCGCGGCCTCAGCCGCCAACCGCACGCAGCGCGGCTTCGACGGCGGCGGCGGGGGTGGGGACGCGCACGATGGGGTCCTCGGCCTCGACGCGGTCCGAGTCCGGCTCCCGGTCGAGGCGCCAGGTGCCGAAGCCGACGACGGGCGTCCCGGCGAGCAGTGCGTGGGCCAGCTCGGACAGCGTGCCGAAGGCGCCGTCCAACGCGATGACCACGTCGCCGTTCATGGCGACCAGAGCGTTGCGGGTGAGCCCGATGCCGGTGCAGACCGCGACCGTCAGGTATGGGTTGGCCTCGGAGCGGTCGGTGCCGGGGAGGATGCCGATGGTCGTGCCGCCGGCCTCGAAGGCACCCTTGGATGCTGCCTCCGAGACGCCACCTCGGCCGCCGGTGACGACGACGGCGCCGGAGGACGCCAGGCCACGGCCGACCTCCTCGGCGGCGGCCAGCACCTCGGGCGCGACGTCGTAGCCGCCGATCACGCTGACGTACGGCTGTCGGGTCGGTCGCGTCGCGCTGGTCATCGACATCGGGGCGCCTCCTGACATCGCCATGCTGCCAGGCCCCCGGCTCCACGGCCTCGGCCGACTCTTCCCCCGCCGAACTTTGGAGGATCCGCGTCACCCCTTGGCGCGAATCCTCCAAAGTTCGGGAGGAGAGCAGCTGGGAGGGGCGGGGCGTAGGGTCGGGGGATGTCGGGATCGGGGGCGACCGAGGTGGCCGTCGAGGACGGTTGGAACCACAACGTCCACTACCAGCGCGTCGTCCTCGACGCCGTGCCGGCGGGGGCGACCCGGGCGCTGGACGCCGGCTGCGGGGAGGGGACGCTGGCGGCCGACCTCACCGGCGTCGTCCCACACGTCGTCGGCCTCGACGCCGACGCCGACGTCCTCGATCGCACCCACGCCCGACTCGGCGATCGCGTCGAGCTCGTGCGCGGCGACCTGCTCCGCCCACCCTTCCCACCGGCCAGCTTCGACCTCGTGGCTTCCATCGCCACGCTGCACCACGTCGATGCCCGCGCCGGCCTGACCGCCCTGGCCGAGCTGGTCCGGCCCGGTGGCGTGCTCGTCGTGATCGGCCTGGCCAAGGCCGACCTCCCGTGGGACCTCCCCTACGAGCTGGCCGGCGCGGTGTCGACCCGCGTGCACAAGCGGACCAACACCTACCGCGAGGTGCAGGCCCCGACGGTGTGGCCGCCGCCGCTCACCTATCGGCAGCTGCGCGCCGTCGCCACCGACGTGCTGCCCGGGGTCCGCTACCGTCGCCACGCGATGTGGCGGTGCTCGCTGGTCTGGACGCGGCCACCGACCTGACGACAGCGGCGCGGCTCCACCGGGTAGCGCCTCACGAGTCACGCCTCGGCTCGTCACGGCGCCCTGACCGCGGCGCGCCTGATCGAGCGCGCCCCGATCCGACACAACGAGGGGGTTGCCAAGACCTCGCCGGTGTGCAATCTTTTTCGTGGCCTAATTATTTGACTTCTAATTATCAGACCCTAGATAGCCCAACCCTGCATCGAGGAGTTACCTTCCATGACCTTGCTCGTCATCCGCCACGACATCGCCGACTACCCCACCTGGCGGGCCGCCTACGACGGTGCCCAGCCGGTGCGCGACAAGCACGGCATCACCGGGGCCCGCGTCTTCCACGCCCCGGCCGACCCCAACGACATCACCGTGCTGCACGAGACGGCATCCCTGGAGGCCGCCCAGGCCTTCCTCGACGACCCCGACCTGCACGCCGCCATGGCGTCCGGTGGCGTCGCGGGGGCCCCGCGCATCGAGGTCGTCGACGAGGTCTGACCCGCCGCCGACCGGTGCCGGCCGGGCGGGTGGTGGCCGATCGGCCCCACCCGCCCGGCAGGTCGACGACGCGTTCGGCGACGAGTTCCCCGGCGCCGACCCCCTGTCGACCGAGTGCTACGTCAACCTCTGCCATGCCGGCGAGCGCATGCTCGCCCTGCTCGACCGCCACGGCCGGGCGACCTTCGACCTGTCGATCCCCGCGCTGTCGGTGCTGGCGATCATCGAGGGTGCCGACGAACCCCTCACCCCGACCACCATCGCCGAGCGCGCCATCGTCACGGCCGCCTCGATCACCTCGCTGCTCGACACCCTCGAGCGCCGGGGACTGGTCCGCCGCCAGCGGCACCCCGACGACCGCCGAAAGGTGCTCGTCGAGATCACCCCCGATGGCCTCGCGGTGGTCGACGAGTTCCTCCCCGCCGCCCGCGGCATCGAGATGGCGGTGATGGGCGGCCTCGGCGAGCAGGACCGCCGCCGCCTCCTGCGCACCCTGACCAAGGTGCAGCAGGCCATCGCGGCCATCGAGGCCGGGGAGATCGTCCCCGAGGTCTACGAACGCCGGCGGTGACGACGCCCACCAGGTCACCGCCGACCGGCGTGGCGACCCTCTCCGACCGAGCCTCTCGCTCGCGCCGTCCCCCCGGCTCGCGCCGTTCCCCCGGGCTCGCGCCGTCCCCCCGGCTCGCGCCATCGCCCGCCTCCCGCCGCCGTCCTGACCGCGGCCCACCGTCGGCCCGGACCACGGGTTGACGACGCTTCGACGCGCGGGCCGCCGAACGCCGCCCCGAGGGGGCCGTTCTGCCCTGGCCGTGCCGTGCCGCGGAGCGGACCGTGGCGCTCGACGCCGGTGCCGTCGCGCCGGCGACCGGAAGGAGGCCGTGATGCACGCCTCGCCCCCACCCGCCGGGTCGACCGGCTCCGGGCACCGGACCGCACGGATGCACGCCATCGGCAGCGGCCTGGCGATCGCGGCCCTCCTGGCCCTCCCCGTCGCCGCCCCCACCGCGCTCCCGCTCGCGAACACCCCGGCCTCGCCCCCGACGACGGATCCCCCCATCGACCCGACGAACGGGTTCCTCACCTTCGGCGCCACCGGCGCCCCGGCGAGCTGGACCGTGCCCGATGGCATCCGGTGCGTGTGGGTGACCGCCTGGGGCGGAGCGGGAGGCGCTGGCGGTCGATCGGCCGGCTTCCCCGGCGGGCAGGGTGGCTGGGCGTCGGCGGTCTCCGGGGTGGTCCTGGTGACCTCCGGGACCACGTTGGCCATCACCGTCGGCACCGCCGGCCGGGCCGCCGGTCCGGTGGCGGCGGGGATCGGCGGCTTCGGCGGCGGGGGCTCGGGAGGCGCCTCGACAGATGGCAGCGGCCAGTCGGGCGGCGGCGGTGGCGGCGGCGGCGCCAGCGCCATCACCGTCGGTGGCACACCGCTCGTCGTGGCGGCCGGCGGCGGCGGGGGCGGCGCCGGCCGCGACGGAGGCACGGGCGGCCTCGGCGGCTACTACGGCATGGACGGCGGGCCAGGCGATCCCCAGACCGCCACCGGCATGACGTACGTCGGCACCGGCGGCAAGGGCGCCAGCCTGACGGCGGCCGGCGCCGCCGGCGTGCTGACCTTCGGCGCGGCCGACCCCGAGGTCGTCGCCCCGACCGCCGGGAGCGGTCCGGTCGGCGGCAGCGGCGGGCGCGGTGCCTTCGGCGGGGGCGGCGGGGGCGGCGGGATCTGGGCCGGTGGCGGTGGCTACCCGTCGTCGCCCGGCAACGGCGCCGGGGGCGGCGGCGGCACGAGCCTGATCCCAAGCGGTGGCAGCTCCGAGATCGCCCCCTTCGGCGACGGCCGCATCACCATCGCCTGGACCTCGGAGAACCCGGCGTGTGCCGGCCCGGTCCAACCGATCGCCTTCACCAGCACCCGTGACGACCCGGCGGGCGACATCTACCGGACGACGGTCGACGGCACGGTCACGGGTCGGCTCACGTCCGATCCCGCCGCGGACAGCCAGCCGGCATGGTCCCCCGACGGCACCCGCATCGCCTTCGTCAGCAACCGCGACGGCAACGACGAGATCTACGTCATGGACTCGGGGGGCGGGCACCAGACGCGGCTCACCTCGGACCCGGGCGCCGACGAGGAGCCGGACTGGTCCCCCGACGGCACCCGCATCGCCTTCTCGAGCGATCGAGAGGGTGCTGCTCTCGGGCACCCGGGGGAGCCCCAGGTGTTCGTGATGCGGGCCGACGGCTCGACCCCGACCCGGATCACCGCGGAGACGCCGCGCGCCCGGACGCCGAGCTGGTCCCCCGACGGCGGTCGCCTCGCCTACGACGCGTCCGGCGAGGTGAAGACGTCGCACATCGACGGGGCGTTCGCGACCAGCCTCGGCCTCGGCCGCAACCCGCGCTGGTCTCCCGACGGCACCGGCATCGCCTTCGACGTCGTCGACATGTCGACGAACACGCTCGAGGAGATCTACTGGATGCGGTCCGACGGCTCGAACCGGACCCGGCTGACCACCAGCCCCGACAAGCACGACGTGAAGCCGAGCTGGGGACCCGGCGGCACGAAGATCGTCTTCGCCAGCGACTCCTCCGGGAAGCCGCAGCTGTTCGTCTCGAACCTGGCCGGCACGAACACGCGGATCACGAACAACGCCGCCATCGACACCGACCCGGACTGGTGGCGGCCCAACACGACACCGATCGTCGCCGACCTGGGCGGGTGGTACACGCCGGTGGTGCCGGCTCGCATCCTCGACTCGCGCCCCGAGTCGCGGGTGGGCCCCTACTCGTCGGCGTGGGGCCCGGGTGACGTGCGCGACGTCGCGGTGACCGACGTCGGAGGCGTGCCCGCCGACGCCGAGGCCGTGGTGGTGAACCTGACGGGCGTCCTGCCCACCGCCGCCACCCACCTGACCCTCTGGCCGGCCGGCGACGCCAAGCCCCTGGCGTCGAACCTCAACCTCGAGGCCGGCCAGGTGGCGGCCAACCTCGCCACGGTGAAGGTGGGCGCCGGCGGGAGGATCTCGATCGCCAACAACTCCGGGTCGACCCACGTCGTCGTCGACGTGGTCGGCTACTACGCACCCGGACCTGTCGGCGGGCGCCACACCGGCGTCACCCCCACCCGGATCCTCGACTCCCGGGCCACGTCCACCGTGGGCCCCTTCGCCACCCCGTGGGGTCCTGGTGAGTCCCGCCGGCTGACCGTGGTCGGCGGCTCCGCCGCCGTGCCCGCCACCGCCGTCGCCGTGGTCCTCAACCTGACGGCGGTGCTGCCCACCGCGACCACCCACCTGACGCTGTGGCCGACGGGGTCCACCATGCCGACGGCCTCGAACCTCAACCTGCCCGCCGGCGACGTCCGCGCCAACCTCGCCGTCGTCAAGGTCGGGACCGAGGGTCGGATCTCGATCGCCAACAGCTCGGGCTCCACCGACCTGATCGCCGACCTGGTCGGCTACTACGCCCCCGGACCGTCGGGGGCCCGGTTCCACGCCATGGCCCCGACGCGGGTGCTCGACTCGCGACCCGAGTCGACGGTCGGGTCCGTCGACCTGCCGTGGGGCCCGCGAGAGACCCGATCGTTCATGGTGCTCGGACCGCTCGGCGTCGGCCTGCCCACCAACGCCACGGCGACGGTGCTCAACGTGACCGGGGTGCGACCGACGGCCACCACCCACCTCACGGTCTGGTCGGGGGCCGAGGCGGTGCCGGTGGCGTCGAACCTCAACCTGCCCCCCGGCTCGGTGCGGCCCAACCTCGCGATGGTGCAGATGGGCTCCTACGCGGTGTCCGTCTACAACAGCTCGGGGCAGACCGACGTCGTGGCCGACCTCGTCGGCTGGTTCGGCCCCTGAACGCCCGCGGACCGCGACGCCGCAGGCCACCGACGGGCCAGCAGAGGCCGGTCCCGGCGACGCTCGCCACCCCAGCCGTCGCGCTACCGTGCGCCGACCTCTTGGGAAGGGAGAGCCATGACTCGGTGGCGCGTGGTGGCGGCAGCGGCGGCGGTGGGGCTGATGGGAGCGGCCACGGGCGCCTGCTCGTCCAGCTCGAGCACGGCGTCGGGCAGCTCGTCGACGACGGCGAAGCCCACGAGCGGCACTGGCAGCTCGGGCGGAGCGACGACCGGCACGGCCCAACCCAAGGCCGGCTCCGCCTCCGGCGAGGTGAAGAAGATCAAGGGCGCTTCGGGGGCCGACATCCAGGCCAAGGCCCCGCTCGAGAACCCCACGTTCAACGCCAAGGTCCAGTACGCCGACCCGATCACGCCCGACGCCACCTTCACGGCCTCGGGCACGGTCGACGGCACGTCGCTGTCCCAGCTGGGCTCGTGGACGGCCAAGCCGACCGGCGAGGGCTCGGCCTCAGGTGGATCGACCACGACCACCTCCGGCGGGGCCACCGCCAAGCCGGCCTCGTTCTCGCAGACGCCCGGCACGGCGCCGTCGTCCTCGGCCACGCCGCCCGGTGACGAGAGCGACCTGTGCAACGGCTCCGAGCAGTTCGGCTGCATCGTCTACAGCACCGGCTGGGTGCGCCTGGCCGCCGACGCCGGCACCACCTCGTCGATCACCTGCCCAGCCGACCACCCCTACATCCAGGGCCCCTGGGTCTCGTCCCTCGACCCCGAGAACGGGGTGACCAACTGGGCGTTCGACCCCCAGTGGGACTGGGCCCGCGACCACTGGACGATCACGGTGTGGACCCTCGGCCAGTCGGGCAACGGGTGGAGGTTCGGCGCCCAGAACTGGAACACGGTGTTCGGCGACGCCTGGCACTACGCCGTGTACATCGCCTGCGGCACCCAGCAGAGCCAGCCGCCGAGCCAGCCGCCGCCGGCGGCCAGCCCCGGCACCACGGCCGGCTGACCGGTCCCGGGCGATCCGCCCGGCTGGCCGTCGGTCAGGTCGTCGGATCGGAGGTCGCGGTGGCTGGCGCGACTGGGGCCGGGGCGAAGCTGACCGGCGCACCGAACGCGGCTCGCCGCGACACGCGGTGCAGGGCGTTGAGGACCGGTCGTCCGAGGACCAGCACGAGCACGACGTTGGTGAGGGCGCGCGGGATGTCCCACCCGAGCGACGTCGTGATGGTGAAGGCCCAGAAGCGGCCGAGGTTCTCGCCCAGCGGCGCGCCCGGGACGAAGGCCAGCTGGCTGCCCGGGTCGACGGCGTAGGGCCAGAACCACATGTTCATGATCAGCCCGTAGGCCAGGCCGGCGACCGCCGCGTAGCCGGCCAGCAGGAAGATCTCGGCCCGACCCTTGGCCGGGGGCAGGCACCCGGCGAAGAAGCCGACCCAGCCGGCGGCGATCATCTGGAACGGCAGCCACGGGCCGACCCCACCCGTCAGCAGCGCCGAGGCGAAGAGCGTGAGGGCGCCGAGCACGAAGCCGAACCCCCGCCCGAGCACCCGCCCCGACGGGATCAGCACGAAGAACAGCGGCTCGAACCCGCCGAGGCCGCCCGACGGCAGCCGCAGCGCGGCACCGCACGCGGCGAGCACGCCGAGCAGGGCGATGGCCTTGGCGTCGAGGGCGCCCTCGGCGATCTCGCTGACGACGATGGCGAGCAGCAGCGGGAGCAGCAGCACGAAGATCCACGGTGCGTCGGCGGCGTGGGCGGCGTCGGGCGAGCCGCCGTCGGGCGAGGCCAGCAGCGGCCAGCAGAAGGCGATGACGCCGAGCACCGACGTGACCCCGAGCAACGCCCACGCCCGCGGCCGCAAGCGCACCACCGAGCGCCGGCGCACCGGGGACGTCACGGGACCACGATCCGACGCGGCGGCGGTCACGCGCCACCTCCCAAGGTGCCGCCGGCGGCGAGGGCCAGGGCGACCTCGTCGACGGTGAGCCAGGCCTCGGGGGCCAGCACCTTGGCCACCTGGGGGGCGAACACCGGCGAGTGGGTGACCACCTCGCGGGCCGGCCCGTCGGCCACCACCTCACCTCCGGCCAGCACGACCGCCCGGTCGGCGAGGGTGGCCACCACCTCGACGTCGTGGGTGGCCAGCACGATGCTGCGCCCCTCGTCGGCCAGCTCGCGCAGCACCGCGACCAGGCGATCCTTGGCGTCGTAGTCGAGGCCGCGGGTCGGCTCGTCGAGCAGCAGCAGCGGCGGGTCGGCGGCCAGCACGATGGCCAGCGCCAGACCGAGCCGCTGCCCCTCGGACAGGTCACGGGGGTGGGCGTCGTCGGCGATGCCGGCGACGATGGCGTCGAGACGGCGCCGCGCGGTGCCCGCCGGAGCGCCGGCGTCACGGTCGGCAGCGGCGAGCTCGGTGCCGACGCGATCGGCCACCAGCAGCAGACCGGGATCCTGCGGCACGAGGCCGGCGAGCCGCAGGGCCTTGCGGGCCGGCAGGCGGTGCAGCTCGGCGCCGGCCACCTCGACCCGGCCCGACGTCGGCGCCCGCAGACCGACGAGGTGGTGCAGCAGCGTGGACTTGCCCGAGCCGTTGCGACCCATCAGGGCGCAGATCTCGCCCTCGTGCAGGTCGAGGTCGACCGACCGCAGCGCCTCGATCCGCCCGTAGGCGGCGTGCAGCCGCTGCATCCGGGCCACCACGTCACCGGGCGTGCGGGTGGGTGGGGGCGGCGCCACGCCGGCCAGCGACGAGCGCAGCGGTGCCGCAGCCCGCCGGGCATCGCGCACCGAGAGCGGCAGGGGCGACCAGCCGGCCAACCGGCCCAGCTGCACCACCGGCGGCGCCACCGGCGCGGCCTGCATCGCATCCGCGGGCGAGGCGTCGGTGACGGTGCCGTCGCCGGCGACGACCACGACCCGGTCGGCGTACTGCACCACCCGCTCCAGGCGGTGCTCGGCGACGAGGACGGTCACGCCCAGGTCGTGCACCAGACGGGTGAGGGCTGCCAGCACCTCCTCGGCCGCGGCCGGGTCGAGCGCCGAGGTCGGCTCGTCGAGCACCAGCACCGACGGCGAGGCGGTCAGCACCGAGCCGATGGCCACCCGCTGCTGCTGGCCGCCCGACAGCGTGGACAGGGGCCGCTCCCGCAGGTCCTGCAGGCCGAGGAGGTCGACGACGTCCTCGACCCGGCGGCGCATGACGTCGGGGGCCACGCCGAGGTTCTCCATCACGTAGGCCAGCTCGTCCTCGACGGTGTCGGTGACGAAGCCCGACACCGGGTCCTGGCCGACCACGCCGACGGTGCCGGCCAGCTCGCGGGGCGGGTGGTCGGCGGTGCGGCGACCGGCCACCACGACGTCGCCGGCGAGGTGACCGCCGGTGAAGCGCGGGACCAGGCCGTTGACCGCCCGCAGCAACGTGGACTTGCCGGTGCCGGTCCGCCCGACCACCAGCGCCAGCTCGCCCTCGTCGATGGTCAGCCGCACACCGGCCAGCGTGGGCGCGGCGGCGTCGGGGTAGGTGAAGGTGACGTCGTCGAAGGCCACGGCGGCGACCCCGAGCGGTCGGTCGACGGGCAGCAGCGGCGTGCCGGTGCTCACCGGTCCACCCCCGCACCCGGTGTGGCGACAGCCCCGATCCGCAGCGCGCCGATGCCGGCGGTCGCCGGATCGGGCGGTCCTGCCGACGGCGGACCGACGGACCAGCCCGATGACGGGTCGTCGGACGAGGCGGGGCCCGGGACGTCGGACCGGCCGGGAACGCCGGACCGGCCGGGAACGCCGGACCGGCCGGGAACGCCGGACCGGCCGGGAGCGCCGGACGGGTCGGCGATCGACGAGGCGACGGCGGTGCGCTGCTCGTCGGGCGCCGCCACCTCGCCGCCGACGATCGGCGGGAGCGGGGCGACGACGGCCGGGACCAGCCCGACCAGGATGCCGACGACCGCCGGCCAGGCGAGACCGGGCCACGTGAGCGGCACCAACGCCGGCTGCAGCGAGGCGGGATCAGTGGCGCCGGCGATCAGGCTGCCGGCCAGGGCGACGACCCCGCTGGCGGCGATGGCCCACTCGGGCCAGGCCCAGGGGTCGGGTCGGTAGCGGGTGCGGGTGCTGCGGCGGCCGCCGGCGAACAGGGCAGCGGCGAGCAGCGCCGAGCCGATGCCGAGGACCGGCAGCCCGAGCGACCGCGGCGCACCGGCGTCGAGCACGGCGTAGAGGCCGACGCACACCGCGAGCAGCCCGACGGCGGTGGCGCCGGCGGCGATCGCCCGCGCCCTTGCCGAGGCGTCCCCGCGCCGGCCGTAGCCGCGCGCGTCCATCGATGCCGCGAGCGACACCGACCGGTCCAGCGCGCCCTCGAGCACGGGTAGGGCCAGGCCGCGCACGGCGTGCAGGCCCCGCGTCGGCCGACCGCGGAGCCGCCGCGCGTCGCGCAACCGACCGAGCGACGTGACCGCCTGCGGCGCGAACGACAGGGCCACCGTGACGGCGACCCCGGCCTCGTACAGCACCGCCGGCAGCGAGCGCAGCATGCGGTACGGGCTGCACAGCGAGTTGAGGGCGCCGAACACGGCGAGCAGCACGGCGAGGCGGAAGCCGGCGGCGAAGGCCTGCACGAGCATCGGGACGGTCACCTCGCCCCCCAGGTGCACGCCCGCCATCCACGCCGGCAGCTCGACGGTGGGGATGGTGAACACGACCGTGCCGGGCAGGCGGGCCCCGAACAGCACGGTCAGCAGCATGCGCAGGGCGACCACGACGAGCCCGAGCTTCAGGAACGACGAGAACGACCGCGACCACGGCGCCGACGACCGGCGGGCCGCCACCACGTAGGCCACCACCGCGAGCAGCAGCGCCAGCAGCACGACGTTCGTGGTGCGCATCGCCACCGCGGCGAGGCCACCGGCCCACAGCCACCACGCGCCCGGGTGCACCGACCGCCGGGCCGCCGGCCGCAGCCGCAGCCGCGACCCGCTGGGCCGCTGCAGCTGGCGGACCTGTCGGGGCCGTCCCGGTGCTCCGACTCCCGCCGAGCCGGTCACGTGTCGGCCCCGCGCCGCATCCGCACCACCGCCGCCGCCGCCAGTCCGACCCCCACGACGGCCACGCCACCGACCGCCCACGGCGCGCCGCCCGCCTCGGCGCCGGCGGCCGCGGGCACGGCGGCCAGCTCGCTGACCCCGTCGCCGCCGGTCGTGCCGTCGGTCGACCCGCCGGGATCGGCGGCGCCGGCCTCGGCCGGGACGGTGCCCCGCGCCGCGGCGGGCACCTCGCCGGAGGTGGCGTCACCCGGCGCACCGGCCGGGGGCTCGCCAGGGGTGGTGGACGAGGTGGGAGCGGTCGAGGTGGGATCGGCGCCACCGGCCGACTGGGCGCCACCGGCCGGTGGGGCGGCGCCGCCCGGGACCGCGTCACCAGCGGGAAGGGGCGTGGGCACGACGCGCGGGGCGGTCACGGTGGGCACGACGATCGGCGCCGCGGCGGTGGTCGTGGTGGAGGGCGCCGGAACGCACGTGGCCGCCGGATCGGCGGGGGCGTTCGGTGGCGGGTCGCCCGGCTTGCCGGTGCCCTCGACGAAGTGCCAGCCCTCGGTGACGCCGGCCGACGCCTTGCGGAAGCCGGGGCCGACGCTCATGTACTGCCAGCCACCCGCCGTGCCCGTGAAGTAGGCCCAGTAGCGGTAGCCCGAGGACGTGCGCTCGCCACAGCCGCTTGCCGGGTACACCGCCCCACTGGGCGGGCCGATCCCGCAGAGCAGGCCGGCGTCGTTGAACCGCAGCGTGAAACCAGCGGCCCCCAGCACCGAGATGCCGTCCCGGCCGGCCACCCCCGGGACGCACCGCCGCTGGACCCCGCCGGGCGAGCCGGGCACGGTGCCGAAGTCGACGGCGATCGCCACGTTGGCGGACGACTGGGCCTCGGCACACGACGACGGGGCCACCGGCGATCCACCCGCTCCGAGCGGCGAGGCGAGGGCGACGACGACCCCGACGACGGCCACCAGCAGGAGCCGCGCCGGCCCTCCCGGCCGGGACCCCGGGGCGCCTGCCGGTCCCGACGCCGCGACCGACGACGACCGGCCGCGCCGGTGGGCGGCGGGCCGGTGCTCGACGATCGGGGGTGGGGGTGGGGCCACGGCGCTCGTTCCGGGTCCGACGACGGCGGACCCCGGCAGGCGCACTGCAGCACCAGGCCAGGCCCCTCCGTCCGCAGACCACGACGTTCGGATGAGACGTGCAGCGGCCCCGGGTGCTCCGGCTCGCCGGGCGCCCCACCGGTCGGCGGGACCCCGGCCCACGGTTGCGGGTCAGCGCCGGCTTCGGACCGGCTTCCCCCGCGGGCAGCTGTCGAGTTGTGGGCCCACCCCACCACAGGCGCCCCTGCCAGGTCAACCAGGTGGGACGACCCGGTCAGCGCTCCGGACGGCTGGTCGTCGGCGATCCGACGGCGAACCCTCGGCGATCCGACGGCGATCCGTCGGCGATCCGTCGGCGAACCCTCGGCGATCCGGCACCAGCCCGGCCGGGGAGCCACCGGACCGCCTCGCTACCCTCGTCGCCGTGGTGCCGCCCTCCCCCCTCGACCCGGCCCGCGCCCCGCTCGACCTGGCCGCCACGTCTCGCCGCCTGGCCCGCGCCCCGTTCGGGCTCGCCCGCACGCCGCTGGCGCTGGGCACGGCGGCCGGCGACCGGGTGCGGGTCGCCCTCGCCGACGAGGTCGCCCGCCTGCTCGTGGGCGAGCGCGAGCCGGTCCGGCACCCGGTCGGCCCGCGCACCGACGAGGGCCTCTTCGGCCCCGACAGCGTCACCTGGCACGTGCACCGCGACGCCTGCCTGCTGGTGGGTGGCCTGCGGGCGCTGCTCCTGCAGACCCTGCACCCCCTCGCCATGGCCGGCGTCGCCGACCACTCCCGCTACCGCGAGGACCCGCTCGGCCGCCTCTCCAACACCTCGCTGTACGTGGGCACCGTCATCTTCGGCACCACCGACGAGGCCCGGCAGGCGGTGGCGGGGGTCAAGCGGGTCCACGAGCGGGTCACCGGGATCACCCCCGACGGCCGGCCCTACGCCGCCAACGACCCCCACCTGCTCACCTGGGTCCACCACACGCTGGTCGACTCGTTCCTCGCCGCCTACCAGCGCTACGGCGCCGACCACCTGTCCGCGGACGAGGCCGACCGCTACGTCGCCGAGTGGGCCGTCGTCGCCGACCTGTTCGGGGCCGAGCCGGCCGCCCGCTCCACCGCCGAGCTCGACGCCTGGTTCGCCGCCGAGCAGCCCCACCTCTGGGCCGGGCCACGGGCCCACGACGCGGTGGGGTTCCTGCTCGCCCCGCCCCTCCCGCTCCACACCCGCCCCGCCTACGCCGTGCTGGCCGCCGCCGCCCTCGACCTGCTGCCCGACTGGGCCCGAGCCCACCTCGGCGTGCCCCGGCTGCCCCTCGCCGACCGCGTCGTCACCCGCCCGTCGGCCTGGGCCCTGCTGCGCACCATCGACTGGGTGCTCGCCGGCCTGCCCGCCCCGTCCGACGCTTCGCCCGACGCACCGACCGACGGTTCGCCCGTCGGGCCGGCAGCCGATCCCCGGCACGAGCAGGTGGACCAGCCGACCGACGGTCCCACCGCCGCGGCGAAGTAGAACAGGTTCTACCTGCGCGCTAGCCTCGTCGGCATGCTGGACGAGCTGATCACCGGGGCCACCGTCGTCGACGGGACCGGCACCCCCGCCCGCCCCGCCGACGTGGGACTGCGCGACGGCCGCATCGTCGCCGTCGCCGACCCGGGCGGCATCGACGAGCCCGCCGCCGCCACCTTCGACGCCACCGGCCTCGTGGTGTGCCCGGGCTTCGTCGACCCCCACACCCACTACGACGCCCAGCTGTTCTGGGACCCCTACGCCACCCCGTCCAACGTCCACGGCGTCACCACCGTGATCGCCGGCAACTGCGGGTTCACCTTGGCCCCGATCAAGCCCGAGGACGCCGACTACACCCGCCGCATGATGGCCAAGGTCGAGGGCATGCCCCTGGCCGCGCTGGAGGACGGCATCGAGTGGGGCTGGCACACCTTCGCCGACTACCTCGGTCGCCTCGACGGCAACCTCGGCGTCAACGCCGGCTTCCTCGTCGGCCACTGCGCCCTGCGCCGCTACGTCATGGGTGCCGAGTCGGTCGGCCGTGAGGCCACCGCCGACGAGATCGCCGCCATGGTCGAGCTGCTGCGCCAGTCGATCGAGGCCGGCGGCCTGGGCTTCTCCACCACGCTCTCGCGCACCCACAACGACGGCGACGGCAAGCCGGTGGCGTCACGGTGGGCCAGCAAGGACGAGCTCATCGCCCTGTGCACCGAGGTCGGGCGCCACGAGGGCACCACGCTCGAGGGCATCGTCGACGGCTGCCTCGAGGAGTTCTCCGACGACGAGATCGACCTGCTCGTAGCCATGTCGGCGGCCGCTCGCCGCCCGATCAACTGGAACGTGCTCACGGTCGACTCCAAGCGACCCGACCAGCCCTGGCACCAACTCGAGGCCGGCAGCCGCGCCGAGGCCGGCGGTGGCAAGGTCGTGGCCCTCACCATGCCGGTGCAGGTCCCCATGAACATGTCGTTCCTGAACTACTGCGCCCTCAACATGCTGCCGGGCTGGGGGGAGATCCTCGGCCTGCCCACCGGCGAGCGCATCGAGGCCCTGCGCGACCCCGCCACCCGCAAGCAGATGCTCGAGCAGGCCGCCAGCCCCGAGGCCGGCGTCTTCGCCCGGCTCGCCGACTTCGCCAGCTACGTCATCGGCGACACGTACTCGCCGGCCAACGAGGGCCTCAAGGGCCGGGTCGTGGCCGACATCGCCGCCGAGCGGGGTGCCGACCCGTTCGACACGCTGGTCGACATCGTCATCGCCGACGACCTGCGCACCGTCCTGTGGCCCATCCCCACCGACGGCGACGACGCCTCGTGGGCGCTGCGCAAGCAGGTCTGGGACGATCCCCGCGCCATGCTCGGCGGCTCCGACGCCGGCGCCCACCTCGACCGCATGTGCGGGGCGCCGTACCCCACCCGCTTCCTGGGCGACTGCCTGCGCGGCCGCCAGCTGGTCGGCGTCGAGCGGGCGGTGCAGATGATGACGTCCGTGCCTGCCGCCCTGTTCGGCCTGCGCGACCGCGGCGTGGTGGCCGAGGGCGCGGTGGCCGACCTGGTGGTGTTCGACCCCGAGACCGTCGGCGCCGAGCACGCGTCGCTCGTCAACGACCTCCCCGGCGGCACCGCCCGCCTCACCGCCGACGCCATCGGCGTCCAGCGGGTCTACGTGGGCGGCGTGGTCACGGTCGAGGACAACACGTCGACCGGTGCCCTGCCCGGCTCGGTCCTGAAGGCGGGCGTCGACACCGACACCGTCGCCACCGCCTGACCTGCCTGACCCGGCGGGGTCGGCGGCCACCACCCCGCGGGGGATCGGCCGGCACCAGCTCCGTCACGGCCCGGGACGGCTCGCCGCGCGAGCCGCGCCGGGACGACGCCGGGTCAGCCCCGGGTCTCCTCCTCGGCGACCCGTCGGCTCTCGGCGAACAGGGCGTCGGTGCTCCAGTCGAAGCCGGTGGGCTCGGCGGAGGCGGGCTGGTCGGACAGGTCGATGACCTTGGTCTCCTCGACCTGGGCGGTGAGGCGCTGGCGCCAGGCGGCATAGGCCGCGGCGCGATCGTTGCTCGACGGGCGCTCGTCGGTGCTCACGTTGGTTGTCTCCTGCGGCGGAACGGGTCGAAGGTGCACACGACCACACGGCGATGCCGTGACGATCCCTGCGTTCGCCGGCCGGTGCTGGGCCAGGAGACCCACCACCTGGGCCGATCGACCCAGGGCTCCCCCCAAGCATCGGACGACTGCAGGCGGAACTGTAGGCCAGATCTGGGCCGAACGACCCATCACCCCGCGCACCCCCGGCAGCCCCTCCCCGAACTTTGGAGGATTCGCGTCGGGGGGTGACGCGGATCCTCCAAAGTTCGGGTTGGCGGGGCGGGTTGGCGGATCGGGGCGGGGCGGGTGGGTACGATCGGCGGTCCGATGGCTGCCGCCTCCCCCCTGCCGCCCCGCAGCCGCGCCGCCGTGTACGCCGGGCGCACGGTGGCCGGCGCCTCCAAGCTGACCGGGCTGGGGTCGGGCAGCGTGATCGGCGGCCGCGTGTCCCTCGCCGTCGACCACCAGCTGCTCGCCCGACTGCTGGCCGATCGCCGGGTCGCCGTGGTGAGCGGGACCAACGGCAAGACCACCACCACCCACCTGCTCGCCGCTGCGCTGGCCACCGCCGGGCCGGTGGCCACCAACGAGCTGGGCGCCAACATGCCCCCGGGCATCGTGGCCGCCCTCGGTCGATCCGAGCCCGGGGGATCGGCCGCGCTCGAGGTCGACGAGCAGTGGCTCCCGGCCGTGCTCGACGCGGCCGGGGCGGCCACCGTCGTGCTGCTGAACCTCAGCCGCGACCAGCTCGACCGCAGCCACGAGGTCCGCAAGACCGCCGACCTCTGGCGCGCCACGCTCTCGGACCGCACCACCGAGCACGTCGTCGCCAACGCCGACGACCCGCTGGTCGTGTGGGCGGCGGGCGCGGCACCGCGGGTCGTCTGGGTCGCCACCGGGACCCGCTGGACCCTCGACGCCGCCGGCTGCCCCTCGTGCAGCGGCCGCATCGACTTCGACGAGCGCGGCTGGCGCTGCACCGCCTGCTCGTTCGCCCGCCCCGATCCGGCGTGGTGGGTCGAGGGCGACGGGGGCGACGCCGAGCTGGTGGGCGCCGACGGCAGCCGGCGCCGCCTCGGCCTCGGCCTGCCCGGGCACGTCAACGCCACCAACGCCGCCATGGTGCTCGCCGCCGTCGACACCATGGGCATCGACCTCGACGTCGCCGCCGCCGCGCTGCGCGCCGTCCGCGACGTGGCCGGGCGCTACCGCCTCGCCACCATCGCCGGCACCGAGGTGCGGATGCTGCTCGCCAAGAACCCCGCCGGCTGGCAGGAGGCCATCGAGATGGCCGAGCCGCCGCCCACGCCGGTCGTCGCCGCCATCAACGCCCGCATCGCCGACGGGCGCGACCCGTCGTGGCTGTGGGACGTCCCCTACGAGCGGCTCCGGGGCCGGTTCGTCGTGGCCACCGGCGAGCGGCGCCACGACCTCGCCGTGCGCCTGCGCTACGCCGAGGTCGACCACGGCGTCGCCGACGACCTGACCGAGGCGGTCCGCCTCGCCGCCACCCACGCCGCCGACGACGGCGAGCCCGGCCGCCCCACCGCCGCTCGCCACGTCGACCTCATCGCCAACTACACGGCCTTCCAGGACTACCTCGTCGAGGTGGGCGGGCCGATGGCGACCGGCCGAGGCCCCGCCCCTCGCCCCGGCACGGGAGCCGACCGTGGCTGAGCGCCACCCCGACTCCACCGTGGCCATCTGCAGCCTGTTCCCCGACCTGCTCGGCACCTACGGCGACGGCGGCAACGCCCTCGTGCTGGCCAAGCGACTCGAGTGGCGCGGGATCCCCAGCCGCATCGTCGAGGTCGAGTCGGGTGCCCCCGTGCCCGAGACGGCCGACGTCTACCTGCTCGGCGGCGGCGAGGACGCCCCGCAGTCCGAGGCCGCCCGCGAGCTGGGGTCCGACGGCCCGCTGCACCGGGCCGTCGACACCGGCGCCGTGGTGCTGGCCGTGTGCGCCGGGATGCAGATCACCGGGCGGGCGTTCCCGGACAACACCGGCGCCCCGGTGCCCGGGCTCGGCCTGCTCGACTGCGTGACGGTCAAGACCGACGAGCCCCGCGCCGTCGGCGAGCTGCTCGTGGCCGGCGACGAGGGCCTGGGCCTGCCCCCGCTCACCGGCTTCGAGAACCACGGAGGTCGCACCCGCCCCGGGCCCACCGCCCGCGTGTTCGGCCGGGTCGACGCCGGCGTGGGCAACGGCGACGGCACCGAGGGCGTGTGCGACCTGTCGGGTCGCGGCAAGGTCGTCGGCACCTACCTCCACGGTCCGGTCCTGGCCCGCAACCCGGCCCTCGCCGACCTCCTGCTCGGCTGGGTCGTCGGCGCCCCGTTGCCGGCCCTCGACGACGGGGACGCCGACGCGCTGCGCGCCGAGCGCCTCCGCGCCGTCGAGCAGGGCAACCTCGACGGCGTCGCCCACCGCACCTGGCGCGACCGCCTGCTGCGCCGCAGCTGACCGACCCCAGCACGCCCGCCACCCGCACCGGCGGCCGTCGGACGACGCCTACGCTGGCGGGGCCATGCGCCCCGCCGACCGCGACCCCATCGACGAGCGCACGGGCGTGCCACCCGGCGCGGCGGAGCCCGCAGGTCGCGAGCGCGCCGACGAGCGCACGGGCGAGGCGAGGCCGGACGGCCTGCGCCTGACCGCCGGGATCCTCCCCCACGACCCGTCGACCGTCGTGGACGCGGTCGGGGCGAACGCCGTCGAGGGCATCGTCGTCACCGACCCCCACGACCGCATCGCCTGGGTCAACGCCGCCGCCGCCGGGGCCCTCGGCTACACCCCCGACGAGGTCGTCGGGCGATCGATCTTCGAGGTGGTCCCGGCGGGCATCCGCCCCGTCCTGGAGGTGCACGCCATCGAGCGGCGGGCCGGGCGGAGCGGCCGCTACGTGCTGCCGGTCACCACCCCCGACGGTGGGCCCCGCACCATCGAGGTGTCGTCGACGCCACTGCTCGACGAGTCCGGTGCGTTCCTCGGCGCCGTCGCCCTCATGAGCGACGTGACCCAGCAGCGGCGCACCGCCGACGAGCTGCGGCAGCGGGAGGACTCGCTTCGCGCCATCGCCGAGGCGGTGCCGTTCGGCGTGTTCGACATGGCCGCCGACGGGAGCGTGGAGTACGCCAACCCGTACCTCATCGCCATCTACCGGCTGTGGCCGATCGACGGGCCCCGGGCCGACTTCCTCGCCCAGGTCCACCCCGACGACCGGCCCCGCTGCATCGAGCAGTGGCAGGCCATCCAGCGCGACCGCGAGCCCGTCACCATCCGGTACCGGATCGACGTCGGCGGTCGGATGCCCTGGTTCGAGTGCCAGATGGTGCCGGTGCTCGGCGAGCACGGCGAGGTGGCTCGGGTGGTGGGCACGCTGCGCGAGGTGGATGCCGAGGTCGAGCTGGCGCACCACCTCCGGGCCGCCCGCGATCGGGCCCTGGAGGCCTCTCGCCTCAAGTCGCACTTCCTCGCCACGGTGTCCCACGAGGTGCGGACGCCCCTGAACGGGATCGTCGGGCTCACCGAGCTGCTGCTGGCGACCGTCCTCGACCAGGAGCAGCGCGATCTCGGCGAATCGCTGCGCGCCTCGGCGGCGTCGCTCACCCGCCTCCTCGGCCACCTCCTCGGCCTGTCCGCCATCGAAGCGGGAGAGCTGCGCATCGAGCCGGTTCCGTTCGACCTGGCGGCGGTCGTGCGCGAGGCCGCCGAGGGGCCCGCCGCGCTGGCCGAGGCCAAGGGCGTGCGCCTCGCGGTGCACGGCGCCGACGCGCCGCTGCCCGTCCTCGGTCCGGCCGACCACCTGGCCACCGTGCTCGGCGAGCTCGTCGACAACGCCGTGCGGTTCACCAGCACGGGGGCCGTCGACGCGGTGGTCGAGGTGCTCGACGTCGACGACGACCGGCTCCGCGTCCGCATCGAGGTCGCCGACACCGGACGTGGCCTCAGCGGCGACGAGATCGGGCGCGCCCTCGAGCCCTTCGGGGCCACGCGCGGGACCGACCCCGACGCCGGCTCGGGGCTCGGCCTGGCCCTGGCCGGACGGCTGGTCGAGGTCCTGGGCTCGCGGTTGGAGGTCGACTCCCACCCCGGGACCGGCACCCGGTTCTGGTTCGTGCTCGACCTCGACACCCGGCCGGCGCACGACGCCCACGACGCGGGGGACGCCGGCGGCCCCGACCACCGATCGGCGGCGCCGGGGGCCGCGGCCGCCACCACCATCCGCACCGAGCCGCCGCGGGTGCTGCTGGCCGAGGACAACGCCGTCAACCAGCGGGTCGCCGCCGCCGTGCTCGAGCGGCTCGGCTGCGTCGTCGACCTCGCCGCCGACGGCGAGGAGGCGGTCGCGGCAGGGGCCGCCCGCACCTACGACGCGATCCTCATGGACTGCCAGATGCCGCGGCTCGACGGGTTCGACGCCACCCGTGCCCTCCGCGCCGACAGCCCGAACGCATCCACACCGATCATCGCCGTCACCGCCGGGGCCACCGCCGCCGACCGCGAGCACGCCGCCCTGGCCGGCATGGACGACTACCTCACCAAGCCGTTCACGATCCGCGAGCTGGCCGACCTGCTCGAGCGACACGGGGTGGCGTTGCCCGCCTCGGCCCCGCCCCCGGCGGCGCCCGGCGAGGCGGTGCTCGACGAGGCCCGGCTGGCCGAGTACGCCGCCATCCCCGGCGCCGACGGCCTCCGACTGCTCGACGAGGTCGTCGAGGTGTTCACCGCCACCGTGCCACCGCTCCTCGACCGGCTCCAGATCGAGGTCGGCGCCGGCGACCTCGATCGGGCGCGGTGGTCCGCCCACGAGCTGCAGGCCGCGGCGGCGGGGCTCGGCGCCCCGGCCCTGGCGGCGGCCGCCGCCCGCGTCCGCGACGCCTGTGCCGACGGCTCCGCGACCCGTGCCGCCACGCTGCTGCCGGCGGTGGGCACGCGCCTCGCCACGACCCTCACCGCCGTCGAGTCCCGGGTCCGCCGGTGACCGGACCGCCGGGAGCCGACGGTCCGCAGCCGGACGCCGAGCCCGTGCGCGTGTGCTTCGTGTGCCTCGGCAACATCTGCCGCTCCCCCACCGCCGAGGCGGTGATGGCCCGCCTCGTGCGCGACGCCGGGCTCGACGGCCGGATCGAGGTCGACTCGGCCGGCACCGGCGGCTGGCACGTCGGCGATCCGCCCGACGACCGGGCCCGGGCCGAGGCCCGCCGGCGGGGCATCGAGATGTCCAGCCGCGCCCGCCAGCTCCACGTGGGCGACCTCGCCTTCTTCGACCTGGTGGTCGCCATGGACCGCCGCAACCTCGCCGACGTCCACGACCTCGCCCTCGAGCCTGCCCACCGCGACAAGGTCGTGCTGCTGCGGACCTTCGACCCCGCCACCGCAGACGAGGCGGCCGACACCGACGCCCTCGACGTCCCCGATCCCTACTACGGCGGACCCGACGGGTTCGCCCGGGTGTTCGACCTCGTCGAGGCGGCGTGCCGAGGCCTGCTCGCCCACCTCGAGGAGCAGCACCTCGGCACCGACGCCGATCCCGCCGTCTCCGATCCCAACGCCTCCGATCCCGACGACGCCGATCCCGACGACGCCGATCCTGACGAGGCCGGCGGCCCGGCCACCCGGTGACGCCGAGGGCGAGCGAGCCGGACGACGTCGTGGCGGCCGCCGCCCGCGTGCTCGGCGAGCGGGTCGTCGACCTCGCGCCGATCGCGGGCGGAGACACCAGCCGGGCGTTCCGGGCCACCACCGCCGGCGGCCGGCCCGCCTTCGTGAAGGCCCACGACCCCGAGCCGGCCGGCCTGCTGGCCGCCGAGGCGCACGGACTGGCCTGGTTGGCGGCGGCCGCCGCGGTGCGGGTGCCGGCCGTGCTCGGCCTCGACCACGATGGCCCCCGGCCGGTGCTCGTGCTCGAGTGGATCGAGCCGGGTGCACCCGCCCGCGACCACGACGAGGTGCTCGGCCGAGGCCTCGCGGCGCAGCACGCCACCGGCGCCCCGGCGTTCGGGCTCGACCGCGACGGCTTCATCGGGCCGCTGCCGCTCGACAACGCTCCGGCCGACGACTGGCCGACCTTCTACGCCGAGCGGCGCATCCGGCCCCTGCTGCGGATCGCGACCGACCGGGGCCGCCTCGACCCCGACACCGTGGCCGCCGTCGACCACGTGGCGGACCACCTCCCCGACCTCGCCGGCCCGCCGGAGCCACCCGCCCGGCTCCACGGCGACCTGTGGGGCGGCAACGCCCTGGTCGACGCCGACGGACGGCCGGTGCTCGTCGACCCGGCCGCCCACGGCGGCCATCGCGAGGTCGACCTGGCGATGATGCGGCTGTTCGGCGGCTTCGGCCCGAGGACCTTCGCCGCCTACGCCGAGGCCGCACCGCTGGGCGACGGGCACGAGGACCGCATCGCCCTCTGGCAGCTGCACCCGCTGCTGGTGCACGCCGTGCTGTTCGGGGGCCGCTACGCCCGGTCGGTGGCCGCGGCCGCGAAGCGGTACCGCTGACCGGGACCGGGCCAGCCGACGTCGCGACCGCGGAACGCGCGAGTCTTCGACCGACTGGACGCGGACCGCGCTCGAGCGCCGGCGACGGCAGCGCGACTCCGGGCCGGGTCGACCCTCCTGGCTCGCTCGGCCCACGTCGCCTGCGGCCCTCCGGCCCTGTCGTCCGGCCCGGTGCCTCCGTACGGTGAAGACATGCGGACGGCGCCCACCGTCAGGTCCGAGGACCAGGTGTGGGCCCCGACGGACCAAACCCCGCAGCCACGACCGGGGCTCGTCCGCATCGGGGTCGGGTGCCTCGCGGCCGCCGTGGGTCTGGCCGTCGTGCTCGCCGTGGTCGTAGCCACGACCGACGCCACGGCCTCCGACGCCGCGACCGATGTGCTGTGGAGCACATCGATGCTCCTGTCGGCGGCGGCGATCGCGTTCGGGGTGCTCGGGCGTCGCCCGGCGAGCCGCGCCTGGTGGCTCGTGGTCGCAGGGACCACCTTGACGGGTGTCACGGGCCTGGCGGAAGGGGTCCTGCCCCGCAGCAGCTGGAGCGTTGCCACCGTCCCGGTCGCCGCCAGCGGCTACCTGGTCGCCTTCACGTTGCTGCTCATCGGCATCGCCAAGGTCGGCACCGACGGGCGGGCCGGCCCCGGCCGGCGCGGTGCCCGGCTCGACGCCGCCCTCCTGGCGGCGGTCTCGATGTTCCTGGTCGGCTTCCTGGTCGTCGAGCCGGCCCTGCACGGCCGTTCGCCGTCGCCCGACCAGATCGTCTCGGGGGTGTACCTGCTGGCGAGCGTCGCCGTGGCCGCCGGCGCCTTCACGACGCTCGGCCGCGCCGCCGCCCGCACCCGCAGCGGTCGCCTGGTGTTCGCCTCCGCCGCCGCGCTGGTGATCGGCAATGCCGTCGCCCTCCTGGAGCTGCTCGGCGGCGAGCAGCGGGCCTCGCTCATCCCCTTCACCACCGCTGGCGTCCTCGTCGCCGCGGCGGCGCTCGATCGCTCGGTGACCAGGATCGGTGGGGCCGACTTCCCCGCTCGACCTCTGCGCACGACCACCTTCCTCGGGTACGGCCTCGCCCTCGTGGGCCCACCACTGCTCATCGCGCTCGTCCAGACCACCTCCGGCCGCCGGGATTCCTGGTTCGCCGTCGAGCTGGTCGCCTACACGTTGGTCACCGGGCTCCTCGTGTTCGCCCGTGTGCAGGTGCTCCTGGAGGAGGCGCAGCGCACCGACGAGCGCTACCGGCAGTACTTCGCCACCCCCGCAGTCGGCCTGGCCGTCATGGGAACCGATCGCAGGCTCATCGACGTGAACGATCGGCTGTGCGAGCTGATGGGGATCGAGCGCGATCGACTCGTCGGGGCCCGGGTCGCCGACATCACCCATCCCGACGACCTCGCCCGCGACGTCGAGGCGTTCGGCCGCATGCTGCGCCGGGAGACCGACGGCTACACGATCGAGAAGCGCTACGTCCGCCCGGACGGCTCGTGGTGGTACGCCGCCGTGTCGGTACGAGCCGTGCGCACGCCGGCCGGCAGCCTCGACTACGCCCTCGGCGTGATCGACGACATCACCGACCGCAAGCTGGCCGAGGACCGGCTCGCCGAGCACCTGGTGCTGCAGGACAAGGTGACCGGCATCGTCGAGCGGTTCGTCGGCGTCGACGAGCTCGAGCTGGGCCACGCGATCGATCGGGCGCTCACCGAGCTGGTGCTGGCCCTGGGCGCCGACGCCGCCATCATCCTCGAGATCGACAGCGAGCAGATCACGGCCACCCACGAGTGGGCCCGGCCCGACCTCCCCCGGTACGGCGCGCTGATCGACCGGCTGCCGCTGGCCGACTACCTGACCACGCTCGAGCACCTGCGCGTCCACCGGGTGCTGGTCGTCGACGAGGCGCGCGGGTTCCCCGACGGGTTCACCGCCGAGGAGGCCCTGCGGCTGCGGATGCCCGGCTTCCCGGCGAGCATCACCGTGCCGCTCCTCGTGCGCGGCGACCACCTGCTCGGCGCCCTCACCATCAGCTCCCGCGAGGACGCGCTGCAGTGGAGCGAGGAGACGGTCGACCTCGTGCGCACGGTGGCCGGCGCCATCGGCCAGGCCATCGATCGCGGCCGCATCGGCACCCGGTTGTCGGCCACCGAGGCGCGCTACCGGTCGGTGGTCGAGGCGGCCTCCGACGCCATCCTCACCGTCGGCGGCGGCGGCGTCGTCGGCACCTTCAGCGGTGCCGCCGAGAACATGTTCGGGTACCAGGCCGACCAGATGGTCGGACGGTCCGCCATCGAGCTGGTGGCCCCGACCGAGCGCGACCTCGTGGTCGACCGGCTCCGCGAGTGGGTCGGCGAGCACTCGGTCATCGACCGGGCCAGCCTCACCTTCACCGCCCGCCGCAAGGACGGCTTCGAGTTCCCCGCCGAGCTCACGATCGGCCGGATGGAGCTGCCCGAGGGCGCCCGCTACACCGTCGTGATCCGCGACGTGTCCGAGCACAAGGCGCTCGAGGACGAGCTGCTCGACCGGGCGACCCACGACCCGCTCACCGGCCTCGCCAACCGCCACCTCTTCCTCCAGGAGCTCAGCCGGGTCCTGTCGACGGCGGACCGCCGGGGCCGGTCGCCGGCGGTGATCTACGTCGACCTCGACCGGTTCAAGGTCATCAACGACAGCCTCGGCCACGCCGTCGGCGACCGGCTCCTCGAGGTCATCGCCGACCGCATCCGCAGCACGGTCCGCGGGAGCGACGTGGCGGCTCGCCTCGGCGGCGACGAGTTCTCGGTCATCGCCCGCGACGCCTCCAGCCTCGAGGCGTGGGCGCTGGCCGGGCGGCTGCTCGACGCCATCGGCCAACCCGTCGACCTCGGCGACGCCACCGTGGTGGTGACCGCCAGCATCGGCATCGTCATCGGCGGGCCCACCAGCACGGCCGAGGACATGCTGCGCGACGCCGACGCCTCGATGTACCGGGCCAAGGAGACGGGGCGCAACCGCATCGTCGAGTTCAGCCAGGAGGTTCGCGACGAGGCGCTGAGCCGGTTGATCGTCGAGTCCGAGCTGCGCGACGCCCTGGCGCGTGGCGAGCTCGTCCTGCACTACCAGCCACAGGTCGACGTGGACGACCTCGGCATCCAGGGCGTCGAGGCGCTGCTGCGCTGGCAGCACCCCACCCGCGGGCTCCTGCTCCCCGGCGCGTTCATCGACGTGGCCGAGGAGACCAGGCTCGGGCTGCTGATCGACCGCTGGGTCCTGGCCGAGGGCATCCGCCAGGCCGGAGCGTGGGCGAGCCAAGGGCTCCCCATCTCGGTGTGGATCAACCTCTCCCCCGCCCTCCTCGCCGACCCCTCGCTGCCCCGCCTGGTGAGCGAGACCCTCGCCGAGCACGGGGTCCCGCCCAGCCGCTTCGGGATCGAGGTCACCGAGCGCTCGTTGCTCGGCGACCTCGACAAGGCGGCTCGGGGCATCGCGGCGCTGCGCGACGCCGGGGTCCGCGCCGCCATCGACGACTTCGGCACCGGCCTGTCGTCGCTGACGTGGATCCAGCGCCTGCAGATCGACACCCTGAAGATCGACCGGTCCTTCGTCGCCGGCCTCACCAGCAACGACGACGACGCCGCCATCGTGGCCGCCGTCATCTCCCTCGCCCACTCGCTCGGCATGACGGCGCTGGCCGAGGGCGTCGAGACCGACGAGCAGCTCGCTGTGCTGCGCGGGCTGGGGTGCGACGAGCTGCAGGGCTTCCTGGTGTCGCCCGCCGTGGTGCCCACCGAGATCGAGCAGCGCTGGGCGAGCGCCCGCGGTGCGCCGCCGGGGCCCCTCGGCTCGCCCGCGCACCCCGCCCGCCGCCCCGCCACGGTCCGATCCGGCTGCTGACCCGAGCGAGCCGACCGGCGACGACGATTCCTGACGGGTCGTCATGGACCGGTAGCGTGGCGGGGCCGGCGCCGACGGGTGGCGGCGAGGGGAGGACGTCGTGAAGCTCGGCCTGATGTGGGGCTACTGGGGGCAGCTGCCACCCCCGGGCGTCATCGAGGTGACCAAGGAGGCCGAGCGCCTCGGCTTCGACTCCGTGTGGACGGCCGAGGCCTGGGGCTCGGACGCCTTCACGCCGCTCGGCTGGATCGCTGGGCACACGTCAACCATCAAGCTCGGCACCTCGGTCGTGCAGCTCGCGGCGCGCACGCCCACGGCCACGGCCATGGCGGCCATCACCCTCGACCACATCTCCAACGGCCGCTTCCAGCTCGGACTCGGCGTGAGCGGCCCGCAGGTCGTCGAGGGCTGGTACGGCCGGCCGAGCGACAAGCCGCTGGCCCGCACGCGCGAGTACGTCGAGATCGTCCGCCGGGTGCTGCGCCGCGAGGAGCCGCTCGACTTCCAGGGCGAGTTCTACCAGCACCCCTACCACGGCCCCGGCTCGGTCGGTCTGGGCAAGCCGCTCAAGGCGATCACCCACCCGCTGCGCCGCGACCTGCCGATCTACCTCGGCGCCGAGGGACCGAAGAACGTACGCCAGACCGCCGAGATCGCCGACGGCTGGCTGCCGCTCTACTACTCGCCGTACCACCAGGACGTGTACGCCGAGTCGCTCGCCCCGGCCAAGGACGGCTTCGACATCGTGGCCGGCGTGCAGCTCAACGTCACCGACTCGGTCGAGGAGGGCCTGGCCTCGGTGAAGATGATGCTGGGCTTCTACATCGGCGGCATGGGAGCCAAGGGGCAGAACTACCACACCAAGCTCATGGCCCGGTTCGGCTACGAGGCCGAGGCGCTGGCCATCCAGGAGGCCTTCTTCGAAGGTCGCCGCGACGAGGCCATCGCCCTCGTCCCCGACGACTTCGCCGACGCCATCTCCCTCGTCGGCCCACCCGAGCGCATCCGCGACCGGCTGGCCGCCTGGGACGAGTCACCGGTGTCGACGCTGCTCGTCTACTCGCCGGGCAGCACGCAGGCCCTCCAGCAGATCACCGACATCGTCCTCGGCTGACGAATCGCTCGCCGGGGATGGCGACCCCCGTCGGGGCAGCCGTGGACCTTCGGCCCTGACCGAGCGCGCCCCGAGGGCGGACGGTCGGGGTGGAGCGCGCCCGGGCCGGCAGCGCCGTGACCCCGGGCGGGCACGATCCGAAGGAGGCGCAATGGCGTCGACCGACGAGCTCCAGGTCCTCGTCCACGAGCAGGCCGAAGCGATCCAGGCGCTGCGCGACGAGCTGGCCGACGTCAGAGGCCGGCTCGAGGCCGTCACCCATGGCGGGCCGACCCCCGACCGGCCGATCCCCGGCGGGCCCGGACCGCGCGACGGCGGTCCCGCCGCGACGATCGACCGATGGGCCGTGCCGGGCGTGGTGACCGACCGGCGCCAGCTGCTGCGGCGAGCGGGCATGGTCGCCGCCGGGGCGGCCGCCGGCAGCGCCGCCGTGGTGCTGGGCACGGCGGATCCGGCCGCAGCTGCGGTGGGCACGTTCTCAGGCAGCCCCGCCGTGATCGCGACCGGCACCGGCCCCGGCAATGCCATCGCCGCGACCAGCACCACGTTCGTCGCAACCGTCGACGCCAGGAACGGCAACGGCACCGGGGTGCTCGGGGACAGCACCGGGGCAACCGGCATCGGGGTCAGCGGCTCGGCCCTCGGAGGTGCCGGCGTGCGGGGCACGTCGTCGAGCGGCTACCCAGTGGTCGCCGGGGCCGACTTCACCACGGCCAAGGCCCACCTGCTCCTCCAGGGTCCGGCGGCCGAGGACCCGACACCAGACGGCCTGCCCGTGCCCACCGGTCGCACCGACGCCCACGTCGACGGCGAGGTCGCCCTCGACCTGAACCGCGACCTCTGGCTCTGCACGAAGGCGGGCACCCCGGGGACGTGGCGGCGCCTGGGTGGCGCCAGCACCGCAGGGGCGCTGGTGCTGCTCGACGTCCCGGTGCGCGTCTACGACTCGCGGCCGGGCAACCCACCCGAGGTCGGTTCCAAGAGCCCGCTGGGTGGCGGCGGCATCCGCACCATCGACACGAAGGTGAACAGCAGCGGTGTGCCGGCCGGTGCCACCGCGGTGCTGGCCAACCTGACCGTGGTCAACACGTCGGCGTCGGGCTTCCTCGCCGCCTTCCGCGCCGGGGCCAGCACGCCGAAGGCGTCCAGCATCAACTGGTTCACCGCCGGCGAGATCGTCGCCAACACGACGGTGGTCGCCTGCGACGCGGCCGCCCAGATCTCGTTGTACGTGCCCCTCAACAGCCGGACCGACGTGTTCGTCGACGTCATCGGCTACTACCGCTGAGCCCCAGCCCGCCCGGGGTCGGAACCCGATCCCGTGGCCATCGGCAGACGTGCTATTCCTTGCCCCGTGCGGCACACACGAGGACGGGTCGGCACGGTGCTCGCGGCGGTGGGGATGGTCCTGTTGCTGTTGGCGGCCGCGTGCGCCAAGGACGACCCCAACAAGAAGCTCGACAACGTGGTCGCCCCCACGTTCGGCGGGCCCACCACCACCAAGCCCAAGCCCGTCTACCAGCCGGTGTACAAGCAGCAGCAGGACTGCCCGGTCAAGGGCGTCAAGGGCATCAAGTTCGTCACCGTCGTGTGCGGCACCCTGACCGTTCCCGAGAACCGTGACAACCCGAAGGGCAACAAGGTCACCCTGCAGGTGGTGACCCTGAAGTCCACGTCGCCCACCCCCAAGCCCGACCCGGTCATCTACCTCGAGGGCGGCCCCGGCGGCTCGGCCCTTGCCGGCCTCGAGCTGTGGACCAACCCGCCCTCGCCGCTGCTCGCCGAACGTGACGTCATCCTCGTCGACCAGCGGGGCACCGGCTACTCCGACCCCCGGCTCGGCTGCGACTTCGAGTTCGCCACCTCGACCAAGTCCGACCAGGACGTCGAGCTGATGGGCAAGTGCTACGAGCGGCTGTTCGCCGGCGGCAAGATCGACCCGGCGATGTACAACACGTCCGAGATCGGCGCCGACATCGCCGACCTGCGCACCGCCCTCAAGCTCGACCAGTACAACCTGTTCGGGGTCTCCTACGGCACCCGCCTGGGCCTGCAGATCATGGCCGAGCACCCCGAGGGCATCCGCAGCGTGGTGCTCGACTCCACCTACCCCGCCGGCGTCAAGGCGTTCGCCGACATCCCCGTCGACGCCTACCGCGCCTTCCGCGCCATCTTCGACGCCTGCGCCGCCGATCCGGCCTGCAACAGCAAGTACCCCGACCTCGACGCCAAGCTCGGCCAGGCCATCAACCAGCTCAACACCGACCCGCTGCGCGTGCGGCGGGTGACCAGCGACGGCGAGCTCGAGCCCTTCCAGTTCACCGGCGCCGACTTCGCCCAGTTCCTCTTCTCCGCCTCCTACGTCGCCGACGCCATCCGCTACATCCCCCAGGCCATCACCCTGTCGGCGAACGGAAAGACGTTGCAGGGGCTGAACCTGGTCGCCGACGCCCTGCCGAGCATCGTGATCACGCCGGAGAAGGACGTCTCGAACCGGCGACCGTCCCAGAGCGACGGCCTGCACTTCACCGTCCAGTGCGCCGAGGAGGGCCCCAACGCGACCGCCGAGGAGCTCGACGCCCACTCCGCCGAGATCCCCGAGCCGCTCAAGTCGGCCCTGCTGAAGAACGCCAAGCAGAACCTCGAGGTCTGCCAGAAGTGGAAGGTCCCGCCGCACCCGCTGGCCGAGACCAAGGCCGACATCCCCACCCTCGTGCTGGCCGGTTCGATGGACCCGATCACCCCGCCGGCATGGGGCCAGCTGGCAGCCAGCCGCCTCCCGAAGGCCCAGTTCGTCCAGGTCGACGGCTCCGGCCACGGCGTCTACTTCTCGGGTGCGTGCGAGGCCAACCTGGTCGTCGCCTTCATCAACGACCCGAACGCCCCCGTCGGCGGGTGCCCGCCCATCACCGGCTTCAAGTGATCCCTCGACACCGTCGGCGGGCGGCGGCGGTGCTCGTCGCCACCGCGCTGGCGGTGCTCGCCGCGTGCTCCGGGTCGTCCGGGCCGGCCGCCCCGGCCGCTGGCGGCTCGAGCAGCGCCGGCCGATCGGGCCCGGGCGGCCCGGGCGGTTCCGCCTCAGGTGGCGGCGCGCCGCCAAGTGCCGCACCGGGCGCCACCGCGCCGCCGCCGGGGCCTGGCACGACAGCAGCCGGCCTGCCGGCACCCACCTTCACCACTGGCCGCTGCCCGTTCCGGGGTGAGGCCGCTCGACGGCCCGACGTCACCTGCGGCACGCTCACCGTGCCCGCCCGGCGTGACCGCGCCGGCAGCGGGACGGTCCGCCTCGCCGTCGCGGTGCTGCGCTCGCCCAACCCGAACAAGGCGCCCGACCCCGTCGTCTACCTCGAGGGCGGCCCCGGTGGCTCGGCGCTGTCCGCCGTCGAGACGTGGCTGACCCCGTCCTCGCCGTTGCTCGCCGACCGCGACGTGATCCTGGTCGACCAGCGCGGCACCGGCTGGTCCGAGCCACGCCTGTCGTGCGACAAGGAGTCACGGCGCCACCCCGAGGCGTCCACCGACGACGAGGTGGCCGCGCTGTTCGCCGCCTGTCGACGCCGCCTCACCTCCGAGGGCGTCGACCTGGCGGCGTTCTCGACCGAGGAGTCGGCCGCCGACGTGGCCGACCTGCGCACCGCGCTCGGGCTCGGGTCGGTCGACCTGTTCGGCGTCTCCTATGGCACCCGCCTCGCCCTGCGGGTCCTCGCCGACCACCCCGAGGGCGTGCGAGCCGCGGTCCTGGACTCCGTCTACCCGGTCGGCGTGCACGGCTACGAGGCCGAGGCCGCCGTGCTGTGGGACGCCATCAGCCGCCTGTTCGCCGGCTGCCACGCCGACCCCGCCTGCGACGCCGCCTTCCCCGACCTCGAACGCCGGGTGTCCGAGGCCATCGGTCGGCTCCAGGACCAGCCGGTGACCGCCTCGATCACCGACCCCGAGACCGGCGAGGCCTACGACGCCGACATCGCCGGCGCCGACGTGGTCGACGCCCTCGGCTCGGCCCTGTACCTGTCCGCCGCCATCCCCGACCTGCCGCGCGCCCTCGACCTGATCGCCCGTGGTCGGGTCGGCGAGGGCTACGACCTCCTGCAGTCCGCCGGCGCCACCGAGCCGACCGATCCCAGCACCGCCGCCGAGCCGCCCGATGCCGGCCGGCGCCCCGACGACAGCGACGGCCTCTTCTACGCCGTCGAGTGCGCCGAGGAGGCACCCGACAACCGCCGCGCCGGCATCGACGACCGGTCGGCCGGCGTCCCCGAGCCGTGGCGCTCGATCCTGGTCGACAGCGCTGCCGCCAGCCTCGCCGACTGCGCGGCGTGGGACCTCCCGGCTCGACCGGCTCCGGCGACCCGGTCGTCGGTGCCCACCCTCCTGCTGGCCGGCACCTACGACCCGGTCACGCCGCCCTCGTGGGCCGAGCAGGCCGCCGGCGGCCTGTCGTCGTCGCGCACCGTCGTGGTCGACGGGGCGGGCCACGCCGTCATCGACGCCGGCACCTGCCCCCAGCAGCTGGTGGTGTCGTTCCTGCGCGACCCGGGAGCGGTGCTGGCCGGCACCCCGACCTGCACCGCCACCCCGGCCTTTCGCACCCGCTGACGCCCGACGCCGACGCCGACGCCGACGCCGACGCCGACGCCGACGCGAACTTCCCGCGATTCTGAGGCTTGGTGCCACGGAATCGCGGGAAGTTCGGGGACGCAGCCCCGGCTGGGGTGCCGCGGTCCGCCGGCCGAGGTCCTCAGCCCAGGGTGGCCAGCAGCTCCTCAGCCCAGGGTGGCCAGCAGCTCCTCAGCCCAGGGTGGCCAGCAGCTCCTCAGCCCAGGGTGGCCAGCAGCTCCTCAGCCCAGGGTGGCCAGCAGCTCCTCAGCCCAGGGTGGCCAGCAGCTCCTCAGCCCAGGGTGGCCAGCAGCTCCTCGAGCTGGTCGAAGGTCTCGTGCGCCGCGTCGGCGGCACCGCCCTCGGCGTCGAGCGCCTCCTTCGACGGGAACAGCTCGGCCATGACGAGCAACGTGCGCCCGTCGACCTCCTCGAACGTCACCGTGGTGACCGAGCCGTCGCCCTCGTCGTTCGTCCACACGATGCGCGAGGGTGGGGTGACCTCGAGGTACTTGCCGAAGAAGACCATGCCGTCGCCGAAGTCGAGCCGGTAGGTGCCACCGGTGCGGACGTCGAGCTCGCACCCGTGCAGCGTCATGCCCATCGACCGCGGCACCCACCACCGCTGGAACAGCTCGGGGTTGGACCACGCCTCGAACACGAGGCGCGCTGGCGCGTCGAACCACCGCGTGACGACGATCTCGCGATCCGACGTCCGCTCCACGGTCGTGCGGCTCCTGGCCGCTGGTTCACCCGTTCCCATCCGACTGCTCCTTCTGCTTGAGGTCTTCGATCACGAGGTCCAGCTCGCGGAACCGCTCGTCCCACAGGCGGTGGTAGGCGTCGATCCACCGCGCCACCTCGTCGAGGCGACGCGTTCCGATCCGGCACCGTCGCACGCGCCCGACCTTCTCCGTGGTGACGAGCCCTGCGTCCTCGAGGACCCCGACGTGCTTGCGCATGCCGGTGAGCGTCATGTCGAACCGGGCCGCCAGGTCCGAGATCGACGCCTCCCCCCGTCCCAGCTGCTCGAGCACGCCGCGCCGCGTGCCGTCGGCCAGCGCCGCGAACGAGGCATCGAGGTCGGCCTCCACATACTGAACCACAAGGTTCAGTATTGCCGGAAGCGGCCCTCGGCGCAAGACCCCACCCTGCCCCTCGCGCCCGCCCCACAGAACGCGAACTTCCCGCGATTCCGAGGCTTGGTGCCACGGAATCGCGGGAAGTTCGGCGGGAACGTTGAGCGCTGAGCGACCGAGGCGGGCTCAGGTGCCGGTGAAGTTGGGGGTGCGCTTCTCGAGGAAGGCCCGAGGGCCTTCCTTGGCGTCGTTGCTGGCCATGACGGCCATGCCGATCTCCATCTCCTTGGCGAAGGCGTCGACCTCGGGGACGCTGTCGGCGGCCAGCACGGCGGCCTTGATGCCCTGCACGGCGAGCGGGCCGTTGGCGGCGATCTTGTCGGCCAGCTCGCGGGCCTTGGCCAGCGCGCCGCCGTCGGGGGTGACGTGGTTGATCAGCCCGAAGTGCTTGGCCTGCTCGGGGGTGATGGCGTCGCCGACGAGCAGCAGCTCCATGGCGATGGCGTAGGGGATCTGGCGGGGCAGGCGGATGGTCGAGGCCGACATCGGGAACAGGCCCCGACGCACCTCGGAGATGGCGATCTGGGCGCTCTCGCCGGCCACCCGCAGGTCGGTCGCCTGCAGGATCTCGGTGCCGCCGGCGTAGCAGTAGCCCTCGATGGCGGCGATCAACGGCTTCTTGGTGCGGTACTCCTTCAGGAAGCCCTTGAAGATGATCGAGAAGTCGTCGCGGATGCGGGCCTCGTACTCGGTCTCGGGCGGCTTGCCCGACAGCAGGGCGCCGACGAGGCGGTCGAGGTCGGCACCGGCCGAGAAGTGGCCGTCGGCGCCGGTGAGGATGGCCACCCGCACCTCGGGGTCGCCGTCGATCATGTCCCACGCGTCGGCGAGCAGGCAGAGCATCTCGGCGTTGAAGGCGTTGCGCTTCTCGGGCCGGTTCAGCGTGAGGGTGACGACGTGGCCGTCGCGCTCGACGAGGACGGCGGGGGCTGCGGGTTCGCTCATGGCGCGCACGCTAGCCAAGAACCTGACGCCCCGTCAGGTGCGGCGCCCGAGGGGGCGCGAGGGCGCGCCGCCAGGCGGGCGACGGTGCCGGATCAGGCGTCGTCGCCGGCCTGGGCGAGGATCGCCGGCAACCGGGGCAGGAGGCCGAGCAGCCCGGCCATGAGGCCGCCGCCGTCGGGCACGAGCCGGTCGGCGAGCGGGCCGAGGGCGAACATGGTGCGCAGCAGCAGCACCACCTCGACCGGCGGCCGGAGCCGGTGCTTGAGCATCAGCCGCACCGCCTCGTTGAGCCCGGCCAGCAGCGCCTGCTCGCCGCCGAACATGATCGTGGTGGGCTGGAGCGCGTCGGCGGACGACAGGTCGGCGATGAGCGCCTTGGTGTCGACGTCGCCCGGTGCGGCGCCGGCGAGCTCCATGGCGGCGACCTGGCCGGCGGCGTCGCCGGAGAACAGCGACGTGAGGAAGCCGATGCCGGCCTTCTTCAGCGAGAGCGGCAGGTGACCGACCACGCCGGTGCCGACCAGCGCCAGGCGGCCACCGGGCTGCACCAGCAGGTGCTCGGGGCTCGGGTCGGCCCAGAAGGTGCCGTGGAGCAGGGCCGACTCGAGGGTGAGCGACATGATCGCCTGGAGGGCCGCCGTCCCCTCGACCACCGAGCCGGAGAAGCGGTGCAGCGGGATGCCCTCGAGGTGCTCGAGGACGACCACCCGCTCGGTGGCCCGGCCCGGGATCGGGTGGGCGACGTCGAGGCCACGGGCATCGAGCTGCTCGAGGGTCACGGCCAGCTCGACGAGGTTGAGGGCCTCGTTGCGCAGGTCGGTCTCCTCCAGCGCCATCCGGGCGATGAGCTCGACGAAGCCGAGTGGGTGCATCCCGCCAACCGTCGGCACGGCCCGCTGGACGGCGAGCGCCATGCCCGCCTGCATGCGCACGTCGGCCTGCAGCTCGCGGCTCACGTGCGGGCGGCGCAGGCGCACGAGCACGTCGCGGCGGTCGATGCCGTCGCCCTGCTCGTCGAGCGAGCCGACGCGCAGCTCGGACGTCGGCAGGTTCACCAGCGGGTCGGCCTCGAGCAGGTCGACGCCGGCCAGCGATCGCCCGGCGATGTCAGCAGCGGTGGTGTGCTCGACCTCGACGGGCTGGATGCCTCGACGCGACAGCTCGTCGCGCAGCACCGACGGGAACAGCACGCCCGAGCCCTCGATGATGCGGGCCACCTCGGCCGCCGCCGCGCCGCCGAGCGCGAGCTGGTCGACGAAGCCCTCGATGGCGGTGTCGAGCACCCAGCCCCGCGGGTCGCGCAGTGGCACGAGGTCGCGCAGGTCGGGCAGGCGGGTGCCGATGCGCACCGCGCGCGACACGCCGGCGGCGGCCACGTGACGGGCGACGCGGGCCGGCGGCACCGGCCCGGGCTGGGCCAGGCGGTTGGCGCGGTCGGGCAGGGCCCGCTTGGCCGGACCGGCCCGGTGGTCGAGCTCGGCGATGGCGTCGGCCAGGCCGGGCTCGGCCGCCACCCAGGCGCTGGTCGCGGCGCGCGCCGCCAGCCGACCGGCCTCGTCGTCACCCCCGCCGGTGCCCGCGCTGCTCGCCGCCTCGTCCCCCGTGTCAGCCATGCCGACCAGCCTGCCCGACCCGCCCCCGCCGAGCGAACCCGCGCCCCCCGCCGCCGTCCTGCACCACGCCGCCAGCCGCCCTGTCCCCGGCCTGCGCCGACGATCACCGCCATCCCGAAGGAGCTCCGAGACGCCCTCGGCATCGGGGCCGGCACCGAGGTCGAGTTCGAGCGCCGCAAGGACACCATCGTCGTGCGCAAGAGCGACCGAGGACCCACCCGCGGACGCCGGCTCGCCGAGCGCCTCAAGGGACGCGGCGACGTCGAGATGACGACCGACGAGATCATGGCCCTCACCCGCGACGCCTGACATGGCCGAAGGCACCCTGGTCGACAACAACGTGCTGCTCGACATCCTGACCGAGGACCCGGTCTGGGAGGAGTGGTCCACCGACGCCCTGGCCGACGCCGCCGAGGCTGGCCCCCTCTTCATCAACCCGGTCGTCTACGCCGAGGTCTCGATCCGGTTCACGTCCGTCGAAGCGCTCGAGGATGCCCTCCCACCGCGGGACTACCGGCGCGAGCCGATCCCGTGGCCGGCGGCGTTCCTGGCCGGCAAGGTCTTCCTCGAGTACCGACGGAACCAGGGCACGAGGGCGACGACGCTGCCGGACTTCTTCATCGGCGCCCACGCCGCCGTCGCCGGCCTTCACCTCCTGACCAGAGACGTCGGCCGATACCGGACGCACTTCCCGACGGTGCCGCTCATCGCTCCCGAGCCCTGACGACATCGGCCCCGGCAGCGACGAGCTCGCCCGCCGAACACACAAGGCTCCCAGGCGACCCGTCCGCGAGACGATGCAGGCCCTCCTCGGCGACTCGCGTTCGGGGCGGGATGTGACACAGTGTCAGAAACGGCTGGACCCGAATCGGCGGCCGCTTCGACGCGGCGCCCCGTGACGTGCAGGAGCCATCCCGCCATGCCCGACCACCCCACCAACCCCGCCATCCGCCTCACCGCCGGCGACTTCTACGCCAACGGCCCCGAGCCCCACTACGCGTGGATGCGGGTCAACGCCCCGGTCTACTGGGACGAGGCCGGCAACGTCTGGGGGGTCAGCACCTACGAGGACGTGCGGGCGGTCTCCAAGGACTCGGCCACCTTCTGCAACGGCGGCGGCATCCGACCCAACCAGCCGGCCACGCCGATGATGATCGACCTCGACGATCCGGCGCACTGGGGTCGGCGCAAGCTCGTGAACCGGGGCTTCACCCCCCGGCAGGTTCGCGACCAGGAGCCGAAGATCCGCGAGGTGTGCAGCTCGATCATCGACCAGGTCGCCGGCGCCGGCTCGTGCGACTTCGTCCGCGACGTGGCCGCCCCCCTGCCGCTGATCATGATCGGCGACGCCCTGGGCGTGGCCCCCGAGGACCGCGCCACGCTGCTGCAGTGGTCCGACGACCTCGTGAAGGGCCAGGACAGCGATGCCACCGAGGCCCAGCTCGAGACGATGATCCAGGCCTTCGCCGACTACAACGAGTACGCCGACCGGGTCATCGCCGACCGTCGTGCCAACCCGCGCGACGACCTCATGTCGATCCTGGTGCACGCCGAGGTGGACGGGCAGCGCCTCACCCACGACGACCTGATCTACGACTCGCTGCTCATCCTGGTCGGCGGCGACGAGACCACCCGACACGTGCTGAGCGAGGGCGTCTACCAGCTGCTCCTCACCGGCGCGTGGGACCAGCTGCGCGACGACCGGTCGCTCCTGCCGGGCGCGGTCGAGGAGATGCTGCGCTGGGTCAGCCCGATCAAGAACATGTGCCGCACCGCCACCCGTGACACCGAGCTGCACGGCCAGCGCATCGCCGAGGGCGACGAGCTGCTGCTGCTCTACGCGTCGGCCAACCGCGACGAGGCCGTGTTCGCCGACCCCGAGACCTTCGACATCCGGCGCTCCCCGAACGACCACGTCGCCTTCGGCTTCGGCGCCCACTTCTGCCTCGGCAACTCGCTCGCCCGCCTCGAGATCAAGGTCATGCTCGAGCAGCTGCTCGACCGGCTGCCCGACCTCGCCCTCGCCACCGACGCCAAGCCGCCGATGCGCCCGGCCAACTTCATCTCCGGGCCAGAGGCGCTGCCGGTCACCTTCTCCCCCACCGCCTGATCGGGCAGCGGTGGCGGCAGACCTCGTGGCGGTGCGACCGGCCTTCCTGCAGGCGGCGGCCGCCGCCGTCGAGCTGCTCACCGACGACGCCGTGGCCGAGGCGTGGGACGAGCCGAGCGACCTCGATGGGATGACCGTCGGCGCGCTGGCCGGCCACCTGTCGCTGAGCATCACCCAGGTCGAGGCGTTCCTCGATGGGCTCGCGCCTGGAGTACCGCCACCGGACGACCCTGCCCTCTGGGTCGATGCCGCCACCTACTACGGCCGCGTCGTCGACCTGCCCGACGCCGATGCCGAGCTGAACCGCGGCGTCCGGTCCCGCAGCGAGGCGATCGCCGAAGCCGGTTCGGCGGGGGTCTCGACGACGGCCGCCGCCGCGCTCGCCCGGCTGCGCGACCGCCTGGCAACCGAGCCGGCCGAGCGCCGAGTCGCCGTCGCCCACCGGCCCGGCGAGCAGCTCCTGCTCGACGAGTACCTGCGCACCCGCTGCGTCGAGCTGTCGGTCCACCTCGAGGACCTCGCCCTGTCGACCGGCCGGCCCGTGCCCGCGACACCCGAGGCCACCGCCACCGCGATCGAGGTGCTGGTCGCCGCCGCCCGCCACCGCCACGGTGACGACGCCGTGCGGCGTGCCCTCACCCGTCGCCGCCGCGACGACGTCGATGCCCTCCGCGTGACCTGATCGGTGGCGTCGCCCAGGCACGCGCCCGTCATCGAGCTGGCGGGTGGGCCGCCGTCCAGCCGGCGAGGCGGTCGACGGCGGCGGCGATCTCGACGGTGGCCCCGGCGAAGGAGAACCGCACGAAGCGGTGCCCGTCGACCGGATCGAAGTCGATGCCCGGGGTGACGGCGACGCCCAGGTCGGCGAGCCACTCGGCGCACAGCGCCTGGCTGTCGTCGGTCCACGCCGACACGTCGGCCCACAGGTAGAAGGCGCCGTCGGCGGGGGCGATGCGATCGAAGCCGGCGGCGGCCAGGCCGTCGAGCAGCACCTCACGGTTGGCCGCGTACCGGGCGACGTGGCCGTCGAGCTCGGCGACGGCGTCGA
This sequence comes from Acidimicrobiales bacterium, assembly GCA_046331175.1. Classification (GTDB taxonomy): domain Bacteria; phylum Actinomycetota; class Acidimicrobiia; order Acidimicrobiales; family Acidimicrobilacustridaceae; genus JAWKIW01. The sequence continues at coordinate 90,852 of JAXLRI010000004.1, forward strand.
AGGCCGCCAGCCCGGCCTGCTGGGGCAGCGTGGGTGGCGCCACCGTGAGGTTCTGGGCGAGGCGCTCCACCGGCGTCACCAGCTCGGGCGGCACCACGAGCCAGCCGAGCCGCCAGCCGGTCATCGAGAAGTACTTCGAGAACGACGACACCACGATGGCGCCGTCGTCGACGGCCAGCGCGGTGGTGGCCGGTGGGCCATAGGTGATGCCGTGGTAGATCTCGTCGGAGACCAGCCACGTGTCACCCTCGCGGCACGACGCCGCCAGGGCGTCGAGCGCCGGTCGGTCGAGGATCGTGCCGGTGGGGTTCGACGGGCTGGCCACCACGAGGCCGGCGAGGTGACCGCCGTCGACCATGGCCCGCGCGGCGTCCAGGTGCTTGGCCGTCGGTTGGAAGCGGGACGAGGCATCGACCGGCAGGTCGACAACCTCGGTCCCGAAGGCGCTCAGCATGTTCCGGTAGCAGGGGTAGCCGGGCCGGGCGACGGCCACAGCACCTCCCACGTCGAAGCAGGCGAGGAAGGCCAGCACGCAGGCGCCGGACGCCCCCGTGGTGACGACGACGCGTGCAGGGTCGACGTCGACCGCGTACCGCTCGGCGTACCAACGACCGATGCGCTGCCGCAGCGCCGGCAGGCCGTCGGCGTCGGTGTAGTGCAACGGTCCCTCGCGCAGGGCCCGGGCCGCCGCCTCGACGACCGGCTCGGGCGCGCCCGTCGCGGGCTGGCCCACCTCGAGGTGCAGCACGTCACCACCGGTGGCCGCCCGCTCCCCCGCCGCCTTCATCACCTGCATCACGTGGAAGGGGGCGATGCCCGCCCGTCGGGCGACCTGAGGAGCCACCTCGCCATCGTACGAGCGGGCACGGGGCCGGGCCGACCCGTCGTAGGCTCCGACCGCTCGTCCCGCTTCAGGAGGGTGTCCGATCTCCGATCCCTCGTCACTCCGCCTCGGTGAGCTGGTCGCCACCTTCGCCCTCGCCCAGGACAACGCCTTCGGCCAACCGCTCGAGTCGCAGCTGCGCTCGTGCCTCCTGTCCAGCGCCATCTGCGATGCCCTCGGCGCCGACGACGAGCTGCGCCAGACCGTCTACTGGGTCTCGCTCCTGCGCTACGTCGGCTGCACCGGCCACGCCCACGAGGTCGCGACCATCTTCGGCGACGAGATCGCCATCCGCGCCCAGACCCTCGTCCACGACGCCGCCAACCCGGCCGAGGTCATGCGCGACGTGCTGGCCTTCGCCACCGCCGCCCACCCGCCCGAGGAGCGCGACCAGGTCGCCGCCGCGATCCAGGAGGGGGCCCACGACTGGGCCGTGCTCAACTTCGCCTCCGGCTGCGAGGTCGGCGACATGCTCGCCGACCGGCTCGCGTTCGGCCCCGACGTGCGCGAGGCCCTGGCCTTCACCTTCGAGCGGTGGAACGGCAACGGCTTCCCGAACGGCGCCTCCGGTGAGCAGATCCCGCTGGCCATGCGGATCGTGCACCTGAGCCACGACATGGAGGCCCTCGCCCGGCTCACCTCGCCGGCCCACGCGGTGGCGACCGCCGGCAACCGCTCCGGCCGCACGTACGACCCCGAGCTCGCCGACCTGTTCGTGGTCCACGGCGACGGCTGGCTCGAGCAGCTGCGCAAGCTCGAGCCGTGGGACGCCGTGCTCGACCTCGAGCCGCGTCCCCACCACGTGCTCGACGGCGACGAGCTCGACGACGCCCTCGCCGTCATGGCCGACTTCATCGACCTCAAGTCGCCGTACATGGCCGGGCACAGCCGCCGCTGCGCCGCGCTGGTCGCCGCCGCCGCCGAGGCGATGGGCTTCGGCACCGGCGAGCTCGCGGTGGCACGACGGGCCGCCCTCGTCCACGACCTCGGCACCACCGCGGTGCCGAACTCGATCTGGGACAAGCCCGGCCCCCTCACCCGCACCGAGCTCGACCGCGTCGAGCTGCACCCCATGCTCACCGAGCAGATGCTGCGCCGGTCACCCGCCCTGGCTCCGCTCAACCCGGTCGCCGCCGCCCACCACGAGCGAGCCGACGGCTCGGGGTACCACCGGGGCGCACGCGCCGACGCCATCGACCGAGGTGCCGCCGTGCTGGCCGCCGCCGACGTCTACGTCGGTCTGACCACCGATCGGGCCGACCGCCCGGCGATCTCCGACCAGCAGGCCGCCGCCGAGGTCCGCGCCCTGGCCGCCGCCGGGACGCTCGACGGTGAGGCCGCCGAGGCGGTGCTCGCCGCTGCCGGCCACGCGCCGGCTCGCCGCCGGCGGGGGCAGACCGACCTCCCGGGCGGGCTCACCAGGCGCGAGGTCGAGGTGCTTCGCCTGGCCGCCCGCGGCCTCACCACCAAGGAGATCGCCGACCAGCTCTTCATCTCACCGAAGACCACCGACCACCACATCCAGCACGTGTACACGAAGATCGGCGTGTCCACGCGGGCCGCCGCCGCCCTGTGGGCGATGCAGAACGGCGTGGTGACCTGACGGCACCGGCAAACGCCGTGGGGAGGTCGCCCCGCGTGCGGCGGCGCGGGGTGGACATCGTCGCCGCCCGTGGGATGCTGGCGGTGATGCGTGCGACGGTGCGGTTGGGTCGGGTGGCGGGGATCCCCGTCGGCCTGCACTGGTCGTTGCTGCTCATCGGCGGCCTGCTCGTCTGGGACTTCCACGACGCCGTCGACGACGGCACGGTCGGCACCGTCGGCCCGTGGGTGATGGCCGTCGCCGTGGTCGCGTGCTTCTACGCCGGGCTCGTCGCCCACGAGCTGGGCCATGCCCTCGTCGCCCGCCGCCACGGCGTGGGCACGGTCGACATCACGCTGTGGATGCTCGGCGGCGTCGCCCGGCTGGCCGGCGACTCGCCGTCGCCGAAGGCCGAGGCCACCATGGCCCTGGCCGGTCCCGGGGTCAGCCTCGCCCTCGGGGGCAGCCTGGTGCTCGCCGGGTTCGGTCTCGACGCGGTGGGTGCCCCCGTCCTCGTGAGCGACGCCGTCTGGCTCCTCGCCGGGCTCAACCTCGTGCTCGGGGTCTTCAACCTGGTGCCCGCCTTCCCGCTCGACGGCGGCCGCGTGCTGCGCGCCGCGCTGTGGGGGTGGCGCCACGACCGCCTCCTCGGCACCCGGATCGCCGCCGGCATCGGCACCGGGGTCGGCATCGTCGCCATCGCCGCCGGCGGGTGGTTGGCGGTCACCTCGGACGACACCATCAGCGGCCTCTGGTTCGTGCTGCTCGGCGGGTTCGTGATCCAGGCCGCCCGCACCGAATCCGCCTTCGTGCGGCGCGCCGCCGAGGAGGCCCGGCGCACGGCGGGCGCCCTCTGCCATCGCCCGCCGGTGCTCGACCCGGCGCTGCCGGCCGACGAGGCGCTGGCCTCGCACCCCCTCGACGAGGCCCACCCCACCTACCTCGTCGGCGCCCCCGGCCACCCCGACGGCTTCGTAGTGCAGGAGCTGGTCGGCATGGTCGCCGGCGCCGGCCACCAGGCCCTGCGCGAGGTCGCCCTGCCGTGGGACGCCGTGCCGGTGGTCGACGCATCGGCCCCGGCCGCTGTGGTCGTCGACGCCTTCGCCCGCTCGCGCTTCCGACGCGTGCGAGTCCGCCTGCCCGAGGGCGACGTCGGTGTGATCGGCCCCGCCGACCTGGCCGCCGCCTTCCGCGCACCGGCGCCTCGCTAACGCCTCGCTGAAGAGCGGCTCACGCCCGGCTCACGCTGCGACCACCGCGGTCGATGTCGCTGGTCGGACGAGCACGCGGCGGTCGTCGGCCCCTCCGGCCCACCTAGGCTGCGGGCACCCGGCGGCAAGCGGGCTGGCAGCGGAACCTGGGAGGGGCCATGGACGAGATCGACGACCTGCGCGCGCGGGTGCAGGAGCAGCAGGCCCTGATCGACGACCTGCAGGAGAAGGTGGCGGCGAACGAGCACCTCGAGGCCCGCCTCGCCCACCTCGAACGGCTGGTGCAGCACCCGGCCGGCGCCACACCCGCGACGCCCGTCCCCGCGACCGCCGGCCCGCCACCTGCGCCGGCGGTCGTCGACGAGGACGTCGACGAGGACGTCGACGGGGCGAGCGCAACCACAGGCACCGTCGAGCGACGGACCGATCGGCGACAGCTGCTCACCAAGGCCGCCACCGTGGCGGCCGGCGCCGTCGCCGGCGGCACCGTCCTGGCCGTGAGCCAGGCCACCCCGGCCGCGGCCGCCTCCGGGAACTTCGACGGCAACCCGGCCGTCACCGCCACCGCGGTCGGCGTCACGGCGATCGGTGTCCAGGCGGCCACCACCGGCGGGGTGGGGGTGCAGTCCTTCGCCACGAACGGCATCGCCTTCCAGGCCGTCACATCCAGCGGCAAGGCGTTCGATGCCAGCGCCGGAAGCGGGACGGCGCTGGCGGCCAGCGTCGGGCAGACCGGGACCCACCTCGTGCTCAGCAGCCCACAGACCGTCCCGCCGCCGCCGGACTCCACGACCGCCCGCTCGACGGGGGCCGTCGTGCGCGACAGCAACGGCGACCTCTGGCTGTGCGTCGGGAGCGGAACGCCCGGCCTGTGGCGACGGGTGTCGGGCACCAACACCGCCGGCGCCCTCACCATGCTCAACGCCCCGGTGCGCGTCTACGACTCGCGGCCGGGCAACCCGCCCATCATCGGCCCGCAGACGCCGCTCGGCAACGGGAACACCCGGACGGTCAACTGCGCGCTGAACAGCAGCGGCGTCCCCGCCGGGGCCCAGGCCGTGCTGGCCAACATCACCGTCGTGAACACGTCCGCGACGGGCTTCCTGACCGCCTTCAAGGCCGGTGTAGCCGTGCCCGCGGCGTCGACGATCAACTGGTACCAACCGAAGACCATCGTTGCCAACACCACGGTGGTCGCCTGCAGCTCGCTGACGAACATCGCCTGCTACGTGCCGCCCAACAGCAGCACCGACTTCTTCGTCGACATCGTCGGCTACTACCGCTAGCGCCTCGACGCGGCGGCGGGGTCGCCGCGCCGCCACCACCCACCTCCACGCCCACGCCCACCGCGTGCTGGCGCCGTCCCCCGGGCGCGCCCTTGGGGCGGACGGTGTGACCGAGGGCCCTGCCGCGATCGCGCATGTGGGCGTACCGAGGGGTGGACGAGCGCGCAGGCGCAGGACCGGGAGGTGGGTGCCATGACCGACGAGGTGGTGGAGCTGCGAGCGCAGGTCCGAGCCCAGCACGAGCTCATCGCCCGGCTCGAGGAGCGCATCGGCGCCCTGGAGGCCGCCGACGAGCCGAGCCCACCAGGTCCGGCCGACGGGGCGAGCCCGGCCGGCGGCCACGGCGACGGGGACGAGGTCGCCGGATCGGACGGGGTCACCGATCGCCGGCACCTGCTGTCGCGGGCGGCCACGGCCGCCGCCGGTGCGGTGGTCGGTGGGGCCGCCCTGGCCGTCGGCCAGGCGGCACCGGCGGCCGCGGCACCGGGGGTCTTCGACGGCAACCCCGCCGTGCTGGGTGCCGCCGTCCCGCTGACCGGGACCGGCGTCACCGGCAACGCCGCCAGCGGCAAGGGGGTGTACGGCATCGCCACGACCGGTCAGGGGGTGTACGGCGACGCCACCGGCGGCAGCGGGGTCTACGGCCACGCCACGACCGGCCGCGGCGTCCGGGCGGTGTCGGCCAGCGGCTACGCCCTGCAGGCCGAGTCGACGACGAGCTGGGCCGTGTTCGCCACCTCCGACTCGAACATCGGGGTCTACGGCTACTCGGGCAGCAACGACGCCGTCGTGGCCGAGTCGGGCGGCGCCGGGCACGGCGTGTACGCGCTCAGCAACGGGGGGCTCGCGGTCGAGGCGGACCCGGGTCTGAACGGGACCCACCTCCTCCTCACGACCTCGAGCAGCATCGCTCCACCCCCCACCTCGGCGGTCGGGCGCTCCGCAGGCTCCCTCGTGCGGGACAGCAACGGCGATCTGTGGCTGTGCCTCACCACTGGGGCGCCCGGCACGTGGCGACGGGTGTCCGGCCCCGGCACCGCAGGGGCCCTCACGCTGCTGCCGAGCCCCGTGCGCATCTACGACTCCCGACCGGGCAACCCGCCGGCCACGCCCCCCAAGTCGCCCCTGGCCAACGGGGCGTCTCGCACCCTCGACTGCACGAACAACGCCAGCGGCGTCCCCGTCGGCAGCACCGGCGTCCTCGCCAACGTCACCGTGGTCAACACCTCGGCGAGCGGCTTCCTCGTCGCCTACAAGCAGGGCGTCGCGGTCCCCACCGCCTCGACCATCAACTGGTTCCAGGCCGGCACCATCGTCGCCAACACGACGGTCGTCGCCTGCGACAGCGCCGCTCGCATCGCCTGCTACGTGCCGCCCGGCAGCAGCACCGACTTCTTCGTCGACGTCGTCGGCTACTACCGCTGAGCGTCGGAGACGGCGTCGCGGGCCACGGCCAGGGCGACCGCCGCCGGTCCCAGCACCACCGCCTCGTCGCCGGGGCGCAGGGGCTCCGCCAGCGCGACCGTGGGCGGCTCGACGCCGTCGCCCCGGTCGACGGCCAGCACGCGCAGGCCCTCGGACCGCCAGCGGGCCAGCTCGTCGGTGGACACCTCGCGCGACGGCGAGAGGCGGAAGGCCGACAGCTCGAGCCCGTCGAGGGTGATGGGTCGCATGGCGAAGCCGTCGACCGCGGCACCCACGAAGGCACCGGCGGCCAGCTGGGTGGTGGACAGGGCCACGTCCACGCGGAAGGCCGAGCCCAAGCGGTGCACCAGCACGTCGTCGAAGGCGCGGCTGACCGTGCGCAGCGACGCGTTGTGCTTGGTGGCCTCGAGGCAGGTGGCCAGGTTGTCGAGGTCGTCGTCGGTGCAGGCGATGAGGCACCGGGCCCGGTCGACCGCGGCGCGGTCGAGGTTCTCGGGCAGGCGGCCGTCGCCCGTGAGCACCGGCGTGTGCACCGAGGTGGCCTCGATGAACGCCGAGTCGGGTGACTTCTCGATGACCACGCAGTCGACCTCGAGCTCGCGCAGCAGCTGCACCACGCGGTAGCCGACCCGGCCGAGACCCACCACGACGACGTGGTCGTGCAGCCGACGGGCGCGGCGGGTCTGCCGCAGCTCGAAGCGCTCGGCCAGGACGAGAGCGGTGACGTGGGACAGCAGCACCCACAGCAGGACCACGCCGGCGACGGTGGCGAGCAGGTTGAACCACTCGACCCAGTCCGAGTCGGTGGTGGGTGTGGAGTTGCCGAGGGCGGCCCCGAGGGCGACGGCAAGCGAGCCCTGCACGTCGAGGCCGAACACCACGCCGTTGACGATCGCGGTCACGAGGAAGATCACCGTGAAGACGGCGAGGCTGATGGGCAGGAGCGTGGGCCGCCGGGGGCGGGGTCCGTCGTCGCTGCGGCCGCCCCGATGACGACCGAGCCGACGACCGGCCGACCGGGCGCGGTGGGCCTCCTCCTCGGCGGCGGTGTCGTTGCGCAGGGCGAGGCGCAGCACGTCACCGAGACGACCGCCGACGAGCACCTGGTCGCCCTCGCGCAGGTCACCGTGCGCCGCCGCCGCCGGCACCCAGGACCCCCCGCGCCGCACCGCCGCCACCGCGCACAGCGTGTCGGCCTTGACCTCGTCGGCGCTGCAGCCCTCGAGCGGCGAGTGGGCGTGGACGTCGAGCACGCAGAGGGGGATCTCCTCGTCGCCGAGCCGCAGGGTCTCGAGCACCTCCTCGCCCACCGACGCCGCCACGATGGCCGGGGCGGCCAGCGCGGCCACCGAGTAGGCGCGCCGCAGGCTGAGGGCACCGGCGAGCTCCTCGGCCAGCTCGGGCTGGAAGGTCCGCAGCACCACCGGCACGTCGGGCGCCAGCGCGTGGGCGGCGGCGGCATCGCGGAGGTTGTCGAGGTCGTCGTCGGCGAGGGCCAGCACGACGTCGGCGTCGGGGAGGCCGGCGTCGAGCAGCGAGCGATCACGATCGGCACCGGGCACGACGACCCGCACCGTCGGATCGAGCAGGGCCGCCACCTCGGCGGTGCCCTCGTCGGCGCCAGGATCGCCGACCACGATCACGGTGGCGTTGCGCTCGACGAGGACGGCCACCACGCGGGCCGTGAGCCGGCTCAAGCCGGTGACGAGGTAGGTGCGCCCGCGCAACATGGTGCGGCGCAACCTACCGCCCCGTGATCGCCCGCGACCGGGAGCAGGCCGACGCCCTGCCCGGTGGCGCGCGGGTGGCGGACGACCGACGCCTGGGGAAGGGACCGGGCCATGGGCTCGACCCGGCCGACGGACGTCGCCCGGCGGCCCCGATAGCGTGGCGACGAGCCCCCGGGAGGCACCGTGGCGCCGACAGCAGGCCGCATCGAGGCGGTGATCTTCGACACCGACGGCGTGGTCACCCGCACGGCCACCGTCCACCTCGCCGCCTGGACGACCGTGTTCGACGACGAGCTCCGCCACCGGCTCGGCCCCGACGCCGCGCCGTTCACCGACGACGACTACCGCCGCTACGTCGACGGCCGCCCCCGCCAGGACGGCGTCGCCGCCTTCCTCGCGTCCCGCGGCATCCACCTGCCGATGGGTGCTCCGGACGACCCGCCCGGGCACGACACCGTGCACGCGGTCGGCAACACCAAGAACGACGCGTTCCTGGCCACGGTCGCCGCCCACGGCGTCGACGCCTACCCGTCCACCATCGACCTCGTCGATCAGCTCCGGGCCGCCGGCATCCGGACGGCGGTGGTGTCGGCCAGCAAGAACTGCGCCCTGGTCCTCGAGGCCGCCGGCGTGGCCGACCGGTTCGAGCTGCGGGTCGACGGCATCGACGCCGCGGCCCTCGGCCTGGCCGGCAAGCCCGACCCCGCCCTCTTCCTCGAGGCGGCCCGCCGGCTGGGCGTCGACCCGTCGTGCGCCGCCGTGGTCGAGGACGCCATCGCCGGCGTGGAGGCCGCCCGCCGGGGTGGGTTCGGCCTCGTGATCGGGGTCGACCGGGTCGGCCACCCCGACGACCTCGCCGCCGCCGACCTGGTGGTGCCCGACCTGGCGGCGCTGGCGGTGCACGATGGGCACATCGTGCTCGACGACCACCCCACCACCTCGCTGCCCGACCTTCCGTCCGCCCTCACCGACGGCGACGTGTCCCGTCGGCTCGAGGGCCGGACGCCGGCGGTGTTCCTCGACTACGACGGGACGCTCACGCCCATCGTCGCCCGGCCCGAGCTGGCCGTGCTCGACCCGGCGACCAGGGCCGTGCTGGGCGAGCTGGCCACCCGCTGCACGGTCGGCATCATCAGCGGACGCGACCTCGACGACGTCCGCGACATGGTGGGCGCCGACGGCCACCTGTGGTTCGCCGGCAGCCACGGCTTCGACATCGCGTCGCCCGACGGGCAGCGCCGCGACATCGAGGCCGGGCGCGACCTCCTGCCCCAGCTCGACGCCGCCGAGGCCGAGTTGCGCGCCGCCGTGCCGGCCGTTCCCGAGGCGTGGGTCGAGCGCAAGCGGTTCGCCATCGCCGTGCACTTCCGCCAGACCCCACCCGACGCCGTGCCCCAGCTCGAGGCCATCGTCACCGAGGCGGCCGACCGCCAGCCCGGCCTGCGGATGGCCGGCGGCAAGATGATCTTCGAGCTGCGCCCCGACATCCCCTGGGACAAGGGACGGGCCCTGCGCTACGTCGCCGAGGCGGCCGGTGTCGACCCCGATGCCGAGCTGCTCGTCTACGTCGGCGACGACGTCACCGACGAGGACGCCTTCCTCGCCGTCCGCGGCGAGGGCCTGGGCGTGGTGGTGGGCGACGAGGACCGACCGACCGCCGCCGACCACCGGCTGGCCGACACCGCCGAGGTGCGGGCGTTCCTGCGGCGGCTCCTCGACGACCTCCCGGATCCCCGATGACCAGGGCCGGCCAGGGCCCGCCCCGGCCCGACCAGTGGCTGTGGACCTACGAGGGCTACGTCCCCGAGGACGAGGGCCTGCGCGAGGCCCTCTGCACCCTGGGCAACGGCTACCTCGCCACCCGCGGCGCTCTGGCCGAGACCGTCGACGACGGCATCCACTACCCGGGCACCTACATCGCCGGCACCTACAACCGGCTGCGCTCCGAGGTGGCCGGGCGCATCGTCGAGAACGAGAGCCTCGTCAACGTGCCGAGCTGGCTGCCGCTGTCGTTCGCCACTGCCGACGGCGTCGCCTTCCACCCCGACACCTGCGAGGTGCTCGACCACCACCTCGAGCTCGACCTCCGCCGCGGCCTGCTCACCCGCCGGAGCCGGCTGCGCCAACCGGGCGGCCGCACGCTCGCCGTGACGCAGCGCCGGTTCGTCAGCCTTCGCGACCCCCACCTCGCGGCGATCGAGTGCACGATCGCCGCCGAAGGCTGGTCGGGTCGGCTCGCCGTCACCTCGGCCCTCGACGGCCGGGTCACCAACGACGGGGTGGCGCGCTACCGCACCCTCCCGAGCGACCACCTCCTGCCCGTCGAGGAGTGCTTCGCCGACGACCAGACGATGTGCCTCGAGGTCGAGACCAGCGACTCGCACATCCGGATCGCCGAATCCGCTCGCACGCGGGTGGTCGCCGACGGCGAGCCGCTGGCCGTCGACCGCCGCGCCGAGGCCGCGCCCCGCTACGTCGCCCACCACCTCGACCTCGACCTCGTCGACGGCGTGGCGGTCACCATCGAGAAGGTCGTCGCGGTGTTCACGTCGCGCGACGACGGCATCTACGAACCCCACCACGAGTCCGAGCAGTGGGCCACCACCGCCGGGCCCTTCGACGAGCTGCTCGAGCGCCACGTCGTCACCTGGGCCCACGCCTGGAACCGCAGCCGCATCGACATCGACGACCGGGTCGACGACACCGCCCGCGTGCTCAACCTGCACGTGTTCCACCTGCTGCAGACCACGTCGAAGAACACCGCCGAGCTCGACGTCGGCGTGCCGGCCCGAGGCCTGCACGGCGAGGCCTACCGCGGCCACGTCTTCTGGGACGAGCTGTTCATCTTCCCCTTCCTCAGCTGGCGGGTCCCCGAGCTCACCCGGTCGCTGCTGCGCTACCGCGCCCGGCGCCTCGACCAGGCCCGCCGGCTGGCCGCCGAAGCCGGCTACCGCGGCGCGATGTACCCGTGGCAGAGCGCCAGCAACGGCCGCGAGGAGACCCAGACCCTGCACCTCAACCCGAAGTCGGGGCGCTGGCTCCCCGACGCCTCGCACCTCCAGCGCCACATCAGCGCTGCCGTTGCCTACAAGGTGTGGAGCTACTGGCAGGTCACCGCCGACCTCGAGTTCATGCGGTTCTGGGGCGCCGAGATGATGCTGGAGATCGCTCGCTTCTGGGCCAGCGCGGCGACGTACGACCACCTGCGCGACCGCTACGACATCGTCGGCGTGGTGGGGCCCGACGAGTACCACGAGGCCTATCCCGACGCCGACGAGCCGGGCCTGCGCAACAACGCCTACACGAACGTGATGGCGGTGTGGTGCCTGTGCCGCGCCTTCGACGCCCTCGCCCTGCTCCCCGACCTGCGCCGCCACGAGCTGCTCGAGAAGCTGTCGCTCAGCCAGGAGGAGCTCGACCGCTGGGGCGACGTCAGCCGCAAGATGACGCTGTGCTTCCACGACGGCGTGATCAGCCAGTTCGAGGGCTACGAGCACCTCGCCGAGCTCGACTGGGACGCCTATCGCCACCGCTACGGCGACATCGGTCGCCTCGACCGCATCCTCGAGGCCGAGGGCGACACCCCCAACCGCTACAAGCTGTCGAAGCAGGCCGACACGCTCATGCTCTTCTACCTGTTCTCCGCCGAGGAGGTGCAGGAGCTGGTCGAGCGGCTCGGCTACCCGTACGACCCCGAGCTCATCCCCCGCACCATCTCGTACTACGAGGCGCGCACCTCGCACGGCTCGACGCTCAGCTACGTGGTGCACGCCTGGCTGCACGCGCGCGGCGACCGGCGCCAGGCCTGGGAGCTGTTCCGGCAGGCGCTCGTGGCCGACGTCGCCGATGTGCAGGGCGGCACCACCGCCGAGGGCATCCACCTCGGGGCGATGGCCGGCACCGTCGACCTGGTCCAGCGCTGCTTCACCGGCATCGAGACCCGCCACGACCGGCTCGTGATCAACCCGGTGCTGCCCGACGAGCTCGATCGGCTGCACTTCCAGGTGACCTACCGCCGCAACACCATCGACCTCACCTTCACCGCCACGCGCGTGCTGGTGCAGGTGCTCGCCGACGGCGAGGACGCCCGTCCGGTGCCGATGGAGATCGCCGGCACGGCCCACCGGGTCCACCCCGGCGACCGCCTCGAGGTCGACCTGCCCCGGCGCTGATCAGCCCAGCACCACGCGGCCGAGCTCGCCCGGGTCGTCGACCCCGACGGTGAACGGCCGCAGCCGCCAGCGCCAGCTGTGGTGGCCGCCGGCGATGCGGTAGCGAGCGAGCGTGTCGGGACCGCACGAACCGGTCCCGAGGCCGCGCTGGGCCACGTCGACGTGCACGAAGACCTGGTCGTGGGTGACCAGCTCGGTGCGATCGGCGGCGCGGAACAGGTCGTCGCAGGTGTGGTGGGTGGCGCCCACCGTGAGATGGCCGGTGCCGGCCTGGCCGACCAGGACGCCGGCGGCGCCCTCGGCGGCCGGTCGACGGCCACCCGGGGTCAGGGCGAACCAGCGGGTGCCCACATGGGCCCCGTGCTCCTGGGGGACGAGGTACGGCAGCGGCGGGTCGTCGACACCGGCCTGCCACCGGCCGACCGTGGCCGAGGCGCAACGGTCGGCGTAGGTCTCGTGCGGTCCGAGTCCGAACCACTCGACCGCTTCGAGACCCGGCCGCAGGACCACGGACACGCCGAGGCGGGGCAGATCGTCCCAGGCCTCGGGGACGGTGACGTCCTCGTCGAAGAGCACATCGCCCGACGGCAGCACGGTCATGCGCTGGTGGTGGGTCACGACCTGCGAGCCATCGGACCCCCAGAGCTTGTGGCGCGACTCGACGACCACCCGACCGGCCTCGTCGTGGTCGACGTGGCCACCGATCGGGCTGCGGTGCAGGCGGTCGAGGCCCCAGTCGAGCCACCGGGCGAGGGGCTTGCCCTTCATGCCGACCCACAGCTCCTTGTCCTCGTCGCCGAGGAAGAGCTTCATCCCGTCGTTGTCGGTGGGCGCTCGCCACAGCTCGAGCCGGCACGGCCGGTCGAGCAGGTCGTGGCCGTCCCACGCCAGCCCCTGCAACGTGCCGGTCGCCTCGTCGACCTCGACCTTCAGCGCGCCGGCGGCCACCGTCGCCACCCCGGCGGCCCGGTCGCGGTCGAGGCCGACCCAGCCGGCCGGTCGGCGGGCCGCGCCCGGAGCGCGGGTGCGCAGGACGAGCTGGTCCCAGGCCACCACGTGGCCGCGATCGGCCCAGGACCCGTTGCGCGACGTCACGAACCGGACGGTCAGATGCGCCTCCTGACCCGGCTGCAGCGACGGCCGCTCGACGCCCAGCTCGACCACTGCATGCGAACGCGGGTCGACGGCAGGCGGGATGAACGTGCCGTGGGCGACGACCGTGCCGTCGACGGTGACCTCCCACTCGCCCTTGAGCCACGCCAGGTCGCGGAACCACTGCTGGTTGTGCAGGCGCACCCGGCCGGCCCGCAGGTCGGCGGCGCTGGCGGTGACCCGCACCGGCCGTCCGATCCACGCCACCTCGCGCATGGCGGGGTGGGGAGCGCCGTCGGGGGCGACCAGGCCGTCGGCCACGAAGTTGGCGTCGTTGGGCTCGTCGCCGAGCTGGCCGCCGTAGGCCCAATAGGTGGTGCCGTCGGCCTTCTCGGCGGTGATGCCGTGGTCCTTCCACTCCCAGATGAACCCGCCCTGCAGGCCGTGGTGGGACTCGATGGCCTCCCAGTAGTCGACCAGCGACCCGTTCGAGTTGCCCATGGCGTGGGAGTACTCGCACATGATCAACGGCCGCTCGCCGACCTTGGCATCGGCCCACGCCACGATGGCGTCGATCTCGGGGTACATCGGGCACACGATGTCGGTGCACGGCGCCTCGGCGAACAGGTCCCACATGATCGCCCCCTCGTAGTGCAGGGGGCGGCTCGGGTCGCGGTGGCGGGCCCACCCGGCCATGGCGTCGTGCACGGCGCCGTAGCCGCTCTCGTTGCCCAGGCTCCAGGCGACGATCGACGGGTGGTTGAGGTCGCGCTCGACCATGCGCGTGAAGCGGTCGAGGAAGGCCGACCGGTACGCCGGATCGTGGCAGAGGCTGAAGATGAAGGCGTGCGACTCGATGTCGGCCTCGTCGACGACGTACATGCCGAGCTCGTCGCACAGGTCGTAGAAGCGCGGGTCGTTCGGGTAGTGGGCACAGCGAACGGCGTTGAGGTTGTGGCGCTTCATGCCCACGAGGTCGCGCCGCATGTCGCTGACCGAGACGGTCTTGCCGGTGCGGGGGTGGTGGTCGTGGCGGTTGACGCCGTGGATCAGGACCGGCTGGTCGTTGATGCGCAGCTCGCGGCCGCCGATGGCGAGCGTGCGGAAGCCCACCCGTTGGGCGGTGACCTCGCGCACGGTGCCGTGCGGGTCGGTGAGGGTGACCACGGCGCGGTACAGCGTGGGCACCTCGGCGCTCCACGGGTCGACGCCGGGCGCCTCGACCCGGGCCTTCACGACGTGACCCGGGAACAGGTAGGGGCGCAGGTCGCTCGGCACGTCGCCGGTGACCGCCTTGCCGACGACGCGGCCGTTGAGCCGCTCGAGCCGCGTGGTGACCTTCCACCCCGCGGCCACCAGCGACCGATCGGCGAAGCCCACCCGGACCTTGGCGTCGAGGTGCCACTCGCCGTCGTCGGTCCGTGCCGGGGTGAGGCCCACGTGGTCGATCCACACGTCGCCGGTGGCGTAGAGGTACACGCTGCGGTGCACGCCGGCCATCCACCAGTGGTCCTGGTCCTCGACGTAGCTGGCGTCGGACCAGCGCACGACGACCAGCGCCAGGGTGTTGACGCCGCCGGTGAGGTGCTCGCTGAGGTCGACCTCGGTGGGCAGGCGCGAGTCCTTGCCCATGGCGACGGCCCGGCCGTTGACGTGCACGTACAGCACGCTCTCGGCGCCGCCGACGTGCAGCACGACCCGGCGACCGCGCCAGCCGCGGGGCAGCCGGAAGGTGGTGCGGTAGGCGCCGGTGGGGTTGGCGTCGGGCACCTCGGGCGGCACGCCGGGGAACGGCATGACGATGTTCGTGTAGTGCGGGATGTCGCCGGTTCCCTGGACGGGCCACGAGCCGGGCACGGTGATGTCGCGCCAGCCGGCCAGGTCGCCGTCGTCGAGGTCGGGCGACGAGACGTCGTCGGGCACGTCCTCGGGTCGGGCGAACAGGCGGAAGCGCCAGGTGCCGTCGAGCCCGTGCACCCAGGGCGAGTGCTTCCGCTCGTTGCCGACCGTCTCGGCCGGGGTTGTGGCCCGCGCGGTGGCGGCGTCGGGGCACGGCACGTGCGGGGTCCGCATGGGCAGCCGACCGCTGCCGGTGATGGTTGGCTCGGTCCAGGTCCGCTCGCCCGCCGCGCCGATGCCGATCATCCGTCCCCCGTTCGTCGACCGCCCCCGCCGACGCCCACCCGTGGCCGGCGTCGGCGCCGCCATCGTAGGACCCGCGCCACCACATCAATGTCGCTGACCACCCCCACGGTGCCCCACCACATCAATGTCGCCGACCACATCAATGTCCCCAGCCACCCCCACGGTGCCCCACCACATCAATGTCGCCGACCACATCAATGTCCCCAGCCACCCCCACGGTGCCCCACCACATCAGTGTCGTGGCACCCATCGACGTTCAGGCCGACAGCCACCCTCACGGTGGCCCACCACATCAATGTCGCCAGCCACATCAATGTCGCCAGCCACCCCCACGGTGCCCCACCACATCAATGTCGCCAGCCACCCCCACGGTGGCCCACCACATCAATGTCGCCAGCCACCCCCGCGGTGGCCCAGCGCCTGAACGTGCCGGGTGGGATCGCTACGGTGGGCCCGTCGGCCGGCACGGACAGGGAGCTGCAGATGGCGCTGGGAGATCGTCGCTCGAACAAGCTGCTCGGGCTGGTGCAGCCCAAGGTCGCCGAACCGGTCCTGGCGGCCGCCATCCTGGCGCCGAAGGGCAAGTTCGGCGCCACCATGGGCTTCGGCGCCATCGGCGCCGCCGTGCACAACTCCAACCAGACCACGGCGGCCGGCTTCGCCCCCTACAACTGCTTCGCCGTCGCCGAGAGCGGGCTGTACGTGTTCGAGGCCGGGGTCAACCTCGGCCTCCGGGTCGGCGACCAGCTGGGCTACTGGCCGTGGGGCTCGTTCGCCGCCTTCACCCAGGCCGGGTCGATGACGCGGTTCCTCGCCCTGCAGTGGCCCGACGGACGGCTGTCCGAGCTCGAGGCCCAGGTCATGACCACACAGGCGTTCCAGGCCGGCGTCATCGACCAGATCGTCGCTCGGGCGGCCGCCGCCCACGGCGTCGCCCCGCCGCCGGTCGGCGCACCCGCGCCCGCCCAGGCGCCGCCACCGCCACCGGGTGCTGCCGCGCCGCAACCGCCTCCCGGTGCTGCCGCGCCGCCGCCACCTCCTGGTGCAGCTGCGCCCCCGCCACCTCCTGGTGGTGCTGCGCCGCCACCGCCACCGGCCGGGACCGCGCCGCCACCCCCGCCGGCCTGACGACCCGCCGGCCGGTCGCGTACCGACGTCGTCCCCGGCCGACCCGGGGCCAGCGGGGACGATCACGGCGGGTCAGAGGTAGTAGCCGAGGACGTCGACGAAGAAGTCGGTCTGCGCACCGGCCCCGACGAAGGCCGAGAACCGCGCCTGCGAGTCCAGGGCCACCGTGGTGCCGTTGGCCAGGACCTGCCCCGAGCCGAACCAGTTGATGGTCGATGCCAACGGCACCGGGATGCCGTTCTTGTAGAGCAGCAGGAAGCCGCCGGCCACGGTGTTCACCACCGTCACGTTGGCCAGGATCGCCCGCGCCCCCGCCGGCACCCCCGAACCGTTGTTGTTCGCGGCGATGTTGGTGCGGGGCGTCCCACCCACCAGCGGTGTCTTCGGACCCGCCGCCGGGTTGTTGCCCGGCCGGCTGTCGTACACCCGCACCGGCGCGTCCAGCAGGTTCAGGCGAGGCTCGGCCGGCCGGTACTGGAAGATCACCCCCAGGAACACGAGGTCGCTGCTGCTCGCCGAACTCGACTCCAGGTACCAGACCTGCCCGTCGCCGAGCAGCTCGGGCGAGCCAGGGGCGTAGGAGCCCGTCACCACCCCGGTGCCCGACGCCGTGGTGATGGTGGTGAGGTTGGTGTTGCTGCCGATGTCGACCTGGGCCCGGTTCAGCTTCACACTGGCCGTGCCTGACGTCGTCCGCCTGAAGTAGGCGTCGATCCGCACGAGCGCGTCGCCCGATTGCAGCGGGAGCGTCGCGTTGAGCCATCCGGTGGCCGAGCTTCGGAACACCCCACCGCTGGCGTAGCCGCGCGTCGCCGGGGTGCCGTCGAGAGCGTCGATGTCGGGGAAGGCGAGGGCGCCCATGTAGGTGCCGGGTACCGCCGACGGCAGCGCCGTCGGGGGAAGCCCCAGGGCAGCGGCGGCCCCTTCGGGGGTCACCGTGCCGGTGCTGGTCTGCGCCATCGCCGGCAGCGCCGGCATGGCCGCCGCCGCGGCGACGCCGAGCCCGGCGGCACCGGCGCCGAGCAGCGCCCGGCGGCTCGGTCGGGCCGAGACCTCGGCCTCGTCGTGTCGTTCGGCATCACCCGCCATGTCGTTGCTGTCCACGTGACCCTCCAAGGGCGTCGATCCCCATGGACGGTACGCGAGACCCGCCAGCCTGTCGTGGACCGGCTCCGCCGCGCATCGAGACCGGAGGGACCGCTGTCGGGCGAGTCGGCCTCCAGCCCGCGACCGATGCTCAGAGGCCGCAGGCGGACGCGCCGCCCTGCTCGAAGGTGGCCTTGTCGCAGTAGACGGCCTTCGGCGCGTACGCACCCATGGTCGACGACGCCAGCGATCCCGGCTTCAGGTTGGTGGCCGACTCGGGGAACGACGGCGAGGCCAGCATGTTGCGCAGCAGCAGGAGGCCGTTGACGTCGGTCGACCCCCAGTCGAGCCACGTCACGCCGTTGCCCTCGGTGGCGTTCGCCGGGCGGTCACCGGGCGTCGACACGACGAACGTGTAGTCGCCGGATGCATCCAGCGCGACCTCGTCGTCGTGCTTGCAGAACGAGACGGGGTACGGCTTGCGGTACTCGTTCGTGCACAGCGACCAGTAGCGCACCTGCTCGTCGCCGGTCACCGGCTTCCCGGCCCGGGTGTCGGGGAACGTGGGCGCCTTGCCCCGCACGACGACGACCCGCCCGGGCTGGTAGCCGACGATGGTGGCCACGTAGACGTTGTCGGGGTTGGGGTACAGGTTGCCGCCGCCGTTGGCCGGGCGGATGAACACCGGCTGGGCCGGCGGCGGGACGTTGGTGGCCGGCCCGAACCGGTCGACCAGCGCGGCGGCGTCGGCGCTGCCGCCCGGGTTCGAGCAGGGCGGCAGCTCCTGCCGGCCGCCGTCGGCGCGCACCACGGTGACCGTGGGCAGCGGGCCGCCGGCAGGGTCACCCGGATCGCCCGACACGTAGACGCGGTAGATGACCGTCCCGTCGGCCCGGCCACCCGAGGCCGTCGTCGTCGTGGTGGGCGCGGCCGTGGCGCCCGGCCCGGCCGTGTTGTCGATGGCCGTGCCCGCGGCGTTGGTGGCCGTGCCGGTGGCGGCGATGCGGTTGCCCCCGGCGTGGGGCTGGACGTCGGCCGAAAGCTGCACGGTGGCCGTGCCGTCGGGTCCGACCTCGAGGTCGCGATCGGTGCGGACGTCGAGCGCGCCTCCGGTGAGCGCATAGGTGATGAACGACGAGTAGCGGGCGTTCGGCTTCGTCCACCCCAGGTCGAGGCGCTCGCCCGGGCCGAGGGAGTAGCGCTGCACCCAGTAGGTGGCGGCCGTGTCGGGGTAGGCGACATTGAGCGTCTCCTTGTTGGCCTTCACCGGCCACGAGCACGTGGCGGTGGTCCCGGCCACCGCGCTGCCGGCGACCGGGGTGGTCCCCGGCGTCGAGGTGCCAACCGGTGACGAGCCAGCGGTCCCCGACGAGACCGACGGACCGACGCTGCCCGACGCCGCCGTGGGTTCGGGCGCGCCCGAGCAACCGGTGGCGGCCGACACCACCAGGACCGCGCCCACGGCGAGCACGGAGCCGACTCGCCCGCGCACTACAGGAGGTACCCGATCACGTCGACGAAGACGTCGGTCTGGGAGCCGCCGCCCACGGACGCCGCGAACCGGCCGTTGGCGTCGAGGGCGATGACCGTCGTGTTGGCGAGGACCTGGCCGGAGCCGAACCAGTTGATGGTCGAGGCCAACGGCTGGGCGGCGCCGTTCTTGTAGGCGACCAGGAAGCCCGAGCCGACCGTGTTCACCACGGTGACGTTGGCCAGGATGGCCGCCGCACCGGCCGGGACCCCCGAGCCGTTGATGGTGGCGTCGAGGTTGGACCGCGTGGTGGGGCCGACGAGCGGCGTCTTCGGCCCCGTCGCCGGGTTGTTGCCCGGGCGGGAGTCGTAGATGCGCACTGGCGTGGTCAGCAGGTTGAGGCGGGGCTGGGCCGGCCGGTACTGGTAGATGGCGCCGAGCAACGAGCCGTTGGCGTCCGAGTCCACGTTGCTCACGTACAGCTTCCGTCCGGCCGGGACGACGAAGGGCGTGCCCGGCTGGTAGGCGCTGCTGACGACACCGGTGCCCGTGCTCGTCAGGTTCCCGCCGGCGACGTTGGTGTTGGACCCGGTGTCGACCTGGGACGAGGCCAGGCTCCACACGTTGCTCCCCGACGTCGCCCGGTAGAAGTACACGTCGATCCGGAGCAGGCGGTCGCCGGGCTCGAGCGGCAACGAGATGTCGAGCTCGGAGCCCGACAGGCGGTAGACACCCGGATAGGCATAGGTGGCCTGACCGGGACCGCCGCTGAGGCCGATGGGGTTCACGTCGGCGAAGCTCACCACGCCGGCGTAGGTGCCGGGGACGGTGGGCGGCAGCGCCGACGGCGCCAGGCCGAGCGCCTGACCGGCCCCGTCGACCGTCGAGGTCCCGGCACCTGTCTGGGCGAACGCCGCGCTCGCCGAGAGGCCGCCGAGCGCGGCCGCTCCCGCACCGACCGCCGAGGCCCCGAGCACGGCTCGCCGCGTGACACCGCTCTTGTCGTCCATGACCCCTCCCGGGCACGCCCGACCGTCGCGGCGCCGTCCGCCGGTCACCCTACCGGGAGCCTCGCGGCGCCCCGGCGAACCCACCACGTCAGCTGCGACCGCTGTGGGCCGAGGGGAACCGCCCCTCGACGGGCCGACCGCCGTCACTACCGTCATGCCCATGCCCATGCCCATCCGCGACGCAGACCCGGCCGAGGCACCGGCGCTGGAGGAGCTGCAGCGGCGCGCCTCGCTGGTGTGGGACGACCACCGCGACGACCTGATCGCCCACCCCGACGCCATCGAGGTGCCGGCCTCGCTGTTCACCGAAGGCGAGGTACGAGTGGCGGTCGACGACGAGGCGGGCGTGGTCGGCTTCTCGGTCGTGCTCCCGATCACCTCGTTCGACCCCGACGATCCCGCGGCGAGCCGGGACGGAAGCGAGGCGACCGGGACGGCCGCGCGCCGCACGGCCGCCGAGCTCGACGGCTTGTTCGTCGAGCCCGACTGGCAGCGCGGCCGCGGGGTCGGCCGCGCGCTGGTCGACGACGCCGCCGGCCGGGCCGCGGCCAGGGGCGAAGCGCGCCTCCTCGTGATCGCCAACACCAACGCCCTCGGCTTCTACGAGAAGGTCGGGTTCGCCCGCATCGGCGAGGTGCCCACCCGCTTCGGCCCCGGCCTCCGCATGGCCCGCCCCCTCCCCTGACCCGCACCGGCGCGGTAAGAGTCGGTGTGCGTTCGCCATCACGCCCCACCGTGACCACGCACGCACACCGACCCGGGGCGGACGGCGGGCGACCCGCACGGACAGCCCCACCCACCCGGTGTGCGTTCGCCATCACGCCCCACCGTGACCACGCACGCACGCCGTCGGCTGACGGTGGGGGTGGTCGGCGATCCGGCGCCGTCGACACCACCCGAGGTCAGCGGGAGGCGCGGTAGGTCTGCCACGCCGCCCAGCAGGTGAGCAGCGACACCGCCAGCATCACCCACAGCGCCACCGACCCCGTCCGCTGCCGGGACACCCACCCGAACAGGTACAGCGTCGGGTAGACCACCGACCCGGCGGTGAACGCCACCACCGGCACGGCCCACCGTCGACTGCGGGCGATCCCCCAGGCGCTCAGCGCCGAACCCACCACCGTCACGATCAGGTCGGGGTAGACGAAGGCGTCGGTGACGAAGGGCCGGTCGGCCAGCAGCTCGAACCCCGAGCGGACCGTCGACGACGTGGCGATCCCGATCCAGAGCGCCACGCCCAGCGCGGCCTGCAGGGCGAGGTAGCCGGCGTACAGCTGCTGCCCCGGCCACGGGGCCATCGTCGGCGCCGCTGCCCTCGCCGAGCCGCCGGCGTGACGCGACGCGACGCGACGGTCGGACGCGCCGCCACGGCCGCCCGCGCCACGATCGCCCCCGCCCGGGTCGGTCACCGCGGCACCAGCACGACCTTGCCGGTGACCCGGCGGCCGAGCAGGTCGCCCAAGGCCTCGGCCACCGCCTCGAACGGGTACGAGG
Source organism: Acidimicrobiales bacterium (assembly GCA_046331175.1). Classification (GTDB taxonomy): domain Bacteria; phylum Actinomycetota; class Acidimicrobiia; order Acidimicrobiales; family Acidimicrobilacustridaceae; genus JAWKIW01. The sequence continues at coordinate 112,567 of JAXLRI010000004.1, forward strand.
TGGGCTCGGCGGGGTGCAGGCGGCCGTCGGCGACCATGGCCAGCGCCTCGTCGAGCAGCCCGGCCTGGCCGGCGGGGTCGATCATCGTCCACGCGCCCCAGTCGACGCCGACCACGGATCGGTTGCGCAGCAGCACCTGGTTGGCCGGCAGCGTCGGGATCGTCCCCGAGGCGAAGCCGATCACCACGAAGCGACCGAACAGCCGCAGGGCGCGAAGCGCCGGCTCGGCGAGGTCGCCACCCACGGTGTCGATGACGACGTCGACGCCGTCGGCGCCGCTCAGCTCTCGCGCCCGGTCCTTGATGGACTCGGTGGCGGTGTCGATGACCTCGTCGGCTCCGGCAGCCCGGGCCGCGGCCCGCTTGTCCTCGGTGGACGCGGCCCCGATCACGCGGGCACCCAGCGCCTTGGCCACGTCGATGGCTGCCTGACCCACGCCACCACCGGCGCCGAGCACGAGGACCGACTCCCCCGCCGCCAGCCGCGCCCGGTCCCGCAGCGCGAACAGCGCCGTGCAGTAGCTCTGGATGAAGGCGGCGGCCGCCGGCAGCGACAGGCCGTCGGGCACCGCCGCGAGCTGGCGCGGTGCGAGGTCGACCTGCTCGGCGTAGCCACCGAGGCCGGGCATGGCGACGACCCGATCGCCGACCGCCACGCCCTCCACCCCCTCGCCCACCGCCGACACGGTGCCGGCGACCTCGGAGCCGGGCACGAAGGGGAGCGGGGGCTTGATCTGGTACTGCCCGGCGACGAAGAGGGCGTCCACGTAGTTCACGCCGGCGGCGGCGACATCGACGACCACCCGACCTGGACCCGGCTCGAGGGCGGGGCCGTCCTCGACCACGAGGACGTCGGGCGGACCGAGCTCGGGGCACACGATGCGGCGCATCCGCCCACCCTAGGTGCGCAACCGCCACGCCCTCACGGCCCCCAACTCCCCGCGCCACGCCCCCCCACCCCCCAACCAACGTTGGAGGATTCGCGTCACCCCCTGACGCGGATCCTCCAAGGTTCGCAAGCGGGAGTCGCGGTCCATGGGGTGGCTGGGCTGGAGGGGACGAGTCGGTCCGACCGGGGTGCTGACGGGGAAGGTGTCGGGCGATCCGTGCTCCGGCGGGACGGCCTGGAGCGCCCCCGACCCAAGGAGGCCCCTATGGCCATCGCCACCACCGTCCGCCACCTGCTGGGCGATGCCCCGGTCGCCGTGGAGGCCTTCGACGGCAGCCGCGCCGATCCCCCCTCGGGTCCGGCCAAGGCCGTGGTCGTCGTGCGCCGCCCCGAGGCCGCAGCGCGGGTGCTGGCCCACCCCGGCGAGCTCGGCATCGTCCGGGCCTTCGTGGCCGGCGACCTCGACGTCGACGGCGACCTCGACGCCGTCCTCGAACGCGGGTTCACCGGCGACGTGCGGGTCGGCGCCGCCGCGCTGCTCGACTTGGTGCGGGCCAGCGGACGGCGGCTGCTGCACCCGCCACCTCCCCCACCCGAGGAGGTCCGCCTCCACGGCTCCCGCCACAGCCGGCGGCGCGACGCCGACGCCATCTCCCACCACTACGACGTCTCGAACGCCTTCTACCGCTTGGTCCTCGGACCCTCCATGACCTACTCGTGCGCCGTGTTCCCCGACGACACCACCTCGTTGGAGGAGGCCCAGGCCGCCAAGCACGAGCTGGTGTGCCGCAAGCTCGGGCTCGAGCCGGGCATGCGCCTGCTCGACGTCGGCTGCGGGTGGGGCAGCCTGCTCATCCACGCCGGCCGCCACCACGGCGTGCGGGGCGTGGGCATCACCATCTCCCAGGAGCAGGCCGACCTGGCCCGGGTGCGGGTGGCCGAGGCCGGTCTGGCCGACGTCGTCGAGATCCGCCTGCAGGACTACCGCGACCTCGACGATCCGCCGTTCGACGCCATCAGCTCGATCGGCATGTTCGAGCACGTCGGCCGGCGCCGCCTGGAGGACTACGCCCGCACGCTCGTCGGCCACCTGCGGCCGGGCGGCCGCCTGCTCAACCACGCCATCGGCCGGCCCGGCTACCCACAGCCGGACACCCCGACCGGCCACCTCCGCGCCGCCGTCCGCCGACTGGCGACGGCGGCCGGTGCCTCGTGGCCGTCGCGCATCGAGAGCGATCTCATCGATCGCTACGTCTTCCCCGACGGCGAGCTGCACGAGGTCGGCACCGTCGTCTCGCTGCTCCAGGAGCACGGCCTCGAGGTCCGCCACCTCGAGAGCCTGCGCGAGCACTACGCCCGCACGCTGCGGTGCTGGGTCGCCAACCTCGAGGCCCACTGGGACGAGGCCGTGCGCGAGGCCGGCGAGGGCCGGGCCCGCGTCTGGCGCCTCTACATGGCGGCGTGCGCCCTCGGGTTCGACCACGGCACCACCCAGGTCCACCAGGTGCTCGCCGTGAAGCCCGCGCCGAGCGGTGCGTCAGGCCTGCCCCTGCGATCGGACTTCTGACGGACCCCCACCCGATCGCCCCCCACCCGATCGCCCCCCACCCGACAACCCACCCCCGAACTCCCCCCACCCCCGAACTCCCCCCCCACTCACCCTGGCGAACTTTGGAGGATCCGCGCCACCCCTTGACGCGGATCCTCCAAAGTTCGAGGAGAGGGGGACCGCTAGGGTGCCGCCGTGACCACCGACGGCACCCACGACGCAGATGGCACCGACGCCACGAACAGCACGGACGACCCGATCCCCGGGCTGCCGGCGACGCAGCGCCGGATCGTGCTCGCCCGCCGACCGGAGGGCCTCGTCACCGCCGACGACTTCGTCGTCGAGGACGCCCCGCTGCCCGAGCTGGGCGAGGGCGAGGCGCTGATGCGCACCGTCTACCTGTCGATGGACGTGGCGGTGCGCACCTGGCTCAACCGCGGCGAGGGCTACCTCCCGGCGGTGGAGATCGGCGAGGTCGTTCGGGGCAGCGGCATCGGCCGCATCGTCGCCACCCGGTGCGACGCCTACGAGATCGGCGACCTCGTGTACTCGATGCCGGGCTGGCAGGAGTACGGCGTGGTCCGCGACGACGTCTTCACCACGCCCCTCGATCCGGACACCCCCCTCCGGCCGATGATGAGCGTCTTCGGCGCCACCGGAGCCGCCGCCTACTTCGGCCTGCTCGACATCGGGCGGGCCAAGGAGGGCGAGACCGTCGTGGTGTCGGCCGCCGCCGGCGCCACCGGGTCGCTCGTCGGCCAGATCGCCAGGATCCAGGGCTGCCGCGTGGTCGGCATCGCCGGCTCCGACGAGAAGTGCGCCTGGCTGGTCGACGAGCTCGGCTTCGACGGCGCCATCAACCACCGCACCGACGACCTGGCCGCCAAACTCAAGGAGCTGTGCCCCCAGCGGGTCGACGTGTACTTCGACAACGTCGGCGGCGCGATCCTCGACACCGTGCTGCGCTCGCTCAACATGCACGGTCGCGTGGTGCTGTGCGGCGCCCTCGCCGCCGAGGCCAGCGGTGGACGTCCGCCGGGACCATCCAACTACGTGAACCTCATCGCCCGCCGCGGGACGATGCAGGGGTTCATCACCCTCGACTACTGGGACCGGTTCAGCGAGTGCTTCACCCAGCTGCGGACCTGGGCCGAGGAGGGCCGGCTGCGGTGGCGGGAGGAGATCGTCGACGGGCTCGACCACTGCCCCGACGCCCTCAACATGCTCTTCACCGGCGAGAACACGGGCAAGGTGATCGTCCGCGTGGCCGACGAGGAGGCGTGACCACCCGCACGGCGGGCGCCCGACCGACCGTGCCAGGGCCCCCGCCGAGGCCACCGGATCGGCCCCTGACGGCCGATTTCCTCGCCTCTCCGTCAAACGGATAGGTTTGACACCTGGGGCTAGCCCCCGAGGACCCGCTGGATCCCACCCCAGCGGGTCCTCACCTTTTTCCACCCGGACCCCCTCACCCACTTCGGGTGAGGCCGGAGCCCGTTCGCGCATCGGTCGCGCGTCGTCCCGGGCTGCGGGCGGCGCCATCGCCGCCCGCAGATGAGCGGGCGAGGAGGACGGGCTCGACGGTGACGCGGCCGTCACCGGGGGACAGCCGCCACGAGCGCTCGAGACGGGCGGGAGCCTCACGTCGCCGCCTTCGGGTACGGCCGTCGCGGCTAGACACACGACGTGCAGGTCGTCGCCCTCTGGTGCCACCCGGTGAAGTCGATGGTCGGGTGGTCGCCCCCGACGAGTGCCGTCGGCAGCGACGGCCTGGTCGGCGATCGCCACTGGGCCGTGCGCGATGACGAGACCGGTCGCTTCCTCACCGCCCGGCGCGAACCGGCCCTCCTGCAGGCCCGCGCCACCAACGACGGCGCCGACGCCGTCCACCTCCACCTGCCCGGCCGGCCGGTGTGCACGGTCGCCACCGGCGACGAGGACGCCCGCGGACGGGCCGACGACGAGCTGTGCCGCTGGTTGGGCCGCCCCGTCAGCCTGGTCGAGGCCCGAGCCGACCTCGCCGGCACCTACGAGGTCCCCCTCGACGCCGAGCGCGAAGCGGACTGGGTGTCCTGGGAGGGGCCGGCCGGCCGCTTCCACGACTCCACCCGCTCCTCCGTCTCGCTGGTCACCACCGGCAGCCTGCGCGACTGGGCGCCGGCCCGCTTCCGCACCAACGTGGTGCTCGCCGGCGAGGACGGCGACGAGGACGCGCTGGTCGGTTCGCACGTCCGCCTCGGCAGCGCGGTCGTCGAGGTCACCAAGCGCATCGACCGCTGCGTGATGGTGACCCGCCCGCAGCTCGACGGCATCGTCCGCGACCTCGACGTGCTGCGCACGGTGAACCGCGAGCGCGACCGCTGCCTGGCCGTCGGCGCCCTGGTGGTCACACCCGGGACCGTGGCGTGCGGCGATCACGTCGTCGTGGACGGCTGAGGCCAGCCCGGACCGCCGAGCGGGACGACCGAGCACGGCTGCGGTCGCCTCAAGCGCCGTCGGCCCTACAGTCGCCCCCATCGAGACCGCCCACGCCACCCGGACCGGCACCCGGGTCGCCGCCACCGTGGCGATCTGGATCAACGTCGTCGCGCTGCTCGTCTACCGAGGCGCCGCGGGACGGCTCACGTCGATGGCGCCGGTGCAGAGCTGGGCCACGGTGTTCGTGTCGCTCACCCTGCAGGCGCTGCCCTTCCTCGTGCTCGGCGTCGTGCTCAGCGCCGCGGTGTCCACCCTGGTGCCGAGCACCTGGCTGCAGCGGGTCGTGCCCACCCGCACCGCGTTGGCCGTGCCCGTGGCCGGCGCCGCCGGCGCCCTCCTACCCGGGTGCGAGTGCTCGTCGGTGCCCGTGGCCGGCCGGCTGGTGTCCCGGGGCGTGGCCCCCGCCGCCGCCCTCACCTTCCTGCTCGCCGCCCCGGCCATCAACCCGGTCGTGATGGTGGCCACCGTCGTCGCCTTCCCGGGCCGGCCGGGCATGGCCGTCGCCCGCTTCGTCGCGTCGTTCCTCACCGCGGTCCTCGTCGGGTGGATCTGGTGGCGGTGGGCCCCCGACGACGTCCTGCAGCAGCGGCTCGAATCGGTCGCCCACCGGTCGCACGGCCACGCCTTCGCCGACACCGCCGTGGCCGACCTCCTCCAGGCGGGAGGGTTCCTCGTGCTGGGTGCCGCCCTGGTCGCCACGCTGCAGACCGCCGCCCCCGCCGACCTGTTCGACCGCCTCGGCGGCGCCGGGCTGGTCCAGGTCCTGCTGCTCGCGCTGCTCGCCGTCAGCCTGTCGGTGTGCTCGGAGGCCGACGCCTTCGTCGCCGCCGGGCTCTCCCAGTTCAGCCTCACCGCCCGCCTCGCCTTCCTCGTCGTCGGGCCCATGGTCGACCTGAAGCTGATGGCGATGCAGGCCGGCACGTTCGGCCGCCGCTTCATGGTCCGCTTCGCACCGCTGACCTTCGTGACCGGCGTGGTCGTCAGCATCGTCGTCGGGCGGTTCCTGACGTGAGGCCGGCCGATCGACCTCTGCTCGTCGCCTCCCTGGGCCTGCTGGCACTGTGGGCCGGCGGCACCGACGCCATCTACCGCTTCCTGCGCCCGTCGATGCGACCGTGGCTGCTGCTGGCCGGCGTCGTGCTCCTCGTGCTCGCCGCCGTGACGGGCTGGGCGACCTGGCGCGACCACCGCGAGCCCTCGGGCGCAGGCGAGGACGGCCCCGACGCCGACCTCGACCACACCCCAGCCGCTGCCGACCGTCCGGGAGGCGGCGAGGGCCACGACCCGCACGCCCACCGCCCGTCGAAGATCGGGTGGCTCCTGCTGGCACCCGTGGTGGTCGCCGTGGCGCTCGACCCGCTGCCGCTCGGGGCGGCCAGCGCCAGCCGGGCCGGCTCGGTCAACCGGGCCAGCGTCGGCCCCTTCGACCTCGCCACCTACCTGCGCACGAACAGCCTCGCCGGCCAGGCGCCGCCGCTGTCGCAGGGCCACTTCATGGCCGCCGCCGACGACCCCGCGCAGCGCGACCTGCTGGCCGCCACGCCGGTGCGGCTGACCGGGTTCGTCGCCTCGACGTCGGGACCGGGTCGCTTCCAGCTCTCCCGCCTCGTGATCGGCTGCTGCGCCGGCGATGCAGTGCCGATCCTCGTCGACGTCCACGCCGATGGCCTGGCGGTGCCACCGGTCGACACCTGGGTCGAGGTCGAGGGGCGGTTCGACCCGGCGGCGACCGACCAGGCCACGGCCGAGCAGCAGCGGGCCGTGCCCCCGGTCGTCGACGCCACGGCGGTGCGCACGATCGATCCACCGGTCGAGCCCTACGAGTACCCGACCTGACGGCCGACGACCTGATGACCTGACGACCTGACGGCCGACGCGCCGTCGGCGCCGCGTCCGCGGTCGACGGGGTCGGTGGCGGAGACCCACGGCCGGACGCGCCGGTGCCGTCGGGCCCACCCGACGGCACCGCACCTGTCCGAGCTGGAGACCCGCGGGTCGGGCGCTCAGAGCGCCATGAAGATCTTGTTGAACTGCTGGCCGACGACCATCGACTGCTGCATGCGGCGCATCCACTCCTGGACGGCCACCTGCATGTCGGCCGCCGAGGCGATGCCCTGCTGCTCGGCGATGGCGCACATGCCGGCCTCGTCGGTCACGCCGGCGTTCTGGGCCGCCTTCGCCGCCCGGGCGTACTGCTCGAGGCTCACGCCGTTGACCGGCTGCAGCAGCGGATCGTCGGCCGCCAGGGGCGTGGTCGACGGGCCGCCGAAGGCCGCCGGGTTGGCCATCATGCCGTCGACGCCGATCTTGCCCTGGGCCGCACCGGCCGCCTGCTCGGCCTGCCCGGCGGCGGCGATGGCCTGGGCGTTGGCGGCGTTGGCCTGACCCTGCTGGTAGTTCTCCTTGGCCTTCTTGAAGAAACCCATGTGCGCTGATCCTCCTGATCGGGGGCCTACGCCGGCCTCCCTGGGTCGCCAGTGCAGCACACGAACCGGGGCCGCACCTGAGTAGGTGGTACTCAACCTCGCCCGCCGGCCCCACGAGCCGGCCACGCGCGCCGGTCCCGGCGAGCCGGTGCACGCCGCGAGGTGGCGGCGGCTCGGGGCGCCCGGCGATCGCCGCGACCCCCGGCTACGGTCCCACCCCATGGGGGGACCTCGCCGCCGCGCCACCGGCCCGCGGCGACCAGCCACCTCCCCTGACTATGGCCGAGCGACCAGGCCGCACCCGCTCGGTTCGCTCGTCGTGGCCGCCGTCGTCGCCGCGTCGACCACCGTCGCGTCGCTCGTCGTCCTCCCGGTGCTGGCGGGTCCCGCCGCCGCCCAGACGTCCACCACCCGAGCGCCCTCGGCCCCGCCCACCACCAGCGCACCCACGCCCGGTGCCACCGGCGACGTCATCGCCCCGCCGCCCGCCTCCCTGCCGGTCGTCGACAGCCCGCGCACGGCACCCGAGCTGGCGGCGGTCGCCGTGACCGGCCCCGGCTACGACCGGGCGCTCGCGGCCCACCGCGCCGCCCTCGACGACCACGCCCGCGCCGTCGACGCCGCCCGGGCCGTGGCCGCCGACGTCCAGGCGGCCATCGACCGCCAACGAGAGGCGACCGCCCGCTTCGACGACGCGGTCTCCCGGTTGCGCGAGCTGCAGGCGAGCCGCGTCCGCGTGGCCGAGGAGCGCATCGTCGCCGCCCGCCGCGTGCAGAAGGGCGAGACCCGCATCGACGAGGTCCGCGTCCGCCTGCGCGACCTCGCCGTCAACGAGTACGTGACCGGCGGGCAGGGCGGCGCCCCCGAAGACCAGCTCGACGTCCAGCGGGCGAACGGCCTGCTGGCCCGGCGGGTCGTGATCGACGCCGTGCAGGGCGACAACCGCGCCGAGCTGGCCGCAGCCATCGCCTTCCGCGACGAGCAGTCGCGCATCGTCGACGCCGCCAGCGCCGAGCTGGCCGAGCTCGACCGTCGGATCGCCGCGACCGAGCGCGAGCGCGACACCGCCGCCGACGACCGCGACCGGGCCATCGCCGATCAGCGACGCCTGGTGGGCGACCTCCAGCGGGCCAACGCCACCATCGAGGCGCGGCGGGCCGACGTGGACGCACGCCGCAAGGACCTCGCCGATGCCCGCATGACCTCGGCCGTCGTCGGCCTCGACATGACCTTCGTGGTGCTCAACGCCTACGTCCGGGCCGCCGACACCCTCCGCGCCGAGCAGCCCTCCTGCGGCGTGCGCTGGACCGCGCTGGCCGGCATCGGCCGCACCGAGTCGAACCACGGCACCTTCGGCGGGGCCGTCATCGGCGTCGACGGCGAGCTGACCGACCCCATCCTCGGCGTCCCCCTCGACGGCAGCGGCGGCAACGCCGACCTCGGCGGCGACCGCGCCCAGGGGCCGATGCAGTTCATCACCTCGACCTGGGCGCGGGTGGGCCGCGACGGCAACGGCGACGGCAAGGCCGACCCGCAGAACATGTACGACGCCGCCCTCACCGCCGCCGACTACCTGTGCCGCAAGGGCCCCGGCCTCGACACCGACACCGGGCTGCGGCGCGGCTTCTACAGCTACAACCAGGACGACAGCTACGTGGAGCTGGTCCTCGCCCGCTCCCACGGCTACGACCGCTTCCGCCTGCCGACCGTGGACGTGGCGACCACCGCGGAGGCCGCGGCCCCCAAGCCCACGGTGATCCCCCCGCCCGCCGGCTCCGCCGGCACCTGAGGCCGCTCGCACCGCGCAGGGCCGAAGGGCCCACCGCGGGTCCCGGGTCGGGGGGACCTCTGCCCCTAGGTGCAGCGACAAGGAGCCGGTTGAGTGGGAGGTGACCGGAGGACCGAAGCCACGGCCCCCGGCAGACCCTTCGGGAGGGAACCATGAAGCGTCGAACGCTCGACACGATCTTCAGCATCGGCGGCGTGCTCCTCGCCGCACTCCTGCTCGTCCTCGGCCTGGTCTTGCAGAGCCAGGCCAGCTTCGCCCAGACCTACGTCCGCGACCAGCTCGCCCAGCAGAAGATCACCTTCACGCCGGTCGACAAGCTGACCGACGAGGAGAAGAAGTCCGACTGCCTGGTCCAGAACGCCGGCCAGGCCCTCACCACCGGCGCCCAGGCCGAGTGCTACGCCAACGCCTACATCGGGCTCCACGTCAGCGAGGTCAACGACGGCAAGACCTACTCGCAGACGAGCACCGAGTCGCGAGCCGCCCAGGCCAAGGCCGACGCCGCCGTCAAGGCCAGCGCCCCCGACGCCGAGCAGCTGCAGGCCCAGGCCAAGGCGCTCGCCGGCAAGACCGACACGCTGTTCAAGGGCGAGACGCTGCGAGGCCTGCTGCTGACCTCCTACGGCTTCTCGATCTTCGGTGAGCGGGCCCAGCAGGCTGCGTGGGTCGCCTACGCCGCCGCCCTGGTCCTCTTCCTCGCCAGCATCGCCGGGTTCGTGCACGCCGCCACCACGCCCAAGGACGAGAAGGTGGGCGAGCACCACAAGGACGACGACAAGGTGCTCACCAACGCCTGATCCTCGACCGAGCGGCCCCTCGTGGCCGGATGCGAACCCCGGACCTCGCCTCCCCGGCGGGGTCCGGGCGCGTCCGGGCTCGGGACCCCGAGCACGGACCGCCGCTACTCCATCGGGGTGAACAGGTCCCGGCGGGGGTCGTCGGTGTAGACGGGCTTGCGCTTCTGGTCGAAGGCCCGGATGGCCTCGGGCAGGTTGTCGGTGAAGCCGAGCATCAGCTGGTTGCGATCCTCGATCTCGATGGCCGACTCGAGGCTGGCCGTCTCGAGGTTCACCCAGAGGATGTCCTTGGTCATGGCCAGCCCATAGGGGCTGAAGTCGCACATGCCGACGGCGGTCTCGACGGCGGCGTCGAGCACCTCGTCGTCGGGCAGGACCCGCGAGACCAGGCCCATGCGCAGCGCCTCCTCGGCGCCGACCTTGCGGCCGGTGAGCAGCATGTCGTGGGCGTGGGCGGCGCCGATGAGGCGGGGCAGCAGCCACGACACCGCCATCTCGGTGGAGGTGAGTCCGTTGATGATGCCGGTGGCGTTGAAGGTGGCCGACTCGGCGGCGAAGCGGATCTCGGGGGCCAGCGACAGGCACATCCCGCCGCCGTAGGCCGGGCCGTTGACCGCGGCGATGACCGGCTGGGGCATCCGCCGGATCGCCAGGATGAGGCGGCTGTAGTAGCGCATCGACCGCTGGGCGATCCGGCCCACCGACAAGCCGTCGATGTTCGGGATGATCCCGTAGTCCTTGAGGTCGAGGCCCGACGAGAAGGCGCGGCCAGATCCGGTGAGCACGCAGACGTAGCACTCGTTGTCGGCGGCGACCGCCTCGAGCGCGTCGTGCAGCTCGATCACCAGGTCGATCGACATGGCGTTGAGCCGCTCGGGACGGTGCAGGGTGATCACCCGGACGTTCGGGTGGGGTGAGTCGACGAGGACGTTCTCCATCGGCGGCGAGCGTAGGCGGCGCCGGGCGACGTGGTCGGCGGGCGCGGACGGCCGAGCGGTCAGCGGGCGGCGGCGGCCGGCGCGGCGGCCTGGCGCCGCACCTCCTTGCCCATGGCCGCGAGGTCCCGAAGCACGCTCGGGATGGCGCGCACCGCACCCACGACGTCGCGCCGCACCGGGACTCGGTACGACGACGGGCGAGCACCCGGCCGGGGCGGCATCCAACAGGAGTGCAGCAACAGGTTGGGGTTGAAGCCCGGCGCCGTGGCCCGGGCCAGCGGGCCACGGCCGAGGTCGTGGGCGTCGAAGACCTGCACCTCCTTGTCCCCGTCGCGGTGCACGAGGACGACGACGTAGCCGTCGCCCGGCTCGCCGCCGGTGCGGGGCACGAAGGTCGGCGGCGACGGGAAGGCACCGTCGGCGAACTCGTAGACCTCGGTGACCTTCATCGACTCGAGGTCGAAGTGCGCCAACGCGCCCGGACGGAACGTGGACGGCAGCTCGTCGGGCGGGACGAGCGCGGCGTCGCTCGGGGCGTCGTGGTACAAGCGCCACCAGTCTTCGGGGACGAGGTCGGGGTCGAAGCCGCAGCCCGCGTACCAGAGCTCGCGCACGTGGGCCCGGGCCTCGGGCGTCGACTCGTCCTTGGTGGCCAGCACCGCGCCCCAGAAGCGCTCGTCCCAGGCGACGTCGCCGTCGAGCACCTCGCCGGTGGCGTCGTCGATGACGTAGCGGCCGACCGCCCCCGGCTGCACGGCGGTGGCGATCATCCCCTCGTACTCGCCGTCGATGCGCTCGCCGTTGCGGTGGTCGACGGTGTCGGCGCCGATCGAGATCATCAGGTCGGCCAGCGGGATGTGCTCGAGGTTCACCACGACCCGACCGGCCGGGTTGTCGTGATCGACCGACAGGTGGCCGGTGGGGAAGGGGATCTGCACCTCGGTCACCGCCACCGGCGTGCCCGGCGGCGTCGCCCGGAGGTCGGCCTTCTTCACGATCCAGAGGCGGGTGAACAGCTGGTTGCGGATGGTGCGCTCGCCGCCCTTGAACGTGGCCGGGTCCATCACGAAGGGCAGGTCGCAGATGACGAGGTGGTCACGCGTGGCCTTGATGTCGTGGATCGAATCGAACTCGCCCATGCCGTCGAGGGGCCAGCGCTCGATCGGACCGGTGAGACCCCAGCGGGCGAGGCAGCGAGCCCCACCGGGGAGCGGCGAGTAGTTGACGAAGTACAGCGCCCGCTCGTCGAAGGCCGGCGCCGGGTGGGCGGCGACCGACACCAGCGGCTCGAGGACGGCCGGCGACGCCTGCTCCCACTCGTCGTTGGCCCCCACCGGCGTCAGGTACTCGAGGGTCTCGGGGTCGATCTCGACCGGGCGGCCGGCGTCGTAGCCGATGAAGAGGCGGCCGTCGATGGCCTGGACGTTGGTGTTGGCGAGGTTGGTCACCCCGAACGGCGACACCTCGACGAACTGCCACCGCTTGAACAGCCGGGGGAACCGGCGGCGGAGGCGCTCGACCGGCGTCGCCACGCGCCGGGCCCGGGTGGCGATGCGACCGTCGACGCGAGGCGTGCAGTCGATGCGGTGGACGATGCCGTGCTCGCCGAACCAGTGGCCGCCCGGCGCCCGCTTGTCGGGGCCGACGATGAACACGGCGCCCTCCATGTCGGCGGGCCAGTGGCCCTCGACCACGTCGAGGGCCAGATCGCCCTCGCCCGTGCCGTGGAACAGGTTGGTCGTGAGCGTCGCCATCCCGTGCGCCCTCCCCCTCGGTGAACGGTGCTGGTGAACGGTGTTCAGCACTGGGACTTTACACCGTTCACCAGATGCGTGCACGGGATCTCGAGCAGCGCCCTCCCCGGCCGCTCACACCGCCCCTCCCCATCACGCTCCAGCGTGACCACGAAGGCAGACCGACCGGTGCCGTCCCAGCCCGCCGCGGCGCGGCGTCAGGCGTCGGGGTCGTCGAGGGGGCGGCGGGCGATGGCCAGCAGGGACTGGCCGAAGGCGGCCGGGTGGCGGCCCTCGACCCGGCGCAGCACGGGCACGACGTACTGGTCGTAGAAGCGCGTGGTGGCGGGGCGGGTGGGCTGTTGGCGCAGCAGGCGGGCGACCAGGACCCACGCGAACCAGCCGGGCAGGTTCACGTAGCGCAGGTCGACGATCTCGAACCCGGCCAGCGACAGCGCCTGCGCCAGCGTCGACCGGCGGTACCGCCGCTGGTGGCCGATGCGGCGGTCGAACTCGGAGTACAGGACCTCGTGGGCCGGCACGTACACGGCCAGCGTGCCGCCCCGCCGCAGGCCCCGGCGGATGTCGGTGAGCACGCCGACGTGGTCGGGGATGTGCTCGAGCACGTTGATCATCACCGCGGCATCGAAGGGCCGACCCTCGCCGTCGGCGCCCTCGGCCATGACCGCGCTGGCGTCGGCCACGACCACCCGCACGTCGTCGACGTCGGCGAAGCGGTCGGCCAGCAGCTGGCCTGCCCGCTCGGACGGCTCGGAGATGGTGAGCCGGCCCAGCCGGCGGAGGCGGTCGGACATGGTGCCGTGCCCAGCGCCGATCTCGACGATCTCGCCGCCGACGTGAGGAGCCATGAGGTCGACGATCCAGTCGGCGTAGTTCACGGCGTCGTCGAGGCTGTCGAGCGTGTCGGACAGCTCGTCGTCGGCCTCGTGGAAGTCGGCCAGCCCGTCGGGACCGACCTCGTCGCGTGGCTTGGCGACCTTCCGGCCGACCCTCGAGTAGCGGAGGATGCACGCCAGGGTCCGCAGCCCGTCGATGGGCCGGACCTTCTTGCCGTGCTCGTAGGTGCGGCCCTCGTAGGAGATGCCGACCTCGAACACCCGCCAGCCGCCCCGGGCCACCTTGGCGGTGAGCTCGGGCTCGATGCCGAAGCGGTCCTGCTCGAGCTCCATCGACTGGACGACCTCGCGCCGGAAGGCCTTGCAGCCGGTGGCCATGTCGGTGAGGTTGAGGTCGGTGGTGGCGTTGGAGACCAGCGTCAGGGCCTTCGAGGCGATGGAGTGCCGGAAGTAGAGGACGCGGTGGGGGCGGCCGTGGAAGCGCGAGCCGAACACCACGTCGGCCTGGCCGGCCAGCAGGGGTCCCAGCACGGCGCCGTAGTCGGCGGGGTCGTACTCGAGGTCGGCGTCCTGCACGATCACGTACTCGGCGGTGACCTCGGGGAACGCCCGCCGCAGGGCCGCCCCCTTGCCCAGGTTCAGCTGCTGGTGGATCACCCGCACGCGGGGGTCGTCGACCCCGTCGAGGACGTCGCCCGTGCCGTCGGTGGAGCCGTCGTCGACGGCGATGACCTCGGCCGTGTACGGCGACGCCAGCACCCGTTCGAGCACGGCCTTCACCGTCGCCACCTCGTTGTAGCAGGGCATGACGACGGCCAGGCAGGGGCGGGGCGGGGCGGCGGGATCGGGCATGGGGGCAGCGGTGACGAGCGCCGGCCGGGGCGGCACGGGTCCGCCGATCCTACTCGTGGGCCCACCCGTCGACCCCAGCCGATGGCGGCCATGACCGCCAGGACCAGGGGCGACGACCTAATCTCCGAGCGGGATCGGCCGATGGGACTCGGGCGGGAGCACTTGCTTCCGCGCCTTTGGGGACCGGGGACCCGGCCACGACGCAGAGGTGCAGGGGTGAGCGACGAGAAGTCGTCAGGGGGCCTGGGAGATCGATCCGAGGAGCGCGCGGCCCAGGTCGCCGCCCGTCGGTCGCGGGACAAGGAGCTCGCCGCCGCCATCCGCACCGGCGACGCCCGCGCCGCTCGCCGCGCCGTCAACGCGTGGGGCGACCACGTCTACGACTGGGCGCGCACGCACGGCCTGGGGACCCAGGACGCCGAGGCCGTCGTCGTGGCCACCTTCACCGCGGCCGGCAAGGTGCTGCGCGCCGGCTCGGGCAACGAGCTCGGCGTCGTCATCTTCCGCGCCACCCGCGCCCAGCTGGCCGGCTCCACCGCCCGCCGCGCCTCGCGCCACTCGGCGAACGGCCCGACCGCCGAGGATCGCCTCTGCCGGGCGGTCGACCTGCAGGCGATCGCCGCCGAGCCCGAGGTCGCCTCGATCATGTGGGACACCGCCGACGTGCTCGGCGAGCGGGTCCGCGACCTGGCCGACCTCGTCTACCGCCACGGCCTCACCCCCGAGGAGGCCGGCGAGGTGCTCGGCGTGCCGCCCGACAAGGCCGCCGACCTCGGCAAGAAGCTGCCCACCGGCTTCGCCAACACCGCCCGCACGCGCGTGCTGTGGCGGGGCGGCCAGCCCGAGGACGCCGAGCTCGCCACCGCCCTCTCCGAGGCCAAGGCCGAGGGGTACGGACCCGACGCCGTGCGCGTCATCAACGCCCACGTGAAGCAGAGCGCCCGCAGCCGGGCCCGAGCCCTGATGGCGCTGCCGCCCATCGAGGTGTTCGGCGCCATCCCGGTGGCCGAGCTGCCTGACGCCGACGCAAAGGCCGACGCCGCCGCCGCCCTGCTGGGCGACGACGAGGCCGATGGTGCCGCCGGGGCCGTCGTGGCCGGCGCCGCCGCCGGGACGGCTGCGGCCGCCGCCGGCACCGCGGCGGCCAAGGCCGGCGACAAGGCGACCGACGGCAAGGCGACCGACGGCAAGGCGACCGACGGCAAAGCGACCGACGGCAAGGCGACCGACGACAAGGGCAGCAAGGCCGGCACCGCCACCAAGGTGGCAGGCGCCGCCGTGGCCGGGGCCGCCGTCGCCGGCGCCGCGGCCGCCGCGGCCAAGGCCGGTGACGCCAAGACCGGTGACGCGGGCGATGCCAAGGCCGGTGACGCCAAGGCCGGCGACGCGGGCGACGCCAAGACCGGTGACGCCAAGACCGGCGACGCCAAGGCCGGCGACGCGGGCGATGCCAAGGCCGGCGACACCAAGACCGATGACACCAAGACCGGTGGCACCAAGGCCGGTGCAGCGGCGGCCGGGGCAGCGGCGGCGGGCACGGCCAAGGCCGACGAGCAGACCGCCAAGGCCGACGAGGCCGGGACGGCTGAGGACGACAAGACCGGGACGGCCGAGGACGACAAGGCCGGGACGGCCAAGGGCGGCAAGGGCAAGGCGGCCGCCGCGGCGGCCGGAGCCGGGGCCCTCGGCGCGCTGGCCGGCGCCGGCGTGGCCAAGGCCGCCGAGGGCGACGACGCCGCCGGCGAGGGCGGGTCCGGCGACGGCGGCTCGGGCAGCAGCTCGGGCACGGCCACGAGCGTCATGCCGGCGGCGGCCGGTGCCGCCGCGGCCCCGGCGCTCACCGGCCTCGGTGACGACAAGCCCAAGCTGCGCCCCGGCGAGGAGTTCCTCGACGGCGACGGCGACGAGGAGGGCGGTCGCAAGTGGTGGATCCCCGCCGCTGCGGTGGCCGCCGTGCTGGTCGTCGTCCTCGTGATCGTGCTCGCCACCCGCGGCGGCAACAAGGAGGAGGTCAACGCCGGCCCGGCGCCGAGCGTGTTCGACCCCAACGGGCCGCGTGAGACCACCACCACCCGCTCGCCGGGCGTGGCGCCCACCACCGCCTCCACGGCCACCAGCACCACGACCACCACGCCCGAGTCCACCACCACGACGGCCGACCCGGCCTCGACCACCACCACGGCCGCCGGCGGCGGCGGCGGCTCCACGGGTGGTGGCGGTGGCGGTGGCGGTGGCGGCGGAGGCGGCGGCGGAGGCGGCGGCGGCGGCGGCGGGGGCGGTGTGGTCACGACGACCGCCGCGCCCACCACGACGGCCGTGCCGTTCCAGCTTTCCAGCTCGACCCTCTACGCCACCGACTACAGCCCGGGCAACAGCCCGATCAAGGTCATCTGGAACTTCCAGGCCAACAAGCCGATGACCGTCACGGTCAGCCTCACCGGGCCCTCGGGGGCCTTCCTCCCCTCGTTCCCCCGGGCGAACAGCCCGACCGGTGAGTTCGCGCTGTGCACCTGTCCGTCGGGCGGGAGCCTCGCCCCCGGAACGCCCTACATGGCCGAGGTGCTCGTGGTGGCGGCCGACGGCTCGTTCCGCAACACGTTCAAGCTCCCTCAGCCCATCAAGCTGGGCTGAGCACGGACGCGACCGGCGACGGCTCAACCGAGCAGGTCGGCGGGGCGGACCTCGTTGCTCGGGTGGCGCAGCTTCGACAGGGCGTTGGCCTCGATCTGGCGAACCCGCTCGCGGCTGAGCTCCATGGCGCGCGCCACCTCGGGCATGGCGTGGGGCTCGCCGTCGCCGCCGAAGCCGTAGCGCATGGCCAGGATGGCGCGCTCGCGCTCGTCGAGCACGGCGAGGAGGCGCGCCAGGGTGTCGCCCCGATCGACCCGGAGGGCCTGCACCTCGGGGTCCTCGGCGCCGGGATCGGCCAGCAGGTCGCCGAGCGCCGCCGATCCCTCCCCCGCCGTCGGCTCGTCGAGCGACGCGCTCACGACCGGCGTGGAGGCGGCCCGTCGCACGGCGTCCACCGACAAGCCCGAGGCCGTGGCGACCTCCTCGTCGGTGGGCGTGTGGCCGTCGAGGCCCTCGAGCTCGTCGCGCGTGCGACGCACCAGGCGCAGGTCGTCCTCGGCCTGCAGCGGCACCCGGATCGGCTGACGGCCACCGGCCACCCCGCGGGCGATGGCCTGGCGGATCCACCAGGTGGCGTAGGTGGAGAACTTGAACCCGCGACGGTGGTCGAACTTCTCGACGGCCCGCAGCAGCCCGGCGTTGCCCTCCTGCACCAGGTCGAGCATCGGCACGCCGGTCGATCGGAAGCGACGGGCGATCGACACCACGAGGCGCAGGTTGGCCCGCACGAAGCGGGCCGTGGCCTCGTCGCCGGCGACGACCACCGCCTCCAGCCGACGACGCTCCTCCGCGTCGAGCGGCCCGGCGGCCACGACAGGCGCACCGGCCCCCACGACGGGCGGCCCGGACGCCAGGACGGGCACATCGGGCTCGTCGGTCACATCGGGCTCGACCGGGGGCTGCTCGTCGGACCGGGGGCGCTCACCGGCGTCGGCCGGGGCCGCGGCGGTGACGAGGCCGGCCGACGGGGTGACGCCGTGGCGGGCCAGCTCCTGGCGGGCCGCCAGGCCGGCCTGCACCAGGGCGCCCAGCTCGGCCTCCTCGGCCGCGGTCAGCAGCGGCGTGCGGCCGATCTCGTCGAGGTAGAGCCGCATGAGGTCGGGCCCGCCGCTCGTGGGCGTCTCCGACCGGGGGTGGGCGGAGCGGGGCATCGGCGGACCTCCCGGGGGGCTGGGGTGGGACGCCTCTCATCCTGCCGACGCGGTCGCGGTGACGCCCGATCGTGCGGTGTCCGACCGGTGTGAAGATCGACACGTCGTCCCGCCCGCGCCCGGCCGCGGCGCCGAGCGCGGCGCTCGCCGTCGGGCCGCGCCCAGCCGAGCAGCGATCAGGCCGAGCGGCGGTCAGGACGCGCGGCCGTCAGCTCCCGCCGGTGGGCGTGGTGAGCTGGTCGACCAGGTAGCCGATCCCGATGCCGGCCACCGCCGCCGCGGCGGCGATGCCGAGCGTCTCGGCGACGGTGCGGCCGACCGGCTTGCCCCCGACGCGCGATCGGAACACGCCGAGGGCGACGAGCAGCGCCGTCGTGAGGACCAGCGACACCACCCGCGCCGTCCCCATCGACAGCAGGGCGAAGGGCAGGACCGGCACGGATGCGGCGAGCAGGTCCGACACGAACATCCACGAGGCGTGGGCGATCGGCGAGCGCGACTCGTCGTCGGCCGGCTCGTCGAGCGAGGCCGACAGGCGGGCCAGCACCTCCTGGTCGCCGTCGGCGGCGGCCACCACCTTGTCGGCCACCGCCGGGCTGAGGCCCGCCCCGGACAGCCGCAGGGCGATGTGCGCGGTGCTGTCGGCCGCCGGCGCCGGGTGCGACGCCAGGGCGTCGCGGCGGCGACGGGACGCGTCGCGCGCCGACTCCACGTCGAGGTAGGTGCCCGCCATCATCGACACCGCCGCCGAGATGGCGCCGGTGGCCCCGGCGATGACCACCACCGAGGTGTCGGTGGTGGTGGCCGCCACGCCGAAGACCAGGCCGAGGATCGACACCGTGCCGTCCTCCATGCCGAACACGACGTCGCCGGCGGAGGACTCGAAGGACGACCGGATGCGCTGCCAACCGCTCATGGCCGGACGCTACAGCGCACCACCAGACCCGCCGACCACCGCCTCGGGGCCCCGCCGCGTGGGCCACAGCAGCCACGCGGCCAGCACCGCCAGGGCCAGCACGATGGCACCGGCCCACCGCATGGTCTGGGTGAAGGCGGTGGTGGCGTCCGAGCGCGCCGCGGCCAGCACCCGCTGGGTGAGGTCGGCGTCGAGCCGGGCCACCGCCCGGTCGAACGTGGTCGCCCCGACGGCGGCCACGTCGCTGGTGATCGCCGCCTGCTGGGCCACCGGCTCGCTCGCCAGTGCGCCGGTGGGCTGGACGGCGAGGAAGGCCGACGACCCGATGGCGATGGCCAGCGCCGACCCCGCGAAGCGCATGAGCGTCGTGATGCCGGCCGCCTCGTCGAGGCGGCCGCTCGGCAGGTCGAGGACCGCCAGCGACACCAGCCCGGCGTTGGCGACGCCGGCGCCGAGGCCGCAGATGGCCAGGGGGACCAGCAGCTGCGCCTCGGTCGTGTCGGGCCCGGCCAACGAGAGCCAGAAGAACCCGGCGGCCGACAGCCCCAGCCCGACGAGCACGGGTCCGGTCGCGCCGACGCGCGTCCGGAGCCACACGGCGATCTGGGTGTACACGATGATCGACAGCGTGAAGGGCACGAACATGACCACGACGGACAGGGCGTCGCGGCTGAACACGGCGGCGGACTGCGCGAACACGTTGAACCAGTAGAGGAGGCCGAGCATCCCGATGCTGGCGCCGAGCACGGCCACGTTGGCCCCCACCAGCCGCCGGCGCCGGAGCAGCGACAGGTGCAGCAGCGGGTGGTCGCGGCGTCGCTCGACGCCCACGAACGCCACGGCCAGGGCGACCACGACCCCCGCGACGACCCCCGTGGGCCACACCACGGCACCCCAGCTCTTCGCCCGCTCCACCAGCAGGATGGCCAGCGCGACCAACGGGACCGCCAGCAGCGCGCCCAAGAGGTCGTCCGTGCGGCGTCGGCGACCGCGCCGCGGCCCCTTGCGCAGCCGGGTCGCCAGCGCGGCCGCGGTGCCCATCACGACGATCTCGACCACGAAGAACGCCCGCCACCCGGCGAGGTCGGTGGCGACGGCACCGACGAACGGGCCGATGCCGAAGGCCGAGGCGTAGACCACGCCACGGATGCGGTAGCCGAACCGCTCGCGCTCGGGATCGCTCAGGGCGTGGAGGACCTCGATGCCGGCCGGCAGCACGAAGGCGGCGCCGATCCCCTGCAGGACGCGCCCGACGAAGAGCACCCCCGTGGCCCCCGAGACGGCTGCGGTCAGGGAGCCGAGCGCGAACACCGCGCAGCCCAGGGCGAGGGCCCGGGTGCGACCGAGGTCGTCGCCGAGCCGGCCGCCGATGAGCGCGAAGGCGGCGCCGGCGAGCAGGTAGGCGTTGGCCACCCAGGCGACCGAGACCACGCCCAGCTCGAGGTCGCCCGCCATGGTGCGAGCCGTGACGTTGATGGCGGTGGTGTTCATCCCGATCACCGCCACCGTCGTCGCCACGACGACGAGCGCGAGGCGTCCCTCGGGAGCGAGTCGGTCGTGGTCGGCCCGGGCCATGGTCGCCCCGACCCTATCGACGGGTCAGAATCGACGCCGTGACGCAGGGGGACCGCGAGCGGAGCCGGCGGCAGCCGGCGGGGCACCGGTGACGACGCCCGGGCGCACCCTCTACGACGTGATCGGCGTCGACCCCGCCGCCGACGAGCACGCCATCCACCGCGCCTACCGCGTGCGGGCGATGCTCTCGCACCCCGACCGCGGCGGTGACGAAGCCGCGTTCGTGGAGCTGGTCGAGGCCTACCGCGTCCTGTCCGACCCCGAGCAGCGCCGGGCCTACGACACCGAGGAGGGCCTCGCCGGCCGGCCGTGGGCCCTGCCGGAGCCCCCGCGCCGCGCCGCCAGGACCAGGCCGCCGGCCGATCCCGGCGCCCACCGCTGGGTCCGAGCCGTCGCGGGCGGGCGGCGACCGACGGCGGTGAGCGAGGAGCGCGCCCGGCTCGGCTCGCTCGCCGCGGCCGAGGTGGTGTGGGAGGCCGACGACCCCACCCGCCTGGCCCCGGTGGCCGGCGGCGACGCCGTCGTGGTCGTCCCCGACCGTGGCATCGCGCTGCTCGACGCCCCGACGGGCGCGGTCCGCTGGCGCACCAGCACCGGCACGGCCCCCATCGCCCCGCCCGTCCTCACCGACGAGCTCGTCGTCGTGTGGGTGGCGCCGTCGAGCCTGTTGCTGCTCGGTCGCGACGACGGCGAGGTGCGCAGCCGCCACGACGTCGACCACCTGAGCCGCGCCGGCCTGGCCGCACGCGACGACCTCGTGGTGTGCGCCCGCGTGGGCGGCCGCCTCGTCGCCCTCCCCACCTCCGGCGGGCGGGCGCGCTGGCACGCGACCGCCAGCACGGAGCCCGCCCTGCCCCCGCTCGTGGTGGGCGCCGCCGGCGACCGCTCGCGCACCGTGGTCGTCATCGGCCAGGACCAGGAGGTCGTCGCCGTCGACGCCCGCCGAGGACGGTCGCGCTGGCGCCGCACGCTGGACGCACCTGCGACCCAGGCCGTGGCCGTCGACGACGGGACGGTGTGGATCGCCGGCCTCGACGGACAGGTCGTCGGGGTGCACGCCGCCGAGGGCGACGTGGTCGGCGAGCTCGACGTGGGCGGTCCGGCGGCCGGTCTGCTGGTCGACGACCGCGCCGTGTACGTGATGGCCGCCGATGGCGACGGCGCCGCCCTCCACGGCCGGCCCCGCCGGGACCTCGCCGGCGGCTGGCAGCTGCCGCTGCCCGAGCTGGGCCCCCCACCCACGGCCGCCGCCTCGTGGCTCACCCTGGTCGAGCCCGAGGGTCGGCTGACCACCATCGAGGGCCACCACGGCGTCGTCGTGCACGAGTGCCGGCTGCCCGACCTGCCCGCGCCCCACCCCATCGCCGCGCTGCCCGGCCTGCCCGGTGGCGACGCCGTCGTGTGCACCGATCGCCGCGGCGTGGTGCGCGCCGTGCGCCCCCGCTGGCGCTGACCGGGGCGCCGGCGCGCCCGCCCGGCGCGACGGTCGGTCGCCCGACGCTCAGGATCCGGCGATCACCCAGCCACCGGGACCGGCCGGGGCCGGCGCCGGCGGATCGGTCAGCAGCGTCACGACGAACCCGCCCACCACCGCCGCCCACCCCGACAGCGACGAGGGGGCCACCGCGGGCGCCGCCGGCTCGCGACGAGTGATCGGGTCGGTCTGGGGCTCCCGACCGTCACCGGTCACCGACACCGGCACCCACGGGCCGCCGGGCTCGGGCGGGCCGTGGGGGGCGTCGACGGCCAGCGCTCGCACGTCGAGTCGCAGCCCGGCACGGTGCACCTTGGCCGCCGCCTCCTTGGCCGTCCACAGCAGGTTGGCCCGGGCCACCCGGTCGTCGCCGACCCAGGCCTGCTCGCGGTCGTCGAACCACTCGTGCACGAAGGCGCTGCTCCGCGGCTCGAGGACCTCGAGGTCGACGCCGACGGCGGTGCCGGCCGGCGCCGCCGCCACGACGACCCGGCCGGCGCGGTGGCTCCAGGACAGCCCCACCGCCAACGGCTCGCCGCCGGCGTGCACCTCGGGGGCACCGTCGTCGGCGGGCAGCAGCTCGACCGCGGCGAGGAGGTGCTCGGGGGCAGCCAGCGCGATGGGCGCCGACAGGTCGCCCCGCCACCGGGCCGGCGCCGCGCCCGTGAGGACCGCGTGCTTGGCCGCGAAGCGCCCGAGGCGCCAGTCGGCCCGCCGCTTGGGCACCGAGAGGCGCTCCTGGACCTCGCGCTCGCGCGGTCCGAGCCAGCCGTCGCCCGCGGGCACCTGGCCGTGATCGGCCCACCACAGCGACGGCGTGGTGCTCACCGGACCGGCTCCCGCTCGGTGGGCGGCTCCGTAGGCGGGCCGGCGACGGCGGCCGCCGCGTCGTCGTCGACGCCGAGGCGACGGCGGACGCCACGGTCGACGGCGTCGACGAGCCGGGCCCGCAGCTCCACCGCGGGGACGATGGCGTCGATCGAGCCGACGTCCCGGGCCCGTTCGACGCTGTGCACCGCATCGAACTCGGCTGCCAAGGCGCCGCGCACCTCGGCGTGGACGGCGTCGTAGACCTCGGCCAGGCGGGCCCGCTGGCGCTCGCGCTCGGCTCCGGTGGCGGCGTCGACGGCAGCCTGCAGCTCGGCCACCCGTGGGTCCTTGCGGGCGCGGGATGCCACCTCCTGGGCGAACACGACGGCGGCTGCCGGCGCGCCGCCGATGACGCTGGCGCGCGACCCCTCGAGGGCGAGCGCCTCGAGCTCGGGGTTGAGCTGCTTGGAGAAGACGACGAAGGCGCCACCGTGGTAGCGGGACACCACGCAGAACACGATGGGGCCGTCGAAGTTCACCACGGCGCGTCCGATCTCGGCCCCGAACTCGAGCTGGCGCATGCGCAGCGACTCGGGGGACCCGTCGAAGCCCGAGAGGTTGGCGAGCACGACCAGCGGCCGCGAGCCGCTGGTGGCGTTGATGGCCCGGGCGATCTTCTTCGACGACATCGGGAACAGCGTCCCCGACGTCCAGGAGCCGGGGCCGTCGGCGGGGACCGGGCCGTGGCGCACCAGCGGCCGAGACTCGATGCCGATGAGGGTGACGGGCCAGCCGCCGAGGTGGGCGTCCCACACCACCGCGGTGTCGGCGTCGCGCATCGCCGCCCACCGCTCCATGGTCCGGTGGTCCTGGTCGGCCACGGCGGCCATCACCGAGCGGATGTCGAAGGGCTTCTTGCGCTCGGGGTTGGCCTCGGCCGAGAACACGTCGCCCACCGTGGCGAACTCCGAGTCCTCGATCCGGTGCGGAGCGAGCCGGACGTCGCGGTCGACGGGGTCGCTGGTGGCGGCCCGGCGGGGGAGCCGCTCGCCGGGCGCCACGTAGCCGTGCTCGTAGTGGGCCAGCAGCAGGCGGGCGGCGGCGCCCAGGTCGCGGGCCCAGTACTGCGCCTGCCCGTTGGGACCCATGATCCGCTCGTAGCCGCCGATGCCGAAGTTGTCCTCGGCCGAGACGGCACCCGAGTACTCGAGGGCCTGCTTGCCGGTGAGCACCATGGCGCTGTCGGGCGTCATGACGAGGATGCCCCGGGTGTGCATGAGCATCGTCGCCTCGGCGTTCCAGTACGGCTGGGCGCCGACGTTGATGCCGGCCACCACGACGTTGAGCTCGCCGCCGGCCTGGGTGAACTCGATGATCCGGCGCAGGACCGCCGCCACCCAGTCCATGTTCTCGGTGCCCGAGTCCATGGCGATCTTGGCGCCGGCCGACAGGGCGAACCACTCGACCGGCACGTCGAGGCGCTCGGCCAGGTCGAGGGCGGCCATGATGCGGCGGCACTCGGGCTCGGCGATGGCACCGAGCGCCTTGGTGGGGTCGCCGAACAGGGCCACCCGGGTCATGCCCTCGGGGTACCGCTCGGTGAAGGTGCGGACCACCCCGGCCACGATGCCGGCGGTGTTGCACCCGGGATCGCGATCGACGGGCACGAGCGCCCCGCCCTCCTCCAGGTCGTGCTCGACGAAGTCGCCGTGGGGGATGCCACCGGTGGCGTTGTCCGGGGCGAGGACCTGGATCAGCTCGTAGGGGTAGACGGTCCCCCGGCGCCGGGCCTGCACGACCTTGCGGGTGTAGTCGTCGAGCGGCCGCAGCGGCTCGTCGGGCGGGGCGTCGAGGTCGATCACGAAGCCGCTGCCGGCCGGGCTCGTCACCCGCAGCACCCGGTCGAGCAGCTCGCCGTGCGGGCCGACCGGCATGCGGCCCCGCACCAGCGTCATCTCGATGCCGAGCCCGGCGGTGGCGGGGGTGAGCCGGCCGACCACGGCGCGGATCTCGTCGGGGGTCAGCAGGATCGGCGGCCACACGTACAGCTGCACGCGGTTCCACTGCAGCCGCCGCGTCGGCGGGCGCAGCGCCTGGAACCGCCGGATGCCCTCGAGGGCCTGGCCGAGCACGTACTCGAGCTCGGGGAGGGCGACGACGTGCCCGTGGTCGTCGCGCACGGGCGTGAGGTCGCGCACCTCGGCCACCGCGAAGAGCCGCTCGTCGCTCGGCGCGTCACGGCCGATGCCGTGGAAGAGGTAGACGTCCTCGGCCGAGGGCAGGCGCTCGACGGCGAAGTTGGCCAGCCGCCACAGGTGCAGGCGCTCGGCCATCATCGGGTGCAACCCCCGCAGCGACCGGTCCTCCACGAAGGCGCCGGTGGGGCCCGCATCGGCGTCGGCCGCCGGCTCGGTGGACGGCTCGGTGGACGGCCCGACCGACGGCCCGAGCGTGGCCCCCGGCCGGGCGAAGGTGACGAGGTCGACGGCGGACATGCCGCGCTCCTCGCCCGACCGGGCCGCGGCGAGCACCACGCGGCGGACCGACGCCGGCAGAGCGGCCGCCGCCAGGGCCGATGCCCCGAGGCCGGCCAGCCACTCGGTGCCGGCGGGGTCGTGGGAGCCCGGCGCCGGCGGGGGCTCGGGGTGCACGCCGTGCAGGTCGACCAGCACGACCTCGCCCTCGGGCCACACCTCCACCCACCGCGCCACCGCAGCCAGCGTGGCCTCGACGTCGTCGAGCTCGGTGAAGGCGGCGACGACTCGGCCCCGGTGCTGGTCGTAGGCGAAGGGCGAGGACACCAGCTGGACGCCGTCGACGGTGTCGGTGCGGAAGGGCCCGAGGTCGCGCGTCCGGTAGAACCGCCGGGTGAGCACCTCCAGCAGCGAGGCCCGCTCGCGCGGGCCGGCGGTGGCGGCGCGCCGCACGAGCAGCGGGGCGAGCGGCCGCGGGGTCCGCACCAGCGCCCGCAGGTGCGCATCGTGCACGTCGCCGTCGATCGACCCGTCGGCGGCGAGGGCCGCCAGGTGCTCGTCGGCCTCGGCGTACGCCACATCGCGCGCCGCGTCGAGCACCGGCTGGTCGAAGAAGCGGTGGCGGGCGGCGCGCGCCTGGTCGGCCACGACCGGATCGCGCCGACGGGTGGCCGTGATGAGCCGGTCGAGGACGTCGCGGAACTCGTCGCCCACGACGCCCACCAGCGCGTCGGCGTGCGCCAGCCGGCGGCCGAGCAGGGCGAGCACCATCCCGCGCTGCGCCTCGACCCGCTGGAGCGACCGGGCGACGCGGTACATCGCCTCCTCCAGCTCGGGCGTGCGCTCGAGGCCATCGAGGCCGAAGGCGGCCACCACCCGCTCGAGGAGGGCGACGTAGCGCGGCGGCAGGCCCTCGACCTCGGCGTCGAGCGACCGCAGGTAGGCGTTGAGGTGCTCGTTCGGATCGCGCCCGAGGAACCCGGTCTCCTCGACGTCGTCGAGGTCGCGCGGTCGGGTCAGCGAGCGCAGGTCGGCGAACAGGTCGAGCAGGCGCTGCTCGTCGGCCAGCCGATCCGGATCGGCCGGGCCGAGGTCGCCGGCGGTCGCCGGGTCGTCGCGGGTGAGGGCGGCCACGTCCTCGTCGGGCACGTCGTAGCCGAGCAGGAGCCACTCGAGCAGGCGGCGGTCGGCGGGCCGGCCATCGGTCGCCCCGCCGTCGGCGGCGCCCGCGAAGTCGAGCCGCGGCGTCGGCGGCGTCACCGAGCTGGCCGCCAGGCCGTCGAGGGCCTCCAGCTGGAGCAGCGGCGTCCCGGCGTCGACCTGCACGTTGGTGCCCGACAGGACCTTGCGCACCCGGCCGGCGAACGGTGCGCGCAGCGCCGTCTCCATCTTCATGGCCTCGACCACCGCGACCGTGTCGCCGGCGGCGACCTCGTCACCCTCCGCGACGGGGATGGCCACCACCACCGAGGGCGCCGGCGTCCGCACGATCCCCCCGTCGTCGCGCGCCACCCGGTGGGTCACGCCGTCGACGGCGACGAGCAGGTCGGCGCCCTGGGAGGACGTGATCAGCCGATGGCGCCGACCGCCGACCCGCAGGCGCCGCTCGTGGGGCCCGAGGCGCTCGGCATCGAGCTCGACCCGCACGCCGTCGACCTCGACGCGCCACCGGCTCGGGCCCAGGCGCCACGTGCACAAGCGGTACGTGTGACCCAGGTGGCGGACCTCGATGGGGGTGCCCAGCTCGACGTCGAGCTGGGGGCGGCCGCGACGAGCCCAGCCGTAGAAGCGGTTGCGCTCCACGTCGTCGGCGGCCTCGGCCAGCTCGACGGCCGCCCCGAGGACGGCCACCGCGGCGTGGGCCGCCGGCACGAAGGCGCCCTCGGCCTCCTGGCGGTCGAGCCAGGTGGCGTCGTAGCGGCCGTCGGCCACCTCGGGCCGGCCGAGGAGGTCGAGCAGGAAGCCCTGGTTCGTCGTGCCGTCGCGGACGACCACCGCGGTCTCGGCGACCGCCCGGCGCACTCGGGCCAGGGCCTCGGGCCGATCGCGGCCCCAGGCCACCAGCTCGGCGACCATCGGCGTGCGCTGGGCCGGGACCTCGTCACCTGCCGCCAGGCCGGTGTCGACGCGGACCCCCGGGCCGGACGGCAGGCGGAGCAGGTCGACCCGACCCGGCGCCGGCGCGAACCCGCGGGCCGGGTCCACCGCGTCGAGGCGCACCCCGACGGCGTGCCCGACCGGGGCGGGCGGATCGCCCACCAGTCGCGCACCGGCCGCCACCGCCAGCTGCAGCTTCACCAGATCGACCCCGGTGGTCGCCTCGGTCACGGGGTGCTCGAGCGACAGCCGGGGCTCGAACCCGAGGACGGAGCACCCGCCATCGGTCGGGTCCCAGAGGAACGACACCGTCCCGGCACCTCGGTAGCCGGCCACGGTCGCCAGGCGGCGGGCCGCGTCGCGGAGGCGGCGATCGAGCTCGTCGTCGAGCCAGGACGACGCCGACTCCACGACCACGCGCTGTCCCTGGCGCTGGAGGCTGCCGTCGCGGACGTCGACCACCCAGGTGGTGCCGTGCCCGTCGGCGATCACCTGCACCTCGAGCCGTCGGGCCCCGTCGACCGTGAGGCTCGTCGACGCCACCGGCACGCCCGCCTCGTCGGCGACGCGCGCCACCTCGGCCGCATCGCCCAGCCGGCGCATGGTGGCTGCGTCGGGGCCGACGAAGGTGATGCCCCGGCGCTCGCAGCGCTCGACGAGGTCGGGGCGATCGGACAGGACGCCCCAGCCGACCCACACGGCGTCGGCCTCGGCCTCGACGAGGGCCCGCTCGACGGCGTCGAGGTCGACGTGGTCCTCGGGGCCGGCGAGGTCTGCGGGGTCGACGGCGGCCGCGGGGCCCAGCAGCACGACCTCGTCGGCCTCCCGCACGAACATGGCGTGGCGATCGGCGTCGGCGCTCAGGGCGACGGTGGTGGTGGGTGGGTGGCCCTCGGCGGTGCGCTCCCGAACGGCGTGGATGACCCGCATCGCGGGCTCGCCGCGGTCGACGATGGCCAACCGGCCGATCGGTCGCACCGTTGCGTCGCCGGGACCGTCCTCGAACCCCATCGCCTCGTCCTTCCTCTTCCTCACCCGACCATCGGGCCCTCGGACCCCCCTCGGACCTCGACCGCGCCCGAGACGTCACCTCGTCGCCGTCAGGTCGCTCCCCCGCCGCCCGGGTCGAGATCGCCGACCGCGGGGCGTAGCGGCGCGACCACGGCCTCGTCGACGGCCCCGGGCAGCGCGATGGTCCGGTAGCCCTCGAGGCGGAGCCACACCCGGCCCTCGGGGCCGACCACCACGGCGTCGGCGGCGCCGTCGGCGAGCGGCGTGACGACCGCGGTCACCCCCTCCCCCTCACCGGCGCCCGGGAACAGGACCAGTCGGTCGAGGTGGGTGGGCAGCCCCATGCGGGCCTCGGTGCCGAGCTCGACGATGCCCGCCGTCTGGAAGCACAGCTCGAGCAGGCGGGGGGCGGTGACCAGTCGAGCGTCCTCGGGCCGGTGGTTCGGGCCCAGCCCATCGGCCAGCCGACCGTAGGCCGTGCCGGGCTCGGACCACGCCGCCCCGAGCACCTGGTAGGCGGGACCGTGGAAGTAGACGCCGTAGACGGCGTCGGGACCGACCGCCGAGGCGGTCGGCGCGGGCGGCGAGGCCGGTGCCGGCGGGGCCTCGAGCAGCACCGGACCGAGGTGGACGATGGCGGTGGTGTGGACCGTCTCGGTGTCGCCGCTCGGCAGCGAGCGGCGACCGACGAGCCGGCACGCCACCGCCAAGCCGCCGTCGCCAGCACCGTCGCCGTCCCCGTCGACCGCGCCCTCGGGCACCGCCCGGGCGTGCACCTCGAGGGTGCGGGGCTCGTCGCGGTAGAGCTTGCAGGGTGCCGAGAAGTCGACGTCGGTGATGGACCGCAGGTGGAGGTCGGGGGCCAGCCGGGCGGCGACCTCGGCGAAGGCCTCGATCGCCATCACCCCGGGCAAGACCGGCGTGCCGTCGATGCGGTGGTCGTCGAGGAAGGGCTGGTCGACCCCGACGGTGACGGCCACGACCACGCCATCGGCCAGCGTCGAGCCGACGACCGCGCCGGCGAAGGGAGCGTCGGCGACCGTCGGCGGCCACGCGTCGGAAGCCACCACGAGGGGCCGCTCCTCCAGCAGCACACCGAGGGCGCCGGCCTCGACCACCTCGCCGCCCCGGCCGCCGGCGGTGAGCTCGCGACGCACCACCGGGATCCCGACCTCGGGCGGGAGCATGTCGATGCCGGCCAGCGCCATCATCTTCGGGATCGAGCCGCGGCTGGCCATGCCGATGCTCGCCCACGCCGTCCAGTCGACGGCGATGCCGCGGGTGTCGGGTCGGGTGGTGCGGAAGCTCGACATCACCTTGGCCATGAGGTCGTTGGCCGCGCTGTAGTCGGTCTGGCCGCCGTTGCCGAAGCGGCCGGCGATGGACGAGAACACCACGACGCTGCCGAGCGGCGTGGTGCCGAGGGCCGACAGCAGGTGGAAGAACCCGTCGGCCTTCACGTCGAAGACCAGGTCGTACTCGGCCTGGGGCTTGTCGGGCAGGACGTGGCTGATCTCGAGACCGGCGCAGTGCAGGAGCTCGTCGACGCGGGCGTGGTCGGCGGTGATCCGATCGACCACGGCCGCCACCGCGGCGCCGTCGGTGAGGTCGACCTGGTGCCAGACGGCGGTGCCGCCCGCCGCGGCGACGGCGTCGATGGCGGCCAGCGCGGCCCGGGCCCGCTCGATGCCGGCCAGCTCGCGCTCGATCAGCTTGGGCGTCGGTCGGTCGCCGCGATCGGCGATGCGGGTTGCGAGGTCGCGCTTGAGGCCGTCGGGGTCGGAGACGAACCGATCGAGGTCGGGATCGGCCGGGTCGGGAGCGGCGACCAGGTCGAGCAGGTGGAAGGTGGCGCCCGAGGCGGCGGCCAGGTCGGCGGTGATGGCCGACACGATCGAGCCGGCGGCGCCGGTGACCACCACGACGTCGTCGGCGCCGAGGTCGCGGGCCGGGTCGTGGACGGCGGGGACCTCGGCCAGGCCGATCCCCCAGCGACGGCCGCCGGCGCGGCCGACCTCGACGGTGGCGGGGTCGTGGGCCAGCTCGGCCAGCAGCAGGTCGGCGTGGTCGGCCGGCGACAGCGCGCCGTCGGTGTCGACCACCTTCACCAGCGCGTCGGGCCGTTCCCGCGACAGCGCCTTGGTGAAGCCGGTGACGGCGCCACCGAGCGGCGACGTGGCCCCCGCCTCGTCGAAGCCGTGGAGACCACCGAGCCGGGTGGCGGTGAGGAGGAAGGTGCCCGGACCGGCGACCTGGTCGGCCAGGGCCCGCATGGCGACGGCCAGCAGCTTGACCCGCACGTGGAGGGCTGCCTTCCACGTGGCGGCGTCGAGGTCGGCGAGGGGACCCTCGTCGTCGAGCGCGGCCAGCCACACCACGCCGGTGACCGGGCCACCGGCGGCCTCGGCCGTCCACGCCGCCAGCCGCTCCTCGAGCTCGCCGGCGGTCGGGGCGTCGTCGACCACCAGCACCTCGGCCCCGGCGGCGGCCAGGCGATCGGTGAGGGCGACGCCGACGCCGCCGTGGTCGGGGACGAGCACCACGCGCGTGCCGGCGCCGACGGTGACGCCGGTCGGGCCGCACGCCTCGACGGGCGGGCGCAGCACCGGGACCGGCACCCGCCGAGGGAAGGCCGGGTCGTCGGCCACCCGCTCGAGGTCGGCGGCGGCGGGTTCGGTCGCCGCACCACCCGTCGTGCTCGCCGGCGTCGTGGTCGTAGCGGCGGCCGGCATGCGGTCGCGGACGAAGCCGATCACGTGGGCCAACGTCGGGTAGTCCCGCAGCTTCAACGACTCGTCCCGCTCGATCCCATAGGCCTCCCGGATCGACGCGAACACCTCCGCCTGCTTCACCGTGTCGATCCCCAGATCCGCCTCCAGATCCAGGTCCAGGTCCAACAGATCCGGCGGATACCCCGTCTGCGCCGCCACCACCGCGAGCACCGCCGCCTCGACGTCGTCGCTCCCACCCGCGTCCGCCGCGGCTCCCGCGGGGTCGGTGGTCGCGGACGTCGGCTGCGACACCGCGCCCGCCGGCGCCGCCGCCGGGGCAGCAGCCGCAGGGGCCGGCACCGATGCGGGCGCTGCCGTCGACGCCGCCGGCAGCGAACCGGCCGGGGCGCGATCGCGGACGAAGCCGATCACGTGGGCCAACGTCGGGTAGTCCCGCAGCTTCAACGACTCGTCCCGCTCGATCCCATAGGCCTCCCGGATCGACGCGAACACCTCCGCCTGCTTCACCGTGTCGATCCCCAGATCCGCCTCCAGATCCAGGTCCAGGTCCAACAGATCCGGCGGATACCCCGTCTGCGCCGCCACCACCGCGAGCACGGCCGCCTCGACGTCGTCGCTCCCACCCGCGCCCGCCGCGGCTCCCGCGGGGTCGGTGGTCGCGGACGTCGGCTGCGGCACCGCGCCCGCCGGCGCCGTCGACGCTGCCGGCAGGGAACCGGCCGGGGCACGGTCGCGGACGAAGCCGATCACGTGGGCCAACGTCGGGTAGTCCCGCAGCTTCAACGACTCGTCCCGCTCGATCCCATAGGCCTCCCGGATCGACGCGAACACCTCCGCCTGCTTCACCGTGTCGATCCCCAGATCCGCCTCCAGATCCAGGTCCAGATCCAACAGATCCGGCGGATACCCCGTCTGGGCGGCGACCACCGCGAGCACGGCCGCCTCGACGTCGTCGCTCCCACCCGCGCCCGCCGTGACGGCCGACGGGTCGTCGGTCGATGACGGCGCCGGCGAGGACGCACCCGCGGGCACGGGGTCGGCCGACGGCATCGCGGCCGGCAACGAGCCGGCCGGGGCGCGATCGCGGACGAAGCCGATCACGTGGGCCAACGTCGGGTAGTCCCGCAGCTTCAACGACTCGTCCCGCTCGATCCCATAGGCCTCCCGGATCGACGCGAACACCTCCGCCTGCTTCACCGTGTCGATCCCCAGATCCGCCTCCAGATCCAGGTCCAGGTCCAACAGGTCCGGCGGATACCCCGTCTGCGCGGCCACCACCTCGAGCACGGCAGCCGCGACCGGGTCCCCACCCTCGCTCCCCACCGGCGCCGGCTCGGGCGCCGCGACCGGTGGCGGCTCGACGGGTGCCGGCGCGGCCGGCGCCGCCGGCGGGGTGGCGGGCTCGACGACCGCGGGGGCGGACGAGGCCGGCGTGGTCGCCGGCTCGGAGGTCACGGCCGGGGCCGGTGCGAGCGCCGGCCGGCGCGCCGCGGTGCCGTGGTCGACCACCCGCAGCCGGCGCTGCACGACCTCGAGCTCGGGGGCGCCCTCGCCGCTGACCCGGATCAGCCACTGGTGGAAGGCGGCCGGGTCGGCGATCCGGTAGCCGTAGCCCAGCTCTTCGGGGTTGCGGTGCCGGCCATCGGCGACCGGCGTCCAGCGCAGCAGGGACATGGCGATCTGCGAGCCGAAGCCGGCCGCCAGCCGCAGCGCGTAGCGCACCGGGTAGACGCCGCCCTTGGACAGGTTCAGGTCGCCGAGGTCGGGATCGATGTCGCGCACGTTCGGCACCGGCGGGACCAGCCCGGTCTCGAGCGCCTTCACCGCCACCACGTCCTCGATGCCGACGCCCATCGGGTGGCCGGTGAAGCCCTTGGTGTTGGCGATGACGATGCGGTCGGCGTCGGCCCCGAACACCTCGCGCAGCGCGTGGATCTCGGCCGCCGCGCTGCCACCGCGGGCCGGCGTGTAGGTCTCGTGGGAGACGAACACGGTCTCGGCCGCCATGGCGTGGCGGTCGACGTGGCCGGAAGCCTCGGCCTCGGCCACGACCGCTTCCATCACCGACGCGATGTGGTCGACGTCGAGCCGGGTGCCGTGGAAGGCGCTGTTGGCGGTGACCACGCCGAGCACCTCGCAGATGGGGGCGATGCCGCGCTCGCGCGCCGCGTCGGCCGCCTCGACGACCAGGGCGGCGGCGCCCATGCCGAGGATCATCCCGTGGCGTCGCTGGTCGAAGGGCAGGGCGGCCTCCTCGACCACCTCGTCGGTGGCGGCCGCGCCCGAGGCGAGGAAGCCGGCGCCGATCCAGCCCAGCAGGTGGTCGGACGTGGCGTCGTCGGCAGCCACGATCACGACCCGCCGGCAGCGGCCGGCGCGGATCCAGTCCTCGGCCAGCCCGACGGCCTGGGTGGTGCTGGCGCACGCCGCGTTGACCTGGGTGTTGGGGCCGCGGGCGCCGATCAGCTCGGCCAGCTGCGAGTGGCCCATCGACAGGATGCGGAACAGGAACCGGCGGTCGAACGTGTACGGGTCGTCCTCGACGACGAGCCGGAGGTCGTGCAGGTGGCGGTCGAGCTCGGCCACTGCGGTGGAGCCCTCGCCGTCGAGGTCGACCAAGCGGGCCCGCAGCTGCTCGAGGTCGGCGATCTGGTCGCGACGGGAGCGGTCCTCGAAGAAGCGGGTGAGGTCGTCGGCGAAGGCGTCGAGGCCGGGGAAGGCCGAGGCGAAGATGATGCCGGTGGTGTCGGCCACCTCGGGCGGGAGCAGCCAGCGGTCGGGCAGGCGGGAGCCGGTGGTGGTCGTCTTGTAGTGCTGGACCAGTGGCAGGCCGGCGTCGCGCAGGGCGTCGAGGCCGGCGGCGATGGCCAGCTGGGTGTCGCGCCCGAGGGCGGCGATGCGGTCGGCGTCGACGCCGAACTGGTCGGCCAGGTCGAAGGCGCCACCCCGCCCGGCCAGCTTGATGACGTCGGCCGGGCTGTCGATCGACTCGAACACCGCCGAGCCGTCGTCGCCCTTCACCAGCCGGGTGATGTGGCGCTCGGCGATCTCGTTCCGGCGGGCCGACGGGATGACGTCGATGAGCTGCTGGCCGTGCAGGATCCGGGCCACGTTGGCGTCGTCGAAGATGCGGGCGGTGCCGGGCAGGCCCAGGGCGGCCCCGGTGATGACCACCGGCTCGCCGCCACCGCCGCCCTGGCGGCCGGAGCCGACACCGTCGCCGTAGACCTGGCGGGCCCGGTCGAGCACGTCGGCGAAGAGGTGGCCCAGCTCGGCGTAGGTGGCGTCGCTGACGGGACCCGACGGCGGCACGGGCACCGAGGCCACGGTCGTCGAAGCCGCGGCGGCGGCCGGGGGCGGGGCCAGGGCCGAGGACGATGACGAGGCCGGGGCCGACGCCTGGCGGCCCACACCGAGGCCGGCGGCGTACAGGCCGCAGAGCGCGTGGTTGAACGACGCCACGCCACCGTGCTTGGGCTGGTTGGTGGCCAGGTTGAGCACGTCGTCGTCGCCGAGCACGTCGCTGGCGAAGCCCTGCAGCGCCCGCTTCGGACCGACCTCGACGAAGCAGCGCGCCCCGGCGTCGAACAGCGTGTGCAGCCCCTTGACGAACTGCACGGGCGACGCCACCTGTCGGGCCAGCAGGTCGAGCATCTCGTCGGGAACGTCGGGTCCCATCGGGTAGAGCTCGCCGGTCACGTTGGCAACGATCGGCAGCGACGGCGGGTGGAGGTGCAGGCGAGCGAGCGTGGCCCGCAGCGGCTCGCTGGCCGGGGCGACGATGGCGGTGTGGAAGGCGTGGCTGACCGGCAGCCGCATGGCCCGGTAGCCGCGCTCCTCGCACAGGGCGATGGCGCGTTCGACCGCCTCGGTGGCGCCGCCGACCACCGTCTGGCTGGTCGAGTTCACGTTGGCCAGCACGACGTAGCCGTCGACCTCCTCGACCAGCCGTTCGGCCTCGTCGAGCGGGGCGAGCACGGCGGCGAGGGCGCCGTTGTCCTCGACCTCGATCGAGGCCATCTCGCGACCACGCGCGCTCACAGCCTCGAGGGCGGCGGAGAAGTCGAGTGCACCGGCGGCGGTGAGGGCGCCGTACTCGCCGAGGCTGTGGCCCATCACCAGGTCGGGCACGATGCCGTAGGCGGCGAGCAGGCGAGTGAGGGCGGCGTCGACGGTGAGCACCGCCGGCTGGGTGATCTCGGTCTGGCGCAGCTGCTCCTCGGCGGCGGCCACCGCGGCCTCGTCGTCGGGGTCGGCGAACACGAACTCGGTCAGCGGGTGGCCGTCGAGGAAGGGCCGCATGATGGCGTCGGCCTCGGCGAAGGTGTCGGCCACGATGGGCTCGACCTCGCACAGGTCGGCCAGCATGTTCACGTACTGCGAGCCCTGACCGGTGAAGAGGAAGGCCGTGGTGGGCGCCGGGCCCGCGCCCCGGAAGATGCCCTTGCCCCGCAGCACCTTCCACGCCGCCGGGATGCCCTTGGCCAGCGCGTCGAGGGCGCGACCGACCTTGTCGGCCAGCTCGGCGGCGTCGCCGAAGTCGATGGCGATCCGCTCGGCGGCGCGGAGGTCGGCCTCGTCGGGGGCCTGCACCGGCGGGGTGCGGCCGGCGTCGGCGCCGGCCTTGACCGCTTCCAGCCGCGCCCGCAGGCCGGCCTCGTCGGCGGCGCCCACGACCAGCGCACCCCGCAACGGGGCCTTGGGCTCGATCGCCGGGGCTGCGGCAGCCGACCCCCCCACCGCGCTCCCCGTGGCGCCGGACAGGTCGGCGCCCACGGCCACGGTGCGGCGGCCGGTGCCGGAGAGCCGGCCGGGCACGTGCTCCTCGAGCACGGCGTGGAAGTTCGTGCCGCCGAACCCGAAGGCGCTGACCGCGGCGACGCGCGGGTCGCCGTTGCGGGGCTCCCAGTCGCGCAGCTCGGTGTTGACCTTGAACGGCAGCGAGCCGAAGTCGAGGTTCGGGTTGGGGGCGGCGAAGTTGAGGCTGGGCGGGAGCTGGCGGTGGTGCAGGGCGAGGGTCGCCTTGAGCAGGCCGGCGGCCCCGGCGGCACCCTTCAGGTGGCCGATGTTGGACTTCACCGAGCCCAGCGCCACCGAGCCCACCGGCAGGTCGGCGCCGGCGAAGGCCTCGCCCAGGCTGGTGACCTCGACGACGTCGCCCACCCGCGTGGACGTGCCGTGGCCCTCCACCAGACCGCAGGCCGCCGGCGACAGGCCCGCCGCCCGCCACGCCCGCTCGACGGCGAAGACCTGGCCCACCGGGTTCGGCGCAGTGATGCCCTTGCCCTTGCCGTCACTCGACCCGGCGATGGCCCGGACCACCGCGTAGATGCGGTCGCCGTCGCGCTCGGCGTCGGCGACTCGCTTGAGCACGAAGAGCGCGGCGCCCTCGCCCATCACGAAGCCGTCGGCGCCGTCGGCGTAGGGCCGGGTGCCGGTGGCCGACAGCGCGCCGATCTTGCAGAACTTCACGAAGGTGGCCGCGCCCATGTTGCGGTCGATGCCGCCGGCGAGGGCCACGTCGAACTCGTGCTCGAGCAGGCCGTCGATGGCGGCGTCGAAGGCGGCCATGGCCGACGCGCAGGCCGCGTCGGTGACGAAGTTCGGACCGTGGAGGTCGAAGAGGTTGGCGATGCGGCCGGCGAGGATGTTGCCGAGCTCGCCGGGCATGGTGTCCTCGGTGATGGGCGGCAGGCGGTCGTCGAGGATGGCGTGCAGCTCGGCCTCGACCGCCGACCGGACGGCCGGGTCGAGGGCGGCGAACGAGGGTGCGCCCTCGAGGTCGCGGGCCAGCTCGGGGAAGGCGATGCGCAGCGCTGTGAGGTAGTGCTTCTCCCCCGCCATGGCGTTGCCGACGATGACCGCGGTGCGCTCGCCGTCGAGGGCGCGGTCGGGCCAGCCGTAGTCGAGCAGCGCCATCCGGGCGCAGGCGACGCCCCACTTCTGGGCGTCGTCCATGGCGTCGGAGACGGTGGGCGGGACGGGCAGCCGCCAGCCGAGCGGGTTCCACTCCCAGTCGCGGACCCAGCCGCCGATC
This sequence comes from Acidimicrobiales bacterium, assembly GCA_046331175.1. GTDB lineage: Bacteria > Actinomycetota > Acidimicrobiia > Acidimicrobiales > Acidimicrobilacustridaceae > JAWKIW01. The sequence continues at coordinate 149,782 of JAXLRI010000004.1, forward strand.
TTCGAGTAGGTCTTCTCGGGGGCCTTGGGGTCGGCGTCGAAGTAGAGGTCGGGGTCCCAGCGGGCGGGGTCGACGTCGCGGATCGAGTAGCGGCCGCCGGCGACGTTGTCCCAGAAGGTGGCGACGTCGGGGGCGTCGGGGAGGATGGCCCCGACCCCGACGATGGCCACGGCGTTGGCGCCGGGATCGTCGATCGGATCGTTGCGCTGGCGGGATCCCTGGTCGGATCGCTGGTCGGATCGGTCGGCGAGGGGTGCGGGCATGGGTGCCTCCTCGGCGGTCAGGCCCGGTCGTAGAGGTGGTCGGCCAGGAGGTCCTCGTCGGCGACGAGGCCGTCCTGGGCGGCGAGCACGGCGTCGAGGCGCACGGCGGCGGGCAGGCCGGCCAGCGTGGCCGCGCCGCCGGCGCCGACGACCCAGCGGGCCCCGTCGGACGCGACGGTGAGGGCGACGTCGCGGGCGTTGATGCGGCTGGCGGCAGCCAGGGCGACCGGCGAGAGGCGGGTGCCGGCCTTGGGTGGCGTGGCGCCGTCGAGGGCCACCGCGGCCGCCCGGGCCAGGGCGTCGGCCCCCTCGGCCAGGGCGATGAGGCGGCCGAGGCGCAGCAGCACGTGCTGGTTGCGGGTGAGGCGGCCGACGCGACACGCCTCGAGCACCTCGGCCAGCGCGTGCAGCGCCAGTGCGGCCGTGCCGGCGCCCACCTCGGGCCGGCGGGCGTGCAGGGCCTCGAGCGACGCGGCGGCGTCGTGGTAGTGGGCGCCCCGCGTCTTGAGGTGGGCCTGCCAGCGGTCGCGGCTGATGGTCATCTCCATGATCTCGGAGGTGCCCTCGTAGATCGTGGTGATGCGCACGTCGCGCTTGATCTTCTCGACCAGGTACTCGTGGGTGTAGCCGTACCCGCCGAGGGCCTGGATGGCGGCGTCGGCCGCCGCGTTGCCGGCTTCGGTGGCCAGCAGCTTGGCCACGGCGCCCTCGGTGGTGAGCGCCCCCTCACCCCCGTCGAGGCGGGCGGCGGTGTCCTCGATGGCGGCCCGAGCCGCCTCGAGGGCCACGACGTGCGGGACGATCAGCTTGTGGGTGTAGCCCTGCTTCTCCGACAGCGGCGCCCCGCCCTGGATGCGCTCGACCGAGTACGGGATGGCGCGGTCGAGGGCGGCCCACCCGGCACCCAGGCCGAAGGCGGCCACCATCAGGCGGGTGTAGCCGAACACCAGCTGGGCCTGGACGAGGCCCTGGCCCTCCACCTCGCCGACCAGGGCGTCGACCGGCACCTCCACGTCGTCGAGGAACAGGGCGGCGGTGTTGGAGAGGCGGATGCCGTGCTTGTCCTCGTGCTTGCCGTGGGTGAAGCCGGGGGCGTCGCGCTCGACCACGAACCACGACGGTCCGCCGGGGGCGAGGGCGAGGACCGTGTAGAGGTCGGCCACGCCGCCGTTGGAGATCCACTGCTTGGCGCCGGTGATGCGGTAGCCGGTGATCGCTCCGTCAGCGGCGTCACCATCGGCGGTGCCGTCGCCGTCACCGTCGCCGGCGGTGATCGGCACGGCCGTGGTCTTCATGGCGGCCAGGTCGGAGCCGGCTTGGGGCTCGGTCGCCCCGTAGGCGAACAGCACGCCCTCGTCGGCGATGCGGGTGAGCCAGCGGGCCTTCTGGTCGGGCGTGCCGCCGACGGTGATGGGATCGGACCCGAGCGCCGTGGCCAGCACGGCGGTGGCCACGCCCAGGTCGACGGCGGCGAGGTGCTCGCAGACGCGGTAGACGTCGTGGGTCGAGCCGCCCATCCCGTCGTAGGCCTCCTCGACGAAGATCAGCTGCACGCCGAGGGCGTCGCTGCACATCCGCCGGACCAGCTCCTCGGGGAACTCGTCGGCCTCGTCGAGCTCGATGAGGCGCGCCTCGGGCAGCTCGTGGTCGGCGAACTCGGTGATCGCCGACAGCATCATGTCCAGGGTGTCGGGGTCCAGCCCACTGCCCATCGAGGCCCTCCTCGTCCGGAGGCGCCCGCTCCCACGACCACCCGGTGCGACCGGGGGCCACGGCGTCACGCCCTCTCTTGTTCCGACCTTGCTTCCCCGCTGACTGGCTTCCCCCAGTGCGACCGACCGTAGTGGCGGCCGCCGCAGCCCGTCAGGGGTCCTAGGTCCCAAGGCGGCGTGACCCTCGGCCGGTCACCACCCCCTGCCGCCCGCCCCCGTTCACCCGCCGTTCAGCCCGCCATCGACAGTGATGTCGTGGCCCACCCCGGCGGTGGCTGACGACCTGAACGTCGAACCGACCCTGCCCGCCCCCCCGCTGACGACATTCATGTCCTGGCCCACCCCGACGGTGGCTGACGACCTGAACGTCACCAGCGCTCACGACATTGATGTCGTGGCCCACCGCAGCGGTGGTTGACGACCTGAACGTCACCCCGTCAGCGACCCCGCCCTCCGGTCCCTCCCCGACCCCGCCCCTGCGCTCACGACATTGATGTCGTGGCCCACCCTGGTGGTGGCTGACGACCTGAACGTCCGGCGACCAGCCGCCCGGGCCTGATGGCGGAAATCGTCAGGATCTTGTCCTTGCTGCCACGACGGCCGTCGGCGACACTGCCCTCGTGTCACCGACCGACCCGCCGACCGACCCAAAGCCGTCGATCACACCGATTCCGTCCTCCTCGTCCTCCTCGTCTGCCGCCCCCCGTCCGCCCGACCGGGACCGGTCCGCCGGGACGGCCGACGGCCACGGTGGCGAGCGCGCCGGCGAGCGGCGGATCGTGGTCGTCGGGTTCGGCGGCATCCAGAGCCTCGACCTCGTCGGCCCGTGGGAGGTCTTCGCCACCGCCGACCGCCTCGCCACGACGGGACCGCGCTACCGGCTCGAGCTGGCCGCGGCCGGCGGCGAGGAGATCACGAGCTGGAGCGGCCTGTCGTTCGGCCGCACCGCCGACCTCGGCCGCCTGCGCGGCCCGATCGACACGCTCGTCGTGGTCGGCGGCGACGGCACCCGCGAGGCGGTGGTCGACGAGCGGCTGCTGGCCGGCATCCGGCGGGTGGCGCCACGCTGCCGGCGGGTGACGTCGGTGTGCAGCGGGGCCTTCCTGCTCGCCGCCGCCGGGCTGCTCGACGGCAAGCGCGCCACCACCCACTGGTCGTGGGTCGACGCCATGGCCGCCTCGTTCCCGGAGGTGCGGGTGGAGGCCGATCCGATCTTCGTGCGCGACGGCGACGTGTGGACCTCAGCCGGGGTCACCGCTGGCATCGACCTGGCCCTGGCGCTGGTGGAGGACGACCACGGACCCGACGTCGCCCGGGCCGTCGCCCGCCAGCTCGTCGTCTACCTGCAGCGGCCCGGCGGCCAGCACCAGTTCTCGGCGCCGCTCGCCCTGCAGGCCGCCGACCGGCCCGCGCTGCGAGATCTCCAGGCGTGGATCCGAGAGCACGTGGCCGACGACTGCACCGTGCCCGCCCTCGCCCGCCAGGCCGGGATGAGCGAGCGCACGCTGGCCCGGGCCTTCCGCACCGAGTGCGGCACGACGCCGGCCGACTACGTCGAACAGGTGCGGGTCGAGGCCGCCCGCCAGCTGCTCGAGACCACCGACCTGACCGTGGCCGCGGTCGCCGCCCGCTGCGGCTTCGGCACCACCGAGACGCTGCACCGCGCCTTCCGCCGCCGCACCGGTGCCACCCCCGCCGCCCACCGCGCCCGCTTCCGCGCCACCGCCTGACCGCGACCCGCCTGCCCGCCTGCCCGCCTGCCCGCCTCGCCACCCCCGCCGCCTCGCCCGCCAGCGCCGCCCCGCCCGCTGGCCCCGACCTGCCACCGCCCGCCCCACCCCGTCCGCTTTCCCCATCACCCGCCAGCGTGACCACGAACGCACACCACCGAGACGCCGGACCGCCAGACCGACCCCACCCGCCCCACCCCGTCGGCGTTCCCCATCACCCGCCAGCATGACCACGAACGCACACGGGCAGATCGACGCCCAGCCGCCAGCCACGCCACACGCACCCCCGCCAACCACACACCCGGCCCCCCCGAAGGAGCTCCTCCCGTGCAGATCGCCATCGCCCTCTACGACCAGCTCACCCTGCTCGACGCCGTCGGCCCCTACAGCGTGCTCGCCCACGTGCCGGGTGCCGAGGTCCGGTTCGTGGCCGAGTCGCTCGACACCATCCGCCCCGACGTCGGCACGCCCGGCCTCACCCCCGACGCCACCTTCGCCGACACCCCCGCCCCCGACATCGTCGTGGTCCCCGGCGGTCCCGGCAGCCGCCGCATCGCCACCATGGCCCCGCTGGTCGACTGGCTGCGGGCGGTCCACCCCGGCACCACCCACACCACATCGGTCTGCACCGGTGCGTTCGCGCTGGGCGCCGCCGGGATCCTCGATGGCCTGACCGCCACCACCCACTGGGCCACCCTCGACCGCCTGGCCGAGTGGGGCGCCATCCCCGTCACCGAGCGGGTCGTCGACCACGGCAAGGTGATCACCGCCGCCGGCGTGTCGGCCGGCATCGACATGGGCCTGACGCTGGCCGCCCGCCTCGCCGGCGACGATGTCGCCCGGGCCATCCAGCTGGCCATCGAGTACGACCCGCAGCCCCCCTTCGACGCCGGCTCGCCGGCCAAGGCCGGCCCCGAGCTGGTGTCGTTCCTCGTCGACGGCGGCCTCATCGGCAGCTGACCCCGTCCCCGCCCCCGCCCCCGCCCGACTCCGCTTCGAACTTTGGAGGATTCGCGCCAAGGGGTGACGCGGATCCTCCAAAGTTCGAAGAAGGGGAGGGGGAAGCCGGCCGACTCCCGACGCCCCCCAGCGCGACGCTCAGCGTTCGTCGTAGGGAGGGTCGTCCTCGAGCAGGAGGGGAGGGGCCTCCATGGCCTGGGGGTCGATCGCCTCACCCGGTTCCTCGGACACGGGCTTGGTCCGCGCCTTGTCGAGCAGTCCGAAGCCGAGGAGTGGGAAGACGAGGACCGACAGCATGCCGGCACCCACCAGCGCAGCGGCGTTCTCGGGCTTCATCCGGTTGGTCTCGATCCCGATCTGGGTGATGACCACAACGAGCGGCAGCGCGGTCGACTGCACGATCCCGAGGGCCCACCGCTCGCGCCCGCCCAGCACCTTGCGGTAGGTGAACAGCACGGGCAGGCCGCGCACCACGAAGAACAGCCCGAGGAAGATCGGCACGCGCGCCAGGGTGGACATGTCGCCGAGCGCGGTGACGTCGAACCCCATGCCGCTCACCACGAAGAAGACGGGGATGAGGAAGCCGAAGCCGATGGCCTCGAGCTTGCGCTCCAGCCCCTCGGCCTGGTCGCGGTGCAGGGCGAGGCGGGCGAGGATGCCCGCGGTGAAGGCGCCGAGCAGGGTGTCGAGGCCGAGCGTGAACGCCAGGTAGAGCATCACCACCAGCAGCAGCACGACGATGCGCACCGGCAGCTGGGTGGAGGTGTTGAGGTTGCGCTGCAGCACCGCGACCAGGCCAGGCGGTTGCGGGCGGGCGGCGAAGTAGGCGGCGCCCACGGCCACCACCACGAAGGCGATCATCAGGCCGAGCTCGTGGGTGGGGCTCTCGGAGCCGAGCAGGATGGTGACGGCCACGATCGGCCCGAACTCGCCGACCGTGCCACCGGCGAAGGCGAAGTTGCCCCAGCGGGTGGTGAGCAGGCCGCGGTCACGGATCATCGGCAGCAGCGTGCCGATGGCCGTGGTGGTGAGGGCCAGGCCGATGAGCAGGTTCGACAGCACGAAGCCCGTCGAGCGGAGCAGGAAGCCGATCCCCAGGCCGAGGCCGAGCGAGATCACCCACGTGCCGACCGCCCGGTTGAGCGGCGCGCCGCGCACCCGCTGGAAGTCGATCTCGTAGCCGGCCATGAACATGAGGAAGGCCAGGCCGATGGACGCCAGCGTGGAGATGAACTCGTCGGGCCGGGCCCAGTTCAAGACGTAGGGGCCGACGAGGATGCCGAGGGCGATCTCGTACAGGACGCTCGGGATGCGCCACTTCTTCGTGATCTCGGCCAGGATCGGGGCGATGGCCGCGGCGGCCACGACGATCAGGAACGGCAGCGGCGAGGACCCCTCCACGGCGAGCAGCGTAGAGGCCGGCGCCAACGCTGCCCGCGACCTGGGCGCGCCGTCGGCGGCCGTGACCTGACAAAGTGTCAGGACCAACCGATCGACACCGATCGACGACCACGACGAACACGAGGGGGACGGCGCACATGGCCGGCATCGAGGGGCAGGCGGCACTGGTGACGGGCGGCGGCAGCGGCATCGGCCTGGGCACGGCCCAGCTGCTGGCGGCCGACGGCGCCCACGTCACCATCTGCGGGCGCACCGAGGAGCGCCTCGCCAGCGCGGTGCCCCAGATCGAGGCCGTGGCCGCCGAGGGCGTGACCGTGCGCTACGCCGTGGCCGACATCACGGTCGAGGACCAGATCGCCGCCGCCGTCGCCACCGCCACCGAGGCCACCGGCGGGCTCGACATCTGCTTCGCCAACGCCGGCGGCAGCCTGCACATGGGGCCGATGGTCGACGCCGACGCCGAGGCGGTGAAGGCCACCTTCGAGCTGGGCCTGTTCGGCTCGTTCCTCACCATCAAGCACGCGGCCAAGGCGATGATCGACAGCGGCGGCGGCTCGATCGTCGGCATGTCGTCGGGCGCCGGCCACTTCCCGCACCGCTTCCTGTGGGCCTACGGCGCGGCCAAGGGCGGCATCGAGATGCTGTGCAAGTACGCCGCCGAGGAGCTGGGCGACCGGGGCGTGCGGGTCAACGTCGTGCAGCCCGGCATCATCGACGACGACCTCATGTCGTTCATCACCGCCGGCGGCAAGCTGCTGGACGACTACCTCGCCGAGATGCCGATCTCGCGCGTCGGCCAGGTGGAGGACGTGGCTCGCGCCGTGCGCTTCCTCGCGGGGCCCGAGTCGTCGTGGATCACCGGCGAGTGCCTCGGCGTCGACGGCGGCCACCACCTCCGCCGCGGCGCCAACTACGGCCTCCTCTTCGAGTAGCCGGCGGACTCGCCGCGACCGAGCGCCGTCGGCGAGACGCACGTGGACGCCTCACCGACAGCGACCGATGGCAGCAGCGACCGCCTGATCCGTCCGCCCCTGCTGCGTCAGCGGCGGTAGAGGGAGGCGGCGTCGCAGGTGGTGAAGGTCGTGTTGGCCATCACCTCCGAGCCGATGCCGGCGGCCTGGAAGGCGGGCAGCAGGCGCTCGGCCTCGTAGCGGTCCTTGTGGCTCTCGGACTCCCAGACGGTCACGATGTGCACGCCGCCGTCGGTCTCGCCGTAGGTCTCGAGGAGCAGTCCGTCGATGGTGCCGCGATCGCCGACGGCGCCCTCGATGCGGCGGACGTCGTCGACGGTGAACCCCTCGGTGGATGCGATGTGGATGTAGGCCATGTCCCTGCCTCTCTGGTCGGTGTGGTCGGGCAGGGGTGAACGTACGGAGATCCGATCGCCGTGCCATCGGGGGAACCACTCATCCGGGTACTCATCCCGAAGACACCTCCCCGCCGAGCAGCTCGCCGCCGTCGAGCATCGGCTCCGCCCACCGGCGCTCGAGCACGGCGCTCCGCCGGAGCTCGAACGAACCGCCGCCGGCGCTCAGCCGGCCAGCCAGGTGGCGATCTGGGTGCGGTTGGCGAGGTCCAGCTTGGTGAGGATGTGCTGGACGTGGTTCTCGGCCGTGCGCTCGGAGATGAACAGGGCGGTGGCGATCTGCTTGTTCGTCATCCCCTGGCGCACCAGCTCGGCAACCTCCGCCTCGCGCTTCGTCAGCGGTGAGCGGGCCGCGTCGGCACGCACGGCCGGACCCGGCGACCGGGCCACCTCTGCCCCCGCCGGCCTCCGCAGCCCGGCGATGCGGCGCGTGAACGGGACCATGCCGAGCCGCTCGGCCTCGGCCGAGGCCCGCGCCAGCAATGCGTCGGCGCGGTCGGCGTCACCGGTCCCCGCGCGACGCAGCAGGACGTCGGCCAGCTCGACGCCGGCCTCCACCGCGTAGCCGGCGGCACCGTTGGCCTCGCACGCCTGCAGCGCCTCGTCGAGGTCGGCCGCGGCCGCGTCGAGCTGCCCCAGCGCGGCGTGGGCACGGCCGAGCGGCAGCGTGACCGGCCCCATGTACACCCCGGGCCCGGCGCCGTTGGCCACGTGCTGGCCCCGGAACGGCTCGAAGCAGCGGGCGAAGTGGGCGATGTCGTCGGTGCGGTCGAGGGCGATGGCCACGTGCAGGCCGTGGCCCCACGCCGACATGACCAGGCTCGGCGACGTCTCCCATGACGTCACCGGCGAGACGGCCGCGTAGAGGGCTGCCGCCTCGTCGAGGCGGTCGGCGTCGATGGCGAGGATGGCCGCGGTCAGGGCGGGGAACACGCTCGAGATGGCGTTCGAGGTGTCGGTGAGCTGGGCGCGGATGCGGTCGGGCAGAGAGGCCCAGAGGTCGGCGAGCCCCGACGCCTGCTGGCCGATGTGCAGGCCGACCTGGCACAGGACCACGGCACGCGCCCCGAAGGCGTTGGGGTGGCCCATCCCGCTCAACACGTCGAACGCCTCGCCGGCGAGGCGGCGGGCGTCGTCGAACCGGGCCGTGGCCATCGCCAGCGTGGCCGACACCTCGGCCAGGTGGTAGCGGGGCTCGGGACCGGGCACGCGATCGAGGCAGAGCTCGACGTCGACCAGCTCGCCGCGGACGTCGCCGAGTCGACCGGCCTCGAAGCAGGTGTCGATGCGCCACAGGCGCCCCCACAGCTCGGTCGCGCCGCTGCCGACCTGCCGGCCGAGCGCCACCATGCGATCGGCGATCTCGGCGCGCTCGGCCGTGCCGTCGGGCCCGCAGCGAGCGAGCTGGCGGGCGTGCAACGCCTCGCTCAGCGCGACCGGGTCCCCGCGCAGGTCCGCCCGTCGCCGCGCGTCGGCCGACAGCGCCTCGGCCCGGTCGAGGTCGTTGCGATAGGTGAGGGCACGGGCGTAGCGGGAGAGCACGCGCACCGTGAGGTCGTCGGGCAGCGCATCGCCGAGCAGGGCCGCCTCGCTGAACCGGCACAGCTCGGCGTCCCACGCCGTCTCCCCCGTGCCCTCCAGCACCAGGACCGTGCGGGCCAGGGCCTCCCGGTCACCGTCGCGTTCCGCCCGCCGACCGACCGCCGACGCCACCTGCTGCCAACCCGGCACGTCCCCGGCCCCGCGCAGCGCGGCGGCCAGCCCGAGCTCCAGGCGGTCGCGGTCGGCGGGCGACACCTCCTCGCCGCCGACCTCCAGTGCCAGCCGGTACAGGCGGACCGCCTCCTCGTGGGCGAGGTCGTCGGCGGCGTACCGGGCGGCGGACTCGCACGCGGCCACGGCCTGGTCACGAGCGCCGGGGACCGACGCGTCGACGCGGTGGCGGGCGATGTCGGCGAGGTGCGGCCCGACGTCGCCGGCGTAGAGGTCGGCGATGGCGTCGGCGGTGGCCCCGTCGAGGCGACGACGATCGGCGGGCGCGAGCCGCTCGACCACGGCGTCGCGCAGCAGGGCGTGGGCGAAGCGGTTATCGCCCTGCCGATCGCCGTCGACGACGAGACCGCTCCGGCGGCACTCGGCCAGGGGATCGAGGAGCGAGAGCACCGGCACGCCGAGGACCTTCGCCACGACGCCGATGGAGAAGCCGTTGCCGGCGACCGCCGCCGCCTCGACGGCCCGTCGGGCCTCGGGCGTGAGGCGCGCGACGCGGCGAGCCGTCACCTCGAGCACGCGGGGCGGCGGCGCGTCGCCACCGTCGGCCAGCACGCCGGCCAGCTCGCGCACGAGGAACGGGTTGCCGCCGGTCCGGTCGTGGACGTCCTCGGCCCGGCCGTCGCCCGCGCCCGCCGTCACCAGCAGCACGCCCACCTCGTCGACGGACAGGCCGCGCAGGGCGACGAGCTCGACCTCGGCATCGCCGGCGAGCCCGTCCGGCAGCCCCTCGGCGCCGTCCCGGCAGGTGCCGACGATCAGCACCCGGATCCCGCGCAGCTGCCGGGCCACGTCGACGAGCAGCGCGCCGGACGCCTCGTCGATCCACTGCAGGTCGTCGAGGACGAGGAGCAGTCCCGACGGCTCGGCCGCTCGCGCCAGGCGGCGGCGCAGCTGGGCGAACAGCTCGAACCGCTGCGATGCGGACAGCTCGACCGTGGTGTGCAGGGCCGGGTCGTCGAGCGGCGTCGACCAGAGGTCGGGGCCGGCGGAACCGAACGAGGCGCCGCCCGCCACCCTGCCGCCGCCGTCGAGCTGCTCGAGGACGAGCCTCCACAGGCCGAACGGCGGCGAGCTGCCCTGGTCGGTCGCCCGCGCCCACACGACGACTGCGCCGCGGTCGGCGGCGACGGCGGCGACCTCTTCGGCCAGTCGGGTCTTGCCGATGCCGGGCTCGCCCGTGCCCACCACGACGCGGCCTCGACCAGCGAGCGCGTCGTCGAGCAACCGCAGGCAGCGCGCCAGCTCACGGTCGCGACCGACCAGCCCATCGACCGCCACCCCCTCCGGACCACCCACGCCAGCAGGATACGAGCGCCGCCCCACCCACGACCTCGTCCCACTCGGTCAGGCGCTGCCGTCGAGGCCCTCGATAGATGTGCAACTTCTGGTTGCGCTTGGTCGTCGGCCGCCGTAGGGTGATCTGCAACCAGTCGTTGCACGTCAGGAGACGCCCATGGAGCTCGGATCGATCGAGCAGGAGATCTACATCGAGGCCTCGCCCGAGGTCGTGTTCGAGGTCATCAGCACCCCCGAGCACCTCCGGCAGTGGTGGCCCGACGACGTGGACATCGACCCGGTCCCCGGCGCCACCGGTCGGCTGGTCTTCGGCGACCCGGCCGACCCGAACGCCAAGGTCGCCCCCATGACCGTCGTCGAGGTCGACCCGCCGCACCGCTTCTCCTTCCGGTGGATCCACGCCGAGGGCGAGGAAGCGGCCGAGGGCAACTCGCTGCTGGTCACGTTCGACCTGTCGCCGTCGGGATCGGGCACCCGGCTGCAGATGACCGAGGTCGGCTTCCGCGAGATGGGCTGGGAGGCCGCCGTGCTCGAGGCGACCTACAACGATCACGTCAACGGGTGGAACCACTACGTGCCCCGGCTGCCCGTCTACGTCGAGCAGCTGGTGGCGAGCCGATGAGCGTGGCCATCGACGACGACCTGTGGTCGGCCGTCGGCGACCCGACCCGTCGCCGGCTGCTCGACCTTCTGCTGGCCGAGGGGCCCGGCTCGGCCACCTCGCTCAGCGAGCAGCTGCCGGTGACCCGCCAGGCCGTGGCCAAGCACCTCGTCGTGCTCGACCGGGTCGGGTTGGTCCACGCCTCAGCCGAGGGTCGGGAGAAGCGCTACCAGGTCGACGAGGCGCAGCTGGCTCGGGCGGTCGCCCAGCTGTCGTCCGTCGGCGCCACCTGGGATGCCCGGCTCCGCCGCATCAAGGCCATCGCCGAGACCATCGAGCGCACCCGGTCCAAGACCACCCACGCCCCGAAGCCCGCACGCCCCGCCACGAAGAAGAAGGGAACCCGCTGATGGACATCCGACATCGCATCGGCGCCCGGTCCGCCACGCCCGACCAGGTCTTCGCCGCGCTCACCACCCTCGACGGCCTGTCGGGGTGGTGGACGACCGACACCACCGGCGACCCCGACCTCGGCGGCCGGATCACCTTCCGCTTCGCCGGCGGCACGATCGAGGTGGAGGTGCGCGAGCTCGACGCCGGCAAGCGGGTGGGCTGGACCGTGGTCGGCGGGCCCGACGACTGGCTCGGCACCACCATCACCTTCGAGCTGCGCGAGGAGGACGACTTCACGATCGTCTCCTTCCGCCACGAGGGCTGGGCCAGCGCCACCGACTTCATGGACCACTGCTCGACGAAGTGGGCGGTCTTCCTGCTCAGCCTGAAGTCGTTGCTCGAGACGGGCGCCGGCGCACCCCACCCCGACGACCAGGAGGTCGACAGCTGGGACTGAGGGATCTGGTGCAGTGCTGAGGCCGAACGCCTCGACCGGCGCGCGCTTCGACGAGCCTGGCCCGCACTCGACGTGGCGACCGACCTACCGCTCCCCCATCGGGACGCCGTTCTCGTCCACCCAGCGACAGTCGCGGTTGGGGTCGCGGTGGTAGGTGTGCCGGCCGCTCGGGTCGATGAGGCCCTCGAGGGTGCAGAACCGCTCCGTCTGCCGCGAGCGGAGCACCAGCACCGCCGTGCCGGCCATCGCGATCACGAGCAGGATCGACAGCGTCACGACCACCCAGCGACGACTCGGCCGCCCGGCCGTCGACTCGCCGCTGTCTCCGCCACGATCGTCAGGCACGTTCGCGGTCCGGACCGCCTCGCCTTCAGGGCCCCCACTCGCCGCCTGCCCGCCCATGCATCGACGGTAGCCCTGGATCGGCGCCGGCCCCGGCAAGAGGCAGTGACTGGGGGTCAGATCCTCGCGGTGGATCCCGTTGCGGCCGCGGTCGGGCGGCTCGAGACGTCGGCGGAGGGAAGCACGATGGAGAGGTGGGGTGGAGCCCCGGTCGGAGCAATGGGGAAGTGTCGGCGAACCCGGCCCGCCGACGTCACCGCGCACTGTCGGTAGTCGAGCAAGCGGGGGCTGAGATCGCACAGGTCCTCGAGCCGGCCGGTTGCGGCATGTGCGACCGAGACGCCGGCGAAGCCCAGACGCCGCTCGCAGGATCCGAGTGCCTGCCAAGGACCTCCTCCGACTCATGCACGACGGAGAGGTGGCCTACACGATGAAGGACGGCATCCCGCACGTGCCCGCCGCCGCCATCGATGACTACCGAGCCAAGGCTTTCTCCCTCGTGCGCCCCACCGGGACAGAGCATCTGCCTAATGGACTCATCAACATTGGGACTACACGGGTTGAAGGGCAGAACGATACCCACCAGGGAACCCACCGCCAATGATGCCGGCTCCACCGAGAGACTGCGCTGTGACTCCCCGGACCACGTGGTGGACGACCCGCTCCAGCTCATCGAGATCGAAGTCCTCGGCAGCGGGCACACGGCCCCTTCCCATCACAGCGCCCCGCGGACCCGCCCCCGTATCACCGAGGCGAACCGGCGTCCGAGGTTCGCTCTGTCGATCACGGTGTTCCCCGACTCCTGCCGTCGGCGCTCCATGCCTCGACTCGAGCAGCTCCACGACATCGACATGGACCTCTCGATGCCCGTCTGGTCCAGGAAGTGGAGCCCGTAGACGAACTTCGCTCAGCACCGACGGCGAGCTCCCTGCCCGGGCTCGCGATTGAGCCGATCCAGGCTTCGTCCGGAACCGATTCCCGGGAATCCTGTGACATGGCCGCCGTGACATGAAGCCACGGGGGTGCACCTGCACGTCTGCGTTCTCCGCAGTCAGACGGTGCGCCCCCGGCAGGATTCGAACCTGCGACACAGGGATTAGGAATCCGTTCCGGCCGATTGACCCCGCTGGACGCCGCCGAAGGATCCAGCACCAGAAGTAGCTGTCCACCAGCACTTTCTCTCCTGGACCGGCCGTCCAGTCGAAACTCGGCGGAGAGACGACGGGCTGGAAGGACCCCCGCTCGTGACATCACCGTGACATGAGATCGCTGCGACAGCCGACCGCGGAATCCGGCACTTCCGGCTTCACGTCGGACCGTCCACAGGATCGAGGCTATTCATGCCTTGAGCTGCGTTCAGCCCCCGCAACCCACCTGTCCGTGAGACCGGCGTACTTCCACGGGTTCGTCGTCGGCGCGCAAGAGCTCATCGATGGCGAGTGGTGGCTCTACGTGGATGCGCATGGAGACGACCGCCGACCTCGTTGGCTGCTCGGCGTGCGGGACCCGCGCTGTGGGGCACGGCCGGGCTCGCTCCGCGGTGCGTGACCTGCCGGTGTCGGGCCGGCCAACGGTGTTGGTGTGGGCCAAGCGGCGGTGGCGCTGCCCCGATGGTGACTGCGCGACCAAGACGTGTCAGAGGCCTGCGACGCGATCGGGCCGAGGGCGGTGCTGACCGCACGGGACCGGGTGCGCCTCGCGGAGATGGTCAGCGTCGACGGCGACTCGATCGCGACGGCGGCGGCGACGTTCGGGGTGGGGTGGCACTGCGCGAACGGGGCGGTGGCCGAACACAGCGACCCGGTCATCGATGACGACACCCGGCTGCAGGCGGTCACCGCGATCGGGGTCGACGAGAAGCGGTTCTTGAACGCGAACGCCCAGCACCGCACGATCTTCACGACCCAGATCGTGGACCTGGACCGTCACGTGCTCCTCGACGTCATCGAGGGCCGATCCCGTGACGTGTTGGGCTCGTGGCTCCAAGCTCGAGGACGGTCGTGGTGTGCACAGATCGACCTCGCCACCTTGGACCCCGCAGCGGGGTACCGGCGGGCCGCCCTGCTCGATCACCTCCCCAACGCGACGCTGGTGGTCGACCACTTCCACGCCGTCACGCTCGCGAACACGGCGAGCGACGACGTGCGCCGCCGTGTCCAGCACGACACGACCGGCCACCGCGGCCACAAGGGCGACCCGCTCTACCGGATCCGCCGGGCGCTGCTCGTCGCCGATGAACGCCTCACCGAAGAACGCTTCGCGTGGATCCGAGCCGCGCTCGACGCCGGCGACCCCCAAGGCGAAGTGAGCGCCGCCTGGGTCGCGAAGGAGCTCCTCCGTGACGGGTACGCCGCCGTCGACGAGGCCCACGACCGCCGGCGCCTCATCGTGTTCTTCCAGTTCTGCGCGGACGCCGAAGTCGCCGAGCTGGTCCGCCTCGCCCGCACGATCGACCGGTGGGTCGATCACGTCTTGGCCTACCACCGCACCGGCCGAGCCTCCAACGGACGGGTCGAGAACACCCACATGCTCGCCGAGAAGATCCGGCGCAACGCCCACGACTTCACCAACCTGACCAAACTGGCGCTTCGCGGATGAGCGGGGTGTAGGGGTCCCGGGCGCGTAGCAGGGGCACTGCGAATCTGAAGGTGTCGAAGCCATCGGATCCGGAGGTGCCCCTGCTGTGTTCAACGCTACGCGCGCGTGCGAGGTGTTGGTCGGTCTTCCCGCTGTGAAGGTGGTGCGGGTCGATCCGTCGCTGAACGGGCTCGAGGTGACCGTCGAGTCGGTCGTGGCGGTGCCGGGGTGCTCGACGTGTGGTGGCCGGGCGCGGGTCAAGGAGCGTCCCGTCGTCGAGCTGGTCGACCTGACGTGTTTCGGGCGGCCGGTGACGTTGCGGTGGCGCAAGCACCGCTGGTGGTGTCCGAGGCCGTGGTGCCCCGAGGGGTCCTGGACCCATGAGGATCCGCGGATCGCGGGGCCTCGGTTGTCGGTGACTGATCGGGCCGGGAGGTGGGCGACGTTGCAGGTGGGCCGCAACGGCCGGGCCGTGTCTGACGTGGCCGCCGAGCTCGGGGCGGACTGGCACGCGATCAACGACGCGGTGCTCGCCTACGGAGCGGCGTTGCTCGACGCCGACGACACCCGCGTCGGTCCAGTGAGGGCCCTCGGCGTCGACGAGGTGTTGTTCGCTCGGCTCGGGCAGTGGCGGACCCAGGCGTGGTCCACCTCCATCGTCGACGTGGCCGGCGGCCAGCTCCTCGACGTGATCGAAGGCCGGTCCTCGGGTGGGCTGTGCGAGTGGCTCACCGAGCGACCCCAGGGGTGGCTCGACGAGATCTCCTGGGCGGTGCTGGACCTGTCGGGTCCATGGCGGTTGGCGTTCGACACGATGCTGCCCGCCGCCGCCCAGGTCGCTGATCCGTTCCACCTCGTGAAGCTCGCGAACCAGCGCCTCGACGAGGTCCGCCGCCGCGTCCAGAACGAGACCCTCGGCCATCGGGGCCACAAACACGACCCGCTGTATCGGTCCCGACGGCTCCTCACCAAGGCCGACGAACGCCTCGACGACCGGGGCCGATCGAAGCTGCTGGGCCTGCTCGACGCCGGCGACCCGAGGGGTGAGGTCCGCACCGCGTGGCACGCGAAGGAGACCGTGCGAGGGATCTACGACATCGCCGACCCCGACCTCGCCGCGGACTTCGTCGACCGGCTCGGCCACGACCTCCAAGACGACGACTGTCCGCCCGAGGTCCGCCAGCTCGGCCGCACGATCCTGCGTTGGCGCACCCAGATCGCCGCGTGGCACCAGGCCCGCGTCTCCAACGGACCCACCGAGGCCGCCAACAACCTCATCAAGCGCGTCAAGCGGGTGGCCTTCGGGTTCCGGCGGTTCGCCCATTACCGGATCCGGGCCCTGCTCTACGCCGGCAAGCCCAACTGGGACCTACTCGACACCATCACACCTCGCTGAAACGCGAAGCGCCCCTTTGAGGGGCTACGAGCCGGGACGATCCGGTTCGGACTCGAGGCCCGCTCGTGACAATCACCGTGACATGAACGACCACGGAGCGAGTCTTCACTGGGCCCGGGCCCATCGGCGTCGGCGAGGCCATCCGAGGTCGTCAAGTCGAGTTCGAACGCCAGCCCAACGGTCGGCCGTCGTCGAGTCATGGGCGAATCACCGAACCCCACCTGCATCGGTCGCCTGTCCACACCGCACGACCCCGTCGCGACCTCTTCTCCGCCAACATCGCCCAGGCTTCGGCTCGTTGCGCGGCTGAAGGCTCAGCGATCCACTGCGACAATAGGGCTAAGACGCCGCTCGCTGACTAGTCAATGTCAACTGCTAAAGACTCGTTGTGCGAGTTCGCCAGACGAATGAACTTGCCGAGATCGACGAAGAAATCAACCATTAGTTGTCCGACGCCCTCGGCGTCACGCTCGGAGATCTCCACGCCTGCACCGCGAATCGCTTGTGCCGGCACGCTTGCGAGCGCAGCTGACCATTCATCCACATTGAAGGCGGCGAGATCGCGCACCTGAATCGCCGGCCAGAACCTGAATGAGGGGTCAGCGCCTACCACAGTGCCCCCAAGTATCGGATTGTAGACCGCGCTCATACCAACTACCCGACTCGCGGCCTCAGCTGGTTCCCAGACCCAGTCTGACATGAACAGAAGGGGAAACAGGTCTTTGTCAGTGGCTGGTGGCAGAACATCCCAAAGCGCGCTACGTCCTCGCAAAGCGGCCATTGCGTAGTCATCAGATAGACGAATGATCGTCAGGCTCATGGAGTTCTCAAGCGCCTTCTCCCTCGTGCACCCCACCGGGACAGAGCATCTGCCTAATGGACTCATCAACATTGGGACTACACGGGTTGAAGGGGCAGAACGATACCACCAGGGAACCCACCGCCAATGATGCCGGCTCCACCGAGAGACTCTCCCGTGGACGAACTCGCTCAGCGCCGACGGCGAGCTCCCCGCCCGGGCTCGCGATTGAGCCCGATCCAGGCCAGTCCGGAACGGATTCCCGGCGCTTCGGATCTCAGCGGGGTGTGACCGTGGCGAGTAGGTCCCAGTTGGGCTTGCCGGCGTAGAGCAGGACCCGGATCCGGTAGTTCGCGAAGCGGGTGAACCCGAACCCGACCCGCTTGATGCGCTTGATCAAGTTGTTCGCCGCCTCGGTCGGCCCGTTCGACACCCGAGCGACGTGCCACGCGCAGATCTGGGCCTTCCACTTCACGATGGTGCGGCCGAGCTGGCGGACCTCGGGCGGGCACTCGGAGTCCTGGAGATCAACGCCGAGGCGGGCCACGAAGTCCGCCGCAAGCTCGGGGTCGTCGATGGTGTAGATCTCGCGCACGACTTCCTTGGCATGCCACGCCATGCGGACCTCGCCCCTCGGGTCGCCGGCCTCGAGTAGACCGAGGAGCTTGGTGCGGCCTCGGTCGTCGAGGCGTTCGTCGGCCTTGGTCAGCAGCCGGCGGCAGCGGTAGAGCGGATCGTCCTTGTGGCCCCGGTGGCCCAGGGTCTCGTTCTGGACCCGCCGCCGGCACTCGTCGAGCTTCGAGTTGGACAGCTTCACGAGGTGGAACGGATCGGCGACCTGCAACACGTCGGGCAGCATCGTGTCGAACACCTTCCGGTAGGGCCCGGAGAGGTCGAGGGTGCCGACCTTGATGCGATCACACCACGTCGGACCCCGTTCGGTGAGCCAGGCGCACGGGGCGGTGGCGTTGCGTCCCTCGACGACGTCGAGGAGCTGGCCGGCGCGGACGTCGACGATCGAGGTCGACCAGCGCTGGGTGCGCCACGGACCGACCCTCGCGAAGAGTGTCTCGTCGAGACCGAGCGCGGTGGTCTCGCCGATGCGGTCGGGGTCATCGACCAGGGCGGTGCCGTACGCGATGACGGTGTCGTTGACCGTGTGCCAGTCACAGCCGAGCTCGACAGCGATCTCGTTCACAGTCCGACCGAGCCGGCCGACCTGTTCGGTCACCCACCGGCCGGCACGGTCGGTCATCACCAGCCGCGGCGCGGCGATCGCGCGGTCCTCGCCCGTCCACGACCCGACCTCGCAGGTCGCCGACGGGCACGACCACCGGTTCTTGTGCCACACCAGCCGGGCCGGGCGTCCGAAGCACGGCAGGTCCACGAGCTCGACAGGAGGCCGGCCCTTGCTCCAAGCCGGCGTCGAACAGACCGGGCACGTCGGCCGCGACGTTCGCTGCTCGACATGCACGCGGATCGGTTGGTCGGATTGGTCGTCAACGGCGAGGACGGTCACGTCGACAAGCGCGACGAGGCGCTCGCACATGCGCGTAGCGTTGGTCTCCACAGGGGCTCCGGAGGATCGATCGGTGTAGGAACCACCGATTCTTCGGGCCCCTGTGCCGCGCCCGGTGGACCCCGCCTACACCGCTACACCCCGCTCATCTCCGAAGAGCCGGATTCCCGGGAATCCTGTGACATGGCCGTGACATGAAGCCACGGGGGGGTGCACCTGCGCATCTGCGTTCTCCGCAGGTCAGACGGTGCGCCCCCGGCAGGATTCGAACCTGCGACACAGGGATTAGGAATCCCCAGCTCTATCCCCTGAGCTACGAGGGCGGGCGATGGCGAAGGTCCCGCGCGGGGACGGTGGCGCCGTCGGTGCATCGTACGGGTCGGCCGACGGGCCCGGCGAACGGCCATGCCGAGCACGGCGGCCGCACCGCCGCCCACCCCCACCCGGGCTCGCCAGCACAGCAGGAGCGATCCATCTACGCTCCGACAAGGATGGATCGGCGGATCCGGGGACGGCCTCGCGCCACGGCGCCAGGTCGGGCCCGTCGCTCCACCACCGAGGGAGGGACCAGGAGGAGAGAGGGATGGAGACGCTCACGCTGGCCGACGGCCGCGAGCTGACCTACGACACGTGCGGCGACCCCGACGGGCTACCGGTCATCTTCAGCCACGGCTTGGGTGACTCACGGCTGCTGCGCAACCCCGACGACGCGCTGACCGCGTCGCTCGGCGTGCGGTGGATCGCAGCCGACGAGCCCGGGGTCGGCGGATCGACGGCCCTACGCGGCCGGCGAATGGTCGACTGGGGCAAGGACATGGAGCAGCTCGCCGACGCGCTCGGCCTCGAGCGGTTCGCGGTGGCCGGCCACTCGGGCGGCGGGCCGCACACGTTGGCGATCGCCGTGCACCTCCCCGACCGGGTCACCCACGGTGTGCTCGCCTCCCCGGTCGGGCCGCTCGACCGCGACGACTTCGCCGACGAGCTGATCTCCAAGGACATCAAGCTGGTGGTGAAGCTGCGCCACTTCAAGCGGATCATCGACTGGTCGCTCAAGGCCGAGATCAAGCACGCCAAGAAGCACGTCCCCTCCCTGGCGGAGATGGCCGTGAAGGAGGACGAGTCGGACAAGGACACGATCCTCGGCGATCCCGCCCAGCGCGAGATGTTCGAGGCCAACTTCCACGCCGGCCTCGCCCAGGACGAGGAGGGCGTCTACGAGCTGACCATGGCGCTGTGGGACTGGGGCTTCGAGCTGGCCGACGTCCCGCAGCACTTCGACGTCTTCTACGGCGACGACGACGACATCATCTCGCCGGCCATGCCGAAGCACGTCGCCGAGCAGCTGCCCGACGCCGACGCCCACGTCTGGCCCGGCGCCGGCCACTACGGCTTCGTCGACCGCGACCGCTGGACCCAGTTCCTCGGCGCCCTCACCGCCCACGCCGCCGGCTGACCGCCGTCTCGCATCCTCTTCCGGACGCCGACCCGCGATCGTCCCCCGTGGCGCGTCCCGGATCAGCACACTCCCACCGGCTCTTACCGACATCTTCGTCGCGGCTCACCATGTGTTGACCTGGGCCTTGAAGGCTGGCCGGCGCCGGCGGCAGAGGGCCGCCGGCGAACCGGGAGGAACCATGCTCAGCACCGTCGGCGTCCGACGCCTGCTCGCCGCCACCGCCGTCACCGCCGCCCTGACCGCGTGCGGCAGCACCGCCGCCACGTCGTCGTCCACCGCGTCGTCAGCGGCAGGATCCACCGCGACCAGCGCCGGTGGCGGATCGACGACCACGACGAAGGCAGCCGCCACCACCGGGACCACGGCCAAGGCGACGACGTCGAGCGCCGCCGGCCGGCCTCCCATGGGCGGCTCCTCCAGCGGACCCACCCCGACCAAGGCCGACGTCGCCTACGCCAGCACGTCGTCGAGCCAGGTCCTCGACCTCTGGCTGCCGCCGAACGCCAGTGGTCCGGTCCCGCTGGTGATCTTCATCCACGGCGGTGCGTTCAAGGGCGGCGACAAGGCCATGGAGGCCGGCAACGTCCAGGCCCTGCTCGACCGGGGCTACGCCGTCGCCAGCGTGAACTACCGACTGTCCGGCGAGGCGCCGTTCCCCGCCGCCGTGCAGGACGTGAAGGCGGCCGTCCGCTACCTCCGCGCCAACGCCACGACCTACGGCATCAACCCCGACCAGATCGTCGCGTGGGGCGAGTCGGCCGGCGGCAACCTCGCCGCCATGCTCGGCGTCACCGGCGGTCAGGCCTCGAGCCAGCTCGACGATCCCAGCCTCGGCAACGCCGGCGTGTCGTCGGCGGTGCAGGCGGTCGTCGACTGGTTCGGGCCCACCGACTTCCTGTCGATGGACAGCCAGCAGTCCTCGACGAAGTGCACCAGCCCCGAGAGCCACGATCCCGCCAGCTCACCCGAGTCGCAGTACGTCGGCGCCGCCATCCAGACCGTGCCCGACCAGGCCAAGGCGGCCAGCCCCCTGACCTACGTGGCGACCGCCTCGACCCTGCCGGTCTTCGTCATCGCCCACGGCGACACCGACTGCCAGATCCCCCCGGCCCAATCGCAGTCGCTGCACGACGCGCTGGTGACCAAGGGGGCGACGGCCACGCTGACGATCCTGCCCGGCGCCGGCCACGGTGACCCGCAGTTCTCGACCCAGGTCACCCCGACCATCGACATCCTCGACCAGACCTTCGGCCGCTGACGGCCGGCCGCTCGCCCCGACCCTGTCCCACCGCACCAGGCCGCCGCCGTTCTGGTTGCACCAGGCGTCGGCCCCGACGCCTGGTGCAAACCGTTCGGCAACGGCGCTCCTAGGGCCCGGGGGCGGCGGACGTCAGGTCGTGCGGAAGGCGGTGGCGGGGTCGAGGCGCAGGACGCGGCGCAGTGGCAGCAGGGCCGCCGGCGCACCGATCACCACGGCCCCGATGAACGTGGTCGCCAGCATCCGCGGCTCGATGGCCAGCTCGACGTTGGGCACGGCCAGCGAGCACAGCGCGGCGATGGCCGCCGCCAGCACGACGGCGACCGCGAACGCCCCGGTCACCGCCCACAGCGACTGCACGCCGACCACCCGCACGAGGTCGATGCGGTTCGCGCCGAGCGCCTTCACCACGCCGTAGTCGCGCAGCTTGGCCGAGGTGATGGCCGACAGCGACAGCGCGACCAGGGCCATCGCCACCACGAAGCCGAGCACGATCATCGTCTTGATGACCTCGGCGTAGACGTCCTCGAGGAAGGCGGCCTCCTCGGCGGCGAAGCCGGCTCGACTCTGGGCGGTCACCGTCGGGACCCGCTCGGCGATGCTGGCCGCCAGCGCGTCGGGGTCCACGCCGGCCTGGGCCCCGACCAGCACGTAGTTCGTGCCGGGCCCGGTGAGGGTGGCGAAGTCGGCGGCGGTCAGGAACGTCGAGGTGCTGGCGATGCTGGTGAGCCCGTCGGACAGGCCACTGATGCGCAGCCGCTTGCCGAACACGCCCAGCTGGTCGCCGACGCCGACGCCGAGCTGGCGGGCCGCCCCCTCGTCGAGCACGACCTCGCCCGACGTCGGCATCCGTCCGACGGCCAGCGACTGCGGTCCGGCCCGGTTGGTGGCCACGTCGATCCCGAAGACGTACGACACCAGCTGCTGACCGCTCGGCGCCTCGATCGTGGAGCTCACCTGCCGCAGGTCCTCGGCCCAGGCCACGCCCGGCACCTGCGCCACGCTCGCCGCCGTCGTGGTGGGCAGCGCGCTCAGTGACATCTGCATGGTGCGCACACCGCGCTGGGAGACGATCACGTCGGCCGGCAGCTGGTCGACCCACGCCGTCTCCTGGCGGGTGAACCCGGCGTAGACCGCGCTCATCAGCAGGACGAGCAGCAGCCCGCTGCCGACGCCGCCGAGCGCGAGCAGGGCGCGGCGCCGATCCTCGAACAGGTTCCGCCGGGCGAGGGGGACGTGCACGGCCATGGTCAGGCCCCCCGGAAGGCGGCGGCGGGTTCCATGGTCCCGAGGCGCCGAGCGGGCAGGTAGGCGGCGACGGCGGCCATGGCCAGCGAGGCGACCACGACGCGCACCACCGCCCCCGACGTCGGCGTGATGGCGAACTGCGGGCGCAGCACGGCCAGCAGGCGCGACGCCACCACGAACAGCACGGCCCCGGCCGCCAGGCCGGCGGCGGCCAACACGAGGGTCTGGCGCAGGACCACCCCCGTGAGCCGGCCGGCCCCGGCACCCACCGCCTTCATCACGCCGTACTCGCGGCGGTGCTCCATCACGGTCGAGTACACGGTGAGCGCGATGACCACGGTGCCGATGCCGAAGGCCACCACCACGAGCAGCCCGAGCACGGCGGTGTAGGCCTGGCCCTTCAAGGCGAGGTCGTGCTGGGCGATCTCCTCACGGGTCAGCACCGGCAGGCCCAGGCCCTTGATCTCGAGCGCGGCCCGGGACGGCTGGTCGGCGCCGACGAGGACGAGGCTGGTGGTGCCCGGCGCCTGCAACAGCGAGTCGGTGGCGGCGTGGGTCATGAAGACGAACGACGCCATGAACATGTCGGCGTCGGCGGCGATGCCGACCACCCGGAACGGCCGCCCGAGCAGCACCACCTCGTCGCCGACGCCCACGCCGGCGGTGCTGGCCAGCTGGCGACCGACGGCGACCTCGTCGTCGCGCACCGGCGGCCGACCCGCAGCGAGGTCCCAGGGGCCGCCGTGGTCGCCCCGCTCGTAGCCGACGACGTAGGCGGGCACCCGCTTGCCACCCACCTCCTGCACGGTGAAGAACCCGCGCACCGCCGCCGCCCAGCGCACCGACGGCAGTGCCGCCACGCGGTCGCGCACCGAGGTCGGGATGACCGAGGTGGAGCCGAGGAGGCTCTGGGTGCCGGGCTGGGCGACGTAGAGGTCGGCGCCGACCCGATCCTCGAACACGGTCACCCGCGAGTCGATGCCGGTCGACAGGCCGTCGAGCAGCAGGATCAGCATGAGGGCCAAGCCCACGCCGGCCACGCTGGCCGCCAGCCGGGACCGGTGGGCCAGCAGCAGCCGCCGGGCGACCGGGACGGTCCCCGATGACGTCCGGCCGAGCCCGGCCGGCCGGTCGGGCCCGGCCGCGCCCGGCCCGGGACGGTCGAGGAGCGCGGCGCCGCTCACGGCAGCCACCCGGCCCCCGCCGCGCGCTCGGCAGCGAGATGGCCCCCACCGACGGCGCCCGGCACGGCGGTCGCCGAGACGACGCGGATCA
Organism: Acidimicrobiales bacterium; assembly: GCA_046331175.1. Classification (GTDB taxonomy): domain Bacteria; phylum Actinomycetota; class Acidimicrobiia; order Acidimicrobiales; family Acidimicrobilacustridaceae; genus JAWKIW01. The sequence goes on from JAXLRI010000004.1 coordinate 173,604, forward strand.
CCAAGATGGCCGAGAGGGCCGAGATCGCCGAGATCGCCTCTTGTCCTCCTGCGGCCACCCGCCTATTATTCACTCACCAGTGAGGGAGTCAAGACCCCTCGCCGGGCCAACGGGCGGACCCACGGCGGCCTCGAACACCGGCCGCCCGCGCACCAACGGGGGCGACGATGCGCACCACCACCACAGCTCACCCGACCTCGGTGACCGGCGCGGCCGGCGCGGCTGCCACCCGCGACGCGTCCACCGGCGCCCGCCGCCTGCCGGCCGGCTTCGTGTTCGGCGTGTCCGACTCGGGCTTCCAGTCCGAGGGCGGCTACAACGGCCCCGGCCAGCCGGCCAACAACTGGGCGGCGTGGGAGCGCAGCGGCAAGGCCGAACCGGCCGGCATCGCCAACCAGTTCTGGGACCGCTACCCCGAGCACTTCGCCCGGGCGGCCGACCTCGGGTGCGACGCCTACCGCCTCGGCGTCGAGTGGACCCGCTGCGTGCCCGCCCCCGACACCCTCGACCTGGCCGCCATCGAGCGCTACGTCGAGATCCTGCGGGCGGCCACCGACGCCGGCCTCGAGCCGGTCGTCGCCCTCCACCACTTCACCCACCCCGAGTGGCTCGGCCCCGACCTCTGGCTGCGGCCCGACGCCCCCGAGCGGTTCGCCGAGTGGGCCGAGCTGATCGTGCCGTTCCTCGCCCCGCACTGCCGGCGCTACACCACCATCAACGAGATCAACGCGCTCGGCATCGGCAGCTACCTGATCGGCTACTTCCCGCCCGGCAAGCGGCTGCGCCCCGACCTCATGCTGCGGGCCATCGACGCCATGCTCGCCGCCCACGTGCGCGCCTACGACATCGTCCACCGCCACCGCCCCGACGCCCAGGTCGGCACCAGCACCTACGCCTTCTGGCCCTACGACGCCGACCGGCTGCTCGTGGACCTGTTGGCCGCCCGCTCGGCCGGCGTGGCCCGCACCGACGTCGACGAGTGGATCGCCGAGCGCCGCCGCACCTTCCACCGCGCCGTCGTCGGCGACCAGTCCCCCACCTACCGCGCCTGGCAGCGCGGCATCGGCGCCGGCCTGCGCGCCCTGCTGCGGCCGGCCGGGCGCTTCCCCCGCACCCTCGACGCCGTCTACGCCAGCCCCCACGAGTCGACCGTCGACGTGGTGCAGGTCAACTACTACGACCCGAACCTCTCGAACTACATGAGCCGGCCCGGGCGGGTCACCGGGGGCCGCCGGCACTGGGGGCCCGACCCCGAGCACTGGGAGCAGAAGCCCGGCCCCGAGCACTTCGCCACCTACCTCGAGGCCAGCGCCCTGCCGGGCCGGCCGACGTGGGTCCTGGAGAACGGTTTGTGCAGCCCGGTCGTCGACGGCGTGGCCCACCAGCGCGACGACGGCTGGGACCGGCCCACCTACCTCGCCGCCCACCTCGACGCCGTCGCCGACGCCGTCGACCGGGGCGTCGACGTGACCGGCTACTTCACGTGGTCGCTGTTCGACAACTACCAGTGGGGCGAGCACTCGTCGCGCTTCGGCCTCCACGCCGTCGAGCGCCACAGTGACCGCTGCACCTTCCTCGACCACGACGCCATGGGCGACGACGCGGCCGGCGCCTACCGCCGCCTCATCGCCGCCCACCGTCCCGCGGCCGACGCATCCCCGGGCGTCGACCCCGGCGTGGCCACCGGGCGCGCCGCACCTGCGGCCGTCCCGGTCGCCGCGGCCCCCCGATAGCGCCCCCCCAAGCGAACTTTGGAGGATCCGCGTCACCCCCTGGCGCGAATCCTCCAAAGTTCGGCAAGGGGGAGTCGGGCGACGCCGGGGGCGGGCAGCGAGGGCGCAGCGAGGGCGCCGGCGTGGACGGGTGCCCGCCGCCTTGGCACGTCGTCAGCGAGCGAGCGGCGGATGCTGACCGCGCCGCGCCTCCCCGCGAGCCTGATGACGATGGGTCCCGCCCCCGGACACAGGTCCATCACCCTCGCCACGTCTCGCCACGATGCATGCGGCGGACGTCCCCCGCCGGCCTGATGACGATGGGTCCGGCCCCCGGACACAGGTTCATCACCCTCGCCGCCTCGGCCAGCGCCCCCAAGCGAACTTTGGAGGATCCGCGTCACCCCCTGACGCGAATCCTCCAAAGTTCGGCGAGGGGGAGTCGGGGCGGCGCGGGCGGGCGGGGCGGCCAGCGGGCGCGGGCGCGGGCGGGCCCGGGTCGCACGAGGCGACCCGGGCCCGTCGGGGGTCCGTGGTCCCACCCGGCGCCGTTGGCGGGCGGGACGTCACGTCGAGGGGATCAGACCCCGATGCCGTAGCCGGTGCAGCTGGGCTTGAAGCCCGACGTGTTCGGGCCGAGCTGGTTGACCACGTTCTGCAGGGCCGGGCCGTCGAAGACGATCCCGATGTGGCCGACGGTGTCGTCGGGGCACTGGTCCTGGATGACGATGTTGGTCACGTTCGGGCCCTTCAGCAGCGCCTGCGTGTACGGCGTGACCACCGAGTCCTTCTTGGTGGTGATCACGACGTACCGCGGCCCGGCCACGGTGTCGCCGTCGGCGAACAGCGCCTTCTGGAAGTCGCTGCCGATCTCCTGCTGCACCAGGCTCGGCGCGGTCAGCATCGCCACGGTGTTGAAGCCGCTGATGAGCCCGAGCTGGGTGCCGAGCTCGGTGATGCCGCTCAGCGTCGTGCCGTGGTTCGAGGGCACCAGCCCGACGAACGTGCCCACCTTCGACGCACCGCCCAGGCGCTTCAGGTAGTAGCTCGGCATCATGCCGCCCTGGCTGTGCCCGACGATGTCGACCTTGGCGGCCCCGGTGAAGAACCGCACCTTGTCGATGAACGCCTTCAGCTCGCCGGCCGAGGCGGCGATGTCACCCAGCCCGCCGATGCGCTCGTCGAGGGACGCCAGGTTGTCGCCATAGTTGAGGGCGAACACGCAGTAGCCGGCGTTCTTGAGCGTGGGCGACAGGGCCGCCCAGTTGAAGCCCATGTTCTCGGCGGTGCCGTGGACGAGCACGACCGGTCGCGGGTGGGCGGCCGAGGGCCGGCAGAGCCAGTCGTTGGCGCCGGGCACGGTCTTGGGGGACACGGCGTAGGCGGTGGCGGCGTCGCTCAGCGTGCCCACCTTCAGCGAGGTGGCGGCGCCGGCGCCGGGGGCGGCGACGGCCACCGACAGCGTGGCGGCCAGGGCGGCGACGCCGGCGGCGAGGCGGCCCCACCGACCGGGGCGACGGGCGGCGGTGCCACCGCTCGGCGACCAGGCGAACAGCTCGGGCGGCGGGCCCGGATCGGCCTGGTCGGTGCGCCCCGCTCGGGCGCGCAGACGGCTCGGCATGGGAGGTTCCCCCTTCGGTGAACGGACACGGTGGTGCCCGGTGCCGGTGCCGCTCCCTCCGAGCGGGCCCCACCCGACCGGGCCACTATTCACCCATCAGGGAACAGTGTCAAGGGTCACCCGCGATCGGGCCCGGCACGGCCGGCGAGCCCCGCCGCGGGCGCACGTCCGCGGCCCGAGCCGTCGCCCGGGTCGGGGACGGCCGGCGAGGCCCCGCTCCCCCGGCGGGCGTCAGCGGCCCGAGCCGTCGCCCGGCGCGTCGGCCGGGACGGTGCGCACGACGATGCGGCCCTCGCCGGGGTGGGCCCCGGGCACAAACCACGTCGACCCGCTGCCGGCCAGCCGCGGCGTCTCACCCGAGGCATCGCCGAGGGCGTCCCGCCACGCCGCCAACCGAGGCTCGACGGCGAGGGCGGCCGGCTCGAGGTCGTTGCCCCGCGCCCCGATCGGCCCGCCCAGCGCGTCCCACGCCGCGTACACCTCGGGCGTCGAGCAGCCGAACGGCACCGGTTGCAGCGTGAGGGTCCGAGGCACGAAGGGCAGCGACTCGACGACCTCGCCGATCCCGCGCACCCGCGCCCGCCCACCGACGAGGCAGAACGGGACGTCGGCGCCGAGCGCGGCGGCGGCCTGCAGGTCGCGCCAACCGGCCCAGCGCAGCACGGCGGCGGCGTCGGCCGATCCCCCGCCGAGGCCGCCACCGACCGGGATGCGCTTGGTGATCCGCACCTGGGCCCGCCGGCCCGACAGGGCCAGGGCGGCGGCCACGAGGTCCCGGCCACCGTCGGGCACCCAGCCGACCGACCCGTCGCCGTTGCCCTGATCGGCCGCCGGTCGCGTCGCCCCCACGGGGGTGCCGACCGGGAGCAGGTCGACGTCGTCCTGCAGGTCGAGCGTGACCATCTCGGCGTCGATCAGGTGGTAGCCGTCGGGCCGGACGCCGGTGACGCGCAGCGACAACGTGAGCTTGGCCCGGGCCGGCAGCCGCACCGCGACCTGGTCGGCCCGCTCGGTCGTCGGCGCGGTCCCTCCGGACGACGGGGGCGGTGAGGGCGGCGGCGGCACGCTCACCGCTCCGCCTCGTCCACGAACGACGCCTCGCCCACGTCCGACACCGCATCGACCTCCTGGCTGCCTCCGGCGATGACCCCGTCGTTCGCCGGCCGTCCCCCGGTGCTGGCCGCCACGACAGCGGCGTCGGTCGCGGACGCGGACGCGGCGACGCGCGCGGCCAGTCGGTCGAGCACCTCGCCGGCCCCGATCGCGCGGTCGGCGACCACGGCCTCGCGCGGCAGCAGCGCTCGCAGCTGGCGGGGCAGCGGGAAGTACTCGTCCTCGTCGACGGCCCGCACCGCCTCGACGCCCTCGATGGGGGCGAGCCGGTCGAGCACCGACCGCACCACGCCCTCGGGCACCGAGGCGCCGGCGGTCAGCCCGACGACCGAGCGGCCGTCGATCAGGTCGGCGGGCAGGTCGTCGGCGGCGTCGATGCGCACGACCCGCAGCTCACCTTCACCACGACCCGATCCCCCGTCGTCGTCGCCGTCGTCGACGTCGCGCGCTTCGCCGCCCGCGCCCCCGCGCTCGCCGGACGCGGCAGCCGCCTCGTGCGCCAGGCGCTCGAGGGCGTTGGTGTTGGACGACGTGGGCGAGCCGATGATGACCACCGCATCCACCTGTGGGACCAGCGCCCGCAGCGCGGCCTGCCGGTTGGTGGTGGCGAAGCACAGGTCCGACCGGACCGGACCCCACACGTCGCCGAAGCGGTCGAGGACCGCGGCCCGAACGTCGGACCACTCCTCCACCGCCAACGTGGTCTGCGACAGCAGGGCCACCGGGCCGTCGGGCGCGTCGAGGGCGGCGACGTCGTCGACCGACTCGACCAGGCGCACGGCTTCGGGAGCGACCGCCATGGTGCCGATCGCCTCGTCGTGGCCGGCGTGGCCGACGTAGACGACCGTGTCGCCGCGCGCCGCGCGCGTGCGCACCTCGTGGTGGACCTTGGTGACGAGCGGGCAGGCCGCGTCGACCACCACACCGGCGCGCGCTTCGGCCGCCGCCACCACCGCCGGGGCGGTGCCGTGGGCCGAGAGCATGAGCGGCGCGCCGGGCACGACCTCGTCGACGTCGTCGACGAACACCACGCCGGCCGCCTCGAACAGCTCGACCACCAGGTCGTTGTGGACGATGTCGTGGTAGCAGAACACGGGCGGCTCGAAGCGCTCGACCATCCACGCCAGCGCCTTGATCGCCATCTCCACCCCGGCGCAGAAGCCGCGCGGCTCGGCCAGCAGCACCCGCCGCACGCCGACCGACGGCATCGCCCCGACCGACGCCGCCCCCGTCCCCATCGACGTCGACGCCACGACCGACGGCGCGGCCTCGACGGCGGTCACCGCGCCGCCCCGGCCAGCAGGCCGTCGACGACCGTCGTCGCCACGCGCCGGGCCTCGGCGTCGGCGGCCACGACCGCATCGCGATCGGCGGCCGGGGCGCCGTCGTGTCGCTCGAGGGTGTCGGCCAGCACCGCGGCGATGTCGACCCAGCGGATGCGCCCAGCGAGGAACGCGGCCACCGCCACCTCGTTGGCGGCGTTGAACCACGCCGGTGCCGTCCCGCCGGTGCGCCCCGCCGCGAAGGCGAGGCCGAGGCAGGGGAAGCGGTCGAGGTCGGGCGGCTCGAAGTCGAGGCGACCGGCCGTCGTCCAGTCCATGCGGCCGAACGGCGTGGCGATGCGGTCGGGCCAGGCCAGGGCGTACCCGATGGGCAGCCGCATGTCGGGTACGGACAGCTGCGCCAGCGTCGACCCGTCGACCAGCTCGACCATGGAGTGCACGATCGACTGCGGGTGCACGACGACGTCGATGTCGTCGAAGGTGAGCCCGAACCCCCCGGGCCACGCCGGCACGCCGAACAGCTCGTGGGCCTCGATCACCTCGAGGCCCTTGTTCACCAGCGTCGACGAGTCGACGGTGATCTTCGGTCCCATCGTCCAGGTGGGGTGGGCCAGGGCGTCGTCGACGGTGACGTGGGCCAGCTCGTCGGCCGGCCGCGTGCGGAACGGCCCGCCGCTGGCCGTGATCACCAGGCGGGCGACGGACGCCGGCGCCGTGCCGGTGCCGAGGCACATGGCGATGGCGGCGTGCTCGCTGTCGACGGGCAGCAGCTCGGCGCCGTCGGTGCGGCGGGCCTCGGCCACCACCGGCCCACCGGCCACCAGCGACTCCTTGTTGGCCAGCGCCAGCCGGCGACCGGCGCGCAGCGTGGCGAGGGTGACGTCGAGCCCGGCGAACCCCACCACCGCGTTGACGACGACGTCGGCATCGGTGGCGAGGCTGGCCAGCGCGCCGTCGCCGGCGCGGATCTCGCAACCGGGCAGGTCGGCCAGCAGCCGGTCGACGACGGCGACGTCGTCGGTGGCGACGGCCACGACCTTGGGTCGGTGCTGCCGCGCCTGGGCGATCAGCAGGTCGAGCCGGGGACCGGGCGTGCCCGACGCGCCGATCGCCACCAGCTCGAACCGATCGGGCTCGACGTCGAGCACCTCGAGGGTCTGGGTGCCGATCGATCCGGTCGACCCGGCCAGGGCCACCCGCACGCGGCCGGGGGCGCTCACGGCGCGGCCACCGGCTCGGCGACCCGGCGCTGGATGGCCTCGATGCGCACCCCGGAGGCGTTGGCGTCGGCGCCCTTGTCCTCGAGCAGCGCGGCCCGGTCGGCCTCGGCGGCACCGGCGGCCGACGCATCGGCCCGGGCCAGCGCCGCCTCGACGCCGTCGCGCTCGATGGCCGAGGCCCAGTCGACCAGCGCCTCGACCATCTCGTCCTCGGGCACCACCGCCACGACCTGGCCGCGGATGAACAGGTGGCCGCGGTGGCGACCGGCGGCGATGCCGAGGTCCGCGTCGCGCGCCTCGCCCGGTCCGTTGACCACGCACCCCATGACCGCGACCTGGATCGGGATGGCCAGCTCGGCCAGCGCGTCGCGCGCTCGCGTCGCCACGTCGATGACGTCGACCTCGGCCCGACCGCACGACGGGCACGCCACCAGGTCGAGGCCCGTCCGCTCGCGCAGGCCGAGCGACTCGAGCAGCAGCCGGCCGGCGCGCGCCTCCTCCACCGGGTCGGCCGTGAGCGAGTACCGGATGGTGTCGCCGATGCCCTCGGCGAGCAGCGCGCCCATGCCGGCAGTGGCCTTCAACAGGCCCTCGGGCGGCGGGCCGGCCTCGGTGACGCCGAGGTGCAGGGGGTGGTCGACGGTCTCGGACAGCAGCCGGTAGGCGGCGATCATCAGCGGCACGTTGGACGCCTTCACCGAGATCTTCACGTCGTCGAAGCCGACCTCGGCGAAGTAGGCCAGCTCCTGCTGGGCCGACTCGACCATCGCCTCAGGTGTGACGGTGTCACCGTGACGGCGGTAGAGCTCGGGGTCGAGCGAGCCGCCGTTGACGCCGATGCGGATCGGGATGCCGCGGTCGCGGCACTCGGCGGCGATGGCCTTGATGTGCACGGGGTTGCGGATGTTGCCGGGGTTGAGCCGCAGGCAGTGCACGCCCGCCTCGAGGGCGGCCAGCGCCATCCGGTGGTTGTTGTGGACGTCGGCGACGATCGGCACCGGCGACCGGGGCACGATCTGGGCGAGGCCCTCGGCGGCGTCCTGCTCGTTGCAGGTGCAGCGCACGATGTCGGCTCCGGCCGCGGCCAGCGCGTAGATCTGGGCCAGGGTCGCCTCGACGTCGCGGGTCTTGGTCGTGGTCATCGACTGCACCGAGACGGGGGCACCCCCGCCGACGGCGACGTCGCCGACCTGCACCTGGCGCGTCGGCCGGCGTGGTGCGAGCGGTACGTCGGTGTTCACCGATCCTCCTCGGAGTGGACGCGACCGTCCTCCAGCCGCAGCACGCGGTCGGCGTAGGGGCGGAGGCGGTCGTCGTGGGTGACGATCAGGCTGGTGCGGCCGTCCTCGTCGGCGAGCCGGCGCACCAGCTCGGCGATCTCCCGGCCGTGGGCCGAGTCGAGGTTGGCGGTCGGCTCGTCGGCGAGCAGCAGCGGCGGATCGTTGGCCAGCGCGCGAGCGAGGGCGACCCGCTGCTTCTCGCCACCGGAGAGCTGGGCGGGGCGGGCCTGGACGCGGTGGCCGAGGTCGACCCGCTCGAGCAGCGATCGCGCCCGCGACGCGGCGTCGCGGCCCCGCACGCCGGCGAGGTTGCAGGCCAGCTCGACGTTCTCCTGGGCGGTGAGGGCGCCGAGCAGGTTGAAGTCCTGGAAGACGAAGCCGAGCTTGGCGGCGCGCAGGCGGGGCAGCCGGCGTTCGGGAGCGGCGGTGACGTCGGTGCCGCCGATGACGACGGACCCGGCGGTGGGTCGCAACATGGCGCCGAGCATCAGCAGCAGCGTCGTCTTGCCGCTGCCCGAGGGCCCCATGATCAGCGTGACCTCGCCGTGGGCCAGGGCGAAGGTGACGTCCTCGACGGCGGTGACCGCCAGCGACCCCTCGCCGTAGACCTTGGTGAGGCCGGTCACGGTCAGCGCCCGCGCCCGGGTGGCCTCCGGCGCTCCGGACCCCGCCGCCGACGACGCCGCCGCCACCCCGGCCGCCCCTCCAGCGAACTTTGGAGGATTCGCGTCAGGGGGTGACGCGAATCCTCCAACGTTCGGGGTGCGGGGGGTGGGCGGAGTCGGGGGGGTGGGGCGCGGCGCACGGGCGCGCGCCGACCGGCGGGGACGGTCGGCGGGCCAGGAGAACAGGTCGCGGTCGGCCGCCGGGGCCGAAGCCGACGGGGCCGAAGCCGAAGCCGACAGCGCGGCCGGGGTCGCCGGCGCGGTCGGGGGGGCGGGCACCGGGGGGCGGCCGCCGGCGCTCCCCGCCGAGGCCGCCGCCACCGTCGAGGCCGAGGTCGCTCGGAGGCAGTGGTGGCAGCTGCTGGTGCCCGACAGCTCGCGGCGACAGCGGGCGCAGCGCCTCGGCGTCGACGGGTCGGTCATCGTCCGGCGGCGGGCAGGCCCGAGAGCACGGGCAGGCCGGCGCCGTCGTCGACGATGCCGTCGGCGGCGATGCCGTCAGCGACGAGGCCGTCGTCGACGATGCCCTCGGCGGCTTCGGCGGCGCCGTGGCGGAAGCCGGCAGCCCGGGCCGACGCGGCCAGCGACGGATCGACCTCGACCTTGGACGCCTTGCCGTAGCGGCGGTCGCGACGCTGGTACTCGGCGATGGCGTCGGCCAGGCAGGCCCGGCCGAAGTCGGGCCACAGCACGTCGGTGAAGACCAGCTCGCTGTAGGCCAGCTCCCACAGCAGGAAGTTGGAGATGCGGAACTCGCCCGACGTGCGGATCACCAGGTCGGGGTCGGGCATGTCGGCGTAGTACAGGTAGCTCGACAGCTTCTTCTCGCTGACCGACGAGCTCGACACGCCGTCGTCGATCATCTTCTTCACCGCGTCGACCAGCTCGGCCCGGCCGCCGTAGTTGAAGGCGAAGGTGAGCGTCAGCGTGCGGTTGCCCTTGGTCAGCTCGGACACGCGATCCATCTCGCGAGCCAGGCTGCGCGGCACCCGCCGGTCCTTGCGACCGAGGAAGCGGAAGCGCACGCCCCGCTCGTTCAGCTCGTCGGCCCGGCGCAGCAGGATCATCTCGTTGAGCCGCATGAGGTAGCGGACCTCGCTCGGCGAGCGCTTCCAGTTCTCGGTGGAGAAGGCGTAGACGGTGAGCCACTCGACGCCGAGGTCGAGGGCGCCGTACACGGTGTCGAGCAGCGCCTCCTCGCCGGCCGCGTGGCCGTCGGTGCGCTTGAGGCCACGCAGCTCGGCCCACCGGCCGTTGCCGTCCATGACGCAGGCGACGTGGCGGGGGATGCGGCGCGGGTCGAGGCCGGGGACGGTGATCATGACGGAGCTCCTGCAGTGGTGAGCGTCGACGCGGTGGCACCGCGGCGGTTGGTGGGGGCGGACGAGGGGGTTCCGGGAGCGGCGGCGTCGGCCGCGGTGGTGGCTCGCAGCAGGGCGAGCGCTTGCTCGGCGACGCCGTGGGCGCCGAGGCCGAGCTCGGCGAGGATGGCGTCGGGCTTGCCGTGGGCGATGAAGTCGGTGGGCGTGCCGAGCACCCGCACGCGCGGCGGGCGGGACGTGCCGACGGTCAGCTCGGCGACCTGGTCGGCGACGGCGGCTCCGATGCCGCCCTCGCGGATGCCGTCCTCGACGGTCACGACCACGCGGTGGGCGACGGCGTCGACGAGCAGCTCGGGGTCGACGGGCCGGGCGCAGCGGGCGTCCCACACCGTGGTGCCCACGCCCACCTGCTCGAGCAGGGCGGCGGCGCCCACGCAGGCGTCGACGGCCTTGCCCACGCCGACGAGGCACACCTCGTCACCGGCCCGCAGCCGGCGGGCCGCCTGGCCGCTACCGGTCTCGGCCGTCCACCCGGCGGTGGGCGGCATGGTCTTGGCCCAGCGGATGGCGACGGGGCCGGGCTCGGGACCGGTGGCCAGCGCGACCGCGTCGCGCAGCATCACCGGCAGCTCGGCCAGCGAGGACGGCGCCAGGATGCGCAGCCCCGGCACCCGCGACAGCAGCGCCATGTCGAGCACGCCGTGGTGGGAAGCACCGTCGTCGCCGGTGATCCCGGCCCGGTCGAGGCAGAAGACGACGGGCAGCCGGTGCAGGCCGACGTCGTAGATCGCCTGGTCGATGGCCCGGGTGAGGAAGGTGGCGTACACGGCGACGATCGGGACCAGGCCCCCCATGGCCATGCCGGCGGCGGCGGTCACGGCGTGCTGCTCGGCGATGCCGACGTCGAGGAAGCGATCCGGGAACCGCTGGGCGAAGCCGAGCAGCCCGGTCGAGTCGGGCATGGCCGCGGTGATGGCGACCAAGCGCGGATCCTCGGCCGCCAGCTCGACGAGGGCGGCACCGAAGGTGTCGGTGTACGAACCGGACTTGGCGGTGGAGGTGTCGTGCAGGCACTTCACCGGGTCCTGCTCGGCGGGGGCGTAGCCCCGGCCCTTCTGGGTGACGACGTGCAGCAGGCGAGGACCCCGGCGCGCCATCGCGTCGGTGAGGGCGGCGTCCAGGGCATCGAGGTCGTGGCCGTCGACCGACCCGCACCACGCCACGCCCAGGGCCTCGAAGAACCCGGCGGCGTCGGCGCCGGGTTGGCCGTCGGTGCCGTCCGGATCCACCTCGGTGGGGTCGGTGCGGCCCTGCCACCACGGCGCGGCGTCCCCCGCGCTCGTGGCCGAGAGGCGAGAGGCGGTGGGGGCGTAGGAGCGGCCGTTGTCGTTGAGCACGACCAGGCAGTCGGCGCCGGTGTGGCCGATGTTGTTGAGCCCCTCGTAGGCCATGCCGCCGGTGAGGGCGCCGTCGCCGATGACGGCCACGACGCGCCGGCCCGACCCGACCGACGACGCCTCGGCGGTGGCCAGCCCGTGGGCGTAGGCCAGCACGGTCGAGGCGTGGCTGTTCTCGATCCAGTCGTGGTCGCTCTCGGCACGCGACGGGTAGCCGGACATGCCGCCCGGCTGGCGCAGCTCGGCGAAGCCGTCCCGGCGACCGGTGACGAGCTTGTGGGCGTAGGCCTGGTGCCCGGTGTCCCACAGGAGGATGTCCTCGGGCGACGACAGCACCCGGTGCAGGGCGAGGGTCAGCTCGACGGCCCCGAGGTTCGACCCGAGGTGGCCACCGTGCTCGAGCACCGAGTCGACGATGACCTGGCGCACCTCGGCGGCGAGGACCTCCAGCTCACCGGTCGACAGGGCCCGCAGGTCGGCCGGCGACCCGATGGCCTCCAGGCACGGCCCCCGCTCCCCGGTCGGTCGCTCGATCGATCCCTCGACCGATGCCTCGATCGCTCGCTGGTCCGGCGCCCCGGTCGACCCCCCGGTCGCCCCGGCGCTCGGATCGGCCTCGATCCGGTCGTGCTGCGTCGTGCTCACGCTCCACCCCCTGCGGTGTGCCCCCACGCCGCCCCGGCCATCCGGTGGCGGTCCTGCGGTCCCCGCCGGCGTCGTTGCCTTGACCGGGGCTGTGGTGGGAGTATTATTCCCTCACCAGTGAGTGAGTCAAGAGGGTGATCCGGCGAACGCGATGCGTGAGGCGGTCCCCCGGGTGTGCAAGGCTCTGCGCGCCCGCACCGACGCCGAGGAGGCGAGCGAGCCATGCCCGACGCCGCCAGCGAGCCCGCCAAGACCCGAACCCGCCTCGATCCCGAGCGCCGCAAGGAGCTGCTCCGCGCCGAGGCCCGCGCCGTGTTCGCCGAGCACGGCTACGCCGCCAGCGGCCTGGCCGAGGTGGCCGATCGGGCCGGCGTGAACAAGCGGCTCGTCTACTACTACTACCCGGGCGGCCGCTCCGAGCTCTACATCGCGGTGATGGCCGACCTCACCGCCGAGCTCGGCGAGCGCGTGCAGGCTGCCGTCTCCGCCCCCGTGAACACGGCTCGGCGGGTCGAGCGGCTGGTCGACGCGCTGGTCGGCTACTTCGAGGAGCGCCCCGACGCGTTCAACCTGCTCTTCCGCGACCCCTTCGGCGTGCGCGAGCCCGATGTCGTGCAGCAGGCGGTGGTCGTCCAGGCCGAGCTGGCCCGCGAGCTGGCCAAGCTGCTGTCGCAGGCAGGGGTGCCGCCGCTGACGCTGCTCGGCGTCACGTCCGGCACCTTGGCCTACGTCCTCAAGGTCATCGAGATGGCGGTGGCCGGCGAGCTCGACCGCGAGACCGCCGTCGACGCCTGCCTCACGTGCATCCTGGGCGTGCTGTCCCAGATGGGCGGCTTCGGCTGACCGAGGGCGCGGCACCGGTTGACGACCACGCCGCGCTGGTGCATTGTTCACTCCTCAGTGAGTGAACAGCCGAGCCGCCCACCACCCGGTCCGGCCGGTCCCGACCCCGGAGCGCCCATGTCCGCCCTGCCGCTCGACCCCGCCACACCCGCGGGGCACCCCCGAGGTGCTGCCTTCTTCGACATCGACAAGACGGTCAGCGCCACCCCGGCGATGGTGGCCTTCGCCCGCCCCCTCTACGACGCCGGGCTGATCGGCAAGCGCCTGGTCGCGCACGCCGCCTGGCAGCACCTGCGCTTCAAGGCCCGGCGCTCCAACCCGGCCCGCATGGCCGAGATCCGCGCTGCCGGCCTCGAGATCATCCGGGGCTGGGACGCCGCCGAGGTCCGCCGCATCGTCGAGCGGTCGCTGCCCGAGGTGCTGGCGCCGGCGGTCTACGACGACGCCCTGGCGCTGATCCGGGCCCACCAGCGGCGCGGCGACGAGGTCTGGCTGGTGTCGGCCGAGCCGGTCGAGATCGTCGAGCCCCTCGGCGCGTTCCTCGGCGTCGACGGCACCATCGGCAGCGAGGCCACCGTCGGGAGCGATGGGCGCTACACCGGCGAGGCGGCGACGTGGGTGTACGGCCCGGACAAGGCGGTCGCCATCCGAGCGCTGGCCGACCGCCGGGGGCTCGACCTGGCGGCGTCGTTCGCCTACTCCGACTCGGCCACCGACCTCCCCATGCTCGAGGTGGTCGGCCACCCCCGCTGCATCAACGCCGACCGCGCCCTGTCGCGCACGGCCCGCCGGCGGGGCTGGACCCGGCTGCGCTTCCGCCCCGGGAAGCCGACCCTGGCCGGCGGCGCCGCCGACGCTGCCGTGGTCAGGACGGGCGCGCTCGCCCCAGCGTCGTGAGGCCGTCGCGCTCGCGGTAGAGGCGCTCCATGCCACCGACGATGAAGTCGGTGACGTAGTCGATGGTGGCCTCGTGGTCCCAGGCGTCCTCGGTGGCCTGCCGGAAGCCGATGGCCTCGACCAGCGAGAGGGTCATGACGGCGAGGACGCGGGCGGCGTCGGTGGTGATGGGGACGAACGGCTGCCACATCAGCTCGTAGATCGCGACCAGCCCGTCCTCGATGCGCTGGCGGCCGCCCGCCACCTCGGACTTGGCCGGCCCGAAGCCGCCGTACTCGGCGATGCGGACCATGGCGGCGACGTCGGGCTTCTCCCGGATGAAGTCGAACCACGCCGCCACGGGCCCGCGCACGCGGGCGCGGATCGACCGCTCGTTCACCAGGTCGGCCTGGTCGGCGAAGCGGGCGATCATCTGCTCGACGGCGTCGTCGACGACGGCGACGAACAGCTCGGTCTTGCCACCGAACAGGTCGTAGACGAGGGGACGGGCCACGCCCGCCTCGCGGGCGACCGCCTCGATGGTGGCGCCGTTGAAGTCGTGCTCGGCGAACACGTGGCGGGCCGCCTGCAGCACGAGGGCGCGCTGCTCGTCGATGGGCAGCCGCCGTGGGCGCCCCGGCCGGCGCCTGACCCCGGCGCCGGGGTCGTCGGCCTCGGCCTCGGTCCGGTCCCCCTCGCCCATCGCTGCCCTCCCGGACCACCTGGTGCACGGCAACCGCTCGTGCCCGTGATCGCGACACGAGTGTACGAAATAGGAGCGCGTGCTGCGAACATCTGCGCGTCTGCCCAGGTCAGGGGCCTGAGGGTCCACCAGCCTGTGCCCCTTGACACATTTCCGACGGCCGTGTAGAAAACGTGTTTCCTACGCATATGTAGGAAATATGCCGGGCGGCGGTGCCCCTCGGCGGACGGGATGGGGCCGCAGCGCAGCGGCGCCGGCCAGGCAGCAACGAACGTGACCGACGGGGCTCCCCGCCTCGTCCTCGGCGGAACCGGGGGGTCCCTCGCCATGGTGGACGGCCAACAGGATCAGGACGGGTGCGCCACGACCCCGCCACGCTCGGCGACCGAGTCGGCACCCTCCGCGGGTCGTGACGGGGTGGGCGCCGACGGACGGCCCGGCCTCCTCCGGCGGCGGTGGGCCGAGCTGGACCAGCGGGCGTCGACCGTGCCCGAGGGCACCGGCGTCTTCGCCGCCCGCACCCGCCGGGCGGGGTGGCTGTGGCTGGCCGCCAGCCTGCCGCTGGCGATCGTGATGGGCTTGGTCGTGCACGGCGAGTCGGGCTACGTCGCCGGCTGGGTGCTCGTCAGCGGCCTGTTCACCACCCCGGCGCTGGTCGTCGGCTGGATCCTGTGCCGCCGGGTCGAGGGCGAGCAGCGCGACTTCTGGCGGTGGTGGGCGGCGGGCACGGCCTCGCTGTACCTCGTCGGCTGCATCCTGCTGGTGTGGGCCGCCACCGGCGTGGACCTCCTCCCCCGCGCCTCGGGGCTGTTCGGCGTGGCGGCCACCGTCGCCTACTCGGTGGCCCTGATCCGCAGCATGCGCCAGCACTCCGGCGCCCGAGCCGTCACCGTCGACGTCCTCGAGGCCGCCATGTGCACGGTGGGCATCGTGGCGCTCGCCGTCCCGTTCGCCTTCGACAAGGTCGTGCACTCCGACGCCGCGTGGTTCACCGTCCCGTCCGCCCTCATCGGCGTCTGCCTCGTGGCGTCGCTGTGCTGGGCGATGCTGCTGTTCCGCCGCCTCGACGGGCCGTCCCGCGCCCCAGAGGCCATCGGCGTGGCCGTCGCCCTGCTCTGCATCGCCGACGCGGTCGCCCAGACGACCCAGGGCGTGTCGGGCTTCGCCCTTCCCGCGGCGCCGCTGTTCGTGTTGCAGGCGCTGTGCATGGGCCTGCTGATGATGACGCCGCTGCACGAGCCGAAGGTCGCGGCCAGCGGGCTCGACCGCCTCCCGCCCCACGCCCAGGTGCGCGGCGCCGGGCTCGGGTCGGTGGTCGTCATCGCCCTGCTCGGTGCGCTGGTCGTCGAGACCGTCGCCATCGGGGCCACCGTCTCGTGGGCCGGCACCTTCCTGGTGGTGGTGGTGCTGGTCGAGGTGGTGCTGCTGGCCGCTCGCTACCAGCTGGCCGCCCAGGAGACCCACCGCCTCTACGGGCGCATCGCCGAGGCCGCCGAGGAGCGCCGGCGCCTGCTCACCGAGATGGTGCAGAGCGTCGACCACGACCGCCACCGCACCGCCGCCCGGCTCCACGAGCAGGCCACCTCGGCCTACGTCGCCTTCGCCTCCTACCTGCGCACCCACGGTCTGGCCGCCGACGACGATGGCCGCCCCGGTTCGCTCGGGGCCGTGCGCGAGGAGCTGGCCGACCAGGCCGAGGCCTTCCGGCAGCTCATGCTCGCCATCCGCCCGCTCGAGGGCAGCGGCCCCGCGCCCCGCCGACTCACGGCTCCCATCGCCGCCTACCTCGACGGCCTCTACGGCGACGCCCCCGCGCCGACGCTGGTGATCGACGTCGATCCCGACGTCGAGCTCGACTGGACCACCGAGACCGTCACCCTCCGCATCCTGCAGGAGGCGCTTCGCAACGTGTGGGCCCACGCCGACGCCGCCCACGTGCGCATCGCGCTGGGGCTCGAGGACGACCGCCTGGTGCTGCGGGTCGAGGACGACGGGCGCGGGTTCGACCCGGATGCCCTGCTCTTCGAGTCGGGCCTGGCCACCATGCGGTCGTTCACCGACCTCCACGGCGGCTCGCTCACGGTGACCAGCGCGCCGGGGTCGGGCACCTCGGTGGTGGCGGCGCTGGGCGACGGCCCGGCCCCGGCCGCCACGCCCCACTCGGCCGGCTCGTCGATGGCGCCGGCCGCGAGGGCGGATCACCGAGCCGGCGACCGACCGCTCGGTGGCCCGATCGTCGGCGACGTCGCCACCCCGGCGGTGCCGCACCTGCGCCTCGTCGACACGCCCACCTCCTGACCACCGGACGCGCGCTCGGCCTGCCCGCTCGGCCTGCCCGCTCGGCCTGCCCGCTCGGCCTGCCCACTCGGCGACGCCCGCTCGGCGACGCCCGCTCGGCGCCACCGGTACGGTGGGCGACCCATGGCCGCTCGCCGACGCTCCGGACCGACCACGTGGATCGTGCTGCTGCGGGCGGTGAACGTCGGCGGCCGGTCGCTGCCCATGGCCGACCTGCGCCGCCTCTGCGAGGAGTCGGGCGCGACCGGCGTGCGCACCTACATCCAGAGCGGCAACGTCGTGCTGCGCTCCCCGCGCGACGAGGCCGACCTCACCGCCGACCTGGCGGAGCGGATCGCGGCCCACGCCGGATTCGAGGTGCCGGTCGTCGCCCGGTCGCTCGACGAGCTGGCGGCGGTGGTCGACGGCTGCCCCTTCGACACGACGGTCGATCCGACGCGCCTCGTCGTGTCCTTCGCGGCCGAGGACCATCGACCCACCCCGCTCGGCGACCTCGACCCCGACGGCTTCGGCGACGAGCGGCTGCACCTCGCGGGGCGCGACCTCTACCTGTGGCTCCCCTTTGGCCAGGGCCGGTCGAAGCTGGTGCAGGCGCTCGGCCGCACGCCCTTCGGCCGCGCCGCCACCGCCCGCAACTGGAAGACCGTGCTCGTGCTCCTCGACCTCGCTCGCCAGGTCGACGGCACGGCCGCCTCCTAGGGCACCACCGCTCGCGGCTCCGAGGACGGCCGCGCGGCGACCTCGCGCTCCCAGGTCGACGGCACCGTCGCCCGGGTGATCGGCCCGCGAGCGATGTGGTGGGCCGTCCCGGCCAAGCCGGCCGCCACCACCGCCGCCAGCGCCAGCGACGACCGGACCCCACCGGCCCCCATGTCGAGCAAGGTGCGGTGGGCCACGAGCACCACCAGGGTGGTGCGCCCGAGCACGGCGGCGCCCATGACGAGGGCGGCATCGCGCCGGGCGCTCGTCGACCGCACGAGGGCGACGAGCACCACGATCGTGGCGAGCGAGGGCACCGCCAGGGCCACCGACGACGGGCCGGTCGGCGAGGTCGCCGCCGCCAGCACCGCCGTCCCCGCGAGCCAGCAGGCACCCGCCAGCCCGACGGTCCGGCGGCGGCCCCGGCGCAACAGGAAGGTCCGCTTGCCGAAGAGCGCGTCACCTCGCACGTCCCGGAGGTCCTTGAGCAGCAGGCGCCCGATGAACGCCACGTAGAGGCCGCCGAGCACGGGCATGTCGGTGACGAGCACCCGGCCGCGGCCGGCGAGCAGGGCCAGCAGCAACGGGACGGCGACGAAGCCGAGCGGGAGGGTCAGCGGCGCGACCACGCCGCGACCGGCCAGGCGCACGGGAGCGATCGAGTAGGCCGCTGCGAAGACGAGCCCGCCGAGCACGACGAGGCAGCCGGTGAGACCGAGCGGGATGGCCGTCCCGACCGCCAGCAGCGCCGCCGTCACCGCCACGACCACCATGTCGGTCCGGTCGGCGAGGCCCGTCACCAGCGGTCGCCCTCGGTCTCCGGGCAGGTTCACCTGGTCGATGGCCACGTCGGCCAAGTCGTTCAGCGCCACGGCGAACACGAGGAACGCCACCGACGGCACGAGGGCGAGCAGTGCCGGAGCGATCGCCCCCGGACGTCCCGCCTGCGCGACACCGACCGCCACCACGAGCCCGAAGAGCAGGAGCAGCGCAGGCCGGCAGAGGGCGAGGAGCACCCGGGCGCGCGCCACCAGCAGCCGGCTCACTTGTTGCTCCCGAACGACGCCACCGCCGCCACGAGCAGGGCGACGAAGGCCAAGCCGAGCACGAGGAGCACGATCACCACGACCAGCAGGGCCACCAGGACGGGGGGCATCGGCTGGCGCTCGCCGCGCCCGCAGGCCGGTTCGACCCCCGATCGACGCCCGGGAGGGGACCCGGAGGGCGGCGGGAGCGACGACGGGGGGCCTGCTGCCTCCCGACCCGGGCGCGGCGGGTGGACGGCGGGGTCGGCCGATCGCCGGCGCGGGTGGGGACGAGGGGTGGTCATGCCGCCACCCGACCGCGGTCACGTGAACGCGACGACCCGGGTTGGCCCCCATCGCCGGCTGGGGCCCGGGCGAGCTCACACGTCCGGGCGGCCGCGTCGTTGGGTAGATCGGTTCGACATGACCACTCCGAGCGCGCGGCGGACCGTCGAGGTGCATCGCCGCACGCAACCTGCCGCGGGCGACCCTAGGGACGGTGCCCCAAGATCACTGCTCCGCCAGATCAAGTTCTGGTCAAGAGCAGCGGCGCGACGCCGCCGGGGTGGGCCGAGCGGACCAGCCCCGTGGGTCCGCGGACCCACCGTGGCGGCCTTCGGCGGACGCGTCGGTGGCCCGGCGTGGAGCCGGGCCACCGGCAGCACGACCGGCCGTCGCGGGAGGGTGCATCGGCCGATCGGCGATCTGGAGCGGGGCGGGTGAGTCGGTCGGCGACCGGCGAGCGGCGGGCTCGCCGGTCGTCAGCGGGCGCTCAACCGACCGCCTTGGCGCACGTCTTGAGCTCGTCCTGGACCGTCACGTACTGGGCGCTCATCCGATCGATCTGCTCGTTGAGGTGAGCGGCCATCTGCCCCTCGGCGGCCGAACCGGCCGGGGTCTGGGCGAAGGCATCGAAGTCGCTGAGCAGGTTCTCGTACTGGTCGATCAGGTCACCGGCGTCGGTGGCGGCCTTGTTGCACGCCGTCTTGGCCTCCGACGAGGCGCTGGCGTCGGCCTTGGCCGCCGCCAGCTGGTTCCGGGCGGCGGTCAGGTCGTTGCGGGTGGCGTCCAGGTCGGTCTGGACCTGCGCCTTGGCCGCCTCGACGGAGGACTTCTCGTCCTGCAGGGCGTTGCGGCCCGGCAGCCCGGCAGCGAAGCCGAGCGCGGCGCCGACCACCAGCGCCAGGGTCGCGACGATGACGAGCACCACCGCGGAGATCCCGCGCCGTGGGGGAGGTCCCGAAGGGACGTAGGGGGGCATCTGATCGCCCATCACTGGGGGCGGTCCGACTGCCGGAGCTGTGGTGGGTGCCATCACGGTGACCATGTCCCACCTCCTCGGTCTGGAGGCTCCTGCTGCCTCCACTGCGACCGTCCGCCCGATCCGACCACCAGGTCAGGGCCGAAGGTCACGGCCCGGCCAGGATCCGGCTCGACCCCCCGCCCCGAGACGGGGTCGTGACGCGGTCGCGACGCGGTGGCGGCGTCAGCCGCAGGCGGTGAACCGCACGACGTCGTCGCCGACCGATTCGACGGTCGCCCCGGAGCGGTGGTTGGCCCAGGATCGCAGGGCCCGCTCGAGTCGGGCGAGGTCCTCCGGCGTCCTCGCCTTCAGGTCGTCGCGCAGGCAGCTGGTCCCGTCGGGCTGGCTCCACTCGACGAACCGGTCACCGGCCCAACCCGCCGCGGCCGCACGGGCCTCGGCGGCCGAGACGTGGGTCTGGAGCACCTCGAACAGGGTGAGCTCGCCGAGCACGCCATCGCCGGCGGCCGCCCGGTCCGCCGGTGGCCCAGCGACCTCCACGGGGACGTCGGCCAGGCGCTCGGCCGGGTGCAGCACCGCCGAGCTGGACCGTGGCGGGTCGGCGAAGGCGGCGTCGAGGGCATCGTTGCCCCCCTGCTCGACGAGCCGGTCCACGAGGTCGGCGCCCTTGTCGTAGGGCGACTGGACGATCTCGACGAGTGAGGGAGGGACCGCCGAGAGGTCCATCGCCCGTCCGAAGGCGACCTCCTCCTGGGCCAGCTCGGCCCGCTCGGCCGCCGAGAGGTGCTCGACGTAGGCGGTGCGGACCCGCTCGGCGCTGCCCTCGACCAGGGCGGTGAGCCCGAAGGCGGCGTCGTCATCGACGACGTCGCGCTCGCGGTCGGCCAGGTCGAACCACTGGTCGTCGAGGGCGTGGGCCAGCTCGTGCGCGATCGTCACCCGGGTGAACGGGGTGAGCTGCTGACCTCGCACCAGGAGCTCGCCGCTCTCCGGGTCGTACACGCCGAGCACGCCCTCTCGCGTCGTCGCCCGCACGATGGCGCCGTAGTCGATCCCGGGGAGGAGCAGGCCGAGGGCGCGGAGCCGAGCGGCATCGGCCGTGAAGCGCCCGGCCTCGGCAGCGACGTCGGCCTCCATGCGCGTCTCGAAGGCTCCGTCGTCGAGCCGCTCGACGCGCACCGGCTGCCGGAAGGGATGACCGCGGACCTCCTCGACGAACCGGGCGATGGCGAGCAGCTCGGCATCGGCGGCGGCGTCGCCGGTGGGGGCGATGGGCTGGTCGAGGACCGGCACCGAGGTGCGGCTCGGCGACGTCGCCGTGGTGGCCACCGACGAGGATCCGGGGCCGCTCGACGGCGCCGCGCCAGGATCCGAGCTCCTGCCCGCGCAGCCGATGCCGACGAGGGCGAGCGACGAGACGAAGGCCACCGCCGCGACGACGCTCCTGCTCCGGCTGATCTCCCGCACGAGGCCACAGTGGGCTCGTCGGGCTGCGGACGCCAGGGACCAAGTGCCCCGCATGGCCCGGAACCGCACGGGCCTCGGTCGGCGGTCTGGCTCCGATCGCGCGACCTGCCGCGATCTCGGGGGCGGCGGGCGAGCGGGGGCGGGCCGGTAGCCTGCGCCTCGTGATCTTCTCCCTCGGCGGCGTGCCGCTGCCCGTCCTGTCCCGCGTGCGGCTCTACGTCTGCGGCATCACCCCCTACGACACCACCCACGTCGGCCACGCGGCCACCTTCGTGTGGGTCGACACGCTGTCGCGGGTGCTCGAGCACATCGGCGTCGACGTGCAGGTGTGCCGCAACGTCACCGACGTCGACGACGACCTCCTCCGCGCCGCGGCCGAGCGGGGTGTCACGTGGAACGCGCTGGCCACCCAGCAGACGTTCCGGTTCGAGGACGACATGCGCAAGCTGCGGGTGCGGCGCCCCACGTTCGAGCCGCTGGCCCGCGAGTACGTCACCGACGTCATCTTCCTCGCTCGCGCCCTCCTCGACCGCGGCGCGGCCTACGAGCGCGAGGGCACCGTGTGGTTCAAGGGCGAGCAGATGGCCGAGCGCGCCCGCGCCGCCGGCCTCGACCCCGACGACGCCGCAGTCCGCCTCGCCGCCCACGGGGGCGAGCCCACAGAGCGTCCCGTCGACCACCCGCTCGACGCCTCCGTCTGGCGACGGTCCCTCGACGGCGAGCCGTCGTGGACCAGCCCGTGGGGTGACGGCCGCCCGGGGTGGAACGCCGAGTGCGCAGCCATGGCGTCGAGCGTGCTCGGCGTGGGCATCGACGTGCAGGCCGGCGGCGAGGACCTCGCCTTCCCCCACCACGCCTACAGCGCGGCGATGGTCGAGGCCGCCACCGGGCAGTCCCCCTTCGCCCGCACGCACATGCACGTCGGCACGGTGCGCCACGCGGGCGAGAAGGTGGCCAAGTCCACCGGCAACCTCGTGTTCGTCGAGGACCTGCTGCGCCGCTGGCCCGCCGAGGTGCTGCGGCTGCACCTGCTCGACCGGCCGTGGAGCCAGGGCTGGGACTTCGCCGAGGGCGACCTCGCCGACACCGCCGCCCGCCTCGAGCACCTCTACGCCGGCGCCGGGAAGCTGGGCGAGGACGACATCGCCACCACCGCCGCGCTCGACGCCCTCGCCACCGACCTCGACGTGCCGCGTGCCCTCGCCATCGCCGAGGAGGCCGGCCAGGGCACCGCCCGCACCATCGGCAAGGTGCTCGGCGTCCTCTGATCCGAGCCCGCCGACCGGTTCGGCGGCGCACCGAAGCAACCGCTGCGGTGAGCTCGATCAGCCGGCGCGGCGGAGGGGACGGCCCTCGCTGTCCACCGCCGGCGGGACGAGGCCCTGCACCAGGCGCGACGACGCGGTGACCGCGGCCTCGCCCGCACCGGCACGGTCGTCGACCACCAGCACGCCGAAGGCGTTGCGGCTGCGGTCGACGAACGGGTAGGCACCGAAGCGGCCGGCGGCGCTGACCATGGCGGCCGTGTCGTCGCCGCGCAGCCGGTCGCGCCAGACCCCGAGGCCGTAGGTGGGGATGCCGGTCCACGCCACCCACGGCTCGGCCGCCGTGTCGAGCCGCGAGGTCTCGTCGTGCTCGAGGGCGAGCACCGATCGCTCCGCCACCAGCCGCCGACCGTCGGGCGTGAGGCCGCGGGCGAGCACGAAGCCGAGGAACCGGCTGAGGTCGAGGCCCGTGGTCATCGCGTCGAGCCGGTGCAGCCCACCCGGGGGTGGGATGGAGCCCGGCGGATCCGGCGTCGGGGCCTCGGGCACCGCCGAGGTGCCGGCGGGCGACGGAGCCGTGGGCCCCGGGGCGCCGATCGGGCCGGGGGCGGCCGCGGCGACCCCCGGATCGACCGTCGTGGCGACCATGCCGAGCGGCTCCAGCAGGCGGGTGGTCGCCACCTCGGACCACGGCCGGCCGGTGCGCTGCTCGACGAGGCGGATGAGCACGTCGTCGTCGACCGCGCTCACGGCGAAGACCTCACCGGGAGCAGCGGCCAGGGGCGTCGCGCGCAGTGCATCGTCGCAGGCGGGCTGCTCGTCACCACCGCAGCGAAGATCGGTCGGCAACCCCGAGGTGTGCGACAGCAGCTGGCGGACCGTGATGCGCTCCCGCCCGCTGCCGTCGGCCGGGAACAGCTCGGGCAGGTGGCGGCTCACCGGGTCGTCGAGCGACAAGCTGCCGTCGTCCACCAGCATGGCCACCACCACGGCCAGGAACCAGCGGGCCGACTCCCCCACCCGCGCCGGTGTGGTGGGCCCGACCGAACCCACGTCGTGGCGGTGCAGCAGCGCGCCGTCCTGCACGACGAGGAGCGAGGCACCCCCGAGCCCCGCATCGGCGACCCGCCGGTCGAGCTCGTCGTCGACCCGGCTGAACGGCACGCGGGGGTAGGTGGGAGCCGGGCCCTCGTCGCCCGTGACGATCGCACCGGCGTCTCCCCGCCCGCCGCCCGGTGCGACGGACGGACCCTCGTCGATGATCTGGCTCTCGTCCCGGCCCGCCCGGTCGCCGCCCGAGCGGCAGCCCACCACCCCGCCGACCAAGCCGACGACCACGAGCGCGGTCGCCAGTGCGGCGCGCCCGCGCCGGCGTGATCGCGGCTGGCGACGAGCGCCACGAGGTCGGTCCGACGGGCCCACCCCGCCATCATGGCGGCCCGGTCGGGCGTTCAGCGGGTCGGGCGGTGGGCGAGCGCCAGGCCGACCCAGCCCTCGTCGGCCCGCTCGGCCACCACGTCGAGGCCGTTCCCGGCGAACGACGCCTCGACCTCGGCTCGCCGCTCGTCCAGCACCCCGCTCAGGAGCAACCGGCCGGCCGGGGCCGTGCGCCTCGCCAGCGCGGGCGCCATGGCCACGAGCACGCTGGCCCCGATGTTGGCGAGCACCAGGTCGAACGCGCCCTGCACCTGCTCCACCGGCGTGGCCGACGCCGTGATCACCGCCTCCAGCCGGTGGTGGCGGGCGTTGCGACCGGTGGCCCGAACCGCCTCGGCGTCGACGTCGATCGCCTCCACCCGTGCGGCGCCGAGGAGGGCGGCCGCCACCGCGAGGACCCCGCTGCCACAGCCCACGTCGAGGATCGCAGCCCCGGCCACGGCCTCCTCCTCCAACAGGGCCAACACCAGCCGGGTGGTGACGTGGGCCCCCGACCCGAAGGCCCGGCCGGGGTCGATGGCGACGACCAGGTCGTCAGCGCCGACGGGGAGCGCCGGGGCCGAAGGGGCGACGAGGCCGGCCGAGTCGGCCGAGTCGGCGTCATCGAGGTCGACGGGCACGATGACGAGGTGGCGCCCGGCCCGCACCGGTCGGGCGTGCTCGCGCCAGGCATCGAGCCACGAGTCGTCCACCACCTCGTCGCGCCCGACCACGGCGTCGGCGACACCGGCCAGCGGGCCGCCCGCGCCGGTGATCGCCGTGGTGACGAGGTCGGCGTGGGCGTGGTCGGCCAACGACACGACCAGCTCGACGTGGGACCCGATCGCCGACCGCTCCTCCACCCCGAGCACGCCCAGGTCGGCGTCGGACCAGAGGAGGCCCGAGACCGCGTCGACGGCGGCCACGGGCACCCGCACGGTCACCGTCACCGCCAGCGGCTCGCCCTCAGCACGCCCCATCTCCGCATGGTCGCACGCCGGCGATCCGCCTCGTGGCCGGGTGCCGCCGGCAGCCGAGCCCGGGCACCCCGCCATCTGGCCCGGGACGCGCGCCGGCATCCTGCGGCCGCGAGGACCGCAGGGCGCCGTCGACGGACGAGTCGACCGATCAGGCCTCGGCGGGCGCCTCGGCCCGGGCCACCTCGAGGTCGATCTCGATCTTCACCTTCTTGCCGACGAGCACGCCGCCACCGGCGAGCGGCTGGTTCCACGTCAGCCCGAAGTCCTCGCGGTCGACCTCGGTGCTGGCCTCGAAGCCGGCCTTGGTGTTGCCCCACGGGTCCTGGGTGACGCCGTTGAACTCCACGTCGAGGACCACGGGCTTGGTGACGCCGTGGATCGTGAGGTCG
This sequence comes from Acidimicrobiales bacterium, assembly GCA_046331175.1. GTDB lineage: Bacteria > Actinomycetota > Acidimicrobiia > Acidimicrobiales > Acidimicrobilacustridaceae > JAWKIW01. The sequence goes on from JAXLRI010000004.1 coordinate 199,087, forward strand.
CCGGTGACCTTCCACTCGGTGTCGTCCACGGGGACGACCGACGTGCTGCGGAACGTGAGGGTCGGGAACTGCTCGACGTCGAAGAAGTCGGGGCTGCGGAGGTGGCCGTCGCGGGCCTCGTCGCCGGTGGTGACCGAGGCGGCCTGGATGGTCACGTCCACCTTGGAGTCCTCGGGGCGATCGCCGATGACCAGGTCGACGGCGTAGTCCTGGAAGCTGCCCCGGGCCTTGGCCACGACGAGGTGCTTGACGACGAAGCCGACCGAGCTGTGGACGGGGTCGAGGGTCCAGGTGCCGGCGGCGGGCACGGGACGGCCGTCGACGATGCGGCTGGCCTCGGTGGTGGTGGCGGTGGTGTCGGACATGGCTGCCTCCAAGGGGGCTGGGGTTGGGCGGCGCCGCAGTCCTTCCTCCGGCACCCAGGTCGTTGCAAACGAAACAACCTGCTCCGGATCCGGATTATTTCAGGATCAACCAGATTTCGGGGGACAGGCGTCGAGCGCCTTGTGGTAGAGCCGGGCGAGGTCGCGCTGGCCCGGCTCGAGCGGGTGGACGCTGTCGAAGGTGTACGGCCCGGCCGGCTCTCCCGCGGCTGCGTAGCGGTCGACGGCTGCGGTCCAGTCGATGACGTCGGTCCCCGGCCGCGCGGCCGCGACCCGGGCCAGCATCTGGTTGTACGCCTGCAGGCGCGGGGTCACCCCGGTCTGCTGCAGGTCGAGGATGCGCTCGTTGACGGTGACCAGGTGCACGCACCGCGCCGACGGGAACAAGCCGATCAGCTCGCGCAGGGCGGCCTCGGACTGGTCGAGCGGCCACGACTGGAAGGCGTCGTTCGTCCCGAGGTTGATCACCACCTGCTCGGGCTGGTCGGCCGCCGCCTGGCGGGCCGCCGGGAGCAGCTGGTCGGTTCGATAGCCGGGGGTGGCCTCGATGTCGAGGTGGTAGCTGCGGACCAGCTCGTCGCGCAGGGCGCCCTCGCTGGTGGCGGTGATGGAGTCGCCGATGAGGGCGGCCTTGGGCCGGAACGGCCAGAGGTCGGGGCGGACCAGCACGGCGACGCCGGCCGCCACGACCAGCACCACCAGCACCGCCGCCACGGCCTCGACCACTCGGATCGGGCGCGTGGAGCTCACCCCTGCATCCTTCCCGACCGAGGCCCCCGCGATGCGTCAGCCGGCGGTGGCCCTGAGGCCGAGCACCGACGGCGGCACGGGGATGCCGGCGGCGAGGTCGGGCGAGGGCTCGGGGGTCCCGGCCACCGTCTGCAGCGGCACGACGCCGGCCCACACGTCGAGGGGGAGGTCGTCCTCCTCGTCGATCGGCGGGCCGGTGCGCACCTTCACCGAGGCCTCGGTGAGGGGCAGCGTCAGCACGGTGGTGCCCTTCAGCTCCTTGGGCGAGCCGGGGCGGGCCTCGGCAGCCCGCCCCGCGAGCACGTGGTCGACGAGGGCGTCGAGCGCCTCGGCCTTGGCCGCCGGGTCGACCACCTCGGTCGCCTCGCCGAACACCACGGCGCTCCGGTAGTTCAACGAGTGGTGGAAGGCGGAGCGGGCCACGACCAGACCGTCCACCAGGGTGGCGGTCAGGCACATCGGCACACCGCCCTTCAGCGTGCGCAGCAGCCGGGAGGCGGGTGAGCCGTGCAGCACCACCTGATCGCCGACGCGGGCGTGGATGGTCGGGATGACCACCGGGCCCTGCTCGGTGGTGATGCCGACGTGGCAGTAGAGGGCCTCGTCGAGCACCGCGGCGACCTCGGCCAGCTCGTGACGGCCCCGTTCGGGCAGTCGGCGGAGGCGGGTGCGGTCGGTGACGGGGATCGACATGGCCCCTTGCTACCGGACCCTGCCGACCGGGGCCCAGCCGTTTCCCCGGCCTCGCCCGATCAGGTGCCGAGGAAGCCTCGGCTCCCGCTGGCGCCCTGGCCAGCCCCCTGCTCGACGTTCTCCGACGGCTGGACCATCACCCAGCCCTGGCCGCTGAAGGCCATCTGCACGGCCTCGCCCGAGCCCTTGCCGAAGAAGTCCTTGTAGGTCACGTCGGTCTTGACGCTCATCTGCACGCCACCGGTCCACAGCACCACGGCGTTGCCGTCGGCGAAGGTGGGGGCGGCGGCCACGTCGAACACGATCGGCTCGCCATCGGTCGTGACGGCCACGTAGCCCGAGCCCCGCAGCACCGTGTTGTAGAGGCCGCCCGACATGCTTCCGGCCACGCCACCGCTGACCCGCTGGATGTCGGCCTCGATCGAGGCGCTGAAGGCGAGCACGTTGGCGCCGTTGACCGAGATCGTGTCGTCCTCGAGGTAGAAGACCTGGATCTCCTTGGCGGCGTCGGCGAGGAACACCTCGCCCGCGCCGGACACCTCCATCAGCGGGACGCCCTCGCCGGTCATCTTCTGCTTCAGCCACTTCGAGGCGCCGCCCGACCCGAGGGCGGCGAAGCGGGCGTCGCCCTGGTAGGCGACCATCGAGCCGACCCGGGCCCGGACCGGGCCGTAGTGCAGGAACACCTTCAGCATCTTCTTGTTCTGCAGCGTGAACGGATCCTGCGCGGTGGTCTCGGAGAACTGCGTGAAGCTGCCGTGGATCGTCATGGTCGTGTCCTTCCGCTCGGACGTGCCGACCGGGCCCTCGGCCGGCGCTCCCGAGGGTACGGAGCCGCGCCGCGCCGGTCGAACCGGTGCAGCTCCGCTCTCGAACGACGCCGTCACCGGGACGGCCGAGGACCGGCCGTCCCGGGAGCACTCACTCCGTGACGTAGCCGACGACGTCGGCGAGGACCTGCACGTTGCCGCTGTTGTTGAACAGCGCCACCTTGCCGTCGGCGCCGACCTTGACCACGACCAGGTTCGGGATCACCGATCCGGACGTGAAGTTCAGGTTCGATGCGTCCGGGCGGGACACGCCGGCCGGCCACACGGTCAGGTGCGACGCCGCCGACGGCTGCACCGCTGTCACGTTCAGGACCACGGCGCTCGCCCCCGACACCGGCACGCCACCTCTCCCGGCGACGACCAGCTCGCGCGCCTCACCCGGACCGAACGCCTGCGCCGCCGAGCCGGTGCCGTCGCGGGTGTCGAGCAGGCGCGCCGGCGTGAGGCCGTGCAGGCTGCCGAGCGGCGCGGCGGTGGTGAAGTAGCCCACCACGTCGAACAGCACGTGCACCTGGCCGGAGTTGTTGAAGAGGGACACGTGGCCGTCGGCACCCACGCGGGCGATGACCAGGTTCGGGACGGTGGCCCCGGCCGGGAAGTTGAGGCTCGACGCGTCCGGGCGAGCCGCGCCCGCCGGCCACACGGTGAGGTGCGACGTGGCGGTGGGTTGCACGGCCGTCACGTTCACGACCACCGCGGTCACGCCCGCGTCGGGCACCCCGCCGACCCCGGTCACATCTACGTCGATCTGGGCGCCTGGCCCCACGGGCGACGCCGGAGCGCCGACCCCCGACCGGGTGTCGAGGATGCGCGAGGGCGTCAGCGGCTCGTACGCCGCCCCCTTCTCGACGGGTGGGAGGCCCTGGACCGACCGAGCGTCGAGGGGTCCGCCACCAGGCAGCCCGACGGTCGATCCCTCACCGAGGTCGAACCACCCGACCAGGTCGCCGATCACCTGCACCTGACCGGAGTTGTTGCGGATCGACACCGACCCGTCGGGACCGACGGCGGACACGACGAGGTTGGGGATGGTGCGACCGGCCGGGAAGTTGAGGTTCGACGTCCCGGGCAGGGCGCTCCCGGTGGGCCACACCGTGAGGTGCGACGAGGCCGTGGGCCGGTCGGCGGTCACGTTGATGGCCACCGCGGTCACGCCACTGGTCGGCAGGCCGGCGGCACCGGCGATCTGGAGCGTCCGCGTCTCCCCCGGTCCCAACGGAGACCCGGCGGTCCCGAGGCCGGCGCGCGGGTCGAGGATCCGCACCGGGGTCACGGCGTGGAAGCCACCGGCCGACGGCGGGAGCAGCACGCCGATGGTGTTGGTCCACGTGTTCGTCTCGATCGGGGGGTTCTGGTCGAACACGATCGAGGCCTTGGCGTCGACCGTGCTGCCGAGGGCGGTGCCCTCGAGCGGAGTCGCGGTGTAGTCGACGAAGCCCTCGCCCTCGGGTCCGGTGACGTTGGGGGGCAGGAACCCGGCGTCGGGATCGGTCGGGAGGTCACCCGTCGTCGGGTCGATCGTGCGGAACCGCCACGTCACCAGCCCGGTGTCGACGTCGAGCCCGGCGGTGACGGCCACGGCGTACGGCGTGCCGGCCAGCGGGACCGTCGTGTCGAACGTGCGCCGGCCCTCGGGCACCTCGATGCGGGTGGAGCCGAACCCGACGTCGCCGAGTGCGAAGGTCGAGCGATCGACGTCCGCGTCGAGCTGGTGGGTGACCACCACCTCCTGGGCCGGCGCCGACGCCGTCTTCACGTTCTCGAAGTGGACCGTGTAGGCCAACGGCTGGTCGACGGTGACGAACCGCGGGCCTCCGGAGCCGGCGGGTCCGTCGATGGAGTTCGGGTCGCGGCTGTTGACCACGAACGTCTTGCCGTCGATGATCACGACCCACTGCCCGTCGGGCTTCTGGGTGATGATCGGGGCGTCGGGTGGATCCTCGGGGCACCGGCCGTCCGGCGGGCGGGGTGAGCCGTCGGGGCACTTGCACCCCTGCTTGCGAGCGGCGTCGAGCGCCTTCTTGGCCGAGACGAGCTGCCGTTCCAGGTACTCGTGGCTCCGCTTGTGCTGCCTGAGGTTGTCGGAGATGGACCGCTCGAGCTGGAGGGCAGCCTGCAGGTCGCCGATGGCCTGCACCAGATCCATCACCTTGGCGAGCACGGCGCCGACGACCCCCGCCTTGCCCGCGAGGGTCTGGCTCCCGAGCGCGACCCGGGCGTCCACGAGGAGATCGCCCATCAGCCCCAGCAGGTTGTTGGCGATGTCTCCGGCGCCGGCGTCGAGGTTCCGGATGTACTGGTAGATCGTGCCGCCCAGGTTGTAGGCGTTGGCGAAGAAGCTGAGGACGTCGGTGAGGTCCAGGCCGACGATCGTCTCGGGCACGGTGGATCCGAACAGGACCGTCGCGCTCGCCCCGGCCGAGACGCCGATCGAGGCGGCGAAGGCGTAGGTCTCGACCGCCAGCTTCGTGAACCGCAGTGCCGAGAGGGCCAAGGCGTCGAAGACCGTGCCGTAGGAGGCGCGCAGCGCCGTCCACTGCCGGTGGTTCTCCGCCAGCAGGCGGGCCCACTTGTCAGCGTTCACCCAGGCGGCGTGGACCGGCGGGCAGGTCGGATCGTCGGGGCCGATGTCGAGGCCCGGCAGCGGGGGCGGCGTGAGGTCGTCGAAGTAGCCGGGCGGCGGGGTCCAGCTGCCCTCCGGCGGCACCGGATCGGGTCGGGTGACGGGTCCCGGCACCACGTCGCCGACGTCGACCTTCGAGCCCTCGGCCAGGATGTCGCCGAACACCTTCGGCGACGGGAAGGCATCGCGGGACTGACCGCCGCTCGTCACCCGGATGTTGACCGGCGCGCTGAGGTCGCTCAGGCCGGCCAGCTGGTACCCGCCGTCGGGACCGGTCGAGGTCGTCTCCACGACCTGACCGGTCGCGGCGTCGACCAGCTCGACGGTCGCACCCGAGACAGGGGCACCACCGGTCTGGCTGACCTTGCCGCTCACCGGCTGGCTCGGCAGGTAGGCGGACGGCGAGCGCGAGCCGGCGGCGGGCCCACCGGGCCCCTCGGCCGCGGCGACCGCCGATCGAAGCGAGAGCGGCGGCACCGGTGGCGGCGCGGCGGTCACACCGGTGAGGCGGGTGGCGGGGTTGACCTGGTCGACGATCCAACCGTCGAGGACCGCGCCCGGAGGCAACATGTCGATCTGCCAGGTGCCGTCGGGCTCGGTGCCGGCGCTGAAGACCTCGCCGGTCGTCCGCTCGACCAACGTGATGATGGCGAGCCGTGGCGGGGCGCCACCCGGGGCCAGCACCTGACCACCGGCCCGGTGGCCGACGACCAGGTCGACGGGCACATCGGTGTCGGCCGGGCCGATGGTGATGCTCTGGCGGTGCGACGCCAGGCCGGCCGTGCGCACGAGCAGCTCGTAGCTGCCGGCCGGCACCCCGGTGAGCACGAAGGCGCCCGTGGCGTCGGTGCGACCGCCGACGAGCGTCCCTCCGGGTCCGCGCAGCCCCACGAAGGCGCCCGCCACACCCGACTGGCCGGTCGCGGTCGAGGCGACGTGGACGGTCACGCCGAGGCCGACGGCGACGAGGTCCCCGACGTCGTGCACCTCGCCGACGGCCACCGCCACGGGATCGGTGCTGGCGAACGGTGCCCGACGATCGGTGACCTGGACGGTGAAGGTCCCCGGTCGGACCACGACCGAGAAGCGGCCATCAGCGTCGGTGAGCGCCAGCACCGGCGTCGCCGTGGCCGGCCCCACGGCGGTCACCTGCAGCTCGGCGTAGGGCGCAGGCTGCCCCCGCTGGTCGAGGACCCGACCGTTGAGGCGGCCGAGCTGCACCTCGAAGTCGTGCACGACGACGTCTCCCGGGTTCACCAGCGTGACCGTGTCGTGGGCCAGGCCACCTTGCACGACCAGCTGGTAGGTCCCGGCACCGATGTCGGCGAACCGGTAGGCACCGCCGGCGTCGGTGACGGTGGACGCGACCGGCTGGCCCTCGTCGTCGACGATGCGCAGCGTGACGCCCGGAACGGGGCTGGCATCCGGGAGTCGGACGACGCCGGAGATGGCTCCGAGCGCGTCGAGCGAGATGTCCCGCGTGGTGCTCGCCCCGGCGACCACCGCGACGTCGAGCTCGGACGCCCGATGCCCCGGCGCCGTCACGGTCAGATGACGCAGGCCGGCACCGAGCGAACCGACGGCGTAGGCGCCGTCAGGACCGGTCACGGACTGGCGAAGCCCCGGTGGGTCGTAGACGGTGACGGTGGCCCCCTCGACCGGGTGGCCGGCGCCGTCGCGCACGACACCGGTGAGGCCGGCGCCGGCGAGGAGGGTCAGGTCGATGCCGACGACCTCGGCGCCGTCGGCCACGACCACGCCGGCCTGGCTGGCGGCGCCGTGGCCGTCGCCGGAGGCGCTGACCGTGAACGTGCCCGGGCGGAGGCCGGCGATCAGATAGCTGCCGTCGGCCCCGGCCACGGCGGCCACCGAGCCGCCCAGGCCATCGGCCGCGGCCACCGTCGCGCCGGGGACCGGGTTCGTCGCAGCATCCCGCACGATGCCCCGGATCGACCCACCGACGGACAGCGTGACGTCGCGGCCACCACCCACCCCGGCGCCGACCGTGACCGGCGAGGGCCCGTCGTCGAGGTAGCCGGAGGCCTCCACCTGCAAGGAGTGGGTGCCGACCCGCATGCCCGGGAGCTCGTAGCGGCCGTCGGATCCGGTGAGCGCAGTGAACGATCGACCGGTTCGGCTGTCGACGAGCGTGACGGTCGCGTCGGCCAGCGGCGCACCGACAGGAGGACGCGTCACCGTGCCGCGCACCAGCTCGCCGGGAAGCACCACGAGATCTCGCTCGCCGGCCGTCCCGGTGACCACGTCGACGGTCGGCACCACGTCCTGCACGTAGCCGGAGACCTCCAGCCGGTACGTCCCCGGCGGCAGGTCGCGGAGGGCGAACGAGCCGTCGGGCCACACCCGGACCTCCTGGCCGTCGGCGGCCGACGACCCGACGGCCGCCACCCGTGCACCGACGGCCGGGGCGCCGCCGGGCACGGTGGCGCGGCCGCGGATCGACGCCCCCGGCGCGAACACCAGGGCTCGATCGACCACGAAGCGGAGGCGGTCCCCCTCGGTGGCGAGGTGCAGCCCGTAGCCCGCGGCCACCCGGTCGGCATCGGCGAGGAGGGCGGCGTACTCGCCCCAGGTCGTCGGTGGCGAACCGCCGTTGACGAAGGCGATGACCGCGGCCCAGGTCTCGTCGCTGAGGCCGGCCGGCCGGAAGTCGGCGAAGACCGCCGACCAGTCGAAGGCCTCCGGCGTGCCGGTGGAGATCACCGTGGCCCGGAACGGGATCTCGGCGGTCCCGCCGGCGATCACCTGGCTGATCAGCTCGTTGCTCGGGAGGAACGGGACGTCGACCCGGATCTCGGCGCCGGGCGGGACGGCGAGGGTCGGGCCCGATGCGACCCGCGGGAAGAACGCCAGGGGTCCGGGGATGAAGGTGGCCGAGCCGGCGGGCCGGAACACGGCCTTGCCCGAGGCGTCGAGGCGGACCAGCGGGACCGGCAGGTCGGTGCCACCTGTGTTGCGCACCGTGATGGTGGCCGTCGCCACCCAGTTGGTGCGCATGCGACCAGGGTTGGTCAGGGTGGCCTCGATCCGACCCGGCGCATCAGCGGTCACCTGGAAGGCGCCGACCGCGGAGGCGGTGCCGCCGCCGGGGTTGGTCACCGCGAGGTCGGCGGCTCCGACGCTGAGGCCGGTGAGGTCGAAGGTCGCCTCGAGGTGGGTGGCGTCGTGGCGGACCAGCTTCGTGGCCGTGCGGGTGGTGCCACCCCGGGTGAGGGCGGCGGTGGCGTCCGCCGCGAAGCCGGCACCGCGGAGCACGACGGTCGCCGACCCCTGGTTGGAGCCGTGGTCGGGGGCGACCGAGGTGATCTCGAAGCCGAGGTTGCGCAGCGACACGGCCACCGCCGTGCCCGCACCGGCGGCCGGGCGGCCGCGCACCAGCACGTACCGCGTCGCCCCGCCGGAAGGCAGCAGCAGCTCGGGGTGGGCGGGATCGATCGCCTCGTGGTCGCGGCCGTCCGTGGGCGTCGGCACCCGGCCGTCGCCCGCGACCAGCTCGGCGACGCCCGACGTCGCCGACGTGAGCGAGAGCAGCTGGTCGGGGCCGCCGGACGGGGACACCTGCAGGTAGGCGAGCTGGCCGGCGGCCAGCGTCAGGTTGGCCGTTCCCCCAGGCGCCAGCACCGGGATCGTCAGGTCGACGGTGGGCCCGGCCACGAAGAGGTTGTTGGCCTCCTGGGACTCACCGACGTCGTTGAACAGGTCGCTGCGCACGATGACGTGGTGCGGCCCCGAGGCAATCGGCAGGAACGGGGCCGTGACCGTCTGCTGGTAGGTCGCCCCGGCGTCGACATCGGCCGAGCGGGCCACGGACGCGAAGAGCCGGTCGGTCGGATCCCAGGCTGCGTCGGTTGAGAGGTACACGCGGTCGATCCAGCGCTTGCCCGTGACCGGGCCGCCCTGGTTCTTCACCGTGTAGGTGATGTCGCCGGTGGCGCCGGGCACCACCGACCCGGGCGCGCTGACGGCCAGCGGTCGCAGGTCGGGCGGGCCGGTCGGTCCGACCGCGGACCGGTTCCGCTGCACGGTGACGTGCGGGTTGGTGTACACGGTGGAGACGATGTCGATGCGCCCGTCGCCGTCGACATCGCCGGTGACCACCCCGTCCTGCCGCTCACCGGCCGACGGCAGGTAGCCGGGATCGCTGAGGACGCCAGCACCCGAGACCGTGCGGATCTGGACGCCGTGGGTCCACGAACCGGTGACGATGTCGCGGCGGCCGTCGCTGTTCAGATCGGCGAGCGTGACGTCGAAGGCGGCGTCGGACGGCGACGACTGCACCGACCCGAAGGTGCCGTCGCCGTTGCCGGGCACCACCGCGATCTGGCCGCTGCCCACCCCGACGATGTCGAGGTCGCCGTCGCCGTCGACGTCGCCCGCCTCCATCTGATCGAGGTGGGGCAGGCCCGGCGCCGTGGTGACCGGGGCCGCGAACGTGCCGTCGCCCTTGCCCTTGTAGAAGGAGAAGCGCTCGCCGCCGCTGCCGTCGGCCTGCACGCCGGTCCGGTACACGATGTCGGGCTTGCCGTCGCCGTCGAAGTCGCCGGCCACGACGGGCTCGACCCCCGAGAGGCGACCCAGGTCGATGCCGACGCCGTCCGTCACGAACGTGCGGGGGTTGGCCGGGTTGTAGCGCTGCACCACGAGGCTGCCGATCCACGGCTCGCCGAACGGGCAGCAGTTGTTGGTGACCGTGAACACCACGTCGGGGTGGCCGTCGACGTCGAAGTCGGCGATGGCCATCCCGCGACCGACACCACCCGACACGCCGGTGCTGTTGAGGGGCAGGCCGGTGGGCGAGCCGATGTGGCCGGCCCCGTCGCCGAAGGCGGCGGCGGCCGCACCGTCGACGCACACGACGTCGAGGTGGTCGTCACCGTCGAAGTCCTCGGTGGCGATGCGGGCGCCGGACCCGCAGCCCGACGAGACCTGGCCGGCCTCGGTCGGGGCGGCGAAGGCGCCGCTGCTCTGGCCCCGCGCCACGCGCACCCGGCTGCCGACCGAGGTGCTGACGTGGTACACGAGGTCGGGTCGACCGTCCTCGTCCATGTCGGCCAGGGCGAGCGTGCGGGCGCCACCCCCTGCATCGGTGGTGTCGAGGGCGCTCGGGGCGAGGAACCGGCCCGGGACGGCGGGGTCGGCGGCAGCCACCGTGACCGCGGCGCGGCCCAGGTTGCCGGCGAGGCCCGAGATCAGGTCGGCCCGGCCGTCACCGGTGACGTCGACGATGTCGGCGCTGTAGGTCGGCTGCCCGTGGCCCGCGCCGTCCGTCGTCTGCGGGGCCACCGCCCACAGCTCGGAGGTGAGCGCGCCGGCGGCATCGGCGTGGACCACCGCCGTGGTCTTGCCGGCGGGGAACACGCCGTCGACGCGGCCGTCACCATCGACGTCGACGGTCGACTGCGGGCGCACGGCGCTGCCGCCACCCGGCAGGCGGACGGTCGAGGCCCGCTTGGTGAGGCCGCCGGCGCCGTCGTTGGCGAAGAGCGACACCTCGCCGAACGGGTCAACGACGAGCGCGTCCTGGCCGCCCACGCCATCGAAGTCGCCGATGGCGAACCCACGGGGATCGATGCCGTCCACCTGCACAGCCGGCCCGTAGGTGCCGTTGCCGTCGTTGGGCAGCCGCAGCAGCGGACCGCCGGCCCGGGCCAGCAGCGAGGGGCGGCCGTTGCCGGCGAGGTCGATGAAGGCGATGTCGGTCTGGCCCACGTCGGCGAGGTCCTGGCGCACCCAGCCGCCGGCGGTGTTGCGGAGGATGGCGACCTTGCCGTAGTCACCGCTGCCGTAGCCGCCCACGACGGCGAGGTCGGTGCGGCCGTCGCCGTCGACGTCGGCGAAGCGCAGGTTGGCCCCGATGAGGCCCGTGACGGTGACCTCCGCGCCGAAGGTGCCGTCGCCGTTGCCCGGCCGGATGCGCACGACGTCGTCGATCGAGGACTTGACGACGAGGTCGGGGGCGGATGATCCGACCAGGTCGACGAGGTTGGCACTGACCCCGTAGTAGATGCTCCCGGGCCCGGGGCCGGGGCCGCTGAAGGGCAGCTGGACGTCGACCAGCGAGGCGCCGAAGGTCCCGGAGCCGGCGTTGGGGAGCACGACCGCGCTGCTGCGGCCGCCGACGCCCGGCACGTTGCGCATCATCGCCAACGGGACGTCACGGTCGCCGTCGCCGTCGACGTCGGCGGTGATCCCGGAGACGGCGAACCCCTGGTTGTCGGTGAACCCGAGGTCACCGGCCTTCTGGGCGCTGTCGAAGACCAGCGGAGGAGGGGCCGCCTGGGCCGGGGGCGCGACCACGGTCGATGCGGCCGCCACGACCGAGCCCGCCAGCACGCCCACCACGACCGCCAGCGACGTGGCGCGACGCGACCGATTCGTCGCCATGTTCCCTCCGACGCCCGGCGAACGACCCCAGCCCTCCGCCTGCTCCCGACGAGTGTTCCACCGGCCCACACCACCGGAAAGGGCGCGAACGCCGATTCCTGGGGGGTGACGCGCTGCTGACGCGCCCCCGCCGGTCCGGCCCTCGGCGCCGGATCAGGGGGCCGCCAGACAACGTGCGACGGCGACGTACGCCGGATCAGGGGGCTGGCGCGGTGGTGGGAGCGGTCGCCCCGCCGACGGCCCGAGGCACGAACAGCGGCCCGATCACCGGGACGTGCAGGAAGCCCTCGACGCCGCCGAACAGCAGGCTGACCCGGGGCAGGTCCGACGGGTGCTTGAACACCACCATCCGGGGCGCCCACTCGGGCCGGAACTTCTGGTTGAAGGTGCGCAGCGACTCGATCTGGAAGTACGGGTTGAGCTTGCGGACGAACCAGCGCACCAGCCGCAGGTGCCACGGGTAGTCGATCTCGGGGTCGAACAGCTTGCCGAGGGTGGCGAAGTTCATCGAGAGGCGCACCACGCCCTGCTCGGCCAGCCGCAGCGCGGCGTTGGCGATGAGGAACTCGGTCATCCCGTTGGGCGTGCCCGGATCGTGGCGCATGAGGTCGAGCGTGTAGCCGGGTTCGTGGCCGAGCACGCCGAAGGCGGGGACGATGCGCAGGAAGCCGCCGGGGCGGTCGTCCTCGTCCAGGGCCACGCACAGCAGGAACTCGTCGTCGGCACCGGGGCCCTTCACGTCCTGGGCGAGCGTCATGGTGAAGCCGCGCTCGGGCGCCTTGCCCCGCCACCGGGCCGAGATGGCGTTCAGCTCGCGCACGAGGTCGGGCGGGGCATCGCACTCGCGCAGGACCTCGAAGCGGTAGGTGCGGGCGACCCGGCCGACGGACTGGCGGAGGCTCTTGTTCCGCTTGCCCTCGAGCGTGAACGTGTCGCAGCGGATGATCGCCTCATCCCCCAGGTAGAAGGTGCGCAGGTTGCGAGCCTCGTAGCGCGGCGTGTCCGCCTCGCGCACCGAGAGGAAGGCGGGCTTCCAGCCCCGGCGCCGGCAGAAGGCGAGGAACTCGTCGAGCACCAGGTCGGCCGAGTCGGGCGGACCGACGGGGTCGCCCGACACCAGCCCGTAGCCGTGGATGTAGGTGTAGGCGATGAGCGCCCGGCCGTCGGAGGAGAAGAAGAAGCTCTTGTCGTCGCGCAGGCAGAAGTAGTTGAGGGTGTCCCACCCCGACTCGTGCAGGATGCGGCGGGCCACCCGCCAGTCGTCGGGGGTGTGGGGGTAGCGGTGGGTGAGCGGCCGCAGCACGAGCACGAGCGCCCACACCAGGCCCACCACGCCGAGCACGGCCAGCGACCACACGTACACCGTGGCGAAGCGCCCGTGGAAGGTGTACGGCGTGGCCAGCCCGAAGGACGCGACGGTCTCGAAGGCGCCGAGGACGTCGACGGGCTGGTCGACGCTGCCCCGGAACACCCACAGCGCACCGAACCCGTAGACGGCGACGACCAGTGCGTAGCGCCAGAGGAACCGGCCGAGGGCGAACAGGCTGGGTGGGTCGGGCAGGGCGGTGAACCACCGCCGCCAGACCACGAGGAGCGCCAGCGTGACGATCGGGGCGATGCCGGCGGGTGACAGCGGCGCGGTGAGGTTCACCGTGACGGCCGCCGCAGCGCTCACGCCGACCGCGACGCGCCAGGCCATGCGCTTGCGCTTGCGCACCTGCGGGGCGAGCACGACGAGGACCAGGCCGAGGACGACGTCGAAGGAGACCAGCACCGACTGCACGTGCACGTGGAACTGGGTCGGCCGCACGCCGACGAGGGGCGAGAGCCCGACGAGGCGGGCCCGGGCCAGCACGACGAGGAGCCCCGTCAGCCCGACCGCGATGCTCGTGGCCCGCACCCGGACGACCCCGTCGGGGTCGCGGCCCACCGGCGTGCCATCCGTGTCGGGGCGCGGAGCGGTCGACGGGACGGGCCGGGGCATCGGCCCGACGTTAGGCAACGCTCAGGAGGTGGAGATGACGCCGAGCCAGCCGAGGACGGTCTGGCCCACCACCACCACCGCCAGCGTCCCGACGAGGACCACCACGATGGTGGCGACCACCCGGAAGCGCGGGCCGTTCACGGCGTCGCCGAGCACCGACCGCCGGTTGCACAGCACGAGGATGAACGCCAGCACGATGGGGGCGATCAGCCCGTTCAGCACCTGCATGCCGACCAGCAGCGTGATGAGGTTGCCCGGGATGAGGGCGATGAGCGCCCCGAGGACGATCAAGCCGGTGAACATGCCCAGGAACAGCGGCGCCTCGCGGAAGGACTTCGACACCGAGCGCTCGACGCCGACGGCCTCGGCCAGGGCATAGGAGGTCGAGAGCGGCACCACCGCGGCCGCCAGGGCCGAGGCCCCGAACAACCCGAGGCCGAACAGCACGGTCGCAGCCGAGCCGGCCACCGGCTCGAGCGCCTGAGCTGCGTCGGCCGCCGAATCGAGCGGACCGCTGAACCCGATGGCGGTGGCCGTGGCGATCATCACGCACATGGCCACGAGGTTGGCGAAGATCGAGCCGGACACCGAGTCGAAGCGGGTGGCCGGGTAGTCCTCGGTGCCGACGCCGCGGTCGGCCACCGAGGCCGCCTGGTACAGCTGCATGTAGGGCGTGATGGTGGTGCCGACGAGGGCGATGGCGAGCACCAGGAACGACTGCGAGAGGGTGAAGTGCGGCCAGGCGATGTTGGCGGCGATCTCCTTCCAGTCGGGGTGCTCGATGATCACGGTGAGCGGATACGTGATGAAGACCAGGCTCAACACCAGGAAGATGCGCTCGGCATAGCGGTAGGAGCCGAAGACGACGATGGCCCAGATCACGACCGCGGCGATGGGGACCGACAGGTAGCGGCTGACCCCGAACAGCTCGAAGGCGGCGCCGATGCCGGCGAACTCGGACACGACCAGACCGGCGTTGGCGACGATGAGGCTGACCACCGCGAAGGCGCCGAGCCGCAGCGGGAACTGCTCGCGGATGAGCGACATCAGCCCCTCGCCGGTGAAGGCGCCGAGGCGGGCCGACATCTCCTGGACCACCACCAGGCCGACCATGATGAACGGCATCAGGAACAGCATCTGGTAGCCGAACTGGCTGCCCGCCGACGCGTAGGTGGCGATGCCGCCGGCGTCGTTGCCGGCGTTGGCGGCGATGAGCCCCGGCCCCAGCAGCGCCAGGTAGCCCACCCACCGAGGTCGCCGTCGCAGGGTGCGCCGCAGCTGGCCGCCCAGCCGCCGACCCTCGTCGGCGGCCAGCGGCTCCTCGGTCACGACAGGATCCGCGGGAACCGGAACCGCCCGCGGTCGGGCACGAGGGAGTCGACCACGTCGTCGGCGAGGATGCGACCCACGGGGCGGCCGAGGTCGTCGGTGACGACCAGCGACCAGGTGCGGGCGTCGACGAGGGCGTTGACGACGTCGTCGAGGCGCGTCTCGGGCCCGACCGTGACGAGGTCCTCGGGGTGGGCCAGGTCGCCCACCCGCTGGTCGGGCTCGGCGACGAACAGCTCGATCAGGCGGACGTCGTCGATGAGCACGCCCTCGTGGTCGACGACGAGCACGCCGTCGAGGTCGAGGGCGTGGCCCTCGGCCCGCTCGTCGATGAGGAGCCGGCGGACGGCCGCAACGGAGTCGGAGTCGGGGACCACGACCAGGTTGGTGGTCATGACGCCGCCGGCCGTGCGCTCGCCGTAGGCCACCAGCGGCGTGAGGGCCTGGGCCACCTCGTCGGGGAGGAGGTCGAGCAGCTCGTGGCGGGACTCCGGGTCGAGCTCGCGCAGGGCCTCGGCGGCCTCGTCGGGCTCCATCTCGGCGAGCACCTTGGCCGTCTTCTCCGGCGGCAGCTCGCGCAGGAGGTTGGTGAGCTCCTCGGCCTCCATCTCCTCGAGGGCGTCGGCGGCCTTCTCCTCGCCGAGCACCGCCAGCAGCTCCTCGCGCTGGCGACGGCCGAGGTCCTCGAGCAGGTCGGCCAGCTCGCCGGGGCGGAGCCGGGCCAGCTCCTGGTTCGGTCGGGTCATGCGGACCGGTCCGTCGGCGCCCTCGGCCTCCTCGCTGAAGGGCTGGACGGCGGCCCAGTCGATGACCTTCTCGGGCGTGGGACGGCGTCGGGTGCGGGCCGGGCCCAGGCGGCGCAGCAGGGTGCCGAAGCCGATGTCGGCGCCCACCAGTCGGGTGCCGGCCCCGACCCGGGCCAGGTAGAGGTCGGCGGCGCGGAACACGCGCACGCCGTCGACGTCGACCATCTGGTGGTCGATGACGTCGGCGTTGAGCCGCACCTCGCCGGGGCGGCGCTCGACGTCGCGCAGGTCGAGCCGCGCCGAACGAAGGCGGATCTCGCGCTGGCCCAGGTCGGCGATCTGGTCGGCCGAGACCCAGAGGGCCCGCCGACCGACCCGCACCACGAGGCCGGTGACGAGCGGGTAGGGCTCCCCCTGCCACCGCACGACCACGTCCACGAGACGACCGACCTCGGCGCCGGCCTGGTTGCGGACGGGCGCGCCGACGAGCCCGGCGACCGAGACCAGGGCATCCGCGACGGCGTGGTTGGCGGTCAGGCGCTCGCTGCGGCGGCGGCGGCGCTCGCGCAGCGCGTGGGTGGGGGCGAGCGAGGTGGGGCGGGCCATGGTGGCCTCCTCCGGGCGCGGACGGACGACGGCAGGCGGGACGTGCCTCGCTCGCGTCGGGCCGAGCCACGGGGCCCGGCGTCAACCGGACGGGCTCAGGAGGGGTGCGACGCCGAGGAGGCGTGGGCGGGCTCGCGGCAACTGGGGGGTTCGTCACGCATGCGCCTCACCTCCTCGCTGGTGCGACCGGGGATCCCGGTCCGGGGCGCTGGAGCCCGCCGCGGCGGCGGGCCGGGTCGTTTCTACCACGGGCGGGCAGGCCCGAGACAGCCGGCTGAGCAGCTGTTCACCGGCGCGCCACCTGCCGGTCAGGACTTGAGCAGGCGGGCCACCGCAGCCACCGCCTCCTCCACCTTGGCGTCCCCCTCGGCCGGGTCGGTCTCGGCGGCGTGGCGCACGCAGTGGCGGATGTGCTCGTCGAGCAGGCCCAGGCCGACGCTCTGGAGGGCCTTGGTGACCGAGGCGATCTGGGTCATGACGTCGATGCAGTAGGCGTCGTCTTCGATCATGCCCTGCAGGCCGCGCACCTGCCCCTCGATGCGTCGGAGCCGCTTCAGGTAGTCGTCACGGGAGATCGAGTAGCCAGGCATAGGGTCGGGGGGTATCCTACACCGACGGCAGCGTGGTGCGGCGCCGGTGCCGCTGTGACCTCCGACCACTGGACCCACATAGGGTGGGGGGGTATCCTACGACCATGACCACGACGCCCCCGACCCCAGACGCGGCCCACTCGGCCAGCGAGCGGCTCGACCTCCCGGTCGAGGGGATGACCTGTGCGTCGTGCGCCACCCGGATCGGCAAGGGCCTCCGCAAGCTCGACGGCGTCGAGCAGGCCGATGTGAACCTGGCCACCAAGAAGGCCACCGTCGTCTTCGACCCGCAGCTCGTCGACCTGGGCGACCTGCGGGCCAAGGTCGAGTCGCTCGGCTACTCGGTCCCCGCTCCCCCGCCGTCCCGCCACGACCACGCCGGCCACCACCACGACCCCGCCGGCCACGGCGACGGCCCCGAGGCCCAGCACGACGATCACGGCGGCCACGGCGGCCACCAGCACGAGTCGCTCGACGACGCCGCCGAGCGGCGGCTCACCCGACGCCTGGTCGCGGCCGCCGCCCTCACCGTGCCCGTGGTGCTGGTCTCCATGGTGCCGGCCCTGATGTTCACCGGCTGGCAGTGGCTGGCGTTCGCGCTGTCGACACCGGTCGTGTTCTGGTCCGGCGCCCAGTTCCACCGCGCCGCCTGGGTGAACCTGCGCCACGGCGCCGTCACCATGGACACGCTCATCTCGGTGGGCACGCTGGCGGCGTGGACCTGGTCCACCGTGGCGCTGCTGTTCCTCGGAGCCGCCAGCCAGGACGCCGGCATGGGGTCGATGGCCGGCATGGAGGCCGTCCCCGCCTCCACCCCCGCCCACGTCTACTTCGAGACCGCCGCGGTGGTCACCACCTTGATCCTGGTGGGCAAGTGGCTCGAAGCGCGGGCCATGCGACGGTCGGGCGACGCCCTGCGGGCGCTGGCCGAGCTGGGCACCAAGACCGCCCGGCTGGCCGACGGCCGCGAGATCCCCATCGACGACCTGGTCGTGGGCGACCGCTTCGTCGTGCGCCCCGGCGAGAAGGTCGCCACCGACGGCGTGATCGTCGACGGCCACTCGGCGGTCGACCTGTCGCTGCTCACCGGCGAGCCGGTGCCCGTCGAGGTCGGCCCCGGCGATGCCGTCGTCGGCGCATCGGTCAACGCCAACGGCTCGCTCGTGGTCGAGGCCACCAAGGTCGGCGCCGACACCGCGCTGGCCCAGATCGTCCGGCTGGTCGAACAGGCCCAGGGCAGCCGCGCCCCCGTGCAGCGGCTGGCCGATCGGGTCAGCGCCATCTTCGTCCCCGCGGTGATGGTCCTCTCGGTCGTCACGCTGGTGGGCTGGTTCCTCACCGGCCATGACGCCAACGCCGCCTTCACCGCGGCCGTGGCGGTGCTGATCATCGCCTGCCCGTGCGCCCTGGGGCTGGCCACGCCGACGGCGATCATGGTCGGCACCGGCCGCGGCGCCCAGCTGGGCGTGATCATCAAGGGCGGCGAGGTGCTCGAGAGCACCCGCCAGACCGACGTGGCCGTGGTCGACAAGACCGGCACGGTCACCGAGGGCCGCATGCAGCTGGTCGACGTCAGCGCCGCTCCCGGCGTGGACGCCGACGACCTGCTGCGGCGGGCCGCCGCCCTCGAGGATCGCTCCGAGCACCCCATCGCCGCCGCCGTGGCCTCCGGCTGGCGCCAGCGCACCGGCGAGGACGTCGCTCCGGTCGTCGACGGGTTCGACAGCCTGCCCGGTCGCGGCGTGCGCGGGGCGGTCGACGGGATCGACGTCCACGTCGGGCGCCGCGCCCTGTTCGCCACCGTCCCCGACCACGTCGAGGCGGCGGCCGCCGCCGCCGAGGAGGCCGGTCGCACCGCCGTGCTCGCCGGCTGGGCCGACCAGCCCGGCGGCGAGCCCGTCGCCCGCGGCGTCCTCGTGGTGGCCGACCGGGTCAAGCCGACGAGCCGCGAGGCCGTGGCCGACCTCCACGGCCTCGGCCTGGAGGTGGTGCTGCTCACCGGCGACAACCAGCGGACGGCCGAAGCCGTCGGCGCCGAGGTCGGCGTCGATCGGGTCGTGGCCGAGGTGCTGCCCGCCGACAAGGTCGACGTGGTCGCATCGCTCCAGGCCGAAGGCCACCACGTCGCCATGGTGGGCGACGGGGTCAACGACGCCCCCGCCCTGGCCACCGCCGACCTGGGCATCGCCATCGGCACCGGCACCGACGTCGCCATCGAGGCCTCCGACCTCACCATCGTCTCGGGCGACCTGCGATCGGCCGCCGACGCCATCGCCCTGTCCCGTCGGACCCTGGCCACCATCAAGGGCAACCTCTTCTGGGCCTTCGCCTACAACGTGGCCGCCATCCCGCTCGCCGCCCTCGGCGTGCTCAACCCGATGATCGCCGCTGGGGCCATGGCCTTCTCGTCGGTGTTCGTCGTCACCAACTCCCTCCGGCTGCGCCGCTTCCGCGGCGCCCGCCGCTCCCCCACCCCGGAGGTCTCCCCATGACCCGCATCTACGACGTCCCCGCCATCTCCTGCGGCCACTGCAAGATGGCGA
This sequence comes from Acidimicrobiales bacterium, assembly GCA_046331175.1. Classification (GTDB taxonomy): domain Bacteria; phylum Actinomycetota; class Acidimicrobiia; order Acidimicrobiales; family Acidimicrobilacustridaceae; genus JAWKIW01. The sequence goes on from JAXLRI010000004.1 coordinate 218,566, forward strand.
TCGAGGGCGAGGTGGGCCAGGTCGCCGGCGTCGAGTCCGTCGTCGTCGACGTCGAGGCCAAGCAGGTCACCGTCGAGGGCGCCGCCACCGACGACGCCATCCAGGCCGCCATCGACGAGGCCGGCTACGAGGTCGCCGGCGTCGTCACGGCCTGACCGGACCCCGACCGGTCCCCGCCAGCTCCGCCACGAGTGCCGGCCCGGCCCGCGCCGGGCCGGCGGCGCGCCCAGGCGCCGGTCAATCGAACAGCAGCACGCCGCGGATGTTGCGACCCTCGCGCAGGTCGTCGTAGCCCTGGTTCACCTGCTCGAGCGGGTAGGTGCGGGTGATCATGCCGTCGAGGTCGACGTGGCCGTTGGCGTACAGCTCGAGCAGGCGGGGGATGTCGCGGCGAGGGTTGGCCGAGCCGAAGATCGATCCGACCACCTGCTTCTCGTAGAGCGTCAGCTGGATCATCGGCACCGTGTTGGTGGGCTCGAACCACGGGTGCAGGTTGGTGACCACGCACCGGCCCCGCTTGGCGACCAGCGCCATGACGTCGCCCATCAGCTCGCCCCGCCCGACGCCCATCGTGCAGATGACCTTGTCGCAGCCCCGGCCGTAGGTCTCGCGCTGCACCACCGGCATCGCCTCGGTGAGCGATGCCGCCGTGTGGGTGGCCCCGAACCCCTGAGCCGCCTCCCGCTTGGACTCGACCGGGTCGACGGCGATGATGCGGTCGGCGCCGGCCAGGCGGGCGCCCTGGATGGCGGCGCTACCCACGCCGCCGCAGCCGACGATCGCCACGAAGTCACCGGGGCGGACATCGGCGGCATAGACGGCCGAGCCCCAACCCGTGGGCACGCCGCAGCCGACGAGGCAGGCCTTGTCGAGCGGGACCTCGGCGGGCACGGGCACCACCGACCACTCGTGCACGACGGTGTGCCGGGCGAAGGTGCCGAGCAGGCACATCGTGCGCAGGTCCTGACCCCGGGCGTGGTGGCGGGCGGTGCCGTCGAGCTGGAGCCCGGCCATGAGCACCGCGCCCTGGTCGCAGAGGTTGGAGTGGCCGGCGGCGCAGCTTGGGCAGGTGCCGCACGACGGCACGAACGAGAAGACGACGTGATCGCCCGGCTGCACGAAGGTCACGTCGGGACCGATGGCCTCGACGACCCCGGCGCCCTCGTGGCCGCCGACCATCGGCAGCACGCCCGGCAGGTCGCCGGTGACGATGTGCTCGTCGGAGTGGCACATGCCCGAGGCCACCAGTCGGACGAGCACCTCCCGGCCCTTCGGCTCGTCGAGCTCGATCTCCTCGACCGACCACGGCTCGCCGATCCCCCACAGGATCGCGGCTTCGCTGCGCATGGCGCCCCCCTGGCTCCGTCGGCGACGACCACGTGCGGCCGCCACCGGAGATCACCGTAGGCGCGCCACCGGCCGGGCCGGACGCTTGCAGACCACCTGCGATGCATGCACAATGCATGCATGCCTGCCATCACCGTTCGGGACGTGCCCGACGAGACCAGGAACGAGCTGGCCGCCCGCGCCGCCCGCAGCGGTCGCTCGCTCCAGGAGTACCTGCGCGGAACCCTCATCGAGCTGGCCGCCCGCCCCGATCCGGCCGACGTGGTCGAACGGGCACGTGACCGGAAGCGCCAGGCCGGGACGCGCCTGTCGTCCTCGGCCATCCTCGGGCACCGGGATCGCGATCGACGATGACGACGGTCGTGGACGCGTCGACGGTCGTGGCCGCGCTCGTCGACGACGGTCCCGCCGGGCGGTGGGCCGAGGAAGAGCTGCTGGCCGGCCCGCTGGCCGCGCCGCACCTGCTCCCGGTGGAGGTGGCGAACATCCTGCGGCGGGCGGTGCACGCCGATCAGATCCCGGCCGACCTCGCCGCCCAGGCCCACCGCGATCTCCTCGACCTCGACGTGACGCTGTTCCCCTACGAGCCGTTCGGCGAGCGGATCTGGGCGCTGCGCGACAACGTCACGGCGTACGACGGGTGGTACGTCGCGATCGCCGAGCACCTCGATGCTCCACTCGCCACCTTGGATCAGCGCCTCGCGCGGGCACCGGGCCCGCGCTGCCGTTTCTCCACGCCCGAGCGCTGAGCGCTGACGGTCGGCGGGATCCCTCGCTAGGCGTAGTAGCCGACGACGTCGATGAAGAAGTCGGTGCTGGCGTTGGCGGGCACCTTGGCGATGGCGTTGCCGCTGGCGTCGATGCCCGTGAACGTGGTGTTGGCCACGATCTCGTTGGTGCGGAACCAGTTGATCGACGACGTGCCGGGATCCGGCTGGCCGTTCTGGTACAGGGACAAGAACCCCGACGCCGACGTGTTCACCACCGCCAGGTTCACCAACAAGCCCACCGGCTTCACGCCGGCGGGCAGCGTCACCCCGTTCAGCATGTTGATCACCCGGGTCCCGTTCGACAACGGCCCCTTCGTCACCCCCAACGGCGGGTTCCCCGCCCGCGAGTCGTACACCCGCTTCGGCGCGATCGGCGAGTAGCCGAAGCCGAATGGGATGTAGCCGAGGCGGAACCCCAGCCACTGCGAGCTGCCGTCGCAGCTCATCCGGGCCGTGTAGGCATCGCCCTCGGCCACGACGACGTTGGCGACGGCCGATCCCCGGACGTCGACCGACGGGTTGTTCGCCGGGAAGCTGACCGAGCCCACCTCGGTCGCGGTGCCGCCCGAGTAGGGAAACCGGTCGACGCGACCGATCACCGTCGACGCCGTGCCGTTGATGGCGGAGAAGGCCACCTCGGTGATGGTGATGCCGGCCTCGAGGTCGAGGTCGATGCGCAGCTCACCACCGCCGAGCGGAACGTAGGCACCGAAGTTGAGCGATCGGCCCGACACCCAGTCGTTGGGGAGCATGTCGTAGGGGCCCCAGCCGCGGTAGTGGACGCCGGGCACGAGGCCGAGGGGCGGGAGGCCGCCGGGGCTTGGCCGTTCGATGGTGGTCATGCGTAGTACCCCACGACGTCGATGAAGAAGTCGGTGCTGGCGTTGGCCGGGACCTTGGCGACGGCCTGACCGGTGGCGTCCACCGCCGTGTAGGTCGTGTTGGCCACGATCTCGTTCGCCGTGAACCAGTTGATCGACGACGTCTGCGGATCAGGCTTGCCGTTCTCGTACAACGACAAGAACCCCGACGCCGACGTGTTCACCACCGCCAGGTTCACCAACAACCCCACCGGCTTCACGCCGGCGGGCAACGTCACCCCGTTCAACAGGTTGATCACCCGGGTCCCGTTCGACAACGGCCCCTTCGTCACCCCCAACGGCGGGTTCCCCGCCCGCGAGTCGTACACCCGCTTCGGCGCGATCGGCGTGTACCCGAACCCGAACGGGATGAACCCCAACCGGAACCCGAAGAGCCGCACCGGCCCGAAGGTGCCCATCCCCGCGGTGACGGACTCGGCGTCACCGATCACCGCGTTGGCGACGGCCTTGCTCACCACCTGCACGTTGCTGAGCCCCGATGGGATGGTGACGCTGGTGATCTGGGTCGGGCTCGAGCCGTCGAACGGCAGTCGGTCGAGGAAGGCGATGGCCGATGTCCCCGAGCTGTTCTGGGCGGCGAAGGTGGCCTCGGTGACGGCGATGCCCGCCTCGAGCCCGAGCCCGATGCGCAGGACACCGGAGGTCTGGCAGGCGGCGCCGTTGCTGTTGACGATCCGGCCGTTCGACCAGGACGCTGGCGTCGCCTCGTGGTAGCTCCAGGCTCGGTAGTGCACACCCGGCACGACGCCGAGGGGCGGGAAGCCGGCCTGCTGCGCCAGGCGGGCCCGCACCAGCGACGGGTCGTCGGGGGTCAGCGGGGGCGGGACCGCCGCGGCGGTGCCACCGGCCGTCGCCAGGGCCACCGCCCCGGCCAACCCGCCGGCGCCGACCAACAGGGCCCGTCGACTGAGGTCACGGTGCAGCTGCTCGGCGATTCCCTCCGTCGGGCTCATGCGTAGTACCCCACGACGTCGATGAAGAAGTCGGTGCTGGCGTTGGCCGGGACCTTGGCGATGGCCTGACCGGTGGCGTCCACGGCCGTGTAGGTGGTGTTGGCCACGATCTCGTTCGCCGTGAACCAGTTGATCGACGACGTCTGCGGATCAGGCTGGCCGTTCTCGTACAACGACAAGAACCCCGACGCCGACGTGTTCACCACCGCCAGGTTCACCAGCAGACCCTTGGGCTTCACCCCCGAGGGCAGCGTCACCCCGTTCAACAGGTTGATCACCCGGGTCCCGTTCGACAACGGCCCCTTCGTCACCCCCAACGGCGGGTTCCCCGCCCGCGAGTCGTACACCCGCTTCGGCGCGATCGGCGTGTAGCCGAACCCGAACGGCACGTACCCGAGACGGAAGCCGTACCAGCGGACGGTGGACGACGTGACGATGCCCGCCGACCAGAAGTCGGCCTCGGAGACCACCCGGTTCGTGAACGCCGACACCACCTGGATGGTGCTGGCGCTACCGGTCGGGATGATGTTGGTGGTCGCCTGCTCCGGGATCGAGCCGTCGAGACCCTGACGGTCGGTCACGCCGACGGCATCGCTGCCCGACGAGTTCGCCACGGCGTGCGTCGTCTCGTTGATCGTGATCCCGGCCTCGAGACCGAGGGAGATCCGCAGCTGGCCGCCGGAGGTCGCATAGGCGCCGGTGGACGTCAGGGTCCGGCCGCTCGAGAACGTCAGGGGCACGGCGTCGTACATGCTCCAGCAGCGGTAGTGGACGCCGGGGAACGTGCCGAGCGGCGGGAAGCCCGCCTGCTGGGCCAACCGGGCTCGCACCAGCAGCGGGTCGTCCGGTCCGAGCGGTGGCGGCGACGCCCCCGCGGTCTCGGTCATCGCCCCGAGCGCCAGCGCCCCGGCGACACCTCCCGCTCCCGCCAGCAGTGCGCGCCGGCTCACCGCCGGCGCGCCCCTCCCCAGCTGTTCCATCGCCGCTCGTTCCCTCTCTCCCGCACCGCGGTCACGTCCGTCAGATCCCGCGCCGCCCTACCGTACCCGGCGGTACGCCACCGTGTCGGGACGCGCCGGTCCCATGCCGGGAGCCACGTGCCCGCACCGACCGGTTCGGGTCAGGCGTAGTAGCCGACGACGTCGATGAAGAAGTCGGTCGAGCTGTTCGCCGGCACCTTGGCGATGGCCTGCCCGACCGCGTCGACGTCGGTGTACGCGGTGTTGGCCACGATCTCGTTGGCCGTGAACCAGTTGATCGACGACGTCCCCGGCCACGACGTGCCGTTCTTGAACAGCGAGATGAACCCGCTCGGCGAGGTGTTCACCACCGTCAGGTTCGTCAGCACGCCCTTCGGCGACAGCGGCAGCGCCAGCCCGTTCAGCATGTTGATGACCCGCGTCCCGTTGGACAGCGGGCCCTTGGTGACGCCCAACGGCGGGTTCCCCGCCCGTGAGTCGTACACGCGCGTCGGCGTGACCGGCACGAACCCGAACCCCAGCGGGATGTAGCCGATGCGGGCCGAGTACGCCCGCACCGCTCCGGAGGACAGGGTGAAGATGGCGAGGTCGTAGGCGTTGCTGGAGCTGTACGTGAGGTTCACCGAGGAGGCGTTCACCTGGACGGCGCCGGCTGCACCGGTCGGGGTCGAGACGCTCCCCACGATCGAACTCGACCCGGATGCGATCGGATAGGACTCCATGATGAGGTCGACGGCGCTACCGGAGCTGTTGCACACCCCCACGGTGAGATCGGTGATCTGCGTGCCGGACTCCAGCTCGATGGGCACGATCAGGTAGCCGTTGTTGACGTTGCAGTACGAGCCGGAGGACGAGACCGTCCTGCCGTTGGCGAACACGTTCGGCATGAAGGCGAACTGCGAGTACGTCACGTAGTGGATGCCGGGGACGACGATGAGCGGCGGGAGGCCGGCCGAGGCGGCAGACCCACCGGGTCCCTGGGTCGGGTCGTTGGGGCCGGGCAACGGCTCGGCGGCCTGGGCCATCGGCGCCACGGCCCCGAAGGCGGCCGCACCCGCCACGCCGCCGGCGCTGGCCAGGAGCGCCCGCCGGCTCAGCGCCGGCTTCGTCATCTCGTCGTCTGGCATGCCGCCCTCCTGGTTCGCCGTCGCCCACGCGACGGTGCTCGGACGCTACTCCCCGGTGGATCCGGGTGCGTGGGAGCCAGCGGCCCGGCGCGCCGGTTCAGGGGTAGTAGCCGACGACGTCGATGAAGAAGTCGGTGGAGCTGTTGGCCGGCACCTTGGCGACGGCGTTCCCCGACGTGTCGACGTCGGTGTAGGCCGTGTTGGCGACGATCTCGTTGGCGGTGAACCAGTTGATCGACGACGTCCCCGGCCACGTGATGCCGTTCTTGAACAGCGAGATGAACCCGCTCGCCGAGGTGTTCACCACGGTCGTGTTCGTCAGCACGCCCTTCGGGGTCACCGGCAGCGACAACCCGTTCAGCACGTTGATCACCCGCGTCCCGTTCGAGAGCGGCCCCTTCGTGACGCCCAAGGGCGGGTTGCCCGCGCGCGAGTCGTACACGCGCGTCGGCGTGACCGGCACGAACCCGTAGCCACGGGGGACGTACCCGATGCGGGCCGAGTACACCCGGACCGCTCCGGACGTCTGGGTGAAGATGACGAGGTCGTAGGACTCGCCCGAGCTGATCGTGTACGAGGCCCCGACCGCGTTGGCCTGGATCGTGGCGGCCGCGCCAACAGGCGTGAGCACGGAGGCGATCGTCGCGCCGCCCGTCGCCACCAGGGAGTGGGACTCGAGCAGCAGGGCGATGCTGGCCGCCGCGCTGTTGCACACCGCGGCGGCGAGCTCGACCACCTGCACCCCCGCTTCGAGGTCGACCGGAGCGATCAGGAAGCCGTTGGCCGCCGTCGTGTAGGACCCGGCGGTCGACACGGTCTTGCCGTCGGCCGAGAGGCGGGGCTGGAACGCGTACTGCGGGTACGAGACCTAGTGGACGCCGGGCGCGTCCGCGAGGGGCGGAAGACCGACGCCGGCCGGCGGCACCACCACCGCCGGTGGACCACCCGCCTCGGGGGACAGGTCGCCCCGGTCGTCGGGCGACGTCGCCCCGGCGGGGCCCGCCACGCCGCCGAGGGCCGCGGCCCCGGCGACCCCGCCCGCGCCGGCCAACAGGGCGCGCCGACTGACGGACGCGCTGTCGTGCTCACCCATGGCCCCTCCCGACCGCCGCGCCGCCGCGGCACGACGGCCCACGGTAGTCACGGGCGGACGAGCTCCGCGGGGAGGAACCTCAGGCGTAGTAGCCGACGACGTCGATGAAGAAGTCCGTCGAGCTGCTCGACGGGACCAGCGCGGTGGCCGTCCCGCTGGCGTCGACGTCGGTGTAGGCGGTGGTGGCCGCCGTCTCGTGGCGCACGAACCAGTTGACCGACGACGTGCCCGGCCACGACGTGCCGGCCTCGAACAGCGAGAGGAAGCCCGACGGCGAGGTGCTGACCACGCCCACGCTCACCAGCACGCCGCGCGGCACGACGGGCAGCGACAGCCCGGCCAGCAGATCGATGTCACGGGTGCCGCCGGCGAGCGGCCCCTTCTGCACGCCCAAGGGCGGGTTGCCGGGTCGCGAGTCGTAGACGCGCGTCGGGGTGATGGGCGTCAGGCCGTAGCCGTTCGGCACGTACGACAACCGGATGCCCCAGATGCGCACCGAGCCGTCGGCCTTGGTGAACAGCGAGGCGTCGTAGAAGTTCGAGGCCGACGTCCGGTGGTCGACCGCGGCGGTGCCGAAGGCGATGGTGTCGGCCGCGCCCGATGCGATCGGGACCGTGGCCAGGGCCACGCCGAGCTGCGAGCCGTCGAAGCTGTTGTACTCGAGGATCCCGTTGGCCGCCGCGCCCGACGAGTTGTCGGCCGCGAAGGTGACCTCGGTCAGCACGATGTCGCTCTCGAGCCCGAGCCCAGCGATCAGGAAGCCATCGGACGCAGAGCAGAACGCCCCCGTCGGCGACACGACCTTGCCGAGGAACGAGTAGTTCGGCTGCACGTCGTACTGGCCCCACATGCGGTGGTGCAGCCCTGGCGTGGCAGCCAGCGGAGGGAGGCCGGCCGAGCGGGCTCGGGCGCCGCGGCCGGCGACCGGGTCGCCAGGTCCGAGCGGCGGCACCGGCGCTCCAGGGATCGTGGCCGCGCCCGCGGGTCCGGCGGTCAGCGCACCCGTCGCGGCCACGGCAGTGGCCCCGCCCGCCGCGGCGAGCAGCGCCCGCCTCGTCAGCCCGCCCGCTCCGTCGTCTGCCATCCGAGCCTCCCGGTCGCGTCCGCCGGACGGGACGCTACCGGCCCGGACCTCGCCGCGAGGGGGAGCCGGCGCCGACGCCGAGGCCGACCACCACCGATCATCGACGGAGCCGCCGAGGGTCGGCGCGCCGGTCGGCTACCGCCAGCGGTAGTTGGGGGCTTCCTCGGTGATGGTGACGTCGTGGGGGTGGCTCTCGCGCAGGCCGGCCGGCGACATGCGCACGAACTTGGCCTTCACCTGCATGTCGGCGATGGTGGCGCAGCCGGTGTAGCCCATGGCCTGGCGGAGGCCGCCGATGAGCTGGTGGACGAGGTGCTTCACCGGGCCGGTGTAGGGCACCCGGGCCTCGATGCCCTCGGGCACCAGCTTCTCGGCCGAGTCGACGTGGTCCTGGAAGTAGCGGTCCTTCGAGTAGCCGCGGGCCTTCATGGCGCCCATCGAGCCCATGCCCCGGTACTCCTTGAAGCGCTCGCCCTGCACCACCACGACCTCGCCGGGGCTCTCGTCGGAGCCGGCGAGCAGGCTGCCGATCATCACGCAGTCGGCCCCGGCGGCCAGCGCCTTGGGGACGTCGCCGGTGAACTGGATGCCACCGTCGGCGATGACCGACACGCCGGCGGGCCGGGCGACGCGGGCGCAGTCGAAGATGGCCGAGATCTGCGGCACGCCGACGCCGGTGACCACCCGGGTGGTGCAGATGGAGCCCGGGCCGATGCCCACCTTGATGGCATCGGCGCCGGCGTCGACGAGCGCCCGGGCCGCTTCGGAGGTGGCGATGTTGCCGGCGACCAGCGGCCCGTCCCACACGGCCCGCAGCGCCTGCACGGTCTCGATGACCGAGGCGGCGTGGCCATGGGCGGTGTCGACGATGAGGACGTCGACGCCGGCCTCGATGAGCGCCTTGGCCCGATCGAGGGTGTCGGCCCCGGTTCCCACGGCCGCGGCCGCGATGAGCCGGCCGTCGGCGTCCTTGGTGGCGTTGGGGAAGTCGATCTTCTTCTGGATGTCCTTGATGGTGATGAGGCCCCGCAGCGTGCCGTCGCTGTCGACCACCGGCAGCTTCTCGACCCGCGAGTGGCGGAAGATCTCCTTGGCCTGCTCGAGGGTGGTGCCCACCGGCGCCGTGAGCAGGTTCTCGGTGGTCATCAGCTCGGAGATGGTGCGGCTGGGGTCGTCCTCGAAGCGCAGGTCGCGGTTGGTGAGGATGCCGACGAGCTTGTTGGTGTCGTCGGTGATCGGCACGCCCGAGATGTGGAACTGGGCCATCAGGTCGAGGGCGTCCTGCACCGGCCGGTTGGGGCGCAGGGTGACGGGGTCGGTGATCATCCCCGACTCGGAGCGCTTCACCCGGTCGACCTCACCGGCCTGGCGCTCGACCGACAGGTTGCGGTGGATGACGCCGAGGCCGCCGAGGCGGGCCATGTCGATGCCCATCCGGGCCTCGGTGACGGTGTCCATGGCCGCCGAGACGATGGGGATGTTGAGGGGCACGCCGCGAGCGAAGGTGGAGGCGGTGTCCACCTCCTTGGGCTGCACCGCCGACTCGGCCGGCAGGAGCATCACGTCGTCGAAGGTGAGCCCCATGCGGCCGAACCGCGACGTGTAGGGGTCGTCTCCGGCGGGGAGGGCGTCGTCGGTCAGGTTCACGGGCCGGCCACCTCACTGCTCATGCGTGCTGCGAGCCCCCATCCTCGCACCTCCACGCCGCTTTCACGACCCGAGCCCGTGACCGGGTGGTGACCAGCGCGTGAACATCGGCCCACCGCCGCCGCGACCAGGGCGGACGGACGCGACCACCGCACGCCGCCGACCCGTCGGCCCCGGCGGCGGTCCACCGCCGAGCGTCGAGGGAGCCGGCTCAGCCGCCGGCGAGGCGGACGGCGCGGACCGCAGCCGCGCGGAAGGTGGGCCCCGCCGGGTCTTCGGCGACCAGGAGCCCGTCGGCCAGCATCGTCCGCACCTGCTCGGGCGGGGTGCCGAGGAGGACGGCTGCGGCATCGAGGTCGAGGACCTCGTCGTCGGCCGGGACGTCGCCGGCGCCGTTCGAGCCCATCACCCCCGTCGGGGAGGCGGCCGCTGATGACGACGTCGCCGTCGTCGACGAGGAGGGGGACGACGCCACGGGCGAGGAGGTGGACCGGCTCGTGGAGGTGGCCTCCTCGGGCGGCTCGGGGAGGACGTCGGCCGGCGACGGGGCATCGCTCGACGGCGCGCGGCGGGCGAGGACGCCGCGAACGACGAGCACGACGGCGATCGACCCGACGGCGTAGACCGCCAGCCGGCGCCAGCGCCGGGGATGCAGCCCGAGCGCCGCCCGGAGCCCGGCGACGAGGCCGCGGCGCACCGGTGGCGGCGCAGGGAGGTGGTCGGCCAGGCGGTCGAGGGCGTCGACGGGGTCGGTGAGGGCTTCGGCGGGCGTCATGGCGGCCTCCAGTCGCAGGGTGCCCGGCACCTACCCTCGCCGCAGCCGGCCCACCACCCGATCCGCCCTCGCCGGACCGACCACGCCGGAACCGACCGGTCCCGGGTGGCGCGGGGTCGTAGGGTGGCGGGCGGTGGGCGTGTGCTCGACGTGTGGATCGGCCGTGGCCGACGGGGCGACCTGGTGCCCGACGTGCGGCCGCTCGCCGTCGACGGCGAGCGCGGGTGCCGGTGGTGTCGATGGTCCCGGCGGGCCGACGGCCGGGAACCCACCGCCGCCACCACCGCCGGGGGCCGACGGCGCGGCGGCGAAGCAGCTCCCGCCCCCGGCCACCCTGGGTCGACCCGTCGGCCCGACCCCTCCACCGCCGCCCTACCAGCGACCGCCGGTGGGACGAGGGCCGAGCGGCCCAAACCCGCCACCACCGGGGTCTGGACCACCTCCTGGCTTCGGGCCACCACCCGGGTACGGGCCACCACCCGGCTACGGACCGCCACCCGGCTACGGACCGGGCTTCGGCGCACCCCCTGGCTACGGACCGCCACCCGGCTTCGGGCCACCACCCGGCTACGGACCGCCGCCGGGGTACGGGCCGCCGGGGTCACCGCTGCAGAGGCGGTCCAGCGACGGTGGGCGCATCGCGCTCATCGTCATCGGCGTGGTCCTCGCCTCGATCGTGCTCGGCGTGGGCATCCTCGTCGTCGGCGCCCGGTCGCTCGGCAGCTCGCTCAGCGCGAACCGCCGCAACGGGGTCCAGTCGGTCGCCGAACCGACCACGTACGACCACTGGCACCAGGCCTTCGCCATCGACGTGTGCGGCACCACCCTCCCACCGCTGGTCGACCGGGGCACCGACCAGTACGGCATCCACACCCACGGCGACGGCATCATCCACGTCCACCCCTTCACCAACGACGTCGCCGGCGCCAACGCCACCTTCGGGGTGTTCGCCGACCAGGTGGGCCTGGTCCTCGGCGCCGACCAGGTGCGCCTGCCCGACGGCACCACCAAGGCGAACGGCGACGACTGCAACGGCGCCCCCGGACGCTGGCAGCTCGTCGAGTGGGACGTCGACGACCCCACGGCCGAGCCGGTCGTGCGCTACAGCGGCTTCGAGTCGGTCCGCTTCACCGCCGACCGCCACGCGTTCACCCTGGCCTTCCTCCCGTCCACCACCACCCCCGCCCAGGTTCCCAAGCCCTCGAGCATCCCCACCCTCGACCAGCTCAGCGACGCCCCCAGCACCACCATCCGCCGCCCCGGTTCGACCAGCCCCCGCGGCACGACCCCTCCGAGCACCACGCCGCCCACGACCACCGCAGAACAGGCCGCCGAGGCCCAGGCGATGCTCCCCCTGCTCATCGACCACATCGACGGCCTGAACGCCGGATCGCCAGAGGTCGTCGACCCCGCCACCCTCCAGGAACAGGATCCGAGGCTCGCGCAGCTCATCCAGGAGGCCGGACCCGGTCCGGTCGTCCGCCGTACCTTCGGACGCAGGACCGGACCGCAGACGATCTGGATGGTCGACATCTTCCGTGTGCCGAGCGCCGCCGACGCCCAGCAGGCCTTCGAGCGGGTGTCGGCCGACCACATGACGCCCTCGGGCTCCACCCCCACCACCCCCACCACCCAGCGCCCGGCGGAGGGCGTCGCCGTGTTCGGCCCCTACACGTCCTCGATGCACACGGCCTACGTCGCGGTCGGACACAAGGGCCCCTACGTGGTGGTGGTCGAGCAGGTGTCCGCCGTTGCGTTCGAGCCGGACACGAAGTCGATCGTCGATCAGCTCGCCAAGCTCCCGGGATAGCCAGTCCACGGTCGCCGCTCGAGTCGTAGGGTCACCACGGTGGGTGGATGTCCGACGTGCGGGACGGCGGTGGCCGACGGCGTGCGCTGGTGCCCGACGTGCGGTCGGGAGCAGACCGCGACCCCGCCGTCGACCCGGCCCCGCTCAAGCAGGTTCGAGGGCGCCCCCGGGGCGAACCCCCCTCCGCCTCCTCCAGCGCGGCCCGCCACCGAGGGATCACGCCGCGCCGATCTAGCGGACGCGCCGGCTGGAGGGGTGGGCTCGTGGTCGCCCCCTCCCTCGTGGGCGCCCCCGGCCGCCTGGCACCGACCGTTCTCACACCTCCCACCACCGGACGCCCTTCGACGCGGTTCGGCTGGTGAGCCGGCAGCACCCCCCGACGTAGGTCCACGGCCACCACATCCTCCGGTGCGATCAGGCCCCACCTGGCGCATGGCTCTGGTCGTGCTGGGCACGGTCACGGCGACACTCACCGTCCTCGCGGCCGCCGTCATCTCCGCCGGCCACCGGTCGGCGACGACTGGGGCGTCGGCCGGCGGCGGACCGAGCGCGACCAGCGCACCTCCGACCATCCGCCGCCCGTCACCCGAGGACCCGATGACCTCGTTCCTCCTCGACGAGGTGCCGGGCCTCCGGCTGCGGAGTCCCGCCACCGACATCGACCTCCCCCAGGTCGAGTCCACGAGCCCGTACCTGGGGGCCGCCCTGCGGGAGCACGGCACCGGACCGATCGTGACCCGACGCTTCGAGAGCACCACGCCAGCCGAGCGCCGGGTGATCACGATCGCCCAGCTCCCGACCGAGGCTGCGGCGGCGGAGGCCGTGGAGCAGCTCGTGACCACCAGCGCCCGCAGCTCCAGCTCGGGGTCCACCCCCACCACACAGCATCCGAGGACGGGCGTCACCGTCGTCGGTCCGATCGGCCTCACGACCTTCCACTCCGCCTACCTCGCCGCCGGGCACCAGGGCCGCTACCTGGTCGCCGTCGAGGAGGACGTCGCCGCGGCCGCCACCCCGGACACCGAGACGATCCTCCGCCAGCTCGACCGACTGCCCTGACCGGCCTCGACCGTGGGACGCGGGTCGTGGCGCCGGCGCCGAGACGCCCACCGCGAGCGTGCGGCGCGGGTCAGGCGGAGCGGAGGTGCCAGGCCTTGGGGCGGGTGAAGGCGGCGATGCCGAGGGTCGACAGCGTCGAGCCCATGCCCGAGCTGCCCCGGCCCGACCACGGCAGGCGGGGGCTGACCCGGTCGCAGCAGTTCCAGTAGGCCGACCCGGCGTCGACCCGCCGCAGGATCGACCGGGCCCGGCCCTCGTCGCGGCAGTACACCCCGGCGGTCAGCCCGAAGTCGGTGTCGTTCATGGCGGCCAGCGCCTCGTCGTCACCCGCCACCGAGGCCACACCGATGATGGGCCCGAAGCTCTCGTCGCGCATGACGGCCATGGCGTTGGTGACGCCGGTGACGACGGTGGGGGCGAACCAGGCACCGGGTCGGTCGAGGCGGTGGCCGCCGGTGCGGACGGTGGCGCCCTTGGCCACCGCGTCGTCGACCTGGGCCTCGAGCACGGCCAGCTGCTGGGGCCGGGTGAGCGGGCCGATGTAGGTGGCCTCGTCGGTCGGGTCGCCGACGACGAAGCCCTCGACCGTGCGCACCAGGTGCTCGACGAACTCGTCGTGGACCGCTTCGTGCACGTAGATGCGCTCGACCGAGCAGCACGACTGGCCGGTGTTGTAGAAGGCGCCGTCGGCGAGGCCCTCGGCGGCGGCGGCCACGTCGACGTCGTCGGTGACGTAGACCGGGTCCTTGCCGCCGAGCTCGAGCTGCACCACCGCCAGCGACGGCGCCACCTCGACGGCGATGCGCTGGCCGGTCGGGTGCGACCCGGTGAAGAACACGCCGTCGATGCCAGTGGCCAACAGCGCCGCGCCGACGTCGCCGCCACCGATGAGCAAGCCGAACACGTCCTCGGGGACGCCGGCCTCCCACAGCAGGTCGGCGATGTTGCGGCCGGTCGTGGACGCCAGCTCGGACGGCTTGTAGAGGACGGCGTTGCCGGTGAGCAGGGCCGGCACGAACACGTTGGACCCCACGAAGTAGGGGTAGTTCCACGCCGAGATGTTGCCGACGACGCCGAGCGGCTCGTGGCTGATCACCTCGTGCAGGCCCTCCTCGGCCAGCACCGTCTGGTCGGCCACCGCCGCCTCGGCGTGCTCGAGGAAGAAGTCGAGCCGGGGCACCAGGCCGGCGAGCTCGTTGCGGGCCTGGCTGATCGGCTTGCCCGTCTCGGCGGTGAGGTCGGCGGCGAGCCGGTCGCGCTGGTCGATCACGGCAGCCCGGAAGCGCGAGAGCACGGCCAGGCGGTCGGCGAACGGCGTGTCGGCCCACGCCGGCTGGGTGGCGCGGGCCCGGTCGTAGATCGCCTCGACGTCGGCGGCGTCGGTGGCCGCGATCTCGGCGATGGGCTGGCCGGTGGCCGGGTTGGTGACCTGCATGGCGCAGAGTCTGATCGGCGGTGGCTCGGGCGGTCGAACCGGCGCGCCCGACGCCGCGCCGGGGTGGCTCGGCTCAGCGCTACGAGGCCGACAGCGCCGACACCCGCTCGTCGGGGTTCGGCGTGGCGCCGGCGAACCGCGACGACGAGGAGGCGCAGATCTCGCCGGTCGCCTCGGTCCAGCACTGCTCGTAGACCGAGGACACCTGCACGGGGCGCGTCGGACCGACGCGAGCGACCAGCTCGTCGAAGGAGAGGCCGCTCATGGCGCCGGCGGCCGTCTGCAGCGGCGCCGACACCTGACCCGACGAGGGCCGGTACGACCACCCGGTGAACACCTCGGCCCCGGGGTCGCCGGTGAGCGTCACGACCAGCGGGCCGAACGACACCCTGCGGACGCGCCGGCCGGCCTGGACCTCGTAGCCGCTGTCGACCTCGGGCGGTCCGTAGATCGAGGTGAGGGCGGCGAGGGTCGGCTCGGCGCCATCGCCGAAGGTCACCACCCCGAGGCCGTCGCCCCGAAGCTCGACGAGGTCCCGGGGCGGGCCGGGCTGGGGCCCGGGGACGGTCGCCGAGGTGCTGCCGGGGGTCGTGGCCGAGGTGCCGGTCGACGACGGATCCGGCCTGGTCACCGATGTGCTGGTGCCCGGCGCAGCCGCGGTCGCCGAGGGTGCCGCGCTCGTGGTGGCCGAGGGCGACGGTGAGCTGCTCCCCGAGCAGCCGCTCAGGGCCGCGGCTCCGACCACGGCGGCGCCGACGAGTCCGATCCATGCGGTTCGACCGGTCGAGGCACCTCTCGTCCTGCTGCTCCCCACCTGACCAGCATGGTCGATCACGCCGCGTCGCGCGCCGCGAGGCAGGCGTCGAGGAACGCTCGACGGATGGGCCCGTTGTCGAGCATCGAGCCGTCGTCGACGCCCTCGAAGAACTCCGGGTGCCACTGGACGCCCAGGGCGAACCGATCGTCGTCGGCGAGCCGGATCGCCTCGACGATGCCGTCGTCGGAGGACGTGGCCTCGACCACGAGCCCCGGCCCGACCTCCTTGACGGCCTGGTGGTGGACGCTGTTGACCAGCACGGTGCCGGGGCTCCCGTACAGGGCGGCCAGACCGCTGCCCTCGACCAGGTCGACGGTGTGCAGGTTCCGGTCGTAGCGCTCCTGGCTGCGGTGCACCCGCTCGGTGGCGCCCTGCTCGCGCTGGTCCTGCCAGAGCGTCCCGCCGAAGGCCACGTTGAGGATCTGGTGTCCGCGGCAGATCCCGAGCACGGGCTTGGCGGCGGCGAGGAAGCGCTGGACGAGGTCGAGCTCGTAGCGATCCCGCACCTCGTCGCCCTCCCACTCCGGCCGAAGCGGCTCCTCGCCGTAGGTGCGCGGGCACACGTCGGCACCGCCGTGCAGCAGCAGCCCGTCGAGGTCGTCCACGTAGTCGTCGGGGCTGAGCGGGGCGTCGGGCTTGACCGTCGGGATCGGGTAGGTGACGGCTCCGCCGGCCTGCACCCACCACGCCATCGACTGCTCGACGTACAGCAGGGTCTTGCCCTTGAAGATCGGGCGCTCGGGGTCGGGGTGGAAGAAGCAGGACGAGATGCCGATCCGAGGCGGGCGTGGCATCGCCCCGGCCGGCGCGGCACCGGTCACGACGCGAACGCCTTGTCGAAGATCAGTCGGAAGTCGTCGAGGGTGACCGGCCGCGGGTTGTTGAGGTGGCAGGCATCGGCCTCGGCCAGCTCGGCGAGCAGCTCGAGCTTGCCGGGGTCGACGTCGGTGTCGCCCAGGCCGGCGGGGATCGCGACCGATGCCTTGAGGTCGGCCAGCCAGCGCAGGAAGCCCGCCGGGGAGTCGTCGTCGAGGCCGACGGTGACGGCCATCGTCTCGAAGCGCTCGGGCACGGCCTCGACGTTGTGGGCCAGGGCGTGGTCGATCATGATCCCGTTGGCCAAGCCGTGGTGCATGTCGGCGGCCGTCCCGAGGGCGTGGGCGGTGGAGTGCACCAGGCCCAGGCCCTTCTGGAAGGCGATGGCCCCCATCATCGAGCTCATGAGCATGGCGCCGCGCGCGTCGAGGTCAGTGGGGTTGGCCACGGCCCGGTGCAGGTTGGCGGCACCGAGGCGGAGGCCCTCGAGGGCGATGCCGTCGCAGATCGGGTGGTAGTCCTTGGCCAGGTAGGCCTCGATGTTGTGGGTGAGGGCGTCGAGGCCGGTGGCGGCGGTGATGGGGCCCGGCAGCCCGACGGTGAGCTCGGGATCGGCGTAGACGGTGCGGGCCAGCAGGTACGGGCTGAAGACGATCTTCTTGACGTGGGTGGCGTCGTCGGCGATCACCGCCGAGCGACCCACCTCGCTCCCGGTGCCGGCCGTGGTGGGCAAGGCGACGAACGGCGGGATGCGGTCCTCGATCGGGCGGGCGCCGGGCACCTCGTCCTCGTAGTCGAACAGGTCGCCCTCGTGGGTGGCCATGAGGCCGACCGCCTTGGCCACGTCGAGGGCGGCACCGCCGCCCACGCCGACGATCCCGTCGGCGTCGTGGGCCCGGTAGGCCTCGACGCCGGCCGCCACCTGGCTCGTCACCGGGTTGCCCCACACCCCGTCGAACACCGCCGGCTCGAGCCCACCCTCGCGCAGCAGGTCGACCAACCCGGCGAACATCGGCAGCCCCGACACGCCCTTGTCGGTGACCACGAGCGGCCGGCGCACCCCCGCCGCCAACAGGTCGGGCGCCACCAGCGAACGGGCGCCGGGCCCGAAGTGGATGGTCGTCGGGAACGAGAAGCGGGAGAGGGTCGCCATAGGACGCTCATTCTGTCGCGCCGGCGCCACGCACCGGATCGGCCATCACCAGACCGCCGGCGTCTGTCGCGCCGGCGCCACGCACCGGATCGGCCATCACCAGACCGCCGGCGTCTGCCGCGCCGGAGATCGTGGGCGTTCGGCCCTGGCCGATCGAGCTCCGGCGGCACACGCTGCGAGGGAAGGACGAGACAGGAGGTGCACCATGCGAGCACTGGTCACCTACGGATCGAAGATGGGCGGCACCCACGGCCTGGCCGAGTGGCTGGCCGAGGAGCTGAACGCCGACGGCGTACCGACCGACCTGCGGGCGGCCGACGAGGTCGACGACCTCGATGCCTACGACGCCGTCATCGTCGGCGGCAGCCTCTACGCCTACCGCTGGAACAAGGACGCCAAGCACTTCGTGAAGCGCAACGCCAAGGCCCTGCGGACCAAGGCCGTCTGGCTGTTCAGCAGCGGCCCGCTCGACGACAGCGCGTCCGAGCACGAGATCGCCCCGACCAAGGGCGTGAGCGGGCTGATGCAACGGGTCGAGGCCCGCGGCCACCGCACCTTCGGCGGCTGCCTGCCGGCCGACGCCAAGGGCTTCCCGGCCGCGTCGATGGCCAGGGACCACGCCGGCGACTGGCGCGACCGTGCCCAGGTCGAGGCCTGGGCCGACGAGATCGCCCACGAGCTGGTCCCCGCCTGACACGAGCTGACACCACCTGACCCGGCGGCGGCTCCGGCCGCCCCGCAACCGGCCGCACCACCGGGCGGCGAGCGGCATCGCCCGCCGCCGACCCGGTCGGTTGCGATACTGCAGCGGTGGTCGTGGTCCTCGCCGCGCTCGTCGCGGTCGCGGTGCTGGCCGGAGCCGTGCTCGTCACCGGTCGCCTTCCTGCCCCCGATGTGGGGTTGGCCGCCGATCCCGACCCCGACGCGCCGGTCGGCGTCCCCCGCACCCCGTTCCGTCCCGACCCCGTCCTGGTCGGGTGCGTCGCCCTCGGCGGCGCGCTGGGCGGGACCGCCCGCTATGCCGTGGCCCAGGCGCTCCCCCGGGTCGGCACCGAGTTCCCGTGGGCCACCCTGGTCGTCAACCTCGTCGGCGCGGCCGTGCTGGGCTTCGTGCTGGTCGCCCTGGCCGACCGACCGCCACCCGCCGATCGCTGGCGGGCCTTCCTGGGTACGGGCGTGTGCGGCGGCTTCACCACGTTCTCGACCCTCAGCGTCGAGGCCGTCCTGCTCACGCGCGACGGCGCCGCCACCACGGCGGTCGGCTACGTCGTGATCTCCGTGGTGGCCGGGTTGGTCGTGGTGGTCGCCGGCATGTGGTCGGCGCGGCAGCTGGTGGGTGCTCGGTGACCGATCCGGGCCTGTTCCTCGGCGTGGCCGCGGCCGGGGCCGTCGGCGCGCCCGCCCGCTTCCTCGTCGACGGGTTCGTGCGCTCGCGAACCCGTGACGACCTGCCCTACGGGACGCTGCTCATCAACCTCTCCGGGTCGTTCCTGCTCGGCCTGCTCACGGGCTTGGCGCTGACCCGCGGCTTCCCCCAGACGCCGTTCGTCCTGCTCGGCACCGGGTTCTGCGGCGCCTACACGACCTTCTCCACCTTCGCCTTCGAGACGGAGCGGTTGGCCGAAGAGGACGAGCGCGGGCGCGCCCTGGTCAACGTCGGGGTCAGCATCGTCGTCGGCGTGGCGGCTGCGGCCGCCGGCTTCGCCCTGGCATCGCTGGGCTAGCGCTGCGGACCCGCGGCTCGCCCTCGCTCGGGCCTAGATGATCTCGAGGTAGCGGCGCAGCTCCCAGTCGGTGACCGAGTCCTGGAACTGGCGCCACTCCCACTCGCGGGTGGCGGCGAAGTGGTCGACGAAGTCGTCGCCGAGGATCTCGCGCACCGGGGCCGACGCGGCCAGCCGTTCGGTGGCCACCTGCAGGTTGCGGGGCAGGCGTTCGACGGTCTCGTCGAGGTAGCCCGAGCCCAGCGTGATCGGCCGCAGCTCGAGGCCCTGCTCGATGCCCCAGAGGCCGGCGGCCAGCGATGCGGCCACCGCCAGGTAGGGGTTCACGTCGGCGCCGGGCACCCGCAGCTCGAGCCGCGTGCTCTTGGACGAGCCGGGGATCACCCGCGCCGCGACCGTGCGGTTGTCCACGCCCCACGTCGGCGTGGTCGGCGCCCAGAACCCGTCGACGAGTCGCTTGTAGGAGTTCACCGTCGGGGCGAGCAGCGCGGTGAGGTCGGGCAGCAGGGTGAGGATGCCGGCGAGGTACGAGCGGAACAGCGGGCTCATGGCGTGGGGCTCGTCGGCGGCGAAGAAGAGGTTGCGCTCTCCGTCGCCGTCCCACAGCGACTGGTGGCTGTGGCCCGAGCAGCCCGGCAGGTCGGTGTTCCAGCGGGCCATGAAGGTGGGCAGGATGCCGAACCGGTGGCCGATCTCCTTGGCGCCGGCCTTGAACAGCGTGGCCCGGTCGGCGGCGGTCAGCGGGTCGCTGTAGATGATGGCCGCCTCGAACACGCCCGGGCCGGTCTCGGTGTGCAGCCCCTCGAGCGGTACGCCGAAGGCCCGCAGGTCCTGGAGCAGGGCGTCGAAGAACCCCTGGTTGTGGGTCTGGCGCAGCACCGAGTAGCCGAACATGCCGGGGGTGAGCGGCTCGAGGTCGCGGAAGTCCTTCTCGTGGACGCTGGCCGGCGACTCGCGGAAGTTGAACCACTCGAACTCGAGGCCGAACTTGGCCTGGTAGCCCGACGCGGTGGCCCGGTCGACCACCCGCTGCAGCAGGCGCCGGGGGCACACGACCGTCTCGGGCGTCGAGCCGATGTAGTCGCAGAGGAAGAACGGGCGGTCGTCCTCCCACGGCACGGCGCGGTGGGTGGACACGTCGATCTGGACCTTGCCGTCGGGGTAGCCGCTGCGCCAGCCCGTGTAGGTGACGTTGTCGTAGCACTCGTCGGCCGAGTCCCACCCGAACACGACGTCGCAGAAGCCGAAGCCGTCCTCGAGCGCGCTGAGGAACTTCGCCTTGTCCATGTACTTGCCGCGCAGGACCCCGTCGATGTCGACGATGGCCACCTTCACGTAGTCGCTGGTGTGGTTGCGGACGAGATCGATGATCACGTCGTCTTCGAGGCTGATGGGCTCGGTCACGGCGCCGGAGTCTACGGGTCCCCGTCGGGCCGGGTCGGAGGTGCGATCCGATCGGGACCCGGGCGCCGCACGGCGCCGATCAGGCGGTGGCGGGGTCGGTGGCGAGGAGGGCGGGGGAGGTCGCCGTCCGACGGGTCCACCAGATGCGGCCGAGGACGGTCAGCGCCGCCGCCAGCAGCACGACGCCGTACCCGATGACCGCCGGGTCGCCGGCGGCCAGGCCGTAGGCGCCCCACAGGGTGGCGTCGAAGATGGCGAACACGTAGGTGGTGGGCGAGATCCCCCAGAGGTCGTCCTCGCGGAGGGCCTGCCAGACCTGCGGCCCCTGGTTCACCACCACGCTGATGGCGAGCATGGTGACCAACGTGCCCGTGGCCGCCGAGCCGAGGATCAGCCCGAGCCACAACGAGACCGCGATGAGGTCGCGGCGGGTGATCTCTCGGCGCAGCAGCAGCACCGTCCACACGCCGGGGACCAGGCCCACGACCGCGGTCCCCCACACGGGGATCAGCCCGGCGGCGAAGCCGTAGAGGATCCAGGCCAGGTCCGAGGTCGCCGAGTTCATGGCGGCGAGGGGCGAGACGCCGTTCGGCACGCCCGTGCGCCAGAGCCGCACGGGCTGGGGCATGACGCGCGCGAAGAACGCGATCGACGCCAGCACCCCGAGGACCTGCACGGACATGGCGGCGAGGGTATCGGGGACCGCGCTGCCCTCCCCAACGGATGGCTGGGCCGCCGGTCGGGCCCGGCCGCCGGAGCGCTCCGGTCACCGGCACTAGCCTCGCCCGCCGGGCCGGCGAAGCGCCGGAGGACGGACCGGCGAACAGCCGGCGGACGGTCGGGACCCGGCCAGGGGGACGGCGATGGCAGACGACACGACGACCACGGCGACCGGCACGAAGTACGTGCTCGCCGTCGACCTCGGCACCGGCGGACCCAAGGTCGCGCTGGTGTCGACCGACGGCGACGTCGTCGCCCACGAGTACGAGCGCAACGAGCTGCACCTGCTGCCCGGCGGCGGCGCCGAGCAGGACCCCGAGGAGTGGTGGCGCACCATCACCCTCGGCATGAAGCACCTGGTCGACCGCAAGGTGGTGCCCGTCGACGACATCGTGGCCATCGCGGTGTCGGCGCAGTGGATGGGCACGGTCGCGGTCGACGACCACGGCAACCACCTCATGGACGCCGTCATCTGGATGGACTCACGCGGCGCGCCGCACGCCAAGCGCGTGACCGGTGGTCGCCTGGCGATCCCCGGCTTGGGCTACGACGCGGTGAAGGTCCGCAAGTGGCTGAGCCGCACCGGTGGCCTGCCGTCACGCACCGGCAAGGACCCGGTCGGCCACATCCTGTGGCTCAAGCACGAGCGCCCCGACGTCTACCGCCAGGCCCACAAGCTGCTCGACGTCCCCGACTACCTGAACCTGCGGTTCACCGGCCGGGCGGCCGCGTCCTACGACACCATCGTCGGCTACTGGTGCACCGACAACCGCGACCTGCGCCGGGTCGACTACGACGACGAGCTGGTGGCCCTGTGCGGGCTCGACCGCGACAAGCTGCCCGACCTGCTGCCGACCGGCTCGATCGTCGGGCCCATCCTGCCGGCGGTGGCCGCTGAGCTCGGCCTCGGCGAGCACGTGCAGGTGGTGACCGGCACCGGCGACACGTCGTCGGCCGGCATCGGCGCCGGGGCGGTCCGCGACTTCGACGCCCACCTCTACGTGGGCACGTCGTCGTGGCTGTCGTGCCACGTGCCGTTCAAGAAGACCGACCTCGGCTCGAACATCACGTCGCTGCCGTCGGGCATCCCCGAGCGCTACTGGGTCGCCACCGAGCAGGACGTGGCCGGCAAGTGCCTCACCTGGCTGATCGACAACGTGCTGTACCCCGACGACGAGCTGTCCGAGGGCGAGGGCGTGCCCCTCGACATCCTCGATCGCCTCAACGCCATGGCCGCCCGGGTCCCCGCCGGCAGCGAGAACGTGATGTTCCTGCCGTGGCTGAACGGCGAGCGCACCCCCGTCGACAACCACTACATCCGTGGCGGCTGGTTCAACGCCTCGCTGACCACCGACCGGGCCCACCTCGTCCGCTCGGTGCTCGAAGGCGTGGCCCTCAACACCCGGTGGATGCTCGACGCCGCCGAGAAGTTCGTCCGCAAGGAGCGCCCGAACGGCTTCGAGCACATCGCCTTCATCGGCGGTGGCGCCAACTCGGCCCTGTGGTGCCAGATCATGGCCGACGTGCTGCACCGCCCGATCCGCCAGATCGCCGACCCGGTGCTGGCCAACGTGCGGGGGGCCGGCTTCACGGCGGGCGTGGCCCTCGGCCACCTGCGCTGGGACGACATCCCCGAGCGCATCGCCGTGCAGGCCACCTACGCTCCCGACCACGCCAACGCCGCCACCTACGACCGCCTGTACGAGACGTTCGTGGGCTTCTACAAGCAGACCAAGGGCCTGTCCGCCAAGCTCAACCGCGACCTCTACCGCTCGCACTGACGCCGACCCGTCGCCCACCGACCGGCCCACCCCCCAACCGCTCGACCACTGCTCGACCACCGCTCGACCACCGCGCCCAGGAGCCCCGCCCGCATGTCCCCCGCCGCCTCGTCCCGCACCCGGCCCACCGCCCGACCGGCCGCCCGCCACGAGCTGAAGGTCCTCCGCGACGTGCTGGCCCGGTCCTTCTGGGACGACCCGATCATGGCGTTCCTGCTGCCGAACGAGCGCGACCGGTACACGCGGCTCTGGTCCTTCTACGCGATGGAGCTGCTCACCTACCAGCGCATGGGCACGGTCCTCACCACCGACGACCTCGGGGCCGCGGCGCTGTGGGCGCCGCCCGGGCGGTGGAAGCCCACCAACCTCGAGGTGGCCCGCGTCGCCCACCACGGGATCCGGGCGTTCGGCCCGCGCCTGGTGGAGGGTCTGAAGATCCTCGAGGTGTTCGACCGGGTGCACCCGAAGGAGCCGCACTGGTACCTGGGCATCGTGGGCGCCGACCCAGGCCGGCAGGGCACCGGCGCCGGCGGTGCCGTCATCGACGCCGTGCTCGAGACCTGCGACGCCGAGGGCATCCCCGCGTTCCTCGAGTCGTCCAAGGAGCGCAACATCTCGTACTACGAGCGCTTCGGCTTCGAGGTCACCGGCGAGGAGCGCCTGCCCAAGGGCGGCCCGCCGTTCTGGACGATGTGGCGGGAGCCCCGTCCCCGCTGAGCGGCGGTCATCACACGACGAAGCGAACCCGGGGCGAGGCGCCCACCCGCCGCGAGCGGGCAGGGGGCAGCGGTGTCACGAGCGCTGGGGAGACGGGCACGTCGCGGAGCTGCGTCCCGACGATGAGGCCACGTCGGCGTTCGGAGCCGTCCAGCACCGGTGGACCGTGGGCGCCGACCCGCTGCGCCTCGCCCAGCGACTCGACCGGCTCGAGCGGCACGGCCGCCTCGGTCTCGACCAGCGACTCGACCAACGTGCCCCCGACGACCACGGTGGCGCGGTCGCGATCCTCCGCCGCCGCGCGTCGCAGCGCCGCCCGGCTCATCGTCCAGCTCGCACCGCAGGCGTGGCAGCGGTGGTGGGCCCGACCGGCGGCGGCGTCGACCCGCTCGACCAGGGCCATGTCGTCGCAGCGCAGGCAGCGGCCCGGCGCCGCGAAGATCGGGAGCGCCTGGTCGGGGTGCCGGGCCTGCAGCACCCGCACGGTGACGACCTCGGCCGCCACCACCGCCGCACCCACCTCGTCCCGTCGCTGTCGCTTCATCGTCCACATGGCCGTCGCCTCTCGGTGTTCCGCCGCTGATCGCTCCCCTCCCATCGGCGGAGCCGGTTCGGGGAAGGTGAAGCCGCTGTCATGCCTCCGCCAAAGACCCGTTCGTGGTCGGGTGGGGTCCCAGACGTGTGCCGTTCGTCGCCTTCCCCCGTCCTGACCACCAAGCCCCGCCGCGCTTACGCGTCCCGGCCGCGCGGAGGTCGACGGCTCGGTGTCGACGGGGCCACGTGCCGGGAGTCACTGGTCAGACCAGTTGACCACCAGACCGGATCGCCGTAGGGTGCCGACCCATGGACCTCCAGCCCGTCACCCGCCGCTCGGTCTCCGACGCCGTGTTCGACCAGCTCCAGGCCCGCATCGTCGGCGGCGGCTTCGCCCCCGGTGACGCCCTGCCGGCCGAGCGGTCCCTCACCGAGGCGCTCGGGGTCAACCGCCAGGCCGTGCGCGAGGCCCTCAAGCGGCTGCACCAGGCCGGCCTGGTCGACATCACCCACGGCGGCGCCACCCGGGTGCGCGACTGGCGGACCGGGGCCGGCCTCGACCTGCTGCCCGCGCTCCTCACCACCACCGACGGCCACCTCGACGTCGGCGTGGCCCGCTCGGTGCTCGAGATGCGAGCCTGCATCGGTCCCGACGCGGCCCGGCTGTGCGCCGACCGGGCGGTGAGCGGACTCGGCGACGACCTGCTGGCCACGGTCGGCGCGATGGCCGAGGTCCTCGCCACCCCCGACGACGCCGGCCTCGAGCAGCTCGCCGCGCTGGCCGAGCTCGACTGGCGGTTCTGGGAGCTCGTCATCGAGGGGGCCGACAACGTCGCCTACCGGCTCGCCTACAACTCGCTGCGCGCCGCCGTCGCCCCCCTCGCCGACGTGCTGCCGAGCCTGCAGCGCGACGAGCTCACCGACGTCGACGCCCACCGGGCCCTGGCCGCCGCCGTCGCCGACGGCGACCACGCCGGCGCCGAGGCCGCCGCCCGTGCCCTGCTCGCCAAGGGCAGCGCCGCCGTCGTGTCCCTGCTCACCGCCGACGCCTCGTCGGCCTCCACCGATCCCGAGGAGGACGGTCGATGACCGCGCCCGTCGAGCCCACCACCGTGCCCCCGAACGGACCCACCAACGGCCCCACCGACGATCCCGACCTCGGCCCGGCGCCCGCCGAGCCCACCCGCCGCAGCGGTGCCCCTCGCCAGGAGGGCGCCGAGAAGCTGGTCACGTGGTGGCAGTGCGTCCGCTT
Source organism: Acidimicrobiales bacterium (assembly GCA_046331175.1). Taxonomy (GTDB): domain Bacteria; phylum Actinomycetota; class Acidimicrobiia; order Acidimicrobiales; family Acidimicrobilacustridaceae; genus JAWKIW01. The sequence continues at coordinate 244,445 of JAXLRI010000004.1, forward strand.
CTTCTCGTCGAAGGCCACGGTGCGGATCGTCACCCCGCTCCTCGCGCTGTTCGTCGTGCTGCGCATCCGCGAGGGCGACTGGAGCTACCACGACGCCCTGGCCGTCATCGCCATCCTCGGCCTGCAACCGTTCACCGAGTGGGCCATCCACGTGTACCTGCTGCACCACAAGCCCCGCACCCTGCGCAGCGGCCGGGTGATCGATCTGCACGCCGCGCGCAAGCACCGCTACCACCACCTGCACCCCACCGACCCGCACACGTCGTTCGTGCCGCTGCTCGACCTGGCCGTGCTGGGGGCGTTGGTGATGGGGGCGTTCTGGCTGATCGCCCGCACCCACGGTGCGTTCCTCACCGCCTGCATGGTCGGGTTCGCGGTGCTGCTCACCTACGAGTGGACCCACTTCCTGATCCACACCGCGTACAAGCCCAAGGGTCGCTACTACCGCTCGATCTGGCGGGCCCACCGCCTGCACCACTACAAGAACGAGCACTACTGGATGGGCGTCACCGTGAACCTCGCCGACCACGTGCTCGGGACCTTCCCCGACAAGTCCGAGGTGCCCAACTCCCCCACCGCCCGAACGTTGGGCGTCGAGCCGGTCGGCTGAGCGCACTCGTGCTGCCGGTCAGCGGGGGGTGATCGAGTCGAGCTGCCAGCTGCCCTCCTCCGAGTAGGTCACGTCGCCGATGGGCGAGGGGGAGGCCACCTCCACGCGGCGCTCGTTGCGGACGGGCAGGCCGTCGGCGGTCCACCAGGTGTCGGCCCTCTCCGTGCCGCGCTGGGCCCCGCTCAGCGTCCGCTCCTGGTGGACGTGTCGGGTCCGCACGGTCGTGCTTCCGATCGCCAGATCCTCGTCGGCCACCACGGTCTGGGGACCGGCACTGATCGCCTCGCCGGCCTGAGCCGATGACGTGCCGGTGCAGCGCTGGTCCGCCACCGAACCCACCGGCGCCCCGGCCACGAGGACCGGCGACGGCGGTTCGCAGACGAAGGTCGAGGTGTTGTCGATCGTCATGACGACGATGTCGGTGCGCTGGAAGGTCTGGCCGCCGAGCTCGGCGAGCGTGCCGCCGGCCTGCCGGCAGTAGCGCCACGACTGCCAGTGGTCGGTGTTCTGGTCGACCCGCACGACGTAGCAGGCGTCGCCGTCGAGGGTGACCGCCACCGGCAACGTCGGGCCCTGGGACTTGGCGGCCGGCGCCAGGCTCAGCCGCTCGGTGCCCCGCCCGGTCGCGGTGTAGACGCCCGGCGACGGCCGTGCCGGCCCGCTCGGCGCCGGCACCGACGTCGTCCCGACGCCGCCCTGCCGGGCGATGGCGTCGTCGACCGACGGCGGTGCCGCGGTGCGGCCGCGGGCCAAGACGAGGAGGCCGACCACGGCGACCAGGACCGCCGCAGCGACGCCCACGACGACCCACCGAGCGCGATGTCGGTGGGGTGGCACACCGGTCGGCGCGAGCCTGGTGTCGTCCTCCATGCCTGCATGGTCCTCTCCGCCCGGACGCGGAGGAAGGGCCGAACGGACGAGCCGACGCCCCCGGCCGTCAGCGACGGGCGCTCAGGACGTGCGGGCGATGAAGTCGTTGACGACGGCGGCCAGCTCGGGGCCCCGGTCCTCCTGCAGGAAGTGGCCACCGCCTTCGATGGTGGTGTGGGGCTGGCCCTCGCACCCCGGGATGTCGCGCAAGAGCGCGCGGTCGGCACCCCCGGTGACCGGGTCCTTGTCGGAGAAGGCGCACAGGAACGGCCTGTCGAACCGCCGCAGCGACTCCCAGGCCTGCCGGTTGGGCTCGGAGGCCGGGTCGTCGGGGGTGATGGGCACGAGCACCGGGAACTGGCGGGCCCCGGCCTTGTAGGTGTCGTCGGGGAACGGCGCGTCGTAGGCGGCGACCACCGCGGGGGCGAGGTCGGTGGCGCAGCCCATGCTGACGATGAACCCGACGGCGAAGTCCTCGACCTCCTGGCTGAAGCGCCGCCAGTTGGCGAAGCCCTCGCCCGGGTCGCGGTCGCCGGTGGGCAGGAAGGTGTTGGCGGCGACGACGCGGCGGAACCGCTCGGGGTGCTCGGCCACCAGGCGGAGCCCGAGGAGCCCGCCCCAGTCCTGGCACACCAGCGTGATCCCGGTCAGGTCGAGCTGGTCGAACAGCGCGCTCCGCAGCCAGTCGACGTGGCGCTGGTAGCTGTAGTCCTCGCGCGCGACGGGCTTGTCGGAGCGGCCGAAGCCGATGAGGTCGGGGGCGATGCAGCGGTGGCCGGCGGCGGTGAGCACCGGGATCATGTGGCGGTAGAGGTACGACCACGACGGCTCGCCGTGGAGCAGCAGCACGGTCTCGGCGGCGTCGGCGGGGCCCTCGTCGAGGTGGTGCATCCGCAGCGGGCCGGCCCCGTCGTCGGCGGTGACGTCGAGGTAGCTCGGCGAGAACGGGTAGCCCGGCAAGCCCTCGAAGCGGTCGTCGGGCGTTCGCAGCGCGTCCATCGGATCCCCCTGTTCGCCGCCCCGATCCGAGCGGGGCGCAGCCACCTTGTTGTGGCAGTCGAGGTGCCAGAATCCTAGGCGGGGGCCAGGCCGAGCACAACGGGGACGATCGATGGGCGACGATGGCGGCGATGCCGTTGCCCCGCCCCCGTTGGATCGCCGCCGCCTCGGCCGGGGTGGTGGTGGCGCTGGCCGCCGTGCTGGTGGCGTGCCGGTCGGGCGACGGCGATCGCGCCACGGGTCCCACCGGCCCCACCACGTTCGCCGACGTCGACGCCGCCATGGCCGCCCGCGTGCGCGACGCCCACCTCGACGGCGCCGAGCTGCTCGTGGCCCGCAAGGACGGCACCGTCCTGTTCCAGCAGCTGTACGGCGGGTCGACCGGCGGCGAGGTCATGCCCATCGCCTCGGCCAGCAAGTGGCTGACCTCGGCCACCCTCCTCACCCTGGTCGACGAGGGGAAGCTGTCCCTCGACGAGCCCGTCGCCCGCTGGCTGCCTGCCTTCGCCGACGGCGACAAGGCCCGCATCACCGTGCGCCAGCTGCTCTCGCACCGGTCCGGCCTGGCCCAGGACGGCTGCATCTGGGACACGGCCACCACCCTCGAGGCGTGCGTCGACCAGATCGCCGCCGCCCCCCTCGTCGACGCGCCCGGCGCCCGGTTCGCCTACGGCAACACCAGCTACCAGGTGGCGGCCCGGGTCGGCGAGGTGGTCGGCGGCCTGCCGTTCCAGGAGCTCTTCTTCCAGCGCATCGCCACCCCGCTCGGCCTCACCGACACCCGCTTCGACGGCGGGCGGCCCACCGCCAACCCGGCGCCCGCCGCATCGGGGTCCAGCACCGCCACCGACTACGGCCGCTTCCTGCGGATGCTGGCCAACGACGGCGAGCTCGACGGACGCCGCGTGCTGTCGCCGGCATCGGTGGCCGAGCTCCAGCGCGACCAGGTGGGCGGCCTCGACACCTCCAAGGACCCTGCCGTGCAGATCACGGGCGTCCCCACCTACGGGCTGGGGCTCTGGCGCGACCGCGTCGACGACCAGGACCGGGCCGTGGTGGTGAGCGGGTCGGGGTCGCTCGGCTTCTACCCGTGGCTGGACCACGAGCACGGGACGTACGGGATCGTGGCCGTGGCCGACGAGGCCCACGGCGACGGCCGGGCCGTGCGGGCCTCGCACCGCATCTGCGACCTGGCCCTCGCCGCCACCGCCACCGCCCTGGCCTCGACCCCGACAACCGGGAGCTCGACCGGGAGCTCGACCGGGAGCCCGACCGCGAGCTCGGCGACGGCCAGCGGTCAGGGCTCCACCGGCACGCTCGGGCCGACCCGCTGACCGCCCGCACCGCGGACCGGCCACGAGGGGACCGGGCGGCGATCAACCCGGCGGCAGCTCGGCGTGCTGGCGGATCCAGGTGTGCATCGCGATGCCCGACGCCACGCCGGCGTTGATCGACCGGGTGGACCCGAACTGGGTGATCGAGCACACGAGCGCGGCCCTCGCCCGCACCTCGGCGGACAGGCCCGGCCCCTCCTGGCCGAACACCAGCACGCAGCGCTCGGGCAGATCGACCCGCTCGATGGGCACGGACCCCGGCAGGTTGTCCACCCCGATCACCGCCAGCCCCTCGCCGTCGGCCCACGACGCGAAGTCGGCCACCGTCGGGTGGTGGCGCACGTGCTGGTAGCGGTCGGTCACCATGGCGCCGCGCTTGTTCCAGCGCTTGCGACCGACGATGTGGACCTCGGCGGCGAGGAAGGCGTTGGCGGTGCGCACGACCGTCCCGATGTTGAGGTCGTGGACCCAGTTCTCGATGGCGACGTGGAAGAGGTGCCGCCGCCCGTCGAGGTCGTCGACGATCGCCTCGTTGCGCCAGTAGCGGTACCGGTCGACGACGTTGCGGCGATCACCGGCGGCGAGCAGCTCGGGGTCGAGCCGGGGGTCGTCCGGCCAGGGCTCGGCGTGCGGTCCGACGCCCACGCCCAGGTCGGCCTCGTGGGGCCACCGGGCGCGGTCGTCGGCGGACGAGGGGTCGACCACGGGAGCGACGCTACCCCCGAGGAATGGGACATCGTCTGATGCGACGGTCGGCAGGCCGGCGCTACGCTCGCCCCGTGGGCCGCATGCGCATCGACGACCTGGCCCGCGAGGCCGGGATCACCACTCGCAACATCCGCGCCTACCAGGACAAGGGGCTGCTCCCGCCACCCGAGATCGTGGGCCGGACCGGGTGGTACGACGACCGCCACCTGGCTCGGCTCCGGGTCATCAGCCGACTGCTCGGCCGCGGGTTCTCGCTGGCCGCCATCGGCGACCTGCTCGACAGCTGGGACGAGGGCCGGGGCCTCGGCGACGTGCTGGGCCTGCAGGACGCCGTGCGCGGCCCCTACACCGACGAGGAGCCGGTCGAGATCGGCCAGGACGAGCTGGCGGCGCGCTTCGCCGACCAGCCGCCCGCGGTCGGTGACCGGGCGGCGGCCCTCGGCCTGATCGAGCCCACCGAGGACGGCTGGATCATCCCGAGCCCGCGCATGCTCGACGCCGCGGCCATCCTGGTCGAGGCCGGCTACCCGGTCGACGTCCTGCTCGACGAGGCCGAGCGGCTCCAGGCCGAGGCGGCGGCGATCGCCGGTCGCTTCCTCGACATGTGGGAGACCTACGTCTGGGAGCCGGCGCGCCGGGACGGTGGTTCGCCCGAGGACGTCGCCCGTGTGCTCGACCTGATGGAGCGCAGCCGCCTGGTGCCGTCGGAGATCATGCGCTCGATGATCTCGGCCGCCATGCGCCAGGAGGCCGACCGTCGCCTCGACCGCACGGTGCGCGATGCCGACGGACCGACCATCGACCACGCCGACTGATCGTCGACCGCGCACCCAACGGCGAGCGGCGCGAACCCGCGGTCGACGCGACGGTGAACCGCCGGCGAGCACGACGGGCCGCCGCGGCCCACGCGACGTCCGCCGTCAGCGCGAGGCGCCGACCAGACCGAGGACGAGCTGGCGGGTGGCGGCGGCGGCCCGCGCCACCGGCAGGCCCTGATCGGCGCGCAGCTGGTGCCAGGCCGACCAGGACAGGGCGGCGTCGAGCCCGTCGAGCACGGCCCGGCGGTCGCTGGGCGCCACCTCGGCGAGGTCGTCGGCCAGGTACGACTCGGCCTGGTCGCGCAGGAAGGCGTGGGCCCGACCGAGGTTCTGGGCGATGGCCGCACTGCGGCCCCGCAGCCGCTCGGCGGCCAGGCGGGTGGGGGTGATGTCCTCGTACAGGGCGGCCCGCTGGTCGACCAGCGCCCGCACGCGCGCCTCCGTGGAGCCCTTCGCCTCGGGTGGCTGGTAGAGGTCGCGGGACCGCTCGACCATCTGCTCGACGGCGGCCTCGTACAGCGACTCGAGGTCGTCGAAGTGGCGGAAGACGGACCGCACGGACACGCCGGAGCGCTCGGCGATCTCGTGGGCACCGGGGTCGGGGTTGCCCTCGCGGAGCAGCTCGAGGATGGCGGTGACCACCGCGTCGCGGTTGCGGGCGCCTCGTGCTCGGCGGCCGTCGACCTCGGTCATGCCCGTCCCTCGATCGCTCTCGTCGACGCTCGCCGACCGGCCAGCGGCTCCCGTCACCATGCCCGCGACGCTAGATAGCGGCATTCGGAGTGTCAATACATCCCACCCACCCTGAACCCAACCACCCCGAACTTTGGAGGATCCGCGTCACCCCCTGACGCGAATCCTCCAAAGTTCGCTCGGTTGTGCAGGCACGTCGCTGGGAGCCAGTCGGCTGGTCAGGCAGCCAAGCGGGTCGCAAGGGCCTTGCGGAGGACGGTCACGACGTACTCCGGCCGGCGAACGACCATGTCCCACGTGAGCTCGAGCACGATCCATCCCGCGGCTCGGAGCCGCTGGCGCTTCTCGCGATCGGCCTCGAACGCCTCGGACGTCAGGTGGAATGCCTTGCCATCGAGCTCGATCGCGATCTTGAGGTCCACGTAGGCGAAGTCGACCCTCGCGATGAACCCGGCGCCGTCGAACACCTCGACCTGGGGTGTCGGAGCACGAAGCCCAGCTGACGCCACCAGCCGCCAGAACTCGGTCTCGAGCCGGCTCTCCAGACGAGGATCGAGCAGCGCGCGTTCATCGAGGACCTTCCGCATCGCCGCCGTGCCGCCCCGGCCGCGGCGAGCGTGACGGAGGAACGTCGCGAGGATGGCGTCCCAGGAGCTCAGGCCGCGCCGAACGGCATCCTCGGCGACGCGATCGAGCCGCAGCGGACCGAGGGCCAGCCCCAGATCGAGGAGCGTGCGTTCGACGCCCGTGCAGACGATGCCATCCACCTCGACGAGGTCTGCGCGATCGAGGTCGGTGCTGCGGTGGACCTGCACTCCCCGGGGCGCATATCGCCCGAGGACGTTCACGGTGACGTGGACCTCGTCAGGCGAGCAGCCCCGCAACGCCAAGAGCCACCCCGCCGAGACGTGGCTGCCGACTCCCGCGACCGCCAAGCACGCCGCCACGAGGCGAGCCAGAGGGGTGGAGGGCGCACCGGCCACGAGGTAGACGCCCGCGTGCACGGGCACGAGCCGCCCGGCGATCACCCAACGTTGGATGCGAGCCGCGGTCAGGCCGACCTCCAACAGCTGGGAGCGGCCGACGACCCCGTGCTGGGACGCCGCGACCTCGTGGTACGGCGCACCATCGTTGTGTCCCATGAGCACTCCCCGACGACGACGGCGAACGAGGGCCCAGGCGGACCGAGTCGCCGAGGCACCCAGACCGTCGACGATGCGCCGCGATCGTACGAATCCGCGCCGCCCGTGGCCACCCCCTCGCCGAACTTTGGAGCATTCGCGTCAAGGGGTGGCGCGAATCCTCCAAAGTTCGCATGGGGTGGGCGATTGACAGGGGTGTGTAGTAGTGGCACGGTCGATGCCACTTGTTGCCCGGAGGAGGCGCGGTGGACCGCACGATGGAGGGGTACTGGCCGAGCCCGTGGCCGGCCGAGGACGGCGGGCCCGCGCGGCGGCAGGTCCCGCACCCGCGGTCCGACGGCAGGCCGGGTGAGCCCGCCGGGCCGTGGCTCGCCGCCGCACCGGCCGGCGACACCGCGCTCGCGGCGACGGCCCGCGAGCTGTGGGCGCCGACCATGGCCGTGCTCCGGGACCCGGGCGAGGTGTTCGTCGTGTGCCACACGCTCGGGCCGGTGGGGACCAGCTCGTGGCTCGAGCGGATCGACCCGGCCACCCTCGAGCCCGTCGACCGCAGCCCCGACCTCCCCGGTGGACCGTTCTGGCCCGGCGGCGTGGCCGCCCACGCCAACGGGTCGCTGTACGTCACCTACGGCCGCTGGTGCCACCGGCTCGGCCCGGACTGCTCGGTGCTCGCGTCGCGCGAGCTGCCCCGCGACCGGCCCTACAACTCGCTCGTCGTGCTCCCCGACGGCCACCTCGTGATGAAGGACATCGGGGGCGGCGCGGCAACCGGTCAGCTGGCCCTGCCCGACGGCGTCGCCGGCTCGGAGCTCGTCGTGCTGGAGCCCGAGGGCCTCGAGGTCGTCGAGCGCCTCGAGCTCGACCAGGGCTCGGTCGCCCGCCTCTCGATGCAGGCCGACGACCGACACCCCGATGGCGCGGTCTACGTCGTCGGCGTGGACGACCTGCTGCGCCTGGTGTGGGATCCGTCGGCACAGCGCCTCGGCCTCGACCATGCCTTCACCCACCGCTACCGGACCGCCAACGGCCAGGGGTTCGGGTGGGACGTCGTGCTGACCGACGACGCCGCATGGTTCCTCGACGACGGTGCGGGCACCGAGGCCTTCGGGCCGTCGCTGCGGGGCAAGGGCATCGCCACCGCACCGCTGCGGCTGTGGCGGGTCCCGCTCGACGTTCCTGCAGACGCTTCCGACGCGGGCACGCGCGGCGTCGAGGCGCTGGAGGTGTGCGGGCTGCCCGGCGGGGTCATCGCCAACCCGCCGGCGATCGACCAGCGGCGCGGCGTGGCCGTCGGCTACGACTCGGGCAACGCCGTCGTGACCGCGTGGCGCTTCGGTGAGCCGGGCACCGCGTCGGCGCCGCTCTGGACGCGATCCCTCGACCATGCGGGCCACCCCCTGCTGCTGGCCGACGCCGGCCTGCTCCTGCTCGGCGACTTCGACCACGAGGCCGGGGCCGAGGCGCTCGTCGCCCTCGACGTGGAGACCGGCGAGGAGCGGGGTCGCACCGTCACCGGCTCACCCCTGCAGAGCGTGCTGTTCCCGGCGCCGGGCTGGGACGACGACGTCTACACCTGCACCTTCACCACCCTGGCCCGCGTCCACCCCTGAGCACCGCGTGCACGGAGGTGCCTGGCCGGGCGCCGCCGAGGGCGCCCGCGTCGACCGGCCGCACGGCCCGCGGCCACCGATGGCGTCGCGAGGGTGACGGGAGCGAACGACCTCGGCGGGCGTTCAGCGGCGGCGACGACGGCTGCTGCCGTGGCGGTGGCCGTCGCCCGACCCGCCCGAGCCGGACGACTCGCCACGCGGGCGGATGGCCTGACCGCTCTCGACGAACGAGCGCAGGGCCCGCTCCATCTCCTGGGCGAAGATCAGCTGCACGGCGCGCGAGCCGAGGGGCCGCAGGGCGTCGACCGCCCCGATGAGCTCGTCGACGTCGGCGGTGCCGGCGAAGCCCCGGCCGGTCTGGCCGTCGAAGAAGCCGACCAGCTCGTCGGCCGCCTTGGCCAGCCGGCGGCGCAGGATCTCGCCGGCCCCGAAGGCGGTGGGGATGTCGATGCCGGCCGCGTCGAGCTGGACCACGATGTCGAGCAGCTCGGGGCTCGGGATCACGAAGGTGGCGGGCAGGCTGTGGCCCTCACGGCGGATGAGCCCGGCCCGCTCGAGCTCGCCGATGAGGCCGGGTCGGTTGGGTCGCTCGTCGGCACCCTCGGCGTGGTCGCCGGCGATGCCGAGCCGGCGCAGCAGCTCGTCCTGGTCGACCACCAACGGCCGGTCGTCGGTCCAGGGCGCGCGGAGCCGCTCGCCCAGCCCGAGCCATCCGTACAACGAGTCGCCGCCCCGCTCGACCTGCTCGAGGACGTCGCGGATGGCGTCGAGGCGCAGGCCGCGGTCCTGCAGCTCGGCGATGACGCGCAGCCGGTCGACGTGCTCGGCCCGGTACACCGCCACCCGCCCGCGTCGCTCGGGGGCGGGCAACGTGCCCTTCGACTGGTAGAAGCGGATCGTCCGCGACGGCACGCCGGTCAGCGCCGACAGCTCGTCGATCGTGTAGGTGACGTCATCGCCGGGGCCACCAGCCGGGTCACCGTCGACCTGGCGGCCGTCGTCGGCACCGTCGGGCCGGTCGCCGGCCGCCTCGCCGACCACCCCGAGGTCGGGGCCGGCACCACGGTCGGCCCGCCCGCCGCCGCTGTCGTCGTCGACCATCGCCCCATCATGGTCGACGGTCCCGCGATGTGCGATCACGAGGAGGCCACGCGGCGAGGGGCGGAAGTGGGCGGCGGCCTCAGGCCGCAGCCGTCGAGGCGTCGTCGTCGGAGGTGGGCGCGGCTTCGGTCCGGGCACCATCGCCCTCATCGCCCATGAGCCCGAGCACCCGCCAGAGCGGACGGGTGGCGGCGGGGATGGCGCCGATGCCGGACAGGAAGCCGGTGAGGCGACCGAGGTCGCGGCGCACCCGGGCCTTGTGCTCGGGGTTGCGCTGGGCGGTCCGGGCGCCGTGGTCGATGCCGAGGGTGCGGTACACCGCCGGGTTGACCAGCGCCTGGCTGATGCCCCACACGAAGAAGGGCGCCTGCACGACGGCGACGGCCTTCTCGATGCGGCCGAGCCGCGGCCAGGACTCCTCGAGCCAGACCCGGGCGTAGGACATGTGGCGGGACTCCTCGGCCACGTGGATCTTGGCCATGCGCCGAGACGTCGGGTGGACCCGCTCGTCCTTCATCGTCGCCCGGTTGGACACGTCGAGGATCTCCTCGGCGGCCAGGATCGAGATGTAGGCGGCGGCCCGGGTCGACGTGGCCACCATGAACTTCCCACCGAAGCGGATGGGGGCGAAGACCTTGTAGGCGGGCGTACCGGCCTTGCGGACGAACTCGCCGAACATCGACGAGTGGCGGCACTCGTCGGCCACCTCGGTCAGCAGGAAGCGGTGGCCGCCGTCGGTGGCAGGCAGGTCGTACAGGTGCTTCAGGAGCAGCTGCATGAGGATGTTCTCGAACCAGATGCCCGCCGAGCACAGCGACGCGCACTCGTGCCGGCTGTACTCCATGCGCTGCTCGTCGCTCATGGCGTCCCACACGGCGGTGCCGTGCAGGGGGAGGAACTCCGGCGGCAGGTAGTAGGCCCCGTTCCCGTCGACCGGTTCGGTCCAGTCGATCTCGGTGAAGGGGTCGAAGCTCTGGCGCTGGGCGGCCGCCACGAGCCGGGCGGCCCGGTCGGCGACGGCTGGGGTGGAGGTGAGGGTGGCAACCATGTCGCCATCGTGAACCGTGCCAGTGTGAAGTGTCAACGTTGCACCCGTCACTGCAACCTTGACCGCCCGGTCCAGCCCGACCTCGGGTGGCACCGGCCCGGACGCGACAGACGGGCGCCCTCGGGCGCCCGTCTGCAGGGATGTCGTGCGGCCGCCGCCGCGCCTGGCCGTCGGATCAGTCGACCGCCAGCCGAGCGGTCAGCTCGGCCTTGCGCTCCTCGAACTCGTCGAAGTCGATCTGGTCGTCGGCGAAGGCGGCGTGCAGGGCCGCCAGCTCGGCGATGACGGCCTCCTGGTCGACCTCCGCGGTGGGGGTCTCCTCGGAGGCTTCGTCGTCCTCGCCGGTCTTGCGGTCCTGACGGCGAGCCCGCTTGGCATCAGCCCGAGCTCGCTTGGCCTTGTCCCGTTCGCGCTTCTCCCAGCTGCTGCGCTGCGTCGCCATGACGTCAGCGCCGGCCGCTCGGACGGCGGCGGGTCACCTCAGATGACCCGAACGTTCTGGGCCTCGTCGCCCTTGCGGCCGGGGCCGATCTCGAACTCGACCTTCTGGCCCTCTTCCAGGGAGCGGTAGCCCGAGCCCTGGATGTTGCTGTAGTGCACGAAGACGTCATCGCCGTCGTCGCGCGAGATGAACCCGTAGCCCTTCTCGTTGTTGAAGAACTTCACGGTGCCGGTAGCCATCGCTGCCTGCTCCTTGCGTTTGTGGGGCCCCGCTCGGGGCTCCGGTTTCTACTGACGAGCAGGCTGTACTGGACAACGGCACTCGCTTCGCCAGACAGGCTATCCCGCCGGACGGGGTCCACGGAGATCCCGGGCGGAATCGACCCTCCTGCGCCGCCTCAGGCGTCGGCCAAGGAGGCGCCGCCGGCGTCGTCGCGCAGGTGCCGGGCGAGGCCCCGACCGAGGGCCTCGGGGTCGTCGCCGACGGCCTCCGCGCGCAGCAGGACGTGGCCGTCGAGCGAGGCGAGCAGGGCGTCGACGCGCAGCGATCCGATGGTTCCGGGATCGGCGTCGGTGGCATCGGGGACCGGGCGGGCGAAGGCGCCGGCCGGCAGGTCGCAGTCGCCACCGAGCTCGGCGAGGAAGGCCCGCTCGGCGTCGACGGCCCGGCGCGAGGGGGCGTGGTCGAGCGTCGCCAGCAGCTCGAGCGCCTCGTCGTCGTCGGCCCGGCACTCGATGGCGAGCGCGCCCTGGGCGACCTGGGGGAGCACCACGGAGGGCTCGAGCACCTCGGTGGTGAGGCCACGTCGCGCCAGCTCGTCGGCCAGCCCGAGACGATCGATCGCGGCCGCTGCCATCACCACCGCCCCACCGGCCGGGACCTTGTCGAGGCGGGTGGCGATGTTGCCCCGGAGGCCGGTGAACGTGAGGTCGGGGCGCAGGTCGGCCAGCTGCACGCGCCGGCGCACCGACCCGGTGGCGACGACCGCGCCGACGCCGAGGCCGGCGAGGGTGGCGCCGACCAGCACGTCGCGCGGGTCAGCCCGCTCGGGCACGGCCGCCAGCGCCAGGCCGTCGGGCGTGGTGGCCGGCAGGTCCTTGCCGGAGTGCACCGCCACCCGGGCCCGGCCGTCGAGGACCGCGGCCTGGACCTCCTTGACGAACACGCCCTTGCCCCCCAGCTCCCACAGCGGCACGTCGAGGCGACGGTCGCCGGTGGTCTCGACGACGACGAGGGGGGCGTCGACGACCTCGCCGACGGCGGCACCGGCGGCGGCGAGCAGGCCGGCGACGTGGTCGGCCTGCCAGCGGGCCAGCGCGCTGCCGCGGGTGGCGATGGGGATCGCCACCGGCGACGGGCTCACAGGTCGAACAGGTCGCGCAGCGATTCGGCCAGCCGCTCGCCCTTGGCGGTGCCGGCGGCGTCCTTCAGGCCCACCGTCGGGTCGTGGAGGAGCTTGGCGACGATGCCCTTGGTGAGGGCCTCGACCGCCTCGAGCTGGCGCTCGTCGAGACCGGCCAGGCGGTTGCGGAAGCGGTCGAGCTCGCCGCTGCGCACCGCCTCGCCCCGCTCGTGGAGACCGGCGATCAGCGGCGCGACCTCACGGGCCGACGACACGGCGAGGAAGCGGTCGACCTCCTCGTCGACCAACCCGCGCACCGCGGCCACCTCGCCCTGGCGCGACGCCAGGCCGGCTTCGGCGAAGGCTCGCAGGTCGTCCATGTCGAGCAGCGTCACGCCCGGCAGCGTGGCCGCCGCGGGGTCGACGTCGCGGGGCACGGCCACGTCGACGATGAGCACCGGCCGGCCGTCGCGCTCGGTCAGCACCGACTCGACGTCGGTGTGCTCGAGCATGATCGAGGTGGCGCCGGTGGAGGTGAGCAGGAGGTCGACCTCGGCCAGCGCGGTCGCCAGCTCGGCCAGGCGGATGGCCCGGCCACCGACCCGATCGGCGAGGTCGACGGCGCGGTCCCAGGTGCGGTTGGCGATGCGGACGTCGGCGACGCCGTCGTCGACGAGGGCGCGGACCATGCCCTCGCCCATGTCACCGGCGCCGAGCACCAGGATCGACCGGCCGGCCAGCCCACCCAGCCGCTCGCGGGCCATGGCGACGGCGGCGGTGGACACCGAGGCGATGTGACGGGAGATGCCCGTCTCGGTGCGGGCCCGCTTGCCGACCTCGACGGCGTGGCGGAACAGGCCGTTGAGGTGGACGCCGGTGCAGCCCTCGCCCTGGGCCCGCTCCCAGGCGGTGCGGACCTGGCCGAGGATCTCGGCCTCGCCGACCACGTCGGAGTCGAGGCCGGCGGCCACGGTGAAGAGGTGCTCGACGGCTACGTCGTCGTAGTGCACGTAGAGGTGGTCGGCGAAGTCCTCGGGTGGGAGGAAGGACACCTCGGCGAGGAAGTCGCGCAGGTCGCGGTAGGCGCCGTGGAACTTCTCGGCCACCACGTAGACCTCGGTGCGGTTGCACGTCGAGAGGACGACGGCCTCGCTGACGTGCTCGCGGCCGGCGACGTCGTGCAGCGCCTTGCCGAGCGAGGCGTCGTCGACGGTCATCCGCTCGAGCAGGTCGAGCGGAGCCGTGTGATGGTTCAGTCCGATGACGACGACAGACACGCCTGCAGGCGCTCCTTCGCTTCGGCGAGACGACCCTCGCGGATCAGGTCAAGCATTCCCGAGTCCAGCGCCGCCTGCCAATCCAGTCCCTCGGTCGAACGTCCGGCGGCCCGGATCGCTTCCCGCTCCTCGGTCAGCAGGTCGAGCAGCACCAGGTGTTCGGGGCCGAGCTCGTCGGCGTATCGCCGGCGGAGCCACGTGGACAGCGCCGGGCTGCGGCCTCCGGTGGAGAACGTGGCGAGCAGGGGGCCCCGACGGACGCGGGACGGGAGCGTGAACGAGCAGTGGGCCGGGTCGTCGGCGCTGTTGCACCAGATGCCGGCGTCCTCGGCCTCGGCGTAGACCGTGGCGTCGACGGCCGGATCGCCGGTGGCGGTCACCACGAGGCGGTGGCCGGCGGTGTCGCCGGGGGCGAACGGCCGCTCGTCGACCTCGAGGGAGCCGACGGCGTCGGCCTCGGACGCGAACCGGTCGACCAGGCCCACCAGCTCGGACCCGACGTGGGCCGTCACCACGTGCACGTCGGCCTCGCACTCGAGCAGGCCGGCGACCTTCTGGGCCGCCACCCGCCCGCCGCCGACCACCAGCACCCGACGCCCCCGCACGACCAGGTTGGCCGGGTACAGGGGGGCGTCGACCGGCATCAGCCGCCGACCGTCTCGGGCGAGGCGTCGCCGACGGCCTCGGGCGCCACCCCGCCGAGCGAGTCGCGCCGCTGCTGGTAGAAGCTCAGGATCTGCAGCTCGACGGCGAGGTCGACCTTGCGCAGCGAGGCGGTGGGCGGGACCGTGATGACGGTCGGGGCGAAGTTGAGGACCGACGTGACGCCGGCGGCGACCATCTTGTCGGCCACCTCCTGGGCGACGGCCGCCGGGGTGGCGATGATGCCGATGGCGATGCGGCGCTCGCGGACGAGGTCGGGCAGCTCGTCGAGGTGGTGCACGCGGACCCCACCGACCTCCTCGCCCACCTTCGACGGATCGGCGTCGACGAGGGCGGCCACGGGGAAGCCCCGCTCGCCGAAGCCGCCGTAGTTGGCGAGGGCGTGGCCCAGGTTGCCGATGCCGCAGATGACGACCGGCCAGTCCTGGGTGAGGCCCAGCTCGCGGCTCATCTGGAACATGAGGTACTCGACGTCGTAGCCGACGCCGCGCGTGCCGTAGCTGCCGAGGTACGACAGGTCCTTGCGGACCTTGGCGGCGTTGACGCCGGCCAGCTCGGCCAGGCGCTCGGAGGAGATCGTGGAGGTCTTCTCCTCCATGAGCTCGAGCAGGATCCGCAGGTACACGGGCAGGCGCGCCACGGTGGCCTCGGGGATGCGTCGGCGCTGCTTGTCCGCCATGGACGGCCCAGGCTATCGACCTCGTTCACGGATTCACAAAGTCGCGTCGGCGGCCCTAGCGTGGGGGTCGCCATGACCATGCACGCCGTCCTCGCCGCCGCCGCCACGCTCGTGTCGCTGGCCTTCGCGCTGTGCACGCTCGACCGCTACCTCGCCCGCAGGCGGCGCCACGAGCTCGTCTGGACGATCTCGCTGTTCCTCTTCGCCGCCGGCTCGCTGGCCCTGTGGGCCGCCGCCGCCCTGGGCTGGAGCGAGTGGACGTTCAAGGCCTTCTACCTCTTCGGCGCCATCCTCAACGTGCCCTTCCTCGCCCTCGGCACCGTCTACCTGCTGGCCAAGGACCCGCGCACCGGCGACCGCGCCACCGCCGTGGTGTCGCTGCTGGCCGCCTTCGCCACCGGCATCGTCGTGGCGGCGCCGCTCGTGAACCCGATCGCCGCCGACGTCTTCCCCCGCGGCTCGGAGGTGTTCGGGTTCTGGCCCCGCTTCCTGGCCGCCGTGGGGTCGGGGGTCGCCGCCACCGTCATCGTGGTTGGCGCGCTGCTGAGCGCCTGGCGGCTGGGCCGGGCCGCGCTGGCCGCCCGCCGCAGCGAGGGCGCGGTCACACCCATCGTGCGAGGTGGCCTCTCCCCTGCCCGCCTCGCCCTGGCCAACGTCATCATCGCCACCGGCACGCTGATCCTCAGCGCCGGCGGCGTGTCCAACTCCGTGCTCGACGCCATGGACGCCTTCACCGTGTCCCTGGTGGTCGGGATCTCGGTGATCTTCGCCGGATTCCTCCTGACCAACACGCCGGCGCCGGTGCCCGAATGGCGCTGGCAGCCGAGCGACCGGCCCACCGAGCTGCCGACCGAGCGGCCGACCGAGCGCTTCTCGACGACGGCGCGGTCGGTGGCCGGACCCGACGCGGTCGAGACCGGCAGCTGACGCCTCGAGACCGGCAACCGACGCCCGGCACCAGCCGGGGGTGGTCAGTCGGCCCCGAAGGCGGCGCGGAGGAGGGCGGCCGCCTCGGCCACGGCGTCGGCGCCGGCCGGCAGCATCGTCGTCATCGAGAAGAAGCCGTGGATCATGCCGTCGTAGCGGGTGGCGCTGACCGGCACGCCGGCGGCGCGCAGCGCCTCGGCGTAGGCCTCACCCTCGTCGCGGAGCGGGTCGTACTCGGCGGTGATGACGTGGGCCGGCGGCGCGGAGGCGAGCACGGCGGGATCGGCGTGCAGGGGCGACACCCGCGGGTCGGCCTCCTGCCCCGCCTCGACGTAGTGGCCCACGAACCACTCCATGCCGTCGGCGGTGAGGAACAGGCCCTCACCGTTCTCCACGTAGGACGGCTGCGAGCGGGTGGCGTCGGTGACCGGGTACACGAGCAGCTGGTGCACGAGGCCGGGCACCTCGAGGGAGACGACAGCCGACAGGTTGCCGCCGGCCGAGTCGCCGCCGACGGCGACCCGAGCCGGATCGCCGCCGAGCTCGGCGGTGTTGGCGAGCACCCAGCGGGTGACCGCCACGCAGTCGTCGACCGGGGCGGGGAACGGGTCCTCGGGGGCCAACCGGTAGTCGACGTCGACGACCACGCACCCGGCGGCGTCGGCGAGGTCGCGGCAGGTCGGCAGCGAACCCTCGGCCGAGCCGATCACCCAGCCCCCGCCGTGGATCCACACCAGCACGGGGAGCGGGCCGTCGGCGTCGAGCTCGGGCGTGACGACGATGCACGGCACGCCGGCGATCTCGCGGCGGTCGATCGAGCGCACCGCCGCGCCCTCGTAGCCGGAGAGCGCGCTCAGCTGCTCGTAGGCCGCTCGTGCGTCGGGCGGCGACATCTCGTGCAGCTGCGGCGTCCCCGCGGCGTTGACGAACGACAGCAGCATCTCTGCAGCCGGGTCGAGCGGCATGGCGGTCCCCCTTGGTCCTGGCGCGCCGGCCCCCGGACGCGTGGCGGTCACGGTACCCGGCGCCGTGCGGCGACCCGTCCCCCTCCGATCGCCCCGAGCCGGCGGGACCGAGTGGGATCGCGGCTACCGCAGGGCGCGGCGCAGGACCTTGCCGCCGACGCCGGCGGGCAGCTCGTCGACGAACATCACCTTCGACGGACACTTGTAGCGGGCCAGGCGCTCGGAGCACCACGCCACGATGTCGTCCTCGTCGGCCGAGCTGGTGGGCGACAGCACGACGTAGGCCTTCACCGTCTCGCCGGTGTAAGGGTGGGGCACGCCGACCACGGCGCAGGCGTCGATGGCGGGGTGCTCGATGAGCACGTCCTCGACCTCGGCCGGGAACACGTTGAAGCCCGACACGATGATGAGGTCCTTGGCCCGGTCGACCAGGTAGAGGTAGCCCTCGTCGTCGACCACGGCGATGTCGCCGGTGCGCAGCCAGCCGTCGGGGGTGAGCGCCGAGGCGCTGGCCTCGGGATCGTTCCAGTAGCCGGCGAACACGTTGGGGCCGCGCACCCACACCTCGCCCGAGTCGCCGACGAGCACGTCGTCGCCGTCGGCGTCGACCAGGCGCACCTCGACGCCGGGGACGAGCGTGCCGATGGAGCCGCGCGGGGCGTCGGTGCCGGTGGCGGTGGTGACCACGGGCGACGTCTCGGTGAGGCCGTAGCCCTCCTTGAGCTCGACGCCGAAGCGGTCCTCGACCTGCTGGGCCACCTCGACGGGCAGCTTGGCGGCACCGGACACGGCCACCCGGACCGAGGCCAGCGAGCGCGGGTCGGCACCGGGGAGGTTGGCCCACGCCGACCACATGGTGGGCGGGCCGCTCACGATGGTGCAGCCGTGGTTCACCACCGACTCGAGCGTGGTGGCCGGGTCGAAGCGCTCGACCAGCACGATGCGCGAACCGGTGAACAGCGTGAGGCCCAGGCCCACGTTGAGGCCGAAGATGTGGAACAGCGGCAGCACGCCGAGCGTGACGTCGTCAGCCGTCTGCTGGCGACCGGGGTGCGCCTGCACCTGTCGCAGGTTCGAGAGCAGGTTGCCGTGGGTGAGCATGGCGGCCTTCGGGAAGCCGGCCGTGCCGCTGGTGAACATGAGCACGGCGAGGTCGTCGTCCTCGCGGGGCACGATGGGCGCCGGGTCGCCGGTGAGGACGTCGTCGATCACCTGGGCGCCCTCGCACTCGACGCCGGCGGTGGTGATCACGATCTCGAGGTCGGGCACGTCGGCCCGGTCGACCTCGCCGAAGGCACCGGCGGCGGCCGGCGAGACGAGGATGGCCTTGGCGCCGGTGACCGACAGGTAGCGCTGGAGCTCGGGTGGGCGGCTGGCCGGGTTGATCGGCACCACCACGAGGCCCGACCCGAGGGCGGCGAGGTACGAGGCCACGAAGTACCAGTTGTTGCCGCCGGCGATGGCGATGCGGTCGCCGGGCTCGAGGCCGAGGCGGGCGAAGCCGCCCCGCAGGCCCGCCACCTGCTCGCGCAGCGAGCCGTAGGTGGTCTCCTTGCCCCGGCTGACCAGCGCCACGGCGCCGTCCGGGTGGGGGTCGATGATCGTTGCGAGGTTCAACGCGCCGGCCTTCGTGCGGGCCCGGTGGAGACCGGGCGACCCGGGAGCCTCCCGAGGAGGCCGCGCCAGGTTACCGGGCGGTCACCGAGCGTGCGCTCCCGGCGGGGCCGGGTGCCCGAGCGGGCGCTCGCCACGGCCTCCCCGACCCCCGCGTGGGCCGAACGGCCGGTTGGCGTCGGGATCTGACGCGGACCACCGGTCCAGCGGGCAGACTGCCCGGCGATGAGCGCCGCCATCGAGACGTTCGAGCTCACCCGGAGCTTCCCGAGCGGCGTCGCCCTCGACAAGCTCAGCATCGAGCTCGACCGGGGCGAGGTGCTCGCCCTGCTGGGACCCAACGGCGCCGGCAAGACCACGACCGTCCGCCTGCTCAACGGCGTCCTGCGAGCCGACTCGGGGTCGGCCCGCGTGCTGGGGCTCGATCCGATCGCCGACGGCAACCAGGTGCGTGCGCGCACCGGCGTGCTCACCGAGAACGCCGGCCTCGACGACCGGCTCACCACCCGGGAGAACCTGCTGTTCACCGCCCGCATGCGGGGCTTCGACAGCGCGACGGCCATGCGCCGCGTCGACGAGATGCTCGACCGGTTCGGCATGCGCGAGCGGGCCGACGACTTCACCCAGGGCTTCTCCACCGGACAGCGCAAGCGGGTGGCGCTCGCCCGGGCCCTGCTCCACGACCCCGAGCTGCTGTTCCTCGACGAGCCCACCTCCGGCCTCGACCCGGCCGGCACGCGCGACGTCATCGACCTCATCGGCACCCTGTCGGGTGAGGGTCGCACGATCATCCTGGCCACCCACTTCCTCGGGGAGGCCGGCAAGCTGGCCGACCGCATGGCCGTGCTGCACCGTGGCCAGCTGCAGGCGTTCGGCACGCCCCACGACCTCGCCCGCGAGCTCTGGCAGGGCACGGCCGCCGAGGTCGACCTCGGTGGCCCGATCGACGAGGCGACGAGCCGGGCCATCGCCGGGGTGCGCGGCGTCCTCGAGGTCGACCCGGCCGAGGACGGGGTGCTCCTGCGCATCGACGACCGCGAGGTCCTGCCCCACGTGGTGGCCGAGCTGGTCGGACGCGGGCTGCCCGTCTACGGCGCCGCCGCGCACCCGCCCACGCTCGAAGACGTGTACTTCGCCATCGAGTCCCGCATCGTGGCCGAGAGCGGCGAGGCCGCCACCGACGCCTTCCTGTCGAGCCGGGAGGTCGGTTCGTGACCACCACCGACGACCGCACGCCGACCCCGTCGTCGCCCTCGGCTGACGCGGGCTCCTCGCCGCCGGCGCTCCTCCCCGTGATCGAGCCGCCCACGGGCTGGCGGGCCATCCGCACGGTGATGGCCAAGGACGTGCGGGCGGTGAAGCGGTCCAAGGCGATCGTCATCCCGATGATCGCCGTCCCGGTCGTGCTCCTCGTCGTGCTGCCGGTCGGCATCGGCATGTTCGCCCGATCGGCCCCCACCGAGCAGGTGTCCTCGTCGATCGACCGCCTGCGCGACTTCGGTCCGTTCGCCACCGAGCTGTTCGACCCGATCCTCTCGCTGCCCGAGCGCGAGCGGCTCGTCGTGCTCGTGCTCGGCTACCTCCTGTCGCCGATGCTGCTCGTCATCCCGCTGATGGTGTCGGCCGTGCTGGCGGCCGACGCCTTCGCCGGCGAGAAGGAGCGGCGCACGCTCGAAGGCCTGCTGCACCTGCCGGTGTCCGACCGCGACCTGTTCCTCGCCAAGGTGCTCGGCGCCTTCGTGCCGGCGGTGATCATCACGTGGGCGTCGGCGGTCCTGTACGCCATCATCTGCAACGCCATCGCCTGGCCGGTGATGGGCCGACCGTTCCTGCCGTTCACCCAGTGGTCGATCATGGTGATCTGGCTGGGGCCGGCGGTGGGCCTGCTCGCCCTCGGCCTGCTGGTCGTGGTGTCGTCGCGGGCGAAGACGACGCAGGAGGCCAACCAGCTGGGCGGCGCGGTGATCCTCCCGCTCATCTTCGTCGCCGCTGCCCAGACGGCCACCCTGCTGCTGGCACCGCCGCTGGTGGTCGTGATCGCCGGCGCGGTGGTGTGGGCCCTGGCCATCGGCCTGGTGGCGTTCAACGCCCGCCGCTTCACGCGCGACCGGCTGGCCTCGAGCTCCTGACCTGCTCCCGAGGCGTGCGCCGCAGGTGGCGCGCCTGCTCGGCTCAGCGAGCCAGCAGGAACAGCTGCAGGAACGCGGCGCCCATGATGAGCAGCAGCAGGACCGCCAGCGTGATGGTGGTGCCCTTGCGCACGGTGGACCTACCCGTCCTGTCGCCGGCCGAGCTCGACGGGCGTGGCGATGCCCGCCCCCGGCGGCTGCTCGTCGTCGTCCAGCTCGAGGAGCACCACCTCGGTGCCGGCCCCGAGGCCCAGCTCGGTGGCGGCGGCCCGCTGGTCGACCACGATCGACAGCAGGCCGTAGGAGTCGACCACCAGGCCGATCTCGCCGACCTTCACGTCGCCGTAGGTCTCGGCCCGCACGCCGGTGCGCAGGTCGCCGTTGAAGCGCAGGCCGACGCGATCGCCGAGGTGCTCGACCTCGTCGGGGTCGACGTTGAGCTGGGCGTTGCCGAAGCGGTCGACCCACAGGACCTCGGCCACCAGGCCGCCGTCCTCCTCGCGGGTGACCGGCAGGACGCCGGGGAAGAGCGTGATGGGGTCGACGGCGGGGCCGAGCTCGGCCAGGTCGACGCCCGTGCACAGGTGGCCGGCCGCCGGAGCGAACACGTCGCGGCCGGCGAAGGTGGGGCCGGGCGACTCGAGGTGGTACTCGTCGTTGGCCAGCTCGACGGCGCGGGTGGCACCGCCGCACATGGCCACCGCCGGCGCCAGCAGCCCGTTGTCGGGCCCGACGAGCACGGAGGCCCCGTCGCCCACCTCGACGGCGATGGCCCGCCGCTCGGTGCCGACGCCCGGGTCGACGACCGCCAGCACCACGCCGGGGCACAGCCAGGGGGCGCTGCGGGCGAGCAGCAGGCCGGCGGCCCGCACGTCGTAGGGGGCGATGTCGTGGGTGAGGTCGATGACGTGGGCCGCCGGCGCGATCGACCGGATGACCGAGTGGACCACCCCGACGAACTCGTCGGTGCGGCCGTAGTCGGTCAGGAAGGTGATCGTGTCGTAGGTGCGGGCCATGCCGGTCCGACGCTACCGGGCACGCTCGCAGCGGCGGCAATCGGCGCCGACGCGCGAGGCGCAGGGGCCGCGGCACCGTCGGGCCCACCGTGGCACCGCCCGTCACCGGGCCCGACAACGGCGAAGCGCCGGTGCCCTGGGCACCGGCGCTCCACACGAGACAGAGGGTCGACGAAGGTCAGCCGGCCTCGGTGTAGCCCTTGGCGAGGTAGGCATCGACGTCGTCCTCCCGGATCCGGTAGGACTTGCCGACGCGCACCGAGGCCAGGTCGCCGGCCTTGATCAGCCGGTACACCGTCATGGTCGAGACGCGCATGATCTGCGCGACCTCGGCCACCGTCAGGAAGCGGGCCCTCGACGGGTTCTGCGCCATTCAGGAACACCCCTCACTCCGCACGGCGGGCACGTTACAACGAGGTGACGGTGTTGCGAAAGTGGCACATGAGAGAACCGGGGCCCGTGGGGTCGACGAGGCACCGATCCGCCATCCGTGGGCCGATCCCGCCGGTGCTCGTCTGGGGGATGGGTCTGACGGGTCCGCACGAGCCAGTGCTACTTTGTAGAACATGAAGACCGTCGGGGTGCGAGCGCTGAAGCAGAACGCCTCCGCAGTGGTGGCCGAGGCAGCGGCCGGTGAGATCGTCACGATCACCGATCGCGGCCGACCCGTCGCGCAGCTCATCCCGCTCCCGGCGAGCCGCGTCGACACGCTGGTCGCCGCCGGCCGGGCTCGTCTGCCCAAGCGGTCGCTCGCCGACCTCGGCGCCGCGCCGAAGCGGCGACGGGGCCAGCCCTCGCTCACCTCGGTCCTGGACGACATGCGCGACGAGGAGCGCTACTGACGTGCCCTTCTACGTCGACACGTCGGCGGTCGTGAAGCTGGTCGTGGCGGAGCAGCACTCGAAGGCGATGACCAGGTGGGCCGCAGCGCACGCCGACGCGGTCGTGTCCAGCGACCTGCTCCGCACCGAGCTGCTGCGGGCAACGCTGCGCGGCGCGCCGGAGGCCGTGCCGCGAGCCCGTGCCGTGCTCGACTCGATCATCCTCCTCGGTCTGCCGACGCCGCTGTTCGATCGAGCCGCCGGGCTCGAGCCGACCCTGCTGCGGAGCCTCGACGCCCTGCACCTCGCCGCGGCCCTCGACCTGGGCGACGAGCTCGACGGCATCGTCACCTACGACGATCGCCAGTCCGAGGCCGCCCGCCTCCACGGCGTGCCTGTGATCGCCCCGACCTGATCAGTGCCGACGGACCAAGGCCACCGCCGGTCGGTGCGACCGGCGCGACCTCAGGCGTCGAGCTCGGTGGCGCGGTTCGTGGCGGCCTGGACAGCCGACAGGATGGCGGCCCGCACGCCGCCCACCTCGAGGGCGTGCAGCCCGGCGGCGGTGGTGCCACCCGGCGAGGTCACGGCGTTGCGCAGCTGCGCGGGGTGCTCATCGGAGCGGATGAGCAGCTCGGCGGCGCCCCGCAGCGTCTGCTCGGCCAGGGCCTCGGCGACGTCGCGCGGCAGGCCCACGAGCACCCCCGCTTCGACCAGCGACTCGGCCACCAGGAACACGTAGGCGGGGCCGGAGCCGGAAAGGCCGGTGACGGCGTCGAGCTGGCCCTCGGTCACCCGCACCGCGGTGCCGACGGCGTCGAGGATGGTCTCGGCCCACGTGAGGTCGTCGTCGGAGGCTGCGGTGCCACCCGTGTAGGCAGAGGCGCCGAACCCGATCAGCGCCGGCGTGTTGGGCATCGCCCGCACCACGGGGACGGTGCCGGGCAGGGCGGCCTCGATGGTGCCGATGGACACCCCGGCGGCGATCGAGAGGATCCGACCGACCCCCTGCTCGCCGAGGTCGCGCGCCGTGGGGACCACGTCGGCGGGCTTCACCGCGATGACGGCGCCGTCGGCGGGCACGGGCCGCTCCGCCGCGCCCACGCCCGGGAACCGCTCGGCCAGCTCGGCCCGGCGGGTGGGCAGCCGCTCGACGACGACGAGCTCGTCGGGCCTGGCCCAGCCGGCGTCGAGCAGGCCCCCGAGGATGGCCTCGCCCATGCGTCCACCGCCGACGATCTCCAGTCGCGCCATGGGCCGAACCCTAGTGGTGCCCGCCCGGACCCCCATCGGACCTTCCGCGCTGCCGCCGGGGCGCCATCCGCGAACGCCTGCCGTGCGATGGGCGCGGACCTGATGACGACGCGTCCGGGGGCCGAACCCATCGTCATCAACCTCGGCGCGGGCACCCACGACCCAGCGGACCTGATGACAACGCGTCCGGGGGCCGGACCCACCGTCATCAACCTCGGCGCGGGCACCCACGACCCAGCGGACCTGATGACAACGCGTCCGGGGGCCGGACCCATCGTCATCAACCTCGGCGCGGGCACCCACGACCCAGCGGACCTGATGACAACGCGTCCGGGGGCCGGACCCACCGTCATCGACCTCGGCGCGGGCACCCACGACCCAGCGGACCTGATGACAACGCGTCCGGGGGCCGGACCCACCATCATCGACCTCGGGGTCGGCAGGGCGAGGAGCGGCGGGCGGTGAGCGCCGCTGCGGCTCGTCAGCCGCGGAAGACCGAGGCGTAGCCGAGGCGCATGGCGGTGCGGAAGCAGCGCTCGGTGGCCTCCCACAGCGTCCCGAGGATGCGGTCGAGCTCGCCCTCGTCGATGGTGTGCACCGGGATCTGCCCGACGAGGTACACCGCGTCCTCGGCCCCGATGGCGAAGGCCACGCCGAAGAACCCCTGGTTGCGGCGCAGCAGGTACTCGTACAGCTCGGCGTGCTGCTCGATCGGCGCCGGCATCACGTAGGTCTCGTACTGCAGCGTGCGCTGGTCGAGGGTGAACCAGACGGCGAAGTGCTCCTTCTCCTCGCCCGTCAAGCGCACGATCCAGCGCCGCTCGTCGGGGCCGCCGCGCTCGATGCCGACGACGGCCGGGTTCTCGGCCAGCTCGGCGGTCAGCCAGGTGTCGATGCGGGCCTCGTAGGCGTCGAGCTGGTCGCGGGTCGCGATCTCGTCGGCCACGGCGATCCTCAGGCGCAGCGCACGAGCGAGCGGGCGGCGAGGTCGGCGTAGACGCGCCGCAGCCGGGCGGCGGCGGTGGACCACGTGTAGTTGCGGGCGAGGGAGGCGGCGTTGGCCGCCAGCTCGGCGGCCAGCACGTGGTCGTCGAGCACCTTGCGCACGGCGGCCGCGTGGTCGGCGGGGGCGCGGCCCTCGACGAGGAAGCCGGTGACGCCGTCGTCGACCAGCGTGGTGAGCCCGCCCACGGCGGCGGCCACGACCGGCGTCCCGCAGGCGGCGGCCTCGAGGGCCACCAGGCCGAACGACTCGGACCGGCTGGGCACCAGCACGACGTCGGCGGCGCGGTAGTAGGTGGACAGCAGGTGGTGGGGCTGGGGCGGCACGAAGTGCACCCGACCCTCGAGCCCGAGCTGCGCGACCAGCGCGTGGCAGCGGGCCAGCTCGGCGGGACCGTCGGCGCCACTCGCCCCGCCGACGACGACCAGGTGGGCGTCGGGGCGACCGAGGTCGGCCAGGGCGGCGATGGCGACGGTGAGGCCCTTGAGGGGCTGCACCCGGCCGACGAACAGCAGCACCGGGTGGTCGCCGAGGCCGAGCGCCTGGCGGGCGCCCCGGCGATCGCCGGGCGAGAAGAAGGCGTGGTCGACGCCGGGCGGCACGATCTCGATGCGCTCGGGCCGGGCGCCGTAGTGGTCGACCAGCTGCTCGGCCTCGGTGGCGCAGCTGGCGAGGATGGTGTCGGCACAGCCGATCACCTCTGCCTCGGCCTCGGCCCGACGGTCGGGCTCGGGGTCGCCGCCGTCGGCCTTGACCCGAGCCAGCGTGTGGAACGTGGCGACGAGCGGCAACGACAGCTCGTGCTTGAGGCGGTGCGCCGCCACACCGGACAGCCAGTAGTTGGCGTGCAGGGCGTCGACGTCGCCGGCGGTGCGGATGTGGGCGCCGACGCCGGCGGTGAACGCGTCGAGGACCTCGGGCAGGTCCTCCTTGGCCAGCTCGGGCGGCCCGGCATCGATGTGGACCACCTGCAGCCCGGGCTCGACCGCCACGACGTCGGGCAGGTCGATCGCGTCGCGGCGCACGAAGACGGTGGTGTCGACACCCGCCTGGGCCAGCGATCCGGCCAGCTCCCGCACGTAGACGTTCATGCCGCCCGAATCGCCCCGGCCCGGCTGGGCCAGCGGCGACGTGTGCATGGAGAGGACGGCCAGGGAGCGCACCACGGTCCTAACGCTGGACGTCGGCGAGGGATTCCACGTCGTCGTCGGTGCTGGGGGTGGCCGGGACCGGCGCGGGCGCCTCGCCGCCGGCGGACAGGGCCCGCGAGGCGGCGACGTCGGCCGGATCGGGCTCGTCGAGCCGGCCAACGGCGGAGCGCGGGGAGACCTGGAGGTCGGGGCCGGGGCCGGGGAGCTCTGCGGCCGAACGCAGCACGCCGGCCGACCGTGCCTCCCGCTCGGCCACGAACGACTCGTAGATGTGGATGAGCGTCTTCTTCTGGTCCTCGTCGATGTTCGTGTCCCGCCGGATGGCCGCCACGAGGTCGTGCTCGAGGTCGGCCTCGTCGAGGATGCCGGCCCGCACGTACAGCGACTCGGCCGAGATCTCCAGGGCTCGGGCGATCTGCTGGAGGATCTCTGCCGACGGCTTGCGCAGGCCGCGCTCGATCTGGCTGAGGTACGGGTTGGAGACGCCGGCCATCTCCGAGAGCTTGCGCAGGGACAGGCGGTCGATCCGTCGCTGCTCGCGGATGAACTCCCCGAGGTCGCGCCAGCGCTGCTCCAGCTCGTTCATGGGCCGAAACCCTACGGAACCGGTCGGGTTCGAGGAAAGCCGGGGCGAGAGGTTCCCGGGCCGCCGGCGGCGAGCCGGCCACCGGAGCCGGGCGAGCTCAGCCGTTCAGGAGGGACTCGACCGACGCCTCGCCGTCGCGGTAGCGACGGGCCAGCTCGGCCTGGAGGGCGTCGACGGCGCCGAAGAAGGCCTTGCGACGCTCGGACACCACCGCCTCGAACGTCCGCAGCTCGGCCGCCAGCGCGACCAGGTCGTCGTCGCTCAGATCGGGGACCTGGCCGAGCCGACCGTTGCCGACCAGGGCGTCGAGCCGGGCCTGCAGGACGGGGTCGACGTCGGTGGGCTCGAGGGTCTGGGGGAGCCGGCCCACGCCACCGGGGCGGGGCTGCTCGCCGAGCGCGTCGGGCAGGTCGGCGACGAGGTCGGCCAGGCCGGCCGACCCGTTGCCCTCGGCCCGTCGGCTGAGCTCGTGGGACACGATGTCGAGCGGGCCCTGGACCATCCGCCGCAGGTACGAGAGGCCGGTCTCCGCGGCCACGCAGTCGGCCCGCATGGTCCGCAGGTCGTCCATGGAGCGGCTCCCGAGCCCGTCGAGGTAGTCGGGGGCGAGCAGGGAGGCGTGGTGGTCGGAGAGCGGGAAGCCGCCGTCACCGGGAGGCACGGACCCAGCGTAGCCAGGCCGGACCGGGGCCGTCGCTCGACCGCAGGCCGGCGCACCCGGGCTCCATCGGTGGCGGTGATGATGCGCTCGCCGCCCTCGTCGTCGCGGTCGGCGGCGACCGCCGGCCCGGGGCCTCACGCGGCGAGGTAGCTCCAGAGCAACCAGACGTAGACGGGTGCGGTGAGCAGCAGGGAGTCGAGCCGACGGAGGGCGGGGGCCGAGGCCCTGGCGGTGGGCAGCAGCAGGGACGCGGCGAGCTGGCTGAGCGGGCACAGCACCGCCACCAGCCCGCCGAACACGGCGGCGTGCACCGGGTCGCGGAACGGCGAGAGCTGGAAGACGGCCACGGTGAACGTGAACACCCCGACGGCGATCATGCCGGCGATGGGGCCGAGCAGCGCGCTCCCCGACTCGCTGCCGACGAGGAAGTCGCCCATCTCGTAGGCGCACACCCATACCAGCAGGATGATGGCCCCGGCGATGCTGGCCCGGTAGGTGACGAGCACGGCGGCGGCGCCGAGCGCGTGGAACACGGTGCAGCGCACGGTGGTGCCGGCGGCGTCGAGCAGCGGGGTCCGACGCCGGCGGCGGAACAGGGCGAGCAGCACGGCGAGCACCGTCGCGGCCAGGGCGAGCAGGCCGGGCAGGGCCAGCGAGACCGACGCGCTGAGGACGATGGCCAGGGCGATGGGACCGGCGACCAGGCGGCTGGGCTGGCGGCCGACGGCCTTCCACTCGCGGCACATCTGCAGGGCGGCGATGCCGGCGATCAGCCCGTACAGGGCGCCGAGCGCCACCAGGCCGGCGTAGACGGCCCCGCACAGCAGCAGGAACCAGAGGAAGCCGAGGCGGACCTTGGGCCCGTCGATGTCGTGACCGGGGAACACCCGCTGCATCCAGCGGGGTTGGCCGGGCACCGCCGACGAGGCGGAGGGGACCCCCGGGACCAGGCTCGGGCTGGGGAAGGGCTGGCTGTCGGCGCCGCGGCGCTCGCGCCGCCGCGCCCGCCGCCCCTGGGTGGCGGTGGTCATCGAGCCCCGCCCGACACGGGGGGCAGCACCGCCACCTCGTCCTCGTCGCCGACGGGATCGTCGTCGACGGCGGGCTCGCCGTTGCACCAGACGCGGCAGGTGGCGAGGACCGCGGCGAAGTCGGCGCCGTAGCGCGCCCGAGCTCCAGCCAGGACCTCGCCCACGGTGGCACCGGGCACGAGGTCGTGGCTCGTGCCCGCCGCCTCCCGCGCCGAGGCGAACAGACGCAACGTCGCCACGGCCGCAGCGTACCCACCGCCGCGCGCTCCCCCCGGGATGGGCGCCACGGCGGCGATCGGGCGCCGCGCCACCGTCGTGGCGCCGGCAGCACGGTGGCGGTCAGACCCCCCGGGTACGGTGCTGCGGTGACCTCGATCCTCCTCGTGCGCCACGGCCAGTCCGAGTGGAACGCCACCGGTCGGTGGCAGGGCCAGGCCGATCCGCCGCTGTCGGCGCTGGGCCGCCAGCAGGCCCACGCCGCCGCCGGCCGGGTCGGCACCGTCGACCTCATCGTCTCGTCCGACCTCGAGCGGGCCGCGCACACCGCCCAGATCCTCAGCTCGGCCCTCGGCGTCGGACCCGTTGTGGTCGAGCCGCGGCTGCGCGAGCGCGACGCCGGCGAGTGGTCGGGGCTCACCCACGACGAGATCGAGGAGGCGTGGCCCGGCTACCTCGAGCAGCGACGCCGGCCGCCGGGCTTCGAGACCGACGACGACCTGCTCGCCCGGGTCCACGACGCCCTCGACGAGCTCCACGCCACCTACGCGGGCGCCGAGATCCTCGTCGTCGCCCACGGCGGCATCGTCTACGCGCTCGAGCGCCAGCACGACCTCCCCTTCGAGCGGCTGCCCAACCTCGGCGCCCGGTGGGCCACCCACCACGGCGACCGGCTGACGTTGGGCGAGCGGCTCCAGCTCGTCGACGACGACCTCCTGACGTCGGTCCCCACCCAGATCTGACGACCTCGCGGCCCGGCCCGCCCCCGTCCCGACAGCACCGCACCCCGAGGTCGAGCCATGCCCCTCCCCGTCCGCATCATCCGCAGCCCCCGTCGCCGGAAGACCCTGTCGGCCTCGGTCGTCGACGGCACCATCGAGGTGCGCGTGCCCGCCGGCATGGCCCCCGACGAGGAGCACACGCACGTCCAGGCCCTCGTCGCGCGCGTCCAGCGCAAGTACGCCGCCGGTCCCGTCGACGTCCACCGCCGGGCCGTGGCGCTGGCCGCCCGCTACGGGTTCCCCCGCCCCGCCGAGGTCACGTGGTCGGCCGTCCAGCAGCGCCGGTGGGGGTCGTGCTCGCCGCGAACCGGCCGCATCCGCGTGTCCGACCGCCTGGCCACCTACCCGACCTGGGTCCTCGACTACGTCCTGGTGCACGAGCTGGCCCACCTCGTCGAGCCGAACCACTCCCCCGCGTTCCACGACCTCGTCGCCCGCTACCCCAGGGCCGAGCGCGCCATCGGCTTCCTCATCGCCAAGGGCCTGGGCGACGACGGGGCCGGCGGCGACGGCCTGGACGACGTCGACGACGGGGTCGACGGGAGGCTCGACGAGCAGCTCGGCGACGGCGACCACCCGACCGCTGCGACGGGCCGGTCCGGCGCCCCCTGAGCCGAGGGCCGGCGGGTCAGTCCCGCTCGGACACCAGGCGAAGGAACCGCCGCGTGCGCTCGTGCTGGGGATCGCCCAGCACCGCCGCCGGCGGGCCCTCCTCCACGAGGACGCCGCCGTCGAGGAACACCACCCGGTCGGCGACGCGCCGGGCGAAGCCCATCTCGTGGGTCACCACGAGCATCGTCATGCCCTCCTCGGCCAGCTGGCGCATCACCGCGAGCACCTCGCCCACCAGCTCGGGATCGAGGGCCGAGGTCGCCTCGTCGAACAGCATCATGTCGGGGTCCATCGCCAGCGCCCGGGCGATGGCGACCCGCTGCTGCTGACCACCCGAGAGGTGGCCCGGGTACTCCTCGATCTTCTCGGCCAACCCGACGCGGTCGAGCACGGCGCGGGCCGTCTCCTCGGCCTGGGCCTTGGGCCGCTTGAGCACCTTGCGCTGCGCCACGGTGAGGTTGCCGAGCACGCTCAGGTGCGGGAACAGGTTGAACTGCTGGAACACCATGCCGATGCGGGTGCGCACGACGTCGATGTCGCAGTCGGGGTCGGTGATGTCGACGCCCTCGATGCGCACGACGCCTGAGGTGGGCTCCTCGAGGCGGTTGACGCAGCGCAGCAGGGTCGACTTGCCGGACCCCGACGGACCGATGAGGCACACCACCTCGCCGCGGCGCACCGACAGGTCGATGCCCCGCAGCACCTCGAGCGAGCCGTAGCTCTTGCGCAGGCCGACGATCTCGATCTGGGGCCCGGGGTCGGCCGGGGCGGCGGGCGGGGGCATGACGTCGCTCATGGTCGGCTCACCGGCCCCGCTTGGCGCGCTTCTCGAGGTAGGCCGCCACCCGCGTGAGCGGGATGGTGATGATCAGGTACACCAGCGCCACCGCGACGAGCGGCGTGCCGTTGAAGGTCTTGCCGACGGCGTCGCGCCCGAACTTGGCCAGCTCGATGGTGTCGTCGGTGGTGCCGAGGACGAACAGCAGCGAGGTGTCCTTGATGAGCAGCACGAACTCGTTGGTCAGCGGCGGGAGGATCACCCGGAAGGCCTGCGGGATGATGATCGTGGCCATCGCCCGGCCGTAGCCCATGCCGAGCGAGCGGGCGGCCTCCATCTGGCCACGGGGCACGGCCTCGATGCCGGCCCGGATGGTCTCGGCCAGGTACGCCCCGGTCACCAGCGCCAGGGCGAGGCTGCCCGGCCCGTAGATGCCGGGCACCTGCACCTGCAGCGCCAGCGGCAGCACGTAGCCGATCAGCACGATCGTGATCAGCGCCGGCAGGCCCCGGAAGATCTCGATGTACACCGCCGCCGCCCAGCGGTACGGACGGATCGACGAGAGCCGCATCAGGGCCAGCACGAGGCCGATGGCCAGGCCGCCGCTGAAGCCGAAGAACGTGAAGATCAGGGTGTTGCGGGCGGCGGTGGTGATGATCTTCGGGAACAGCGACGAGAAGATCGCCGGGTCGAAGAACGTCTCCTGCAGCTTGGACCAGTCGGTGCCGGCGATGACGAGCGCGAGGAGCAGGAGCGACCCGCCGTAGACCCCCCAGCGGATGAGCTGGGCGCGGCGACGCTTGGACATGCCGCCGCGACCGGGCCCCGCCACCGACGCGAGGTCGGGGCGGGGCGCCGGCTCGGCCTCGGGCCCTGCGCTCATGGAGATGTCGTCGGGTGCCGGCGGTCCGCCGCGCTGGCCGGGGCGCTCGCCTACTGCTGCTTCTGGCCGAACCAGGTCGTGTAGATCTGGTCGTAGGTGCCGTCGGACTTCGCCTGGGACAGGGCGGCGTTGAGGGCCGACGTGAGCTTGTCGTTGCCCTTGGCCGTGGCCAGGCCGTACTGCTCACCGGTCTTGATCTTCTGGGTGACGACGAACTGCTGCGGGTTCTTCACGACGCGGTAGGCGTTCACGGGGTAGTCCTGCAGCACGGCGTCGATCTGGCCCGAGCTGAGCGCGGCGAACAGGTCGTCGGCGCCCTGGAACTCCTTGACGGTGGCCCCCGGCGGCGTGTTGGCGGTGGCGTAGTCGGCCCCGGTCGTGCCCGACTGCACGCCGATGGTCTTGCCAGCCAGGTCGCTCAGCTGCTTGTAGGTGTCCTTGTTCTTGGCCAGCACCAGCAGCGACTGGTCGGCATCGAAGTAGGGCTGGGAGAAGTTGACCTTCTCGGCACGCTCGGGCTTGATCGTGGTGGCCGAGGCGATCATGTCGCAGTTGCCGGCGGCCAGCGAGGCGATGATCGAGTCGAACGGGGTGGTCTTCCAGTCGGTGGTCACGCCGAGGTTCTTGGCCATGCTGTTCACCAGCTGCACGTCGAAGCCGGTCAGCTCGCCGCCCTTGTCGTCGTCGGGGAACTCGAACGGGGCGTAGGGGATGTCGGAGCAGATGGTGAGGGTGCCGTCCTTGACCAGCTTCACGCCGCTCATCTGGGCGGCCAGGTCGGCGCCCTTCGTGGAGCCCGGTGTGGACCCCTTGGACCCCCCGGCGGTCGTGGCGGTGGTGGCGGTGCTGTCGGACTTCGAGCAGGCACCGACCCCGAGGGCGGCGACGGCCACGAGGGCCAGCAGGGCGGAACGGCGCGAGCGCATGGGACCTCCGAGGGTCGAGGGGGCCGCCAGGTGCTCCGACGGCGGCCGAAGGTTACCGCTCAGACGCCAGCGCGACCCCCATCGTGCACCCTCCCGTCATGTCCCGTTCATCCTCGGCCCGGCGTCGATCCGCCACGTCGCCCGGTCACCGGCAAGACTGCTGGCCATGTCCGAGCAGCCGACGCTCGACGAGGTGCTGATGACCATCGTCATCGGCTTCCAGTACCTGATCGCCCACGCCCCCGCCGAGGACCTGAGCCCCACGCTCTCGGTCCGCATGGAGGAGGAGATCAGCTACCACCTCAAGCGGCTCGGCCTCGACGACCGGCGGGCGTTCCTCGCCTTCATCCGCCAGCAGGCCCACGCCTCGGCCTGGCCCGAGGAGCGAGCCTTCCTCGAGCAGCTCCCCACGCTGCTCGGCTGGGAGGACGGGCAGTGACGGCCGCCGCCGGCACCGATCGCCCGATGCTGCACCACCGGTGGTGACGACGCCCGGCGCGGGTCGTCCGACGGCGGGCGCACGTGGTCCGAAGGCGGGGCCCCATCGGCCGCTGCCCCGACGCATCGCGCTGGTCGGCAGCGGCGGAGCCGGCAAGTCGACCCTGGCCACTCGGCTCGGCGCGGCCACCGGGCTGCCGGTGGTCCACCTCGACCGCCTGTACTGGTCGCCCGGATGGGTCGAGCCGGCCCCCGAGGACTGGCTGGCCCGGGTCGAGTCGCTGGTCGCGGGGCCGGCGTGGATCCTCGACGGCAACCACGGCACCACCGCCCACCTGCGCATCGACGCCGCCGATCTGGTCGTGCTGGTCGACACCCCCCGCTGGCGATGCCTGTGGCGGGTGCTGGCCCGGCGGCTGCGCCACCGGGGCACGAACCGCCCCGACATGGCCGACGGCTGCCCCGAGCGGCTCGACCCCACCTTCGTCCGGTGGGTCTGGATCTTCCCGCGCGAGAAGCGGCCGCGGTTCGTCGAGGAGCTCCACGTCGTGGCGGCGCGCGGTGGGGAGGCCGTGCGCCTGCGCCGCTCCGTCGACCACGACGCGCTGGTGGCCGACCTGGCGGCGCGGGCCCGGTGGGAGGGGGCGCCGGCCGAGACGAGACCGCCCGACACGAGACCGGCCGACGCGACACCGGCCGACACGAGACCGGCCGACGCGACACCGGCCGACGCGGTCAACGACGCCTGAGCACCTCGGCGAGCACGATGGCGGCCCGCTCGAAGGCGGCGAGGTCCGACAGCCGCCGGTCGGGGGCCACGTCGGCCCGCAGGATCGGGACCCCCGACGACCGCCGCACCGCGCCCTCGAGCATGAGGTTGTCGGCGAGGTCGTGGTCCTCGACGGCCAGGCCGTCGGCGTCGACCCGCTCGGCGTAGTGGCTGTCGACGTTCGTGTAGCCCACCACCGGGCGCCCCCGGCCGACCAGGTAGCCGACCTCGAGGGCGGTGCCCACGTCGGCGCTGGGCCCGCGGAACGGCGTGAGGTTGGCGATGCCGGCGTCGCAGCCGTCGAGCTGGTCGACGAGGGCGTCGTGCAGGGCCAACCCCCGCGCCTCGCCACGCGCCACCGCGTCGAGGGCGACCTCGGCGTCGAAGGGGTGCACGCCGACCAGGCCCAGGCGGCCGCAGACCGCCTGCTTGGCGGCGGCGACCTCGGCGGCGTTCGGCAGGAAGACGTCGGGGCCCGCCAGGTACACGCGCTGGCGACCCGGGACCGCCTCGGTCACGCCAGGCCCCGGCGCTGCTTCCAGGCCCGCTCGGCCTCGCCGAGCTCGGTGGCCGGCTCGCCGCCATGGCGGTACTCCTGCAGGATCCCTCGCCAGCGGTTGTGGGCCTCGAGGCGGCCGAGCAGCGCGCTCACCCCCCACACGACCCGGTCGAGGATGACGAACGACGGCGGCATGTTGAGGTACCGGATCACGTCCGCGTAGGGCCCCTGCAGGTCCATCACGTTCTGCAGCGCCTCGGTCGTGTACGCCTTGGTGAAGGTGAACTCGTCGTCGAAGTAGGCGCGGTAGGGAGCGCTCACGCAGGCGAAGACGTGGTCGGCGGGCAGGCCGTGGCCGTCCACGATGAAGCCCACCCGCTCCATGGCGGCCACCGTGCCCTCGGCGTCTCGATCGAGGACCAGGTCGAGGATGGGGATGAGCTTGTCGAACTCGTCCTCGGCCCAGCGCTTCACCAGGCCGAAGTCGAAGAAGGTGACCGAGCCGTCGTCGTGGAAGCGGTAGTTGCCGGGGTGGGGGTCGCCGTTGAACACGCGGTGCTCGTGCACCGACCCCTGGGCGAAGCGGAACACGACCTCGGCCGCCCGCTGCCGCTGCTGGTCGGTGGCGAGGGCCTCGAACTCGGTCCAGCCGATGCCATCGACCCACTCGGTGGTGAGCACCTTCTCGGCCGAGAGCTCGGGGATGACCTTGGGGATGCGGATGAAGGGGTGGTCGCGGTAGCGCTCCCAGAACTCGGTCTGGCAGCCGGCCTCGAGCGTGTAGTCGAGCTCGTCGTACATGCGGTCGCGCAGCTCGTCGACGAGGGCGTGCACGTCGAGGCCCTTCAGGGCCACCGCCGAGAACACGGCGTAGAGCATCTCGGCGTTGTCGAGGTCGTGCTTGATGGCCTTGCCGACGCCCGGGTACTGGACCTTGACCGCGACCTCCCGGCCGTCGTGCAGCACCGCCTTGTGCACCTGGCCGATCGAGGCGGCGGCCACCGGCACCGGATCCCAGGCGAGGAAGATGCGCTCGGGGTCGTCGCCGAGCTGCTCGCGCACCACCTGCTCGGCGAGGCTGGGCGCCATCGGCGGGACGTCCTGCTGGAGGCTCTGGAGCGCGGCGCGGGCCTCCTCGGGGAGGCCGTCGGCGATGAAGCTGACCATCTGGCCGAGCTTCATGATGGCGCCCTTCATGTTGCCGAGCTCCTTGGCGACGTCCTCGGCGGTGCGGATGGCGAACTGCTCCTCGAGGGCGGCCCGGGCCTCGTCGTCGAGGCGGGCGCCGCGCACCTTGATCGTCGCCCAGTGGGCGCCCCGCTTGGCCGTCAGGCGCCACACCCGAGCCTGTCGTCGCAGCCGCTCGCGCCGGTCGTCGTCGGCCAGCACCCGACCGGCGGCGCCGGCGATGGCCACGGCCAACCCGCCGGCCGCCACCCCGGCGACGGCCCGGCGCCCCATCAGACGGCTTCCGCGACGCAGAAGATCGACAGGCCGAACGGGATGCGCCACCGGGCGCCGTAGGCGCGCTCGAGCCTCGCGACGGCGGCGAAGGCCTTGTCGACGGCGGGGTGCGAGGCGCTGATCTCGTCGTTGGAGGCGGCGATCAGGCGCTTCAGCGGCGTGCGGCGCATGAGGAAGGCCGGCGGGACGAGGAACGAGAAGTAGTACGAGGTGCGCACGATGGAGAACCCGCCCGCCACGACGGCCCGCTCGAAGGTGGCGGCGTCGTAACGGCGGCGGTGGGCGGCCCAGTCGTCGTGCTCGCTCCACAGCCACTGGTACGACGGCACGGTGATGTAGGCCGTGGCCCCCGGCTTGAGCACCCGGCGGTACTCGCGGGTGGCGGCGACGTCGTCGTCGAGGTGCTCGAGGACCTCGAGGCTGACCAGGGCGTCGGCGCAGGCGTCGGGGAAGGGGAGGTCGCCGGCCAGCGACCGCAGCACGGCCGGGCGAGGCCGGCGGTGCGCCGCGAACGAGAGCGCCTGGGCGGAGATGTCGGAGCCCACCACGCGCCCGGCGCCGAGCCGGTGCAGCGTCTCGAGGGTCTCGCCGGTGCCGGTGCCGACGTCGAGGACCGTGTCGCCGGGGCGCAGTCGCGGGCCGAGCTCCTGGGCCACCCACGCCCGGCGGGCCCGGTACCACCAGTGCGTCTCGGCCACCGTCGCCATGACGTCGAAGTAGTGGGCGTCGGGCTGGGCCTCGATGCCGTGGGCCGCCCCGACGTGGTCGGGGCTGTGGCCGTCCGGGGGCGCGGTGGTGGTTCCCGCTCGCATCAGGAGGGCACCGTAGCGTCGCCGGCCCGAGCGACGAGCAGCACGTGGGGGTGGACGTAGCCCCGATCGGCCCTGCGGATCACCACGTCGAGGCCGGCGCGCCGCAGCGGCGCGGCCAGCTCGTCGGGCGGGGCGAAGGCCACCTCGTCGCCCTGGGTGATGTGCAGCACCCGCGTCGACAGCAGCTCCTGGCCGACGGTGAGCGCGCCCTTCCAGCGCGGCACGCGATCGGCCTCCTTCACCACGATCCGGCCCTGGGGGGCGAGCCGCCCCACGGCCGCCTCGAGGAGGTCGGCCCGGGCCTCCGGCGAGAGCAGGTACAGCACGTCGGCCACGACGACCGCATCGAACGGCCCGTCGGGCAGCACCCCCGGCCGGACCACGTCGAAGGACACCGACCCTCCGCCCGCCGCCGCGAACCGGGAGGCGGCGCCGCGGGCCAGGGCGATCTTGTGCTCGTCGACGTCGACGCCGTGGACGGCTCGCCCGGGTGCGCTGGCCGCGAGGTACAGCGAGAGCAGGCCATGGCCGCAGCCGATCTCGAGGACCCGACCCCCCACCGGCACCTCGCGCTCGACCGCGGCGAAGGGACAGGTGAGCCAGCGGACGCGCACGTGCAGCCGATCGCCGGGTGGCGCATCGGCGAAGGCGTCGATCGCCTGGAGCGCCGCCGGGGTGCCCGGCCGCCTCACGGCACGGCGCCCGTCGGGGCCGTCGACGACGGCGTCGTCGGTGGTGGGGCGGACGACGACGTGGTCGGCGGCGCGAGCGACGCGAACGTGGTGGGCGCGAAGCCGAGCTCGTCCACCGCCGACCGCACCGTGCC
This sequence comes from Acidimicrobiales bacterium, assembly GCA_046331175.1. GTDB lineage: Bacteria > Actinomycetota > Acidimicrobiia > Acidimicrobiales > Acidimicrobilacustridaceae > JAWKIW01. Next base: position 281,944 of record JAXLRI010000004.1, read on the forward strand.
CGAGCACAGGGCGGCCAGCTCGTCGCCCCACGCGTAGTCCCAGCGATAGCGGACCAGGTCGACGTCACCCGCCTCTCCCGGGTGCGATGCCAGCTCGGCGACCCCGCCGCCCCGGGCGTCGACCTCGCGCGACAGCCGCTCGAGCGCCGTGACCATCGCCCCCCGGCTCAGGTGGCCGGCCTCGTCGAGCCCGGTCGAGACGGGCGCGTAGGCCCACCCCCGAGCGTCGAGGCGCTCCTGGAGGTCGCCGGCCAGGCGCTGCACGGTCGCCCCGACGATCGAGCGGGCCGCCGATCGGGTGACGCGGATGACGCGCACCCCGAAGGCCTCGCCCACGTCGAGCACGACGTCGCGCACCATCGGCCACAGGTGCAGGTTCTGGTGGGTGTCGATGTGGTCGACCTCCACGCCGGCGCCGACGATCGCCTCCATCTGGGCGGTGAGCTCGCGGCGCAGGTCGTCGGGATCGACGCGGCCGGCGGCGGCGAGGGGGAGGAAGTGGCGCCAGGACAGGCGCAACCGACCCCGGCGATCGACGAGGGACGGCACCTCCCGGGCCGACAGCAGCGGGGGGTCCTCGCCGACGGCAGCCAGGTGGGCGCCGGTGCCGAGGGTGGGGTGGTCCTGCAGCCAACCGACCGTCGACGAGAAGCCGGGGGCGAGGGCCAGGACCGACGTCGACGTGACGATGCCGGCGGCGTGGGCCCGGAGGATCGCCCGCGAGACCCCTTCGGTCAGCCCGTAGTCGTCGGCGTTGACGATCAGCTGCTTGGGTCGCACCGCCTCCTCGCCGCCGCCGGCTCCAGCCCCCATCACGAGCCGGAGCGGTCGGGACCGGACCGGCGGGGGTCGGGTCGACCGGGATCGGGCCGACCGGCGGCGAGCACGTCCTCGGGGAGCGGCCCGATGGCCAGCAGCTCGGAGCGCAGGGACATCGCCTCGCGCACGATGGTGAGGATGACGGCGTTGGACGACAGCGTGGAGATGCCTCGGGTGCGCGGGAAGTAGTCGACGCCGAACTGCACGATGCGGAAGCCCATGCGTTGGGCCCGGGCCAGCAGCTCGACGTCGATGAACGAACCCTCGCTGCGGAGCTCGACGTGGTCGAGCACGGTGCGGCGCACGAGCTTGAAGGCGAAGTTCATGTCGCGCAGCCGCAGGCGGAACAGGGCTTGGACGAGGTGGTTGTACACGTAGCTGTAGACGAGGCGGCGGGCGCCCTCACCGGTGCGGTCGAAGCGGTAGGCGCTCACGATGTCGGCCTCGTACATGCGCAGCAGGCGCACGGCCTTGGAGACCTCGGCCATGTCGAAGGGCAGGTCGGCGTCGGTGTAGAGCACGAGGTCGCCGCGCGCCTCGGCGAAGCCGGTCTTGAGCGACCCGCCCAGCTTGCGGTTGCGCTCGTGGTGCACGACCCGGACGCGGTCGTCGGCGGCAGCCAGCTCGTCGGCGATGGCCCCGGTCGCGTCGGTGGAGGCGTCGTCGACGATGAGCACCTCGTAGGAGGCGATCTCCCCGTCGAGCACCAGGTCGTCGCCCACCTCGAAGGCGGCCTCGACGGCACGCTCGATGGTGGCCTCCTCGTTCCACGCCGGGAAGAACATGGTGAGGGTGGCGAGGGCGGGCTCGGCCATCCGCCCATTCTGGCCGACGGCCCGCCGGCGACCGGCACCCGGCCGGGGACGGGCGACGAGCGCGGCGCGGCCGAGCCGATCAGGCCACGTAGGAGCCGCGGGCGAACGCCGAGGTCCACAGCACCAGCAGCAGGGCGCTGACGACCAGCACGGTGGCACGCAGGCGGCGGCGACCGGCGAGCAGGTCGGCGAGCACCACGAAGCACGGGAAGGCGGCCAGCAGGTAGCGGCCGGTGCCCTGGAAGTCCTTGCTGCCGATCAGCGGGATGCCGACGACCGCCAGCGTGTACAGCGCGTACCCCCACCCGAGTCGGCGCAGGATGACCGGCACGAGCGCGATCGCGCCGAGCACCAGCAGGCCCTGCAGCAGCACGCCCCCGGCGTAGACGGCCTTGGTCCACGCCTGGTCGGCACCGGGACCGCTCGACGTCCACGCCTCGGCCAGCCAGCCGGGCAGGTTCTTGCCCTGCTGGAACCACGTCACCTTGAACCAGGTGTGGGGACCGGCGGCCTGGTCCCAGCCGGGCGAGCCCTGCACGGTGGCGAAGAGGAAGGGGTCGCCCCACCGGCTCCAGAGGTAGGCCGACCACGCCGCCAGGCCGCCGAGCGAGAGCAGCACCCCGGCATCACCGGGGCGCAGGGGTCCCCGTCGGTCGGGTGCGAGGAGGCGCAGACCGCTCGGCCGGCCGGCGGCCGCGGCGCGGGCCGTCCGCCACCGATCGAGGGCGGCCAGGCGCACCACGCCGCGCTGCTCGAGCACGATGGCCACCAGCCCGACGACCACGGCGAGCCCCACCGGCCGCGTCGCCGTGGCGACGGCTCCGGCCAAGCCGGCGAGCACGGGGTGGCCGCGCTCGACGAGGACGAAGGCCACCAGCACGGCGACGAGGAACAGCGCGTCGCCGTAGACCGCGCCGTAGAGGTACCAGGCGTAGGGCCACAGCAGGAGCAGCGCGAGGGCGATCCGGGCGACCGGGGGGTCGGCCCGCCGCAGGCTCCACCGCCAGAAGAGGCACGCCACGGCCAGTCCGCACAGCACGCTGACCACGACCCCGGCCACCACCGGATCGCCGACCACCCACGATGCCGCCCGCACCGCCAGCGGGTAGCCGGGGAAGAAGGCGACCGGGCTCTGCTGGCCCGGCGTGTAGGAGTACCCGTCGGCAGCGATGATCCGGTACCAGTTGCCGTCGAACCGCAGCCAGCCGTCGAGCACGGCGTCGCCGGGGAACCGGCCCGGACCCTGGTCGTAGGCGGTGATCGGCGACAGCAGGTGCACCGACAGCGCCGACACGACCCAGAGCACGGCGCCGACCGCCAGGTAGAGGCCGACGGGTCGCCGGACCGCCACCCAGGCCCGTCGCCACGCGGGGCCGGTCGCCGGGACCGGCACGCTCGGCGCCGTCGAGTCGGCGGCGGCGTCGCCGGTGTCGGGGGAGCCTGCCGGACGGGTCACCGGGGGGCGACGGTACCAGCGGGTCCCGACCGCCGGGGGACGTTCGGCTCTCCCGTCCCCACCTCGTGAACGCAACGATGCGACCATGTCATCCGTGGGCCGTCGACCGGGGTCGCTCGCGTCGCCGCTGTCGCCCACGCCGGGGGAGGGCCGCCGATGAGCCAGGTCGTGTTCGAGGGGGTGACCAAGCGCTTCGGCGAGGTGACCGCCGTCGACCAGCTCGACCTGGCGATCGCCGACGGGGAGTTCATGGTCCTGCTCGGCCCGTCGGGTTGCGGCAAGACGACCGCGCTGCGCCTGATCGCCGGCCTGGAGACCATCACCGACGGGACGCTGCGCATCGGCGACCGCGTCGTCAACGACGTGGAGGCCAAGGACCGCAACATCTCGATGGTGTTCCAGTCCTACGCGCTGTACCCGCACATGACGGTCGCCAAGAACATCGAGTCGCCGCTCGTCGCCCGGCGGTTCGCCGTCGACGGGGGCGAGCCCCGCAAGCTCACCGGCCCCGAGCGCCAGCAGCGCGTCGCCGAGGCCGCCCAGACGCTCGGCCTCACCGACCTGCTGGGCCGCAAGCCCGCCGCCCTCTCGGGCGGCCAGCGCCAGCGGGTCGCCCTCGCCCGCGCCATCGTCAGCCGGCCGGCCGCGTTCCTGTTCGACGAGCCGCTGTCCAACCTCGACGCCAAGCTCCGGGCCCAGACCCGCGTCGACCTGGTCGAGATGCACCGCCGCCTCGCCACCACCTTCGTCTACGTCACCCACGACCAGGTCGAGGCCATGACCATGGCCACCCGCATGGCGATCATCTCCGAGGGGCGCCTGCAACAGGTCGGCCCGCCGCACGAGGTGTACGACCGGCCCCGCAACCTGTTCGTGGCCCGCTTCATCGGCAGCCCGCCCATGAACACCGTGCCGGCCACCATCACGACCGACGCCGGTGAGCCGTGGGCCGACCTCGGCGCCGCCGGCCGCCTGCGCCTGGCCACCGGGCCCGGCGGCCACCAGTCCACGCCGAGCGCCGGCACGTCGGTGGTGGTCGGCGTCCGGCCCGAGAACCTGCGCCGCGGCGAGGGTCCGCTCGCCGCCCGCGTCGTGGCCGTCGAGTGGCTGGGCCACGAGCGCCACCTCATCTGCGACCTCGGCGACGCCCGCATCACGGTGCGCGAGCCCGCCGACGGCCCGAGCCCGGCCGAGGGCGAGGCGGTGCAGCTGGCCGTCGACCCCGACCACGTCCACCTCTTCGACCCCGACACCACGGAGCACCTCTCGTGACGGCGGTGCTGCCCACCCGCACCGAGGTGGTCGGGGCCGGACGCTCCCGGCGGGTGAAGGAGTCGCTGCTGGCGGCCCTGTTCCTGCTGCCGTCGGCGGTCATCTTCCTGATGTTCTTCTTCTACCCGCTGTACCGGCTCGTCTACCTGGGCCTCCACCAGCAGAACCGGTTCGGCACCCGCGAGACGTTCAAGGGGATCGGCCAGTACGGCGAGACCCTCGCCGGCAGCGACTTCCTGTCCGGCCTGCGCATCTCGGCCAGCTACGTCGTCTACACGGTGCCGCTCGGGATCATCCTGGGCGTGCTGCTGGCGGTCGCCGCCAACCGCTACCTCCGGGGCATCAAGGTCTTCCAGACGGTCTTCGCCTCCACCGTGGCCTCGTCGGTGGCGGTGGCCTCGGTGATCTTCTTCGTCCTCATCAACCCGCAGGTGGGGTACTTCAGCGACGTGTCCTTCATCTCGCTGCAGGACCCGGCATCGGCCCTCCGCGGCGTGGCCCTGTCGTCGGTGTGGCAGAACCTCGGCCTCACCTTCATCATCGTGCTGGCCGGCCTGCAGGCCATCCCCGACGAGGTGAACGAGGCCGCCACCCTCGACGGCTACGGACCCGTCCGGCGGTTCTTCCGCATCACCCTCCCGCTCATCTCCCCCACCCTGATGTTCCTCGTGGTGGTGCTGGTGATCTTCGCCTTCCAGGCCTTCGCCCAGGTCGACATCCTCACCGGCGGCGGGCCGGCCGGGTCCACCGAGACGCTCGTGTGGAAGATCTTCAACAGCCAGCAGCCGCTCGACCAGGGCAAGGGGTCGGTCATGGCCATCGGACTGTTCCTCATCACCCTGGTCGTCTCGCTCGCCCAGTTCCGCATCCTCGACCGTCGCGTGCACTACGGGGGCTGATGTGGGCGCCGACTCGATGCAGGCCACCTGGAAGAAGGCCACCTGGTACGTGGTGCTGACCTCGCTGTCGGTCCTCGTGCTGTTCCCCGTCTACATGACCCTGGTGCGGGCGCTGTCGACGCCGGCGGTCTACGTCCGTGAGGGCCAGCCGCTGTACCCCGTCGACGTGCAGTGGGGGATCTTCCGGCGGGCGTTCGTCGAGGGCGACCTCGGCCAGAAGCTGCTCCTCAGCGCCGCCGTCACCGTGATCATCGTGGCCTTCCAGCTGGCCACGTCGCTGCTGGCGGCCTACGCCTTCGCGTTCTTGGACTTCCCGTTCAAGCGGGTCGTGTTCGTCGTGTTCATGGCGACGCTGATGCTGCCCATCGAGGTCACCCTCATCCCCAACGTCGACACCATCCGCAGCCTCGGCTGGCTCAACTCGATCCCGGCGCTCACCGCCCCCTTCCTCGCCACCGCGTTCGGGACGTTCCTGATCCGGCAGGGGTTCCTCGGCATCCCGCGCGACCTGCTCGACGCCTCCCAGCTCGACGGGTTCGGCCACTTCGCCTTCCTGCGACGCGTCGCCATCCCGGTCACCCGTCCGGTCATCGCCTCGTTCGCGGTGATCGCCTTCCTCGGCGCCTGGAACCAGTACACGTGGCCCCGGGCCGTCGTCACCGAAGGCCAGTGGGAGACGATCCAGATCGGCCTGAAGTCGCTGTCGGCGGCCCGGGTCGAAGAGTCCAACATCGGCTTCGCCGCCGCCATCATCGCCGCCCTTCCGGTGCTGCTGCTGCTGATCTTCCTGCAGCGCCAGCTCATCCGGGGCCTCACCGCCGGAGCGGTCAAGGGCTGACCGGACCAGCGCAAGGAGAGGTGCCATGTCCCAGCGTCGTGACATCACCACCCGCTCGACCAACCGACCCAGGAGCATCGCCCTCGCCGCCGTCGTCGTGGCCCTGCTCGCCGCCGCCTGCAGCTCGGGGTCGTCGTCTTCGTCAGGCCCGGCCGGCAGCCAGGCCATCGCGCTGCCGCCGTGTCCCCTCGACGCCCTCGCCTCGGCCACCCAGCCCGTCGAGGTGGTCCTGTGGCACAGCTACGCCGCCAAGACCAAGGAGGCGCTCGAGGCGCTGGCGGCCGAGTACAACGCGTCGCAGTCGAAGGTGAGGGTGCGGGTCGAGAGCCAGGGCACCTCGTACAACGAGCTCTGGAAGAAGTTCCAGTCGGCGGCCAAGGCCAAGGACCTCCCCGGCATCGCCATCCTCGAGGACATCGCCACCCAGGCCGTCGCCGACAGCGGGGTGATCCTGCCCGCCCAGTCGTGCATCGACGCCGCCAAGACCGACATGAGCGACTTCGTGAAGCCCGCCATCGACTTCTACACGGTCGACGGCGCCTTCCAGCCCGCGACCGTCAACCTGTCGAGCGAGCTGCTCTACTTCAACCGCAACCACTTCCGGCGGGCCGGGCTCGACCCCGACAAGCCGCCCACCACCCTGGCCGAGCTGCGGACCACCGCCGAGAAGATCAAGGCCGCCGGGGTCGTCGACAAGCCCCTCGCGCTGAGCCTCCAGCCGTGGTTCGTCGAGACCTGGCTGACCGGGGCCGGCTCCCCCACCGTCGACAACGACAACGGCCGGGGCTCGGGCACCACCCGAGCCGCCGCCTTCGACTCCGACCAGGGCCGCGAGGTCATGGCCTGGATCGCCGGCATGGTGCGCGACGGCCTCGCCGAGCCCATCGCCTACGCCGGCGGCGACGTCGGCCAGTACCTCGCCATGGCGAACCAGAAGGCCTCGATGACCATCGAGACGTCGACGGCCGCCCAGTCGGTGAAGGCCTTCCTGAAGGGCGACACGTCCGTGGCCGGCGACAACGACACGTCGAACGTCGACCTGACCGCTCTCGACATCGACGCCGCCAAGGTCCCCGGGTTGCGGGCGCCGGGCAAGGCGCAGATCTCGGGCGGCGCCTGGTACATCACCAACACCACCAAGCCCGAGGTGCAGGCGGCCGCCTGGGACTTCCTCACCTGGTGGAACCGCACCGAGACGCAGGTGCAGTGGAACCTGCGGGGTTCGTACCTCCCGTTCCGCGTGAGCGCCGCCAAGGACGCCGCACTGGTCGACGCCTGGCGCACCGACAAGGCGGGCCGCTGGCTCGCCATCTCCTACGACCAGCTCACCACTGGTGTCGACCCGAAGTTCCCGGGGCCGCTCATCGGCCCGTACGACAAGGTCCGCGCTGCGCTGAAGACGGCCCTCGACGGCGTGGCGTTCGACGGACAGGATCCGGCCACGGCCACCAAGCAGGCCTCCGACGAGGCGACCAAGGCCATCCAGGCCTACGACGAGGAGCGCTGAGTGCGAGCACCCACCCGAACCGCCGCCACCGCCACCACTCCACCGGGTCGGCATCGTCGGCGCCGACCGACGGTGCTGCTCGCCGTGCTCGGCGCCGTCGCCCTGCTGGCCGCCGCCTGCAGCTCGAGCAGCCAGTCGTCGGGGTCGACCGACGCGACGGCGGCCAAGGCCGACCTGCCGCCGTGCCCGCTCGACGCGCTGGCCAAGACCAACGGGCCGGTCGAGGTCGTGCTGTGGCACTTCCTGCAGGCCAAGACGCGCGACGCCCTCGAGGAGATCGCCGCCAAGTACAACGCGTCGCAGTCCAAGGTGAAGGTCCGGGTCGAGAACCAGGGCACGAGCAACGACGAGCTGTGGAAGAAGTACCAGGCTGGGGTCAAGGCCAAGGACCTGCCGGGCATCGCCGTCCTCGACGACACCGTCACGCAGCAGATCGTCGACTCGGGCACGGTGCTGCCGGCCCAGTCGTGCATCGAGGCCGACCACTACGACATGTCCGACTTCCTGCCGACCGGGCAGGCGTACTACACGATCGACGGCGCCCTGTACCCCTCGTCGCTGAACCTGTCCGGCGCGCTGCTCTACTACAACAAGAACCACCTCCGGCGGGCCGGCCTCGACCCCGACAAGGCCCCGCAGACGCTCGAAGAGGTGCGCGAGCAGGCCCGCAAGATCAAGGCCGCCGGCGTGGTCGACAAGCCCGTCGTGCTGCAGGTGAGCCCGGCGATCATCGAGATGTTCCTCACCGGCGCCGGTGCGCCGATCGTCAACAACGACAACGGCCGCGGTGCGGGCACCACCGACGCGTCGGCCTACGACAACGAGACGACCGTCGGGTTCTACCGGTGGGTCCGCGAGATGGTGGACGAGGGCCTGATGGACGCGCTGCCGCAGACGCCGGGCCAGATCGGCCAGTACCTGTCGATGGCCAACCAGAAGGCGTCGATGACCATCGAGACGTCGACGGCGGCCACGTCGGTGGAGGCCTTCCTGAAGGGCGACCTCAACACGCGGGGCCTGCCGGCGGGGATCGACTCCGCCGGCGTCGACCCGCAGGCGCTCGACATCGGCGCGGCCAAGGTCCCCGGCATCAAGGCCCCCGGCCGGCTCGCGATGGGCGGCGGCGCCTGGTACATCACCAACACCACCAAGCCCGAGGTGCAGGCGGCGGCCTGGGACTTCATGAAGTACTTCAACTCCACCGAGTCCCAGGTCACGTGGAACCTGGTCGGCTCCTACCTCCCCTACCGGATGTCGGCCACCAAAGACGCCAAGGTGGTCGACAACTGGACCAACACGCTCGCCGGCCGCTGGCTGGCCATCGCCTACGACGAGCTGCTGACCGGCGTCGACCCCAAGTTCCCGGGGCCGCTGATCGGTCCGTACGACCAGGTCCGCCAGGCGATGCGCAAGAGCGTCGACGAGATCATCTTCAACAAGGGCGACCCCGCCAAGGCCGTGAACCAGGCCAGCACCGACATCACCACGCTGCTGCAGCAGTACCAACAGGAGGGCTGACCGTGCCCACCACACCGTCCCCGGCATCCCCCGTCCACCCCCGACGAGGCGACCACCGACGCCTCCGAGCCCATCGCACCAGGCTGCTGGTCGCCGGTGCGCTGGCGATGGCCACCCTGGCCGCCGCCTGCAGCTCGAGCTCGACGGGATCCGGTGATCAGGCCACGGGCGGCACCGCCGGCGGCTCCCTCCCGGCCTGCCCGGTGCAGGCGCTCGGCTCGGCCACCCAGCCCGTCGAGGTCACCGTGTGGCACACCCAGTCGGCCAAGAACCTCGAGACCCTCCAGGCCCTGGCCGACCAGTACAACGCCGCCCAGGCGAAGGTGAAGGTGGTCCTGCAGAGCCAGGGCACCGACTACCAGGAGCTGCAGCGCAAGTTCAACGCCGCCGTGCCGTCCAAGCAGCTCCCCGGCCTGCTGATGGTCGACGACACCTTCACCCAGTCGATGGCCGACAGCGGCGTGATCCTCCCCGCCCAGTCCTGCGTGAACGCCGACGGCTACGACCTGGCCCCGTTCGCCAAGACGGCTCGGGACTACTACACGATCCGCGGGACGCTCTGGCCGGCATCGGCCAACCTGGGCAACGTCCTGCTCTTCTACAACAAGGACCACTTCCGCAAGGCCGGGCTCGATCCCGAGAAGCCGCCCACCACCCTCGCCGAGCTGCGCACCGACGCCGAGAAGATCAAGGCCGCCGGCATCGTGGACACGCCGCTCGTGCACGAGTTCTCGTCGTGGAAGACCGAGTTCTGGCTGACCGGCGCCCACTCGTCGATGGTGAACAACGAGGACGGGCGCGGCTCGGGCACCACCGACAAGGCCACCCTGGCCGGGAACCCCGAGGCCACCGAGCTGTTCACCTGGTTCAAGGGCATGGACGACGCCGGCCTGCTGCTGCCCATCCCGAACACGCCCGGCCAGATCAACCAGTACCTCGCCATGGCCCAGCAGAAGGCGTCGATGCTGGTCGAGTCGAGCTCGGCGGCCACGTCCATCGAGGCCTTCCTCGGCGGCCAGAAGATCGACACCGGCAGCGGCAGCAGCGACCAGCTCAACAACGTCAACGTGTCGGGCCTCGACCTGTCGGCCGGCCCGTTCCCCGCCCTGAAGAACCCGGGCAAGACCCAGATGGGCGGCTCGGCCTGGTACATCACCAACACCACCAAGCCCGAGGTGCAGGCCGCGGCCTGGGACTTCATGAAGTTCATGAACACCCCGGCCGCCCAGGCGAAGATGTTCACCGGCGGCTCGTACCTGCCCTACAACACCGCGGCGGCCGACGAGCCGAGCGTGAAGCAGGCCTTCACCACCACCCTGTCGGGGCGGTGGCTGAAGATCGCCTACGACCAGGTGCTGGCCATCGACGCCTCGTTCCCCGGGCCGCTCATCGGCCCCTACGACGAGTTCCGCGAGTCGGTGAAGAAGGCCCAGGACAAGCTCATCTTCGACAACGGCACGCCGGCCGACTCGCTCAGCCAGGCGCAGACCGACGTCGACAAGGCGCTCGAGCGCTACAACAGCCAGACCGGCGGCTGATCAGGCCTCGTCGACGAGGCGCACCACGCGGCAGGCCTCCACCGGCTCGCGCTTGCCCTTCACCACCACCGGGCCGAGCGGGTCGACCTCGACCGCGTCGCCGAGAAGGGCGCGAGTGGCGGGGCCGATGACGACCTCACCGGCACCGGCCACGCCCTCGAGGCGCGACGCCAGGTTCACGGTGTCGCCGATGGCGGTGAAGTGGCGCTGCTGCTCGCTGCCGATGTTGCCCACCACCGCCGGCCCGGAGTTCACCCCGCACCGGAACCGAGGCCACCCAGGACGTTCCGCGGCCAGCGCGTCGACGGCGCGGTTCAAGCCCATGGCGGCCCGGACGGCGCGCGCCGCGTGGTCGGGCTGGCGGGCCGGGGCGTTGAACACCGCCATGATGGCGTCGCCGATGAACGACGAGATGGTGCCGCCCTGGGCCAGAACCTCGGGCACGGCCACCTCGTAGCAGTCGTTGAGCATGGCCACGACCTCGGCCGGGGTGGCCTGCTCGGAGTACGAGGTGAAGCCGCGGAGGTCGGCGAACAGCACGCTGATGTCGACGTTGGTCCCGCCGAGGCCGGCCTGACGGGGATCGGCGATCAGCGCGGCGGCGACGTCGGGGGCGAGGTAGGCGCGGAACAGACCGTCGAGCTCGGTGTAGAGGCGGGCGTTCTCGACCGCCATGCCCAGCTGGAGCGCCAGGCTGCGCGCCAGCGCCAGGTCGTCGGCGGCGAAGCCGCCGTGGTCGCGCACCACCTCGACGGCACCGGCCGGATGGCCCTTCACGGCGAAGGGCACCGTGAACGACTGGCCGGCGGCGACGTCGGCCACCAGACCACCGTCGGGCAGCGCGTCGAGCACCGCCCGGCCCGGGGCGAGGTCGGCGGCAGCTCCCGGGTCGTCGTCCCGCGACCCCTCGGACGGCCCGGGGTCGGCGCCGGGTGACCGGCGCACGACCCGGCCGTCCTCGACCAGCCAGACCCGCACGTGGTCGGGCCGGAACGCCCGGGCCACCTCGTCGAGGGCGCGGTCGACGAGCGCGGCGTCGTCGACGATCACCGAGGCGGATCGCCCGACCGCGACCAGGCCGTCGAGCCGGCGGACGCGGTCGCGCTCGCGGGTCAGCGCGCCGGCCGCCCGCACCAGCACGTCGACCTGGTTGTCGTTGAGCCCCAGCTCGTCACCGAGCCGGGTGGCGGCGGCCTCGACGGCGGCCTCGTCACCCGGCGCGGTGTGCTCGGCCTGGGCCTCCATGGCCGCCACGGTCGACTCGAGCGCCTCGCCGTAGCGGTCGCGCTGGCGGTCGGCGGTCGAGCGCAGCGACACGGCGGCGAACAGGGCCGTGGCCGACCCGCCGCGCGAGCGCTGGACGGCGGCGGCGTAGGCGACGAAGGCGAACGAGAAGGCCATCAGGAGGTGCCACGCCCACCACGACAGCTGCCAGTTGCGCCCGTAGGCGGCGGCGATGAGCGCCTCGGCCAGCAGCACGAACGCGGTCAGGAGGCTGAGCACCACGACCGACGGTCGGCGACGGTGGTCGATGACGAGCCGGGCGGCGGCCACGACGAAGAGCGCGGCGCCGAGCCACCCGAGCACGACGAGCAGGTCCTGGGTGGCCGGCGTGGGCACGAGGCCGGCGAACGGGCCGACGGCGGTGACGGTGAGCATGGCCACGAGGAGGCCGGCGACGACGATCGCGGCCGCCACCCACGGCAGCCGCTGCCAGCCCGGCGACCACCCACCCGGCGAGAAGGCAGCCGCCACCGCGAAGCCCGAGGCCACCAGCAGGCCGACCGGCGTCGACACGGCGAAGGCGAGGTTGGCCGACGCCCACAGCTGGGGCGTGACCAGGCCGTGGACCAGCAGGCCGGTCGCAGCCGACGTGAAGCACAGGCCGACGAGACCCAGCCGCCGGTCCTGCTGGCGGACGGCCTGCACGACGACGAGGACGGCCAGGGCCAGGCTGACGAGCGCGGTGAGCACCACCAGGGCGGCGTGGCCACCGTGGTGCTCCCAGCGCACGTCGGCCTCGGGGACGGCCAGCAGCAGCCACAGCGCCAGGACGGGCAGGCCGACGTGGATGCACCACACCCCCGTCCGCACCGGGGCGCCCCGCCGGGCGGCGAGGGTCGGTGGGGCCGCCGGAGGGGGACCCGGGCTCGATGCCGACGCCGCCGTCGCCGCCACCGTCGTCCTCAGCCGGGGTCGGCGGCCGCGGGGCCGTCGTCGCCGTCGCCGTCGCCGAGGGGCGCCCCCGAGCGGGCCACCAGCTCGTCGACCGTGCGGGCCTGGAACCGCTGCGCCCCGCTCACCTGGGTCTCCAGCTCGGCCCGGGTGCCGTCGTAGAACGACAGCGTGAGGAAGCGGGTGATGGTGCCCTCCCCCGACTCGGCCCGGTAGCTGCCGTGGGCCCAGGCCCCCAGCGGCGCCTTGACCTTCCACGAGAACCCACCCTTGGCCTCGAAGCAGTGCATGGCGTCGGGCGTCACCGCGATGAGCGTCTGGCTGGGGAAGCTGGGCGCCCGCTCCATCGAGGTGGCCCACTGGTGCAGGCCGGCCCCCCGGGCGAACCCCTGGATGGCGCGCGAGGCCGTCTCGCCCTTGCGCAGGAAGATGGCGGCGCTCACCACCTCCGCGTCGACGTGCTGCTGGGCCAGCGCCCGCAGCTTCTCCGCCTGCTTGTCACCGACCGCCATCGGCCACCCCCTCGACGCCGCTCCCGCCCCCGACGCTACGCGCCGCGCCGGCGGCCCGCTCGGGGGCGCCGCGTCGACGGCCGACGGTCACGAGGCCCCGGGTGGCCGGGCGGCCGTCCGGCGACGCGGCGGCCAGGTCGCGACGGCGCGGCCAGGTCGCGACGGCGGGGCCAGCCGTCAGCGGCGGGGCGGATCGGGGTACAGCCGGTCCACCCAGCGGTGCTCGTGGAGGCCGATGGCCTCGCGCTGGAGGCACAACCACGCCTTGGCCTCCTGGAAGGCCAGGCGCGCCGCCCGGTAGTCCTCGAGCAGCGGGGCGCGATCGACCGGCGCGACGGGCGCCGACCCGGGGGCGGGCGCGGGTGGCGCATCGGCCGTCGCCCCGGCCCCGTCCTGGGGGTCCGGAACGCCGTCGAACCCGTCGAGTCGGGCGAGCAGCTCGGAGCACCGGGCCGCGGCGTCGTCGAGCCGGTCGCCCACCTTGCGCAGGGCGTGGGCCCGCTCCTTGGCCAGCTCGCCCTCGACGAAGGCGAACTGCCGCTCGCTGATCGACAAGCGCATGCGAGCACCGTACCGGCGACTGCGCCGTCGCCGCCCTGGCTGGCCGGCAGGCCGCTCCGTCGCGGCGATCGGATCGGCCGCCTCCGGCCACCGATGCCGTCCCGTTCGGTACGCCCCCCGGGGCTCGAACCCGGAACCAACGGATGAAAGGTCCGCTGCTCCGGCGGTACGCCCCCCGGGGCTCGAACCCGGAACCAACGGATTAAAAGTCCGCTGCTCTGCCAGTTGAGCTAGAGGCGCGCCGGGCCAACCTACTCGGGCGCGTGTGCTCACCCGGCGGGATCGGCCGGCCGGTCGACCGGGCGAACCCGGTGGCGGTCAGGCGCCGACGAGCTCGGGGGCGTCGCCGACCGGGCGACGCTCCGGGGTGGCCGGCGGGCCGCCGACGACGGCCGGCTCGACGACGGACCGGCCGCGGCCGGCGGGCTCGCCGGCGAGGATGGCCTGGCGGTCCCACGTGACCCGGTCGCCGAGGCGAGCGGCCTTGTCCTTGATGTGGGCGGGCACGACCGGGAGCAGGAAGCCGTAGGGCTCGCCGTTGAAGCGGTGGTGCAGCACGTGGGCGTCGACCAGCGGCTCGAGCCAGCGCACCCGCCAGGTGAAGAACGGCAGGCGGCGGTGGATGTAGAGCTCGTGGACGAAGGCGTAGGCCAGCCCGTAGGCGGTGACGCCAGTGGCGATCGGCATGAGGAACCGGAGGGACTCGACCTGGCTGCCGACGGCCATGACGGCGATGGTGATCGAGGCGAAGACCACCGGGTACAGGTCGTTCTTCTCGACCCGGCTGGTGCGGCGCTTGTGGTGGCTGTTGTGCCAGCCGGCGCCGACGCCGTGCATCACGTAGCGGTGGGCCAGGTACACCGCCGGCTCCATCAGGAGCAGCGTGACCAGGGCGACGAGCACGAAGACCAACGGGTTCACGACTCGGACAGTACGACCCGCCCCGGCCACCGGGGCAGGCCCAGCCCGGGTGTTTTTCCGCCGGTGACCCCGGTCTCGACCCACGCCGCCCCGGCCGCCCGCGCGCCGGGACCACCCGGCGTCGGGCTCACTCGTCGGGACCGTCCTCCCGGCGCTCGGCGAACAGGGCGAAGAAGCGGGCCCGGCGGCGGCGCTGCTCGACCGGGCCGAGCGACGGATCGTCGTTGAGCTGGTCGGCGATGGCCCGCAGGTCGTCCGAGCTGAGGGCGTAGGACCCGAGGCTGCCCTGCGGGTCGTCGATCACGGCCTGCTCGAAGTCGGGATCGGTGCGCAGCCGCTGCCGAAGGTCGTCGATCGGGCCCATGGGGACGATCCCACCATCCCCGCCGTCGGCGGGCATGAGTGACGACTACTCAAATCGCTTGCGCTCGGGCCGTCGCGCTGCCCAGGAGGCCCGGGCGGCGGGGCGAACCGTTCGGTTCGGCCCGTCGGGCGGGACGACCGCCCGAGCCGCCCGCGCTGGGCGGCTTGGTGACCGACGGGCTCAGCGCAGCGAGAGGCCGCCGTCGACCACGACCACCTGGCCGGTCAGGTAGCGGGCGGCGGCCACGTCGACGACGACCTCGGCGATGTCGTCGGGCTGGGCCGACCGCTGCAGCGGCGCCATCGACCCCATCGCCTCGTGCAACGTCGTCCAGTCGGCCGTCCACGGCGTCTCCACCAGCCCGGGCGCCACGGCGTTCACCCGGACCTCGGGCCCCGAGACGTTGCCGACCAGGGCGGTCAGGTGGTTCAGCGCAGCCTTGGACGCGGCGTAGGGGATCGACGAGCCGGTCGGCCGCACGCCGGCGACCGAGGTGATGGTGACGATGGCGCCGTCGCCCGAGGCCCTCAGGTGGGGCATGGCCAGGCGGGTCAGGCGGAAGGTGCCGAGGACGTTGACCTCGAGGATCCGGCGGAAGACCTCGTCGGTGACGGCGTCGAGGTCGTGGTGCGGGATCACCTGGGTGACGCCGGCGTTGTTGACCAGCACGTCGAGCCCGCCGTGGCGCTCGACGACGGTGGCCACCAGCCGCTCGCACGCCTCGGCGTCGGCGATGTCGGCCTGCACGTAGGAGGCCGACGGCAGCTCGGCGGCCAGCGCCTCCCCGGCCTCGACCGACGACGAGCTGTTGACCACCACCGTGGCCCCCTCCGCGGCGAAGCGGCGGGCCGTGGCGGCCCCGATCCCGCTCGACGACCCGGTGACCAGCACGACCTTGCCCGAGAAGCGTTCCATGGCCGCCGACCCTACCGGCGGCCCGGCACGAGGTCGGCGGCCGCCCCGACCCGCAGCCCGGCCGGTGACCCAACGGAGAACGGTCGGCGGCTCGACCGGCAGGCGGACCGGCGCTCAGGGCTTGACGGTGGTCGACGACGCCGCCGCGCCCCCCGGCGAGGCCGCCCCCGATCCCGGCACGGTGCCGGTGGACCCGCCGGCCTTGGCGGCGGCGAGGAGGGCCTCGAACTGCGACAGCTCCAGCTCGCCGCTGGTGCGCGCGACCACCTTGCCGTTGGCGTCGACGGCGACGAAGAACGGGAAGCTGGACAGGCCGTAGGCGTCGGCGGCGGTGCCGTTCTGGTCGTCGACCATGGTCGGCACCGTCCAGCCCTCCTTCTGCAGCCACTTGGCGGGCGGGAAATTCGGGCGCTGGTCGGACGTGCCGGTGGCCACGGCGTAGAGCTGGACGTCGGCGGGCATGCCGTTGGCCCGCAGCCACTGCTCGATCTTGGGCACCTCGGCCTGGCAGTGCGGGCACCAGTGGGCCAGGAACATCACGACCTTGGGCTTGCCGTCGTTGCCGATGGTGATGGGCTGCTCGGACATCGTGACGCCCTGCAGGGTGGGCGCCACCTGGCCGACGGCCGGGTCGTTGGCGCCGGTGGCCCCCGGCTGCATGGCGGGTAGCGGCGTGCCCGTGACCTTGACCGTGCCGTAGGACAGACCGCCGCTGACGACGGTGCCGGCGCTGCCGCCGCCGGAACCCCCGGTGGCCACCGGCGTGTCGCTCTTGCGGGTGAGCGCCACCGCCACGACCAGCACGACGAGCACCAGTGCCACGGCGCCGCCGATGATCCACGGCACCCGGCTGGTCCGCTCGGACTGCCGGGCCTGCTGCACCCGGCTGGCGGTGGCCCGCCGGGAGGCGGTGGGCTTGGTGTTCGGGCGGTTGCTCACGCGGAGGGCTCCTGGGAGGCCGGGGCTGGGGCGCCGACGAGCGCGTCGGCGGGTGGCTCGTCGTCGGACGTCTCGTCGTTCATCACGTCGTCGGGGTCGAGGTCGTTCCCGACGGCACCGCGGTTCCCGAGGCCCACCCAGAGCAGGGCGATGATCAGGAGGAACCCGGCGAGGGCCATGAACGGGATGGAGACGAACCCCAGCTCCCACACGTGGCGCTCGGTGCACGGCGCGTCGACCGTGCAGAACGACGAGCTGGAGGTGGGGAAGGCCTGCAGCCACGTGTGGTAGGTCGACACGCACGCCCCGATCGCGGCGAGGGCCAGGCCGTAGACCCGGATCCCGCGGTCGCGGCGGACGGCGGCGATCCCGAGGAGCAGCACCAGCGGGTACATGGCGATGCGCTGGTACCAGCACAGCTTGCACGGCGTGAACTTGGCGATCTCGGAGAAGTAGAGGCTGCCGAGGGTGCAGGTGAGGGCGACGGCCGCGGCCAGCCAGAGGGCGACGCGGCCGAGGTCGTCGCGCAGGCCGACCAGGCGGGTGCCGCCCGAGCGCCACGAGACGAGGCCGATCACCGCCAGGCCCACGACGCCGGCCAACGCCACCAGCGACAGCAGCGCGAAGAACAGGGATGCGGTCTCGACGTCCATGGCCGGGGCGAGTCTAGGGACCCTCGGTCCTGACCTCGGCGTCGCGCTCGGGTGGTCGGGGCGGATCGACCGGGGGCGGGATCAGGCCCGGGTCCGCACCGTCGGGCCGTGGGTGCCGCGGACGGCCATCGTCTCGACGGCATCGACCAGCCCGTCGAGCCCGTGGTGGGCGTGGACGGCCCGCTCGCCGAAGGGGTGGGCCACCGCCGCGCCGGCGACGACCACCGGCACGCCGGCGGCCACGGCGTCGGTGACGCAGCGCTCGGGCCGGGCGACGTGGGGCAGCGGGTGGGCCCGCACGGTCACGACCACGTCGGCGACGTGGAGGTCGTCGGGCTCGCGCACGACCCGGTGGCCCCGCCGGACCAGGTCGCCGGCGGCCTGCTCGACCGCCCAGCCCTCGGTCCCGGTGATCAGCACCTGCAGCTGCGACATCTCGTCCCCCGGTTGGTCCCCGTCGTCCCGACCCGCCGGCGACGTCCGGGCCGCACCTCGCGGGACCGACACCACCGTGGTGGACCAAGGATCGTCAGCCAGCACGCCCGGGGACAGGGGCGGAGGTCCCGACCTGCCGGGGTCGAGCCACGGACCGAACACCGTCCCCGGACGCGCTCCGGCCGGGCCCACCGCCGAGAGGGAGAGCGGCAAGGCCCGGCCGTCGCAGTGGATGCCGGCGAGCCGGCACCCGTGCCCGATCCGGTGCGCCGAGGGGGGCGCAACGGCGGTTCGAGGCTGGTTGGGTTCTGGTGGCCTCGTCGCCGGGGGCGCCGAGGCCGGGGGTCAGACGCCGGCGACCGACGGCTGCTCGATGGACACGTTGATGGTGCGGGCGTAGGGATCGATGTCGCGGACGGCGCCGACCGCCCGGACCGACGCCATGTCGGACAGGGCCTTGTCGAGCTCGCGCCCGGGGCGCAGCACGACCTTCAGGTCGGTGCCGAGCCGGTGGACCTCGGCGTCGGCGTCGCTGCCGTCGACCCCGTGGTGCTCGAGCACCGACCGCAGCGAGCGGCGGGCCGCCTCGCCGTGACGGCGCAGGGGCGCCGACGCCGCCCGGTCGACGGCGTCGGGGACGCCGTCACCGTCGGTGACGACCGCCGCCCAGTCGGCCAGCGCCGAGCCGGCCGCGTCGCCGGCCAGCACCAGGGGCACCTGGCGGCGCAGGGCGCACCGCACGCCGTCCTCGGCGGCCGCCGGCCCGGTGGCAGCGCCGTCGCGCACGACCAGGGCGACCTGGACGGGGCCGGCGTCGAGCGGGCAGGCGTGGCCCTCGACCATGGCGTTGCAGGGGAACGGCGGGGCGTCGGGCTCGTGGCACCGGGTGACCTCGTGGCCAGCCCGGCCCAGCTCCTCGACGGCGGTGTCGGCCGCACCCGGGCGACCTTCCAGGACGAGCACTCGCATGGTGATCCCTCTCCGATGGCTCTCGTGGCGGCCGTTGCGATAACGACCGTTACGGCTGGTGGCCATCCTCGCCCCACGGCCGGTGGAGGAGGCAGGGACCGAGGCCCCCCACCGGTGGGACCAAAGTCCCGACCCCCGACGACGGGGTGCCCTGACGCATCTCTCCGGCCTATGGGCAGCATGACCTCCATCGCGCCGAGGTACGTCACCCCGCGGCGCGACGAGCGCAGGCCTACGGTCGTGACCGAGGCGGCGCCATCCACCAAGGCCGACGTCGGTCCGTCACCCCGGCGCCGGCCTCACTGCATCACGAGGAGCAGCCATGGCCAGTCCCCTGCAACGGTCCAACGAGGGCGACCGCAGCACGTTGAGCGTGTTCGCGGCGCTGATGTCGGTGGGAGCGTTCCTCCTCGCCGCCATCGGCGTGGTGGTCGTCGTCACCAAGGACTCCGGGTCGAGCAGCAGCTCCTCGTCGACGGCCGCCGCGCCGGTCGAGGTCCAGCTCACCGAGTTCAAGATCACCCCGGCCACCATCAACGTGGTCGCCGGCCCGGTGAAGCTGGCGGTGGTGAACAAGGGCACCATCCAGCACAACCTCGAGGTCAAGGACCTCAACAAGAAGACCAAGGACCTCAACCCGGGCCAGACCGAGACCCTCGACCTGGGGACCCTCGAGGCCGGCAAGACCTACGACGTGATCTGCGCCATCCCGGGCCACGAGGGGTCGGGCATGAAGGCGACGCTGGTCGTGAACGCCGGCACGGGTGGCGGCGCGATCAACGCCCTCGACAACGCCCAGACCGGCACCCACGGCAACGCCGCCGATCCGGCCCAGTACGCCGCCCAGGACCAGGCCATGATCGACGGGGCGAACAAGTACGTCTCCGCCGTCGCCGAGAACGCCACCAAGGTGCTCGGCGGGGCCGCCGCCCAGCCCACCATGTGGGGTCCCCCCGGCGTGCAGGGCGTGGCCACCCAGGGCCGCGGCAACCAGGTCATGGACCCGAAGGTGCTGCCCGACGGCACCAAGGAGTTCGACCTCGAGGCCAAGATCATCGACTGGGAGACCGAGCCCGGCAAGATCGTCAAGGCCTGGGCCTACAACGAGATGGTGCCCGGCCCGTGGATCAAGGTGAACCCGAACGACAAGGTGAAGGTCGTCCTCAAGAACTCCCTGCCGCTCAACACCGACATCCACTTCCATGGCATCACCACGCCGTTCCCCGACGATGGCGTGTCGCCCATCACCCAGGAGCCGATCAAGCCCGGGACGACCTACTCCTACGAGTTCACCGCGCCGAACCACCCCGAGCTGGGCATGTACCACGCCCACAACCACGGCCAGGTGGCGCTGGTGAACGGCCTGTTCGCCCAGTTCCAGGTGGGCGAGGTCGAGCTGCCGGCCGGCAAGACCATCAACAACGTGACCGTGCCCGGCGACATCCAGGCCAAGATCACGCCCGCCCACCAGAAGGTGATGGTGCTCAACGACGCCGGCGTCATCGGGCTCACCCTCAACGGCAAGGCGTTCCCCGCCACCGACCCGATGGTCACCAGCGTCGGTGACTGGGATCAGCTGACGTACCAGAACGAGGGTCTGCAGGCGCACCCCATGCACCTGCACCACATGCCTCAGCTGGTCGTGGCCAAGGACGGGATCTCCCTGCAGCAGCCCTACTGGGTGGACACGCTGAACGTCGCCCCCGGCGAGCGCTACACCGTCCTCGTCCAGAGCCGGCCCGAGGACATCAACGTCAAGGCGGCGGTGACCGACCCCGTGCTCAAGCGAGTCGGCATCTGGGCCTTCCACTGCCACATCCTGAACCACGCCGAGAACGACAACGGCCTGTTCGGCATGGTGACGGCCTGGGTTGTGCTGCCGGCCACCTGACCTGCTCCCTGGACTGGTGACGACCTCGGGGGTCGGGCGTTGCGCCCGGCCCCCGAGGCGCGCCCGGGCCGGTTCCGGTGCCTCCCCGCGACGACCGCTGGGAGGACGTCCGCCGTAGACTCGGCGGCCGTGAGCAGCCTCGGTGACCGACGGTCCGGCGGTCGGGCCGTGGCGATCACCGCGGTGGTCGTGCTGTGGGCCCTCACCCTCGTCGTGGCGGTGGCATGGGGGCACCAGGTGGGCACGACGCCCGGCGCCACCGCGCCGGCGGTGGCCGGCGGGCCGGTCGACGACGGCTTCGCCGCCGACATGCTCGACCACCACGACCAGGCCGTGCTGCTGGCCGACTTCGCCTCCCGCAACGCCACCCAGCCGGCGATCCGCGTGCTGGCCACCGACATCCTCGCCGGCCAGCGCTACGAGATGGGCCGGCTCGAGCAGTACCTGCACGACCGGGGCCAGCAGCGCCCCGACCCGGGCCGCACGGTGATGGCCTGGATGGCGATGCCGGTCCCCTTCCAGCAGATGAACGGGCTGGCCTCCGAGGCCGACGTGGTCGCCTACCTCAACAGCTCGGGCCCCGAGGTCGACCGTCGCTTCCTCGAGCTGCTGATCCCCCACCACGAGGGCGGGGTCCACATGGCCGAGTACGCCGCCGCCCACGCCGAGAACCCCGACATCGCCCGGCTCGCCCGCCTGATGGTTCGCCAGCAGCGCGACGAGATCAACCAGTACCAGCTGCTGCTCGACGGGCTCGACGCCGGCGGCACCGTCTCCAGCACCGGAGCGGGCAGCGCCTCGAACCCGTCCGCCCCCACCGCCCCGTCCGCCTGACCGACCCCAGCCGAGGGGCGGGCCCCGGCGCGGCCGGTTCGATCGCCGACGCTCCCTGGTCGGGTCGTGATCGGCGCATCACCGGTCCCTAACAGGCGACCCCGATCCTGAGCATCACCAGAACGACCCCCTCACCCCACGAAGGGAACCCACCATGCGCAAGCTCCTCGCCACCACCGCCGCCGGCCTGGCCCTCTTCGGCGGCTCCGTCGCCGTCGCCGCCACCGGCCTCACCGGAGTGGCCTCGGCCCAGTCCGCCACGCCCACCACCCAACCCGCCGGCCAGAAGGGCGACCACGCCGGCCGCCGCCACGTGGCCAAGCAGGCCCTCAAGGAGGTCGCCAAGGACCTCAACATGAGCCCCAAGGACCTGCTGACCGAGCTGCGGTCCGGCAAAACGATCAACCAGGTCGCCCAGGAGAAGGGCGTGCCGTCCCAGACCATCGTCGACGACCTCGTCACCAAGGTCGACGCCCGGGTCGACAAGGCCGTCTCCGAGGGCAAGATCACCCAGGAGCAGGGCGACACGATCAAGGCCAAGGCCCCCGAGCGGATCGCCAAGCTGATGGACCGCCAGCTGCCCGCCAAGGCCCAGAAGTAGCCCGACTCGCCCCTGACCCAGCCGACCGGTCCCCCACCCGGTCGCACGGTCGCACGGTCGGCCGATCACCCGGTGCCCCGCCTCCCCGGCGGGGCACCGGCGCGTCCGGTGACCGGTCGCGACCGGCGCGGCTAGCGTCGACCACATGCGCGAGTTGCTGGCCTGCGTCGACCTGTCCGACGCCACCGATGCGGTCGTCGCCGAGGCGGCCGAGCTCGCCCACGGGCGCGGCGGTCGGGTCCACCTCCTCCACGTCGCCGCCGACGAGCCGGTGATCGCCGGGTACGACAAGGACCCCATCAGCCCCTACACCCGCGACGACCGCGCCGGCGAGCTGCTCGACGAGCACGGGCAGCTCCGCGACCTCGCCGCCCGCCTCGAGGCCGAGGGCCTCGAGGTCGAGCCCCTCGTCGTGATGGGGGCCACCATCGACAAGATCCTCGAGGTCGCCGACCGCATCGACGCCGGCCACCTCGTGGTGGGCAGCCACGGCCGATCGGGCCTGCACCACCTCCTCACCGGCTCGGTCACCGAGGCCCTGCTGAAGCGGTCCACCCGGCCGGTCGTGGTGGTCCCCGTCCACCACCGCTGATCCCCAGATCGGCCGACGACGCCGCCGACCGACGGCGGACGCGGGCGGGACCTTCCTCCCTTGCCAGATCGGCGCGCCCGGGAGAGGGTGGGAGCAACGGCGGAGCGGGACCGAGGCCCTCGCACCGAGCCCTCCCACCGAGCCCTCGAACCGAGGAGCACGCCATGACGCTGAAGCAGCCAAGAGACGAGTGGGGGTTCCTCCCCGACGACGACCGACTGGGCGAGCGGATCGGGCTGTCACCCGAGGCGATGACCGTGCACCTCGCCGAGGACCCCCTCGACCTCCTGCCGGCCGCCGACCCGGGCCGGGCCGAGGTCGCACTGGTCGAGGCCGACGACGAGGCCGACGAGGCACCGGTGGTGGCCTTCGACGACGAGCAGCCCGAGGGCTCGGTCCCGTGGGCCGACGTCGACGACGACGTCGAGCCCGACCTCGAGGAGCTGCTCGAGAGCCAGCACTACGCCTTCGCCCCCGAGGACGGGTGACGGCCGCGCCGTGACGGCCGCACGCTGACCGCGCCCGGCCCGCACCCCGACCGCCGTCGCGGGTGGGTGGAGCCGCCGCCTCCGCCCCGCGTCCACTAGACAGAGCCGCCGTGGAGACGGCGACGACGGACCCGACCCCCACCACCGGCCTCAGCGCGGCCGAGGTCGAGGCCCGCCGGGCGGCGGGGCGCACCAACGACGTGCCCAGCCCGACCAGCCGGACCTACGGCGCCATCATCCGGGCCAACGTCTTCACCCGGTTCAACGCGCTGCTCGGTGCCCTCCTCGTCGCCATCCTCGCCGTCAAGGAGTACCGCGACGCCCTGTTCGGCATCGTGCTGGTGCTCAACGCCGCCATCGGCATCGTGCAGGAGGTCCGGGCCAAGCGCACCCTCGACCGCCTCACGCTCCTGTCGGCGCCCCGCAGCCGGGTGCGGCGCGACGGGGCCACCATCGAGGTGCCCACCAACGAGCTGGTGGCCGACGACGTCGTCGAGCTCGGCCTCGGCGACCAGATCACCGTCGACGGCGAGATCCTCGAGGGGGTCGGCCTGGAGATCGACGAGTCGCTGCTGACCGGCGAGGCCGACCCCATCGTCAAGGGGCCCGGCGACGAGGTGCTCTCGGGCAGCTTCGTGGTGGCCGGCCGCGGCGTGTTCCGCGCCACCAAGGTGGGCACGGAGTCCTACGCCTTCCGCATCCGCGAGGACGCCACCCGCTTCACCGTGGTGAAGTCCGAGCTGCGCGACGGGATCAACAGCATCCTCAAGCTGGTCACGTGGCTCATCGTGCCGACGGGCGCCCTGCTCATCTGGGCCCAGGCCCGCAACCACGACAGCCTCACCGAGGCCGTGCAGGGATCGGTGGCCGGCATGGTCGCCATGGTCCCCGAGGGTCTCGTGCTGCTGACCTCGATGGCGCTGGCCATCGGCGTGCTCCGGCTCG
Organism: Acidimicrobiales bacterium; assembly: GCA_046331175.1. Taxonomy (GTDB): domain Bacteria; phylum Actinomycetota; class Acidimicrobiia; order Acidimicrobiales; family Acidimicrobilacustridaceae; genus JAWKIW01. Next base: position 306,401 of record JAXLRI010000004.1, read on the forward strand.
GCAAGAAGAACGTCCTCGTCCAGGAGCTCGCCGCCATCGAGGGCCTCGCCCGCGTCGACGTGCTGTGCGTCGACAAGACCGGCACCCTCACCGAGGGCCGCCTCGTCTGCAACACCGTCGAGCACCTCGGCGAGGGCGGCGAGGCACCGTCGCACGTGCTGGCCGCCATGGCCCGGGCCGACGAGGACCCCAACGCCTCGATGGCCGCCATCGCCGCCGAGTACACCCACGACCCGGGCTGGACGCCGACCGGCTCGGTCGCCTTCTCGTCGGCCCGCAAGTGGAGCGCCGCCGCCTTCGACGGGCACGGCGACTGGCTGCTCGGGGCCCCCGACATCCTCGTCACCAACGCCGGCGCCGACGCGGCGGGCGAGGTCGACGAGCGGGTCCGCCACTACGCCGAGCGGGGCCGCCGCGTCCTCCTCCTGGCCCGGGCCCCGGGCGGGCTCACCGGAGAGCAGCTCCCCGCCGCCATCGAACCGGCGGCGCTGGTGGTGCTGGAGGAGAAGATCCGCGACGACGCGCCCGACACGGTCGCCTACTTCAAGGAGCAGGGCGTCATCGTCAAGGTCATCTCGGGCGACAACCCGGTGACCGTGGGGGCGGTGGCCGAGCGGTGCGGGATCAACGGCGCCGACCACCCGATGGACGCCCGGACGCTGCCCACCGACCTCGACGAGCTGGCCGAGGTGCTCGAGCACACCTCGGTGTTCGGGCGGGTGACGCCGCAGCAGAAGCGCGAGATGGTGCACGCCCTGCAGTCGAAGGGCCACGAGGTGGCGATGACCGGTGACGGCGTCAACGACACCCTGGCCCTCAAGGACGCCGAGATCGGGGTGGCCATGGGCGCGGGCTCGGCGGCGGCGCGATCGGTCGCCCGCTTCGTGCTGCTCGACAACTCCTTCGCCGTGTTCCCCTCGGTGGTGGCCGAGGGCCGTCGGGTCATCGCCAACGTCGAGCGCGTGGCCAACCTGTTCCTCACCAAGACCACCTACGCGTTCCTGCTGGCGCTGGCCGTCGGGGTGGCCGGGGTGGCGTTCCCGTTCTACCCGCGCCACCTCACGATCATCTCCAGCCTCACCATCGGCATCCCCGCCTTCTTCCTCGCCCTGGCCCCGAACAACCGCCGGGCCCGATCCGGCTTCCTCACCCGGGTGCTGCGGTTCGCGGTGCCGGCGGGCATCGTCGCCGCCGTCGCGACGTTCAGCGCCTACATGGTCACCAAGGCCCAGGTGGGCGACGACCAGCTGCGGGTCGCCCAGACGGCAGCCACCATCGTGCTGTTCATCGTCGCCATGTGGATCCTGTCGATCCTGGCCCGCCCGCTCGTCGCCTGGCGCCTCGGCCTGCTGGTGGCGATGGTGGTCGCCTTCGTCGGCATCCTGGCGATCCCGGCGCTGCGCTCCTACTTCGCCATCGAGCTGCCCGATGGCGTCATCGACCTGGCCATCATCGGCATCGCCGCCATCGCCTGCGCGGTGCTCGAGGTCGGGTGGCGGGTCACCGGCTGGAAGCAGCAGGTGCACGGCCCCGACGCGGACGACGACGGCGGCTGGTAGCCCGGCACGCGCGGACGTCGCCCGCCCCGCCGCGGCGGGCACGCCGAGGCGCGGCGAACGGTCGGATCAAGAGCGAGGACCGTCAGCCGGACTGGCGCTTGTGGCGCTCGGACAGCCGAGCGGCGTAGACCGCGGCTTCGGTGCGGCGCTGCATGCCCATCTTGGCCAGCAGGTTCGACACGTAGTTCTTCACCGTCTTCTCGGCCAGGTACATCCGCTCGGCGATCTCGCGGTTGGTGAGGCCCTCGGCCAGCAGCTCGAGGATCCGGCGCTCCTGGTCGGTGAGCGCCTCGAGCTTCTTGTCCTCGGCCCCACCGGTGCGCAGCCGCTCGAGCACCTTGGCGGTCAGGGACGGGTCGAGCAGCGACTGGCCCGAGGCGACCTTCTTGATGGCGTCGACCAGCTCGGTGCCCCGGATCTGCTTGAGCACGTAGCCGGCGGCGCCGGCCATGATGGCGTCGAACAGGGCCTCGTCGTCGGAGTACGACGTGAGCATCAGGCACTGCAGCGACGGGTCCTTCGACCGCAGGTCGCGACAGACCTCGATGCCGTCGCCGTCGGGCAGGCGCACGTCGAGCACGGCCACGTCGGGCTGGGTGGCGGGGATCCGACGAAGGGCCTCCTCGGCAAGCCCTGCCTCACCGACCACCTCCATCTCGCCCGTGGACTCGAGCAGCTCCCGCAGCCCGCGACGCACGACCTCGTGGTCGTCCAGCAGGAACACCTTGATGGCCATCGGACCATTCTGCCCTGTCGCGCTCCTGACCTGCGCCACCGAGGCCCCCCGAGCCGGTGCCGCGCCGTCGGTGCCGGGCCGGCCCGCCGCCGGCGCGACGGGGCGATCCCGACGGCCCCTCGAGGTGAACACCGCCGGGGGTACCCCCCTAGACTGCCGCCCCATGTCCTCGCAGGGAGTGGGACCGACCGAGCTGCACCAGCTCCTCGACGCCATCGTGACCGTCGGCAGCGAGCTCAGCCTCCCCGTCGTGCTGCAGCGCATCGTGGAGACGGCCACCGACCTGGTCGAGGCCCGCTACGGCGCGCTGGGCGTGCTCGACGAGACCCACACCCGGCTGGCCCAGTTCATCACGGTGGGGGTGTCCGACGACGAGTCCGACCGGATCGGCCACCTGCCGGAGGGGCACGGGATCCTCGGGCTGCTGATCGTCGAGCCCGAGCCGCTGCGGCTGCCCGACCTCCGCCGCCACCCGGACAGCTTCGGGTTCCCACCGCACCACCCGGCGATGTCGTCGTTCCTCGGCGTCCCCATCCGGGTTCGCGGCGCCGTCTTCGGCAACCTCTACCTGACCGAGAAGCAGGGGGGTCAGCCCTTCACCGAGGCCGACGAAGAGCTGGTGGTGGGCCTGGCCGCGGCCGCCGCCATGGCCATCGAGAACGCCCGCCTGCACTCCCGCGTCAGCGACCTCCTGGTCCTCGAGGACCGCGAGCGCATCGCCCGCGAGCTGCACGACACGGTCATCCAGCGCATCTTCGCCACCGGCCTCGCCCTGCAGGGGATCGCCGCCCGCCAGGCCGACACCGACCTCGCCGGACGGCTGCAGACGGCGGTGGACGACCTCGACGACACCGTGCGCCACATCCGCACCACCATCTTCGAGCTCCAGCGGAACCGCCTCCCCGGGCGTTCGGTGCGCCAGGAGGTCCTCGACCTGGTCAGCGAGTCGGCCGAGTCGCTGCGCTTCGACCCCATCGTGCAGTTCGAGGGGCCCATCGACTCGATCGTCCCCCCGAACGTCGCCGACCACGTGCTCGCCGTCGTGCGCGAGGCGCTCACCAACATCGGCAAGCACGCCCGGGCAGGCCGGGCCGACGTGCGGCTCAAGGTCGACGACCACGAGCTGCAGCTGCGCATCGACGACGACGGCATCGGCCTTCCCACCGAGCAGGGCACCGACGAGCTCCACGGCAACGGGCTGCGCAACATGGCCAAGCGCGCCGACCAGCTCGGTGGACGCTGCACCGTCGAGACGGGTGCCGACGGCGGGATGACCCTGCTCTGGGTCGCCCCCATCACCGACTAGCGCGCGGCGCGGCGACCACCCCCATTCGCCGCTGGGGCCGAGCGACGCTGCAGGACGGCTGCCGCGAACGGGGCGCGACCTTCGGGCTTAGCGGGCGGCGATGCGCTGGAAGGCCTCGTGGCCGTCGGGGCGGTACCAGCCGCGGACCCGGCGACCGCTGACGAGGTCGGTGCTGATGGCGATGAACCGGTCGGTGTCGGGGTTGGCCCACGGGCGCAGCGGCAGCTGTCGCAGGCGCTCGAGCTCACCGATGTCGTCGACCACGCGCGAGGAGCCCTGCACCAGGACGCTCCAGCCGTTGTGGCCCATGGTGTCGTAGTGATCGGCCTCGAGGGCCACCACCGAGTTGGCCAGGGCGGCCGAGAACTTCGAACCGTGCGAGGTCCGCACGATCACGTCGTCGCCGTGGACGGCGAAGTTCACCGGCAGGACGACCGGCAGCGCGGACAGCGACAGGCCGATGCGCCCGATCGGCACCGTCGAGAGCAGCGCGAGGCACTCACCCCTCGGCAAGATCTCGAGTCCGGCGTGGTCCAGCTCCATTCCCGCCATCGAAGCGGATGCGGCACCGCGACCCGTAGGGCCGAACGTCCCAAGGCGGGGGGTCGGGCCGACGATTGGGGCCTCGACCGGCCCCTTGGCGACACCGCGTCGACACGATGCCCCTGGCCCGGCCTGGCGTCTCCCGGACGACCCCCAGATCTCCGCAGGGTCACGACCCGCCGGCCCGGCACCACCGCCGTCTCCTCCGGCCACCCCCGGGCGCCCCGGGCGCCCCCGGTAGGGTCCGGCCGTGCCCGGGCCCCCGCCTGCCATCGCCCCCATGCGAGCCGTCATCGGTCCCCTGCCGACCGACGACGAGGGGTGGGCCTACGAGGTGAAGTGGGACGGGGTCCGGGTGGTGGCCACGATCGAGGGCGGTCGGGTCGGGCTGCGGAGCTCCAACGGCAACGACATCACCACGCGCTACCCGGAGCTGGCCGCCCTGGCCGACCTGCTCGCCGGCCACGCCGCGGTCCTCGACGGCGAGGTCGTCGCCTTCGGGGAGGAGGGCCGGCCGTCGTTCGGCCGGCTCCAACGGCGCATGCACGCCGATCCCTCCCGAGCCCCGCACCTGCTGGCCGAGGTGCCCATCGTGTTCGTGGCGTTCGACCTGCTCTGGCTCGACGGCACCGACGCCACGCCGCTGCCGTACGCCCAGCGCCGACGGCTGCTCGAGGCGCTGGTGCCCGACGGCGCCCACTGGCAGGTGCCGACCGCGTGGCAGGGGAACGGCGCCGAGCTCCTGGCGGCCGTCGAGGCTCGGGGACTGGAGGGCCTCGTCGCCAAGCGGGTCGACGCGCCCTACGAGCCGGGTCGCCGATCGGCGGCGTGGCGCAAGCTCAAGGTCCGTCGGCAGCAGGAGCTGGTCGTCGGCGGGATCACGCCGGGCGAGGGCGGACGGGCGTCGGCCTTCGGCGCGCTGGTCCTCGGCTACCACGACCCGCCGCTGGCGACCGGACCGACCGGTGCGGTCGGCCCCGTGGCGCCAGACGACCGAGGACCCGGTCCGCTGCGGTTCGCCGGCAAGGTCGGCACCGGCTTCGACGCCGCCGAGCTCGACCGGCTGCTCGCCCTGCTCGGTCCGCTGGCGATCGAGGCCTGCCCCTTCGACCCACCACCGCCGTCGGCACTGGTGCGCGGCGCCCGCTGGGTCCGGCCCGAGGTGGTGGTGGAGGTCGCCTTCACCGAGTGGAGCCACGAGGGCCACCTGCGGCACCCCGCGTACCTCGGCCAGCTCGACGATCGGCCGGCCAGCGCGGTCGGGCGAGAGCCCGACCCGCCCACCGCGCCACCGCCCGGCCGGCGCCGCTGACCCGCTCCCCCGGCCCGTCCCCGCCCCGAGGGTCCGGCCGCGTGCGATGCTGGCCGAGGTGAGCGACGACCAGATCCGCCTGGTGATCCCGGCCCAGCCCGAGTACGGGCGCATCGCCCGCATCACCGCGTCGAGCCTCGCCCTGCGGCTCGGGTTCGGGTTCGCCGAGATCGAGGACCTGCGGCTCGCCGTCGACGAGATGATCATCCTCCTGCTGCGCGCCGACGGCGAGTCCGGCACCATCAGCCTGACCTTCACCGTCGTGCCGGACGGGCTGGAGGTCGACGCCGAGGCCGCCGGCGGCGACGTGCCCACCGGGGCCACCGAGCGCGCCGCGGACGGCGGCCGCGGCGCGGCCGAGGCGGCCGCTCGGGCCCGCTTCGAGGAGCTGGTCGACGACATCGTCGACGCCCACGGGGTCGACGCCGGGCGGCGCTCGGTGCACCTCGCCCTGCACCGCCGCTGAGCCGCCCCGCTCGGACCCAGGGGACGAGCCGCTCGAGGCGTCAGCGACCGGTGTGGCCCCAGCCGCCCTCGCCCCGGTCCGACGACGGCAGCTCGTCGACGGCGACGAAGGCGACGTGCTCGACCCGCTGGATCACCAGCTGGGCGATGCGCTCGCCCCGCACCACCTCATGGTCCTCGGCGGGATCGAGGTTCACCAGCAGCACCTGCAGCTCGCCGCGGTAGCCGCTGTCGATCAGGCCGGGGGTGTTGAGGCAGGTCACGCCGTGGCGCAGGGCCAGGCCGCTGCGGGGCTGGATGAACCCGGCGTAGCCCTCGGGGATGGCCACAGCCATGCCGGTCCCGACCAGGGCGCGGCCGCCGCCGGCGACCAGGCGCACGGCCTCGCGGGCGCACAGGTCGACGCCGGCGTCGCCGGGCTTCGCGTAGGCCGGCACCGGCAGGTCGGGGTCCAGTCGGACGAGGGACACCTCGAGCATGGCCGCCGACACTATCGGCCGGCCCGGCGACCGGGCGCGGGCCACCTGCAGCCGGGCGGCGGACCTCCGGCCCCGCCCGCGGCGGCAGGGACGCCCTGACGCCGGCAACCGGGCTGGCGGCCGAGGCCGGAGGCGGAGCCCGGCGGACGCGAGAACCCCCGTCGGAGCCGGTGGGCCCGACCGTTAGGGTGCCGGGGTGACCGTGACGCCCGAGCCGACCGAGGTGGTGCCCCCGACCGCACTGCGGCCGGCCCCCCACGGCATCGCCGGACGGGTCCGCAGCGGCGCCGTCGACCACCCGGTCGCCGTGGTCTGGCTGGGCACGGCGCTGTTCAGCACCGGACCGGTCATGGTGGCGGCCAGCTCGGTGTCGGGACCCGTGTTCTCGTTCTGGCGCCTCTGGATCGGCGTGCCGATCCTCGCCGTGGCGACCTGGATCAACGTCCGCCGAGGCGGTGGACGGCCGAGCCGCGCCGGCATCTACGGCGCCGTCGGCGCCGGTATCGCCTTCGGGCTGCACCAGCTGCTCTTCATGAGCGCGCTGAAGGCCACGTCCGTCGTCGACGTCACGCTGATGAACACGCTGGCCCCGGTCGTGGTGGCCGTCCTCGCCGTCCCGCTGTTCGGTGAGCGACCGGGCATCGGGTTCCGGCTGTGGTCGCTGGTGGCCATCGCCGGGGCGGCCGTCGTCGCGGTGGCCGGCTCGTCGGGCCCGCAGGGCAACCCGGCCGGCATCGCCCTGGCCGCCGGCAACGTCGTCTTCTACGCCGTGTACTTCGTGTGGTCCAAGAAGGTGCGCGACCAGATCGCCACCTGGCCGTTCCTGCTGGTCGCGCTGCTGAGCGCTGCCGTCGTCGTGAGCACGTTCGGCATCGTCGCCGGCGAGCCCCTCGGAGCCATCTCCGCCCACGACCTCCTGCTCTGCCTCGCCGTGGCACTGCTGCCCGGTGCGCTCGGCCACTTCGCCATCACCTGGTCGCTGGCCTGGGTGCCGGCGAACGTGCCCCCGGTGATCCTGCTGGCCATGCCGGTGCTGTCAGGCCTGCTCGCCTGGGTGCTGCTCGGCCAGACCACCACCGTGGGCAAGCTGGTCGGCGGCGCCGTCACGCTCGTCGGCGTGCTCGGCGCGCTGCGCTCGCCCGGCCTGCCCGCCACCGCGGCCGAGGCCCTCGACCTGGCCGAGGAGTCCTAGTGGGCCCCGACGCCCGCCACCGACCGGAGGACCGCGCCTCGGCCCCCGGCGGCCGTGCGGCGGTCGACCCGGACGGGCGGGCGCACACCGTGCTGGTCCACCTGGCCACGCCGGAGGGCTGGCGCGCCTACGAGGCCACCGGGACGATCACCCCGCCCAGCCTCGCCACCGAGGGCTTCGTGCACCTGTCCACGCTCGACCAGGCTCCTCGCACCGCGGCCCGGCACTTCGCCGGCCGCGACGAGCTGGTCCTGCTCCTCATCGATCCCGACGCCATCCCGGGGCCGATCACGTGGGCCGAGTCGCACCCCGGCGAGCACTTCCCCCACCACCACGCCCCGATCCCGCTCGAAGCGGTGGTCGGCCGACGAGCGTGGCCGGCCGGGCCCGACGGCGACTTCCCGATCCCGCCCGGTGTCGGGGAGGATTGACCCGTGCCCGTCCGTCGCCTCCGCCTGCACGACGCCCCCGCCGTGGCCCACCTGACGGCCCGAGCCGACGCCCGGCGCCTCGGTCGACCGCTCCCCGACGACCCCACCGCGCACGACGCCTCCCACCACCGGGCCGCCTCCCGCTGGGAGCGCGACATCGCCGCCGTCGACGGCATCGCCCTCGGCTGGTTCGGCGCCGACCGGCTGGAGGCCGCGGTGCTCGTGGTCCCGGCCCGGGCCGACAACGGCCACGGCGAGGTGATCCAGGGCTGGGCCCACCTCAGCCTGCTCGCCACCGATCCCGAGCACTGGGGCCGCGGCCACGCGTCCCGCCTGCTCGACCACACCGAGGTGCGGGTGGCCGAGCAGGGCCACCAGCTCGTCGAGCTGTGGACCCAGCGCGACAACCTCCGGGCCCGTCGCCTGTACGAGCGCCGCGGCTGGGCCCGTTCGCGTCGCCTGCCCGCCCTCAACGAGCACGGCGAGACCATGGTCCACTACCAGCGGACCCTTCCCGCGCTGCTGCTCGGTCGCGCCTTCGTCTCGGACCACGAGACCACCGCCCATCGCCCACCGCCCTCGGCCTAGCGGCTCCGATAGCCTCGCCGCTCATGCTCGCCTGGATGGACCTCGAGATGACCGGCCTCGACCACACGTCCGACGTCATCGTCGAGATCGCCACGCTGCTGACCGACGACGACCTCGGCCTCATCGCCGAGGGACCCGACCTCGTGATCCACCAGCCCCCAGAGGTGCTGGCGACGATGAACGAGGTGGTCGTCGAGATGCACACCAAGAGCGGCCTGCTGCCGGCCATCGAGGCGTCGACGGTGACGCTCGAGGAAGCCGGAGCCCAGACCCTCGCCTTCTTGAGGTCCCACATCGGCACCGCCCGCACCGTGCCGCTGTGCGGCAACTCGATCGGCACCGACCGCCGGTTCCTCGCGGCCTACCTGCCCGAGATCGAGGAGTTCCTCCACTACCGGTCGGTCGACGTGTCGTCGGTCAAGGAGCTCATCAAGCGCTGGAACCCCAAGCTGCTCGACGGCGCCCCGGCCAAGGCCGAGGGCCACCGCGCCCTCGACGACATCCGGGAGAGCGTCGACGAGCTGCGGTACTACCGCGACCACTTCTGCATCCTCGCCGAGCCCGCCGCCGGCTGACCCGGCCGGCCGAGGCGGGAACCACCTGTGCCGCGCCGTCAGGCGCCGGGCCGGCGCCGCCGCATCCGATCGCTCGTCGGCGCCGCACTGCTCGGCGCCGGTGCCGTCCTGGGCGCGAAGTCCCGGGCCGAGGACCACTGGTCGCGATCGCCGGCCGCCACCTACGACGCCGAGGGCGTCGAGGGCGCCGTGGGCACGGCCCCTCCCGACGCGGAGCCCGACACGCGAACCGCGCCGGTGGCGGGCCGATCGGCCGCCGGACGCCGGGGTCGCCCGGCGCGCCGCCGCTGGTGGCACCGATCGACGCTCTCGAGCGGCTGAACCGGCGACTCGTGGCGCGTCGACGAAGTTGACCGCGCGGTCAACTTCGTCGGTAGGGTGACCGCATGACGGAGCGGACGGACCCCGGGTCTGCCGGTACCGGGACGACGAAGGTCACCAAGCAGGAGCAGCAGCCCGCCTCCGACGAGATCAAGGAGGTGGCCCCCGGCGTCCTGCGCCTGCAGCTGCCCATCGACCTGCCCGGCCTCGGCCACGTGAACACCTACCTGCTGGAGGACGGCGACGGCGTCGCCCTGGTCGACCCGGGCCTGCCCGGCGAGGCCAGCTGGAACGCCCTCGGGTCGCGGCTGGAGGCCGCCGGCGTGCCCGTCGCCCGGGTCCACACCGTGTTCGTCACCCACTCGCACCCCGACCACTTCGGCGCCGCCGGCCTGCTGGCCGAGACCACCGGGGCCCGCATCGTCGCGTCGGAGACGTTCAAGACCTGGTTCGACGCCTTCGACTTCGCCGGCGAGTCCCTCGACGACGACCTCGACGACACCGATCCGAACCTGCCGTGGAACATCACGGCGCCGTGGGGCTCGCCCATCGACGACACCGTCCCGCAGCACCGCAAGGCGGTCATGCAGCGGTTCCGGGCCGCGCTGGAGTGGTTCCGCCCGCCGCACCCCAGCCTGCGCCTCGCCGACTCGGCCCCCATCCGGCTGGCCGGACGCGACTGGTTCGCCCTGTTCACACCGGGCCACACCGACGACCACCTCTGCCTGTGGGACCCCACCGAGGGCGTGCTGCTGTCGGGCGACCACGTGCTGCCCACCATCACGCCCCACATCTCGGGGCTGGTCGACGGCGACCCCATCGCCCGCTACGTCGAGTCGCTCGACCGGGTGGCGGCCATGGACGGCGTGTCGGTGGTGCTGCCGGCCCACGGCCACCCGTTCAGCGACCTGCCCGGCCGGGTCGACGCCATCAAGGCCCACCACGACGAGCGGCTCGAGCGGCTGCGGGAGATCTCCGACGCCGAGGGCTGGGCCACGGTCACCGACCTGTCCCACCACCTGTTCGCCGAGCGCAACTGGGGCTCGATGGCCGAGAGCGAGACCTACGCCCACCTCGAGCACCTGCGCCGCCGCGGCCAGGCCGAGCGCCGCGAGCAGGCCGGCGACGTCCTGTTCCTCTGCTCCTGAGCCACCGACCGTCCGCCACCCACCACCCGCCACCCACCGCCCACCACCGACCGTCCGCCACCCACCCGAACTTTGGAGGATCCGCGTCACCCCTTGACGCGAATCCTCCAAAGTTCGCTCGGGGGGGGTGGGTCGACGCGGCTCGGTGGGGAGGCCGGGACGCGCACGGGGCGCCCCGCAGGGCGCCCCGTGGACACGTTCGAGCGACGAGCGTCAGATGTTGCCGCTCAGCATGGCGTAGTGGAAGTGGTTGTCCCGACCGGCGGTCTCCGGGTTCAGGTAGACGTGCTTCACCTGCCGGTAGATGTCGTAGCCCTGGGTGCCGAGCTCGCGGCCGACGCCGGACTGCTTGTAGCCACCGAAGGGACGCTCGGGCGAGATCATGTGGTAGTCGTTGATCCACACGGTGCCGGTGCGCATGCGGGCGGCCACGGCCTGGGCCCGCTCGAGGTTGCCCGACTGCACGCCGCCGCCGAGGCCGTAGATCGAGTCGTTGGCGATGGCCACGGCCTCGTCGTCGGTGTCGAACGGGATGACGCACAGGACCGGGCCGAAGATCTCCTCCTGGGCGATCCGGGCCGAGTTGGGCACGTCGGCGAAGATCGTCGGCTGGAAGAACGCCTTCGGGTCGAGGTTGCCGGGCATGGCCGCCGGCGAACCGCCACCGACGATCGGCTCGCCCACCTCTTCACGACCGAGGGCGACGTAGCGCTCGGCGGTCTCGACCTGGCTGCGGTGCACCAGCGGGCCGAGGTCGGTGTTCATGTCGAGCTGGTCGCCCAGCTGGATCTTGCCGGCGCGATCGGCGAGCAGGCTCACGAACTCGTCGTAGACGCCCCGCTGCACCAGGGCGCGGGTGCCGGACTCGCACACCTGGCCGTTGTGCATGAAGGTGCCCCACAGGACGGCGGCGGCGGCCTGGTCGAGGTCGGCGTCGTCGAGGACGATGTTGGCCGACTTGCCACCGAGCTCGAGGGTGCAGCCCTTCACCGTGCCCGAGGCCAGCTGCATGATGCGGCGGCCCACCTCGGTGGAACCGGTGAAGGCGGTCTTGTCGACCAGCGGGTTGGCGGCGAGCTCCTCGCCGACGGTGCCGCCGGGGCCGGCGATCACGTTGACCACGCCGGGCGGCAGGTCGCACTCGGCGATGATCTCGGCCATCTTCAGGGCGGTGATCGAGGTGTAGGTGGCCGGCTTGAGCACCGACGTGTTGCCGGCGGCGATGGCCGGGGCGATCTTCCACGACGCCATGATCAGCGGGAAGTTCCACGGCACGATGCCGGTGGTGACGCCGATGGGCTCGTAGCGCACGTAGTTCTGCGAGATCGGGAAGGGCGAGCCCTCGAGCTCGACGGTGTCGGGGCGCTCTTCGGCCATGCGGGCGAACCACTCGAAGCTCGCCTGGGCGCCGGGCACGTCGGCCAGCTGCGACTTGCGGATGGTGCCGCCGCCGTCGAGCGACTCGAGCTCGGCCAGCTCGGCGGCGTTCTCACCGATCTTGGCGGCGATCTCGCGCAGCTTGGCGGCGCGCTCCTTGCCGCTCATCTTCGGCCACGGACCCTCGTCGAAGGCCTTGCGGGCGGCCTCGATGGCCCGCACCGCGTCCTGCTTGGACGCCTTGGCGATGTCGGCGATCTTCTCGCCGGTCGCCGGGTTGTAGGAGGCGAAGGTCTCCCCCTCGGCGGCGTCGCAGAGCTCGCCGTCGATGTACAGCTGGTAGTCGGCCATGTTCCCCCCTGGGTCGTGGCTGGGATGGGGCACCGACCGGAGGCGGCGCCGCCCGACGTGGCGCCGGTGACCCGGCCCCGGTCGGATGTGATGGGACGGCGATGACGGTAGCCGCGCCCGGAGGGGCCGGCATCCCCCGGGGCGGCCACGCCGACGGCCACCATGGACGCCGGCGAGGTGAGGAGGTCGCGGTGACCGACGGCGAGACGGCGGGAGCGGACCCGCCCGGCGGCGCGGGCGTCGGCCCACCGGCGTTCTCGTGGGAGCTGGGCGAACCCGGCCCGGCGGGTGCCCCCGAGGGCTCCGCGACGGGCGCAGCAGCCCAGCCGACCGCTCCTCCGGTCCCCCCGCCGGTGCGCGTGTGGGTGCCCTACGCGCTCGGGCTCCTCGCCGGGGCGATCGTGGGGTTCTTCGGCTACCCCGTGGTCGTGGGCGCCAACCTGCGCCACGCCACCGAGGCGGTCACCACGCTGTCCTTCTTCGCCGGATCGTGCGCCGTGGTGGGCTTGGCGCTCGGTGTCGCCCTCGACGCCGCCGCCATGGCCCGCGCCGAGCGCCCGGTCCGGGGGCCATCGCCCGTCGTGTGGGCCCTCGCCGTCGTGCTGCTCGCCATCGTGGCGGTCCCCGTCTACCTCTTCCTGCGAGCCAAGGCCACGCCCGTGGGCCGGCCGCAGGAGGCCCCGCACGGGAACCCCGTGCTCGGCGCCGTCCTCGGCGTCGTCGCCGTCGGTGCCGCCTCGGTGGTCGCGTTCGTCGCCGTCCTCGCCGCACCGACCCGGTTCGGCATCGCCATCGACCCCGGCAAGGTCGAGGCGGCGATCGCTCGCAGCACCACCAACGACGCGCTCGCCTCGGTCGGCATCACCAACGTGTCGTGCTCGATCCCCGGACTGCTGCACGTCGGGGACACGTTCACCTGCTCGCAGCAGGCCGGCAGCCCGTTCGGCTCCCCGCTGCTCACGACGACCACGACCGATCCGTTCGGCCTGCCCGGCATCTCGCTGCCGAAGACCACCACCTACACGGTGACGGTGACCGGCGAGGACGGCACCGTCACCTGGCGCCGCTCGTCCTGACCGGCGCCCGGCTCGACCGACCCACCGACGCCCCGCTCACCGTCGACCGCCGCTCGCTGCACACCGCACCACCGGTCGGCGCACCCGATTACCCTCGGCGCTCTTGACCGTGCGGCGGTCGATCGATCCCGAGAGGTGCCCGTGTCCTACGTCGTGGACTTCACCAACGTCTCCACCCAGGGCCTGGAGTCGTCGCCCGTCGTCGACGCCCTCGCCGGCCTGCGGGCCAACGAAGCCCGCTACTTCAAGAACAAGTTCGACCACGTGTTCACGGTCGAGCCGGCGAGCAAGGCCAAGAAGCTGGTCGCCTACGTGGCGAAGATCCTGAAGGACGAGCGCGACATCGTGATCGCGTCACCGGCCCTGGAGGCGACCCAGTTCGAGGTCGACGGCACGCGGTGGACCTACGTCTTCTACGAGAGCGGCCTGTCGATCAACGTCCTCTACTCGCCGGAGGACGGCGGCAAGCGGGCGGTCGGCTTCAAGCTGTCCGACGGCATGGACGTCCCCGACGAGCTGTCGTCGTTCAAGTTCGCCCGCCAGAAGTCGAAGCTGGCCGGCACGATCCGCGGCTCCTACTTCGTCATCAAGGGCGAGTACTGAGCCACGCGCCCGCGAAGCTCAGGCGGGGTGGCCGGGGGTGATCTGCTTGGCCCGGCGGTAGTGGACGAAGGGGCCCTCGGGCTCGCCGGCGGAGAGGTCGACGGGCTCGAGCACGATGGCGTCGTGGTCGCCGCCGTCCATGCGGGCCAGCTCGCGGCCCACGAACCAGTCGGGGCAGCCGGCCAGGATCGGCACGCCGGCGGGACCGGGCGTCCACTCGCAGCGGGCCAGCTTGTCGACCTCGTCGCCGGTCTGGCCGCCGAACAGCTCGGCCAGGTCGAAGCGGTCGTCGGGCACCAGGTGCACGGCGAGCACCTCGCTGCCGGCGGCCACCCCGGACGTGTGGTTGGCCTTGGAGATGCACACCAGGTAGCGGGGCGGGTCGATGCTGCACTGGGTCCAGAAGCCGACCAGGCAGCCGGCCCGGCGCTCGCCATCGAAGGCGGTGACGATGATCATCGGCGTGTCGAGCAGATCGCTCATGTCGCCGAAGCGGTGGGTGGCCAGCCGCTCGATCACGTCGGTGGGCAGGTGGTCGTCGACGGTCATCGGCGGTGGTCGCTCCTCGGGTTCGGTCAGCGCGCCGGCGGCGCGAGCGACCGGTGGTGGGTCAGGCCACCGACCACTTCCCCGTCAGCGTCTTGCCCGAGACCTTCCCCTCGCCCACCAGCTTCAGCAGGTGGGCGTGCAGCGAGTAGCGGGCGATGGGCCAGCGCTCCTCGTCGACGTCGTCGTAGACCACCGGGATCAGCTGGTCGATCTTGGCGCTGCCGGCCTCGGTGAGCGCGGCGAGCACCTTGGCCTCGCGCTCGTTGCGGTGCTCGATGTACCAGTCGATGGTCTCACCGGGGTTCTCGATCAGGTGACCGTGGCCCGGGGCGATCGAGCGCAGCCGCAGCTTGCGCAGGGCGGCCAGCGAGTCGAGGTAGGCCACCATGTCGCCGTCGGGCGGGCGGATGACGACGGTGGCCGACGAGTTGATGTGGTCGCCCGACAGGAGCATCCGCTCCTCCTCCACCAGGTAGCAGAGGTGGTTGGAGGCGTGGCCGGGCGTGTGGATGGCCCGGAGGCGGAACTCGGTGGAGTCGACGACGTCGCCGTCGCGCAGGCGACGGTCGGGCTTGAAGCCGTCCTTGGCCCCGAAGCCCAGGACCTCGGCGCCGGTGCGCTCGGCCAGGGCGGCGGCGCCGGTGGCGTGGTCGATGTGGGTGTGGGTGACGGCGATCCAGCGGATGCGGTCGCCGCCGCAGCCGATGATGGCGTCGAGGTGCGACGGGTCGTCGACGGCGGGATCGACGACGACGATCTCGTCGATGCCGACCAGGTAGGTGTTGGTGCCCGGACCGGTGTAGATGCCGGGGTTGGGCGCGACGATGCGGCGGACCATCGGGCTCAGCGCCCGGGCCACGCCCGGCACCAGCGGCTCGGGGGCCGGCACCTCGTCGTCGGTCACCTCTGGTTCCCTGGCCTTCACCCTCGCCCGCGACACGTCAGCCCACCCCTTCCTGGGTCGGGTCGGCCCCGCCGGTGGACGGGGTCGACATGTTGAGCTTGTTCATGGGGATGCCCTCCGGCAGCACGGCGGGGACGACCTCGTCGTACTCGGGATCGCCCGGCAGCACGATCCGGAACCCGCCCTCGTCGGCGACGATGCGCGGCAGGATGGCCGGGACCTCGTCGATGGTGGCGGCGTGGGCCAGCAGGTCGTCGGCGCTGGCGAAGCGGTCGATGGCGAGCAGCGAGCGCAGCGTGGGGAAGATCAGCTCGAACTCGCCGGCCTCGTAGCGGGCCAGCGCCTCGGAGGGCCGCACCCACAGGTTGGCGATGACCTCGTGGTCGTCGTGGACCGGCACCTGCTTCTCGGGGGCCCGGGCCACGAAAAAGCGGGTGTCGTAGCGGCGGGGCGCGCCCTCGGGCGTGATCCAGTGGGAGAAGTAGTAGATGCCGTCGACGGCGAGCTGCAGGCCCTCGTCCTGGCAGACCTCGACCAGGCGGCGCTCGCCGCGGTCGACGGCCTGGCGGTGGGCGGCGAAGCGCTCGGCGACCTCGGGGTCGTCGAGGCGGACGACGTCGCCGGCGTCGTCGTAGGCCAGCAGGACACCGGCCTCCTCGAAGCTCTCGCGGATGGCGGCGACCCAGTAGGCCAGTCCACCCCCGTCGACGCCGAGGCGGGTGGAGGCGTCGGCGTCGCTGCGGCCGGCGCACACCGGCTCGAGGTCCGCGTGGCGATCGTGGTCGTCGACGGCACCGCCGGGGAAGACGTAGGCCCCGCCGACGAAGTCGCTGTTGAGGTTGCGCCGCAGCATGAAGACCTCGAGGCCCTCGTCGCCGTCGCGCACGAGCATGACGGTGGCGGCGTCGCGCAGTGGGACGTCGACGGGTGCGGCGGACGTCGCGCTCATCGACCCGACCCCAGCTCGCGCGCCCACGGGTCGCCGTGGTCGTCGGGGCCGCCCTGGCCTTCGCGGCGGACCTCCGTGGAGGTGGCGTCGAACACGTCACCGCGGATGAACACCGTCGACGACGAGAACCCGCCCGGACCGAAGCCGCTGCGGCCGAACACGAACCCGGCCGGTCCGCCGGCGGCGGTGGCCTCGTCGATGCGCTTCTGCAGGCGACGCACGACCACGGAGCGCAGTCCCGCGCGGACAGGCGGCAGGAGCAGCAGCAGGCCCACCGCGTCGCTGACGAAGCCCGGCACGATGAGCAGGGCGCCCGCCAACATGACGAGGGCGCCGTCGACCAGGGCGTTGGTGGGCATCTGGCCGGCGTTGAGCTCGGCGTTCATGCGGCGCAGCACGCCCAGCCCCTGGCGCTTCACCAACCAGGCGCCGCAGACGCTGATGGCCAGCAGCGAGGCGAACGTCCAGAACACGCCGATCTGGCCGGCGACCTGCACGAGCACGAACAGCTCGACCAGCGGCATGACGACGAAGATCACCAGCAGGACGAGCACGACCACGGACCAATGCTACCGGTCCGCCCCCGCCCTTCCCCGGGCGAGCGACGGCCGCGGCGGCCGCACGTCGCCACCGCCGCGCGTCGACCGCGTCGCCGAGCGGCGCGATCGGCTCGGTTCGGTGCGACAGTGCACCGGTAGCCTCACGCCGTGCCCCGCCCTCCGTCGGTCGACCGCCTGGCCCGCTCGCTGGCCGACACCGGACTCCCGCATGCAGTGCTGGTCGAGGTGGCGCGAGCCGCGGTGGCCGTCGAGCCGTCGAACGGCGAGGTCGTCGACCACGAGCAGATCGCCCGACGACTCGCCGCCGAGCGCCGCCGCGCCCTGCTGGCGCCGGTCGTCAACGCCACCGGCGTGCTGCTGCACACCAACCTCGGTCGCGCGCCCCTGGCCCACCAGCAGGATGCCGCCTTCACCAACCTCGAGCTCGATCTCGCCACCGGTCGGCGCGGCTCCCGCTCGTCGCACGCCGGCCGGCTGTTGGCCACCGCGTGCGGGGCCGAGGCCGCGCTCGTGGTCAACAACGGGGCCGCCGCGGTGCTGCTCGTGCTCGCCGCCCTCGCCGGCGGCGGTCGAGGCGTCGTCGTGTCGCGCGGCGAGCTGGTCGAGATCGGTGGCGGCTTCCGGGTCCCCGAGGTGATGGCCCAGTCCGGGGCCCGGCTCGTCGAGGTGGGCACCACCAACCGCACCCGCCTCGCCGACGTCGAGCGGGCGGTGACCCACGACGACATCGCCGTGGTGCTGAAGGTGCACCAGTCGAACTACCGGATCGTCGGCTTCACCGAGTCCGTCGGGGTCGACCAGCTCACCGGCCTCGGCCCGCCGGTCGTGGTCGACCTCGGCTCGGGTCTGGTCGACGCCGCCTGCCCCTGGTTGGCCGACGGCCCG
Organism: Acidimicrobiales bacterium; assembly: GCA_046331175.1. Taxonomy (GTDB): domain Bacteria; phylum Actinomycetota; class Acidimicrobiia; order Acidimicrobiales; family Acidimicrobilacustridaceae; genus JAWKIW01. The sequence continues at coordinate 324,310 of JAXLRI010000004.1, forward strand.
CCGGCGTGGCTGGCCGACGAGCCCGCCGCCCGCCAGACCCTCGCCGCGGGCGCCGGCCTCGTGACCTTCTCGGGCGACAAGCTGCTCGGCGGCCCGCAGGCGGGCATCGTCGCCGGCCGGGCCGACCTCGTGGCGGCGTGCGCCGCCCACCCGTTGGCCCGGGCGCTGCGGCCGGGCGCCCTGGTGCTGGGCGCCCTGCAGGAGACCGCCCTCGCCCACCTGCGCCGCGACGGCGATGCCATCCCCTTCTGGCGGATGGCCACCCTGCCCGTCGACGCGCTTCGCTCCCGCGCCGAGGCGATCGCCACCACCGCTGCGGAGCGCACCGGCGGCGCCCGGCCGACCGTCGCCGACCTCGAGTCGGTGCCCGGCGGCGGCACGCTCCCGGGCGTCACCATCCCCTCGGCCGGGCTCGTGCTCGACGGCGACCACGTCGATGCGCTGCGGACCCACGACCCGGCGGTCATCGCCCGCGTCCACGAGGGCCACACCCACCTCGACCTGCGCACGGTCGGCCCGACCGACGACGGCGTGCTCGTCGACGCCCTGGCGGGCCTGACCGCCACCGGCAGCGTGGAGCGAGCCACCACGCCCACGCGCCCGACCGATCCGAGCCGGTGAGCGACGCCACGACCCACCACGTCGTGGCCACCGCCGGCCACGTCGACCACGGCAAGTCGACCCTCGTGCGGGCGCTCACCGGCACCGATCCCGATCGGCTCGCCGAAGAGCGCGAGCGAGGGCTGACCATCGACCTCGGGTTCGCCTGGTGCCGCCTGCCGAGCGGCCGCGACGTCGCCGTCGTCGACGTGCCCGGCCACGTCCGGTTCCTGAGGAACATGCTCGCCGGCGTCGGCGCGGTCGACGCCTGCGTGTTCGTGGTGGCCGCCACGGAGGGCTGGAAGCCGCAGTCCGAGGAGCACCTGCGCATCCTCGAGGTGCTCGGCCACCGCCACGGGCTGGTCGTGCTGTCGATGGCCGGGCTGGTCGACGCCGACGACCTCGAGCTGGCACGCCTCGAGGTGGCCGAGGCCGTTGCCGGCACCTTCCTCGACGACGCCCCCATCGTCGCGGTCGACGCCGTGGACGGGCGGGGGCTGGCCGACCTTCGGCTCGCCCTCGACCGGATGCTCGGCGACACCCCGGAAGCGCCAGACCGCGGTCGGCCACGACTGTGGATCGACCGCTCCTTCGCTCCCCGTGGCGCCGGCACGGTGGTGACCGGCACGCTGACCGGGGGCAGCCTGGCCGTCGACGACGAGCTGCTCGTCGAACCGTCGGGGCGCACCGTGCGCGTCCGCGGCCTGCAGAGCGAGGAGCAGGCGGCCGACCGGCTCGGCCCCGGACGCCGGGTCGCGGTCAACCTGTCCGGCGTGTCCCACCACGAGGTGGCGCGCGGCGACGCGCTGGTCCGGGGCGGCCAGTGGCACCGAACCCAGCACCTCGATGCCCGCCTCGACGTGCTGGCCGCCCTCGACCACGCCGTGTCGCGCCGCGGGGCCTACCTCGCCTACTTCGGCAGCGGCGAGCAGGCCGTGTCGTTGCGGGTCCTCGGGCCCGAGCGGCTCGAGCCGGGATCGACGGGGTTCGTGCGCCTGCACCTCCCGGTCCCGTTGCCGCTGCTGCCGGGCGACCGCTTCGTGCTGCGGGAGTCCGGCCGCCAGGAGACGGTGGGCGGTGGCGAGGTCCTCGACGTCGACCCGCGGGCCCCCGCCGCCCGGGCTCGGCCCGATGCCGACGTCGACGCGCTGATCGCCCGCCGCGGGTGGATCGAGGCGGACGAGCTCGAGCGCCTCACCGGGGAGCGGCGTCCCGCGACGGTGGGCCGCTGGGTGGTGGATCCCTCCGTGCTCTCCGGCGAGGCCGAGCGCATCCGGGCCGCCGTCGCGGCCGCCGGGCCGACGGGGCTCGACGTCGCCACGTTCGACGAGCGCGATCGGGCCGTGCTCGACCACCTCGACGACGTGCAGCAGGCCGGCGGGCGGGCGACGTCGGGCTCGACCGGCGACCCCTACGCGGCCCACCCCTACCTCGACGTGCTGCGGGCCGAGCCCTTCCACCCACCGACCCCGACGGAGGCAGGCGTGTCGCGGGCCGAGGTGCGCGAGCTGGTCCGGCGCGGCCACGTCATCGAGCACAAGGGCGTGTGCTTCTCGACCGACGCCGTCGCCGAGGCGGCCGCCAGGCTGGTACCGCTGCTCGACGCGAACCCCGACGGCGTCACGGTCGGTGACGTCCGGGAGGTGCTCGACGCCTCCCGCAAGTACGTCGTGCCGCTGCTCGAGGTGCTCGACGCCACCGGCCGCACCCGCCGCCGCGGCGACCGGCGCATCGCCGGTCCCCGCCTGCTCGACGGCTGAGCCGGGCCGGCCGCCGCCTACCCGCCGCCGGCCGCGCCCGCGCCGCTCGGGACCGAGGCACCCGGACCCGCGCCGTTCGGCGGCCCGTTCGCGCCCCGCCCGCGGGGACCGACCCCGTTCGGAGCCTGCCCATTCGGAGCCTGACCGCTCGGACCCTGACCGCTCGGACCCTGCCCGCTCGGACCCTGACCGCTCGGACCCTGCCCGCTCGGTCCGACCCCGTTCCCGGGCAGGCCGCCGGTGGCGGTGGTCGAGAACATCGGGCCACCGGTCACCGCCTCCCGATACGAGAGCCCGCCGACGAGGAAGAACACGACCAGGGCGGTCACCGCGACCACCCGGGGCACGCGGACGAACATCCAGGCGGCGAGGAGCGCGACCGCGCCGGCGGCCGGCAGGTAGAAGCGCACGGTGATGATGAAGTGGCCGCCCTCGGGCACCGACTGCCACGTCCACGCGAAGGTCAGGTACAGGCCCCACACGGCCACCCACCAGCCGGCGAGCAGCGGCAGGACCCACCGGTCCTCCACCGCGCTCGGCGACCGGGGGAGGCGGCGGCCGCGACGAACGACGGCCGCCACCACCGCCACGACGAGGGCCACCGCGGCCAGGACCCACGCCGGCCAACCGGCGACCAGACGGGCCGGCATCACCCGCAGGTTGGGCCCCACGTTGGCCATCGTGAACGTGGGCAGACCGCCGGCCTGCTCGTAGCCGACGGCGAGCCAGCCGCCGAACACGATCCGGTCGTACAGCGCGGCCAGGGCGAGGGGCACGGCCCCGGCGACCGCCCACGGCACCAGCGCCCGCCACCCCAGCCCCCATCGCCGGCGCAGGGCGGCGAGCACCAGCCAACCGGCGAGCACCGCGACCGCGACGAGGTTCGTGTAGCGGACCGTGACCGCCGCGCCGAGGGCCAGCGCGGCCGCCGAGCCCACCACCACCCGGCGGCGCCAGCGCGCCTCGGTGGCGAGCACCACCCAGACGAAGGCCCCGCCGCCGGCGGCGAGGAGGGCGGCGTCGGTGAAGCTGGGCATGGTCGCGCGGTTGGCCATGATCAGCATGGCGGCGGGCGAGCAGAACAGCCCGACGGCGAACGCCCCGCCCCACGGTCCGAGCCACCGGCGTCCGGCGAACCACAGGCCGAGGCAGCCGAGGGCGCCGAAGAAGAGCGGTGCCAGCCGGACCAGGCCGACGAGGTCGAAGGGCAGGGCGAGGAACGGGTAGCCGGGGTTCTTCTCGCTGGCGCAGGCACCGCTGTCGGTGCGGACCCACTGGGCGATGCCCAGGCCGAGGCCGCCGCCCCCGCTGCCAACACCGGGTCGACCCTGTCCGGCCGGGCCGACCCCACCGGTGGGACCGCCGGACGCCCCTGGCGGCAACGAGACACCCGGTGGCAGCGAAGCATCGGGTGGCAACGACACCCCCGGCGGCAGCGAAGCATCGGGTGGCAACGACACCCCCGGCGGCACCGAAGCATCGGGTGGCAACGACACCCCCGGCGGGAGCGACACCCCGGGCGGCAACGCTGCACCAGGTGGCAACGAGGCACCCGGTGGCAGCGACACCCCCGGCTCGGTCCCGGCCCCTGGGCCGGCGCCGCCCGGTGTGGCGCCACCACGACGACCGGGTGACGAACCGGGGCCACCACCGCAGACGGCAGCCACCACCGGGGTGGAGGTCGACGTCGATCGCTCCCAGCCGTCGCCATCCGCCCGGAGGCGGGCGTCGAGCGCGGCGTACTGCTCGGCGGTCAGGGTGAGGTCGCCCTGCTCGATGGCCTCGATGGCCGCCCGGTAGGCGTAGGGATCCGGCTCGCGCAGCTTGTCCGGGTAGGCCAGGGCCAGCACGGCGAGGACGAACCACGCACCGATCGCCACCGCTCGGGGCGCCCACGCCGCCTCGGCATCGCCCGGCCGACCCGCCGCGCCGGCGGAGCGGACGCTCGCGGTCGACGGGAGCGGGGACGTCGGCGCCGGATCGGTCGGGCGCGGCTCGATGCTGCCGGCGGCGGCCGCCCCGTCGGGCCCCGGATCCATGGGGCGCAAACCTAGGCCCCACCACCTGAGACCGGGCTGAGGGTCGGCCCGTCGGCCCGCATGCCCGGATCTCCGGATCTCCGGATCTCCGGATCCCCGGACCCCCGCGTGCCCGGATCCGCAGGGGCGGAGCCCCGGATCAGGGATCGACGAGGAGGAGGTCGACGACCGCCGGATCCGACCGACCGGTCCCGGTCGCCCTCGTCGGGCCACCGGCGAGGTCCACACCCGCCGCCCGCAGCGACGAGCCGTCCACGATCACGAGGTCGAGGTCGGTGGTGGCCCGCACGCGCAGGTGCCGGGGCCCACCGGCCACCGCCGCGAACCCGTACCCGTCGCCGACGCCGACCTCGGCCACGATCGTGCCGGCGAAGGGCCCGGCGGTGGCCACCAGGTCGCCCTCGCCCGCGACGATCACCCCGACCCAGTCGCCTTCGTCGGCGTAGGTCCCGGCGGCGAGGTGCGCCGCCCGGCTGGCCGCCACCAGCGAACCCACCACGCCGGGATCGTCCGGCGCACCCGACACCGCCAGCAGCCGATCGACGAGTCCGCCGTCCTCCCCCGCCGGCGTCGGTCGGTGGGCTCGGGCGAGGAGCGGTCCCCGGAGGGATCCCACCGGCGGGATCGTCTTCAAGATGCCGCGCCACTCGGCGTCGAGCGCCGGCAGCTCGGCCCCGAGGTGGGCGACGGCCCGCTCGGCGAAGCGAGGCGGTGGGTCGGAGCGGAGGAAGGCCTGGACGGCCGCCGGGCCGCAGCGTGCCAGCAGGTAGCCGACGAAGGAGCGCGCCACGGCGGTCCGCAGCGGACCGCGAGCGTCGGGCACCGCCGGCGGCAGGTCGAGCCGGGCGACACCGGGCGCCGGGTCCGGGACGGCCAGGTGGTCGAGGGCCAGACCCAGGGCGAGCACGTCGAGCACCTCACCGGCGGGGCGCGCCGCGGCGGCGGCCACGGCCAGGCCGGCCAGCAGGGGATCGGGCGGGAGGTCGGCCGGGATCCACCAGGTGATCGACGCGCCATCGGCACCAGCCGCCACCCCGACGGTGATGGCCGCCGGCACGGCCCGCACCTCCAGGCCGTCGGGCAGCGCATCGGCCAACCCGATGGCGTGCAGCCCGTCGACGGCGCGCTCGAGCTCGGCGGCCAGCACCGCCGGGTCGACGAGCTGCGCCACGCCCGGAGTCAGGGTGAGCACGGGACCGGTCGGTGACGGACCGGGAGCCGAGCCGCCGTCGGCCCTGGGCGGGGCAGGCGCGGCTGCCGGCGGCACGGGCGGCGGCGGGGTCGCGATCGGCGACGGCGGCGGCGACCCGGCCGGCGGGACCGACGAGACCGACGGGACCTCGGCAGGACCGGGCGACCGGGGCGGCCCGACCTCCAGCAGCCGGACCCGGCTGCGCCCCATCGACAGCTCGGCACCGACCTCGAGGCGCTGCCGACCGGCGAGGGGCACCGCCCCCAGCCGGGTGCCGTTGGTGGAGCCGAGGTCCTCGGCCACGACGACGCCACCGGTTCCGACCAGACGGACGTGCCGGCGCGACACCTCCTGGTCGGCCACGACCGCGTCGGCGTCGCTCGAGCGGCCGAGCACGGCATCGCCCACGAGCTCGACCCGGGCGGCCGGCTCGCCCGGCACGAGCACCTCGATCACGAAGCGGGTCGCCGGCCCGCCCCCACCGGCCCCGGTCATCGGCCGGCGAGGAAGTCGCCGAGGGCGTGGCCGAACATGTCCGACCAGATCTGCTCGTAGGTCTCGTGGGCGTCGTCCTCGAGGGCCCCGAGCGCCTGGTGGTGGACGTGCAGCAGCGTGCCGCCGCCGGGCGCCTCCTCGAGCCAGAGGTCGAGGATGTTGTCGACCAGGCCGGCCATCAGCAGCGGCCCGCGGATGCGCAACCGCTCGGGGATGTCGACCTGGGTGACGGTGCCGAACCAGACGCCGCCGCTGGACCACAGCTGCTTCCAGTGGCCCCCGGGGTGCGGTTCGAGGACCGTCCGGGCCTCGGGGTGCAGGCGGATCGCCCACCAGTCGTTCATCTGCTCGAGGCCGCGGAACACGCGGGGCAGGGACGGGCCGAAGGCGAAGACGAGGTCGATCTCGAGCAGGCCGAGGGCCACGCCGTCCTCGTCGTCGTCGACGTACGGGACGGGGACGTCGTCCCCGTCGTCCACCGGGACCACGTCGCTCACTGCCTTCCTCCTCTCGGGCCGCGGTGCGGCGACCCGGAAACAGCCAGGGGGCCGGCCCCCCCGGCCGGCCCCCTGGACGATCCCCCCGGTTCGGTGGGCGTGCCCCCACAACCCGCCCACCGAACCTGTGGCTTCGCGGCGTAGCGCGCGCCCGGGGGGCGCTGCGCTCAGGCCCGCTGGGCCAACAGCTGCTTGCGCTCGACCTCGTTGAGCCCGCCCCAGATGCCGTGCGGCTCCCGGATGGCGATGGCGTACTCGAGGCAGTCCTTGCGGACGGCGCACGTCAAGCAGATCTCCTTGGCGCGGCCCTCCCGTTCGAGCTTCTCGTCCTTGCGCTCGAACTGCGGCGGTGGGAAGAACACCGATGCCTGTGGTCCGCGGCACGCCGCCTTGACCTGCCAGGCATCCTCACTGCGCTGTGCACTCACGACATACTCCCCCTTTCGGGCGGCGACGATAGCCCCGGCATATGCCCGAAACAAGGGGCAACTTCTGGTAGCGAAACGCTTGACATCGCGAACAGTTGCAGGTCAGCGGGGGTGCTTCTGCAACGAGATCGTCAAATACCAACGATGTCATTTGCCAGGAATCGGTGCTATTGGTCGGAGCTGGATCAGCTGATTTCGGGCTGATCACCAGGGGTGACGTCCGCCGCACCGCCCTGCGGCGACCGGTCACCCGCCTCGCCGTCGGCCTCGGCGGCCGGTCCGTCGGCGGGTGCTCCGGCCCCGTCGGGAGACGAGGTCGAGGTCGCCGGGCGCCGCTCGCGGTAGTCGCGGGCACCACCCTCCTCGGGCTCGATCTCGAGGACCAGGCCCTCGATGCCCACCACCCGCACCCGGTCGAGCTCCTCGACGGGGGTGGCCCGGTTGGTGGTGGCCCGCCACAGCGCGCCCTGGATCTGCACCACGCCGTCGGGGTCGACCGCGGTGACGGCCCGGCCCATCTCCCCGATCATCCACTCCCGCCCGATGGTGGGGGTGGCGAAGCGAGTCCGCACCATCGACGGCATGCCCGAGAGGAACGTCAGGGCTGCGCCGGCGAAGGCGACGAGCAAGGTGATCCACGAGAGCGGGAACCCGTCGAACAGGAACAGCGAGCCGAGGGCGAACAGCACGAAGCCGGCGGCGGTCCAGAAGCGGGGCACGCCGGTCTGCACGTCGACGGCGAAGGCGGCGAAGGCCAGCACCAGCAGCACGAGGGCCCAGGTGCGGGTGGGCAGCACGGCCAGCCCGTAGCAGCCGAGGATGAACGAACCGGCGCCCACCACGCCGGCCACGCCCACGCCGGCGGTGAAGAGCTCGAAGATCAGCAGGCCCATGCCCACCACGAACAGCAGGTAGGCCACCGCCGGGCTGGCCACGGTGTGGAACAGCTGGTCGGTGAGCGAGAGCTGGGTGAAGCGCACCTGGGTGACCAGCTCGCGGCGGACCTGGTCGCCCTGGGTGATCTCCTTGGTCCGCACGCTGCCGCCCAGGTTCACGATGAAGTCGCCGATCGTGGGCGCCGCCACGCCGGTGAGGCCGAGGTCCTGGGCCTCCTGGGAGCCGACGGTGCCGGTGGGGACGGTGCGCACCGCGGTGGCGGCCAGCGCCGGGCTGGGCACCACCCCGTCGAGGCCGTAGCGGGTGCCGGGCGCCATGCCGAGGAGCGGCGAGGCCCCCGCCACCAGCGCGGCCAGGCCGGTCCCGTCCGAGCCCGAGGGGCCGATCCACACGGCCACGGGCACGCGGGAGGTCCGGACCTTGGTCAGCAGGGCCAGCAGCTCCTGGTCGCTGACCACCGAGCCGGTCGAGTTGAGCTGGAGGACCATGGCGACGGTGCCGTCGGCGTTGGCCTGGTCGATGGTTTGGGAGACGAACGAGGTGAGCACGGGGTCGAGGAGGCCGTCGACCTTCACCACGTCGACGGTGTCGACGAGCGGCTGGCGACCCGGGTCGGCGGGCAGGCCGTCAGCCCCGGCCGGCGGCGCCGAGGCGAGCACGCCGAGCATCGGCACCACCGCCGCCAGCAGCACGAGGACCAGGCCGATGAGCACGCGCCCGGGCCGCGGGCCCGTCGCCGCCGCGGCGTTCGGGCGGCGCGGATGAGGGGCCCGGCGACCGGCCCTGGGTAGTCTGCCCACCGACGTCCAGCCGGGGTCGCCGCTCGGCCGCCCCAGCTCGGAGGGATGTGAGGGTGGATCCTGCCCAGTTCTTCGCAACATCTCGGATGGTCATCGTTGCCGGGAAGGGCGGCGTCGGCAAAACCGTGGTGAGCGCCACCCTGGCCCGGGCCGCGGCTCGCACCGGCCTGTCCACCCTGATCATCGAGGTCGAGGGCAAGAGCGGCCTGTCCACCCTGTTCGGCCAGCCCCCGTTCGACTACGAGGAGGCGGTCCTCTCGCCCGGCGGTGGCCCCGACGGCGCTGCCGACGTGCGGGCCCGCACGCTCACCCCCGACGACGCCCTCATCGAGTACCTCGAGGACCACGGGATGAGCCGGATCTCCCGGCGGCTGGCCACCAGCGGCGCCGTCGACATGGTCTCCACCGCCGCCCCCGGCATCAAGGACATCCTCATCCTCGGCAAGGCCAAGCAGCTCGAGCGGGCCTTCAGCAACGACCTGATCGTCCTCGACGCCCCCGCCGCCGGCCACGCCATCTCGTTCCTGCGGTCGGCCCGCGGCATGGTCGACGCCGTGCGCGTCGGGCCGATCAACGCCCAGGCCCGCGACGTGCTCGACCTGCTGTCCGATCCGGCCCGCTGCCAGGTCGTGCTCGTCACGCTGCCGGAGGAGACGCCGGTCAACGAGCTGGTCGAGACCGCCTACTCCCTCGAGGACGAGGTCGGCGTGAGCCTCGGGCCGGTCGTCGTCAACGGCGTCTACCCGCCGATCGACGGCCTCGCCTGCGACCCCGACGAGGCCGCCGCCGCGGCCGGCGCCTTCCTGCACCCGGGCGAGGCGCACGCCCTGCGCGCGGCCGCCCGATTCCGCCTCGACCGCATGGAGCTCCAGCAGGAGCAGCTGGCCCGACTCGACGAGCGGCTGCCGCTCCCCCAGCTGCACCTGCCGTACCTCTTCTCGGCCGACCTCGGGCCCCAGCACGTCGACGAGCTGGCCTCGCGGCTGCTCGACGGCATCGGCGCCCTGGCCCCCCTCGCCGGAGAGCCGACATGAGCGGCTCAGGCGGCGCGACCGAGCGGGCCGCCCACCGAACGCTGCGCGAGCTGGTGACCGATGGCGACGTCATCGTCTGCACCGGCTCCGGCGGCGTCGGCAAGACCACCACCGCGGCGGTGATCGCGCTCGAGGGCGCCAAGCTCGGGCGCAAGACCTGCGTCGTCACCATCGACCCGGCCAAGCGGCTGGCCGACGCGCTCGGCCTGGAGGGCCTCACCAACGAGCCGTCCCAGATCTCGGGCCCCTGGCCGGGCGAGCTGTGGGCGCTCATGCTCGACACCAAGACCACCTTCGACGACCTCGTCACCAAGCACGCCGAGACGCCCGACCAGGCCGAGGGCATCCTGCAGAACCGCTTCTACCGCAACATCTCCGGGGCCCTGTCGGGCACCCAGGAGTACATGGCGATGGAGAAGCTCTACGAGCTGCACGAGGAGTCCGACTTCGACCTCGTCGTGGTCGACACGCCACCCACCCGCAACGCCCTCGACTTCCTCGAAGCGCCCCGGCGGCTCACCCGCTTCCTCGACCACCGCCTCTACCGGATCGTCGCCGCTCCCACCCGGGGCTTCGTGCGGGCGGTCAACGTGGCCGCCCAGTCGATCCTGCGCACCGTGTCCAAGGTGGTCGGCGCCGAGGTGGTCGAGGACGCCATCGCCTTCTTCCAGGCCTTCGATGGCATGGAGCAGGGCTTCAAGGAGCGGGCCAAGCACGTCATCGAGCTGCTCACCCACGACCGCACCGCGTTCGTCCTCGTCACCGCCCCCCGCCACGACGTCGTCGCCGAGGCCTCCTACTTCGCCGCCAAGCTGCAGGAGGCCGACATCCCGGTGCGGGCGCTCATCGTCAACCGCATGCACCCGCACTTCTCCGACGCGTCGCCCGCCGCCACCCGCGAGCGGGCCCGCACCCTGGCCGGCACCGACCTCGGCGGCCTCTACGACAACCTCGCCGACTTCCTGCTGGTGGCCTCGCGCGAGGACGAGCACCTCCGCGGCCTGGCCGACGAGGTCTCACCGGCACCGGTCGTGCGCGTGCCCTACCTGCGCAGCGACGTGCACGACCTCGACGGCCTCGCCGAGATCGCCCACCACCTGTTCGACTGAGGTCCCGGCCGGGCGGCCCGGTCGGCCTGGCTGGCACCCGCCGCCTGGGCCGTGGTGCGCTCAGGCCTCGGCGTCGGGCGGGTTGAGCAGGGCCTGCACGGCGTCGTCGAGGGTCTCGGTGACCGGGACGATGCGGTCGAAGCCGGTGGTGTGCAGCAGCCGGGTGAGGGTGGGGCGGCTGCAGGCCACCGTGACATCGCCGTCGGCCTCGCGGGCCCGGCGGATGCCGCCGATGAGCGCGCCGAGGCCGGCCGAGTCCATGAAGGGGACCTCGGACAGGTCGATGAGGAGGCGGGGGACGGCCGCCAGCTCGGCCAGCGCCTCGCGGAACTGGGCCACGGTGTAGGCGTCGAGCTCGCCGACGGGACGGCACAGCGTGTACTCCCGCCGCTCCTCGACGTGGATCTCGAGCGTCACTGCTCAACCCCCGATCGGTGCACGGCGCGCATCGTAGCCACTCCCCGGGGGGCACCCGCCCGGCAGCCCGGCCCCACCCAGGCCCCGCCCAGCGACCACCCAGCACCTGCGCAGCAGCCGGCGACCACGGAGCGCGCGTCGTCCCTGGTCAGCGCCTCGGTGGACGACCGCGCCGCGAAGCGCCCGGCCCGAGCGCGCGGCCCGACGCCCCCGTCGGCGCCGCCGCCCGGTCGGGCTCGTTCGCCCGCCGCCGAGGCGGGTGGGTAGCCTGCTCCGCGTGACCCGCATCCTGCTCGCGACCGACGCCGACTGGATCTACGACGAGGTCGAGGCGGCCCTCGCCGACGCCGACACCACCGTCGCCCGCGTCCGTCGGGGCGTCGACGTCGTGCCGGCGATCCACGAGGTCGAGCCCGACCTGGTCATCCTCGACCTGCAGATCGGCAACATGGGCGGCATGGCGGCCTGCATGGCGATCCGCCTCGAGGAGGGCGTCGACCGGCTGCCCATCACCGCGGTGATGATGCTGCTCGACCGGGCCGCCGACGTGTTCGTCGCCCACCGGGCCGAGGCCGACGGCTGGCTCATCAAGCCCATCGACGCCTTCCGCCTCCGCAAGGCTGCCTCCGTGCTGCTCGACGGCTACTCGTACTACGAGGGCGTCGACGCCGAGACCGACCTGGCCGAGGGCGAGGTCATCGAGGCCTAGGCCCCCCGGCCCGCCCTTGGCCGGCACGCTCACACGAGCAGTTCGTTCCGGCTTTCGGAGGTCGACGGCGGCCGGGTACGATCGGCGCTCCACACCGGGGTGTGGCGCAGCTTGGCAGCGCGCTTCGTTCGGGACGAAGAGGCCGTGGGTTCAAATCCCGCCACCCCGACCCTGACGCCTGGCCTGCGACCCGCAGGCCAGGCGTTCGTCGTTCCCCGGGCGGACCGACATCGTCGGCCGGCGTCTCAGGCCAGACCCGCGAGTCGGTAGAGGACGAGCGATCCGGCGACGGCAACGTTGAGGCTGGCGCCACGTCCGACCATCGGGATCTCGACCACCTCGTCGAGCAGCGGCCACGCCTCCTCGGGCAGGCCGAAGTGCTCGTGGCCGAGCAGGACCACGGTTCGCTCCCGCGCCGGTTCGAGGCGGGTGAGGGGAACGGCATCCTCGGCCAGCTCGACGCCGACGATCCTCGAACCAGTGGCTCGCTGCCGCTCGATCCACGCCTCCCGTGATGGTGCGACCCAGTGGACGCACCCGCGGCGCACCAAGGTGTCACCACGGTCGAGCGCCTGCCGGTAGTGGGGGCTGTTCGGCACGGCCATGCACGCGCCGACCGCATCGCAGGTCCGCAGCAGTGTGCCGAGGTTCGCCTCGTAGGCGATCCACAGCGGGGCGACGATCAGATGGTCCCAGCAGCCGTGCTGGCGGATCCGACGGCTGCGCTTGATGTCCTGGGGGCGGGACTTGGTGGTCCGGCTCACCGGACCGGGTGGAGGTGACTCCTCGTGTCCATGGCGGGGCGCTCTTCCAGGGCGGCGCGATCCCGTGTTGGGGCTACGGCGCTCAGAGCGTACCGGCACCGGATCGGCCGCCGCCGGGGCGGCGGCCGCCCACCCCCAGCCGTGATTCGCCGCGGCCGCCGTTCCCCGGCGGGCTGCTGCGCCGTGACCGGCGGCCCGGGCCGGCCCGGTCGCAGACCACACGGGCGAGCCGGCCCGACCCCGTCGGGCCGGCTCGACTGGTCTGATGTCAGCGACGGACGAGGGTGCGGTGCGGGACGGCGGCCCGGAGCTCGCGGAGGGCCTCCGGTCCGTCGTGGGCGTTGCCGATCGCCGATCGGCTGCGAGGGGCCCCGAGCGCCGCGTCGATGGGGACGAACAGGTCGCGGGCGGCCCTTCGCTTCTCCCTCGCCAGCTGGGGGGCCGCCACGAGCAGGGCCGCCAGGTCAGCTGCGAGGTTGAACGTCCACATCTCCTCCGGCGTGTAGACGCGGAGGTCGACCCGCCGCTCATCGAGCACGAAGCCGGCGTCGAGCACCCGATGGGCCGCGTCGGCGACGGCGTCGAGGACCTCGGCCAGGGGCCCGGCGAGATCCTGGTCGGCGATGAGGCGTTCCACCGCCGGCTCGCCCTCCACCGCGTCGACGACCCGAAGGATGCCCCGGGCCGGCGGCGGCAGGTCGGCGAACGCCGGCAGGACGTGCTCCACCCGAGCCCGGCAGTAGGCGCACCGGCCGGTGTGGTCGAGCTCGAGCGGCGCCCCGCAGCTGGGGCACGCCTGCACCTCGAGCTCGCTCACCGCCCGAGTCTCGCGCCGACGAGCCACTGCCGCATCGACCACCCAACGACGTGGAGAGGGGGGATCGACCCCGCTGCGTCAGCCGGCCAGGCGGGCAGGTGACGCCGGCACGTCGGGCGCGTGGGCCGATCCGGGTGCGGCGACCGGGGGATCGTCGGGCAGCGCGGTCGGCGGCGCGACGCGGCCACCGGTGACGGCCGGCGAACGGCGGGCGGCGGCGCGGACCTTGCGGACCATGGCCGGCTTCATCAGCGACGGCGGCGGGTCGAGCAGGTTCTGGACCCGCACCATCTGGCGGAGCACCTCGGGCGAGGTGTGGGTGGCCAGCTGCACCTTGCCGACGTAGCGGTTGATCAGGTCGGTCCCCGGCGGCTTCGGGCCGGTGGTGGCCGGGTGCAGGAAGTCGCTGCCGGCGGCGATCTGCCACGGGTTGGCCACCACCTTGGCCGCCGCCTTGTAGAAGGCGCGCGGCAGGCGGGCGTCGGCCAGGCCGATGCGGGTGATCGCCCGGTCGAGGGCGTCGGCCTGTTGGGCGGCCGAGCTCATGCCCTGCCCGTAGATCGGGTTGAAGCTGCACACGCCGTCACCGAGCACGACGAAGCCGGCGGGCACCTTCTTCAGCTTCTCGACGTGGCGCCGCTGGTTGGACGCCAGGCGGTGCGTCATCACGTCGCTGAGCTTCTCGGCGCCGTCGTACAGGTCGGCGATCACCGGCGTCGGCAGCGAGCGGACGTACGCGGCGTAGCCCTCGTCGTCGGTGGGCGCGGCGTCGCCGTGGAAACCGCCGACGGTGAGGATCCACCGGTCGTGCTCGATCGGCAGGAGCACGCCGAAGCGGGGCTCGGTGGGTGGCGTGGGGGCGACGATGGAGAACGCAGCACCGAGGTCGCCGGGCACCCGGCGCAGGATGCGGGTGCCGTACGACATGTCGATGCGCACCTGGCTCACCGGCGCCACGTCGTAGCCCGCCGCGGCGAGGGTGGTGGGAAGCCGACTGGTGCGGCCCGAGCAGTCGACGACGAGGTCGGCGGCGAGCGTCTCACCGTCGACGACGACGCCGGTGACCCGCCCAGGTGCCAGCGCGAGGGCCTCGACCGACCGGCCGGTGCGGATGCGCACGTTGGGGAGGGCCTCGAGCCGCTGGCGCACCGTCTGCTCGAGCAGCGGGCGGCTGACGCTCGTCGCCGTGATCCCGGTCTCGGCCTGCACCTTGAACGCCCCGGCCTGCCACCACAGCGCATCGCCGCCGTCGGCCCGCACCGCACCGCGCTCGACCAGCTCGTCCACGATCCCCGGGTACCAACCGGCGATGAGCTGCTCGCCGGCGGCGAGGATGGCGTGGGCATGACGGCCCTGGGGCACGCCCCGGCGGGGTCGGGCGTCGTCGCGCAGCTCGTCGCGCTCGAGCACCACCACCTCGTCGGCGTGGTCCGACAGCACCCGGGCCGCCGACAGCCCCGCCATGCTCGCTCCGATCACGATCGCTCGTCCGCGCATCGTCGTGCACCTCCCGGGCTGCCGCCCTGTTCCTCCGGGCTCCCGCCCGATCCGCCGGGCGAACGCCCGGTCGCCGTCGTGGGCGTGACCCGCGCCCCCTTGTCGGGGCATGGTTCGCCGCTGCCCGGCGGAGCGGATGAGGGGCGCCGTCCGACGTGCGTCACACGGCCGACCGCGACCAACCGACGAACCGCGACCAACCGCGACCAACCGCGACCAACCGCGACCGGAAGAGCAGCACGCGGCGGGAGCGGGGACGACCTCTACGCTCGACGCCATGCAGCTCGGCGAGTTCCAGGACCTGATGGACCGGCTCTACGGCGAGGCCGACCGCGAGCGCGGCATCCCGTCGACGGTGGCCTGGCTGTGCGAGGAGGTCGGCGAGCTGGCCCAGGCGGTCCGCAAGGGCAGCGTCGACGCCCAGCGCCACGAGCTCGGCGACGTCCTCGCCTGGCTGGCGTCGCTCGCCAACCAGCTCGGCCTCTCGCTCGAGGACGCCGCCCAGCGCTACGTCACCGATCCTCCCTGACCGACGGCGGGCCAGGTCCTCGCCCGACTGCGTCCCGGCGCGACCGCCGTGCAAGCCTGGCGCGGTGCGGCTCCGTCCCCTGCTCGATCGCCTGCGCCACGACCCACCCGTCGGCGCGGTCGTCGGCGCCGTGATCGGCCTCGTGGTGGTCACCGGCATCGTCGATGTGATCACCGGTCCCGACGTCCCCGTCGACCTCCTCTACTTCGTCCCCCTCCTTCTCGTCGCGTGGACGTTCGGACGGTGGTGGGGGCTGGGCACGGCCGTCGTGCTGGCGACCGAGGTGGTGGTCATCAACCAGCGCGAGCACCCCATCGCCGCGTGGACGCCGGCGCTGGCCTACCTCACCCAGCTGGCCGTGTACGCGCTGCTCGTCCTCGTGACCGCGGCGCTGCGCCACCAGCTCGACGAGGTCGAGCGGCGGGCCACCGTCGACCTCCTCACGGGCGTGGCGAGTCGCCGTCACTTCCTCGACCTGAGCGACCACGCCCTCGCCGTGGCCCACCGGACCGCGCAGCCCCTGTCGCTGCTCTACCTCGACGCCGACGGGCTCAAGCGGGTCAACGACGAGGAGGGCCACCACGCCGGCGACGACCTCCTCCGACGTTTCGGGGCGGTGCTGCAGAACGAGGTGCGGGCCGCGGACGTCGTCGGTCGCCTCGGCGGCGACGAGTTCGCCGTCCTGCTCTCGGGCGACGACCGGACGGCGGCCGGAGCCGCCGCGGATCGGCTGCTGCAGGCCATGGCCGCCGACCCCGACGGCCCCATCGGGGCGAGCATCGGCGTCGTGGCGCTGACCCCCGACGAGGCCGGTCGCACCACCACCGACGAGCTGCTCGCCCGCGGCGACCAGCTGATGTACGAGGCCAAGCGGGCCGGCGGCTCGAGGGCGGCCGCCGGCGGCCTGGAGGGTGCCTCCTCGCCGCAGGGGCAGCCCTGAGAGCCCGCGAACCACGCCCGCCAGGCGACCAGGTGACGTTCAGCCACCGACCCCGCCACGGCGGCCCACGACATCGATGTCGGCAGCGCCTACGGCGCGGGTGGGCGGGTGGAGCGGCGGCGGGTCAGCCCTGGCGGGCGAGGATGGCCTCGGCGATCTGCACGGCGTTGAGGGCCGCGCCCTTGCGCAGGTTGTCACCGGACAGGAACAGCGATAGGCCGTGGTCGACGGTGGGATCGGTGCGGATGCGACCCACGAAGGTGGGGTCGACGCCGGCAGCGCGCAGCGGCGTGGGGATGTCGGCCAGCTCGACGCCCTTGGCCTTCACCAGCACGCGACGGGCCTGCTCGGGCGTGATCTCGCGGGAGAAGCGGGCGTTGATCGACAGCGAGTGGCCCGTGTACACGGGGACCCGCACGCAGGTGACCGCCACCCGCAGGTCGGCCAGCTCGAGGATCTTGCGACTCTCGTGGCGCAGCTTCTGCTCCTCGTCGGTCTCCTCGAGGCCGTCGTCGACGAGGTTCCCGGCGAAGGGGATCACGTTGTAGGCGATGGGCTCGGGGAACTTCACCGGCGCGGGGAACTCGACCGCGCTGCCCGACATGGTGAGCGCCGGGGCAGCGTCGCCGACCTTGCGCACCTGGTCGTCGAGCTCGGCGGTCCCGGCGAGCCCGGCTCCGGAAACCGCCTGGTAGGTGGACACCACCAGCGCCTCGAGCCCGGCCTCGGCGTCGAGCGGCTTGAGGACGGGCATGGCCACCATGGTCGTGCAGTTGGGGTTGGCCACGATGCCCTTGGGGATCGCGTCGAGGGCGTGGGCGTTGACCTCGGGCACCACCAGCGGCACCTCGGGGTCCATGCGCCACGCCGACGAGTTGTCGATGACGATCGGGCCGGCCTCGGCGATCTGGGGCGACAGCCGCTTCGACGTGCTGCCGCCGGCGGACATCAGGACGATGTCGAGCCCCCGGTAGTCGGCCGTGTCGGCGTCTTCGACCTCGACCTCACCGCCGTCCCACGGCAGGCGACGGCCAGCCGAGCGGGACGAGGCGAAGTACCGGATCTCGTCGACGGGGAACTGGCGCTCGGCGAGGACGGCGCGCATGACGCCGCCGACCTGGCCGGTCGCTCCGAGGACTCCGATGCGCATGGCGGGCAAGGGTACTGGCGACGACCCGCGGGAATCGACCGGGAAAACCGTGCCGGCGGGCCGGTGCGACCCCGAAGACCAGCCCTGACCTGGGCTATTGCAGGTACGCGGGACCCTTGTCGAGCTCGAAGGCCGAGTGCAGGACCTGGACCGCATCCTCGATCTGGGACTGCCGCACGACGCAGCTGACCCGGATGGCCGACGTGGAGATCATCTCGATGTTGATGCCGTGGTCGGCCAGGGTCTCGAACACGGTGGCGGCCACACCGGGGTGCGACTTCATGCCGGCGCCGATCACGCTGACCCGGGCGATCTCGTCGTCGGCCCGGACGTCGCTGGCCCCGATCTCGGCGGCGAGGGACTCGCAGATGGCCACCGCCCGGGCCAGGTCGTCCTTGGGGACCGTGAAGGAGATGTCGGTGACGCCGTCCTCGGACGTGTTCTGCACGATGAGGTCGACGTTGATGTGCTCGTCGGCCAGGGCGCGGAACGTCCGGCCGGCGATGCCCGGGCGATCCTGGGCACCGGCGACGGTGACCTTGCAGTCGTCGGTGTCGTGGGTGACCGCCGAGACGATGGCCTGCTCCATGTCGTCGTCCTCCTTGGTGACGAGCGTGCCCGGCTCCCAGGTGAACGCCGAGCGGACGTGGAGGTCGACCCCCCAGTTGCGGGCGAACTCGACCGAGCGCATGGCCGGCTTCGGGCACCCGTTGGCGGTCATCTCCAACAGCTCGTCGAAGGAGATGCGCTCCATCTTCCGGGCGTCGTCGACGACCCGCGGGTCGCTGGTGAACACCCCGGACACGTCGGTGTAGAGCTCGCAGATGTCGGCGCCGAGGGCGTGGGCCAGCGCCACGGCAGTGGTGTCGGAGCCGCCGCGGCCGAGGAAGGTGATGTTCTGGTCGGTCGACACGCCCTGGGCGCCACCGACCACCGGCACCTGGCCCTGGTCGAGCGCGGCCCGGATCCGATCGGGGCGGATCTCGAGGATCTTGGCGTTGGTGTGGACGGTGTCGGTGATGAAGCCGGCCTGGCTGCCGGTGAAGGACTCGGCCCCGACGCCGACGTCGTGCAGCGCCATGCAGAGCAACGCCATCGCCTTGCGCTCGCCGGCGGTGATGAGCATGTCCATCTCGCGACCGGGGTGGGTGCTCGACACCTCGCGGGCGAGGCGGAGCAGGTCGTCGGTCTCCTTGCCCATCGCCGAGATGACGACGACGACCTGGTTGCCGCGGCGCACGGTGCGCGCCACGTGGTCGGCGACCGTGCGCATGCGCTCGGGATCGCCGACCGAAGTGCCTCCGAACTTCTGCACCACCAGCGCCACGGGCAGGGAGGCTACCGCCGCCCTCCGCCGGCTCCGAACCGGCGGAGCCTCAGCCGGCCCGCGTCCTGGGGTGGAGCCGCGACGCCCCGGAGGCCGGGCGACGACGGTCCCGCTCCCCAGCGCACCGGCCCGACGGGTAGCGTGCACGGCCGATGTCGAGCCCCCGAGCCCGCCGCGAGCAGGAACGCCAGCGCCGCCTCGCGGAAGAGGAGGCCCGCCGCCGCGCCGACCAGCGCACCCGCCGCAACCAGCGGATCGTCGGCACCTTCGGCGTGCTGCTCATCGTGGCCCTCGTGGTGGGCCTGGTGTTCGCCGCCCGGCGGTCGGGCACGAGCACCGCCACCGGGTCGTCGATCACCACCTCCACCGCGCCCCTGAACGTCTCGTCGACCACTGCGCCCCCCAACGAGGGCACACCGGTGAGCGTCCCACCGGCGCCGGCCGGCGCCTCGATCACGGGTCCCACCCCCTGCCCGGCCGAGGACGGCTCCTCCCCGCGCACCACCCACTTCGCCCAGGCGCCCCCCACCTGCATCGCCCCCGGCAGCGAGTTCATCGTCACCATCTCCACGACCAAGGGCGACATCAAGGCGCTGGTGTCCACCGCCGACGCCCCGGCCGTGGTGAACAACTTCATCGTCCTGGCCCGCTACCACTACTGGGACGGAGCGCCCATCGGCTTCATCAAGAGCCGGGCCTGGTTCGAGGCCGGCTCCGACATCGCCGATCCACCGGGCGTCACCAGCCCCGGCTACACCATCCAGAGCGATGCGCCACCGCAGGCCTACACGCCGGTCACGCTGGGGATGGCCGTCGAACCGGGCACCAAGAACGTGGGCGGCGACATGGTCGTGGCGGTCGGCGAGCAGGTCGTCGGCCTGCCCCAGACCACGCCGGTCATCGGCCTCGTCCTCGACGGCGCCGAGGTCATCCGCCAGATCGGCCAGGCCGGGACCCAGGC
The DNA here is from genome assembly GCA_046331175.1 of Acidimicrobiales bacterium. GTDB lineage: Bacteria > Actinomycetota > Acidimicrobiia > Acidimicrobiales > Acidimicrobilacustridaceae > JAWKIW01. The sequence continues at coordinate 344,272 of JAXLRI010000004.1, forward strand.
CGGCCAGCCCACCCAGGTGATCACCATCACCAAGGTGCTGGTCGAGCCGAGCACCGCCAGCGCCACCACCAGCACGACCACCGGCTGAGCCCCCCGGCGCCGCTGCCTGGTTCGCCCGGCGACCCCGTTGGTAGGTTGCGCCGCCATGGGGACCGCCAAGCGTGAGCGCCAGAAGGCCGGCCGCCAGGCCCGACTCGAGGAGGCCCGGCGCGAGCAGAAGAAGGCCGAGACGCGCAAGCGGTTCTCGACCACCGCGATCATCGTCGTGGTGTTCATCGCCGTGCTCGGTGTGGTGACGCTGCTGCGCAGCAGGGACAACAAGTCGAGCGAGCAGTCGACCACCGCCACCACCGCGGCCGTCTCGTCGAGCACCACGGGCACCGCCATCCCGGTCGGCGCCACCATCACCGGGCCGACGCCGTGCCCGCCCACCGACGGATCGGCCCAGCGGACCACCACGTTCTCCGAGGCCCCGCCGATGTGCATCGACCCGGCGAAGACGTACACCGCCACGGTGTCGACGACCAAGGGCGACTTCACCATCACCCTCGACGCCAAGAGCGCGCCGAAGACGGTGAACAACTTCGTCGTCCTGTCCCGCTACGGCTTCTACGACGGCGTGCCGTTCCACCGCGTGGTCAAGGACTTCGTGATCCAGACCGGCGACCCGAACGGCGTGGCCCGGGGCAAGCCCGGCCAGGACGGGCCCGGCTACTCCATCCCCGACGAGAACCCGCCCGACACCTCCGTGTACACGAAGGGCTCCGTCGCCATGGCCAACACCGGTCAGCCCAACACCGGCGGCAGCCAGTGGTTCGTGCTCACCGGGAGCACGCCGCTGCCGTCGGCGACCTACCCGAAGTTCGGCCAGGTCACCCAGGGTCTCGACACGACGGTGGCCGCCATCGCCGCCACCGCGCCGCCCAGCGGTGACGGCCAGCCGACCGATCCCACCACGATCAACAAGATCACCATCGCCGAGAGCTGACGCTGCCTCCGGGCTCGCCGACGGACCGACACCGAGGCGTCGCGCCGACGCGGGGGTCGATCGCTGAGCGGGGCGCCAGGGCTAGGGCAGGGCGTCGAGGCCGGCGAGGGCGCCGGCTCGGAACACCTGCACCTCGCCGACCCCCGCGGTGCGCCACGCGCCCGCCGGGTCGCGGATGAGGGCGGTCGCCTCGGGGACCTCGGCGACCACCAGGTCGCGCGGGGCCAGCTGCACGGTGCGGTGGATCTTCTCGCGCGACCACGTGTTGGCCCGGGGGATGACCGACAGCCCGGCCACCACGCCGAGGCCCACCGTGAAGGCGCCCCCGCGCGAGTCGACCATCGGGTCGCACAGGACGTCGGCACCGGCGGCGCTACCGGCCAGCACGCCACCGCCGGCGAGCACGGCGGTGAGCGCCTCGAACAGCGGCGAGTCCTTCAGGACCGAGCGCAGGTGCATGGCCGAGCTGCCCGGCAGGTACACGAAGCGGGCCCCGGCCACCAGGGCCACGGTCTCCTCGACGAAGCCGTCGCGGCGGGTGAGCACCGGGGCCTCGACCACCTCGGCACCGAGGCCGGCGAACCAGGCGGCGGCCCGCTCGACCACCCCGGCCGGGTTCTCGTAGGCCGACCCGGTCGGCAGCACGACCACCCGATCGCCGCCGCTGGCGGCCAGCAGCTCGGCGTCGAACGAGCACCCGTCGGTCCACTCCGCGCCGCCGACCAGGGCCAGGGTTCCTGTCGTCATGGGCGGTCACCCTATCTGCCGCACCGGCGCGGACCGGACGGCGCCACGACCCCCGCGCCGGCGCCCGACCCCGCGGCCCCACGGCGACCCACCGCGCCCACCGCCGCGCCGTTGGCGGCCGGTGGCTACCGGTCGGTAACGTCTGCGCCCATGACGATCAAGCGCGTGGGCATCGTGGGTTCGGGGATCATGGGGTCGGGCATCGCCGAGGTGGCGGCCAAGTCCGGCTTCGAGGTGGTGCTGCGGTCGCGCCAGCAGGCGACGGCCGACGCCATGGTCCTGGCGATGGAGAAGTCGCTCACCAAGCAGGTCGACAAGGGCAAGCTCGAGGAGGCCGACAAGGCCGCCGCCCTCGGACGGGTCACCGCCACCTCCTCGCTGCACGAGCTGGCCGAGTGCGACCTCGTCGTCGAGTCGGTGGTCGAGGACCTCGCGGTGAAGAAGGAGCTCTTCCGCGAGCTCAACCACATCTGCAAGGACGACGCCATCCTCGCCACCAACACCTCCACCCTGCCGGTCATCGACATGGCGATGGAGACCCACAAGCCCGAGCTGGTCGTCGGCGTCCACTTCTTCAACCCGGCCCCGATGATGTCGCTGGTCGAGATCGTGCGGACGCTCGTCACCTCCGACGAGACCGTCGAGCGGGTGCGCGACTTCGCCGACTCCTGCGGCAAGGACCCGGTCATCGTCAAGGACCAGGCCGGCTTCATCGTGAACGCCCTGCTGTTCCCCTACCTCAACAACGCCGTGCGCCTGCTCGAGAACGGCACGGCCTCGCTCGAGGACATCGACACCGCCATGAAGGGCGGATGCAACTTCCCGATGGGGCCGTTCGCGCTGCTCGACCTCGTCGGCCTCGACACCTCGCTGGCGATCCTCGACGCCCTCTACGCCGAGTTCAACGACCCGAACTACGCGCCGGCCCCCCGCCTGCGCCGCATGGTCACCGCCGGCCTGCTCGGCCGGAAGTCCGGCAAGGGCTTCTACGACTACGCCCGCTGATCGCGGCGGGCGCTGAGGGCCGCGGCCACCACGTCCGCCTTCGGCGCGCCCGGCAACCGGCTTCCGGTCCGGGACCCGCAGCGACCAGACTGCGAGGCGGCGGCCCGCCGCTGGCGCGCCCCACCACTCGGCCGGACCCGGTCGACCGGCCGACCACACCCCACCGCCCGCCCCGTCCCGCACCACCTGGAGAGCCGCGTGTTCCGCTCCGTGCCCCCCGCCCCGCCCGACCCGATCCTCGGCCTCGGCGAGCTGTTCAAGGCCGACGAGCGGGAGGGCAAGCTCAACCTGACCGTGGGCGTGTACTGCGACGAGACGGGCCGCACCCCCGTGTTCGAGGCCGTCCAGGAAGCACAGCGCCGCCACATCGACGCCGAGGACACCAAGACCTACCTGCCCATCGCCGGTTCGGCCGCCTTCTCCGACGGCGTCGGCGCCCTGCTCTTCCCCGACGACGGCGACGTGCTCGGGCGGGTGCGCGTGGCCCAGGCGCCCGGCGGCACCGGCGCCCTGTCGGTCGCCGCCCGGCTGACCTGGGTGACCGACCACCGTGCCACCGTGTGGCTCAGCGACCCCACCTGGCCGAACCACCGGCCGATCTTCGCCGACGCCGACCTCCAGCTCGCCACCTACCGCTACTACGACGCCGGCGCCGCCGAGCTGCAGCCCGAGGCGATGATCGCCGACCTCTCCGCCGTGCGCGAGGGCGACGCCGTCGTGCTGCACGGCTGCTGCCACAACCCGACCGGCCTCGACCTCGACCTGGCGGCCTGGGAGGAGGTCGGCGGACTGCTGGCCGAGCGCGGCGCCCTGGCCGTCGTCGACCTCGCGTACGCCGGCCTCGGCGACGGGCTCGTCCCCGACACCGAGCCGGTCCGCGTGCTGGCCGCCGCCGGCGTCGACCTGGCCGTGTGCCTCAGCTTCTCCAAGAACATGGGCCTGTACGGAGAGCGGGTCGGCGCCATGGTCTCGATCGCGGCCACGCCCGAGCTGGCCGACGCCGTGCACAGCAGGGTGAAGGCCTGCGCCCGGTCGATCTACTCGAACCCGCCGGTGCACGGCGGCGCCATCGTGTCGACCATCCTCGGCGACCCCACGCTCCGCGCCGGCTGGCAGACCGAGCTGGCCGCCATGCGCGACCGCATCAACGGGCTGCGCGCCGCGCTGGCCGCCGAGCTCGAGCGGGCCGGCGTCGCTCGCTGCCCGCGCGTCGCCGACGGTCGGGGGATGTTCGGCCTGACCGGGCTGACCAAGGACGAGGTCCTGCGCCTGCGCGACACCTCGGCCGTCTACCTGGTCGAGAACGGCCGCATGAACATCGCGGCGCTCACCACCGAGACCATCCCGACGTTCGTCGCCGCCCTGGCCACGATCTGACCGGTCCCGAGCCACCACGGCGAGCGAGCCGGGTCCGACCGGCGCCGATGGCCGGGCGTCGATCGCGGGGCGCGGGCGCGGCACGGCGACGCGCGTTCCCGGCAGACTGGCGCCGATGAGGGTCGAGCCACCGCCGAGCCGTTGGTCGTTCCCCCCGGCGGCCACCGCCGACGAGCACGGCGTGGTGGGCATCGGGGCCGACCTCGAGCCCGGCACCCTGCTGGCGGCCTACCGCAGCGGCCTGTTCCCCATGCCGGCCCACCAGGGCGGGCCGATGGCGTGGTGGTCACCCGATCCCCGCGGCACGATCCCCCTCGACGGCCTCCGCGTGACCCGATCGCTGCGGCAGTCGATGAAGCGGTACGAGGTCCGGGTCGACACCGCGTTCAGCGCGGTCGTCGACGGCTGCCGCGACCCTCGCCGCGACGGCGCCTGGATCACCCCCGACATCGTCGCCGCCTACCTCCGGCTGCACGAGCTGGGCTGGGCCCACAGCGTCGAGACGTGGTCGGCCGACGGGCAGCTCGTCGGCGGCCTGTACGGCATCGGCATCGGCGGCTTCTTCGCCGGCGAGTCGATGTTCCACACCGCCCGCGACGCCTCCAAGGTCGCCCTCGTCCGCCTCGTCGAGATCCTCTCCGAGGGCGGCGCCGGCCTCCTCGACGTGCAGTGGACGACCGACCACCTCTGCTCGCTCGGCGCCGTCGACCTGCCCCGGGCCGATTACCTCCGCCGGCTCCGGGTGGCCGTCGACCTCCCGGTCGACCCCTGGGCGACCTACCGCTGAGGGCCGCGACGCCCCGCGCGCTCGCGGCCGCGCCGTGCGCACCGGTGACCCCTCCGTCCCGCCACCGGAGATGACACGGCGGCCCGCGGGCCGCGAAACTTACCGGATGGTAACGAGCGACGAATCGGGACGGCCCACCCGCGACAAGCCGTGGATGATGCGCACCTACTCGGGGCACTCCACGGCCAAGGCCTCCAACGAGCTCTACCGGACCAACCTGGCCAAGGGCCAGACGGGCCTGTCGATCGCCTTCGACCTGCCCACCCAGACCGGCTACGACCCGGACGCGCCCCAGGCCCGGGGCGAGGTCGGCAAGGTCGGCGTGCCGGTCGCCCACCTCGGCCACATGCAGACGCTGCTCGACGACATCCCCGTCGGCGAGATGAACACGTCGATGACGATCAACGCCCCGGCGGCGTGGCTGCTCGGCCTCTACATCGCCAACGCCGAGAACCAGGGCGTCGAGTCGCGCCAGCTGCGCGGCACCACCCAGAACGACATCGTGAAGGAGTACCTGTCGCGCGGGACCTACATCTTCCCGCCCCAGCCCTCGAAGCGGCTGATCGTCGACATGATCGCCTTCTGCAACGAGTGGGTCCCCAAGTGGAACCCGATGAACGTCTGCAGCTACCACCTGCAGGAGGCCGGTGCGACGCCGGTGCAGGAGCTGGCCTACTCGCTGGCCACCGCCATCGACGTGCTCGACGCCGTGCGCGAGTCGGGCCAGGTCGAGGCCGACCGCTTCCCCGCAGTGTTCGCCGCCATCTCGTTCTTCGTGAACGCCGGCATCCGCTTCGTCGAGGAGACCTGCAAGATGCGGGCCTTCACCGAGATGTGGGAGCGCATCGGCCGTGAGCGCTACGGCATCACCGACGAGAAGGCGCTGCGCTTCCGCTACGGCGTGCAGGTCAACAGCCTCGGGCTCACCGAGGCCCAGCCCGAGAACAACGTGCAGCGGATCGTGCTGGAGATGCTCGCCGTCACGCTGTCGAAGAGGGCCCGGGCCCGGTCGATCCAGCTGCCGGCGTGGAACGAGGCCCTCGGCCTGCCCCGCCCGTGGGACCAGCAGTGGTCGCTGCGCATGCAGCAGGTCCTGGCCTTCGAGTCGGACCTGCTCGAGTACGCCGACCTGTTCGACGGCTCGCACGTGGTCGAGGCCAAGACCGCCGAGCTGGTCGACGCCGCCACCGCCGAGCTGGACGAGGTGCTGGCCCTCGGCGGCGCCTTCGCCGCCATCGACGAGCTCAAGGGCCGACTGGTGTCGTCGAACACCGAGCGCACCCGCCGGATCGAGACCGGCGAGCAGACCGTCGTCGGCGTGAACGCCTACACCGAGACCGCCCCGTCGCCGCTCGGCGGCGAGGAGAACATCCTGAAGGTCGACCCGGGCGTGGCCGACGAGATGATCGCCGACGTCCAGGCCTGGCGCTCCAACCGCGACAACGACGCCGTGAAGCGCAGCCTCGACGAGCTGCGCCGGGCGGCCGAGTCGGGCACCAACGTGATGCCCGCCACCATCGACCTGGCCCACGCCGGCGGCACCACCGGCGAGTGGGCCGGCGTGCTGCGCGAGGTCTTCGGCGAGTACCGCGCCCCCACCGGTGTGGCGGCCGCCGCCGGCGTCGGCGGGCTCAGCACCTCGCTGCGCGAGGTGGCCGAGCGCATCAAGGCCCGACCGGACGGCCCACCCCGCTTCCTCGTCGCCAAGCCCGGCCTCGACGGCCACTCCAACGGCGCCGAGCAGATCGCCGTGGCCGCCCGCGACGCCGGCATGGAGGTCATCTACCAGGGCATCCGCCTGACCCCCGAGCAGATCGCCGCGGTGGCGCGCGACGAGGACGTCGACGTCATCGGCCTGTCGATCCTGTCGGGCAGCCACCTCGAGCTGGTGCCCGAGGTCGTCCGGCTGCTGCGCGAGGCCGGTGTCGATGCGCCGGTGGTGGTGGGCGGCATCATCCCCGAGGACGATCGCCCCGTCCTGCTCGACGGCGGGGTCGCCCGCGTCTACACGCCCAAGGACTTCGAGCTGGGCCGCATCATGGCCGACATCGCCGACCTGACCGGCGCCTGATCCCGGCCCACCCTCCCTCCCCTCCCGGCACCTGCGTTCCCCGTCGCGCTCCCGCGCGACCGCGAACGCACACCACCAGGGCGGCGTCGGCCCCTCCCACATCGGCGGCGAGCGCTCTGATCGGCCGCGGAGCGCGCGAATTCAGTGCTGAGCAGACTTGATATCCGGCCGGGGGGTCCGATGGATCGGGGTGGATCGGCGAGCCGTGTTGGGGGCTGCAGCCGGGCTGACGGGGGTGGTGCTGAGCGTCATCGCCGCAGCCTCGGGGGCAGTCATCCTGGCGCTGCTGGCCGGCTTCGTCGCGCTCGTCGCCGGGGGGATGGCCCTGCTGCTGGGCCGGGCGCTGGCCGAGGGCGACCGTCACCGGGACGAGCAGGCGGCCACCACCGCCCGCCTCGAGTCGGAGCTGGCCGCCGAACGAGAGGCCCGGGCCGACCTCGAGGACCAGCTGGCCAGCCGCATCCAGCTCACGGCCGTCCGGAAGGGCACCCAGATCGATGCCCTCACCGACACCGCCACCGGGCTGTTCAGCGAGGGCTACTTCACCGTCGCCCTGGAGGCCCGGATCGCTGCCGCCCGCCGCAACCTCAAGCCGGTCGCGGTGGTGCTGATGGAGGTCATCGAGGGACTGCAGAGCGGACGCCCCCAGCCGGCCGATCCGTCCCACGTCGCCCGCCACATCACCGAGACCATCCGTGAGGCCGACACCGCGTGTCGGCTGATGGACGGCGGCTACGCCCTGGTCCTGGAGGACACCTCCGAGACGGGGGCGATCTGGACCGTCGAGCGGGTGCGCCGGCGCCTCGCCGAGGCCGAGCCCGGCCTCACCGTGTGGGCCGGCGTGGCCTGCTACCCGGCCCACGGCTTCACGACCGACGAGATCCTCGACCGGGCCGACCTGGCCCTCGACATGGCCCGCGAGTGGCGTCAGGACCGCATCGAGGTCGCCTCGGCCGAGTGACGGCCGGCGCCGTCCGCGTGCGTGACGCGTGCCACGCTGCTTGAGGCGATCTTCACCGAACCCACCCGGGAACCTCGACCTGGGCTCCGTACGTTCCCCTCGTACGGCCGCTCACCCCCAACGGTCGAAGGAGCTCGAGATGGTCACCGCCCTCATCGCCCTGCTGTTCGTCGTCGGGATCCTGCTCGGCATCCTCGCCCTGCAGCCCCGCGCCGAGCACGCCCCGGTGTTCGCCGACAACCGGTCCGAGGTCCTCGCCCGCCAGCACGTCCTCTACCAGGACCTCCGCCACCAGCGGCAGTTCCGGCCGCTCGGCAGCACCCCGGCGCTGCCCACCTGGCAGCCGCCGGCCACGCTGCTCGACGACGCGTCGTCCACCAGCGGTGCCCTGCGTGGCATCGCTGCGCATCCGAGCTCGGCCGGCGCCGAGCGCACGGCCGCCTGACCTCGACGGTGGCGCCATCGCCGCCCGGCGCCACCGTCGGGGTCGGTGGGACCGACCCGATCCGGGAGAGCATCCGCCGCGCCGGGACCAACGGGTCGCCGGCTGGCCAGGCGGCTGGTCAGGCGGTCGGATCGTCCTGACGTCGGGTCGCGCCGTCGAGCTCGGCCCGCACCTCGTCGCCGTCGGCGTCGAGGGGTCGCCCGGGCCAGCGCAACGAGCCCGGCGTGGCCGACAGGTGGGCCACCAGCCCCTGCATGGGGACGCCGTCGACCTCGGCGACCATGCCCCGGGCCACGGCGTGCGGATCCGACGCCAGCTCGCCCACCGTCAGCACCGGGGCGGCGGCGGCGTGGGCGGCGTCGAAGGCGTCGAGCACCTCGTCGCGCGTCCGCTCGGCGATCCACCCCGCCACCAGGGCGTCGAGCTCGTCGCGGTGCTCGGCCCGGCCGCCGAAGGTGGCGAAGCGCTCGTCGTCACCCACCCCGACCAGCTCGAGCACCCGCCGGGCGACCGAGTCGGCCGACGTCGACACCGCCACCCAGCCGCCGTCGGCGCAGCGGTACGTGTTGCGGGGGACGGTGTAGGGGATGCCGGCGCCGAGCCGGGGCTGCTCGTAGCCGAGCAGCCCCCACGCCGAGGGCAGCGCGCCCATCAGCTGGAAGAGCGACTCCAGCAGGTTCACGTCGACCACCTGGCCGACCCCGCTGTGCACCGCGACCATGGTGGCGAAGGCGGCCACCAGCGCGGTGACCTCGTCGGTGAGGGCGATGGGCGGCAGCAGGGGTGCGCCGTCGGGCTCGCCGTTGACGGCGGCGAAGCCCGACATCGCCTCGGCGATGGTGGCGAAGCCGGGCTTGGCCGCGTAGGGACCGTCCTGACCGAAGCCGGTGACGCGCGTGACCACGAGGCGGGGGTTGCGGGCGAGCAGCTCGTCGGGGTCGAGGCCGAGCGCTTCGAGCTTGCCCGGTCGCAGGTTCTCGACCAGGACGTCGGCGGTGTCGACCAGGCGCCGGCACACGTCGAGGTCGTCCGGGTCGCGCAGGTCGAGGGCGATGCAGCGCTTGTTGCGCCCGGCCAGCTTCCAGAACAGGGAGACGTCGTCACGGGGATCGCGCCAGCCCATGTTGCGCAGGGAGTCGCCCTCGGGACGCTCGACCTTGATCACGTCGGCACCGAAGTCGGCGAGGTAGCGGGCGCACCCCGGGCCGGCCAGGACGGTCGCCAGGTCGACCACCCGCAGGTCGGCCAGTGGCCCCGACCGCCCGCGCCGACCAGCGTCCACCGCGGCCCGCGCCGAGGACCGCTCGTTCACGCCTTGGTGTTGGCGATGCGCGCCTCGGACATGAGCGCGAACGGCAGGACCAGCTTGCGGGCGAGGACCCGCTGCTCGGGCGTCGCCTCCTCGCGGGGATCCGGCAGCGCTCCTCGCTCTCGCAGCCTGATCCGGACCTGCACGAGGATGACGTTGCCGATGAAGACGGCGATGAGGGCGCCGAACAGCGCCGGGATCGCCCAGGCGCCGCTGGTGATCAGTGACACGAGCATCACCACGAGCAGGCCGAAGCCGAGGGCCTGGAAGGCCGAGGCCACGATGTAGAGGCGGGCCTCGCCCCGCACGAAGCTCGTCGGGTTCCCGCTGGGTTCGTTCATGGCGTCCTCGTGGAGATGGCGAAGCACCGGTCGGTGAGCTCGCCGAAGGCGTACTCGAAGTAGGTGCCCTCGTACATGTGGCGCGTCTTGTCGGTCCACTCCAGCGCCTCGGGCGTGGAGATGCGGCGGTGCACCTGCAGGACGCCGGTCTCGTACACGCGGTACTCGGCCCACGAGCCCGGGAAGTCCTTCACGCACGCCACCTCGACCCAGGGCACGTCGTGGGTGAGGCCGATGCGACGGACGCGGTTGCGGTGGGTGTGACCGGCGAAGTAGCCGCGGAGGTTGGCGTGGGCGGCGAACACCTCGACCAGCCGCTCGGAGTCGTCGGGGACGATCCCGAAGTAGTTGGCGGGGCGCTGGGCGGACTCGGGGCTCCACACGTGGTGGTGGCCGAACACGAGGATCGGGCCGTCGGTGCCGGCGGCGAGGTCGCGCAGCCAGGCCAGCGTCTCCCCCGGGACCCGGCCGTTGGCGTGACCCTCCGACGAGGTGTCGATGAGGGCCAGCGTGACGCCGGGCAGCTCGACGACCTGGTGGGGCCAGGCCGCGTACGTGCCTCCGTGGTACGAGTCGTGGTTGCCGCGAACGTGGGTCAGCCGCTCGCCGAACGCCGGCTCGTAGAACGACAGGAACGCCTCGTACTCGTCCAGCGTGCCGTTGGAGGTCAGGTCGCCCTTCACCAGGACGGCATCGAGGTCGGCCCGCTCCATCTCGGCGACGGCGCCCCGGTTCATGATCTCGGGATAGGGCTCGGCACCCTCCTCGACCGAGAAGATGGGCCCCATCTCGAGGCCGTCGATGATGCCGCACTCGGTCTCGCCGAAGTGCACGTCGTTGACGGTGCCGAACCGGGCGAGCAGCTCGCCCTCCGGTCGGACGAGGGTCCGGAAGACGAACCCGTCGTACTCGTAGACGTGGTCGGGCTCGAGGTCGTCGTAGGTGCGCACGGCGAACCCGTCGTGGACCACCGCCTCGTCGTCGGCCACCGTGGTCAGCTCCATGGCGCCCATCCTCGCACGTCGGCCACCGGCCACCCCACGACCGGGTGGGCGGGGGCCGCCGGCGAGCGATCCGGCCACGCCTCGCGCACGTGTTCGCTCGATGAACGCGGACCGTGGCGCCCCGGACGCGATTCGCCTAGCATTGACGCCCTGCGCCACGCGGCGGCGCGGACCGTTGGCCACCGGGCGGGACCTGGGTGGCAGAGGGGGTGCAGACGACAATGAGCGAGGATCGATTCGACCAGGCCAAGAAGCCCTGGTACGTGGTCACCAAGCGGCGCACGAAGCCCGACATCGACATCCGCATCGAGGCCCAGGTGAAGGTGACCGCCCGCGGGGCGGCTGCCACGTCGTGGGGCCTGCAGATCGAGCACCGCGAGATCCTCGACCAGGCGCGCACCGGCACGTCGGTGGCCGAGATCGCCGCCACCACCAAGATGCCGCTGCTCGTGGCCATGATCCTCGCCGGCGACCTGGTCAAGGACGGGTTCCTCACCCTGAGCCAGGTCAGCCTCGACGAGGCCGCCGGGCGCCCCGACGTCGCCCTGCTCAACAAGGTCCTCGACCGCCTCAAGGCGGTCTGACCCCCCGGCCCGCCGGCGCCTCCGGGGCGGCGAGGGCGACCGACCCCCACGCCGTCGTCCGGCGCGCGCCGGCGCACCTCGTGTCGGGCCGCGTCGACGGCACGCCCCGCGGCGCACCGAGCCGGCGCCCAGCTCGATCAGGGACGGTCGCGGCGCTGCGGGACCGGCTTGGTCCACCAGCGACCCGAGAACCGCCAGCGCGGCATCTCCGCCGGGGTCGGCTCGCCGGCGCCCCCGGTGGCCAGCCCGGCCTGGATGGCAGCGACGATGGCCGCCGCCTCCTCGGGCGTGGGGTCGGGCGCGATCGACGAGACCGTCGTGGCGGCCGAGGCCGTGGGATCGGGGGAGGCGGTGAGATCGTCCATGGCAGCGCAGCGGTGGCGGCGGCCACCGGGTCGGCGACGAGACTAGGCGCGGCGCTCCGGCCCGCACACCTCCGGGACGCCTCGGGGTCGATTCGCCGACCCGGAGCCCGGCAGGCAACCGGTCCGCCTCGACCGATCGCATCTCGACCGGGTCGAGGCTTGACATATTCCTATATCGGTATATGTTGGGCCCATGGCTCGCACCGCCACGACGACCGACGTGTTCAACGCCATCGGCGATCCGGCTCGCCGGGCCCTGCTCGACGAGCTGGCCCTCGGCGAGGCCACCGTCGGCGAGCTGGCCGATCGCCTCGGCCGCCCCCAGCCCCAGGTGTCCAAGCACCTGGCCGTGCTGCGCGACGTCGACGCCGTCCGCTGCCGCAGCCACGGCCGCCACCGCGTCTACGGCATCCACCCCGCCGGCCTGGCCCCGCTGACCGGCTGGCTGGCCCGGCTGACCGCCGACGTCAACGCCCACCTCGACCGCCTCGACGACCACCTGCACCAGCTGGTCGCCGAGCTCGCGGACGAGCCCACCAACGAGCCCACCAACGAGCCCACCAACGATTCCGAGGAGCGCTGATCCATGGCCACCCGCCCCGGCTCCGCCACCGTCACCCTGCCGTCCGACACCGAGATCCTGATCACCCGCACCTTCGAGGCACCCCGCGCCCTGGTGTGGGACTGCCTCACGACCCCCCGCCACCTGCTGCGCTGGTGGGGCCCGTCGTGGTGCCCGATGGTGGCCTGCGAGGTCGACCTCCAGGTCGGGGGCCGCTGGCGCTACGTCTGCCGCGACGCCGACGGCAACGAGCTCGGCTGGCACGGCGAGTACCGCGAGATCTCCCCCGAGGAGCGGATCGTCACGACCGAGGTGTTCGAGGGCTTCCCCGACGCCGAGTCGGTCAACACCATGACGCTGCGCGACGACGGCGGCCACACCGTGCTGCAGACGCTGGTGCGCCACTCGAGCCGCGAGCACCGCGACGGCCACGTGCAGTCGGGGATGGAAGCCGGGATGCAGGAGACCTTCGACCGCCTCGACGTCCTCGTCGAGGCACCGCAGGGGGCGGCCGCCCGCTTCGCCCTCGTCGCCGACGCCTTCGGCGATCGCGTCCGCCAGGTGCCCGCCGACGCCTGGTCGGCCCCGGCGCCGTGCGAGGGCTGGACGGCGCTCGACGTGGTCGACCACCTCGTCACCTGGGTCCCGTTCGTGCTCGGCCGCGGCGGCCTCGACTTCACGTCGGTGCCGCCGGTCGCCGACGACCCGGTGGCGGCGTGGGAGGCCTTCCGCGCCGTCATCTCGACCGCCCTCGCCGATCCGGCGGTGGCCGGCCACCGCTTCGACGCCGGTCCGCCCGGCGAGCTCACCGTCGAGCGGGCGGTCGACATGCTGGTGACCGGTGACGTGCTCGTCCACACGTGGGACCTGGCCCGGGCGACCGGCCTCGACGAGCAGATCGACGAGCGCCTCGCCGCCGAGATGCTGGTGGGCATGCAGCCGATCGACGACGTCCTGCGCTCGAGCGGCCACTACGGACCGAAGGTCGAGGCTCCGGTCGGGTCGTCGGTGGTCGAACGCCTCGTCGCGTTCACCGGTCGCGACCCGGCCTGGAGCCCGGCACCGGCCGGCTCGGCGACGACGGGCTGAGCCGCCGGTCAGCCGGTCGCCGAGCCGGACGGCTGGTACCAGCCCGACACGTCGACCACGTACTGGATCGACGGCGCGGTCGAGCGGATGAGCGCTCCCCCACCCGACAGGCCGATGGTGGCGCGGTTGGCCACGACGGTGCCGGCCGGGTAGTTCAACGTCGAGGTCGCCGGCTCCGGTCCGCCTGGCCAGGCCGTGGTGTGGCCGGCGGCGGCAGGGTCGACCACCGTGAGGTTGGCGTCGACCGCGCTGGCCACCGGCGGCACCGGGCCGACGCCGGCAAAGCCCAGCGCCATCGGAGCGTCGGGCCCGATCGGACCGGTCACGCCCCCGGTGCCGTCGCGCGTGTCGTAGAGCCGCTGCGGGCTGATGGGGACGTAGACCGATCCGCCGGTCGTGGCGCCGGACGGCCCGAACACGCCGACCAGGTCGATCACCAGGTCGACCGGACCCGAGCTGTTGTAGACGTCGACCATCCCCGACAGGGACAGGGCGGCGACGGTCTGGTTGGCGACGGTCAGACCCGGCTGCGGGTTGAGGTTCGACGCCGTCGGGCGCGGTGCACCGGCCGGCCACACGGTCACGTACGACGGCGACGCAGCCCCGGTCGCGGTGACGACGAGCGCCACGGCGGTGGCGCCGGCGGGCAGGCCGGGGATGTACAGGCGGCGGGTCTCGCCGGAGCCGAAGGGGCGGGCCGCCGTCCCCGTGCCCGAGCGGGTGTCCAGCAGCCGCTGGGGGGCGACGGGCGCGTACAGGGCACCCCGGGGCGCGGCGTTCGCGGCAACCCCCGCCGGCAGTCCGGCGGTGCGCACGGAGACGGCCGGCGGCTCGGGCACGAACCAGCCGACCACATCGGCGATCAGGTCGACCGACCCGGAGTTGTCGTAGAGGGAGATCGTCCGGTCAGGCCCGAGGCGGCTCGTCACCATGGCGGGCATGGCCGCCACCCCGGGCCGGGGGTTGAGCGAGGAGACGAGGGGGCGACCCTGGCCACCGGGCCAGACGGTCACGAACGTCGGCTCGGTCTGACCGGTGGCGGTCACGTTGAGCACCACGGCGGTGGCGTCGGGCGGGACCACGTCGATCGACGTGCTGATCGCCTCCCCGCTGCGCACGGCGCCGAGGTGGCCGCCGGTCCCGTCGCGCGTGTCGAGCACGCGCACCGGCGTGCTGGCGACGAACCGGGAACCGCCGGGTGCGGCGACCACCGGCGACGAGGCCGGCGACGGCGGCGACGTGCCCGCCGACGACATCGCCTCGACCGTGAAGGTGACCGGCGCGTCGACCGGTAGGCCGGCCACGTTGGCCGTCGTCGAGGTGGTGGTGAGGACCTGGCCGGTCGAGGCCGTGACGCGATAGGTGGTGACGGCCTCCTCCGGCGGGAGGGCCGGCCACCACAGCGTCGCCACGCCGTTGGCCGCCACCACCGACGGCGCCGCCGGCGCATCCGGCGCGAGGCAGTGCCGGGTGCGCGCCAGCGTGAGGTCGATCCTCGTGTTGATGCCCTTGCGGGTGAGGTGCTGGTTGTCCCACAGCAGCGACGGGTCGGCGGCGGTGATGGCGGTCCAGTCGACGACGGTGACCCCCGGGTGGCGGGCCGGATCGATCGACCGCATCCACGAGCTGATGGTCCGCTCGATCAGCAGGAGGTCCGCCTGCTGGGACGGGGTCAGGCCGGGGGTGACGCCGTCGGGCACCGTGAACAGCACCCGGCAGGGCACGCCGTCGGTGCGGGCGAGCAGCACCTGGAAGTCGATCCACGCCTGCAGGAGCATGGACGGCTCGGCCACCCACACCGACGCGGAGTTGGTGCCGAAGCCCATGGCCAGGACGTCGGGCGAGGTGGCCAGGACGGCGTCGAGCCGGCCCGACGACTGCACCGAGCCGAAGCTCTCTCCGCAGTGGGTGCCGTGGGTCCACGAGATCTGGTCGTCGGCCAGGTTGGGTGCGCGGGTGGCCACGACGACGCTGTCACCGATGACGCCGTACCGGGGCGCGCCGGGCACCTCGTGGGCCTGCACCGGCTCGCGGTCGGCGGCGTCGCACGCGGCGAGCGCCTCGAGGTAGGAGTCGGTGACCGACATGACCACCTCGGGGACGTAGGTGCGCTCCCACCAGTGCGGCGCCGGGTCGCCCGTCGTGCGACGGCCGCCGGACGCGGGGCGAGCGGCCACCGGACCGGCGGCGACCGACACGAGGGCGGCCACCACCACGGCCGCCAGCACCTGCCATCGCACGCGTCGCTCCACCGTCGTCGACCCGTCGCTTCCGTTGCTCCGTCAGGCGGAAGGGCACCCGCTCCGCTCGCCGCAGGCTCGCACGCCCGACGCATCCGCACAACCGCGTCGAACCCGGAGCCACCGCAACGATCCGCCAGGGTGCCACCCCGTCGGCTGCGGCAAGGGCCGAGGGGAAGGGCGGACGGCGGGCGTGCCGCTGGGCAAGACTGCGGGGATGGGAGAGGTGCTGGTGATCACCGGGCCGCCGGGCGCGGGCAAGTCGACGATCGCGGAGCAGGTGGTCGACACCTTCGACCCCGGCGTGCTGATGGAGGGCGACGCGTTCTTCCGCTTCCTCCGCAAGGGCGCCACCGATCCGTGGAAGCCGGAGGCCGACACGCAGAACACCGTCGTGACGGCGGCGGCTGCGGCGGCCGTCGGCGCCTTCGCCATCGGGCCGGCCACCATCGTCTACGAGGGCGTGCTCGGCCCGTGGTTCCTGCCCACCTTCTTCGGGCTGTCCGGCCTCGCCTCGATCAGCTACGCCGTGCTGCTGCCACCGATCGACGAGGTGATCGGCCGCATCGGCGACCGCGCCGGCCACGACTTCGCCGACGCCGATGCGGCGCGCCGGATGCACGACCAGTTCAGCGCCGCCGGCATCGAGGCCCGGCACCTGTTCGCCAACCCCGCGGACGAGCAGGCCGAGACCGTCGAGGCCATCGTCGCCGCCCACCGCGACGGCACCATCGACATCACCGCCTGACCCGATCGCCGTCGACGGTGTCGAAGCCGTCGGGCAGGGCACCAGGGGATCGCGCCGGAGCGGCTGACTATCCGGTGAAGGCCGGCAGCACCGGCGAGCCCGCCGATGCCGGGCTCGCGGTCACGGCCGTGGAGGTGGTCGTCGATGACGTGGACGACGAGGTGGTCGGCGTCGACCAGGCGGGAACGTCGGCGATGGCGGTGGCCGGGGGCGTCTCGAGCCGACGGCGAGCCTCGATGCTCGACTGGCCGCCGGCGACGGGCAGCGCCGCGCCGGCGGGGTCGGGGCTGGTGGCGGCGTTGTGCAGCAGGCCGCCGCCCAGCTCGATCGTGCCGTGGAACAGGCACAGGCAGAAGGCCACGTCGAGGTTGTCCTTGGGCCCGACGTTGGACAGCCGCAACGTTCGGGCGTTGGCCGCCGCCGGTTGGGTGGAGAAGTCGACCGGTTGGGCCATCCACGCGATGACCACGTCCTTCGGACCCAGGACCTCGGTGAACCCCGGGTTCCACTGCCCGGCGACGAGGGTGCGCTGGTACCACTGGTCGCCGACGTCGTGGTCCTCGGGGCGGACGTAGGCCGTGACCAGCTTGTCGGGTCGGGCCTGCGGCCATGCGGTGATCTCGAACCCACCGATCACCGAGAAGCTCGAGGCGAACGGCGGGTTGCCGGCCGGGTTCACGATCTGCTGGATCCGGTCGACCCACGGGTCGTTGGTCAGCTCGTAGCCGACGCGCAGGTAGACGGGGCGACGGATGCCGTCGGGGAACAGCCAGTCCTGCTTGCACCCGGACGTGTTCGTCCACGGCGAGGCCGAGTCGGCCGTCTTCACCAACCGGCCCTCGTAGACGAGGCGGACCTTGGTCGGCGTGATCGACACCTCGACGGGGATCATGTGGTCGAGGAAGGACGGCGTGCCCGGGTCGCAGACGCGCCACCACGGGATGAGCGGCGCCGTGTACGAGCCGGCCTCGTCATGTGCGTAGGCGGCGCACCACTGCTTGACGCACGCCGGGTCGTGGTGCGGCTCGGGCGTGTCGTTGGGGACCTCGACGTGCTCCGCGCCACGGTTGCCGATCGGCCACGCACCTGCTCCGTCCTCGCCCACCACCAGCTGGTTCACCGGCCGCCCGTCGGCGGCCCGCAGGCTGAACGAGCGGTCGCCCGACACCGTCGGCGACAGCCACCACAGGCCTTGCAGCTTGCCGTAGAAGCCGGTCTCGTCGATCCAGGCCACCAGCGAGTCGGTGACCACGACGCGGTCGTCGGCCTGCGGACCGCGGGGGTCGTCCGCCGCGAAGCCAAGCCCGGCTAGCGCCTCGGCCACCAGGGCGCGCGCCCGGGCGCCGGACAGGGAGGAGATGTTGTGCAGCGTCGGCACGGCCGTCGATGCCGACGTCGTCGTCTCCGATGCCCCCGCCACCGATGACACGCTCGGCGTGGCGGAGGCGGTGGTGACCAGCACCGGCCCGATCAACGACGCCACGACGAGCAGCACGAAGGGGGCCCCACGCGCCCGCCTCGCCGACCGATCCGCACGCACCGGTCAAGTGTGGCCGATCGCATCCACCGGTGCTCGGCGGCGGGGCATCGGCGCCACCGCGCTAGGGGGCGGCGAGGAACGCGACGACGTCGGGCAGGGCGGCCTGGTCTTGGAAGAAGAACACGTGGCCGCCGTCGTAGGTCCGCAGCTGCGCGTCGGGGACGCGGGCGACGATCGCCTCGGCGTTGCTCAGCGGCGCGATGCCGTCGAAGCGGCCGGCCGCCACCAGCGTGGGGCAGCGGATGGCCCCAAGCCGGTCGAGGACGTCGTGGTGGCGGCGGGCCTCGAGCTGGAGGCGATCGCCCCGCCGCTGCTCGTCGGTGCGTGGGGCGCGGGCCCGCTGCTCGAACACGTCGGCGATGAACGCGTCGGCGGGGTGCTCGGCCAGCCACTCGTCGGTGAACCGGGCGTCGAGGATGTCACGGCCGATGCGGACCCGTTCGTCGTCGGGGAGGTCGCTCAGCTCGTGCAGCGGGTACGAGCTCAGCGATTCGCCGTCGGGGCCGACCCCGCCGGGGGAGGTGCACAGCAGCACCAGCCGCTCGATCCGCTCCGGCCAGGTGACGGCCAGCTCCTGGGCGACCATCCCGCCGAAGCTGATGCCGGCCACGCGGTAGGAGCCCCACCCGACGTGCTCGGCCAGGGCGGCGGCGTCGGCGGCGTAGTCGGCCATCGTCGGCTGCTCGTCGGGGACGGTGGTGTCGCCCAACCCGCGCTGGTCGTGGACGAGCAGCTCGAAGTGGTCGACGAAGGGCGCGAGCAGTAGGTCGAGCTCGCGCAGCGAGGAGCCGGTGCCGCTGATCAGCAGCAGCCGCGGACCCGCGCCCCCGAGCCGGTAGGTGATGTCGATGCCGCGGAGGTGGGCGATGGGCATGCGCGAGCAAACCACAACGACCGTCGCCGATGTCGCCTCACGTCGATCTCGACGGAGCCCGCAGCCGTCGACCCCTACAGCGGGATGTTGCCGTGCTTGCGCTTGGGGAGCTCTTCGCGCTTGCTGCGCAGGACGTCCATGCCGGCGATCAGCTTGGCGCGGGTCTCAGCCGGGCTGATGACGTCGTCGACGAAGCCACGCTCGGCGGCGACATACGGGTTGGCGAAGCGCTCGGTGTACTCGTCGACCAGCTCGGTGCGGCGGGCCTCGGGGTCGGCGGCATCCTGGAGCTCGCGGCGGTAGAGGATCTCGACCGCGCCCTGGGGGCCCATCACCGCCAGCTCGGCCGACGGCCAGGCGAAGGCGAGGTCGGCGCCGATCGACTTGGAGTTCATCACCACGTAGGCGCCGCCGTAGGCCTTGCGGGTGATGACCTGGATGCGGGGCACGGTGGCCTCGCAGTAGGCGTAGAGCAGCTTGGCACCGTGGCGGATGATGCCGCCGTACTCCTGGTCGGTGCCGGGCAGGAACCCGGGCACGTCGACGAAGGTGACGAGCGGGATGTTGAAGGCGTCGCAGGTGCGCACGAAGCGGGCGGCCTTCTCGGCGGACTCGATGTCGAGCACGCCGGCCAGGTTCATCGGCTGGTTGCCGACCACCCCGACCGGGTGGCCGTCGAGGCGGGCGAAGCCGCACGTGATCGACCCGGCCCAGCTCGGGAAGTACTCGAAGTACTCGCCGTCGTCGACGGTGGCCGAGATGACAGCCTTCATGTCGTAGGGCAGGTTGGGGCTCGACGGCAGGATGTCGAGCAGCTCGGGGCACTGGCGCTCGGGATCGTCGCTCGGCGGGAAGTAGGGCGGCGGCTCGAGGTTGTTCGACGGCAGGAACGACAGCAGGTAGCGCACGTCGTCGAGGCACGCCTTCTCGTCGGCGGCCACGAAGGTGGCGACGCCCGACTTGGAGGCGTGGCTGCGAGCTCCGCCGAGCTCCTCGAGGGTGACCTCCTCACCGGTCACCGTCTTCACCACGTCGGGACCGGTGATGAACATGTGGGAGGTCTCGTTGACCATGAAGATGAAGTCGGTCATGGCCGGGCTGTAGACGGCCCCACCCGCGCACGGCCCGAGCACCACGCTGATCTGGGGCGTGACGCCGGAGGCCTTCACGTTGCGGTAGAAGATCCCGCCGTAGGAGGCCAGCGACACCGCGCCCTCCTGGATGCGGGCCCCGGCGCCGTCGTTGAGGCCGACGACCGGCGCGCCGACCGACAGGGCGAGGTCCATGACCTTGTGGATCTTCTCGGCGAACACCTCGCCGAGGGCGCCCCCGAACACGGTGAAGTCCTGGGAGAACACGAAGACCTTGCGGCCGTCGATGGTGCCCCAGCCGGTGACCACGCCGTCGGTGTAGGGGTGCTCGGGCAGGGCCTCGCCGGCCCGGTGGCGGGCCAGCATGTCGAGCTCGTGGAACGAACCGGGGTCGAGCAGGTAGTCGAGGCGCTCGCGGGCGAGCATCTTGCCCTTGGCGTGCTGGCGCTCGACCGAGCGCTCCGATCCGGCGTGGAGCGCCTGTTCCTTGCGCTCCTCCAGCTGGGCGAGGCGCTCTCGCATGGAGTGTTCCGACATAGGAGCCGCAGCCTACCCAGGGCCCTCGCGACGGCAGAAATGCAGGTCGTGGGACGCCGAACCGGGGTCAGACCTCGGCTCGGGGGACGATCAGGCCAGGTGGCCGAGGTTCCGGCCGCCCCACCCGAAGGGCAGGCCGCGGCGCTGCTGGCGCCGCCCGTTGGCCCACGCGACGCCCCACAGCAGCACGAGGCCGACGATCTCGAGGAGGTGGGTGGACTCGGCCATGGCCGCGGTGTGGCCGTCGGCCACGTCGAGCACTGCGGTGATCACCATGACCCCGGCCAGTGCCGCGGCCATGGGCAGGAGCCCCCGAGCCCGCTCGGGCTGCCACGCCACGACCAGGAGGCCGACGGCGAAGGCCAGATCCCAGCCACCGAGGTGGCGGGTGGTGTGCACCGCCTCGTCGCCGCCCACCGCGTCGACCAGCTCGCGCAGGGCCAGCACGATCTGGGTGAGCGCCACGACCAGGAGGCCGTAGCGGGCCCACTCGAGCACGCGGGCGCGGCGGCTGGCCGCACGACGCGCACCGCCCGGTGTGACACCGGCGCGCTGGAGGATGACCTCGGACAGGTCGGGGACCTGCTCGGCCGCGTGGAGGCGCACCTCGCGGTGCTGTCGCTCCACGGCGACGGAGAACGCGGCGCAGGGCGCGCACGAGCCCAGGTGCGACGACACCGCCTCCTCTTCGACCTCGGTGGTCTCCCCGTCGAGGCGGGCGGACAGCAGCTCACGGCAGGTCTGGCAGCGCATGTCGGTATGGTCGCTGATCGACCCCGAAGAGTTCCCGATGGGCCAGAGGTCCCACCGGGTCGGGACCTTCCGCGATTTCACCGTCGGCCCCGCGTCGACGAGACTGTCCGGGATGGACGACCTGACTCGGCTGGCCGTCGAGGCCGCCGACGGAGATCGCCTGGCACTGACCTCGCTGGTGCGGCGAACCCAGCCCGACGTGTGGCGCCTGTGCGCCTACCTCGTCGACCGCCAGCAGGCCGACGACCTCACCCAGGAGACCTACCTCCGGGCCATCAAGGCGCTGCCCTCGTTCCGCGGCGAGTCGTCGGCCCGCACCTGGCTGCTGGCCATCGCCCGCTACACCTGCATGGACTCGCTGCGCGGGACCCATCGCCGGCGGCGGCTCCGCGACCGCCTGGCCGCCGAGCCGATCAGCCACAGCCCCGACCCCACGCCGGCCAGCGACCTGCAGGACCTGATCGCCGGCCTCGACGACGACCGGCGCACCGCCTTCGTCCTCACCCAGGTGCTGGGGCTCGGCTACGCCGAGGCCGCTGAGGTGGTCGGCTGCCCCATCGGCACCATCCGCTCCCGCGTGGCCCGCGCCCGCGGCGACCTGCTGGCCGAGTCCTTCGAGGGCGAGGCCGACGACACCGCCACCGGCCTGGGCTGACCCGCCGAACCGCCCGGACGGCCGATCGCCACCGGACGCGGGACGAGGCGCCGCGGCACCCGCCTGGTCGCGCTCAGCCGCCGCCGGGGGTCGACCGCCGGCCGGTGCGGGACAGCACCACGCCGATCGCCGCCAACAGCAGCGCGACGACCGACACGACGAGGGCGATGGTGGCGGTCGAGGTGGCGCGGTCGAGGCGCTGGTTCACGTCGGCCAGCTGCGCCTGCGAGACGGGGTCGTCGCCGGTGGTCGCCGACCGGCGAGCGGTCGACGACGTGGACGACGACCGGGTCTCGGTGGTGGTGGTCGATCGCTCCGACGGCGGCGGCGGGATGTCGGGATGCGCGGCGGCGAGGGCCGGCGTGGCCCCGACCACGAGCGTGGTGAGCGCGAAGAGCAGACCGACGGCGAGCCTGGCGAGGATGCCCTGGTGCTCGCGTCGGAGGGTGGTGTCGGCCATGGCAGCTCGCTCCCGTCGTCGATCGCCGAGCCCGCTCGTCTCGGCCACCCGGACGGCTCGGCGGACCCATCATGGCCGACCGCCTCGTCGTGCCCCGTCGATCGGCGGCGCTGCCTCGCTACGGTGGCCGCTCGTGGACCTCCCCGTCAGCCCGCCGCTCAAGCCGATGCTGTGCAAGGCCCGACCCGACCTGCCGCCCGCCGGCGACGTGCTCTACGAGCCCAAGTGGGACGGCTTCCGCTGCATCGTGTTCCGCGACGGCGACGAGGTCGTGCTCGGCTCGCGCAACGAGCGACCGCTCACCCGCTACTTCCCCGAGCTGCTCGGTCCGCTCACCGCACAGCTGCCCGACCGCTGCGTCCTCGACGGCGAGGTGGTCGTGGCCACCGACCACGGCCTCGACTTCGACCAGCTCAGCCAGCGCATCCACCCGGCCGAGTCGCGGGTGAACATGCTCGCCGAGGCCACGCCGGCGTCGTACGTGGCCTTCGACCTGCTGGCCCTCGGCGACCGCTCGCTGCTGGCCGAGCCGTTCGCCGAGCGGCGACGCCTGCTGGAGGAGGTCGCCGGCGCGGTGCAGGCGCCGCTGCACCTCACCCCCATCACCGCCGATCGCGACCTCGCCGCCGACTGGTTCGTGCGCTTCGAGGGCGCCGGCCTCGACGGCGTCGTGGCCAAGCCCACCGCGGCGCCCTACCAGCCCGACAAGCGGGTGCTGTTCAAGGTGAAGCACCAGCGCACCGCCGACTGCGTGGTCGCCGGCTTCCGCGTCCACAAGAGCGGGGTGGGGGTCGGTTCGCTGCTGCTCGGCCTGTTCGACGACGAGGGCCACCTCCACCACGTCGGGGTGGCGGCGTCGTTCACCGAAGCGCGGCGCAAGGAGCTGGCCGCCGAGCTGGCGCCGCTGACCGAGGGCGCGCTCGACGAGCACCCGTGGCGCGAGTGGGCCGAGGCGGCGGCCCCCGGCGGGTCGGCTCCGGGACGGCGGCCGGGCCCGGGCTCGCGCTGGGACGCCGGCAAGGACCTGTCGTTCACCCCGGTGCGGATCGAGCGCGTCGCCGAGGTCGCCTACGAGCACCTGCAGGGCGACCGGTTCCGCCACACCGCCCGCTTCCAGCGCTGGCGCCCCGACCGCGAGCCCGCCTCGTGCACCTACGAGCAGTGCGAGCGGGTCCCGCCCCACGAGCTGGCCGAGATCTTCGCCGCCGAGCGGCGCCGCACGGCGGGCTGAGGCGCCCACCGCCCAAGGCTCCTCACCGGTGGTGTGACGACGGCGCACCCGGGCCGCTACCGTCACGACGGGCCACGACAGACGCGTCGGGCGGGCCGCCGACGCTCCTCACGACACCAGGAGCCTCGCATGCTGCTCGCCGAGATCATCGGCCCGGACATCCTCATCATCCTCGCCGTCGTCGCCCTGCTGTTCGGGGGCTCCCAGCTCCCCAAGCTGGCCCGCTCGCTCGGATCGGCCAAGGCCGAGTTCGAGAAGGGCAGCCGCGAGGGGGCGACGGCGGATGACGCCGAGGGGAAGGCCCCGGCGAAGGCCAAGGCCGACACCACGGCCCCGGGTGACGACACCGCCTGACCCAGCAGCGGAGCGGCCCGACGCCGGCCCCGCTCCGGGAGCCGGGGCTACTTGGCCTGGACCTGCGCGTCGATGACGCCGTTGGTGCAGCGCGCCCGCAGCTCGCTGCCCTTGCCCTTGGCGTCGAGCAGCTGGACCCGGACCTCCTGGCCCGAGGCGCTGATGACCTTGGCCGAGTAGCCGGGGGCGGGGGCCGTCGCCAGCAGCGTGACCGTCGATCCCGTGCACCGGACGTCGATGCTGCCCGACGGACTGGTGATCGTGCGGGTGGAGGTGGGCGGCGCGGTCGTGGTGGTGGCGAGGGTGGGTGCCGGGCCGCCGGGCGACGACCCCGACCCACCAGAGCTCCCGCCGGACCCGGAGCCGGAGCCGCCGGGGGACGAGCCCGAGCCGCCACCGGATCCCCCGCCCGAGCCACCGGGGCTGCGGTTGGAGGTGCCCCCGTCGTCCCCGGGCGCCGGCGCCGGTGGTGGAGCGAGGGTGACGACGCCCGCCGCGGTGGTGGAAGGCGCAGCCGCGGGGTCTTCGGGTGATCCGGACGGGGCGGCGCCGGAGCGCTCGGACGACGAGCCGTCGGTGGCTCCCAAGCCGGCGTCCGTCCGGGCATCGGACGGCCCACCGGCGCGGCCGGCGGACGGCCCCGCGAGCTCGGCGGCGCCGCCCCCGGCGACGGTCGTCGTCGGCGCGGCGGTGGCCAGCTCCTCGGCGACCGCGTCGCGCGAGACGACGGGGACGGCGCGCGAGGTGATGCGGGACCCGGCGAGCCCGACCGCCACCACGGCCAGGGCCATGGCCACGACCGTGCCGGTCGCCCAGATCGCCGCCAACACGGCGCGCCGCTGCATCGGGCCATCGTGGCGGACGGCGGCCGCCCGTTGGCTAAGCCATCCCTAAATCTCGCCGATCCGGGTCCGCGGACCCATGGCCCACCACCCGGCCGGCAATAGGGTGAGCGGCCGTGGCGGTCATCGCGATCATCGAGGACGACCCGCGCATCCGCGAGGCCGTGGCCCGCACGCTCGGCGAGCGCGGCCACGCCGTGCGCTCGTCGTCGACCGGCATGGCCGGCCTGCAGGAGGTCCTCGACGACCCACCCGACGTCGTGATCCTCGACCTGGGACTCCCCGACATCGACGGCCGCGAGGTGCTCAAGATGCTGCGGGCGGTCAGCAAGGTGCCGGTGATCGTGGCGACCGCCCGGGACGACGACGCCGAGATCGTGCTCACCCTCGACGCCGGAGCCGACGACTACGTCGTCAAGCCGTTCTCCGGCGACCAGCTCGAAGCCCGCATCCGGGCCGTGCTGCGGCGGGGCGGCGGGGGTGGGGCGACGGCGGGTGACGGCGACGACGAGCTGGTCATCGGCGGGCTGCGGGTGCACCCGACGAAGCGGGAGGCAAGCCTCGACGGCACGCCGCTCGACCTCACCCGCAAGGAGTTCGACCTGCTGGCGGTGCTCGCCGCCAACGCCGGCCACGTCGTGACCAAGCGCCAGCTGCTCGCCGATGTGTGGCAACAGCCCTACGGCGGCGCCGACAAGACGGTCGACGTGCACCTGTCGTGGCTGCGACGGAAGCTGGGCGAGTCCGCCGCCGAACCGCGGTACGTGCACACCGTGCGCGGCGTCGGCGTGAAGCTGGTCGCCCCCGACTCGTGACGACGCCGCGCGACACGACGGGCGCGACATGAGGCGGGCGATCCGACGGTGAGGCGCCAGCTGACCCTCGCCGCGGTGGCGCTCACGTCGATGATCGTGCTCGCCTTCCTGGTGCCGCTCGGCCTGCTCGTGCCTTCGGTGGCCGAGGACCGGGCCCGCAACGCCGCCGAACGGCTGGCGGAGACGCTGGTGCCCGTGCTGGCGACGGTCGACGACCCGTCCCAGCTGCGGCAGGTGGTCGACGGCGTCGAGAGCGCCGGCGTGGGCCGGCTGAGCGTCGTGCTGCCAGACGGGACCGTGCTCGGAGCGCCGGCCGGCGTCGACGACAACATCGCCCTGGCCCGCCGCAACCGCGCCTTCCAGGCACCGGTCGACGGCGGGGTCGCCGTGCTCGTCCCGGTTGGCACCAACGGAGGCACGGCCGTGGTGCAGGTGGTGGTGTCCGACGACGTGCTCCACCAGGGCGTGCTGTCGTCGTGGGCCGTCCTCGCCGGCCTCGGCCTGGCCCTGGTGCTCGTCGCCGCCGTCGTGGCCGATCGCCTGTCGAAGACGATCGTGGCGCCGGTCATGGACCTCGCCGACACCGCCGAACGCCTCGGACACGGAGAGCTCGACGCGCGCGTCGAGCCGGGCGGTCCGCCCGAGATCGTCGAGGTCGGCACGATCCTCAACCGCCTCGCCGACCGGATCAGCGATCTGCTCACGGCCGAGCGCGAGGAGGTCGCCGACCTGTCCCACCGGCTGCGCACGCCGGTCACCGCCCTGCGCCTCGACATCGACGCCCTGGCCGAGTCCGAGGAGAAGGAGCGGCTGGTCGCCGACGCCGACGCGCTCGCTCGCGCCGTCGACCGCCTCATCACCGAGGCCCGGCGACCGGTGCGCGTCGGGGTGGGGACCGAGAGCGACCTGACGGCGATCACCCGCGAGCGCGTCGAGTTCTGGGCGGCGCTGGCCGAGGACCAGGGCCGGCGGTGGAGCCTCGACCTGCCGGATCAACCCGTGCTGGTGGCCGTGCACCCCGACGACCTGGGCGCCGCCCTCGACGCCCTGCTCGGCAACGTGCTGGCCCACACCCCCGACGGGGTCGCCTTCGCGGTGGCGGTGCGAGCCGACGGCACCACGGGTTCCGCCGACGGCGACGCATCCGGCCGAGGGTCCGACGGCGGCAGCCTCGTGGTCGAGGACGAGGGGCCGGGCTTGCCCACCGCCGACGTCACCGAGCGGGGCACCAGCCACGGTGGGTCGACCGGGCTCGGGCTCGACATCGTGAAGCGCACGACCGAGGCCAGCGGTGGCGGCATCGAGCTGGGCACGTCGGCGAGCGGCGGCGCCCGCATCACCGCCCGCTTCGGCCCACCGGCGACCTGATCCTCCCCGACGTCCTCCCCGAAGCTGCCGACCGCGGGGCCAGGGTCCGGACGCGCCGGTGCCCCGCCACGAGGGCGGGGCACCGGGAGCTGGGATCGTCGGCGCTCGGCGGTCGGCGGCCGCCGGGCGTGGGGCGGGGCGGCCCCGGACTGCGGTCAGCCCTTGCCCTTCTGGCGGTGGCCGCCGTCGTCGGCCTTGACCGTGGTGGGGGTGGCGGGCGTGGCCGGGGTCGCGGGCGTCGGCGTGGTGCCCCCCTTGCCGCTGCCGCCCTTGCCGCTCTGGCCACCGTGGTCGTCGGCGGTGACCGGCGGGGTGGCGGGGGTGGCGGGCGTCGCCGGGGTGGCGGACGGGCCGGGGTTCGAGCCGCGGTTGCGGCCGTGGTCGTCACCGGCCTCGGTCCCGGTGCCGTGGTCGTCGTTCACGTCGTGGGTGGCCGGATCGTCGACGCCATGGTCGTCGTTCACGTCGTGGGAAGCCGGATCGTCGACGCCATGGTCGTCGTTCACGTCGCGGGAAGCCGGATCGTCGACGCCATGGTCGTCGTTCACGTCGTGGGTGGCGGGCTCGGCGGCGTGCTCGGCCTCGACCCTGATGGCGTGCTCGGCGTCGACCTCGGCGGCGTGCCGGGCTTCGACCTCGGCGGCGTGCTCGGCTTCGGCCCGGGCGTGGCGCTCGAGCTCGGGGCGGGCGTGCTCGGCCTCGGTGGCCTTGACGGTCACGACCGCCGGGAGGTCCGCCCGGCCGGGGGCGGGGCGGGCATCGTCGGTGGCGGCGAAGGCGACGCCGGCGGTGCTGAGCACGATGGCGGCTCCGGCGGCGAAGATGGGCAGACGGCGCATTGGGGGTCCTCCTGGACGGTGGTGCCTGGTGGCGGTGGCTGGCGAGCTGGGGTACGTCGACCACGATGCGCCCGCACGGGTTGTCCCCTCCCCTGGCCTTCCCTAAGCGCTCGTTAAGCGTCACGGGGCGCGACCGGAGGCCGCCGGGCGTCCACCGCGGCGCCACGCGGCGACCGACGTCGAGCTGGGCGCGGTGAGCAGGACGGCTCGAGGTCGGTTCGCATCGACCGCCCCGGCCGGGGCGGACCGTCGCCCGAGGTCAGGCGCGGCGCTCGGCCAGGCGCACCGCCCGTTCGAGCAGCCCGGGCGCGTCGATGCGCTCGCACACCTCGGGCAGCGCCGGCGTGGGCCCGGTCCACTCGAGCTCGTCGACGTTCGCCACCGTCGGCGCGTCGGTCTCGATGGTGGCGATGCGCCGGAACAGCACGGCGAGCTCGAGGTCGGACTGCAGGGTCGCGGCCAGCTTGGCGCCGCCCCGAACGCTCACGTCCCAGTCGCCGGCCAGGGCCGGGATGTCCTCGAGGTGGCCGTAGCGGGCGAGGACGGCCGACGCCGACTTCGCCCCCCATCCCGGCAGGCCCGGGAACCCGTCGGCCGAGTCGCCCACCAGCGCGAGGTAGTCAGGGATCGACGCCGGCGGCACCCCGAACTTCTCCTCCACCCCGGCGGCGTCGAACACCACGGCCTTGCGGCGATCGACCTGGACCACGCGGTCGCCCACCACGCACTGGCCGAGGTCCTTGTCGGGCGTGCAGATGCGGACCTGCTCGACGCGCGGGTCGGCGGCGGCCAGCGCAGCCGAGGCACCGAGCGCGTCGTCCGCCTCGAACTCGACCATGGGGAAGACCGCGAAGCCGGCCGCCTCGAGGGCCTCCTCGAGCAGGCCGAACTGGGCGAGGAGGTCGGTGGGCATGCCCTCGCTCGTCTTGTAGCCCGGCCACAGGTCGTTGCGGAACGACTCGATGACGTGGTCGGTGGCGATGCCGACGTGGGTGGCGCCCTGCTCGAGCAGCATCAGGCACGACCCCACCACCCCGCGGGTCGCCGCCACCTCCCGCCCGTCGTCGGTCACGTGCGACGGCAGCGCGAAGTGGTAGCGGAACAGCTCGTAGGTGCCGTCGACGAGGTGGACGATCATCCGACGAGCCTGTCACACCAGGGGTTTCGGGGCTCCGGGCCCGAGAGGCTGGGGCGAGGATGCGGCCCGGACCCCCGCCCTCGACCGCTGGCGCGAAAGCCCTTCCGGCCCTCTGTGCGCGCGGACCCAAACCGAGCGCCGCCGAGGCCGACCGGTGGGCTGCGGAGCACGCCCTCGGGCTCATCCCGAGGTTCCCGGCGAGGATCCACGACACCACCGTCGCCCGCTCCGACGGCAGCCGGCGTTGGTCTCCGCGGTCGCTGCCGAGGGCACCGACCGGGCTGCGGTCCTCGACGCTGCACTCGACGTCGGCCGTCTCGAGCTCGACCTGCCCTTGGGCCCGCCGCGTCGACCTGTTCGTCCTCGACGATGGTCACGCCTGGACCGTCACCCCATCGCCGACGCCTGATCCCGCGAGTCCCTCCTCTGGGTGCCACGGCCTCCGGGCATCACCAGCCGAACGACTCGGCCCGCGCGGCCAGCTCGCGATCGGCCGTCGTCGGCTCGCACGACCCGAGCCGGCTGCCGTCGGCACGCACCCCCACCCAGGTCGAGGATGTGTACGGGGCGACCACCGGCGAGGAGACCCAGCTGAGGTCCTGGCCGTAGAACTGCGACGACGCCACGACGCCGTCGATCACCTCGATGACGCCATCTCGCCCGTAGCCCACGAACGACCCCGACTCGACGTCGAGGGCGAAGATGAGGTCGGTGACCTCTCCGACCCAGCGAGCGGCCCCCGACTCGGGCGGGGGCGTGTCCCTGGACAGCAGTCGGTCGTAGAGCGCCGCCACGTCGGCGCACGAGGGGTTGGCGTGCAACGGTGGCATCGTCACCGGCAGCGAGACCGGTGGCGGGTACGTGGGACCGCGGGCCTCGCCCAGCGTTCCGCTGATGATCACCGTGGTGACCGGCGGCGTCGTCGTCGGCCGCGGCGGCGCCTGCCCGGGGATCATCACGATGGCCGGTGGTCGCCGAGCCCAGCGAGCATCGTCGGACCGCGCCACCACCAACGCCACGAGCACCAGGGCCACCGTCGCCACCGCCGCTCCGTATCGCCTGTGCATGGTCCGCCTCGCTTCGCCGCCGCGCCTCCCGTCGGGCGCGCCATCAGCCTATGACGGCGTCGTCGACCGATCGAGGTCCGGGTCGCCGTCGAGGGAGCCGCCGACACCCTCGGCGGCCACCATCGCTCCGCAGACCCGCTCGGTCGGGTCAGGCCGCTGACGCTGGCTGCGGCTCGAGTGCGACGGCGTCCTTCGCTCGACCGGCGGCGATGACGAGGGCGTCGATGACCTCGTCGGAGGCCGCGGTCATCGGGGCGCGGAGCGAGGCCGAGGCGAGCTCGCCGCGGCGGGCGAGGGCCCCCTTCCACCCCGACGGGCTGGGCTCGCGGAAGCCGATGGTGACGACGGGGAGCAACGCCTCGGCCAGCGCCACCGCTCGTCGGTGGTCGCCCGCGAGCGCAGCGGCGACCACGTCGACGAACATCGGTGTGCACAGGTGCGACGACGCCGCGATGGCCCCGGCTCCCCCCAGCAGGATCGTCGGGACGATGAAGGCGTCGTCGCCGGCGAGCACCTGGAAGCCGGGGCGGGCCCGGGCCAGCAGC
The DNA here is from genome assembly GCA_046331175.1 of Acidimicrobiales bacterium. Taxonomy (GTDB): domain Bacteria; phylum Actinomycetota; class Acidimicrobiia; order Acidimicrobiales; family Acidimicrobilacustridaceae; genus JAWKIW01. Next base: position 375,004 of record JAXLRI010000004.1, read on the forward strand.
TCGAGCGTGTCGACGTCGAGGGCGCCGACTGACTGCTTGATGCCGACCACCCGCGGATGATCGGCGACCGCGAGCAGCGCCGCGGCGTCCAGGGGCAGACCGGTGCGGTACGGCACGTGGTAGGCAACGATCGGCACCGGGCTGGTGTCGGCGACGGCGGCGAAGTGGGCGACGACGCCGGCCGCCGACGGCCGCGTGTGCGGCGGCACCATCACGAGCGCGGCGACGGCGGACGTTCCGGAGGTCAACCGCTCCACCTCGTCGATGGTCGTGGCCGTGCTGCTGGTCGCGGCCCCGACGATCAGCCGACGGCCGGCAGCGACGCAGGCGCGATCGCACACCTCGACCACGAGCCGCCGTTCGGCCGGATCGAGGGTGGCGGGCTCGCCCGTCGTGCCCAGGGCGACGAGCCCGGTGACCCCGTCGGCGAGGAGGCGGCCAGCCAGCCGCTCGAGGGCGACCACGTCGACCCGTCCGCCATCGTCGAACGGCGTCACGATCGGCACCCACAGGCCGCGCAGGTCGCGAGCGAGCTCCGGCGCCGTGCGATCGGCAGGGCGGGCGAGGGACGTCGGGGCGGTGCTGGGCGACGGGTCCATGGCCCCACCGTGACGCATCCCATGCAGAACGAACAGTTCTGATATCTTCGCCATGGCATAACGTTTCGTTGATGATGGACCTCGTCCAGCTCCGCTCGTTCGTCGAGGTCGCCGAGCGCGGCACCGTCGCGGCGGCCGCCGCCGCCCAGGGTTACACCGCGCCGGCGGTCTCGCAGCACCTCGCGAAGCTCGAAGCCGAGCTGGGCGCGACGCTGTTCGACCGGGTGCGCGGCCGGCTCGAGCTGAGCCCGGCCGGGATCGCGCTGATGCCAGTGGCGATGGACATGCTCGACCTGGACGCCCGGGGTCGCGCTGCCGTCGCCCAGCCCGACGTCGCGCCCCACGTGGTGATCGCCGGCTTCGCGTCCGCCGTGGCCGCGGTGGTCGTCCCCCGCCTCGGCCGGCTGCGGGCGGTGGCCACCGTCGAGCTGCGGGAGGTCGAGGACGACGAGGCGCTTCGCGACCTCGGGCTGGGAGCCGTCGACCTTGTGCTGACCCAGGAGTACGAGGGCATGCCGATCGAGCGGAACCGGCGCTTCACGTTCACGCCGCTCGTCACCGACCGGCTCGTGCTCGTGCTGCCGCCCGACCGGAAGCGATCCACGCGCGTCGCCGCGCTCGGCGACGAGCCCTGGCTGCTCAACGGCCAGGCGACCAGGTGCGCGCAGGCCACCCGCCACCTGCTCGCCGGCGCCGGCATCGACCCGCCCGTGGTCGGCGCCATCGGCGACCACGGCACGCTGCTCGCCCTGGTCGCCAGCGGGCAGGGCGTCACCGTGCTGCCGTCGCTGGCGCTCGGCGACCGGGCCCACGACGTCACCGTCGCCGCCGAGGACCTCGGCATGCACCGCACCATCCTCGCCGTCACCCGCAGCGCGACCACCGCGATGCTCACCCCGGTCCTCGACGTCCTCGGCCGGCGGAAGCCTCGCCGCCGCCCGCGCCACCCCTGACGCCGGCGCGTCTGCACGGTCACCGAGCCACCCGCGGTCGATCGGTCGGGTCGTCGGCCGAGGCGGGCGACCTCGGCGACGGCCCCTCTACGCTGACCGGCCATGGCGACGGACGACGACATCTACACCGAGCCCGACCTCGACCCCGACACGCTGGCCAACCTCGGGCCCCTCACGCCGATGGCCGGCATCTTCGAGGGCACCGCCGGCACCGACGTCCACCCGGTCGCCGGCGGCAGCGAGACCGACGTCTACGTCGAGCGGTACGAGCTGCAGCCCATCGATCCCCAGACCAACGGACCGCAGTACTTCTACGGTCTGCGCTACCACGTCCACATCACCAAGCCCGGCGAGGTGGAGACGTTTCACGACCAGGTCGGCTATTGGCTCTGGGAGCCCGTCACCGGCACCGTCGTGCAGTCACTCGCCATCCCCCGAGCCCAGGTGGCCATGGCCAGCGGAACGGCGGCCGCCGACGCGACGACGTTCACCGTGCGGGCAGAGCGCGGGTCGACGGTCTGGGGCATCTGCTCGGGCCCGTTCCTCGAGCGCAACTTCACGACGACCGCCTTCGAGATCACCGTGTCCACCGGTGACGACGGCACGTGGTCCTACGACGAGACCACCACGTTGCTCATCCCCGACCGCGACGAGCCGTTCCTGCACACCGACATGCACCACCTCACCAAGGTCGGCGAGCCGACGCCGAACCCCCTCGCCCGCTGATCGTGCGGCGACGTGGTAGGCGCGCCGAGGTCGGTCAGGTGAGGACGCCGACCCGGCCGGTCTCGAGGTCGTAGACCGACGGCACGATGAGGAGGCGACCCTCCTCCACCGCGGCAGCGAGAGCGGGACTGGCGGCGACGAGGGCGTCGGCCTGCACCTTGGCGTTGGCGTCGATGGTCTTCTGCAGCTGGTCGCCCTTGTTGGAGGTGGGCTGGGCCACCTTCACCGCCGGCTGGATGGCGTCGGTGAGGGGCGCGAACTCACCGGCGGCCATCTTCCCCGTCGACACGTCGATGGCCGCCTTGACCGCGCCGCAGTTGGAGTGGCCCATGACGGTGATGAGGTCGACGCCGAGCACCTCCACGGCGTAGACGAGCGACGCCACGCTGGCGGGGTCGGCGATGTTGCCCGCCACCCGCACGTCGAAGATGTCGCTGATGCCCTGGTCGAAGATGATCTCGGGGATCACGCGGGAGTCGGCGCAGGCGAGGACGGCGATGAACGGGTCCTGGCTGTCGGCGAAGCTCTTGCGCAGCTCGACGCCCTGGTTCGGGTGCAACGGAGCTCCGGTGGCGAAGCGCTCGTTGCCGGCCTTGAGGGCCTCGAAGGCCTGGGCCGGATCGGTGGGCCGCGGCGTGGTGGGCGCCGGCACCGCCGTGGTGCCCGGCAGGCTCGTGGACGTCTGGCCGGCACCGCTGGTGGAGGTCTGTGCCGAGGCACCGGAGCCGTTGGACGACCCGCACGCGCTGAGCGCCGCGCCCACCGCGGCGCCGGCGGCGACGTAGGCACCCCGAGCGAGCAGCTGGCGTCGCCCGAGCGTCGGCGGCGGGGGCAGGGCCTCGTGCGCGTCGTCGTGGTCGTGGTCGTGGTCGTGCCCCATCGGTCCCCTCCCGATCTCGCCGCGCCGCCGCTGCTGGCCGCCGGCGTTCCGTCCCGCACGGCGAGCGTACCCAGCGGTCGGGAGCAGGGGCCGACGTGGTGGGAGCACCAACGGTCCGAAGGACCCATCGCACGAGCCGAGCCCATCCCCTACATTCCCGCTGCCCGCCGGCACACCACTCAACTCGAGGAGACCCCATGGCCCACGCACCCCGTCACGTCCCCGACCAGGTCGCTCCCGACCTCGAGGACGGCGAGACCCTCGTCGCCGCCACCGAGGCCGACCACCGCAGCAGCGGCGGCGCCGCCATCGGATTCGTCTTCTCCGGCCTGTTCTCGAACGTCGTGTCCAAGGCCGAGGAGGGCGACGGCGGCGACGAGCAGCTGCACCTGCCCTATGGGCCGGTGCTGGTCGCCGTCACCGACAAGCGGATCCTCCTGTACTCGCGCGACCTGAACCTGGAGAACGGCGACCCGAAGCTCGTCGTGGCCGTCGACCCGAGCACCGTCAAGGGCGCCCGCCACGGCTTCGACCCGCTGAGCGACACCCTCGAGCTCGAGTTCGCTGACGACTCCAAGCTCACGCTCTACCTCGACACGTTCAACCACAGCGGCCAGGTGATCAAGGGCATCCGGGCGCTGGTGCGCCCCGAGGCCGCCGCCGCCGACGACGCTGCGGCCGACGCCGACGGCGGCTCGTCCAGCTGACCAGCGGTCACTGCACCACGACGAACGACGGGAGCCGGGCCCACGGGCTCGGCTCCGTCGCGTCAGCGCCGGCCCACGACGGTGACCATGCCGACGGAGGCGAAGAACCGGCCGTTCCGCGCCAGCGCCACCAGGTCCTCGACGTCGGCGAGGGCCTGGTCCCGCTCTCCTGCCGGCGCACCGAGGGCGATGGTGCGGATCGGCAGCCCGAGCGGCCCGTCGCGCTCGGCAGGGTCGTCGGGGTCCCACGAGGACAGCACCGCCGCGTGCACCTGCACGTCGAGCCCGTGCAGCCCGAGGTCGGCGAGCAGGCGGGGCAGACCGCGCGCCATCTCCGGCCGCGGCACCCAGCCGAGCGCGGCCGATGACAGCCGCCGAGCGGCCGCCGGGTCGGGGTGGTCGATGACGAACGAGCCCCAGTCCGTGTCGGTGACGGCGACGAGCCCTCCGGGCCGTGCGATGCGGGCCAGCTCGACCAGCTCGGCGCGTGGGTCGTCGGTCCACTGCAGGACCCGCTCGGCCCGGACCAGCGCGGCGCTGCCGTCGGCGATCGGCAGCGACGCCACGTCACCCTGGAGCGCGAGCGCGACCGGGTGGCGCACCCTCGCCGTCACGAGCATGGCGGCCGAGGTGTCGACGTCGACCACGGTCGCCCCGACCGGTGCCGCCGCGCCGAAGGTGCCCGGCCCGGCGCCCACGTCGACCACGAGGTCGCCCGCGCCCACCCTCGCCTGGTCCCAGACCCACCAACGGGCCGCCTGCACGGCCGGCCAGGCGTCGGTGGCGTCCATCATCGCCACCAGCCGCTCGGTCTCCCCGTCGTCGACGTCGCGGAAGGTGCGGGTGGGGTCGGGTTCGACCATCGCCGGAGGCTAGCGACCACCGACGAGCGCCCGAGCGGACGTTCCCTGGCGGGACGGGGAGGGCGCGCGTGGCTCGTCTCCTGCCCCGTCAGCGAAGCGGGATCACCCGACCGTCGACGTCGACGACCTCGACGAAGCCGCCGTGGGCCCATCCCGAGCGAGTCGCGAGGACCGCCCACCCGTCGACCGGCACGACCTCGTCGACCGAGCCGTCCCGACGGGTCGCTCGCACGCGCGCGACCGCCGGGGTCGCGCGCACGACGACCACCTGCTCGTCCTCGGAGCCGGGGGGCACGCCCAGGCCGGCGGTGAGCAGGACGCGCGCCGCTGCCGGCGTCGTCGGATCGGTCGCCGTCCCGGGCGGGCCGTAGCCGATGTCGGGCACGGTGAAGGTCGCCCCGGTCCGGCCGTCCGGCAGCGACGCCGTGACGGCGATGCCCGGCTCCCGGCTCACGCACTCGGCGTGGGGATCCTCGGTTCGGCACACGATGCGCACCACCCGCACGTCGCCGCGCTGCACGTCCAGTCCGATGTCCTCGCTCGTGGTGCGCGAGGCGAGGGTCGACGCTCCGTGCACCGCCGCCCGGTCCCACCGTTGCCAGCCGACCCCCGCTGCGAGGACGACGGCCACCGCCGCCACGGGTGCGACCAGCCACCAGCGCACGGCACGGCGCCGCTCGCCCTGGCCGTCCGCTTCGCCTGGCGCCGTCACCGTCGGTCCCCCCGCGGTCGTCGAGGCGGCCACGGTACCCGGCCGCGCTCCACCGACGACCGGCACCTACGCTCGCCCGGTGGACGGGGACCGGGTAGCCGAGGCAGAGGCGCCGGCGCGCGTCCGTGGCCGGCATCGGGTGCTCGTCGGCCTGGCGGCCGCCGTGGCGCTGCTCGCCCTCGCCTACCTCGCGCTCCTGCTCGTCGCGCCGCGCATCGACCGCCTCCACGTCGCCCGGGGCGGGTGGGTGCTCCACCGGTGCGACCGCCTCGGCGGCTCCATCCCCGTGGACTTCCCGAGCATGGTCGGGATGCACTCCCGCGAGATCGGCCACCGTTGGCTGGTCGCCGTGAGCGACGGCGACCAGCGCTACGTCGCTGCGCCCGTGACGACCGCCGACGGCCACCAGGACGTGGGCGTCTGGGTCACGGCGAACGAGCTCGGCGGCTTGTCCCGACCCGCTCGCGCCGCCAACGACGTGGCCGCGGAGGTCGCGGCCAACCCGGACGGTCGCGCCACGTCCCCCTCGGCCGACCTCGTCGCCGCGGCGATGACGTGCGCCGAGCGGGCGCCCTGAGCGGAGGACGGCGGACCGACCGGTCCCCCGGTCCGACTGGTCCGCCGATCGGGCGGCTGGGCGGGCGGGCGGACCATCAGGAGCCAGCCGCGGCCTCGATCAGCGTGACGACCTGGTCGGCCAGCGCTTCGGTGTCGGCGACACCGAGCAGCGGCTCGGTGTGGGAGAAGGTGAGGTGCATGCGGTCCCGTACGGTGGCGACCGCCAGCACGACCCCGATGTTGGCCGTTCGCTGCGAGACGTTGGCGTAGAGGCTCTCGACGGCGAGCGGCGCGTCTTCGGGGCCGGCAGCGAGCCGTCCGAGGTTGGTGACCGCCATCGGCAGCGCGTACCAATCGCGGGTCGGGTCGAGGAAGGGGTCGACATCGGCGTGGAGCTGGGCCGGCGTGACGTCGGGAGTCCACGCCAGCTGGGCGGCGGCGCCGTCGAGGTAGCGCTGCTCGAGGAGCCGGGCACCATCCCACAGGTCCCCCGCCAGCGCCGGCTCGTCGAAGGCGACGAACACGTCGCGGAAGAGCGCGCCGACGGCGTCGTCGGGCACGGGCGGCACGACGCGCGGCCGCACGTTGGTCGGCACCGAGAGCTGGCCGTCGACCTGGTGGCCGGGCAGCAGCGACGACGCCCGGACGATGGCCGACACCAGCGCGGCGTTGACCGTGGTCCCGCGACGATGAGCACCGGCGTGCAGCGCCGCCACGAGCGGGGCCTCGAGGTCGCGGATGACCACCTGCGTGGCTCGATCAGCGAAGGGGACGGGCGCGAACGTCCAGGGGGGCGGGACGTCGCCGGTGCCCTCCCACGGGTTCACCGCGGCGTCGACGCGCGGGAGCAGGTGCTCGACCGGAGGTTGCACCGGACGGCGCTCTCGCTCGGGTGTGCCTCCGGCGACCAGCTCGCCGTACACGTCGACCAGATGGCCGAGCAGCGTCCACACAGACATCCCGTCGCCGATCACGTGGTGCATCGACAGCGACAGCAGCGCCCGATCGGTCCCGGGCACCTCGAGCAGGTCGACCTTCCAGAGCGGCCCGCCCTGGGCGAAGCGATCGTCGAGGTCGGATCCGAGCGCCGCGGCCACCCCGTCGTCGTCCACCGCGCCGGTGCCGAACCGGACCGGGACCGCGGAGAACGGGACCTCGTCGGCGAAACGCCACGACCCGGCCTCGGGACCGTCGACGACCTCGTGCACGGTCGCGCCGAGCAGCGGATGGCGTCGGTGCAGCACCTCAAGGGCGGCGGTGAAGGCGGCGTGGTCGACCGGGCCGCGCAGCTCGGCGGCCGCCGCGATGTGGAAGGCGCCGCCCACCCGGTCCTGGGCCAGGGCGAGGAACGACTCGACGTAGCCGAGGGCGCGCACGGCGCCGGAGCGTAGCCCCGAGCCCAGCCGCAGGCGCCGGGAGGGCCGGACCGCACGCCGGGCACGCCGGGCGCACCGGGTGCGGCGGTCGGATCGGGGGCGGCGGTCGGATCGGGGGCGGGCTACCGCAGCCCGAGGCGGGTGGCGGCCCGACCGGCGGCGGTCGGACCGGCCAGCTGGCGCACCAGCAGCAGCCCGTCGATCAGCGCGACGGTGGCCTCGGCCTCCGCCCGCCGGTGCCGCGCCGGCCCCTCGACGAACCCTGCCAACCACGACACCCACGCCTCGACCAGCTGCTCGGCCAGCGTGCGGTAGGGCTCCTCCCCCGCCACCGCCAGACCGATGGCCTCGAAGTAGCGCACGAAGAGGGGATCGACGTCCGGTCGGGCGAGCACCGGCCACGCCGCTCGGGCCAGGGCGCGGTGGTCGGCGGCCGGGGTCGTGAACGCTCGCTCGAGGACCGCTTGGAGGCGACCACCGATGGCGACCAGCACCTCGCCGATCAGGTCGTCCTTGGTCGGGAAGTAGTACACGAGCATCCGGTCCGACACCCCGGTGCGGCGGGCCAGGAGACCGAAGGTCAACCGGCTCAGCCCGTCGTCGATGGCCGCCTCGACGGCGGCGGCCAGCAGCTCGTCCTTGGAATGCCGGTGACCCACGGCGGTTGATGGTACCGGTCGGCGCGGGTAGGTTTTGTAGTCTTCACTACAAACGGCGACGACAGGCGTGGTCGCCCCACCCCTCGGAGGAGACGTGGAGCCGACGAACGAACCAACCGTCCCGACCGATCGCACGGTCCCGACCCCCGCGACCTCGTCGGCCGGCATCGACCCGGCCCGCGTGCTCGCCGGCCTCCGGGCCGGCGTCGGGATCATCTCGTGGGCCAGCCCGTCGCTCACCGGCCGCATCTTCGGCGTGGGTGACATCGGTGACGACCCGCGGGCCGCCGTCGTCACCCGCCTGTTCGGCATCCGCGAGCTGACCCTGGCCGCCGCCGCCGCACACCCCGATCCCACGATCCAGCGGGCCGCGCTGCAAGCGGGCGTGGCCGTCGACGCCGTCGACGTCGTCGCCACGCTCATCGCCATCCGCAAGGGTGCCCCCAAGGTGATCGCCCTCACCTTCGCCGCCGGCGCGGCCACGTTCGTGGCCCTGGGCGCGGCGGGCCTGCGGGCCCGCACCACCTGACGCCGCCGGCCCGGCCCACGTTCAGGGCGCGGACCACCCCTGCGGTGGCCGACGACATCAATGTGGTCGACGACATCAATGTGGTCGACGACATCAATGTGGTCGACAACATCAATGTCGTGGACCACCCCGGCGGTGGCTGACGACATCAATGTCGTGCGCGGGGGGTGAGACGTCGACCCGGCGCGCGACGGACACCAGGTACTGAACGGTGTTAACCTCCTCGCCGCGCCAGACTGCGAGGGTCGCCACCACGGCGACCGCCGGCCGGCTCCGGGGCCACCACCCGGGACCGCACCTGCGAGGGGGAACCGATGGCTTCACAACGGACTCGGCGGCGGGCCGCGCTCGGCGCCGTGCTGGTGGCCGGTGCCCTCCTGTCCACGGCGTGCGTCGAGCGGGTGGAGATCGTCCAGGGCGGCAGCGGCCCCGGCGCCACCGCGGCCGCCAACGTCCAGGGCGGCCAGAACGCCAACGGAGCGGCGGCCATCAGCGGCTACGAGGGCAAGCAGCTCTCGTTCGGCACGGTGCCCTCGACCCCGCAGAAGGCCACCGGAGGCCCGCCGATCAAGATCGGCATGATCAACCAGGAGAACACGCCGATCGGCTCGTTCCCCGAGATCCGCCTCGGCGCCCAGGCCGCGGTCGACTTCATCAACGACGAGCTCGGCGGCGTGCGGGGCCGCCCCCTCGAGCTCGTGCCGTGCGTGACGACGTTCTCGGTCGAGAAGTCCCAGAAGTGCGCCCAGGACCTCGTCCAGCAAGACGTCGTCGCCGTCACCGGCGGCATCGACATCACGTCCACCGGCTCGATGCCCGTGCTCGAGCAGAACCAGATGCCCTACATCGGCGGCGTGCCCGTCAACTTCGCCGAGATGCAGAGCCCGATCTCCTACCAGTTCAGCGGCGGCGCTCCTGGGGCCTTCGTCGCCTTCGCCAAGCACGCCGCCGACCACGGGGCCAAGAAGGTGGCCGTCGCCTATGCCGACTACCCGCCGATCAAGGCGGCGGCGGTCGACTTCGGCGTCAAGACCCTCAAGGACCTGGGCGTCCCCGAGGTCGTCGAGATCCCGTTCCCCGTCACCGCGACCGACCTGCTCCCGGTCATGTCCAAGGCCAAGGAGGCGGGCGCCGACGCCGTGTTCGTCGGCGCCGCCGACACCGCCTGCGCTCCGGCCATGAAGACCGCCCACGACCTCGGCATCACCGCCCAGCTCTACCTGGTGGGCTCGTGCGCGGCGCCGAACATCGGCGACCAGATCGGCAAGGACGCCGTCGAGGGCCGCATCTTCAACATCGAGAACCCGGCCAACCTCGACGACCCCGAGAGCAAGCTCTACTTCACCGCCGTCGCCAAGCACGGCTCGCCCGACCTGCCGGCGGCCAGCGCCGCCACCATCTCGTTCCGCGACGTGATGAACCTCTACGCGCTGCTCCTCGGCCTGCCCGACGGCCAGCTCGACAAGGACCACCTCCGCGAGGCCGTGAGCCAGGCCCGCAACCGGCCCAGCTTCGCCGGCCACCCCTACACGTGCGACGGCAAGCAGGTGCCGAACATGCCGGCGCTGTGCGCGCCGCAGCAGATCCTCGTCCAGCGCCACGGCGACGACCTCGTGCCGGTGAGCGAGTGGATCGACGTGCCGGCCCTGGTCGGCGGCGGCTCGCAGGGCGGCTGAGCCGGTGGCCCAGCACCTCCAGTACCTGCTGCTCGGCCTCGGTGGCGGCGCCGTCATCGCCGCGCTGGCGCTGGGCGTGCTGCTCACCTACCGGGCTTCGGGGGTCGTCAACTTCGCCCACGCCGCCATGGGCATGTTCCTCGCCTACACCTACTTCGCGCTGCGCCAGAGCGGCGAGCTCCTGAACCCGCTGTTCTTCGGTCCCGACAAGATCCGGCTGCTGCCGGGGCCCTCGAGCGAGCCCGGGCGCGAGATCTTCTACCGCTTCGCCCCCGGCACCGCCCTGCTGATCACCATGCTGCTGGCAGCCGTCTACGGGCTGATCGTGTACTGGCTGGTGTTCCGTCCGCTGCGCGAGGCGCCCACCCTCGCCCGGGTCGCGGCCAGCCTCGGCCTGTTCCTCTACCTGCTGGCCGTGGCCAAGATGCGCCTCGGCGCCCAGGGGGTGTCGGCCAAGCCCGAAGCCCTGCTGCCCGACGACGTCGTCCGGTTCTTCGGCATCGAGATCCAACAGGACCGGCTCTGGCTGGCGCTGTTCGTGGTCGTCGTCACCGGCGCGCTCGCCGCGCTCTACCACCTCAGCCGCTTCGGCCTGGCCACCCGGGCCGCCGCCGAGAGCGAGAAGGGGGCCGTGCTCATCGGCCTGTCCCCCAGCCGGTTGGCCGCCGTCAACTGGATGCTGGCCACCATGCTCGCCGGTGCTGCGGTGATCCTCATCGCCCCGATCGCCAACATCAACCCGGCCACCACCAGCCTGCTGATCGTGCCCGCCCTGGCGGCCGCCCTGCTCGGCGGCTTCCGCTCGTTCGGCCTCACCGCGGCGGCCGGCCTCGGCATCGGCATGTTGCAGTCGGAGATCCTCAACCTGCGCTCGCAGTGGGGCTGGCTGCCCGACCTCGACCTGCAGATGGCGCTGCCCTTCCTCATCATCATCGTGACGATGGCGGTCCGCGGCGAGTCGCTGCCCACCCGCGCGTCGCTGCACGCCGGCCACTTCCCGAAGTCGCCGAAGCCCCGGCACATCCTCGCCTGGACCGTCGTGCTCGGCTCTGCGGCGGTCGTCGGCATGCTCGTGCTGGGCAGCGACTGGCGCCAGGCCATCATCGTCACGACCACCTTCTCGCTCATCGCCCTGTCGGTCGTGCTGCTCACCGGCTACGTCGGCCAGATCTCGCTGATGCCGATGGCGCTGGCCGGCATCGCCGCCTTCGCCATGGTCAAGCTCACCGACGACTTCGGCGTCCCGTTCCCGATCTCGCCCATCCTCGGCGCGCTCATCGCCGTCGGCGTCGGCCTGATCGCCGGCCTGCCCGCCGTGCGCGTGCGCGGCATGAACCTCGCCATCGCCACCCTGGCCGCGGCGGTCGCCATCGAGGAGCTCGTGCTCAAGTGGGGGTGGTTCGCCGGCGGCCGCGGCGGCACCACCGTCCCGCCCCCCACCGTCGGTCCCATCGACCTGGGCATCTCGGCCGCCGGCGCCGACTTCCCCCGCCGCGCCTTCGGGATCATGTGCATCGTGGTGCTGGCGGTGTGCGCGGTCGGCGTGTCCAACCTGCGCCGCTCCCCCACCGGCCTGCGGTTCCTCGCCGTGCGTGCCAACGAGCGGGCCGCGGCCTCGGCGGGCATCGACGTCACCCGCACCAAGCTCGTCGCCTTCGCACTCTCGAGCTTCCTCGCCGGCCTGGGTGGCTGCCTCTTCGCGTACGCCCACCCCAACCTGTCCGCCGACTCGTTCGTCGTGTTCAACTCGCTCGCCCTGCTCGCCATCACCTACCTCGGCGGCATCGCCGCCGTCGGCGGGGCGATCGTGGCCGGTGTGTTCGCCGAGGGCGGCGTGCTGAGCGCGGCGATGGGGTCGGGGTCGTCCGACGTGCAGTTCGCCATCAACGGCCTCGTGCTGATGATCGTGGCGGTGGTGTACCCCGAGGGCATCACCGGCGCCCTCTACGCCCTGGCCGCCCGCCTGCGCCGACGACCGCCGGCCACCGAGGGCGCTGCCGAGCCGGCCCCGATCGGCCCGGCCGGTGCGGCGGCCGCCACCGAGGCCGCCGGGGTGGGCTGAAGCCGCGGCGGCGCGACGCGCCGTCGGTTAGCGTCGTCGCCGTGGCAACGCTTCAAGAGACCATCTGGGTGCACAACCACGACGAGCTGCACAGCACCGTGCAGCGACTCGTCTCCCAGGGCGGGGTGGTGCAGAACCAGACCGAGGACGAGGTCCAGCTCTTCTTGAAGAAGAAGATGAACATCCTCGTGCTCGTGGTCGGCCTGATCCTGTGCCTCGTGCCCGGGCTCGCCTACCTGATCTGGTTCTCCACGGCCGACCAGAGCCAGGCCATCACCGTCAAGGTCGGCGCCGCTCCCACGCTCGGCGGCTACCACCCCGAGGAGGACGAGGCCGCCGCCGCGAGCAACCCGTCCACCGCCATGCCCACCGGTGGCCCCGGTGTGGCGCCGCCGCTGCCGAGCCCCAGTGCCCCGCCCGCCGCGCCGATCCCGCCGCCGCCGGCCGCCGATCCGGTGCCCGCACCCCCGCCGGCGGCCGATCCGATGCCGGCACCTCCGCCGCCGCCCACGGGCGACGTGCCGCCGGCGCCCCCGCAGTCGTTCTGACCGGCGCGCCGCCCGCCTCGGCACGCGCTCACCGGCACGGCAGCCGAGGCGACGAGCGCGCCTACTCCTGGACCAGCTCGATGAGCGTGCCGAAGCTGGTCTTCGGGTGCAGGAAGGCCACCGTGGTGCCCCGCGACCCCGGACGGGGGGCGGTGTCGATCGACCGCCCGCCGGCGTCGAGGTAGGCCTGCAGCGCCTCGCCGCAGTCGGCGACCCGATAGCCCACGTGGTGCAGCCCCTCGCCCTTCTTCTCGAGGTACTTCGCCACCGGCGAGTCGTCGCGGGTCGGCGTGAGCAGCTGGATGTAGGAGTCGGCCACCTTCAGCAGGGCCTCCTCCACGCCATCGCTCTCGACGACCTCGCGGTGCTCGACGATGGCCCCGAACGACTCGCGGTAGAAGTCGACGGCGGCGCCGAGGTCGTTGACGGCGATGGCGATGTGGTCGATCTCGGTGAGCAGGTTCGGCTCGGTGGCCGCGGCCACCGCCGACTCGTCGTTCTCTTCACCGGGCAGGCGGGCAGACAGCGGGCTCATGAACACAGTCTCCCGAACCACAGGCCCGCAATGCCAACCCCAGCCCACGGGCACCCACGGGCCGGGCGCCGCACCACCCGGGACCGGTGGCGGACCGTAGTGTCGGGGTGCGGCCGATCGAGCCGGGAGGGGCCTTGACCACGATGCAGACGACGCCGCCGACAACGATGCGACGAGACGAGCACCGACGGCGACGCCGGATGGGAGCGTTCGCCGGCTCGCTCACCGCTGCCGTGGCGCTGCTCGTCGCCACAGCCCTGCCGGCCTCGGCGTGGACGGTCGTGGGCACCGAGACGATCACCTCGCTCACCCAGGGCCAGGGCCTCGCCACGGTCGACCGGCCCGACGGCACCACCTACCTCTTCTACGACGGCACGCTGACCGTCCCGCAGGACGCCATCGACGCCGGCTACGACCACGTGGGCGATCCCGACTCGAGCGCCGGCGTGATCTTCCAGGCGTTCCAGGCCGCCGGCGGCGGCAACGGCACGAAGATGTTCCGGGCCTTGCACCAGGACGGCACCCACGCCGACTACGTGCACACCCTCGTGCCGGGCGAGCAGATGAACAACTCGTGGGTGGCCGTCACCCCCGACGGCCAGTGGATGCTCGCCGGCGAGTGGGGGTCGATGACCCGCTTCCTGATCTTCCCGACGCCCCAGCTCAACGCCAGCACCGCGCCGAACGGCGGCGCCCTGCCGCTGGTGGCCGAGGTGCAGCTCGATCACACCGTCGTCGACGTCCAGGGCTGCGACTTCGTGTCGGCCACCCGCCTGCTCTGCAGCTCCGACGACGCCGTCGCCGAGGGCGGCTTCCCCCGCAAGCCGCTGCTGCAGGTCGACCTGGCGGCCGCCGTGACGGGGGTCGACGTGGCCGGGGCCGTGAGCGCGGTCGGTCCGCTGCCGCTGCAGAGCGAGTGCCCGGTCGCCAAGCCGGGCTCGTGGCCCGACGACTTCGAGGCCGAGGGCATCGACGTCGACCCCCACACCGGGGCGCTGCGCGTCGAGGTGATCCCGCCGGGGATCTGCGGGGTGGCCGGGACGGTCTACGTGTACACCGTCGACGGCACGCCCCTGCCGACCACGACGACCACCTCGGCGCCGACGACGTCGTCCACCAGCACCACCCTGGCGCCGTCCACCGGGACCGGCGCCACCACGGTCACCCCCGCGTTCACCGGCTGACGCCCGGCGAACGCGGAGGACCCGCGCCGAGGGGCGGCGCGGATCCTCGAAGGCTCGTCCCGCGGTCGAGCGCGGCGGCCGGGATCGGCCGGGTGGGACCGGGGCGGCCGCGCTCGCCGATCAGGAGTAGCGACGGGCGACGGTGATGCTGTCCTCGCCCACCTGCTCGCGGAACTCGGGGTCGTCGATGCCGAGGCCCTCCTCGGGCGCCAGGCACAGCACGCCGAGCTTGCCCTCGTGCATGTTGTGGTGGATCTGGTAGGCGGCCTCGCCGGTCTCCTCGAGCGTGAACGTCTTGGAGAGCATGGGCTGGATCTTGCCCTCGCAGATCAGCTGGTTGGCCGCCCACGCCTCCTTGTAGTTGGCGAAGTGCGAAGAGACGATCCGCTTGAGCTTCATCCAGAGGTGGCGGTTGTCGTACTCGATCATGTAGCCGGAGGTGGCGGCGCAGGTGACGATGGTGCCACCGCGGGCCACCGCGAAGACCGAGGCGCCGAACGTCTGCCGGCCCGGGTGCTCGAAGACGATGTCGACGTCGCGGCCGATGAGGCCGCGGATGTCCTTGCCCAGTCGCCGCCACTCGCGCTCGTCCTGGGTGTGCTCGTCGGCCCAGAACTTGTAGCCGGCCTCCTTGCGGTTGATGACGGCCTCGCAGCCCATCTCCCGCAGCAGCTGGGCCTTGCTCTCGCTCGACACCACACCCACGGGCGTGCCGCCCCCGTTGAGCACGTACTGCACGGCGTAGCCGCCGATGCCCCCGGTGGCGCCCCAGATCAGCACGGCGTCGCCCTGCTTCATGCCGGCGGCGTGGGGGCTGACGATCATCCGGTAGCTGGTGGAGTTGCACAGGGCGTTGACCGCGGCCTCCTCCCAGCTGAGGTGCGCCGGCTTGGGCATGAGCTGGTTGGCCTTGACCAGCGCCAGGTCGGCGAGGCCGCCGAAGTTGGTCTCGAAGCCCCAGATGCGCTGGTTGTCGGCGAGCATCGAGTCGTCGTGGGCCGAGGGGTCCTGGTCGTCGACGTAGTTGCAGTGGACGGTGACCTTGTCGCCCGGCTTCCACTTGCGCACCGCCGAGCCCACGCGCAGCACCACGCCCGAGGCGTCGGAGCCGACCACGTGGTACGGCAGGTCGTGGCGCTTGCCCCAGACGCTCTCCTTGCCGAGGCGCTCGAGGAACAAGAAGGTGGGCAGCGGCTCGAAGATCGAGGTCCACACGGTGTTGAAGTTGATCGAGCTGGCCATCACGGCGATGACCGCCTCGTCGGGTGCCAGCTCGGGGAGGGCGACGTCGTCGACGTGCAGCGACGTGCGCGGGTCCTTGTCGACCGAGTCGACGCCCTCGAACATGGTCGCCTCGTCCTTCTTCACGAAGGCGGCGCGGTAGCTCTCGGGCAGGGCGAGGTTGGCGAGGTCGTCGCCCGGGGCGCCGGCCTGGATCGCTTCGAGGATCTGCTGGGTCTCGGACATGGGCCGGAAACCTACCCGCCGGTAACCGGACCGGCCAACGATGGCCGGCGATCGCCGTCGGCTCGGTGCGCCGATCGACGCCGGCCTACCCCACGAGCGCGAACGGCACGCGAACGACCCGGGGCCTCGACGGTCGGCCACCGCTGCCATCCGTGGTGGGCTCTGCGCCGTGCGTGGTCGATGGTGCGCTGCTCCCTTTCCTCGAGCGCCCATCTGGGCTAGGGTCTAGGCCGAACGGCCCATGGAGCGCCCGACCGGCAGGTCGGGCACCGGTGGAGCGGGTCGTGCGTGCGGGAGACGAACGGGAGCACCGATGGCACTGACACCGGACGAGGTCGAGCGGCAGACCTTCCCCATCGCCGATTGGGGCTACGAGCGCGGCGAGGTCCACAAGTTCCTCGTCGAGATCGCCGCCACCCTGCGCTACGCCCTGCACACGTCGTTCCCCGCCGTCACCGTGGTCTCACCCACGCCGCCGCCCCCGCCCGTGGCGGTGCCCACCGGCGACGGCGCCGACCTCGCCGGCCTCGGCACCCAGGTCGACGAGGTGCTCCGGGCCGCCAGCGCCCTGGGCTCGTCGCTGCGCGACCAGGCCGAGGCCGACGCCACCG
This sequence comes from Acidimicrobiales bacterium, assembly GCA_046331175.1. GTDB lineage: Bacteria > Actinomycetota > Acidimicrobiia > Acidimicrobiales > Acidimicrobilacustridaceae > JAWKIW01. The sequence continues at coordinate 391,649 of JAXLRI010000004.1, forward strand.
CCATCAAGGCCCAGGCCGAGCTCGACGCCGCCGACCGCCTCCGCGAGGCCGAGGCCGAGGCCGAGGCCCGGCGCGAGCAGGCCCGTCGCGTGCTGCAAGCCGCCGAGCACCAGGCCGCCGCCCTCCTCGCCGACGCCGAGCAGCAGGCCCAGGACGTCCTCCGCGGCGCCGTCGACCAGGCCCGCGCCCGCGCCGAGCGCATCGAACGCCGGGCCGAGCGCCATGCCGAGCGGGTGCAGCGCTTCGAGGCCGACGTGCACGAGCGCCTCACCGCCGCCCGCAACGACCTCGACAAGGCCATCGAGCGCCTCGCCGGGTCGGCCGACGAGCCCGTCCTCGACCTCTCCACCGAGCGCCCCGGGGTGCGGGTGGGGTCGCTCGTGCCGGGCGAGCCGGCGGCCGGCACCACGGTGTCGGTCAGCGACGCCGTCGATCCCGCCGCCCGCCTCATGCGCGCCGCCGTCGGTCGGGCCCTCGACCACGCCACCGGCCGTGACGCCGGGACCGGGCCGGCCGCACCCGCCCTGCCGGTCCCCGGCGACGTCGACGTCGACGTCGACGAGACGGCGCCCACCGGCTCCTGACCGGCCTGCCCGGGTCGCCGGCGGCGGCCTGACCCCCGACCGGCACGACGTCACCCCCACGGCCGCGCCCGCACCGCTTTGGTGCGAACGCGCCGCGGCTCCCTACACTTCGCCCCCACAGCCGGACGCCTGCGCGACGCAGGCGGGGGGAAGGAGCACCAATGGCCGGATCCGTCATCCTGGGCGGCGCCCGCACGCCGATCGGCAAGCTGTCGGGGTCGCTGTCGAGCTTCAGCGCCAGCGAGCTCGGGGGGTTCGCCATCAAGGCGGCGCTCGAGCGCACCGGCGTGGCCGCCGACGCCATCGACTACGTCCTCATGGGCCACGTGCTGCAGGCCGGCGCCGGCCAGATCACGGCCCGCCAGGCCGCCGTCAACGGCGGCCTGTCGATGGACGTCCCGGCCACGACGATCAACAAGGTCTGCCTCTCGGGCATGAACGCCCTCTACCTGGCCGACCAGATGGTGCAGAACGGTGACGCCGACATCGTCATCGCCGGCGGCATGGAGTCCATGACCAACGCCCCCTACCTGCTGCCCGAGGCCCGGGCCGGCTACCGCCTCGGCGACAAGGGCGTCATCGACTCGCTCATGTACGACGGCCTGTTCTGCGCCTTCGACCAGGTCGCCATGGGCGCCGGCACCGAGAAGTACGCCCAGTCGCTCGAGATCCCCCGCGAGCCGCAGGACACCTTCGCCGCCGAGTCGCACCGCCGGGCCGACGCCGCCCAGAAGGCGGGCCTCTACGAGAACGAGATCGCCCCGGTCACCGTGCCCCAGCGCCGGGGCGACGCCCTGATCGTCACCCACGACGAGGGCGTGCGCGGCGAGACCACGCTCGAGTCGCTGGCCGGCCTGCGCCCCGCCTTCGACAAGGCCGGCAACATCACCGCCGGCAACGCCTCGCAGATCTCCGACGGTGGCTCGGCGACGATCGTCGCCTCCAAGGCCGCCGCCGAGCGCCTCGGCATCGAGCCGCTCGCCGAGATCCTCGGCTACGGCCAGGTCGCCGGCCCCGACGCCTCGCTGCTGCACCAGCCCTCGCGAGCCATCAAGGCCGCCCTGGCCAAGGCCGGCAAGGACGTCGGCGACGTCGACCTGTTCGAGATCAACGAGGCGTTCGCCGCGGTCGGCGTCGCCTCGATGGACGACCTCGGCATCAAGGACGACATCGTCAACGTCAACGGTGGCGCCATCTCCATCGGCCACCCGCTCGGCATGTCGGGCAACCGCATCACGCTGCACCTCGCCCTCGAGCTGCAGCGCCGCGGCGGCGGCATCGGTGCCGCCGGCCTCTGCGGCGGCGGTGGCCAGGGCGACGCCATCCTCATCAAGGTCGGCTGATCCGGTCGGGCCCGCGGCCCGGACCACGATCGCCAGTCGACGCGACCTGCCTCGGGCCCCGGCTCCGCCGGGGCCCGACCGCGTCCGGCGGAGGGGCGCGCCGGGGGATCAGCGGGGGGTGGCGCCGAGGGCGGCGAGCGGCGAGGTCGAACCGGCCTCGTCGGCCTCGGGGCGGTAGACCTGCCAGACCTCGCCGAGGCGGTCGAGCAGGTCGCCGGCCTGGTCGGGGTGGAGACCGGTGAGGATCTCCTCGAGCGTGCCGAGCAGGGTCCGGGTCGGGCTGAGGAACCACCGGCCGGAGCGCTCGAGCACGACGAACGTCGGGAAGATGCGACCCAGCTCGCTGAACGCGCTGACCTGGCGGAAGGGCGCCGCCGCCGTCTCGGCCGACGGGGCGCTGACGTCACCGTCGCACCGCCGCTCGGTCCGCGTCGCGTCGGCCGTGGCGGTCGGCGCGTACTCGTAGGTGGCGCAGCCGTCGGCGTAGCGCATGCGCACCCACTGGTCGCCCGCCCCCCAGGTGGCCGAGGCCCGGGTGACCCTCACCGTGCGCTCCCGACCCTCGCCGGTCGCCTCCAGCCCGAGGTCGTGGATGGTGAGCGAGAAGCCGTCGTCCTCGGCGGCCTTGCGGGCGTCGCGGCGCGACGCCGGGAGGAACAGCGGGGCGTAGTCGTAGAGGGCCCGCATCTCGGGCGGGTAGGCGAGGGCGACCGCCCGGCCGGCATCGAGGTTGGCGCCGGCCTCGAACAGGTCGGAGACCACGGCCTCGGGGGTGTCGGCCCCGGTGGCGACGGGGCCCCGCCCGAACGACGTCTCGGGCGCGGCGGCCGCCACCCGCCAGTGCTCGGCCACCGTCTCGTAGAGGGACACGTGCCAGCCGCCGAGCTCCCGCACCGACATGAGGACGAGCGGGTGCTGGGCGAGGTCGACGTCGAAGGACTCGCCGGGGACGGGCGGGTCGAGGCCGAGGTCGTCCACCACGAACCGCCGGAGCTCCGGGGAGATGGGCAGCCCCTCCTCGGACCAGGTCCCCTGGAGGTGCCCCCCGTTGACCGTCACCCGGAAGGTGTCGACGTCGACCCGCTGGGACTCGGTGCGCAGGTCGCGGGCGCTGACGTCGGCCGACGCCGCCGCGCCCAGGTCGATCGGCCCGACCAGGCCGAGCCGCTGGGCCTGCTCGAGGATGCCGGGAAGGTGGGCGAGGATGGCGTCGCGCTCGGACGGCAGCGACGCGGCGAGCAGCCCACGGCCGTCTCGCGCCGCGGCCGCCTCGACGAAGGTCCGGGCCGCGGTCTCGGGGTCGGCGGCGCCGTCGCTGGCGTTGGCCAGGACGAACGCCCCGGTGGACAGGACGACCGCCGCCGTCACGAGGACGGCGATCGCCACCGAGGCGGCACGGCGGCGGTGGGGCGGCACGGGCACGGCTCGCCATTGGATCGGTTGACGAGCCGCGAGGCAAGGCACCTCGCCGGTGGCGCCGGGATGGCGGTCAGCCGGCGTCGACCTCGCGCCGCCCCTCGAGGGCCCGCCCGAGCGTGAGCTCGTCGGCGTACTCGAGGTCGCCGCCCACCGGCAGCCCCGACGCGATGCGGGTGACCTTCAGGCCGAGCGGCTGCAGGAGCCGGCTCAGGTACATGGCCGTGGCCTCGCCCTCGATGTTCGGGTTGGTGCACAGGATGACCTCGACCACGCCCTCGGGCTCGAGCCGGGCCAGCAGCTCCTTGACCCGCAGCTGGTCGGGGCCGACCCCCTCGATCGGGCTGATGGCACCCTGCAGCACGTGGTAGCGGCCGGAGAACTCACCGGTCTTCTCGACGGCGACGATGTCGCGAGGCTCCTCGACCACGCACACCACCGTCGGGTCGCGCCGGTCGTCGAGGCAGATGGTGCACTCCTCGCCCTCGCACACGTTGAAGCACCGTTGGCAGAAGGCCACGCGGTCCTTGACCTCGGTGATGGCCCGGGCCAGGCGCAAGGCGTCCTCCTTGGGCAGCTTGAGGAGGTGGAAGGCGATCCGCTGGGCCGACTTCGGGCCGACGCCGGGCAGCCGACCGAGCTCGTCGATCAGGTCCTGGACCGGGGCGGCGTAGGCGCTCACGACGCCGGGGCGCTGCCGCCGAGGTCGTCACCCTCGTCGTCGTCCTCGTCGTCTTCGAGGTCGTCCTCGTCGACGGGCCCGCCGAAGAGGGCCCCCAGGTCGAGGCCGCCGTCGCCGAGATCGTCGAGCCCACCGAGGCCACCGAGACCGCCGAGCGATGGCATGGCCTGGGCCTGGAGGGCCTGGACGCGCGCGGTGGCGTCGTGGAGCGCGGCCAGGACGAGGTCCTGCAGCAGGTCGACGTCGTCGGGGTCGACCACCTCGGCGTCGATGGTGACCGAGCGGAACTCGAGCCCACCGGTGACCTCGATCCGCACGGCGCCGCCGCCGGCGACGCCCTCGAGCACCGCCTCGGCCGCCTGTGCCTGCGCGGCGAGGAGGTCCTGCTGCATCTGCATGGCGCTCTGCAGCAGCGAGCCCATGTCGAAGCCGCCCCCGCCGCCGAGGCCGCCGAGGCCCGGGTCGTCGAGGCCGGCGGCGCCCCCGGCACCGCCCAAGCCGCCCAGGTCGAGGTCGGGGACGGCCGGCACGATCTCGGGTGTGGGATCGGCGTCGTCGGGGCGTTCGGGCGGGGTCATGGCGTCCTCCGGATCAGGGCTCGTCGACCAGCTCGGCACCGGGGAAGAGCTCGGTGATGCGATCGATGCCACGGCCGGCCACGTCACCGGCGTCGACCAGCTCGGCCGGGTCGAGCGGCTCCTCGTCGGCCTGGTCGGGCGGCAGCGGCGCGCCGGCGGCGCTGGTGCTCACTGGCGGGGCGGCGTCGTCGTCGATCACCAGCCGCATCGGCACCGGGCGCCCGAAGTGCGCCTGCAGCGCGGCCTCGGCCTCGGCCCGCACCTCCTCGCACCGCCGCAGGTGGTGCTGGTTGGGGAGCCCGAACACGGCGGCGGCGCCGTCGACGTCGACCCAGCGACCACCGGCCAGCCGCACGCGGGCCTTCTGCGGCAGCCCGGCCAGGACGGTGTCGCCCCAGGCCAGCGTGAGCTCGTCGCGGGTGGGCAGCACGCCGGCCCCTGCCGGTGCCGGCTCGGCGGCCTCGTCGGACCGAGGGGGCTCGGCGGGCTCGGCGGCCGGCGCCTCGGCGCCGGCTCGGGCGCGATCCGAGGCGGCCGGGGACCGGCGGCGCGGCTCGTCGTCGACCGGCGCGTCGGACTCGTCGATCGGCGGGCGCTCGTCGTCGGGCGCGGGGGCGGGCTCGGCCCGGGGGCTGCGCTCGGGACGGGCCGGGGGGGCCGACGCCGCCGGGCGGTCGGCCGCGGTCGCCGGCTCGGCCTCGGCGGCCGGGCGGGCCGGTCCCCGGGACGGGCGGGACGGACCGGAGCGCTTGCCGGCCAGCACGGTGCGGGCGGCGTCGGCCGGACGACCGGCCCCTGGCCGAGGCGGCGGCGGGCCGGCCCGAAGGCCCTCGGCGGGCGGGGCGGCCTCGGCCTCCTCGGGCGTGGACCCGGCGACCGGGGCGGCGGCCGGCGCCGGGCCCGCCGGCTCGGAGGCCACCGCCGGCGGCGGCGCGGGGAGCGGGCCGCCGGCCTGCACGGCCTGCTCGAGGCGGGCCAGCCGATCGGCCAGCGCGGCCGGCGAGGTGTCGGCATCGGGGCGGGTGAGGCGCACGAGGGCGACCTCGAGCGGGATGCGCTGGTCGGGCGCGTCCTGGATGCCGACGAAGGCGTCGCCGAGGACCTCGAGGGCCCTCGTCGACCCGGCCGCCCCGAGCCGACGGGCCTGGTCCTCGACCACCGCCCGCTCGCGGTCGGCCAGCCGCACCAGATCGGTGCCGAGGGCCGCCAGGAACACGTCGCGCAGCCGGCTGATGAGCTGCTCGCCGAGCAGCCGCGGGCTGCGCCCGCCGGCCACCGCCCGCTCGACGCCGAGCAGCGCCCGTCCGGTGTCGCGGTCGCACAGGGCCTCGACCAGCTCGTCGAGCACCGACGTGTCCTCGAGGACGCCGCCGGCGGCGACCACCTGGTCGAGGGCGCTCAGCGTGTCGCGCGCCGACCCGGCGCCGACCCGCAGGACGTAGTCGCGCGCCTCGGGTGCCACCTCGAGGCCGGCGTCGTCGACCACGAAGTCGACCAGGGCCTCGAGGTCGGCGGCCGGCAGCAGGTGCACCTCGAAGTGCTGGGTGCGGCTGCGGATGGTGGGCAGCACCTTCTGGGGATCGGTGGTGGCCAGCACGAACACGACGCGGTCGGGCGGCTCCTCGAGCGTCTTCAGCAGCGCGTTGGACGCCGCCGTGGACAGCATGTGGACCTCGTCGAGGATGTACACCTTCGTGCGCCCGGGGGTGCCGAGCGACGCCTTGGCGATGAGGTCGCGGACCGCCTCGACGCCGTTGTTCGAGGCGGCGTCGAGCTCGTGGACGTCGAACGACGTGCCGGCGTCGATGGCGACGCACGAGGCGCACTCGCCGCAGGGCTCGCCGTCGACGGGGGCCTCGCAGTTGAGGACCTTGGCGAGGATCCGGGCGGTGGAGGTCTTGCCCGTCCCCCGCGGCCCGCTGAACAGGTAGGCGTGGCCGACCCGGTCTTCACGCACGGCGTTCTGCAGGGCCCGCACGAGGTGCTCCTGGCCGCGCACCTCGGCGAACCGGCGGGGCCGGTACCGGCGGTACAGCGACTGGTAGGCCATGGGGGCCGAGCCTACCCAGCGGGTGCGACGCCGTCGGCCGGGCGGGAGATCAGGGTGCCGAGATGCGCACGGCGGCCAGCAGCACGCCGCTGACGGCCACCATGGCCGACACGAAGGCGACGATCATGCCCCACATCTGGCGCCGCAGCTCGTTGCTGATGCGGGTCTCGAGCTGGGCCAGGCCCTGCTCGAAGCGGGCGCCGAGGCGCGCCTCGAGGTCCTCGAACCTCGCGTCGACCTGGTCGAACCGGCGATCGACCTCCTCGAACCGGCGGTGGATCTGCTCGAGACGAGGGTCGAAGGCGGCGAGGTCGGAGCGGCGCGCAACGTCACCCCACCCCACGGGGGGCAGGTGCTCGACGAGCGTCATGGCCGCCTCCTCGCCCAGCGCCTCTTCCAACCGCTTCACCATCTCGTGTCGGCTTCGCTCGGTGACGGCCATCGGGGCTCCCTCGGGGTGGTGCGTTCGAGGGAGTGCCGGGGATCGGCGCACTCCGAGGCCGTGGCGCCGAGGGTAGCCGGGGGGTGCGACGGCGGGAAGGGGCGATCGCTCCGGTGGGCCTTGGGCCCACGGGACGCCGGCGGCCGGCGGCTCGGTCGAGCCGGCCGGCACCGCCGGTCAGAGCGGAGGGAGTGGGATTCGAACCCACGGTGGGTTGCCCCACACACGCTTTCCAAGCGTGCCGATTCGGCCGCTCTCGCATCCCTCCAGGGCGCTCCTGGAGGGGCGGAGCCGGGCGCCGGTGACTGCGATCGGCCGCCCCTGCCGGGAGCGCGGACGGTCAGGCTATCCTGTGCCCCGGTCCGCTCCTGCATGTGATGGTCGGGCCCTGTGCAATCGGAGCCCGTGAACCGAGTCAGGGCCGGGAGGCAGCAGCTCTCAGCGGGACCTCCGGTGTGCCGCAGGTCGCCTGACCATCACATGGAGGGGCGGACCGCCGTGTGCCCGAGGCGGCCCCGAGGGTCCCTCGGGGTGGCCGCCGGCCCATCGACCGCTCAGCGGCGGTCGGCGAAGAAGGCGGTCAGCAGCTCGGCGGCCTCGTCGGCCCGCACGCCGGCCACCACCTCCAGCTCGTGGTTGAGCCGCGGATCGGCGCCCAGGTTGTAGAGGGTCCCCATGGCCCCGGCCTTGGGGTCGGCGGCCCCGAACACCACTCGCGCCACCCGGGCGTTCACCAGCGCGCCCGCGCACATCGGGCACGGCTCGAGGGTGGCCACCACCGTCGCATCGTCGAGCCGCCACCGGCCGAGCACCTCGGCGGCCTGGCGCAGCGCCTGGACCTCGGCGTGGGCGGTGGGGTCGCCGAGGCGCTCGCGCTCGTTGCGCCCCCGCCCCACGATCTCGCCGCCGACCAGCACCACCGCGCCGATCGGCACGTCGCCGTGGTCGACGGCGGCCCGGGCCTCGGCCAGCGCCTCCCCCATCGCCTCGTCGTCGTCCACGACCGCACCCTACCGAGCCGCCGGCGGGCGATCTCCCGCCGGCATCGCCTTCGACCGGGCGCCGGGGCCGCGAGTAGTGTCCGCCCCGGAGAGTTGCCAGAGCGGACGAATGGGGCGGCCTCGAAAGCCGTTGTGGCCCTTCGGGTCACCGTGGGTTCGAATCCCACACTCTCCGCCACCAGCCGCCCCCCGGGGCGGCTGCGCTCGTCCTGGGGAGCACTCGCCGCACGCGACGGGTCGGCCGCCCCGGCCCGAGGCACGGGCCCGATGGCGCCGTAGCCTTCTGGCATGCAGATGGGCCCCCACATGATGCTCGGCTCCGACCCGGCCGCGATCAAGGGCGCGCAGGTCAGCCGGGGCATCTGGCGCCGGGTGCTGGGCCTGGCTTCCCCCTACAAGGGGATGCTCGCCGGCTTCCTGTTCACCATCATCGGTGCCGCCGTCCTCGACCTCGTCCCGCCGCTGGTGTTCCGCCAGATCATCGACACCACCATCCCCACCCAGGACACCCACCAGCTCACCGTCCTCGGCCTGGTCGTGGTGGGCGTGGCGCTGGTCAGCGCCGCGCTGTCGTTCTCGGAGCGCTACTGGTCGTCGCGGATCGGCGAGGGCCTCATCTACGACCTGCGGGTCAAGCTGTTCGACCACGTCCAGCGGATGCCCGTCGCCTTCTTCACCCGCACCCAGACCGGCGCCCTCATCTCCCGGATGAACAACGACGTGATCGGCGCGCAGCGGGCCATGACGGCCACGCTCGGGTCGGTGGTGTCCAACGTGATCGTGCTCGCCACCACCCTCACCGCCATGTTCCTGCTCGAGTGGCGGCTCACGCTGCTGGCCCTGGTGCTGCTGCCGGTGTTCATCATCCCGGCCAAGCGGGTCGGCCGGCGGATGCAGGCGCTCACGCGCGAGGGCATGAACCTCAACTCGGACATGAACAACACCATGACCGAGCGCTTCAACGTGTCGGGTGCGCTGCTCGTGAAGCTGTTCGGCCGGTATCGCAGCGAGAGCGACGGCTTCGCCTCCCGAGCGGGGCGGGTGCGCGACATCGGCGTGAAGAGCGCCATGTACGGGCGCACCTTCTTCATCGCGCTGGGCCTGGTGGCCGCCGTCGGCGTCGCCGTCGTGTACTGGGTGGGCGGCAACCTCGTGATCCAGGGCGTGATCACGCTGGGCACCCTCGTGGCCATGGCGGCCTACGTGACCCGCATCTACCAGCCGCTCACCGCGCTGACCAACGCCCGGGTCGACATCATGACGGCGCTCGTCTCGTTCGACCGCGTCTTCGAGGTGCTCGACACGCCCAACCCCATCCCCGACCGTTCCGGGGCCGTCGACCTGGTCGACCCCGCCGGCGAGGTCCGCTTCGACCACGTCTCCTTCCGCTACCCCAGCGCCGCCGAGGCATCGGTCGCCTCCCTCGAGGCGCCCGGCTCGTCGGTCGAGCAGGACAGCCCGTACGTCCTCCGCGACGTCGACGTCACCATCGATCCCGGCCAGCTCGTCGCGCTGGTCGGCCCGTCCGGGGCGGGCAAGACGACGCTGTCGACGCTGGTCCCCCGGCTCTACGACGTCACGGAGGGCGCGGTGCGCATCGACGGCCACGACGTGCGCGACCTCACCCAGGACACCCTGCGTGCGGCCATCGGCGTGGTCAGCCAGGACCCCCACCTGTTCCACGAGTCGGTGCTCGAGAACCTCCGCTACGCGAACCCCGACGCCACCGAGGAGGAGGTGGTGGCCGCCTGCCGGGCCGCCCAGATCCACGACGTGATCGCCGCCCTGCCCGACGGCTACGACACCATCGTCGGCGAGCGGGGCTACCGCCTGTCCGGCGGCGAGAAGCAGCGGGTGGCCATCGCCCGCATGCTCCTGAAGGACCCGGCCGTGGTGATCCTCGACGAGGCCACCAGCCACCTCGACTCCGAGAACGAAGCCGCCGTGCAGGCCGCCCTCACCAACGCCCTGGCCGGTCGGACCGCCATGGTCATCGCCCACCGCCTGTCCACCATCACCGACGCCGACCTGATCCTGGTGCTCGATGCCGGCCGGGTGGTCGAGCAGGGGCGCCACGACGAGCTGCTCGCCGCCGACGGCCTGTACGCCGACCTGTACCGCACCCTCGTCCGCGACGACGGGCGGGCCGTCGACGCCGGGCTGGCGGTCTGATGGTGGTCCATGTTGTGGCAGTCCCACTGCCAACTTGAGCAGATCTTGATCTTCGTGTGATCTTCCCTTGACGGGCCACGCGTAGGTTCTCTTCGCATCCGGCCCGTCCGGGGGTGATCCCGCCCACCACCCGGACGGGCCGCTCCATCGCCCAGCACCGCCCGCCCACCGGCGGGCGGTGCCGCGTCCGGGGCACGGCTCGGCTCGTCGTTCGGGCCCGGCTCGACGTTGGGGCCCGGCCGGGGTGGGCGCTCCGGCTAGGCCTGGATGCCGCCGTCGACCGCCAGCACCGAGCCGGTCACGAACGACGAGGCATCCGAGGCCAGGAACAGCGCCGCCCCGACGATCTCGTCGGGCTCGGCGATGCGCTTCACCAGGGTGCTGGCGACGATGGCGTCGTGGAAGTCGGCGATGGCGTAGGTGGGCGCCATCATGTCCGTGCGGAAGGGCCCGGGCGACAGGGCGTTCACGCGGACGCCGCGCGCCGCCCACTCCTTGGCCATCACCTTGGTGAGGTTCCACACCGCCGCCTTGCCCGAGCAGTACAGGCCCAGGGTCTCCCCGGGGGTGAAGGCACCGGCGGTGATGACGTTGATGATCGAGCCGTGTCCCGACGCCGCGAGGTGGTCGAGGGCGCGGGTGGCGAGGAACAGCGGCCCACGGACGTTGACCTCGTAGGACTTGGCGAAGGCCGCCTCGGTGATGTCGGTGAGGGCGCCGCCGAGCGGGTTGGCCGCGTTGTTCACGAGCACGTCGATGCCGCCGAACCGGTCGACGGCGGCGGCCACCAGCGCGTCGAGGTCGTCGACGCGCCCGACGTGGGTCGGCACGGCCAACGCCTCGCCCCCAGCGGCTTCGACCTCGGCGACGACCGCCTCGCACGCCTCGGCCTTGCGGCTGGCGACGACCACGCGAGCGCCGGCGGCGGCGAAGCCGAGGCACATCGCCCGGCCCAGCCCGCGGCTGCCACCGGTCACCACCGCGGTGCGGCCGGTGAGGTCGAACAGGGCACGGGGGTCGTCGTCGGCGCGCATGGGCCGACGCTAACGGCCCGCGACGCCGCTGGCCGTCCGGCGGCCAGGCGGCACCGCACGGTGGACCGGCGACGCCGTCGGTCACAGCACGGCACCATCCGGGAGCGGCCCGGCACCGTCGGGTGGTGGCGCGGCACCGTCGGGTGGCGGCGCAGCGCCGTCGGGTGGCGGCGCGGCACCGTCCGCCGCCGGGTTACCCTGCCGCCGGGGCGGCCTCGCGGCGGTCGGCCCCGCCGTCGATGCGGCGACGGCCACGCAACACGACGACGGCTCGGGGGTGCTGGTGACCGATCTCAGCGGCAGCGGCGGGTTCGGCCTGCCCGGCGACCTCGCCTCCGACCCGATGCCGGCGCTGGCGTCCGACCTCGGCCTCCGCTACGTCGGCGTCCCCAACCGCGGCTACCGCGAGGACGTCGTCGAGCCCATCGCCTGGGACCTCCCGCTGCTCCAGCAGGGCGAGCCCGACGACCTGCGCGACCTGATGTACGGCGAGTTCGCCGGCCTCCCGGTGCAGGTGTTCGACCTCGCCCTCGTGTCGTACCGCGAGGACCCGGCCCACGCCTACCGCTCGTGCGTGCTCTTCACCCTGCCGGCCGACTTCCCGGTGCTCGCCGTCGGACCGCACACCAGGCTGTCGGCCGTGCAGTCCGGCGACCGCTCGGCGTTCGGCCAGCGGTTCCGCGTGCTCGGCCGCGACCCGGCGGTGGTCGACCTGGTGCTCACCGACGACGTGCGCTCGTGGATCACCACCTTCGACCTCCCGCTGAGCGTCGAGCTGGGCGGCAGCACCCTGCTCGGCCACCTCCCGCGCCTCGACCCGCAGGGGTACCTCACCCTGATCTCGATCCTCTTCGGCGTGTACCTGCGCATCCCCGACGGCGCCTGGGACCGCTACGGCCGCTGAGGTCGACCACCACCCGGACCGCCGGCGCGGCCCGTCAGGTCGCCGGGGCGATGGTGGAGGAGCCGTCGGCAGGGTCCACCACCAGCCGTCGGCCGCCACCGACGAAGGTCGTGGGCACGGCTGCGTCGAGCAGGTCCGGGCTGGTGGCCGGCAACCCGTCCCGGGCCTCGTCGTCGCTGCGCCGGCCGACCGCCACCACCTCGTCGAGCAACGCCCGGGCGTCGGCCCCCAGCAGCGCCAGGTCGTCCGACACCAGGGCCATGCCGCCGGAGGTGGCCACGGCCTCGGCCCAGGTGCGGACCGCCTCGGCCGACAGCTCGGTCTCGGCGGTGCGCAGCATGAGGCAGTCGGGGTCGTTCAGCCACATGCGACGGTGCAGGAAGCTGCGGGTGACGGTGTTCGCATAGGCGTGCAGGGTGGCCGGCTGGATGTCGAGGTAGCCGGGCACGATCTCGGCGGACGGGTCGAGCGCCCACAGCGGTGCCACGTCCTGGCCGATGCGGTTGGCGTCCACCGCTCCGACGATGTTGGCCAGCGGCGCGCCGCACCCGAGCAGGAAGGCGTCGTCGCCGGCGCCGCGGCGCACCGCGTCGTAGCCGGCCCGCACGCGCTCGGCGGGGGTGCGGGTGGGGTCGTGCCACCGGCCGTCGAACGACGGCGAGAAGGTGAAGTCGAGCTTCAGGTAGGTGAAGCCGGCCGCCACCAGCGCCGCCGCCACACCCTCGAGGTGCTCGACGACCTCGGGGTTGGTGGTGTCGAGGCCGTACATGATCCCGTGCTGGCCACCGCCCCACGGCGGGTTGAACCACGAGGGAAGCGGGCCCGACCCGTCGGGGAGCTGCGACAGCCAGTCGGGGTGCTCGGTGGCGACCCTCGAGTCGGGGGCGACCAGGAACGGCGCCAGCCAGATGCCGGGCCGGCGGCCGGCGGCGGCGATCGACCCGGCGATGGCGTCGAGCGAGGACGGGAAGCGGTCGTTGGTGGTGAGCCAGTCGCCGATGGCCGACTGGTAGCCGTCGTCGAGCTGGAACACGTCGAAGGGCCACTCGTCGGCCCGGGCGAGGTTGCCACGCAGGTCGGCCTCGGTGACGTCGTGGAAGTAGTGGTACCAGGAGCACCAGCCCACCTGGTAGGGCGCGCCGGCCCGGGCCCCCAGCGCGTCGGCCGTCGGCCGGGCCCAGGCGTCGAGCAGCTCGGCGACGGACCGACCAGACGCCGGCTCCACCACGATCGGGTGCAGGGCGCGGCGCTCGCCAGCGCTCAGGACGACGTCGCCGAGGAACGCCTGGGCCCACACCTCCACGCCACCGTCGTCGGCCCGGCGCACCCGGAAGGTGCCGTCGTGGTGGTCGCCGCCGACGAAGCCGGCCAGGACCGGCTCGCCGCCCGCGGCGGCATCGGCCAGCACGGTCACCCACTCGGACCGCAGCTCGCCGTCGAGGGCGCGCCGCTGGTCGGCGTGGTGGACGGCCTGCACGAGCTCGATCGACCCGCGCGTGGTGGACGGGTCGCGGTCGACGCCGAAGGTGGCCACGCCGGTCGGCGACCACGACTGGTAGCCGTTCCGGAAGACGCGCAGCGGCTCGACGACGGGGTGGAGCCGCAGGACCACCGACACCGATCGCACGGCGATGGCCTGGTCGCCGGCGTTGGCCACCGACCACTCGATGCGACCGCGGCCGTCGGCCACGGCGCCGTCGACGACCACGTCGACCGCCCAGGCGCCAGAGCCGACGATCCCCAGTGGCGTGACCTCGTACTCGGTGCGATCGACCTCGAGCAGCATGGCGACGACGCTAGCGAGTGGCGGCGGCCGGACCCGCCAGCAGCTCGATGGCGTCGTCGACCGGCACGGGGCGCGAGAACAGGTACCCCTGGGCCAGGTCGCACTCGAGGTCGCGCAGCGCCTCCATCTGGAACAGCGTCTCGACCCCCTCGGCCACCACCGACAGGCCGAGGGACTTGGCCAGGGCGATGGCGGCCTGGACGATGGCGGCCTCCTGGGAGTCCGGGCGCTCGACCCCGTCGATGAAGGAGCGATCGATCTTCAAGAAGTCGGCCATCGTGAAGTGGCGGATGTACTCGAGGCTGGCGTAGCCGGTGCCGAAGTCGTCGATGGCCAGCTTCACGCCCAGGTCCTTGAGCCGGTGCAGGGCCGCCTTGGCCCCCTCCACGTCGTGGACGAGGTCGCTCTCGGTGATCTCGAAGCACAGTCGGTCGGGTTGCAGACGGGTGCGCTCCAGCACTCCGGCGACGACGTCGTGCAGCTCGGGCGCGGCCAGCTGGCGGGCGGACAGGTTCACCGCCACCTGCACCAGCTCGCCGTTCGGCAGCTCGGGCCAGGCGGTCGCCAGCTCGCACGCCCGCTCGAGCACCCACCAACCCAACGGGACGATCAGGCCCGTCTCCTCCGCGAGCGGGATGAACAGGCCGGGCATGACCAGGCCGTGCTCGGGCCGGTGCCACCGCACGAGCGCCTCGACGTGGGTCATGGCGCCGTCGGCGAGCCGCACCGCCGGCTGGAAGTAGACCTCGAACTCCTCGGCGTCGATGGCATTGCGCAACGCCTGCTCGAGGGCCAGCTGCTCGACCTTGCGCTGGTCGACGTTCTCGGTGAACACCACCTGCTGGTTGCGGCCCTGCGCCTTGGCCCGGTACATGGCCACGTCGGCGTTGCGGATCAGGGCGTCGGCGGCGATGTCGGCGTCGGCGCAGTACGCGATGCCCACGCTCGCCGTCACGAAGACCTCCCCACCGCCCAGCGTGAAGGGCTGGGCGAGCACGTTGGCGAACCGGGCCGCCGCCTCGCGCGCCGCCGCCTCGTCGGCGATGCGGGTGCACACGACCATGAACTCGTCGCCGCCGAACCGACCGAGCGTGTCGCCGGGGCGCAGCGGCTCCCGCAGCCGCTCACCCGCCAGCTGCAGCAGCACGTCGCCGAGCTCGTGGCCGACCGAGTCGTTGACGACCTTGAACCGGTCGAGGTCGAGGAACAGCACGGCGATGCCGGTGCCGACCCGCGACGATCGGCGGAGGGCGTCGTCGATCCGGCTGCGGAGCAACGAGCGGTTGGGCAGCCCGGTGAGCCCGTCGTAGAGCGCCTGGTACTCGAGCGTCGACTCGAAGCGGCGCCGCTCGATGGCGATGGCGGCGAGGTTCATGGCCCG
Organism: Acidimicrobiales bacterium; assembly: GCA_046331175.1. Lineage (GTDB taxonomy): Bacteria > Actinomycetota > Acidimicrobiia > Acidimicrobiales > Acidimicrobilacustridaceae > JAWKIW01. Next base: position 407,022 of record JAXLRI010000004.1, read on the forward strand.
CGCCAGGAGGTCCATCTCCAGCTGGCCGAGGGGGTCGGAGGTCTCGAGGAACACCGACAGCGCCCCGAGCAGCTCGCCGGAGCCCGGGGCGTGCAACGGCGCCACCCGGCACGAGACCAACCCGTGGTCGGAGAAGGCGGTGACGTGGGCGAACCGCTCGTCGGACACGAGGTCGTAGACGACGAACTCGCCCGGTGAGGAGCGGATCTCGGCCGCCTCGGCCGACCGGGGCCCCATGGCGTCGAGCCGGTTCACGACCTGGCGGGGAAGGCTCGGCGCGGCCCGCACGCGGATGGCACCGTCGGAGTCGAGCATGCCGATCGCGCACCGCGAGCCGGCCAGGCCGTGCTCGGTCATCTGGGTGATCTTCTGCAGGGTGATCTCGAGCGGGGCCCCGCGGGCGATGGCCTCGAGCAGGTCGGCCTGCTCGGCCAGCAGGTCCTCGGCCTTGCGCCGGTCGGTGACGTCTCGGAGGTTGACGACGACGCCGGCGACGACGGGGTCGTCGCTGAGGTCCGACAGCAGCATCTCGAAGATCCGCCACGTACCGTCGCGGTGGCGGACGCGCCCCTCCACCGTCCGGCTGCCCACCTCGGCGAGGTCCCGGAAGGCGGCGGTCAGCGGCTCGAGGTCGTCGGGGTGGATCAGCTCGACGTGGAGCCGCCCGACGAAGTCGGCCGCAGGGTGGCCGAGGCGCCGCTCGACCGACGGGCTCACGTAGGTCACGCGGCCGTCGCCGCCGACCACGACGACGACGTCGGAGCCACCCTGGACCAGGCGCTGCGCCCACTGCTCGCTGCGGTGGCGCTGGGCCTCGGCCTCGACCAGCTCGGTCACGTCGCTGCAGGTGAGGATCATCCCGCCGATGGCGGGGTGGTCGAACAGCGGGGTGGCGCTCACGTTCATCATGCGGGCCGAGCCGTCGGCCGCCAGCAGGCGGTAGGCGTTGGGCTGGCCCTGTTCACCGCGGGCGGTCACCTCGGCCCACTCCTGGGCGGCCGCCGCGACGTCGTCGGGGTGGAGGAGGTCGAGGCACGAGCGACCGAGCACGTCGGCCGGGGCGTAGCCGAGCCGGGTCTCCGCCGAGGGGCTGACCCAGGTGAGCACCGTCTCCTGGTCGGCCACCGCGACGATGTCGGAGATGCCGCGGACGATGGCCTCGGCCCACTCCTCGGTCCGCCAGCGGTCGGCGGCGGCCTCCTGGTCGCGGCTGAGGTCGCGGTAGGACGCCACCACCCAGACCCGCCCGTCGGCCACCAGGCGCTCGTAGGACGCGTGGACCCGCCAGGGGCTGCCATCCGCCCGGTGGACGGTGAGGTCGCACGTGGCCGTCCCGGCCTCCCGCATCGCCGCCTCGATCGAGCGCAGCGCCTCCAGGTCGGTCTCGGGGCCGATGAGCAGACCCGGGCTGTGCCCGACCACGTCCTCCCGGGCGTGTCCGGTCAGGGTGACGAAGGCGTCGTTGACGAAGCAGAGCACGGCGTCGCCCCGGGTGGTGCGGCCACCGGGTCCCGAGCCGGCGGGGCGGCCGTCGCCGCCGGCCGGTCCGACGTCGGCGATGGTGACCGCCTCGCCCACGCGGTCGAGGGCCCGCGCCAGGGCGCGTGGGGTCGGCTCGTGGCGCGGGCGGTCGACGGCACCCGACCCGGTGGCCTCCGACCCCGGGCCGGGCTCGAGCGTGCTGATGGTTCCTCCTCCGAGGGGCGCCGTGGCGGGCCGGCGTCCTGGCGCGGCGCCCCGCCGGGGCGATCCGCCGCTCCACCGACCCATCGGCCGCCGCGCCGCCACTGTTAGCGGTTGGGCGGCGGCGGGCCTCCGGGACCGCCACACCCGCCGGTTAGGTTGAGCGACCGTGGACACCCTGCCCGGCCTCGGCGGCGACGACGTCGGCGCCCACACCTACGGCGTCGCCGAGCTGGCCGATCGGGTGGCCGAGGCGGTCCGCCGCGCCTTCCCCACCGAGGTCTGGGTCGCCGGCGAGATGCGGGCGCTGCGCACCAAGGAGCTGCGCGGCGGCCTGCCGGGCTCGCGCCACGTCTACTTCTCCCTGGTCGAGCCGGGCGCGGCCGGCTCCCCCGACGTCGTGCTCCCCGTGGTGCTGTGGGACGGGAACCGGCGGACGGTGAACCGCCGGCTCCTGCGCCACGGCGACAGCACCCCCCTGGTGAGGATGGGCGAGGGCGTGCAGGTCCGCATCCGCGGCAGCCTCGAGGTCTACGGGCCCCGGGGCCAGGTGCAGCTCAAGATGACCGCCATCGATCCGGCCCACACCCTCGGGCTCCTCGAGACCGAGCGCGACCGGGTCCTCGGGCTCCTGGCCGCCGACGGGCTGGTCGAGGCCAACGCCACCCTCGCCCTGCCCCCGGTCCCGTGGCGCATCGGGCTCGTCACCGCCCGCGACAGCGCAGCGGCGGCCGACTTCCTCCACGAGCTGGAGGCCAGCGGGCTGCACTGGGAGGTGCTGCTCGCCGCCACCCGGGTGCAGGGGGTCGGGGCCGAGCACGGGGTCGCCGCCGCCCTGGCCGCGGTGGCCTCCCGCCAGGTCGACGTGGTGGCGGTGGTGCGCGGCGGGGGCGCCCGGACCGAGCTCGCCGTGTTCGACAGCGAGGTGGTGGCCCGGGCCATCGCCGCCGCGCCGGTGCCGGTGCTCACCGGCATCGGGCACGAGATCGACACGAGCGTGGCCGACCTCGTCGCCCACACGCGCCACAAGACCCCGACGGCCTGCGCCGCCGCCCTGGTGGCGCGGGCGCGTGACGCCAGCGAGCGGTCCGAGCGGGCCTTCCTCGCCATCGCCGCCGGTGGCCGCCGCCGGCTGCGCGAGGCCGACCAGCGCGTGGGTGCCCACGGCCGCCACGCCGTCGCCGCCGCCCACCGCCGGCTGGCGGAGGCCGAGCGCCAGCAGGCCCGACGCGGCCAGCGGCTCACCACGGCCACCGCCGCCGGGACCGCCGTCGCCCTCGCCCGCCTCGAGCGGGGCGCCACCCGCCTCGAGGACCGCGCCGACCTCCGGCTCCGGGGCGCAGACCGGCGGCTCGAGGCTGCCGCCGACCGCCTCCCCGACACCGCCACGCGCCGCCTGCAGGCGGCCGCCGACCGCCTGGGCGCGCACGAGGCGGTCGTCCGCGCCCTCGACCCGGCCCGCGCCCTGGCCCGCGGGTGGACCATCACCCGCGACCAGCAGGGCCGGGCCGTGCGCACCGCCGCCGCCGCCCGCGAGGCGGGCACCCTCCGCACGTCCTTCGTCGACGGCGAGGTCACCAGCCACGTGGTCGACCGTCCGGCCGACCCCCCACCGACGCCCACCGCCGCCGAGGAGCCCCACGATGCCTGATCCCGAGCCGACCGACCCGACCGCACCGACCGGTGCCCCCGACGGCCCGGGGACGTCGCTCCGGGTCGACGGGCTCGGCTACGCCGCCGCCGTGGCCGAGCTCGAGGAGATCCTCGACCGGCTCGACGACGAAGCCCTCGACGTCGACGTGCTCGCCCAGGAGGTGCGACGGGCGGCCGAGCTGATCCGCCTGTGCCGCGGCCGGATCGACGCCGCCCGGGTGGAGGTCGAGGAGGTGGTCGCCGAGCTGGGGGCCCTCGCCCCCGGGGCCGACCCCAGCAGCACCGCCGATACGCTGGCCGACGGTGCCTCCGACGACCTCTGACCCCGCCGGCGGCGAGCCCGGCCCGTCCCGGTCCGGCGGCGGCGGGGCCGACGAGCCGATCGCCACCGCCGCCGACGCCATCGCCGTCATCGCCGCCCCGGTCCGCGACCGGATCGCCGGCATCCTCGAAGCCGAGCAGGACCGCTGGTCGGCGGTCGACGCCGACCTCGCCCAGCCGCTGGCCTCGATCGCCCGCTTCGTGCTCCACGGCGGGAAGCGGCTCCGGCCGGCCTTCTGCTACTGGGGCTTCCGGGCCGCCGGTGGCCGCCCCGACGATCCCGCCATCGTCGACCTCGGGGCCGCCTTCGAGTTCCTCCACGCCTTCGCCCTCATGCACGACGACGTCATGGACGGATCCGCCACCCGGCGCGGCCTGGCCACCATCCACACCGAGTTCGCCGGCCTGCACCGCGAGCACGGCTGGCGGGGCGAGCCGCGGCGCTTCGGCGAGGGGGTCGCCATCCTGGCCGGCGACCTGTCGGCCGTCTTCGCCGACCGGCTCGTGTCCACCGCACCCAACGCGGCCCGGCAGCTGTGGCACGAGCTCGAGGTCGAGATCGACGTCGGCCAGTACCTCGACCTGCTGGGCACGGCTCGCGGTGGCACCGACCTGCGGGTCGCCCGCCGGATCGCCCGCTACAAGTCGGGCAAGTACACGATCGAGCGGCCGCTGCACATCGGCGCCGCGGTGGCCGGCCGGTTCACCGAGCTCGAGGGCGACCTGTCGGCCTACGGCGCGCCCCTCGGCGAGGCCTTCCAGCTGCGCGACGACCTGCTCGGCGCCTTCGGTGACGCGGAGCGCACGGGCAAGCCGGTGGGCGACGACCTCCGCGAGGGCAAGCCCACACCCCTGCTGGCGGTCGCCGCCGAGCGCTGCACCGGTGCCGACGCCGCCCTGCTGGCCCGGGTCGGCGCCACCGACCTCGGCGACGAGGAGGTGCGCAAGCTGCAGGCCCTCATCGAGGCGTGCGGGGCCCGCGACGAGATCGAGCTGCAGATCGCCACGCTCACCGCCGAGGCGCTCGACGCGCTGCGGCGGTCGCCGATCGAGGGCACCCCGCGCGAGGCGCTGGCGCTGCTCGCCGACTTCGTCTCGTCCCGCGACGCGTGACCGCGGCCCCGGACCGACCGGGACCGGCCCGGACCGACCCGAGCCGACGGGGGCCGACCCGAGCGACCCGGACCGACCCGAGCGACCCGGACCGACCCGAGCGACCCGGACCGACCGGGACCGACCCGGACCGACCCGAGCGACCGGGACCGACCCGGCGGCGACGCGCGGGCTCGTCGACGCTCCTACGATGACCCCCACCATGCGACGGGGCCCCGATGACAGCGGTGGGTGATCCAGGGACGGTCGCGGGCGAGCGCGACCCCGACGAGCCGGCCCCGGCCACCGGCGACGCCACCGACCTCGGCGTGCTCGACGGGGCCGAGCTGCTGCGGCGCTACAGCCGTGACGCCGTGGTCGTGATCGACACCGCCGGGTGCATCACCTGGACGAGCCCGGCCCAGGTCGACCTCCTCGGCTACGAGCCAGAGGCCCTCCTCGGCACCGGCGCCTTCTCGTACCTCCACCCCGACGACCTCGGCCCGGCCATGCAGCGCGCCGCCGAGGCCTACGCCAGTGACACCGAGGTCGAGCCGGCCATCGCCCGGATCCGGCGGGCCGACGGCACCTGGCGCCACGTCGAGCTGGCGGCGGGCGTCCTCGAGGGCGACGGCGAGCCGGGGCCCGACGGCCGACCGCCTGTCGCCGGCGTCGTGCTCAACCTTCGCGACGCCGAGGCCCGCATGGCCGCCGAGGCGGCGCTGCGGCACTCCGAGGAGCGCTTCCGCACGCTGGTGCAGCACAGCACCGACGCGGTCATCGTCATCGACGAGGCCACCACCATCACCTACGCCAGCCCCGCCGTGGAGAACCTGTTCGGCCGCTCCCCCGAGGAGTTCCTCGGCACCACCGGCGTGAGCTTCGTCCACCCCGACGACAGCGATCGCATCGCCTCGATGGTCGAGGTGATCGAGGCCCCCGGCCGGTCCCTCACCCGCGAGGTTCGCGTCCTCGACAACCAGGAGCGGTGGCGCTGGGCCGAGGCGACGGCCACCAACCTGCTCGACGACGAGCACGTGCAGGGCATCGTCATCCACGTCCGCGACGTCAGCGAACGTCGAGCCGCGGAGGAGGCGCTGCGCGACTCCGAGCAGCTGTTCCGCTCGCTCGCGCAGTCCTCGCCCACCGGCATCTACCGGCAGGACGAGACCGGCCGGTGCGTGTACGTCAACGAGCGCTGGCAGGAGATCACCGGGCTCACCGCCGACGAGGCGCTCGGCGACGGGTGGCGGCGCATCGTCCACCCCGACGATCGGGCGTGGCTCGGGGTCGACCGCGAGCCGGGCTCGAGCGAGCCGACACCGCTGCAGGCCGAGTTCCGCGTCGTCCGCCCCAACGGCGAGACCCGATGGGTCGCCATCCGCACCGCCGCCCTCGTCGACGACGGGGGGAACCGGCAGGGCAACGTCGGCACCCTCGAGGACATCACCGACCGCATCGAGGCCCAGCGCGACAACCAGCGGCTCATCGACATCTTCGAGGCCACCAACGACCTGGTCGGCATCGCCGACCCCGACGGCCGGCTCCTCTACCTCAACCAGGCCTCGCGCCGGTTCTTCGACCTGCCCGAGCACGGCGGGCTGGACGGGCTGAACCTGGTCGACAAGCTCCCACCGTCGGTCGTCGACCGGCTCGAGCCCGAGATCGTCCCGCTGCTCGACCGCGACGGCATGTGGAGCGGCGAGCTCAGCCTCGTCCGGGCCGACGACGCCCTCGTGCCGGTGCTCGCCCAGCTCCTCGTCCACCGCGACGCCGAGGGTCGCATGGAGTTCTTCTCGGCGGTCATGCACGACATCTCCGAGCGCAAGGAGTTCGAGTCGGCGCTGGCCCACCAGGCCACCCACGATCCGCTCACCGGCCTGCCCAACCGCACGCTGCTGCTCGACCGCCTCGGCGTGGCCATCGACCGAGCGGTCCGCCGTGGCGGGCGGGTGGCCGTGCTCTTCCTCGACCTCGACCACTTCAAGGTCGTCAACGACAGCCTCGGCCACGCCCTCGGCGACCGCCTGTTGGTGGCCATCGCCGAGCGGTTGAAGGTCGCGCTGCGCCCTGACGACACGATCGCCCGCTTCGGCGGCGACGAGTTCGTGGTGCTGTGCGAGGAGCTGCACGGGCGAGCGGATGCCATCGCCATCGCCGACCGGGTCAACGCCGCCGTCAGCGGGCCGTTCGTCATCGACGACGTCGAGGTCTTCGTCGGCATGAGCATCGGCATCGCCTTCCCCGACCGCCTCGGCGACGACCTCGATCCCGCCACGCTGATCCGCGACGCCGACGCCGCCATGTACCGCGCCAAGGAGCGGGGTCGGGGCCGCTGGGAGGTGTTCGACAACGCCATGCGGGCCAGCGCCGTCGACCGCCTCGACATCGAGAACGCGCTGCGCCGGGCCATCGAGCGCCGCGAGCTGCGCGTCTTCTACCAACCGGTCGTGCACCTCGGCACCGGGGGCATCGTCGGCGTCGAGGCGCTGCTGCGGTGGGAGCACGGCGAACGGGGCCTGCTGCTGCCCGGCGACTTCATCACCGTGGCCGAGGAGACCGGCCTCATCGTCCCGTTCGGCACCTGGGTCCTCGAGCAGGCCTGCCGGCAGCTCGTGCGCTGGCAGACGGCCCACCCCGACCTGCCCCGCCTGTCGGTCGCCGTGAACCTCTCGGGCCGCCAGCTCGGCCACCCGAAGCTGGTCGACGACATCGGGGAGGTCCTCTCCGACACCGGCATCGACCCGGCCCAGGTCGAGCTCGAGATCACCGAGAGCGTGCTGATGGACGACGTCGAGATGTCCGAGGAGACGCTCCAGCGGCTCAAGGCGCTGGGCGTGCGGCTCGCCGTCGACGACTTCGGGACCGGCTACTCGTCGCTCTCGTACCTGCGGCGCTTCCCCGTCGACCTGCTGAAGGTCGACCGCTCGTTCGTCGACGGCCTCGGCTCCGACCCGTCCGACTCCGCCATCGCCGCCGCCGTCATCACGCTCGCCCACACGCTGGGCCTCGAGGCCGTGGCCGAGGGCGTCGAGACCGAGACCCAGCTGGCCGAGCTGCGCCGGCTCGAGTGCGACACCGCCCAGGGGTTCCTCCTGGCCCGGCCGGCGCCCGGCGACGTCATCGGCGAGCTGCTCGCCTCCCGCCCCACGTGGTGACCGCTCCGGTGCGCCCGTCGGGACGACCGTCTGCCGAGCAGGTGCAAGGATGGCCCCATGGGCGTGATCGACCACCGCGACGGGCTCGAGGTCCTCGACCGCGACGAGTGCCTCGAGCTGCTCGCCGCCGGAGCCGGCGGTGTCGGCCGCATCGCCATCGTCGAGGGCCTGCACCCGGTGATCATGCCGGTCAACTACGCGATGGACGGCGACCGCGTGGCCTTCCGCACCTCGGCCGGCACCAAGCTCGACGCCGCCCTGCGCGACGCACTGGTGTCCTTCGAGATCGACCACCTCGACGACGACAACCGCATCGGCTGGTCCGTGGTCGTGCGCGGCCGCAGCGAGGCCGTCACCGACGAGCGCGTGCGCGAGCGGCTCGAGACGCTCGGCGTGCGGCCGTGGTCCGACGTCGAGAAGTCGAACTGGGTGACGATCGCCGCCGAGACGGTCACCGGCCGGCGCATCCCGCCCCACACCTGAGCCCTGGGCCCGCCGATCACCAGGCGGGCCGACGCAGCGGTCGACGCGGCGGTCGAACGCCGGGTCCGGACGCCGACGGGCGGGGCTAGGGTGGGCCCCACGCACACGGGGGCCCGGCGCACCGGGCTGAGATCGGGGCTGGCGGCCCCGGACCGTCCGAACCTGATCCGGGTCATGCCGGCGCAGGGAGTGTCCACCGCCGCCCCGTGCTCGACCGCCGGCTCCCCGCGCACCCGACCACCCGGAGCCGCGTCGTGGCCATCGCCCGGCTGCACCTGATCACGCCCGCCCGCCTCGACGAGCCGGCGCGCGCCGCCACCGCCGCCGCCCTGGCCGCCGGGGTGCGGTGCGTGCAGGTGCGTCGCAAGGACGGCACCGACCGCGACCGCCTGGCCGACGCCGTCGAGCTGGTCGATCGGTGCCGGGCGGCCGGCGCCACCTGCCTGGTCGACGACCGGGTCGACCTCGCCCTGGCCGCCGGCGCCGACGGCGTCCACGTCGGCCTCGACGACCTGCCCGTCGCCGACGCCCGTCGTCTGCTCGGCCCCGACGCGATCGTGGGTGCCACCTGCCGCACCCCCGACGACGCCCGCCGGGCGGCCGACGACGGCGCCTCCTACCTGGGGGTCGGGCCCGTCTTCTCGTCGTCCACCAAGACCGTCGGCCTGCCCGACCCCATCGGCCCCGCCGGCGTCGCCGCCGTCACCGCCGCCGTCGACCTGCCCGTGATCGCCATCAGCGGCATCACCGTCGAGCACGTCCCGGCCCTGCTCGACGCCGGAGCCCACGGCGTCGCCGTCATCGCCGCCGTGTACGACGCCACCGACCCGGGCGACGCCGCCGCCGCCTTCCTGGCCGCGCTCGGCGAACGACCCCGTTCCGCACCGGCGGTGGCCAGCCCGCCCGCGACGGGAGCGCCGGCATGAGGCTGGTCGTGGTCGGTGGCGGGGTGATCGGCCTGTCGATCGCCTGGCGGGCTGCACAGCGGGGCGCCGACGTCACCGTCGTCGACCCCGAGCCCACGCGCGGCGCCTCGTGGGTGGCCGGCGGGATGCTCGCCCCCACCGCCGAGGCCCAGCCCGGCGAGGAGGCGCTGCTGCGGCTCGGCCTCGCCTCGGCTGAGCGCTGGCCTGCCTTCGTCGACGAGCTGGAGGCCGTGTCGGGGACCGACGCCGGCATGTCGCGCGCCGGCACCCTGGTCGTCGCCCGCGACGCCGACGAGGCGGCCGACCTCGGCGTGCTCGGCGCGCTGCAGGAGCGCCTCGGCCTCGCCGCCGAGCGCCTCACGTCCCGCGAGGCCCGCCGCCTCGAGCCGGCCCTCGCCCCGAGCGTGCGGGGCGCGCTCTGGCTGCCCGACGACCACCAGGTCGACAACCGGCTCCTGCTGGCCGCGCTGGTCTCGGCGGCCGGCCGCGCCGGCGTGGTGTACGACCGGACGGTGGCCACCACGGCCGGTCGGCACCAGGTCGTGCTGGCCGACGGCCGCGGCGTCGAGGCCGACGAGGTGGTGGTGGCCACCGGCGCCCACGCCCTCCCGCTCGTCGGCGACGACGGCGCCGCCACCTGTCTGCCGGTGCGACCGGTGAAGGGCCAGATCCTGCGCGTCCGGGCGACCCCCGGGGCCGTGCTGCCCCACCGCACCGTGCGCGGCGAGGGCATCTACGTCATCCCTCGTCCGCACGGCGAGATCGCCATCGGCGCCACCAGCGAGGAGCGCGGCTTCGACACCACGGTGACGGCCGGAGCGGTCCTCGACCTGCTGCGCGACGCGTGGGAGCTGCTCCCCGGCCTGGCCGAGGCCGAGCTGGTCGAGGCCATCGCCGGCCTGCGTCCCGGCACACCCGACAACGCGCCCCTGCTCGGGCGTCCCCGCTCCGGTGGTCCGCTCGTGGCCACCGGCCACCACCGCAACGGCGTGCTGCTGGCGCCGATCACCGCCGACCTGCTGGTCGGCCTGGCCCTCGACGGCGCCGTCGCCGGCCCCGACGACGAGCTGCTCGCGCCGCTCTCCCCCGACCGGTTCGCGGCGGTGCCGGCATGAACGTCGTCCTCAACGGCGCCGCCACCGAGCTGGCCGACGGCGCCACCGTCGCCGACCTCGTCTCGACCCACCTCGACTCGCCCCGCGGCGTGGCCGTGGCCGTCAACGCCGAGGTCGTCCCCCGCTCCACCTGGCCCGATGCGCCGCTGCACGACGGCGACCGCGTCGAGCTGCTCACCGCCGCCCAGGGAGGTTGACGTGCCCTCCACCCGATCGACGCCCACGCCCACCGCCCCTGCGCCGGGCACGGCCGCCCCGACCGACGACGCGCTCGTGATCGCCGGCGAGCGGTTCGGCTCGCGCCTCATCACCGGCACCGGCGGCGCGCCCAGCCTCGAGATGCTCGAGGCGGCGCTGGCGGCGTCGGGCACCGAGCTCACCACGGTGGCCCTCCGCCGCATCGACCCCACCGCGCCGGGCTCGGTGCTCGACGTGGTCGAGCGCGTCGGCGCCCGGGTGCTGCCCAACACCGCCGGCTGCTACACGGCCCAAGAAGCCGTGCTCACCGCCAAGCTCGCCCGCGACGCCTTCGCGACCGACTGGATCAAGCTCGAGGTCATCGGCGACGACCGCACGCTGCTGCCCGACGCCGCCGAGCTCCTCGAGGCCGCCGAGCTCCTGGTCGACGACGGCTTCGTGGTGCTGCCCTACACGACCGACGATCCCGTGGTCGCCCGGCGACTGGCCGCGGTCGGCTGCGCCGCGGTGATGCCGCTCGGCTCGCCCATCGGGTCGGGCTCGGGCATCCGCAACCCCTACAACCTGGCCATCATCCGCGAGCAGGTCGACGTGCCGGTCATCCTCGACGCCGGCATCGGCACCGCCTCCGATGCCGCCCTGGCCATGGAGCTGGGCTGCGACGCCGTGCTGCTGGCCACCGCCGTCACCCGGGCCCAGGACCCGGTGCGGATGGCCACCGCCATGCGGCTCGCGGTCGAGGCCGGCCGCCACGCCCGCCTCGCCGGCCGCATCCCGCGCAAGCTCTACGCCGAGGCGTCGACGTCGTTCGACGGGCTGCCCGAGCTGGCACCGCCGATCGGCGACGACCGCCCGCCGGCCCGGCCGCAGGGGGACGACGGGTGACGACGCCGCCGTGGCCCTCGCCGGTGCCCGAGCTGGTGCTCCTGACCGACCGCGCCCAGCTGCCGCCCGGGCGTGACCTCACCGCCCAGGTCGCGGCGGCGGTCGGGGGTGGGGCGCGAGCCGTGGTGCTGCGCGAGAAGGACCTCGCTCGCGACCAGCGCCGACGCCTCGCCGACGAGCTGCTCGGCCTGCTGCGCCCCGTCGGCGGCGTGCTGCTGGTGGCGTCCGACGTCACCCTGGCGCGCGAGGTCGGCGCCGACGGCGTCCACCTGGCTGCCGCCGACCCAGGGCCGGTCGCCGACGACACCGACCCCAGCACCAACCCCCACGGCGGACCTGACGCCGACGGCGGCTCGCTCATCGTCGGACGGTCCGCCCACGACCTCGACGAGCTGCTCGTCGCCCAGGCCGAGCGGGCCGGCTATGCCACCTGCTCGCCGATCTTCGCCTCGGCCTCGAAGCCGGGCTACGGCCCCGCCCTCGGCCTCGACGGCCTGCGCGCCGCGGCCTCCCGCGTGCTGGTCCCCATCTACGCGCTCGGCGGCATCACCCCCGCCAACACGGCCGCCTGCCGTACGGCCGGCGCCGCCGGCGTCGCCGTGATGGGCGAGGTCATGCGGGCGCACGACCCGGCGAGCGTCGTGGCCGACCTGCTCGCCGTCCTGCACGGGACCGCGCGCTCGGCGCCCGGCATCGCACCCGCTGCCGCGGTCGAGCCGCCGTCGGTCCACCGAATCGGGGCCCGGCCGTGACGCCGCCGGTCGCCCTCACCATCGCCGGGTCCGACTCGGGTGGTGGCGCCGGGATCCAGGCCGACCTGCGCACCTTCGCCGCCCACCGCGTGCACGGGGCCAGTGCCATCGCCGCCCTGACCGCCCAGAACACCGTCGAGGTCCGCGGGGTTCGGGCCACGCCCACCGACTTCCTGATCGCCCAGATCGAGACCGTCCTCGACGACCTCCCGGTGGCCGCGGTCAAGACCGGCATGCTCGCCACCGCCGCCAACGTGGAGGCGGTCGCCGACCTCGCACTGGCCGGACGCCTGCCGAACCTGGTGGTCGACCCGGTGATGGTCTCCTCCAGCGGACACCGCCTGCTCGACCCGGAGGCCGAGCACGCCTACCTGCACGACCTCTTCCCGGCGGCCACGGTCATCACCCCCAACTGCCGCGAGGCCGCCGTCCTCCTCGGCGTCGACGCCATCGCCTCCCGCGAGCAGCAGCGAGAGGCGGCCCGGACCCTGGCCGGGCTCGGGCCGCGCGTCGTGGTGGTCAAGGGCGGCGACCTGATCGATCCCGACGACCCCGACCGCTCCGTCGACATCGTGGCCCACGGCGTCACCCTCGACGAGCTGGTGTCACCCCGGATCGCCACCGCCAACAACCACGGGACCGGCTGCTCGTTCGCCGCCGCCGTCGCCGCCGGCCTGGCCCGCGGCGACGCGCCCCTCGAGTCCGTGCTCGCGGCCAAGCGCTTCGTCGCTGCCGCCATCGCCGGCGCCGCCCGCTGGCGCCTCGGCGCCGGCCACGGGCCCATCGACCACCTGGGCTGGGAGACCGCCGGCCCCTGACCTGCCCGACGTCCACGCACCCGATCCGCCCCGCTCGCTCGCTCCGTACCGCCAGCCCACCGCTGCCATCCACCACCCGCCACGAGAGGCACCCACCATGACGATCGCCGACGACCAGACCCGCACCACCGACACCGGGGCCACCGGCCCGCTCGACCCGCCGGCGGTCGAGGGCAGCATCCCGCCCATCCCCGCCAGCCGGGGCGCCCGCCGCAAGGTCCACATCGCCGGCAGCCGCCCCGACCTGCAGGTGCCGTTCGTCGAGGTCGACCTCGGCGACTCACCGGGGCCCGATGGCCCGGTGCCGAACCCTCCCGTCCGGCTGTACGACACGAGCGGCCCGGGTGCCGACCCTCGGTCGGGCCTCGAGCCGCTCCGCCTCCCCTGGATCCTCGAGCGGGGTGACGTCGAGCCCATCGAGGGCCGCACCGCCACGCCGCGCGACGACGGCCGCCGAGCAGGGCGCACGGGCACCGCCCCCGAGCTGCAGTGGGACGGTCGCGAGCGCACCATCCTGCGGGCCAAGCCAGGCGCCACCGTCACGCAGATGCACTACGCCCGCCAGGGCGAGATCACGCCCGAGATGGAGTTCATCGCCCTGCGCGAGGGCGTGCCCGCCGAGAAGGTCCGCGACGAGGTCGCTCGCGGCCGGGCCATCATCCCGTCCAACATCAACCACCCCGAGTCCGAGCCGATGATCATCGGCCGTGAGTTCCTGGTGAAGGTCAACGCCAACATCGGCAACTCGGCGGTCACGTCGTCGATCGCCGAAGAGGTCGAGAAGCTCAGCTGGTCGACGGCCTGGGGCGCCGACACCGTGATGGACCTGTCGACCGGTCCCGACATCCACACCACCCGCGAGTGGATCCTGCGCAACAGCCCGGTGCCCATCGGCACGGTGCCGATCTACCAGGCCCTCGAGAAGGTCGACGGCCAGCCCACCGAGCTCACGTGGGAGCTGTTCCGCGACACGCTGATCGAGCAGGCCGAGCAGGGCGTCGACTACTTCACGATCCACGCCGGCGTGCTGCTGCGCTACGTCCCGCTGACCGCCCGGCGCGTCACCGGCATCGTCAGCCGGGGCGGGTCGATCATGGCAGCGTGGTGCCTCGCCCACCACCGCGAGAACTTCCTCTACACGCACTTCGAGGACATCTGCGAGATCATGAAGGCCTACGACGTGGCCTTCTCACTGGGCGACGGGCTGCGACCGGGCAGCATCGCCGACGCCAACGACGACGCCCAGCTGGGCGAGCTGCGCACCCTCGGCGAGCTGACCGAGATCGCCTGGCGCCACGACGTCCAGGTGATGATCGAGGGGCCGGGCCACGTGCCCATGCACAAGATCAAGGAGAACGTCGACCTCCAGCTCGAGGTCTGCCACGAGGCGCCCTTCTACACGTTGGGCCCGCTCACCACCGACACCGCGCCCGGCTACGACCACATCACGTCGGCCATCGGCGCGGCGATGATCGGCATGTTCGGCACGGCGATGCTCTGCTACGTCACCCCCAAGGAGCACCTCGGCCTGCCGAACCGAGAAGACGTCAAGCAGGGCGTGATCGCGTACAAGATCGCCGCCCACGCCGCCGACCTCGCCAAGGGTCACCCCGGCGCCCAGGTGTGGGACGACGCCCTCAGCAAGGCTCGCTTCGAGTTCCGGTGGGAGGACCAGTTCAACCTGGCCATGGACCCCGACACGGCCCGCTGCTACCACGACGAGACGCTTCCGGCGACGCCCGCGAAGACCGCCCACTTCTGCTCGATGTGCGGGCCGAAGTTCTGCTCGATGCGCATCACCCAGGACGTGCGCGACTACGCCGCCGAGCACGGCCTCGACCCCGACAGCGAGGCCTGGCAGGCCATCGACATCGGCATGAGGGAGAAGTCGACCGAGTTCGTCGACGCCGGCGCCCAGGTGTACCGCCCCGCCGACGCCGCCGAGGAGTAGCGGTCGACGCCTCCGACCTTCGACCCACCGGCGCCACGGACAAACGTCCGTCATCAGCGTCCCACTTGGATACGAGGTATCCCCGATCGGCCCTTCCGTCGCGCCGGTACGGGCCTGGTGGGGGATGTTCGGGGACAGGCGATAACTAGGCGATACCGGCGGTTGACGAGAGCTATGCTGCGGGCATGACCACCCAGAAGGTCTCCGTGACGCTCGAAGCAGAGGCCATCGAGCGCGCCCGTCGCACCGCAGGACCCCGAGGCCTGTCGTCGTACCTCGACGACGCCCTGGCGGAGAAGCTCGAGCGAGACGAGAAGCGCGATGCGCTGCTCGCGTACCTCGACGAGCTCGAGCGCGCTGACCCCACACCGGCGACGACCAAGCAACGGGCTCGAACTCGTGCCGCGAGGATCCGGGGCGAGGTCACGGCGTGAGCGAACCGGTCGTCGTCCTCGACAGCGGGGTCGTCGACCAGGCCGTCACCAATCAGGAGTTCCGCTGGGTCCTTCGCGACCTCGTCGAGGGCGGCTGGGTGCCGGTCATCCCAACCGTCGTGCTCGCGGAGGCCACGACCGGGCGCCCGACGGACGCACCGGTGAACCAGGCGGTCAAGCAGATCGGGACGATCGACACGACGCCGCCGGCGGCTCGCCTCGCCGGGCGCCTGCGGTACAACGTCGAGCGATCAGGTGCTCACCGGGTGCCGGGAGGCATCGATGCCATCGTCGCTGCGCACGCGGCGGAGGCGGGTGCTGGCGTGGTGTTCACCACCGACCCCCGCGACCTCCGCCGCCTCCTCGCCGACACCCGAGGCGTCGTCGTCGAGAAGCCCTGACGGGCCGCTCGACCGCCCCCGAACGTC
The DNA here is from genome assembly GCA_046331175.1 of Acidimicrobiales bacterium. Taxonomy (GTDB): domain Bacteria; phylum Actinomycetota; class Acidimicrobiia; order Acidimicrobiales; family Acidimicrobilacustridaceae; genus JAWKIW01. The sequence goes on from JAXLRI010000004.1 coordinate 422,919, forward strand.
GCCCGTAGACGGACCGGCACACCATCCCCGATCGCCGGGATGGCGTCACACGGCGATGATCTCGACGAGGCCTTCGAGGGCTTTGAAGTCCGTTTCGTTGCGGGTGTAGAGCGGGAGCTCGTTGGCGCATGCGATTGCTGCGATGAGGAGGTCAACCGCGCGAGCGCCTCGTGCCTTGCGGCCAGCTTCGACGACGGCCGCGTAGATGCGGCCGTACGCGCGAGCGGCCTCACCGTCGAAGGGCAGAGGATCGAACGCTGCTTCTGCTCGCTGGAGCCGGTCTTGGCGCCGGGCGCGTTCGTCGACGTCGTTGGCGGCGTGCGGGCCCGCGGCGAGCTCCGCCATGGATATGGCCGTCACCGCGATCTCGACGGGCAGCTGGGCCGGGTCGAGCTGCTCGAGGTCGATGATCGCCGAGGTGTCGAGCAGCCCCCGGGCCGGGCGGGGCTGGTGCTCAGCCACGCGGGGCGGCGTCTTGGCTCGCGACCCGGTCGAGGTCGGCCCGGAACTGCTGATAGTCCACCGCCGGCGCGGACCGGAACATGGCGACCGCGGCCTCGGCTGAGACGAAGCGATGCCGTCGCAGCGGGGTGAGCTCGGCCACCGGTACACCGTTGCGGGTCACGACGAAGCTCTCGCCCTCGTCGAGTCGGCGCATGATCTCGCCGCTCTCGTTGCGCAGCTCGCGCTGGGTGAGTTCTCGGGCCATGACCTCGTACTGTAGCACGTCGTGCTACGGGTTGCCCATGTCCCAGATCGCGCGGGCATGAACGACGAGTCCTGAACGGGCTGATCGCCGGCCGTGCGCGTGGCTACTGCCGCGTCGGCTACGTCCACCTCCCAGGCCAGCACGGTTTCCGGCTGCGGCTCGGCCGAATGGACTCCCACTCGCCGTGTCGGCAGGGTCGTCAACCACCTCGGTCGACATCACGGTCGACCGACGCGGGAGCAGGTCGAGCAGTGTCCACACGCGCATCGTGCTGGGGCCCGGTCGAACCCCTATGTTCGGCGGGTGCCCTTCGAGGAGATCGACGACGGCCAGACCGTGTGGCGGTTCGAGACCGACTTCCTCCGCTCCCGCTGGACGTGCATCTGGGGCAAGGGCTGCCTCGGGATCCTCCCCGAGCCGGCCGAGGAGCTGCAGCAGGGGTGCTGCTCGGTCGGCGCCGACCTCGGGAACGAGGACGAAGCGATGATGATCAGCGCGATGGCCGCGATGCTGTCGCCCGCCCGCTTCGAGCACCACGCCGACGCGGTGGACCCCACCTCCACCGGCATCTTCTCCGATGCGACGCGGCTGCACACCCGTGTCGTCGATGGCGCGTGCATCTTCTTCAACCGACCCGGCTTCGCCGGCGGCGCCGGGTGCGCGCTCCACCTGGCCGCGGTCGAGGCGGGGGAGTCGCCGCTCGACTGGAAGCCGTCGGTGTGCTGGCAGCTCCCGATCCGCATCGACTGGGCACCGACCGAGGACGACCGAGAGACCGCCACCGTGCGGCGTTGGTCCCGGGCCGACTGGGTGCCCGAGGGCGAGACGATGGCGTGGTGCTGCACCGAGGGGGAGCGGGCCTACGTCGGCGACCGTCGGGTCATCGAATCGCTGGCCGAGGAGCTCGAGGACATCGTCGGCGAAGAGGTCTTCGTCGAGCTGAGACGCCGCCTGCGATGAGCCGCCCCTCAGCCCGGCGACGAGCGGCCGAGGGCTGCACCGGCGGCGCCGAGCACCTCCGCTACGGTCGATCGGCGATGGGTCGACGGCTGGGGATCGTGCTGCTCGCCGCCGCGGTGGTGCTGGTCGCCGCCGCGTGCGTGGGCAAGAAGGGCGGCAACGACACCGACCCGCTGCCGCCGCAGAACCAGGTGCTCGAGCCCACCGGACCGGTCGTCTCCCTGACCGCACCCACCACGACTCCGCCGGCCACGACCACCGCCGCTCCCACCTCGACCACGGCGGTGTCCACCACCACCACGGCTCCGACGAAGGCCGCTGCCCCCGCCAAGACGCCCGGACCGCCGTTCAGCGTCGGCGTCGTCACCGCCACCTACGTCGACCCCACCCGTCCGACGGGTGCCCGGGGCAACGTCGCCGGTGCCCCCACCCGCACGTTGAAGACCATCGTCCGCTACCCGTCGAGCGCGCCGGTCGGCACGCCCGAGGGCGCCCTGCCGCCCGCCACCGGGCCCTTCCCCCTCATCGTGTTCGCCCACGGCTTCAACATCGACACGGCCGCCTACGCCGACGCGCTGCGGGGGTGGGCGGCGGCCGGCTACGTCGTCGCCGCCCCCGAGCTGCCCCTCACCAGCACGGCGCTGCCGGGCCCCACCGTCGAGTCCGACCTGCCCAACCAGCCGGCCGACCTCGGCGTCGTCATCACCAACGTGCTGGCGGCGTCCAACGGCCCCGGCCCGTTCTCGGGGGTCGTCGACCCGGCCCGCATCGCCGTCGTGGGCCACAGCGACGGCGGCAACACCGTGGCCGCCATGGCCGCCAACTCGTGCTGCCGCGACCCGCGGATCAAGGCCGTGGTGGCCTACGCACCCGAGCAGGCCTTCTTCCCGTCGACGTGGTTCGGCGCCTCCAACCCCCCGCTGCTCGTCGTCCACGGCAACGCCGACAGCATCACGTCCTACAGCCGCGGCAAGGCCATCTACGACGGGGCCTCGGCCCCCAAGTACCTGCTCACCGTCCAGGGCGGCTCGCACCTCGGCCCGCTGCAGGACGCCGCGCTGCGGGCGAAGGTCGACCCCGTGGTGCTCGACTTCCTCCGCGCCGAGCTGGGCCCCGACCAGGCCGCCCTCACCGCCATGAAGACCGCCGGCACCGTCCCCCCGCTCACGCTCACCGGCTCGCCCTGAGCGACGGCACGCCGACCCCGGCCCGCCACGGCGTGCGAGCGCCCCGACCGGAGCCAAGGACCCGCGCCGCAGCGGCCCGTCCCGCCGCAGCAGCCCGTCCCGCCGGAGCGACCCGACGCTGATGGCGGGCCGATCCCAGGCCCTGTGGGAAGATCACGCCCGTGTCCGAGACGGCCGACCGCGAGACGCTGACCCGCGACGCCGTCGTGGCGGCCGCTCGCGACCAGATCCGCACCAAGGGCCTCGACGCCGTGTCCCTGCGCCAGGTCGGTGCCGCCCTGGGCGTGACCGCCCCAGCGCTGTACGCCTACGTGACCGACAAGCGCGACCTGCTCCGGGCCGTGGCCGAGGACGAGTTCCGTCGGCTCCTCGAGCGCTTCGCCGAGGTCAGCGAGACCGACCCCATCGAGCGGATGCGCGCGCTCAGCACCGCCTACGTCGAGTACGCCATCGACAACCCCGAGCTGTTCAAGACGATGTTCCTGTTCCCACCCGAGCTGTCCTTCGGCGAGGCCACCGGCGAGGAGCACCCGATGGCCACCCAGGCGTTCAACTACGCCATCGACGCCGTGCGCGACGGCATGGAGCAGGGTCAGCTGGTCGACACCGATCCCGCCCTCATCACCTTCGTGTCGTGGACCGCCACCCACGGGCTGGCCAACGTGCTGAACCTCGGCTTCAACTTCGACGACGCCACCCGCGACCTGCTGATCCGCACCACCATCGACACCGTCATCGCCGGCCTCCGCCCCCGCTGAGCGCGGGCCGATGACCCGGCCCTGCACGTCGAGGTGCCCGGCCGGTCAGCGAACGTCGGCGAACAGCGCCAGCGCCTCGTCGGCCGGCAGCTCGACCACGCCCGGCTCGGCCACCACCGCGGCCAGCCACTCGGGGCGCACCACGGTGGCCACCGCGATCGGCGTGTCGAGGTTCGACCACTGCACCATCTGCCGCACGTACTCGAGGGCGTAGTCGGGAGGCCGCACGTCACGGGAGAGCTCGCTCAGCGCGAACGGGTCGGGCGCGCCGGCATCGCCGCCTGATCCGTCGCCACCGGTCCCGTCGCCCACCGTCACCACCTCGGGGACGTGCGGTGAGCCGGGTCGGATCCCGCCGCCCACCAGGCCGGGCCCGTCGGCGAGCACCACGCCCCGCACCTCGGTGGGCCGGGCGCCGGCGATGAGCAGCGCGAGGTACGCCCCGAGGCCGCGCCCGTGGACGGTGACCTTGCCGAGGTGGGCCAGGGCAGCGTCGACGTCGGCCATCAGGATCTCGGCGGTGTAGCCGCCCCCGACCGGTCGGGTCGACAACCCGTGGCCGGTGAGGTCGAGCCCGTAGACCGGCCCGGCCCAGCCCTGGAGGTGCGTGGGGACGGTGGCCGGCGTGCGCTCGCCCAGGCCGTGCAGGAGCAGCAGCGGTCGACCCCAGCCCTCCCGCAGCAGGTGCAGCGCCAGGCGCGACTTGCCGTGGCGCAGCCACACGACGATCGGTCCGTCGGTGGGCGGCGCCGACATCACGGTCGACCCCTCGTCGCCGCTCACGACGCGCCCACCGGGTGCTCGGCGAGGAAGTCGAGCACCGTCGTGGCGATCAGCTCGGGCTGCTCGACGTGGACGAAGTGGCCGACGTCGTCGAGGGCCACGAACCGGAACACCGGCGGCCGGTTGGGCTCGACGTCGCGCGGCAGCGTGCCCCAGCCCATGACCTCCTGCTGGAGCCCGAGGATGCCGAGGACCGGGACGCCGATGCCGGGCAGGCGCTGCATCGACCACTCGGGCCGCCAGGGACCGAAGCCCCCGAGGCGCATCGACGGGTCGATCCGCCACCGCCAGCCGTCGTCGGACTCGTAGCCGCCGATCGGGACGAGGTACTCGAGCCACTCGATCGGCAGCCGAGGGTTCATCTGCTGGCGGCGGCGGGCGAGGTCCTCGAGCGTGCCCGGCCGGCGCTGGGCGTCGACCACCCGTCGCCGGTTGTCGAGCCAGCCCTCGAGCTCGCCGCGCAGCATCTTGGTGCGCTCGTGGTCGGCGAGGTCGGGCCAGTTGTTCTTCGACGGCAGGCCGTCGAGGTTCACCAGGTGCGTGAGCCGGTGCGGCAGCGCGTGGGCGAGGTCGAGCATCAGCCCGCCGCCCTTCGAGTGGCCGAGGAACACCACCTGCTCGCGGTCGAGCGAGTCGAGCACCGCCACCGCGTCGCGCAGGTCGGCGGCCCAGCTGTAGAGCACGGCGTGCTCGGAGCAGCCGTGGCCCCGAGCGTCCCACGACACCACCTGGTAGCCGCCGGCCACCAGCAGCGGCGCGAAGCGGTCGAACGTGCCGGCGAAGTCGAACCCGCCATGGGCCATCAGGATGACCGGGTCGGCCGGGTCGCCCCAGGCGTAGGCGGCGATGCAGAGCCCGGCCGACGACACCCACCAGCTGCGGTCGGGTCGCTGGGCGCCCGGGAAGCTGCGGGCGGTGGGGGCGATGTCCGGGGCGTCCTGGACGTCAGGGGCGTCGACGGCGGTCACGGGGGAAGCCTACGGGCGACGAGGCGGCGGGCGGTCCGTGCGGTCCGGGCGCGCACGACGGTCGGTGTGGTCCGGAGGACCGACGGGGACCACCGCGACGGCACGGGCCGGTGGCGGCGTGGTCGGAGGCGCGGTTTGACGGACCGCGGACGCCGGACGTCGCCGGAGTGCCCGAACGGCGCGGTCTTGGGGCCCTGCCCCCACCACCGCGTGGGGGTCATCCTGGATGGCGGAGGCAGCACCGTGGCAGGAGGGTGCTGACCACTATGCGTGATCTCTCCACCGCTCCGAGCCAGACGGGATCCACGGCGGGACGCTGCCCCGCCTGCGGAGCCGCCCTGCAGCTCCCCGCACCGATGTGCCCGGCGTGCCGGCTGCCGCTGGTGGGCCGCGACGCCGCCCACCTCTGGACCATCGACGAGCGGCTGGCGGTGGTCGAGCAGCAGGCCATCGAGCACCACCACGCCTCCCAGATCCACCACGACGCCGCGGTGGCGCTCGACGCCGAGGCCGTCGCCCTCCGCAAGGACCGGGTCGTGACCATGGCGAAGCTGCGGGCCCAGCCGGCGCCGCTGCCCCCGCCGCCACGGCCGGCGACGGCGCCTCCGCCACCGCCCCCTCCGTCGACCGCACCCGCAGCCGCACCGGCGCCCTGGGCCCGACCGGCGCCGGCGACGACCCCGGCCGAGCCCTCGATCTGGGCCCGTCCGGCGCCACCGGCAGCACCCGCCCCGGTCGCCGCCGCCCACGCGGCGACGCCGACCGCCCCGGCAGCCGCAATGACCCCGGCCACCCCGACGACCTCGCTGCCGCCACCCCCCACGCCGGCCCCGGCCCCGCCGATCTCCACCGCCACCGTCGCGTCCGCCCCGCTGGCCGGCGGCGCCCAGCCGCCGCCCCCGCCCCCGGTCGCGCCCCCCACCGCCGCACCCCGTCCTCACCGCGAGCTGGGCCTCAAGCCGATCCAGCTGGCCCTGCTCGCCCTGGGCGGGCTGCTGCTCACGGCGGCCGCCCTCGTCTTCGCCATCGTCGCCTGGCCTCGCCTCGACGACCTCGGCCGGGCCCTGGTCCTGGTCGGCGTGACCGTCCTGGCGGGCGGCATCGGCGCCGCCCTCAATCGCCGGCTGCCGGCCACCGCCGAGACGCTGTTCGCGGTGGCCCTGGGGTTCACGTTCGTCGACTGGTACGCCCTGCGCCGCGGCGGCCTCGGTGCCGGCCTCGACGCCGAGCTCTGGTGGACGATCGGCACCGCCGTCATCGGCGCCGCCGCCGTGGGGATCGGCTGGGCCACCGGCCGGTTCGTCCTGCGGGTGATGGGTGCCCTGAGCCTGCAGTCCTCGGTGCTCGTGCTCCTCGCCTGGCTGGCCGTCCCCGCCACCCGTGACGCCTGGCTGCTGGCTCTGGCCACCGCTGCCTCGCTGGTCGTCGGCCGGGCCCTGCTCGCCACGACCTGGCGACCGTCGGGCATCGCCGTGCTGACCGGTTCGTCGGCCTTCGCCCTGTTCGCCGTCGGCGTCACCGCCGACGTCGTGGACGCCGCCACCCGCGCCACCGCCCCCGCCGGCAGCCGACCCCTCGCTGCCCTGGCCGTGCTCGCCCTCGTCGTCCCGATCGCCGTGGGGCGGGTCCTGTTCGGCGACCGCTGGCCCCGGCTCGCCGCCGACGGGCTCGTCGGGCTCGGCGCCGCCATCGTCGTCGGGGCGCTCACCCTGTTCGGCACGACCTGGCTGACCGGCCCGTCGGCGGCCATCGCCCTGGCGCTCGCCGCCACCGCCGTCCTGCTGGCGCTGTGGGTGCTGCCGCCGGCCATCGGCCGCGGCACCGCGGTCACCGCCGGCGCCGCGCTCGCGCTGGCCGCGATCCCGGCCGTCACCTACGCCGCCGACGCCGCGACGATCGCCTTCCGCACCATCGGCCCCGCCCGCGTGGGCGAGGCGGCGCCGGGCACGCCGGTCAGCCAGCTCGTCTCGATGCCGACCGGGGACGCCGCCTGGATGCAGCCCGCGCTCGTGTTGGCCGCGATCGTGCTGCTCGCCGTCCTCGCCGTCGCCGGCCCCGTCGGTCGTCTCATCGGCCGCTCCGCCTGGCCGGCCGCCCGCGGCGTGGCGACCGGAGCGGGCGTCGCCGCCCTGCTGCTCGTCCCGCTGGCCCTCGACCTCACGCTGCTGGCCACCGTGGTCGGCGGCCTGGTCCTCCTCGTCGCCGCCGGGGCCGCCTCGGTCGAGCTCGACCGACGCCACCACGGCGGAGCGGCCGCCCTCGCTGCCGTCCTCGCCGCCACCGGCGCCGTGCCCGCCTTCGGCTGGTCCCTCGCCGACCACTGGCTCACCGTCGCCGCCCTCGCCACCCTGACGGCCGCCGCCACCCTCGCCACCCTGCGGGTCCGCACCGAGGCGGCCCGGCCGGTGCTCACCGCCATCGCCGGCATCGCCGGGCTCGCCCTCACGCCCACGATCGCCGTCGCCGCGCACGTCGAGCTCGCCTCGGGAGCGCTGGCGAGCGCCGTCGTCGCCGCGGCCGTGCTCGTCGCCGCCGCCTGGGGGAGCCGCCGGCCGACCGAGCGAGCCATCCTGGTCACCTTCGGCGCCGTCACGCTGGCCGGAGCCACGGTCGTGGTCGGCGCCCAGTGGGCGACCGCCCCCTGGTTCGTCGTCGCCGTCGCCGCCCTCGTCACCGCCACCACCGGCGCCGTGGCCCCCCGGCTCCGCGACCCCGACGCCCGAGCCGGCCTCCTCGCTCTCACCGCCGCCGCCGGCCTCACCGCCATCACCCTCGTCCCCGCCGCCCTCGCCGGCACCACCGCGGTCATCGCCACCACCACCGCCGTCTCGGCGGCCGCGCTGGTCGTCGTGGCGGCCTGGTTGGTGCGCCCGGCCACCGAGCAGACCGCCCTGGCCGCGGTGGGCACGATCGCCCTCACCGGCGCCACGGTCGTGGTCGCCAGCCAGTGGGTGGCCGCTCCCTGGTTCGTCGTCGCCGTCGCCGCCCTCGTCACCGCCACCACCGGCGCCGTGGCCCCCCGGCTCCGCGACCTCGACGCCCGAGCCGGCCTCCTCGCCCTCACCGCCGCCGCCGGCCTCACCGCCATCACCCTCGTCCCCGCCGCCCTCGCCACCTCCACGACCGTCGTCGCCCTCACCGCCGCCGTGGCCGGCTGCACCCTCGCCGCCGCGCTCACCGCTGCCCACCTCGCCCGCAGCTGGGGCGTGCCGGCCACCCTGGTCGCCTGGCTCGCCGGCAGCGTCGGCCTGATCGTCACGGCCTCGTCGTGGTGGAACGAGCCGTGGGCCACCGTCGCCGCGGTCTCGGTGGCCTTCGTCGCCACGCTCCTGGCAGCCTTGCGCACGACCGACGCGACGGCTCGCACCGCCCTGGTCGCCGCGGCCGGGACCACCGGCATGATCCTGCCGGCCGTGATCACCGCCGCCGCCGGCGCTCCCCAGGCCCCCGTCCTGCTGGCGCTCGCCGCCGCCACCGGCGCCACCCTGGCCATCGCGCTGTGGGTCGCCGGCGACCGCGTCGAGGGCCAGGTGCTCGCTGGGCTCGCCGCCGTCGGGCTCGCCGCCGCCGTGGCCGCCACACCCACCGCCTGGTCGAGCGCGTCGCCCTGGTACGTCGTCGCCGTGGTCGGCACCGCCACCGCCGCCCTCGCCGGCGCGGCTTCCGCCGCGGCACACCGCAACGCGGTCGTCCTCGGCGAGATCACCATCGGCCTGGCCGTCGCCCTCGGGCTGGCCACCGTCGCCCTGGTGCCGGCCGCGGTCGGCACCGCAGCGGTCACCGTCGCCCTCACCCTGACCATCGCCGCCGCCACGCTGGCCGGCCTGGCCACGACCGGCCGCCTCGACCGCGTCCCCTACCTGCCCGGCCTCGCGGTCGCGTGGGCCGGCACGGGCATCGGCCTCGTCGCCACCTCCGGCTGGTGGCCGCGCAGCCCGTGGTCGACCGTGGGCGCGCTCGCCGCCACGTTCGCCGCCACCACCCTCGCCGCCGCCACCGGGCGCCACGAGCCGGTCCGCCTCGGCCTCACCGTGGCCGCCGCCATCACCGGTGTGGCCCTGGCGCCCACCGCCGTGGCCGCCGCCGCCGGGTCGGCCGCCCAGATCGGGCTGGCCATCGCGGTCGGCGCCGCCGCCCTGGTCGTCGGCGGCGAGCTGGCGCTGGGCCGCACCCGCGAGGCCGACGCCCTCGCCCTGGTCGGGTCCACGGGGCTGCTGACCGGGCTGGCCGTCACGCTCGGGTCGTGGAGCATCGGGCCCTGGTACGCCGTCGCCGCCGCAGGCATCGCCACCGCCACCGCGTCGCTGGTCGCCGTCCACCGGTCCAGCGCGGTCCGCGACGTCGCCGCCGGCATCGCCCTGACCACCGCCCTGGTCACGACGCTGACCGCCGCGCTCGCCGCCGGCGCCAGCGTCGCCGGAGCCGCGGTGGCCATCGTCCTCGTCGCCGGCGCCGCCCTCGTCGCCACGTCGCTGCTCGTCACCGCCGACGAGCTCGGTGCCCTGCGGACCGTGCTCGAGGCCGTCGCCGGCGTCGGCCTGGCCGCCGGCACCGTCGCCGCCTTCGGCGAGCCCGTGTGCGGCGCCATCGCCCTCACGGCCCTGGTCCCGACCTTCGCCGCCGCCGGCCTGCGCGACGACCGGACCGCCTACCGCTGGGCCGCCGGCGTCGCCGCCCTCGGCGCCGTCTGGACCTGGCTGGCCGTCGGCGAGGTGACCCTCGTCGAGGCCTACACCCTGCCCGCGGCGGTCGCGGCGCTCGCCGCCGGCTGGGTCGCCCGCCACAAGGTCGACCCCACCGGCCACGAGTACTCGTGGCTCGTGTTCGGCCCGGCCCTCGCCCTCGCCCTGCTGCCGAGCCTCGGCCTGGTGCTCACGGTCGGCGGCGCCCTTCGGGCGATCGCCCTCACCGTGGCGGCCATCGCCGTGGTGCTCGCCGGCGTCCGCTGGCGCCTCCAGGCCCCGCTCGCCATCGGCGCCGCCACCCTGGTCGCGCTGGCCGTCGACACGCTGTGGCCGGTCGCCGCCCAGGTGCCCCGCTGGGTGCTGCTGGCCCTGGCCGGTGCGCTGTTCGTCTGGCTCGGGGCCACGTTCGAGCGCCGGCTGCGCGACGTGCAGCACGCCGGGCGGTCGTTCTCGCACCTCCACTGACCCGAGCGAGCCCACCTCCCCGGAGCCCAGCACCGCGGGCCGAGCCCCGGCGTTCTCATCGATTCTCAGATCCTCGGTTCCGGCCTAGGCTGGGGAGGTGACGGCGAAGACGGCCCGGCGGGCGACGACGAGCACCGCTGCCGGCGGCAGCCACGAGCACGCGGCACCCCCGGCGTCGCCGGCCGAGCTGCACGTCACCGCCGCGCAGCGCCTGCGCGACGACGACCAGCGCTACACCACCGGCCGGCGGGCCCTGGTCGACCTCCTCGCCGGCGCCGGCCGTCCCCTCACCATCGGCGAGGTGCTCGAGCTCGACGGCTCGCTGGCCCAGAGCTCGGCCTACCGCAACCTGGCCGTCCTCGAGCGGGCCGGGGTCGTGCACCGCATCGTCACCAGCGACGAGTTCGCCCGCTTCGAGCTCGACGAGACGCTCACCGGCCACCACCACCACCTGATCTGCTCGGGGTGCGGGGCCGTCGCCGACGTCACCCTCGGTGCCGACGTCGAGCGGGCCCTGGCCGACGCCTGCGCCGACGTCGCCCGCCGTCATGGGTTCACCGCCGAGGACCACCGCCTCGACCTCGTGGGCCGCTGCGCCGACTGCGGCTGACCGCGGCCGGGCGCGGCCGACCGGCGCAGCTCGCGCGGCCCTCCGGTTCGCCCGCGGTGCCCCGGCTCGCGAGACTGTCGCCGCACGGCCGCGTCCGCAGCGGCCGCCAGCAAGGGGGACCAGCACGATGGCCGACACGCACGGGTGGACCGCGCCGGGCTTCGAGGGCGTCCGCGACGCCTTCGACAAGAACTTCGCCGACGGCACCGAGGTGGGGGCGGCCTTCAGCGCCTACCACCGCGGCCAGAAGGTGGTGGACGTGTGGGGTGGCATCGCCGACCAGGCCACCGGCCGTGCCTGGGAGGAGGACACCATCATCCCGGTGTTCTCCACCACCAAGGGCATGACCGCCATCTGCGCCAACCAGCTGGCCCAGCAGGGGCAGCTCGACACCGACGCCCCGGTCGCCACCTACTGGCCCGAGTTCGCCGCCGCCGGCAAGCAGGACATCCCCGTGTCGTACCTGCTCTCGCACCAGGCCGGCCTCGCCTGGATCGACGGCACCATGACCGCCGAGGAGGCCCTGTCGTGGGACCCGGTGGTCGAGGCGCTCGCCGCCCAGGCGCCGGCGTGGGAGCCCGGCAGCCAGCACGGCTACCACGCCACCACCTACGGCTGGCTGGTCGGCGAGGTCATCCGCCGGGTGGCCGGCCGCTCGGTCGGCACCTACCTCGCCGAGGAGGTCGCCGGCCCGCTCGACCTCGACCTGTGGATCGGCCTGCCCGAGGCCGAGGAGGATCGGGTGGCGATGCTCATCTCGATGATCCCCGCCGGCATCAGCGCCGACGACCTCGCCGGTGAGAGCGAGAACCCGCTGGTCCAGATGATGCAGGCCTTCCTCGGCCCCGACACCCCGCTCGGCAAGGCGCTGTTCGCCCCCGGTGGCGCACTGGCCGACCAGGACATCTGGAACTCGCGGGCCATGCACGCCGCCGAGGTCCCCGCCGCCAACGGCATCTGCGACGCCCGCTCGCTGGCCCGCCTCTACGCCGCCACCGTCGGCGAGGTCGACGGCATCCGACTCCTCACCCCCGAGCAGCTCGCCAAGGCCACCACCCAGCTCACCGAGGGCCCCAACAAGGTGCTCATGGACATGGACATCCAGTTCGGCCTGGGCTTCATGCTCCACGCCGGGATGATCCCCCTCGGCGGCCCCAAGAGCTTCGGGCACTTCGGCGCCGGCGGCTCGGTCGGCTGGGCCGACCCCGAGGCCGAGCTGGGCTTCGGCTACGTGATGAACCGCATGGACCTCGGCCTGGCCGGCGACCTTCGCTCCTTCAACCTGATCAACGCCTGCTACGAGGCCATCGCCTAGCCGCCGCACCACGCGGCGGCCTCCACCGCCGCGACGAGCGACCAGCGACGCACGACCCGCCGACCCGCCGACCCGCCGACCAGCGATCCGACCGATCACCGAGCCCCGACGAGGAGCTTCGCCATGCCCACCGCCCCCGAGATCCACGGCCACGTCGCGTCCGGCTTCGAGGCCGTGCGCGACGCCTTCACCGCCAACTTCGCGCGCGAGCCCGAGCCGCTGGCCGCCATGCTCGGCGCCGACGTCGCCGAGGTCGGCGCCGCGGTGTCGGTGTGGCGCGGCGGCGAGAAGGTCGTCGACCTCTGGGCCGGCCAGGCCGACCGCCGCACCGGCCGCCCCTACGCCGAGGACACCCTGCAGCTGGTCTTCTCGTCGACCAAGGGCGTCACCGCCATCGCCGCCAACCTGTGCGCCCAGCGGGGCCTGCTCGACCTCGACGCCAAGGTGGCCGACTACTGGCCCGAGTTCGCCCAGGCCGGCAAGGCCGACATCCCCGTGCGCTGGCTGCTGTCGCACCGCGCCGGCCTTCCGTGGGTCGACACCGAGATGACCATCGAGCAGGCCCTCGACTGGGACCAGGTCGTCGAGGCGCTCGAGCAGCAGGCCCCCGTGTGGGAGCCGGGCACCCAGCACGGCTACCACGCCACCACCTTCGGCTGGCTGGTCGGCGAGGTCGTGCGCCGGGTCAGCGGCAAGCGCGTTGGCGAGTTCGTCCGCAGCGAGCTGGCCGAGCCCCTGGGCCTCGACCTGTGGATCGGGCTGCCCGAGTCCGAGCACGACCGCGTCGCCCCCCTCGAGGTCATCGAGCTGCCCACCGACCCGAACATGGCGGCGATGGTCGACCAGTTCATCGGGCCCGAGTCGATGCTGGGCAAGGCCCTGTTCGCACCGGGCGGGGCGTGGAGCGAGCAGAAGTTCGCCTCGTTCAACCTGCCCGAGGTGTGGGCCGCCGAGGTGCCCGCCGCCAACTGCATCACCGACGCCCGCTCGCTGGCCAAGCTCTACGCCGCCTGCGTGAGCGAGGTGCCCGCCGGCTCGGGTGACGGCACGGTGCGGCTGCTCGACGACGACACCATCGCCGCCGCCATCGAGCGCCAGACCGACGGCGTCGACCACGTGATCATGGGCATGGACATGCAGTACGGGCTCGGCTTCAACCTGCCCGGCGACCTGCTCAAGCTGGGCGGCCACCGCAGCTTCGGCCACTACGGCGCCGGCGGCTCGGTGGGCTTCGCCGATCCCGACGAGGAGCTCGGGTTCGGGTACGTCATGAACAAGATGTACCTGGGCCTCACCGGCGACCCCCGCACCGACACGCTCATCGACGCCGTCTACGACTCGCTGGGCTGATCCGCGGCGTCGGCGCGCCCGGGCGGCCCACCGCAGCGCGCGACTTGACCAGGTCTTGAGGGGACGCCCAGGGACCGTTGAGGTGGCCCGCGTACGGTGCTGGCACCGGAGCGATCCGACCCCGCTCCGGTCACCGGGACGGTGGTGCCCGACCCACCACCGTCCCGAGGTCCTCTCCCCATCGGACCAGCGACGCAGCGGGCCCTCGAGGCCCGCTGCTCCGCGTCCGGGGCGATCCGGGCGCGACCGGTGCCGCCGCGCCGCCGGCGACCAGACCGGGCCGATCCGCCCGTGGCCGGACGGGCGCGCGGGGGCCAGGCTGCCGGTCGGCCTCCATCGCCGCGACCGATGGACCCTCGCGCGCGGGGGTCGCGGGGCCCAGCGAGAGGCTGGCGTGCTGGGCCGGAGGACCTGCGCGGCACCAGCACCTGACCACCTCTTGACCTCGTGCGCTTCGGAACGAGACCGGGCGTTGACCACCCGTCCGTACCGTCCGAGCCATGACCGGATCACCCCGCCCCGACGCACCGCTCCACCGACACGCCGGAGCCCCGGGCGATCCCATCGGCCGACCGCAGGCGATCGCCAGGAAGGAGCGCCGACCGGGCCGCGGGGACGCGGGATCGAGCCTCGCCCAGCACGCGCTGGTCGTGGCCCTGGTCGCCATCGTGGCGATCGGCGCCGCGTCCTACGTCGGCGCCAACACCAGCGCCCGGCTGCTCGTCGACCCCGTGACCACCACGAGCACCGGCGGGACCCCGACGACCGCGGCGCCGACCACCACGACCGCGCCGACCACCACCGCGGCGCCGACCACCACCGCGGCGCCACCGACGACGGTCAAGGGCACGACCACCACCACCCGACGCCGGGGCGGTTGAGCGCGCGCTCCGCGACCACCCGTCGACCGAGGTCGCGATCGACCGCCCCCCCCGACCGCCGCCGACGCGACGACGCGACGACGCGACGACGCGACGACGGGCGATCGGTGAGCCGACCGAACCCGGCCACCGGCTCCCCCGACGGCACCGACCACCGGGGTCGCGACCCCCGCCCGGTAGCGTGGAGCCCCTGTGACCGAGCACGATCCCGTCGCCGAGGCCCGCCGCCGCCGGACCTTCGCCATCATCTCCCACCCCGACGCCGGCAAGACCACCCTGACCGAGAAGTTCCTGCTCTACGGCGGGGCGCTGGCCACCGAGGCGGGGGCGGTCAAGGCGCGCAGCGGCCGCCGCAGCGCCACGTCCGACTGGATGGCGATGGAGCAGCAGCGCGGCATCTCCATCACGTCCACCGTCCTGCAGTTCCCCTACCGCGACCACGTGGTGAACCTGCTCGACACGCCGGGCCACCGCGACTTCTCCGAGGACACGTACCGGGTGCTGGCCGCCGCCGACGCCGCCGTGATGGTGCTCGACGCCGCCAAGGGCATCGAGCCCCAGACGCTCAAGCTGTTCGACGTCTGCCGCCAGCGCGAGCTGCCACTGCTCAGCTTCATCAACAAGTGGGACCGACCCGGCCGCAGCCCGCTCGAGCTCATCGACGAGATCGAGGCTGAGCTCGGCATCGTGCCCACGCCGGTCACCTGGCCGGTGGGCGTGCCCGGCGACTTCCGCGGCGTGGTCGACCGCCGCGACGGGGCCTACACCCGGTTCACCCGCACCACCCGGGGCGCCACCATGGCCCCCGAGGAGCTGATCGACGCCGAGCGGGCCGCCGCCGAGGAGGGCGACGCCTGGGCCGGTGCCGACGACGAGCTGGCGCTGCTGGCCGAGGTCGGCGCCGACCTCGATCCCAAGACGTTCCTCGCCGCCGAGTCCACGCCGGTGTTCTTCGGCTCGGCGCTGACCAACTTCGGCGTGCGCAAGCTGCTCGACGCGGTGGTCGACCTGGTCCCGCCGCCGCAGCCCCGCCTCGACGACGATGGCGAGGCCCGTCCGCTCGACGCCCCGTTCTCGGGCTTCGTGTTCAAGGTCCAGGCCAACATGGACCCGTCGCACCGCGATCGCATCGCCTTCATCCGGGTGTGCTCGGGTCGCTTCGAGCGGGGCATGGTCGTCACCCACGGCCGCACCGGCAAGCCCTTCGCCACCAAGTACGCCCACCAGGTGTTCGGCCAGGAGCGCGAGACGGTCGAGGAGGCCTACCCGGGCGACGTGGTCGGCCTGGTGAACGCCAACGACGTCCGCATCGGCGACTCCCTGTGGGTCGACGAGCCCGTCGAGTTCCCGCACATCCCCTCGTTCGCTCCCGAGCACTTCTCGGTGGCGCGGGTGCGCGACACGTCGAAGTTCAAGCAGTTCCGCAAGGGCGTGGCCCAGCTCGACGAGGAGGGCGTGGTGCAGGTGCTGCGCGACCGCGACCTCGGCGACCAGGCGCCGGTGCTGGCCGCCGTCGGGCCCATGCAGTTCGAGGTGGCGGTCCACCGGCTCGAGAACGAGTTCGGGGCGCCGGTCGAGCTGTCGCCCACCAACTTCCGCGTCGCCCGCCGCACCGACGAGGCCAGCGCCGAGGCGCTGCGGGCCATGCGCGGCGTGCGGCTGCTCGAGCGCAGCGACGGCACCATGCTCGCCCTGTTCGAGAGCCAGTACTGGGTCGACCGCCTCGAGCAGGAGCACCCCGACCTCGTCCTCGACCGCCTCGTCGCCGAGGGCCGCCCCGGCTGATCGCTCGCCGGCACCGGGCGACCGGTCGTCGGCACCGGACACCCGCACCTTCCTGGAGGAGCACCATGTCGACCCTTCCCACCCGCGCCCTCGGCTCGACCGGCCTCACCGTCCCGGCCCAGGGCCTCGGCTGCATGAGCCTCACCGACTTCGCCTACGGCCCCGCCGACGAGGCCGAGGCGCTGGCCACCATCGACCGCGCCCTCGAGCTCGGCGTCACGTTCCTCGACACCGCCGACATCTACGGCTTCACCGAGAACGAGAAGCTGGTCGGGCGGGCCATCGCCGGCCGGCGCGACGACATCGTGCTGGCCACCAAGTTCGGCAACGTGCTGCGGAAGGACCGCCGCGTCGACGGCCGGCCCGAGTACGTCCCCGAGGCGTGCGACGCCTCGCTCGAGCGGCTCGGCGTCGACCACATCGACCTCTACTACTTGCACCGCCCCGACACCGAGGTGCCCATCGAGGAGACGGTCGGAGCCATGGCCGATCTGGTCACCGCCGGCAAGGTCGGCCACCTCGGGCTGTCCGAGGCGTCGGCCGACACCATCCGCCGGGCCGCCGCCGTGCACCCCATCGCCGCCGTGCAGAGCGAGTGGTCGCTGTTCAGCCGCGACATCGAGACCCGCGTCGCGCCGGCCTGCCGCGAGCTCGGCATCGGCATCGTGCCGTTCAGCCCGCTGGGTCGGGGCCTGCTCACCGGCACGGTCACCTCGTTCGACGACCTCGCCGACAACGACTTCCGCCGCACCAACCCCCGCTTCAGCGACGGCAACCTCGAGCGCAACCTCGCCCTGGTCGCCGAGGTGCAGGCCGTGGCGGCCGAGCAGGGCTGCACCGCCGGCCAGGTCGCGCTGGCGTGGCTCTACGCGCAGGGCGACGACGTGGTGCCCATCCCCGGCACGAAGCGACGCACGTACGTCGAGCAGAACGCGGCGGCCGTCGACGTCACCCTCACCGCCGACCAGGTCGCCCGCCTCTCCGCGCTGCAGCCCTTCGGCGACCGCGCCGTCGACATGGCCTTCGTCGAGCGCGACACGCCACCCCTCCCCGCCTGACCAGGGGTCCGTCCTACGCTGGCCGGGAGGTGGGGACCATGGCTGGCGACGAGCGAGGGGTTCGGGACGAGGTGCCGGGCCACCACGCCCGGCGACGCCTCGTGACGATCGCGGTGGCAGCCGCGGTGGCCGTCGTCGTCACCGTTCCGCTCGTCCGGTGGTGGCGTGAGCGGCCGGTCGACGTCGACGCCATCGTCGAGGTCGACGGCCGAGCGTGCTTCGGGCGGGACCCGCAGCTCTGGATCACGGACGGGACGGTCCGGCCACCCGGCCAGGCCGACCTCGGCCTCCCCGCCACCTTCCGGCAGACCGCCACCGACGAGGGCGTGCTCACCGCCTCGGGGACGTCGGTGCTGGCCCGCACGTCGCCCACCACCCACGACCCCCGCTTGGCCGTCGGCTGCGCCATCCCCTGACCGCCGGACGGGTGGGCCCGGTGCCGGCGTGCCCCCTGCAACCGTGCCGGGCCAGGGATCGCTAGATTCGGCGGACCCGCGGGCGGGCGCGACAGGACGGACCACAGCCGATGGCGGACATCCAGCACGGGGCGACCGCCACGGACCTCGCGGACCCCGCCCTCGACGACGACGGCAGTTCCACGCTGCCGGGCGTGCACCCGTGGCTGATCATCGGCGGCGTGATCGTGATGGTCACGGTCCTGGCGACGATCTCGTCGGTGCTGTTCAACTCCACGCTGCGACGCGAGCCGGTGACCGGGACCATCGGCCCGAGCCAGGTCGACGACGGCGTCCGGGTGGACGGGACGGTGACCAACGTCGACCTGACGAAGAACGTGATGACGCTGCGGATCACGTTGGACCCCACCGGCTCGTTCGACACCAACGACTCGAACATCCCGAGCCGGCCGATCACCATGTACTACACGGGCGCCGACGGTACGAAGAAGGTGGCGTTCGAGGCCGGCAAGCCCATCGGCGCCACCGACCTCACTCTGTCGCTCAAGGAGGCCGACGACCCGATCGTCCCGCAGGTCGCGTCCCCCATCCAGGGCAGCTACCCCTGGGACACCTACCTCGCCGAGGTGGACCTGCTGTTCGTCACACCGAGCGCTGGCGCATCGGCGGGCGGGTCGGGCGCTGGACCGACGCCCGCCGGCGCCTCGGACGCCGTGGTGCCCGCCAACCTCGTCGTCTACAAGACGGTGCCGGCCTTCAGCGTCGTCGAGGCCAAGCAGAAGGTGACGCCCGAAGGGGTCCTGGCCGTCTCGCTCGAGGTGTCCCGCGCCGGCACCGCCAAGTTCTTCTCGCTGCTCGTGACCGTCATCATGTGGGCCCTGGCCGTGGGCGTGCTGCTCATCACCGTCTCGGTGGCGAAGCGCCGCCGCAAGCTCGAGACCGCGCAGATCAGCATGATGGCGGTCATCCTGTTCGCCATGCCCGCCGCCCTGCGCAGCTTCCAGCCGGGCATCCCACCCCCGGGCGTCCTGAGCGACTTCTACGGCTTCTTCTGGGCCGACATCGTCGTGGCCCTCTCCCTCGTGACGATGCTGATCATCTACCTGCAGCGCCGCACGGAGTGACGTCTGCGGAGCAGGACGTGGGGCCGCATGTGAGCGGTCACGGCCTCGGCATCGTCCGTCGGCCGAGGAGTAGCGTCGGGGCCATGGTGGGGACCAAGGCCTCGAGGTGGGGACCGTTGCTGGCGGTCGGCGCGCTGCTCGTCGGCATCGTCGGCCTGGCGCCGGCGGCGGGCGCGGCGCCGCCGTCGTTCGCCATCACGCCGCTGCCCACCACGGTGGCGGCCGGGACCACGCTGACCGTCTCCGGCGTCGGCTGCCCGCAGTCGCCGCCGCCCACGGTGGACCTCGACGGCCAACCTCCCGTGGCCGTGCAGCTGTGGCGGACCGCCGAGGGCCGCAACGCGATGGGATCCGCGTACCAGGGCTCGGCGGCGGCCTCCACCTGGCGGATCTTCCACACCCTGCTCGGCCTCCCGAGCGAGCAGTTCGGGGTGGCCACGCCCGCCGCCGACGGCTCGTGGACCGTGTCGTTCGCCCTGCCGTGGTTCGACGGGGCGGGCCAGTACGAGGTCTCGGCGTGGTGCGGCTCGCTGGGGCCCGCCGGTCCGTTCGACCTCATGGGGTCGGCTCCCGGAGCACCGCCGGTGACGGCCAGCACCACCGTCACCACGACGGCGACCACACCGGTCTTCACCCACCTGGCCGACGGCCCCCTGACGGCCTTCATCCCGCCGGTGTCCGCGGTGTCGCTCGGCACCAGTCGCTCGGCCCAGGCGGGCCAGCCCCAGGACCCCGGCTTCTCGCCGCCGGCTCCGGGCCCCGGCGACCTCGCGTCCGTCACGCCGGGTGACCCGATCGACCTGAGCGGGACCGGTTGCCACCCGCCGTCGGATGCCGACCCTCCCACTCAGCGCGAGGTCGAGCTGGTCGGCAGCCCGGTGCAGACCGGCGCCCCACCGCTCGGGCCCACGCAGCAGCGGCTGCCGGACGTGGCGATCACCATCGGCCAGGGCGGCGAGCTGACGGTGGAGCCGAAGCCGCTGCCGTCACCGGGTGGCTTCCTCGTGCGCGCCGCGCTGAACGCCGACGGCAGCTGGAGTGCGTCGACCACCATCCCCGCCGACAGCGCCGCCACCGGCACCTACGTCGTCGTCGCCCAGTGCCTGACCGGGGCCTCGGGGGTCGACAACGTGACGGTCGGGCCGTGGCAGCGGGCCAGCCAGGTCTACAGTGCCGTGCCGCTCACCGCGCCGTCGACCACGACCACCACGCCGCCGCCGACCACGGTCACCCCCGCCTTCACCGGCTGATCGATCCCCGTCCGCCCGCGGACCTGATGACATTCCGTCCGGCCCCCGGACGCATCCTCATCAACCTCCACCACGCTCGCCGACCACCCGCGAGCCTGATGACAACGCGTCCGGCCCCCGGACGCATCCTCATCAACCTCCACCACGTTCGCCGACCGGCCGCGAGCCCGATGACAACATGTCCGGCCCCCGGACGCATCCTCATCAACCTCGGAGGCGGGCGCGGGGACGATGGACGAGGGGCGAGTCAGGCGAGGTCGGCGAGGTCGACGGTGCGGGTGAGGTCGATCGACTCGAGGAAGCGGCGGTCGTGGGAGACGACGAGCAGCGTGCCCTCGTAGGCGCCGAGGGCCGACTCGAGCTGCTCGATGGCCTCGATGTCGAGGTGGTTGGTGGGCTCGTCGAGCACCAGGCAGTTCACGCCGCTGGCCATGAGCACGGCCACCTGGGCCCGGCTGCGCTCGCCGGGTGACAGCTCGGCGCCGGTGCGCCCCACGTGATCGGCCCCGAGGCCGAACTTGGCCAGCAGCGAGCGGGTCTCGCTGCGATCCAGCCCGGTCTCGCGCTGCACGATGGTGGCCACCGGCTCGTCGCCGTCGAAGGCCGAGCGGGGCTGGTCGAGCTCGCCGATGGTGACGCCGGGGCCGACCCACCGCCGACCGGCGGCCAGCGGGATGGTGCCGAGCAGCGCGCCGAGCAGCGTCGACTTGCCGGCGCCGTTCGGTCCGAGGACGGCGAGGCGGTCCTGCCAGGCCACCTCGAGGTCGACCGGGCCGAGCCGGAAGCCGCCAGGCCCGCCGAGCTCGACGACCGCCCCCTCCAGCCGGGCCACCACGTCGCCGCTGCGGGCGGTCGGTGCCAGCGACAGGCGCAGCTCCCACCCCTCCCACGGCTTGTCGACCCGCTCCAGCCGCTCGAGCTTGCGCTCGGTCGCCTTCACCTTGCCGGCCTGCTTCTCGGATCGCTCGGCCTGCTTGCGGCGCAGGTTCTTGTCGGGCTCGCCCGAGGTCTTGGCCTTGCGCACGCCCTTGTCGGACCACCCGATCTGGCGGCGCTGGCGCTCGCGCAGCCGGTCGCGCTCGGTCACGTACTTCTCGTGCGCCTCGTACTGCTGGGATCGGGCGAGGTCCCGCGCGGCCACGTAGTCGCTCCAGCCACCAGCGAAGTCGGTGGCCTCGTGGGACTGCTCGTGCAGCTCGACGATGCGGCGGATGCAGCGGTCGAGGAAGGCGCGGTCGTGGGAGACGACGAGCACGGCGCCGGGGAAGTCGTCGACGAAGGCCTCGAGCTGGTCGATGCCGGCGAAGTCGAGGTTGTTGGTGGGCTCGTCGAGCAGCAGCACGTCGGCCCGGGTGAGCAGGATGGCGGCCAGCGCAAGACGAGCCGCCTCGCCACCCGAGAGCGTGGCCACCGGCTGGTCGAACCGCTCGGCGGTGGTGGACGCCGGCCGGCCGAGCCCGACCCGGTCGGCCACCTCGGCGGCCCGGGCCTCGAGGTCGTCGCCGCCCACGGCGAGGAAGTGCTCGAGCGCCTCGGTGTAGCCGTGCACGGCGTCGGGGTCGTCGGCGAGGCGCTCGGTCCAGCGATCGAGCTCGGCCGACGCGGCCGCCACGCCGGTGCGACGAGCGAGGTAGCCGAGGATCGTCTCGTCGCGGTCCGCCGCCGGCTCCTGGGGCAGGTAGCCGACCGCCAGGCTCGCCGGAGCGCGCTCGACCGTGCCGGCGTCGGGCTGGTCGAGGCCGGCCAAGAGTCGCAGCAAGGTGGTCTTGCCGACGCCGTTCGGCCCCACCACGCCGACCCGGTCGCCGCCGTCGAGCAGCACCGACACGTCGTGGAGGACCACCTGGCCACCGAAGGAGCGGGAGACCCCGCGGGCGCGCAGCACGGGGGGCGACGCTAGCGGCCGGTCACCGCCGAGCCGCCCGGGTTCCCGCCCCGACCGACCCGGCCCTGCGCCCGGTGACGGCGGGTCGGATCAGCCAGCGGGTGGCGGCGGGGGCGGCGGGACCGGGGGCTCGGGGGCCGAGGGAGGCGGCGTCACGGGGAACGAACCCGGCGCCGGCGGCGGAGCCTGCGGGAACGACCCCGGCGAAGGCGGCGGGGCCTGCGGCTGCGGGTACGCACCGGGGGCCGGCGGCTGCTGGGGGTAGGCCCCTGGGGCGGGGACCGGACCGGGGGCACCGGGGAACCCCGCCGACGCGGCGGTCATCGCCACGGCGGGCTTCTTGCGGAGGGCGTGGACGATGAAGCCGAGCACCGCGACCACGGCGACGATGAAGAACAGGCCACTGCCGAGGATCACCAGCCCGACCACCGCCGACACGTCGTCGGCCGGGTTCGAGGTGGACGACACCGGGGTCGACGACACCGAACCGGTCGACACCGAGTCGGCGGGCACGCAGTACGTGGTCGTGGTCGTCCCTCCACCGGAGATGTCGCCGGCGACGATGGTCCCGGGGGTGCCGGGGGGCAGGGTCACGCCGGGCGGAAGGGTCACCGTGTCGGAGGTGCCGTCGGCCTTCTGGATGGTGATGGTGGCGACCGTCGTCGGGGCGGCCGGATCGGTCGTGCTCGTCGTGGTGGTCGAGCAGATCGGCGTACCGCTGCTGGACCCCGATGAGCTCGACCCCGAGCTGGAGCTGCCGCTGGACGAGCTGCCGCTGGACGACGACCCGCTGCTGGACGAGCCACCGCTCGACGAGCGTCCCGAGCGGCTCGAGCCACCGCCACTGCTGCCGCCCGAGCGCCCACCGCCGCTGCCGCCGCCGGCGCGCCACGGGACGTGATCGACGCCGACCGATGCCGTCACGCCGCCGCGCACCTGCAGATCTGCCATGCCAGTCCCATCCCAGACGAGTCCCACGCGGGCACGGGACCACAGCGGGGCCCCGCGCCACCTGAGTATGGGCTACTCATTCCTCCTCCTACGAACCGGTCGGTCCCACCCAGGGCCACGGATCGGAGGTCAGCCGGGAGAGACGGAGCGGGGTCCAGCGGCGAAGATGAGATGACCAGCGAGCGGAGGAACGCCATGACCACCATCGACCCGTCCGCGCCGGCGAGCCCCTACGTCCGGGGCAACTTCGCGCCGGTGGCCACCGAGGTCACCGCCACCGACCTGCCCGTGCGGGGCCAGCTGCCCGCCGAGCTCGACGGTCGCTACCTCCGCAACGGACCGAACCCCATCGACGCCGTCGGACCCGACTACCACTGGTTCACCGGCGAGGGCATGGTCCACGGGGTCCGGCTGCGCGACGGCCGGGCCGAGTGGTACCGCAACCGCTGGGTCCGGTCACCAGAGGTGGCCGCCCACCTCGGCGAGGACGCCCCGCCGAACCCCTACGACGAGACCATCCGCGTCTTCGCCGCCAACACCAACGTCATCGGGCACGCTGGGCGCACGTTCGCCATCGTCGAGGCGGGCGCCCCACCGATCGAGCTCACCGACGAGCTCGACACCATCGGTCCGACCGACCTCGACGGCACCCTGGAGCACCCCTTCTCGGCGCACCCCAAGCTCGACCCGGCCACAGGTGAGCTCCACGTGGCCACGTACTTCTGGGCCTGGGGCAACCAGGTCCGGTACCTGGTCGTCGACCCCGCCGGGCACGTGCGCCGCAACGTCGACATCCCGGTGCAGGGCGGCACGATGCTCCACGACATCGGGTTGACCGAGCAGCACGTCGTGATCATGGACCAGCCGTGCGTGTTCGACCTCGAGGTCGCCTTGGCGGGCGGGGCGCTGCCCTACCGGTGGACCGACGACTACACCACGCGCTTCGGGGTGCTGCCCCGCGAGGGCGAGGCCGACGACATCCGGTGGTTCGAGGTGGAGACCGGCTACGTCTTCCACCCGCTCAACACCTTCGAGCGGGCCGACGGGACGATCGTGATGGACGCCGTTCGCCACGACCGGATGTTCGACACCGACCGGTGCGGTCCCAACGAGGGCCCAACCCACCTGCGTCGGTACGAGCTCGACCCGGCCACCGGACGCGCCACCGAGACCGTGCTCGACGAGCACCCGGTCGAGCTGCCCCGCATCGACGAGCGGCGCACCGGCCGCGAGCACCGGTACGGCTACGCCATCGCCTGGGGCGAGGCGGGCGAGCCCGGCCCCACCTACAAGTACGACCTGCAGGCCGGGACCACCGAGGTCCTCGACCACGGCCCCGGGCGGGGCAGCCTCGAGCCGGTGTTCGTCCCCCGAGCGGGAGGGACGGCCGAGGACGACGGCTGGATCGTGCAGGTCGTCTACGACGCCGACCGCGACGGCTCGGACCTCGTGCTCACCCAGGCCCAGGACCTCGAGGGCGGACCGGTGGCCGTGGTCGAGCTCCCCCAGCGCGTCCCCTTCGGCTTCCACGGCAATTGGGTGCCGACGACGTCGTAGCGAAGCGGGTCAGCCGGTGAACGTGGGGGTGACCGCGCCGGTCGACGTCGAGACGGGAAGGGCGGATGCCGCGGTCGTCGTGGTCGTCGACGGCGCCGGCAGGGACGCGCAGGCGACGCCGTCACCGTCGGGGTCGAGCAGCGGGGCGCCGAGGATGCCGGCGTCGAATGCCGCCTGCGCGGCCACCTGGTCGGCGTAGGACGCGCAGGTGGGGGCGACCGGCGGCGACTGCAGCGTGGCGACCATCGCGTCGTAGGCCGGCTTGGGCCGGTACTGCTCGTCGAAGGGCAGCGCCGCGCCGAAGCCGGGTCGCTGGCTCGGGATCCACGAGTGCGCGTCGGTGAAGCCCCACGTGAAGAAGGTGTGGCAGCTCGGCGCCAGCAGGCAGGCCTGCAGCACCGAGCGGTAGACGGTGGCTTGATCCGCCAGCTTCTCGGGGGTGGCCGGCAGCGGCACGGCCACGTCGAGCTCGGTGATCGACACGGACAGGCCGGCGGCCGCGGCCCGGACCATGTTGGCCAGCGTGCGGTTCACGCACGCGTCCCCGCACGCCTCCGTCCCGAGGTGGGCCTGGAACCCGATGCCGTCGATCGGCACGCCGCGGGCCTTCATCCCGGTGACCATCGCCAGGACGGCGTCGAAGCGCGGGCCCGGTGCCTCCAGGAGGAAGTCGTTGTAGAAGAGCTTGGCGGACGGATCGGCCTCGTGGGCGAAGGTGAAGGCGAGGTCGAGGTAGTCGGGGAAGCCGATCTTCTGGGCCCACACGTTGGCCCACGGCTGGCCGTCGAGGCCGATGGCCTCGTTCACGACGTCCCACTCGCGGATGCGGCCGGCGTAGTGCCCGACGACGGTGTGGATGTGGTCGCGGAGCACGGCGATCAGCTGGTCGCGGGTCCACGGTCCGTTGAGGAGCCAGGCCGGGTTCTGGTTCCACCACGCCAGGTTGTGGCCCCGCACGGCCATGGCGTTGGCCTCGAGGAAGGCGACCTGACCATCGGCGGGGGCGAAGGCGTAGGTGCCCGGTGCGGGGTGGATCGGTCCCCACTTCATGTCGTTCTCGGACACGCCTCCGCCGTACTCGTGGGCGAGCGTGGCCGAGTAGTCGGGGTCGGCCAGCAGGGCGGGCGAGCCGACGGCCGTGCCCATCAGCACGCCGCGGGCCGCCCCGAGGTCGCGCAGGGTCGGCGCGGCGGCCACCGCCGCCGACGTCGACGGACCGGGGCTCGCCGGCCCCAGGCCGACCACCCCCACCAGCACCGCCGCCACCACGGCGACCACGAACGCGGCCCGGTGCCCTCGGATCTCCCCCATGGAGGCCGGATCGTAGGGCCGGCGCCGCCTCGTCGACGTTCGGCCGTGCCCCTCCAGCTCCACGCTGCGAACCTCCCGCGATTCTGGGGCTTGGTGACTGGTTTTCGCGGGAAGTTCGGGGTGGGGGGCGGGGGCCGGGGGGCGGTCGAGGGTTCGGTCGGGGTGACGTTTGACATTCGACGGGCCGCGCTGTGGAATCTGCCCCGTCGAAACCTCTTTTCGGCCCCTCAAAATTCATGACCATCGACCTGTCGAAATCAGAGCGCGAGACGCTGAAGGCCATCTATCGGCACACCAAGAACGGTGCCGAGGCCCACACCGGCGACCTCGCCGAGACCCTGGGCGTCAGCCCGGGCACCGTCACGGCCACGGTCAAGCGCCTGGCCGACCGCGGGCTGGTCGACCACCGGCCGTACCACGGGGTCACCTTCACCGACGACGGCCGCCGGGCCGCCATCGCCTCGATCCGCCGCCACCGCATCGTCGAGCGCTTCCTCGCCGACATGCTCGGCTACTCCTGGAACGAGGCCGACCGCCTGGCCCCCACCTTCGAGCACGACCTGCCCGACGAGGTCGAGGAGCGGATCTTCACCGCCCTGCACCGTCCGAGCACGTGCCCCCACGGGTTCCCCATCCCCGAACCCGAGACCGACCACATCCCCGAGATGCCGCCGCTGTACGACCTCGAGGCGGGCGACGTGGCCGAGGTGGCCCTGCCGTCGTCCACCGACCCCGAGGTCGTGCGGTTCCTCGAGGAGCTCGGCGTGCGACCCGGCGTCCGGGTCGAGGTCCGAGAGAAGCACCCCTTCGACGGCCCCCTGGTCCTTCGGGTGGGGGGCGAAGATCGCACGCTGGGCGAGCGCATCGCGCGCCGCATCTACGTGCGCAAGACCAACGGCGAGGGCCCGGGCACCGCCCGCGGCCGCGCTGCTGGCAAGGGAGCCGGCGACCCCGCCGGTGAGACGGGTGGCGCTCGCGCCACGACGACCACCGGCGGTGTGCGCACCGCACGGGAGCAACCAAGGAAAGGAAGCAGTCGATGACTCACCTGTTCGCCGCGGAGGGCGGCTGGCAGGAGTTCACGCTGTCGAGCACGGACTGGGCGCTGATCGCCTTCGCGGGCATCACCGCCGTCCTGGCCGTCATCGTGGGCTTCATCCTCATGAAGGGGGTGCTCGCCGCGGACGAGGGCACCGAGAAGATGAAGGAGATCGCCTCCGCCATCCAGGAGGGCGCCCTCGCCTACCTGAAGCGCCAGTTCCGCACGATCGGGTTCATCCTGATCCCGCTGGTCTTCGTCGTGTTCTTCACGTCGACGGCGATCGTCAAGCCCGACGGCAGCGAGGCCATGAGCTTCGGCCTGTCGGGTGCCTCGCGCACCATCGCCTTCCTGATCGGCTGCCTCATGTCGGGCCTCACCGGCTTCATCGGCATGAGCCTGGCCGTCCGGGGCAACGTGCGCACCGCCGCCGCCGCCCGTGACGGCTCGATGCCCGCCGCCCTGAAGGTCGCCTTCCGCACCGGCTCGGTCGCCGGCATGTTCACCGTCGGCCTGGGCCTCATCGGCGCCACCCTGGTGATCGCCATCTTCCAGAACACCTCGTCGGCCATCCTCGTCGGCTTCGGCTTCGGTGGCTCGCTGCTGGCGCTGTTCCTGCGCGTCGGCGGCGGCATCTTCACCAAGGCCGCCGACGTCGGCGCCGACCTCGTCGGCAAGGTCGAGGCCGGCATCCCCGAGGACGACCCCCGCAACCCCGCCACCATCGCCGACAACGTGGGCGACAACGTGGGCGACTGCGCCGGCATGGCCGCCGACCTGTTCGAGAGCTACGAGGTCACCCTCGTCGCCTCGATCATCCTCGGCGTGGCCGCCATGCGGTCGATCTACCCGGACAACCCGAAGATGTGGGCCGTCGGCCTGATCTTCCCGCTCGGCGCCCGCGCCCTCGGCGTCATCGCCTCGATCATCGGCGTGTACGTCGTGAAGGCCGGTCCCCAGGAGACCAACGCCCTCAAGCCGATCCGCCGGGGCTTCATCACCGCCGGCCTGCTGGCGCTGGCCCTGACCGGCCTGCTGGCCTTCTTCTACGTCGGCCAGGACCCGTCGCAGGTGCTCGAGGGCGCCTGGTGGCGGATGTTCGCCGCCGTGGCCGCCGGCCTCGTGCTGGCCCAGGTGTGCTCGTACATCACCGAGTACTTCACCTCCACCGAGACCCGCCCGGTCCGCGAGATCGCCGAGTCGGCCCGCACCGGCCCGGCCACCGTGGTCCTGTCGGGCACCTCGTCGGGCCTCGAGTCGTCGGTGTGGGCGATCATCGCCATCGCCTGCGGCATCGGCGTGTCGGTCGCCCTCGCCGGCGGCAAGCTCGACTTCGGCTTCTACCTCGTGGCCCTCACCGGCATGGGCATGCTGGCCACCACCGGCGTCGTGGTGTCCGAGGACACCTTCGGCCCGGTGGCCGACAACGCGGCCGGCATCGCCGAGATGTCGGGCGAGTTCCACGGTGAGCCCGAGAAGATCATGGTGAGCCTCGACGCGGTGGGCAACACCACCAAGGCCGTCACCAAGGGCTTCGCCATCGGCTCGGCCGTCATCGCCGCCGTGGCCCTGTTCGCCTCGTTCACCGAGACCATCGCCCAGAACAACCCGGCGCTGGTCGAGGCGGCCGAGAAGACCGGCAAGTCCATCTTCGAGGCCATCCCGATCAACGTGGCCGACCCGAAGACCTTCATCGGCCTCCTCATCGGTGGCTCGATCGCCTTCATGTTCTCCGCTCTCGCCATCCGCGCCGTCGGCCGCACCGCCGGCGTCGTGGTGCAGGAGGTGCGCCGCCAGTTCCGGGACAAGCCCGGCATCATGGACGGCACGGAGAAGGCCGACTACGGCCCCGTCATCGACATCTGCACCACCGCCTCGCTGCGGGAGCTGGCCACCCCGGCCCTGCTCGCCGTGCTGACGCCGGTGATCGTCGGCTTCGGCATCGGCGAGATCGCCCTCGGCGCCTTCCTGGCGGCGGTCATCCTCACCGGCCAGCTCATGGCCAACTACCTGAGCAACGCCGGTGGGGCGTGGGACAACGCCAAGAAGTACATCGAGGACGGCCACGAGGGTGGCAAGGGCTCGGAGGCCCACAAGGCCGCCGTCATCGGCGACACCGTCGGCGACCCGTTCAAGGACACCGCCGGTCCGGCCCTCAACCCGCTCATCAAGGTGATGAACCTGGTGGCCCTGCTGGTGCTGCCGGCCATCATCGCCGTGAAGGACAACACCGGCCTCCGCCTCGGCATCGCCGGTGTCGCCCTGGTCGTGCTGCTGGCCGCCATCTTCTGGTCCAAGCGCGAGTCCGACGCCATGGACGCCGAGCTGGCGCCCGCCGAGTCGGCCGCCTGACCGACCCGCAGACGCCGGAGCCCGCCCACGGGCCCCGGACGCCATCGACAGACGAGGGGCCCGGCCACACGGCCGGGCCCTTCCGCGTCGGGCGGTCGGGCGGGCGGTCGGGCGGTCGGGCGGTCGGGCGGTCGGGCGAGGCTCGCAGAAGGCGGCGTCAACGAGAGCGGACCGCGGTGAGGATGGCGCCGGAGGCGTCGAGGCCCGGCGCCACCGGGCCGACGAGGCGCGACGGCAGGTACTGGGTGCCGCCGGGCCAGGTGTGGCCCCCGCCGTCGATGCGCCAGAGGTCCACCGATCGGTGGCCGGGCGCCGACCACCGCACGTGCGTCACCGGCAGACCGGCCCCGGCGACCGGTACCGACGCCGGCGCCACGCCACCCAGACCGTCGGCGACGACCCAATCGGCGGCGACCGATTCGACCGCGACGGCGACGCCCCGCGGCGCGGGCTCGAGGTCGCCGACGGCATCAGACCGACGGCCACCGACGAGCCGGGAGAACCCGATCGGACCACCGGCGAAGGGCACGAGCGGGTCGGCGGTGCCGGCGAACAGCAGCACCGAGCAGGGGCGCCGAGGCACGGGAACCTCCGAGCGCGACCGCACGGTGGCCGCCCCGGCGACGAGCGCGATCGTCCCGACCGGCACCAGCGCGTGGCGGGCCAGGTGCTCGGACATGAGGGCGCCGTTGGAGATCCCGGCGAAGGCCACCCGACGGGGATCGGCGTCGGGTCCCGCCAGCTGCTCGACCAGCTGCTGGAGGAAGGCGACGTCGTCCACGTCCTCCCGACGGCGCAGCCGGGGTGCGCCGCGGTGGTCGTTCCACACCCGCCCCACCCCGTCGGGGAAGGCCACGGACACCCCAACCGCCGGGCCACGCCGGTGCAGGCGGGTGAGCGCGGCCATCCCGGCACCCGTCCCACCCGCTCCGTGGAGGACGACGAGCAGGGGGGCGGACGGGTCGGCTGCCCGCGCCAGCAGGCCCGTGCGCGTGCAACCGTCGACGTCGAGCGGGAACGGCACAAGGCCCGTCGATGGATCCGAGCCGGCGCGCCGCAGGCGCCGGTCGCGCGCCCAGGACCGCAGCGGCCGCGACCGACCTTCACCGTCCACGCCCGAAGGCTAGGCGCCGGAGCGGATAGCGTGGCGGCGACGACCAGGCGGCGGACGGGCCTCCCCGCCTCGACACGAGGAGGCCCCCGTGCCCGATGCACCCCTCTCCGCCGGCGACGACCTGCGCGACGAGCTGGCCGAGCTGCGCCGCAGGATCGACGCCCAGGCCCGGCTCATCGCCGAGCAGCAGGAGCTGCTCCACCGCCTGAGCACGGCGGCCGAGGCGGCGTCGCTGGCGTCGGCGCCATCGGCTCCCTCGGCCACCGACCCATCGGCATCGGTCAGCTCCGCTGGGCCGACCCCGAACGGGGGCGACCAGCTGGGACGGCGGGCGGTGCTGCGGCTCGCGGGAGCCGGCGCCGTCGGCGGGGCGGCCGCTGCGCTCGTCGGCGCCACCGGGACCTCGCCGGCGGTGGCCGCCACGGGGGGCACCATGCAGCTCGGCTACCAGAACCTGGCCGAGAACCCCACGCAGCTCCAGTACGACTACGCGGGCACGCTCAACACCAGCGCCGCGTTCGCCGCCAGCGACACGAGCGACTTCTCGTCGGGGTTCCCCTCGGCCCTGGCCGGCTTCGCCAGCGGAGCCAAGTTCAACAACGGCGTCTACGGCTGGAGCCAGTCCGGCTACGGGGTCGTGGCCAAGGGTGTGGGCACCGCCGCCGCCGGCCTGTACGCGTTCGGCGCGACGGTCGGCGTCAACGGGCTCAACGCGACGGCGTCGGACGGCACCGCCTTCGCGGTGTCCGCCACGAACACCAACGGGGTGTCGGTGTTCGGCCAGGGCCTCGTCGGGCTCGCCTCGTCGGCCGCCGGGGTCAACGTGCGCACCTACGGCTTCGGCCTCCCGCCCCAGCAGCGGAGCAGCGCCCAGCTGGCCGGCGACCTGGCGTCGGACATCAACAAGGACCTCTGGTACGCCGTCGCCGACGGCACGCCGGGCACCTGGCGCAAGGTCGCCGGACCGGGGACGGCCGGTGCGCTGCACGTCCTGCCCACCACCACCCGCGTCTACGACTCGCGCCCGTTCCCGCCGAACACCGGCGTGAAGGGCACCATGACCGCCGGTCAGACCCGAGCCATCGACTGCACCTACGCCGGCGCCGTACCGGCCGGGGCGACCGCCGTGCTGATCAACATCACGATCGTGTCGTCGTCGCCCGCCGGCTTCCTAGCCGCCTTCCGCAACGGCATCAGCTGGCCGGGCAACTCGTCGGTCAACTGGGACCACACCGGCGCCACCGTGGCCAACACCACGGTGGTGGCGGTCAACGCCGGCGGGATCCTCAACCTCTACGCGTCCAACCCGGTCGACGTCCTCATCGACGTCATCGGCTACTACCGGTAGGACTCGTTCGTCGCGCGGCGGTCGCCGGCGGCGCCGAGCGCGGACGCCGACCGACCGGGGGTCTGCGAGGATGGCCGGATGGGCCAAGCCGCCGTCGACGACCTGATCGCGCTCCTCGACCTCGAGGCGATCGAGGTCAACATCTTCCGCGGGTCGAGCCCGCCGGTGAAGCGCCAGCGCGTCTTCGGCGGGCAGGTGGCCGGCCAGGCCCTGGTGGCGGCCGGCCGCACGGTCACCGAGGAGTTCCACGTGCACTCGCTGCACGCCTACTTCCTGCGCCCGGGCGACACCGAGGTGCCGATCCTCTACGAGGTCGAGCGCATCCGCGACGGACGCTCCTTCGTCACCCGCCGGGTGGTCGCCATCCAGCACGGCAAGCCCATCTTCCACCTGCAGGCCAGCTTCCACGTGTTCGAGGAGGGGTTCGACCACCAGTTCCCGTTCCCCGACGACGTGCCGCCGCCGCGGTCGCTGCCCGACTTCAAGGAGCGCTGGAAGCCCTTCGCCGAGATGATGGGCGACGACTACCACCGCGACCGACCCATCGACACCCGCAACTGCACGTGGGAGCCGGGCCAGCGCAAGGAGCCGCTCGAGCCGCGCCAGCGGATCTGGCTCCGGGCCGACGGCCTGCTGCCCGACGACCCGGTCCTGCACGCCTGCGTCGTCACCTACGCATCCGACATGACGGTGCTGGACACCGCCACGCTCCCCCACGCCCTGGGTGCCCTGGAGGAGCAGCTGTTCATGGCTAGCCTCGACCACGCCATGTGGTTCCACCGCCCGTTCCGCGCCGACGAGTGGCTCCTGTACGACCAGGACTCGCCCACCGCCCACGAGGGCCGGGGCCTGTCCCGGGGCCTGATGTTCACCGAGTCCGGTGACCTCGCCGTTTCGGTCGTGCAGGAGGGCCTCCTGCGCGTGGTGCGATGACGACCCGGTCGAGCCGCCGGTCGAGCCGCCGGCCTGCCGCCGTGCTCGGCCTGGCCGTCGGCCTCTCGCTGGCGCTGGCCGCCGGGTCGGCGTGCTCGATCATCAAGACCGACGACGCGTCCCGAGCGACCACCACGAAGAAGGGCACGCCGGGCACGCTGCCCACCACCACGCTGCCCCCCGAGGCCTTCGGTCCCACCACGCTCGACGGCGTGGCGGTGAAGCTCACCGAGGTGGCCAAGGTCGAGAACCCGACCGTCATCACCTCGCGATCGGGTGCCCCCACGATGTTCATCGCCGAGCGGCCGGGCCACGTGCGCCAGCTCACGGTGCTGCCCGTGAAGGGCGGCCCCGACGGCCTCACCGTCATCCGCACCGACGCCTTCGTCGAGCGGGGCTACCTGCTCGACATCTCCCGCGACGTCAACACCGACGGCGACGGCGGGCTGGTCGGCATGGCCTACTCCTCCGACGGCCGGAAGCTCTACCTGTCGTACCTCGGCAAGGACGGAGCGCTGCACGTCGACGAGTACAAGGTCAACGACGACCGGCCGAACCCGAGCACCAAGCGCGAGCTCCTGAAGGTCGACATGCCCTCGACCGAGCGCATCGGCGGCCAGGTCGCCGCCGGCCCCGACGGCTTCCTCTACGTCGGCGTCGGCGACGGCGGGCAGACCGGTGCCGCCCAGGACCCCAAGTCGCTGCTCGGCAAGATCCTGCGCATCGACCCCGAAGGCGGCGTCGGCCCCATCCCCTACGCCATCCCCGACTCCAACCCGCACCGCGACGGCTCCGACGGCGCCCCCGAGGTGTGGCTGACCGGGGTGCGCACGCCGCACTTCGGCTTCGACGAGACCACCGGCGACCTGTGGGTCACCGACAGCGGCGACAAGGTCGAGGAGCTGAACATCCTGCCGGGGTTCGGGGGCCAGGCCGGCCGCGACGCCAACCTCGGCGCCGGCCTCATGGACGGCTCCCGGCCGCTGCCGGGCCAGTCGGCGCCCGACGGCCACATCGCCCCGATCTTCGAGTACAACCACGACCGCGGCGAGTGCGCCGCCGTCTCGGGCTTCGCCTACCGCGGCGAGAAGATGCCCGCCCTCACCGGCGCCTACGTGTACGGCGACCGGTGCACCGGCGAGGTGCGCGGCCTCCGGTTGGCCAGCGCCAAGGCGTCCGACGAGCGGGGGTTGGGCGCCGGGGTCCCGCCCGGGACGCTGGTCGGCTTCGGCCAGGACGTCGACGGCGAGCTGTGGGTGGTGTCGAGCACCGGCCAGGTGTTCCGCGTCGACCCGGTCTGATCGTGGCCTGATCGCAGCCTGATCTCGGCCTGATCGGGGTCGGACCCCTCCGGTCCGCTGGTCGGGTGTCGCGGCTGCTCGCCGTGGCGACGGCCCGCCCCCGGGCGTGGCTACGAGGGGACGCTGGTGGGACGGACCCGCTCGATGGCGGCGTGGTAGGCGGCCACGTTGGCCTCGACGACCTCGGACCAGTCGACCGGTGACGGCACCTCGCGGTTGAAGGTGGCGATCTTCTCGCGGAGGTCGGCGTCGACCACCAGCTGCACGAGCTGGTCGACCATGTCGCGGTCGGTGTCGGCCAGCAGGCCCTCCTGGCCGTGCTCGACGAACTCGCGGATGCCGGTGCGGGACTTGGCCACCACCGGCAGGCCCGCGCAGCGAGCCTCGAGGGCGGCGATGCCGAACGACTCGAGGTTGGCCGGGGCGACGAAGATGTCGGCGTCGGCGTAGAAGTCGCGGATCTCGTCACGGGTGAGGCGGCCACGCAGCTCGACCACGCCGTCGAGGCCCTGGCTGGCGATGTACTTCTCGAGCGACGACCGCTCAGGGCCCTCGCCGATGACCACCAGCCGGACGTCGATGTCGGTGGGCACCCGCTCGCGCACCTGCTTCATCATCTTGAGCAGGTGCAGCGGCCGCTTGCGGGGCGCCAGCCGCATCACCGACACGATGGTGACCTGCCGGCGGTCGTGGGGTCGGGGCGTGACCTGCCAGGCCACGTTGTCGATGCCGTTCGGCAGCACGACGACCTCGGCGCCCGACGCGGCTCGTCGGATGGGCTTGGCGGCGACGTCGCTGACCGCCGACAGCACCACCGGCCACTCGCCCCAGTGCACCAGCTTCTCGAGGCCGCGGAAGCCGGGCGTGGCGTAGCTCCAGAGGCAGTGGACGGTGACCACGGTGGGGATCCCGCGGCGCTGCGCGTCCTGGGCCCCGACGTAGGCGACCGGCGACACGATGCCGCCGTGGAAGTGGGCCACGTCGACGCCTTCACGGTCGAGCAGGTCGCTGACCAGGCGGAAGGTGGACGGCGTGAACGGGATGTTGAACGGGGCCAGCGGCACGTCCATGCGGTGGACGCGGACCCCGTCGACGTCGTCGGGACCGGGCGTGGGCGTGATGACCACGACCTCGTGGCCCGCCGCCTGCAGGCGGAGGGCCAGGTCGTGCACCTGCATCTCGATCCCGCCGACCTGGGGGAGGTAGCAGTCGGTGACGAGACCGATCCTCAACGTCGAGGGGTGCTCGGTGGGCAACGACGACCTCCGCGGCGCGGGCAGGCGGTCCGGACGCCCCAACGCTACCGGTCCGGCGGCTCGGCGGGGGAACGCTCCGCCGACCGGCTCCGCCGCGCCCGGCGGCGCCCCGGCCGACCGTCCCGGGTGGGCCCGCCGGCGCCGGACGGGCGCATTGCGCCCCGGCCGGCGCTCGCCCTCTAACGTGGCGGCGAGCGGGGGGACGCTCCGGCTGCTGGGGGGACGGCGGCACCCGTCACCAACGCACACCACCCCACCCGAGGAGGCGACCGCATGTCGCGGACGCTGGTCACCTTCCACGCCCACCCCGACGACGAGGCCCTGCTCACCGCCGGCACGATGGCCAAGGCCGTCGAGCAGGGAGACCGGGTCGTGCTGGTGGTGGCGACCCGGGGCGAGGTGGGCGACGCCGCCGCCGCCTTCCGCTCCGACGGCGGCCTGGGCACGGCACGGGTGGCCGAGACGGAGGCCTCGGTGGCCGCCCTCGGCGTCCACCGCCTGGTGTTCCTCGGCTACGCCGACTCCGGCCTCACCGGCGACGGCGCCGGTCTGCCCGAGGGCGCCGGCCCGCCCTTCGCCACGGCCGACGTGGAGGAAGCGGCCGCCCGCCTCTCCGCCGTCCTCGTCGAGGAGGGCGCCGACGTGCTGACCACCTACGACCCCTTCGGCGGCTACGGCCACCCCGACCACCTCCAGGTGCACCGTGTCGGCCACCGCGCCGGCGAGCTGGCCGGCACCCCGATCGTCCTCGAGGCCACCATCAACCGCGACCTGATGCGGATGGGCGTCGAGCTGGCCGGGTCGCTCGGCTACGAGATCCCCGCCGACTTCTCCCCCGACACGTTCGACTCGTGGTTCGTCCCCGAGGCCGAGCTCACCCACCGGGTCGACGTCTCGGCCCAGCTCGACCGCAAGCGGGCCTCCATGGAGGCCCACGCCAGCCAGGCCACCAGCGACGTCACCTCCACCCGCAGCCTGGGCGTGTTCCTGTCGCTGCCCGACGAGTACTTCGCCCTGGCCTTCGGCAACGAGTGGTTCGTCGACCGCTCGCGCCCACCGGGCATCGCCGCCGACGACGTGTTCGACGGGCTCGCCGATCGCCCCGATGCCGACGGGGGGTCCCCGACCACGTGAGCCGGCCCGGGGCCGATCCCCCCGACGAGCCCGGCGGCCCCGCCCACGGCCCCACCGAGGCGGTGATCGCCGGCGGCGACGACGGGCTCACCGAGCCGATCCTCGCCGACGGCCTCACCGAGTCCGGCCTGCGCGACCTCGCCGCCGAGGAGGGGCTGCCCGCCCTCGGCGTGCCCGGCGAGCTGGTCGAGGACGAGCTGCGGGCCAAGTCGCGGGCTCGGCGCATCCTCGAGGGCACCGCCTCGCTCGTCGCGGTGATCGTGATCTTCGCCGTGCTCATCCCCAAGGCCTTCCACACCGACTACGGCACCGTCCTCGGCGAGCTCGACAAGCTCGACGCGATCGCGGTGGCCACCCTGTCGGGCCTGTGGCTGATCAACATCGCCACGGTGTGGGCCATGCTCACCCAGGCCCTGCCCGGCCTGCGGCTGCCCCAGGCGGCGGTGATGAACCTGTCGGGGTCGGCCATCGCCAACGCCGTCCCGTTCGGTGGCGCTGTCGGCATCGGCGCCACCTTCGCCCAGGGCCTGTCGTGGGGGTTCGACACGGCCTCGATCACGCTGTCGGTGCTGGTGTCGGGCGTGTGGAACGTCTTCGCCAAGCTGTCGTTCCCGATCATCGCCCTGGCCCTGCTCACCATCGCCGGCCGCAGCGCGCAGGGCCTCGAGGTGGCGTCGCTGATCGGCATCGTCATCGTGGTGGTCGCCATCGGCGCCTTCGTGGCGATCATGCGATCCGAGGCCCTGGCGGCGCGCGTGGGCGCGCTGGCCGAAGGCCCGGTCAACGCCGGGCGCCGGCTGGTCCGCCGGCCGCCGAGCCACGCCGTCGGCGAGCGGGTGCTCGAGTTCCGCCACCGATCGCTCGTGCTCATCCGCCGCCGGTGGGTCGGCCTCACCGTGTGGATGGTGGCCTACAAGGTCACGTCGTTCTTCCTCGAGCTGGCGTGCCTGCGCGCCGTCGGCATCACCGCAGACGAGGTGCCGTGGGTCGGGGTGCTGGCCGCCTACGCCTTCGGCGAGCTGCTCACGGCCATCCCGATCACGCCCAGCGGCGTCGGGTTCGTCGAGGCCGGCAACGCCGGGCTGCTGACCGCCTTCGGCGTGCCGTCCGAGGCCGCGCTGGCCGCGGTGTTCCTCTTCCGGGCCTTCGACTACCTCATCGAGATCCCCGCCGGCGCGGTGGCCTGGGGCGTGTGGGCCGGCAAGCGGTCGTGGCGCAAGCCCCCCGGGACCGTGCCTCCGCTGACCTGAGCCGACCGACGCGTCGGGACGCGCGGCGCGAGGCGCGACGGCTCTCGGTCGAGGGTCAGGCCTTGGGTTCGGCGGCGACGACCAGCAGCGAGTCGGGGCCCTTGGGCTCGGCCACCCGCACGGCGGTGAGGATGCGGGGCACGGCGCGACCGGACGCCGTCTCGAGCTTCGCCGGCACGGCCACCCCGTCGGAGCGGGCCGAGATGACGGCGTGCAGCACCCGCATCACCGCCGCCTGGAACGACTCCTCGATGACGGCCGCGAACGGCTGGCCCACCACGGAGGCAGCGTCGCGCCCGAGCAGCTCGAGCAGGGCCGGGTTGGCGGCGGTCACCTTGGCCTCGTGGTTGACGGTGGCCCACGGGATGGCCAGCGCGCTCAGAGGTGACTCGGTCTGCTGCCTCGACCGGAGGGCGGTGGCGCGGGCGGCCGCCCACTGCGCCGCACGCAAGACGGCGTCGCCGGTGACCTTGGCCTTGTTGAGGTAGTCGTGGGCGCCCATCTCGATGGCCTGCAGGCCCAGGCCGTCGTCGTCACGGCCGGTGACCACCACGACGGGCACCTCGGCGTCGGCGGCGATGATCCGCTGCAGCGACTCGAGCCCCCAGCTGTCGGGCAGTGACAGGTCGAGCAGGACGCAGTCGACCTCGCCCACCGACAGCGACACCTCGGCGTCGTTCATCGTCGGGGCGAAGCTGATGTGGTACGGGCAGACCGTCGACTGCTCGAGCAGGATCATGAGCCACGACTGGTCGGTGGGGTCGTCCTCGACCGCGAGGATGTGCAGCACCCGCTCTGCGTCGTCGACCATGGCGGTGCAGCCTAGGCAAACGGCGGGACGGGCGACGCCGTCGTCAGCGCCCGCCGTCGGGGTCGAAGGGCCCCTTGCCCATCTGCTCGCGCACGGGCACGACCGTCGGGTTGGTCAGCGACCTCCGCTGCCAGTTCGCGCCATCCACCACCAAGGTGTGCCCGGAGATGAAGCGGGCGTAGGGCGAGGCCAGGAAGGTGGCCGCCCAGCCGAGCTCCTGGCGCTGGCCGACGCGCAGGGCGGGCTGGCAGGCGTCCTTGTCGTGGGTGCGATCGAGGTTGCCGGTGATGTCGGCGGTCATGTCCTCGTGGGGGAAGAGCCCGGGGACGAGGGCGTTGACCTGGATGCCGTACGGGCCCCACTCGACGGCGAGCGTCTCGGTCAGGTTCTTGACGCCGGCCTTGGCCGCCGCCGAGTGGGCGAACCCGGGCCCGCCGGTCCAGGCGTACGACGCCCCGACGTTCACGATCGACCCGGGCGTGCCGGCGGCGAGGTGGCGCCGACCGAACTCGCGGCTGCAGAAGAAGGTGCCGTTGAGCGTGATGTCGACGACGGTGCGCCAGGCGTTGGGCGACATGTCCTCGGCCGGCACCGGGAAGTTGGCGGCGGCGTTGTTGACCAGCACGGACGGCAGGCCGAAGCGCTCCTCGGCCACGTCGAAGGCGGCGGCGATGCTCTCGGGCTCGCGGATGTCGCACCCGACGGTGGCCACCTCGGCCCCCAGCGCCTCGATGGCCGCCTGTCCGGCCTCGAGGTGCTCGGGCTTCCGGCTGGCGATCACGATCGACGCGCCCAGGCGGGCGAACTCCGAGGCGATCGCCTTGCCGAGGCCGGTGCCGGCCCCGGTGACGAACACGGCCTGGCCGTCGAAGGTGCCGGGCACGA
The DNA here is from genome assembly GCA_046331175.1 of Acidimicrobiales bacterium. Classification (GTDB taxonomy): domain Bacteria; phylum Actinomycetota; class Acidimicrobiia; order Acidimicrobiales; family Acidimicrobilacustridaceae; genus JAWKIW01. The sequence goes on from JAXLRI010000004.1 coordinate 462,350, forward strand.
GGGCGGTGGTGCCCACGGGGGGCGGTGGGGGCAGGCCGATGGTGTCGGTCACGGGACGTTCCTCCAGGTGGCGTGGGACAGGGCGTCGGTCGGCAGGCGGGCCGGCCCGCCAATGAGGGGCGGCGGTGCGGGCGACCGCGGCACGGCGGCGGCGGCCGGGCGGTCAGCTGCCGCTGTAGCGGGGCGGGCGGTCCTCGGCCCGGGCCGCGCGCAGCTCGGACATGTCGTCGCTGCGGCTGATGAAGGTCTGGTAGATCATCTCGTCCCCCATCGAGGCCCGCACCGGAGGCTGGGACAGGTGGGCGATGACGGCCCGGGCCATCTTCACCGAGACCGCCGGGGCAGCGGCGATCTGCTCGGCCATCTCGCGCACGGTGGCGTCGAGCTCGTCGCCGGGCACCACCCGGCTCACCACGCCGTTGGCGAGGGCCTCCTCGGCGCTCAGGATGCGGCCGGTCAGCACCATGTCGCTGACCAGGCCGTGACCGGCCATCTCGTAGAGGACGGCCACGCCACCCGTGTCCGGGATGACGCCGTGGGTCAGCTCGGGCAGGCGGAACCGGGTGCCCTCGGCGGCCACGCGGATGTCGCAGAGCAGCGCCCGCTGGAACGAGCCGCCCATGACCCAGCCCTTGCACGCCACCAGGACCGGGGCGTCGAGGTCCCAGAGCTGCTGGATGCCGCGGTGGCCCCGCCGCATCAGCTCGTGGTGGGTGAGCTCGACCTTGAGGTTGCCGATGGCGGCCACGTCGCGCCCGGACGAGAACGACTTCCCCTCGCCCCGCCAGATGATGGCCCGGACCTCCGGATGGCCCTTGAGCTCGGAGAGGATCTCGAACAGCTCGACGTCCATCTCGTCGTCGAAGGCGTTGTGCTTGTCGGGGTTGTCGTTGGTGATGGTGGCGATCGGTCCGTCGATCTCCAGGCGCACTCGGTCGGTCACGGCTGCCTCCCCCGGGGTGTCCGGTGACGATGCCGCACGTTAGCCACCATCTGACGACCCGTCAGGCGACTGGGGCCGGCGCCGGGCGCTCCCGGCCGATCGCCCCCCTACGATGGCGCCGCGGGCCCGGGGGGTCGGGCGCCGCGGAGGGGGAACGGCCATGGCCTACAACTCGACCGGGCGCGTCGTGCACGACGCCGACGCCCACATCATGGAGACGCCCACCTGGCTGCGCGACCACGCCGACCCGGCGGTGCGCGACCGCATCGAACCGCTGCGCTACCCGGGCGGCAACGAGCTGCGCCAGACCGGCGACGTCGCCGAGCAGCAGCGCGACCTCGTCGCCGCCTTCGACCGCCTCGCCGCCAAGCAGGCGGCCCAGGCCGGCAGCGACGAGGAGGCGGCCGAGATCATGGCCCGCAAGAACTTCGCCGCCACCGGCTCGTTCGTCCCCGAGGACCGGCCGCGGGCGCTCGACCTGCTCGGCTTCTCCAGCCAGCTCGTCTTCAACACCTTCCACAACCGGCGCCTGCACGACTGGGAGCACGGCGGCGACCTCGACCTCGCCGACGGCGTCGCCCGGGCCCACAACCGGGGCATGGTCGAGTTCTGCTCGGTCGACGACCGCCTGCTGCCCACCTGCTACGTCCCGCTGGTCGACTTCGACCGGGCCGCCGCCATGGCCGACGAGGCCATCGCCCTCGGCGCCGCCGCGCTGCTCGTCGCCTCGGGCTGCCCGCCGGGCCACTCCCCCAGCCACTCCGGCCTCGACCCCGTCTGGGCCCGGGCCCAGGAGGCCGGCATACCGATCGTCTTCCACGTCGGTGGCACCGGCGACCTCATCGACCCCGCCTACTTCGTCAACGGCAAGCCGATACCGCCCGACTTCCACGGCGGTGAGGAGAACTTCCGCTCGGTCGACTACATGGGCATTCCCGGGCCGGTCGCCCAGACGCTGGCCACGATGCTCTTCGACGGCGTGTTCGAACGGTTCCCCGACCTGCGGGTCGGCGTGATCGAGCAGGGCGCGGTGTGGGTGCCGTCGTGGCTGCGCCAGATGGAGTCGGCGTTCGAGGCCTTCGCCCGCCACGAAGAGCGGCTGCAGTCGCTGTCGCTGCGGCCCACCGAGTACGTCCGTCGCCAGATGCGCTTCACGCCCTACCCCACCGAGGACGTCGGCTGGATCGTCGAGCAGGCCGGCCCCGAGGTCGTGCTGTTCTCGTCCGACTACCCCCACGTAGAGGGCGGGCGGAAGCCCATCGAGCGGTTCGAGGCCACCCTCGGCGACGCCTCCGAGGAGGTGCGGCGGGCCTTCTACACCGACAACTTCCTCGACCTGATGGGGACCGCGGGGGTGCACCTCGCCGCGGCCTGAGCTGAGCCGGGCCCACGGCCGCCGGGTCGGCCATGCTCTCGTCCGTGGCGCGCAAGGACGAGCTCGACCGACCGTGGGTCCACCCCGAGACGCGGGCCGAGTGGCGGGCCTGGCTCGAGGCCAACCACGCGACGGAGAAGGGCTGCTGGTTCGTCTCGTGGAAGAAGGCCACCGGCAAGCCGATCGTCCCCTACGACGACGTGGTCGAGGAAGCGCTGTGCTTCGGGTGGATCGACAGCGTCGTCAACGGCCTCGACGACGAACGGGCGATGCTGCTGATCACGCCGCGCAAGAAGGGCAGCGCCTGGTCCCGCCTGAACAAGCAGCGCATCGAGCGGCTCGAGGGCACCGGCCTGATCGCCCCGGCGGGCCGAGCGGTGATCGACCAGGCCAAGGCCGACGGCTCCTGGACGGCGCTCGATGCCGTCGAGGACCTCATCGAGCCCGACGATCTCGCCGCCGCCCTCGACGCCGAGCCCGAGGCACGACGCCACTGGGACTCGTTCAGCCCGTCGAGTCGCAAGGGCATGCTCTGGTGGATCGTCTCGGCCAAGCGGGCACCAACCCGCGAGAAGCGCATCGCCGAGACGGTCCGGCTCGCAGCCATCGGCGAGAAGGCCAACCAGTACCGACCCAAGGCCTGACCACCGTCATCGTCGAGCCGGGGGCGCCGTCGACGCCCCGTCAGGGGCTCGGCCTCGTCGGCCGACCGGCGCTCGAGCCGACCCGACCGACCTCCACGACCCGACGCACCTCCGCGACCTGGCGCACCTCCGCGGACTACGTTGCCAGCGGCGCGGGACCACGACTCACGAGAGGGCCAAGCCATGAAGACCGCTGGGAGGAGCGCCCTCGCGGCGCTCATCGTCATGACCCTCGGACTGCTCGCCGCGTGCAGCAGCTCGAGCAACAGCAGCTCGTCGGGCACGACGACGCAGGGTTCCACGCCGGGGACGGCGACCGCACAGAACGTGTCGACGTACTCGGCGTCGTCCGACGTCTTGAAGAAGTGGCAGGCCGACCTGAACAAGGTCGGCTGCTCGGCCGGACCGGTCGACGGCATCGAGGGTGGCGAGACCGAGGCCGCAGTCCGCGCCTTCCAGGCTGCCTCGGGCCTCACCGTCGACGGCCTGCTCGGCCCGCAGACCGAAGCCGCCCTGACCAAGGCCGCCGCCGCCAACAAGCAGGTGTGCGGCACGGGCGGCGGCGGCGGTGGCTCCACGTCGTCGTCGAGCTCCACCTCGACGCCGCCCACCTCCTCGGCTTCGACCACCACGTTCCCGCCGAACACGCCGTGTCCGCCGAACTGTGCGCCGAACCTGGCCATCAACCCGGGCAGCGGGCCCGCCGGCACCACCGTCTACATCTCGTCGGCCGGCTCGCGCTGCGCCGGTCCCGTGTACTACTGGGAGCCCGGGGCCACCGGGCCGGGCAGCGCCGGCACCCTCACGGCCCAGGGCATGAACGAGTACGGCCTCGAGTTCACCGTGCCCGCCGGCGCCCGGGTCGGGCAGTGGCGGTTCAACGCCATCTCGTGCGGAGCCAACACCTTCTTCGAGGTCACCAGCTGATCCCGCGGGTCGGTCGCACCCCTCGGGGTGCGACCTGCCCCACCACCACCACCTGTTCCGAGCTTCCCGCGATACTGGGGCACCAAGCCCCACAATCGCGGGAAGTTCGCGTTCAGGGGGTGGGGACGAGCACGGCTCGGCGCTCGCGGTCGCAGGCGGTGCGGACGGAGCACCCCTGCAGGTGGTCGTTGACCAGGCCGAGCGACTGCATGGCGGCGTAGGCCGTCGTGGGGCCGACGAAGCGGAAGCCGGCCTTCTTCAGGGCCTTGGCCAGCGCCGTGGACTCGGGGGTGGTGGGGGCCAGGTCGCCGAGGCGCTGCGGAACGGGATCGCCCCGGCGTCGGGGTGGCGGTGCGAACGACCAGACGAAGGCGGCCAGCGACCCGTGCTCGGCCTGGACGTCGAGGGTGGCCCCGGCGTTGGCGATGGCGGCCTCGACCTTGCCCCGATGGCGGACGATGCCTGCATCGCCGAGCAGGCGGTCGACGTCGGCCGGGCCGAAGGTGGCGACCACCGCCGGGTCGAAGCCGGCGAAGGCCCGGCGGAACCCCTCCCGCTTGCGCAGGATGGTGAGCCAGGAGAGACCCGACTGGAAGCCCTCGAGGCACAGCTTCTCGTAGAGCCGGACGTCGTCGACCACCGGCCGGCCCCACTCGTCGTCGTGGTACGCCTCGTACTCGGGCGCGCCGAGGCACCACCCGCAGCGGGCCGCGCCGTCGTCGCCCGTCGCCACCCCGATCTGCTGCCAGTCCGACACCACCGCTCCCCTCGTCGAGCTCCCGGTCCGGCTGATCGTCCGGCCGGCTGGCCGTTCCCTCGATCGACGGCCGTTCCACCGATCGCCGGCGCCATCGTCGCACCCCCCGGGCGCAGCTGCTCCCGGCGTGGTTCGTCCAATCCGACCGGCCTCGCCGTCTCCGGCCACCACCCGGGTCAGGCGGCCGCGGCGCAGACCGCCGCCTCGCGGGGCTCGATCGGCCATGCTCGGGCCGTGGAACACGAACCAGCACCGCGCTGGCTGGTCGAGCGGCTGGCCGCCGCCGGGTGCATCGCGCCCGAGGCCGAGGCGGCCGAGCTGGTCGCCACGACGAGCGACGAGGTCGACCTGGCCGCGCTCGTCGCTCGCCGTGAACAGGGTGAGCCACTCGCCTGGCTGACCGGCCGCGTGCGGTTCGGCGGCCTGACCCTGGCCATCGACACCGGCGTGTACGTCCCGCGCCCCCAGACCGAGCAGCTGGCCCGCCGGGCGGCGGCCCTCCTGCCCGACGGCGGGCGGGCGGTCGACCTGTGCACCGGCGTCGGGGCCATCGCCGCGCTCCTCCAGGCGGCGGTCCCGACGGCACGGGTGGTCGGCGTCGACCTCGACCCGGCCGCAGTGGCCTGCGCTCACCGCAACGGGGTGGCGGCGGTGGTCGGTGACCTGGGCGGACCGCTGCGGCCGGACCTGGCCGCCGACGTCGTCACCGCCGTGGCCCCCTACGTCCCGACCGATGCTCTCGACCTGCTGCCGTCGGACGTACGCGACCACGAGCCCGTCCGCGCCCTCGACGGCGGCGACGACGGGCTGGCCGTCGTCCGCCGCATCGTGACCGAGGCGGCAGGGCTGCTGCGCCCCGAAGGCCACCTCCTGGTCGAGCTGGGCGGCGACCAGCCCGAAGCGCTCGCCGCCGACCTCGCCGCCGCCGGCTTCGCCCTACCCGACGTCTGGCACGACGACGAAGGCGACCCCCGCGGCCTCACCGCCACCCTCACCGGCGGCCCATGACCACTGGGGCGCTCGTCACCTCCGCCCCATCCCTCCCCCCTCGAGCCTTGGAGGATCCGCGTCAGGGGATGACGCGAATCCTCCAAGGTTCGAGTGGTGGGGGCGAGTGAGGATCGGGGGTGGTGGGGGGTGGCCCGCCCACACGCGAGCCACCCCCGGGGCGCCGAGGAGGAGGGGCGGCGACCCGGGGGTGGCGGCCGATCCTGCGGAGGAGGTGCAGGACCGGCCAACCGGCGGTGGCGTCGCTTTGGCGGGACCGGCGCCACCGTGGTCATCGGTGGCTCATCGGGTCCGGTAGCGGCCGATGTCCTCGATGCACTGGCGGAAGGGGTAGGCGGTCTGTCGGGCGACCCCGGCGACCACGGCGGCCGGGGTGGCCTCGGTCTCGAGCGGGAACCGGGTGTCGGGGATGCCGACCGTCGGGTACTCGTCCTCACCCTGGTAGTAGGTGCCGAAGAGCCGGTCCCAGACGCTGAGCACGGTGCCGAAGTTCGTGTCGATGTGCTCCCGGGCGTAGCTGTGGTGCACCCGGTGGGCCTGCGGGCTCACCAGCACGTAGCGCACTGGGCCGAGGTTGGTGTGCAGGTTGGCGTGGGTGAAGGCGGTGAAGAAGGTGGTGGCCAGGGCCAGGGCCAGGGCGGCCTGCCCCTCGAGGCCGAGGAGGCGGGACGGGACCAGGACCAGGGCGGTGGCGATGACCGGCTCGGCCAGGTGGACCCGGTTGTCGACCATCGGGTTCATGCGGGTCGGGGCGTGGTGCACGGCGTGGAAGTGCCAGAAGGTGGGGACCTTGTGGCGGGCCCAGTGGGTGAACCACATGCCGAAGTCGGCGACCAGGAAGGCGAGGACGGCCACGCCGAGGGTGCCGAGCACCGGGGTGAGGTCGAGCTGGGCTCCGCCGAGCAGCCCGTCGTAGGCGGCGTTCAGGATGCCGACGGCCAGGGCCACGACGGTGAGGTTCAGGACCGGGTAGGCGATGGTCCAGGCGAGGTCCTGGGCGCCACCGGTGGTGAGGGCACCCTCGCCCTCACGCCCCGGCCAGCGGCGCTCGGCCAGGATCAGGATGGCGACGAGGCCCCAGTACCAGGGGTTGAGGATGGCGGTCTTCCAGCCGGCCAGCACGGTGCTGCCGAGCTGGCTCCACCAGCCGGCGTCGGCGATGCGGCCGAGGTCGGGGTTGGTGCGGGCCACGCCCACGGCGACGAGGGCCACGAACGCCCAGAAGGCGCTCACGCCGAGGATCCGGCGGCGGCGCTGCTGGGCCCGGCGGGCCGAGCGGGCGGCCAGGTCGGCGACCGAGGTGGCCGAGCCGCTGGCCTGGATGGTGGTGTGGGTCGGGATGGGCTTGCGGATCGTGTTCATGGGGTTCTCCTCCTGCACGAGCGGTGCAAGAGCACGAGACCACGATCACCCCTCCCCGCGAATCCTCCCGAGGTCGGGACCTCGCGTACGACCAGCGGTGTACGCCAGTGCCTCCAAGGACGCGAAACCCCAGGTCAGCGGGGGTCGCCGGAACCCGTCGGTCAGCCGGCGCCGGGGGCGACGAGGCCGGACTCGTAGGCGACGACGACGAGCTGGGCCCGGCTGGAGCAGTGCGTCTTGGCCATGATCCGGCCGACGTGGGTCTTCACCGTGGCCTCGCTCATGAACAGCGTCTCGGCGATCTCGCCGTTGGTCAGGCCCCGGGCCACCGCCACCAGCACCTCGCGCTCACGGGCGGTCAGCACCTCGAGGTCGGCCGGCGGGGTGGCCGGGTCGGGCCGGTTGGCGAACTCGGTGATCAGCCGGCGGGTGATGGCCGGCGACAGCAGCGCGTCGCCGGCGGCGACGATGCGGATGGCGTCGAGCAGGTCGCCGGCCGCGGTGTCCTTGAGCAGGAAGCCCGAGGCGCCCGCCCGCAGCGCGCCGTAGACGTACTCGTCGAGGTCGAACGTGGTGAGCACGATGACCCGCGGCGCCTCGTCGCCCTCACCGACGTCGGTGATGCGCTCCGTGGCGGCGATGCCGTCGAGCTCGGGCATGCGGATGTCCATCAGCACGACGTCGGGCCGTTCGCGCTGCACCACCTCGACGCCGGCGGCGCCGTCGGCGGCCTCGCCGACCACCGCGAGGCCCGGCGTGGCCGAGATCAGCGCCACGAACCCGGCCCGCACCAGGTCCTGGTCGTCGACCACCACCACCCGCACGTCGTCGCTGCCCTCGCTCATCGCTGCCCTCGTCGTGTCGTCTCGTCGATCAGCCGTCGGCCCGCATCACCCCGCAGCCGGTGCACCGGCCGCACGCTGCGCCTAGCCACCCACCACCCCGGGCGTGTCGTCACCGTAGGGGAGGACGGCCCGCAGCCGGAACCCGCCGGCGTCGGTCGGGCCGCTGTCGAGGGTGCCCTCGTAGACGGCGACCCGCTCCTGGATGCCCACCAGGCCGAACCCCGAGCTGCCGAGGTCGTCGGTGGTCGTGCGGGCGGCGGCCGCCGCCTCCCGACCCTCGGCGGTGGCCGGGCTGTTGACGACCTCGACGGTGACCGCGCTGCGGCCCCGGTCGATGCGGACGTCGACCCGGCCGCCCGGCGCGTGCTTGCGGGCGTTGTTGAGGCCCTCCTGCACGATCCGGTAGGTGGTGAGACCGAGCCCCGGCGACAGGGCGACCTCGAGGCCGCTCTGCTCCAGACGGACGTCGAGCCCGTTGGCCCGCTGCTCGTCGACCAGGTCCACCACGTCGCCCGCACCCGGCTGGGGCTCGAGCGGGCCACCGGAGCGCGCGCCGTCCTCGCTGCGCAGCACGCCGACCAGGTGGCGCATCTCGACCATGGCCTGCTTGGAGACCTCCTGGATGGTGCCCAGCGCCGCCTTGGCCTGCTCGGGGTTCGTCTCGGCCAGATGCTCGCCGACGGTGGCCTGCACGCTGATCACGCTGATGGCGTGGCCCACCAGGTCGTGCAGCTCGCGCGCGATGCGAGCCCGCTCGCCGGCCGCCGCCGTCTCGGCCCGCACCTCGGCCCGCTCGGCCCGGCGGGCCAGCTGCTCCTGGGCGAGCCGCCGCTGGCGGATGAGGTCGCCGACGAGCCAGGTGCCGCCGAAGAGGGCCAGCTCGAACAAGCCGAACCGGACCCAGGCCACGGCGTCGCCCCGGTAGAAGCGCTCCCCGACGGTGGCCGACAGGACGGAGACGGCACCCACCACCGAGCCGCCGATGCGCCGCTGGCCGATCGTCCCGAGCGCGGCCAGCGAGTACGCGCAGAGCAGGGTGGCGACGAGCAAGGCGGTGCGGTCGGGCTCCTCGTCGACGACGGCGACGGCTCCGTAGACGACGGCCGTCACCACCGCGCAGGGCAGCGGCCACCGGCGGCGGAACAGCACGGGGACGACCCCGGCGACGAGGGCCACCGCCCCGAGCGGCGTGGCGTCGACGAAGGTGCCGGCCGACCCGGAACCCGCGGTGCCGAGGTCGGCGATGGTGGCCAGACCGAGGACGAGCAGCACGACGACGACCACCGCGTCGACGGCGGTCAGCGGCACCCGGCGCAGCACGGCGAAGCGGTCCTCCACGGCGCCGAGGCTACGGGGGGCGCGACCCCACCATCCGCGACCCCCGGTACGGTGCCCGGGTACGTTCAGTGCTCCGGCGGGCGGAGCCCACACGAGAGGTCCTTCGTGTCGCTCCTCCTCGACGACCCCACGCTGCCCGACTTCGTCCGGCCGCCCATCCCCGCCTCGCCGACGTCCTGCACCGGCGACGACGGCGACGACCCCGCCACCGGCGAGCCCGGCGACCCGGGTGACGAGGCCTCCGGCCCACCGCCCCCGCGGCCCTCGCGCCGCGAGCGCTTCGGCGGCGCCGCCCGACGGCACCCGATCCGCACCGGGATCCTGGCGATCCTGACCGTGGTGCTGCTCGTCGCCTCGGTCTCCTACGTGCAGAAGCTGCGCGAGCCCGGTGACGACACCGTGGTGGCCCGCAGCGCCGAGTGGCTGCGCGACATCCACCTCGGGGCACTGGTCAACCTCGGCGAGCAGATCGCCTACGCACTGCACCCGCCGGCCGAGGGCGGCGCCCCCGAACGGGCCATCGCTGCGCCACCCGAGCAGCCGGTCGACACGCGGCCGGCGGGCATCCCCCACCTGCCCGCACCGGCACCGCTCACCACGCCCGCCGCTCCGGCGCTGCCCGGCGAGGGCCAGTGGCAACCGGTCGGCCCCGTGTTCGGCGACGTCGCCGCCGTGTACACCACCCAGATCCGTCCCGACGCGGTGCACACCTCGTACCTCGAGCTGGTGGCGTGGATGGACCCCAAGGTCGTGCGCTTCCAGCTGCACCCCGGCGCCGAGGTGCCCGGCGGGCAGTGGTCCACCCCGTCGTCGGTCGCCCCGGCTGACCAGGCCGCGCTGGTCGCCGCCTTCAACGGCGGCTTCCGCATGCAGGACGCCCAGGGCGGCTTCTACGCCGACGGCAAGGGTGCGTCGACCATGATCGACGGCGACGCGACGTTGGCCATCGACGACCAGGGCGTCGCCACCGTCGGCCAGTGGGGGCGCGACCTCCACCTCGACCCGCACCTCGTGGCCGCCCGCCAGAACCTGGCCCTGATCGTCGACGGCGGGAAGCCCGTGGACGACCTCGACGAGAACCCCGGCGCCAAGTGGGGCGCAACCGTCGGCAACAAGGTGTTCGTGTGGCGCTCGGGTGTCGGCGTCACCGCGGACGGTGCCCTGGTGTACGTGGCCGGCCCCAGCCTGTCGGCCAAGTCGCTGGCCGAGACGCTGGCCCGGGCCGGCGCCGTGCGGGCCATGGAGCTCGACATCAACCACGACTGGGTCAGCTTCAACAGCTACCGGACCGACGGCACCAAGACCACGGGCACCAAGCTGCTGCCCGAGATGTTCCGCACCGGCGACCGCTACCTCGCCACCGACAGCCGCGACTTCGTCGCCGTGCTGCTGCGCGACCCGAGCGGCGGGGGCGGACCGGACACCGCCGACGCTCCGCCGACCACCGCGCCGGCGCCGGCCACGACGGCGGCCCCACCGACGACCGCCCGGCGCGGCTCCGGCTCGGGTTCCGGCAGCAAGAGCAAGACCACGACCACCACGAAGGCACCGAAGAGGACCACCGGCCGCTGACCGCCGCTCGACCCGCTCGGGAGCGGCGGTCGGGACGTCTGCCACGATGGGCAGGATGACCGACCCCCGATCCAGCGCCTCGCCGCTGCCCGACGCCGCCCGGCGCGACCTGCTCGACGCCGTCGGACCACGGGGACTGGTGATCGACGCCGACGAGCGGGCGTCCTACGAGGTCGACTGGACCGGTCGGTTCCACGGACAGGCGCCGGCGGTCGTGCGGCCGGCCGACACCGCGGCCGCCGCCGCCGTGGTCGAGGTGGCCCGTCGCCACGGGTTGGCCCTGGTGCCCCAGGGTGGCAACACCGGGCTCGTCGGTGGTGGCGTCCCCCTCGGCGGCGAGGTCGTGGTGAACCTGCAACGCCTCGACCACGTCGGTGAGGTCGACGTGCTCGCCCGCCAGGTCACCGCCGGCGCCGGCGCCACCCTCGCCGCCGTGCGGCAGGCCGCCGACGCCGCCGGCCTGCGCTACGCCGTCGATCTGGCCGCCCGCGACAGCGCGACCATCGGCGGCAACGTCGCCACCAACGCCGGCGGCATCAACCTGATCCGCTTCGGCGGCACCCGCCAGCAGGTCGTCGGCATCGAGGCGGTGCTCGGCACGGGCGGCGTCGTCTCGCACCTCGGTGGCCTCCTCAAGGACAACACCGGCTACGACCTGGCCGGGCTGCTGTGCGGCAGCGAGGGGACGCTCGGCCTCGTCACCGCCGTCCGCCTGAAGCTCGTGCCCAAGCCCGTGCACACCATCGTGGCGCTCGTCGCCTTCTCCTCGATCGACGCCGCCGTGGCCGCCGTGGCCGCGTGGCACCTCGACCTCGACGACCTCGAGTCGGCCGAGCTCGTGCTCGACGCCGGCCTGCACCTGGTGTGCGACACCTTCGACCGCCCACCGCCCTTCACCACGCACTGGCCGGCATACGTGCTCGTCGAGGTGGCCGGCAGCACCGACCCCACCGACCGCCTGGCCGCCGCCGTCGACGGGACCGACGGCGTGCAGGACGTGGCCGTGGCGGCCGACGCCGCCCACCGCACCGCGCTGTGGCGCTACCGCGAAGAGCACACGCTCGCCATCAACACCCTCGGCCCACCCCACAAGCTCGACGTCACGCTGCCGAGCCACGCCCTCGCTGGCTTCTGCGACGAGGTCGGCGACGTGGTGACGGCGGCGGCGCCCGAGGCGCAGACGTGGCTGTTCGGCCACGTCGGCGACGGCAACATCCACGTCAACGTCACCGGCGTGGCGCCCGACGACGAGCGGGTCGACGACGCCGTGCTGCGCTACGTCGCCGACCTCGGCGGCAGCATCAGCGCCGAGCACGGCATCGGCACGGCGAAGCGCGGCTGGCTGTCCCTCGTGCGCGCGCCCGCCGAGCTGGCCGCCATGCGCGCCATCAAGGCCGCCCTCGACCCCGACGGCATCTGCAACCCCAACGCCCTCCTGCCCCCGGCCTGATGCGCCGCCTCCGCGCGAGGATGCCGCCGTGCCCACCTCCCCACCGACCCGGTGCCCGTGCGGGTCGGGGCGCCGCTACGACGCCTGCTGTGGGCGGCTGCACCGTGGCGAGGCCGAGGCGGTCACGGCCGAGGAGCTGATGCGCTCGCGCTTCAGCGCCTTCGCCCTGCGCGACGAGGACCACCTGCGCCGCTCGTGGGACCCGACCACGTGTCCCCGCCACATCCGGCTGGACCCTGACCGCCGCTGGACCGAGCTGGAGATCGTCGCCACCACCGGCGGCGGGATGCTCGACCAGGAGGGCACCGTCGAGTTCCGGGCCCACCACGAGCACGACGGCGTGCCGGGCGTCCTCCACGAGACCAGCCGCTTCCGCCGCCACGACGGCCGATGGGTCTACGTCACCGGCGAGTAGGCAGCATGCGGCCGCGGGCCGGCCGACCCATGGCCAGCCCGGCGCACCGACGTCAGGCGCCGAAGTCGGGGAGGACGATCGTCCCGTCGTCGGCGATGGCGAAGCCGGGGTTCCACGCCACCTCCCACACGTGGCCGTCGGGGTCGGTGAAGCACCCCGCGTAGCCGCCGTAGAACGTGTCGGCTGGGTCCTTGGTGACCACCGCGCCGGCCGCGGCCGCGGTGGCGATCACCTCGTCGACCTCGTCGCGCCGGCGGACGTTGTGGGCGAGCGCGACGCCACCGAACCCGTCGCCGGTCGCCGCCGAGGCATCGAGGCCGCTGTCGGCGGCGAGCGCGGCGCGGCTCCACAACACGATGACGAGACCACCGGCCTGGAAGAAGACGGTCTGCTCGACCTCCTGGCCCCGCCAGCCCAGCGCCTCGTAGAACCGCCGAGCCCGATCGAGGTCGTCGACCCCGAACGTCACCAGGCTGACCCGCTGCTCCATCTTCCGAGCCTACGGATCCCGTCCTCGGCGCGCCGCGACGCGGTCGGCGACCACGCGCCCGGCTCGTCGAGGCGGCGGATGATCGCCACCGTCCGTCGAGGCAACACGGGCCCGTGCAGCGGCCTCGTCCGGCTGCGACGATGGGCCGATGCTCGCCGACGCCCCGCTGCAGGCCTTCGTGCCCGTCACCGACCTCGACCGGGCCGCCGACTTCTACGTGGACGTGCTCGGGCTGACGCTCGTGGAGCGCACCCCGATCGCCGTCATCGTCGACGCCGGCGGCGTGACGGTGCGCATCACCGCGGTGCCCGAGCACCGACCGCCGCCGGGCACCACGCTGGGCTGGGTCGTCGCCGATGCGACCGCCACCGCCCGCTGGCTGGTGCACCGGGGCGTGGTGATGCAGCGGTTCGACGGGATGGACCAGGACGACGACGGGCTCTGGGTCGCGCCGGGTGGGGACCGTGTCGGCTGGTTCGCCGACCCGGACGGCAACACGCTCTCGATCACCCAGCCCGCCTGACCGCACACCGCCGACGCCATTCGCACGCCGGCTCCCAGCCGCGCGACCCGCTACTCGAGGCAGAGCACGACGTGGTGGCCGTTGGCGGCGGCGTCGGCGTAGAAGCGGCGGATGGCCGCCAGGTGGACCAGCACCTCGGCCCACAGCTCGTCGGGGTCCTCGTCCCACACGAAGGGGTAGACGCCGGCAGCCCCGAAGGCCGCCGGGTCGAAGCGGGTCCGCACCTCGCCGTCGGCCAGCGCCGACAGGTGGTCGTGCACCGCCAGCACCTGGTCGGGCGGGAGGTGGCGAGCCTCGCCGTAGCCGAGGTCGTCGCCGAACGGGCGGCCACCCAGCAGCGGATCGAGCGGATCGGGCGACACGATGGACCGCAGCGGGTCGTCGCCGGGGGTCGTCAGCACGCTGAGCGCCTGCCACATCTTGTCGACCTCGATGGACGAGGCGAACGCCGCCGACGCCTCGAGGTCCCCGTCCGCCAGATCACCGAGCTCGAACCCGTCGGTGGTGTAGGCCCGCAGCACGCCGTTCATCGACATCGGCCGAAACGCTATCGACCTCCTCCCCCGCCTGCCGCGGAGCCCACCGCCCCGCCCCGAGGCCGCGCCGCCGACGTACCCGCGCCCCACCCCGGACCCGCCGACCAGCCGACGAGTACGTTGCTGCGCATGGGAACCTTCGACGCCAGCGTCCGCATCCTGGTCTGCTCGAACTGCGGTGCGTCGCTGCCGCCGGTGGGCCCCGAGGGAGGCTCGGTGCAGTGCGCCTTCTGCCACCAGGCGAGCTACGTCGGCATCCGCGACGACGGCTCGATGGCGTCGGGCGCGCCGGTCGACGAGGCGGCCCGCCTCGCGTCGCTGTGGCGGCAGGTCGACACCGGCTTCAACGTCCACCCCGAGGTCACCCAGCTCGGCGAGCACGGGCAGCTGACCGAGCAGAACGTCGAGGCCGCTCGCCAGCAGTGGGAGCGCGCCCGCGCCATCGCCGCCGACCCGGCGCAGGCGGCGACCATCGGCGACGACCTCATGTGGCTCACCACCCTGCTCGTCGGCTTCTGGGCCAGCCAGGGCGACCGCGTGCGGATCCGGGCATTGTGGGAGAGCACGCTCGAGGCGTCCCAGGGTCCGCGCCAGCGCCAGTTCTCCCGGTGCGCCCTGTGCCGGCTCTCGGTCAACGACCACGACCTCGACGACGCGATCAGCTGGCTGCGGCCGTGCGATCCGCAGCCGAGCGACCTCTGCAGCGACAGCTCCTACCGCCTCTCCTACGCCTACCTCACCACGGCCCAGGGCCAGTTCGACCTGGCCCTGCAGGCCCTCGGTCGCACCCCGAACGAGCTGCCCTGGTTCTTCTCGGTGAAGATGCTCGCCTACATCACGCGCGCCAACGCCCTGGAGAAGTCGGGCGACGTGGCCGGCGCCGTCCAGCAGCTGCGCGACCTCGCCGCGACGTCACCCGACGCCGCCTTCGTCGTGCCGGGCATGCGCAACGCCAACCCCGCCCTCGACCTGTGCCCGCAGTCGATCCCCATGGTGTTCGGCTAGCGAAGCCGGACCGTGGCGGTCGGGTCACCCCGTCCGTCCCGATGGTGTTCGGCTGACGACCACCCAGCCGCACGACGAGGACGCCGGAGGCGCCTCCCCTACGCACCGCTGAGGTCGTACCGGTAGACGTTGGTCTCTCGCTCGACGAAGCCGATCCGGCGGTAGAGCCGGTTGGCGGCCTCTCGTGACGGGCGGCTGGTCAGGTCGACGGTGCGGGCGCCGACGGCGCGCGCACGATCGAGGGCGACCCGGTTGAGCGCTTCGCCGACGCCCTTGCCGCGCGCCTCCCCGTCGACGACCACGTCCTCGATCCAGGCCCGCAGGCCGGTCGGGATGCGGAACAGGGCGAGGGTGAGGCTGCCCACGATCTGCCCGTCCGCCTCCGAGTCGCGGGCGATCAGCAGCACGGTGGCGGGTGACGCGACGATCTCGCGCAGGTCGGCCTCGGGCGGCGGTGGGTTCGACGACGACAGCTGCGGGGTGAGCCGCTCGAAGGCCTCGACCAGCTCGGGGGTGACCTCGGTGGCCTCGACGACCTCGACCGTGCTCATGGGCCGAGACGCTAGCGCCGGCCCGCCCGCCGCCCGTGCGGTGGCTGCGCCCCGAGCGGCCAGTAGCGTGGACGCCGATGTCCGACGGTTCCCCGCCCCAGGGCCCCGGGCCCCTGCAGTGGTCCGACGTGCCGCGCCTGCACCGCCCCGTGCTCGTCGCCGCCTTCGAGGGCTGGAACGACGCCGGCAGCGCCGCCTCCACCGCCATCGGCCACCTCGAGGAGCACTGGGACGCCGAGCCGTTCGCCGAGATCGATCCCGAGGAGTTCTTCGACTTCTCCTCCACCCGCCCCGAGGTCCAGTTCTCCGAGGTGGGCAGCCGCGAGATCATCTGGCCCGACAACCGCTTCTCGGCCGCCTCCGACGTCGACGGCAAGGGCCTCGACGTGATCACGCTCAACGGCGTCGAGCCCCAGCTGCGGTGGCGCACCTTCGTCGAGCAGGTGGTCACCGTGGTCCAGCGCTACGACGTCCAGCTGGTGCTCACCCTCGGCGCCCTGCTGGCCGACGTGCCCCACAGCCGCCCGGTCTCGGTGTTCGGCGCCACCGACGACGAGCACCTCCTCGACGAGCACGACCTCGTGCCCTCGCAGTACGAGGGACCCACCGGCATCGTCGGCGTGCTCCACGCTGCCTGCGGCACCCAGGGCATCCCCTCGGCCTCCCTGTGGGCGGCGGTGCCCACCTACCTCCCCAACGCCCCGTCGCCGAAGGCGGCGTTGGCCCTGGTCCGCAAGGCCGAGGCCCTGCTGCACGTCGAGGTCCCCGCCGGCGACCTCGAGTCGGCCAGCCGGGCCTACGAGCGCCAGGTCGACGAGGCCGTGGCCGGCGACGACGAGACCGCCGCCTACGTCACCCGCCTCGAGGAGTCCTTCGACGAGGAGGCCACCGACCTCGGCTCGGGTGACGAACTCATCGAAGAGGTCGAGCGCTTCCTGCGCGACCAGAGCTGAGCCGGGCCCGGGCCCGATCGGCGGCGCCCGGCCGACGCCGCGGCCGCTCAGGCCCTCCCGCGCGGCGCGTGGCGGGGCCAGGGCTGGGTCGCCTCCAGCAGGCGGGCCAGGCGCAGGGCGACCTCGTCGTGGTGGCGGCGGGCCATGATCTGCACCCCCACCGGCAGCCCCTCGCTGCTGACGCCGGCCGGCACCGAGATGGCCGGGTTCCAGCACAGGTTGGCGACCATGGTGAACGGCACGCTCATCGCCCCGGCGGCCAGGCCGAAGCGCGCGGTCAGGTCCTCGCCGGCGATGGTGGTGGGCGACGGGCCCTCGGCGACGAAGGCGGGGATGGCCGTGGTGGGCGTGATGAGCACGTCGAGGTCGTCGTAGATGGCGGCCACGTCGGCCTCCAGCTGCAGGCGCCGGCGGAAGGGCTTGATCATCGTCCGCATCGGGCGCTCGTAGCTGGCCTCGAGGCCCATGCGCACGAACGGCGTGAGGTCCTCGAGCCGCTCGGGGTAGTGCGAGGCCTCGTCGATCTCGAGCCACAGCGTGAACCCGCCCGCGGTCAGCCAGGTGAGGACCGGGTCGGTGAGGTGGACGTCGTAGTCGATCAGCGGCACGCCGGCCTCCCGAGCGATCACCTGGGCGGCGGCGTGGGTCAGGTCGAGCACCTCGGGGTCGACGACGGCGAAGCCGAGGTCGGACGACCAGCCGATGCGCAGGCTGGACACGTCGAGGTCCTCGATGGCCTCCTCGTAGACCACCCACGGGGCGGGCAGCGACGTCCGGTCGGCGTCGAACGGGCCGCTCACCACGTCGAGGTGACGGGCGGCGTCGGCCACGGTGAGGGCCTCCACGCCGTAGACGGCGGTCTGGGAGGGATCGGCCGATGGCGCCGGGATCCGGCCATGGGACGGCTTGAGGCCGACCAGCCCGCTGAAGGCGGCCGGGATGCGGGTGGAGCCGCCGCCGTCGGACGCCGTGGCCATGGGCACCATGCCGGCGGCCACCGCCGCCGCCGAGCCGCCGCTGGAGCCGCCCGGCGTGCGCGACGGGTCCCAGGCGTTGCGGGTGGTCCCCCATGCCAGGGTGCGGGTGAACTGCACCGTGCCGAACTCGGGGGCGGCCGTCTTGCCGACGGGGATGGCGCCAGCGGCCCGCATGCGGGCGAGGTGCTCGCTGTCGGCGGCGGCCGGCGGGCCGTCCTTGTAGAGCAGCGAGCCGTGCGAGGTGGGCAGGCCGGCGCAGTCCTCGAGGTCCTTCACCCCGACGGGCACGCCGGCCAGCGGGCCGGGATCGTCACCGCGGGCGATCGCCGCGTCGACGGCGGCCGCCAACGTGCGGGCGTGGTCGAAGTCGGTGACGACGAACGCGTTGAGCTCGTCGTTGCCGTCCTCGATGGCGGTGATGCACCGCTCGAGCACGTCCATGGCGGTGTAGTCGCCGGCCTTGATGGCGGCCGCCACCTCGATGGCCGACGGCAGCTCTGCGGGCACCTCGCCCATGTCGATCCCCCCGATCGTCGTGGTCGTCACCGTCGTCGCCGACGGCTCGAGAGCGACGTCCGGTGCGACGGCGGACCATCATCGCACCGCCGTGGACCGTGGGTCGCCCCCTTGGCTCGGAGCGGCGGGATCAACCGTGGTCGGCGTCGGGCTCGCCGTGCCACGGCGGGATGCGGGGCCGGTCGTAGAGCACCTCGAACGGCTCGCCCCGGATGGCGCGGAAGGCCAGCTCGGCCCAGTGGTCGGCGCCCGCGGTCAGCTCGGGCAGCTGGCCCTCGGCGAACCAGCCGGCGTCGAGGCACTCGAGCGGGTGGGGCGCCAGCTCGCCGCCGGTGGCCCGGCAGTGGAACACCAGCGAGTAGAGCGGCACCCGGGTGAAGCCGAGCCGCAGCCCGTCGAGCACGGCCAGCACCTGGACGACCTCGCACTCGATGCCGGTCTCCTCGGCCACCTCCTTCACCGCCACCTCGCTGGCCGAGTAGCCGATGTCGGCCCACCCGGTGGGGTACAGCCAGATGCCCGAGTCGGACCGTTGGATCAGCAGCACCTCGCCGTCGTCGTTGCCGACCACCGCACCGATGGCGACCTTGGGGGTCTGGTAGCCGGGCACGCCCTGGCCGACGGAGCGCATCCACTCGACCACGGCCTGCTCGGCGCTGACCGCGTTGCCGGCCCGGTGGGCGATGTCGGCGGCGACCGCCAGGACCTCCTCGAAGCGCTCCCGCTCGTACTGGCTCTCGGTGAAGCCGAGGCCGGTGCGGGCGATGCCGGCCAGCGCCTCGCTCCACCGCAGCAGGTCGTGCTCGGTGATGGGCGCGGCCGGGTCGTGGGGTCGGTCCTGCACGGGCCCGACCCTACCGCCGCGCCCGCCAGGCCGGTCGGGGTGCCCGCAGGCGGTCCGGTGGTGCCGGTCTGAGGTGCCGGGTCGCCGGGCCGTCACCCGGTGGCCGACGCCGTTCGGGCCGTCAGCGGCGGTGGTCGTAGAAGCCCTGGCCGGTCTTGCGGCCGAGCATGCCGGCGCTCACCATCCGCCGCAGGACCGGCGGGCAGGCGAGGCGGGGCTCGCGGTGCTCGGCGTAGAGGGCATCGAACACGGCGGCGGCGGTGTCGAGGCCGATGAGGTCGAGCAGGGCGAACGGGCCCATGGGGAAGTTGCAGCCGCCCTGCATGGCCGTGTCGATGTCGGCGATGGACGCGGTGCCGCGCTCGTGGAGGCGGATGGCGTCGCCGAAGTAACCGAACAGCAGGGCGTTGACGATGAAGCCGGTGGAGTCGGTGACGACCACCGGGTCCTTGCCGCACGCCCGCACGAAGTCGGTCGCCGCATCGATGGTGCGGTCGGCGGCGGTGAGGGGACGGGCCACCTCGACCAGGCGCATGACCGGGGCCGGGTTGAAGAAGTGCAGGCCGCACACCTGCTCGGGCCGGCGGGTCTGCACGGCCAGCTCGGTGACCGAGAACGTCGAGGTGTTCGTGGCGATGACCGCGTCGTCACCGCACACGTGGTCGAGCTCGCCGAACAGCTCGCGCTTGGTGGCCAGGTCCTCGACCACCGCCTCGATCACGAGATCGCAGCCGGCGAGGTCGTGCAGCGCCGACGTGGTGACGAGGCGGGTGAGGGCGGCGTCGCGGTCGTCGGCGGTGAGCTTGCCCCGCTCGACCCGACGGTCGACCGACTTCTCGATGGCCGCTCGGGTGGCCAGCGCCGAGCCCTCGCGGCGAGAGCGCAGCACCACCTCGAAGCCCGACAGGATCGCCACCTCGGCGATGCCCGTGCCCATGATCCCCGAACCGACGATGCCGACCTTGGCGATGTGCATGGCGAGCAACGGTAGGGGTCGCGGTGGAGGCCGTGTCGTGGAACCTGTTCTCGCGCTGCAACCTGTTGCAGTTCGGTCGCCGCGCGCGGGCATCCGGTAGGTTCCGGGCGCGCCGGTGCGGACCCGGCACCGGACGAGGACGGACCCGATGGCCGACGGCGACCAGCTCGACCAGCCCACGCCCGAAGGTGGGGACGACCGTCCCGGCGAGCCGACGCCGACGGCCACGACCGTGCTCGGCGAGGGCGCGTGGACCTACGACTGGCAGGATCGGCCACGGCCCTTCGTGCACCCCGTGCGCACCCCGGCGGGCCACGTGCTCACCGTCGACGCGCCGGCCGACCACCCGTGGCACCACGCCCTCTGGTTCACCATCAAGCTCGTCGACGGCGACAACTTCTGGGAGGAGTTCGGCGAGTTCGGGCTCCTGCGCCAAGAGGCGCCCCCGTCGGTCGCCCACGTCGGCCACGGCGCCGAGCGGGCCGCGTCCGACCTGGTGTGGGTCCGCCCCGACGGCCGCGTCGCCGTGCGCCAGCACCTCGTGCTCACCCACCACCCGATCGCCGCCGACGGTCACGCCCTCGACTGGGAGGTCACGCTCGTCGCCGACGACGAGGTCACCTACGACCGCACGCCCTTCACCACCTGGGGTGGCTACGGCGGCCTGACCCTGCGTGGCCGGCCCGACTGGCACGACACCGTCCTGCGCCTGCCCGACGGCACCCCCCACGAGCGCGTGCTCGGCGACCGGGCCCCCTGGTGCGCCCTGGCCGGGCCCATCGCCGCGCCGGCCGCCGGCGATCAGACCGCTGAGCCCAGCGCGGCCGAGGGCAGCGACGCCGGCGCCGGCCACGACGAGGACCCGATCGTCGGCATGGCGATCTTCGACCACCCGGCCAACCCCCGCTTCCCGACGCCCTGGTACGCCAGCACGCGGGCGGACACGTACGGCCAGGACGGGTGGTCCAACTTCGCCAACGCCGCCTTCCTCTGGGACGAGGCGCTCACCGTGCCGGCCGGTGAGGTGCTGCACCTGCGCCACCGCGTCGTCGTGCACGACGGGCCGTGGGAGGCCGACCGCATGCAGGCCGAGTGGGACCGCTGGGTCGCCATCGGCGGAGGCCCGGGCGCGGCGGCCGGCGGGACCGCCCCGTGAGCTCGGCTGCTGCCGCCGTGGGGCGGGCACCCACCACCGGCCAGCTCGCCGACCGACTGCTCGACGAGACGATCGCCGTCCTCGACGAGCTGATCCCCCGCCACCTGCCCGGCCTGCGCATCCCCGGCACCTTCGCCGGCCACCGGGTCGAGCCCGACGTCGACGCCGACCTCGTGTTCACCCTCGGCCACCTCGCCGACGCCGGCGTCACCGAGGTCGCCGGCTTCGGCCTCGACGAGGCGATCGCCACCGTGCTGCGCCGCATCGACGGCCCCGGCACGCACACGTTCTTCTCCTACCGGGTCGCCGAGACGCTGCGCCGGTTCGGGCGGTTCGACGACAACGCGCTGCTCGACGGTTGGTCGGACGAGCAGCGGGCCAACGTCGCCACCGCCTGCGACAGCAGCGAGTGGATCGAGCTGCTCGACACCGGGATCCTCCCCCGCAACTACGCCGCCGTGCTGTCGCGCTGCGAGCTGGCCCGCCTCGACCTGGGGCTGCTCGACGACGGCCAGGTCCTCGACGACCTCGTCGAGCGGCTGCGGGCGCTGCTCGCCACGAACCCGCGCCACTTCCTCGACGACTCCAACGGCCACGTCGGCCGCTACGACATCTACACCGCCGACGTGTGGCTGTTCACCGAGCCGCTGGCCGACCGCCTCGGACCGCTGTGGGCCGAGGGCATGGCCGCCGCCCTGCGGCTGGTCGACACCGTGTGCGCCCCGGACGGTTCGGCCATCACCTGGGGCCGGTCCACCGGCGCGCTGTCGTTGGCGCTCACGATCGAGCTGGCCGCCGTCGCCCTCGACCGGCGCACCGACGCACCGAACCGCTGGCTGGCCCGGGCCGACGCCGCCCGGTCCACGCTGGCCGGCTGGTTCCACGACGGTGTCGTGACCGCCCACCAGCACCGGTCCCCCGACGACTATCGCGGGCCGTTCCGCCGCCTGCAGCTGACCCTCGACCTGCTCGGCAAGCTGGCCTGGTCCGCCGCCGCCCTCCGCCGCATGGACGCCGCCGAGGTCGCCGAGGTCGCCGACCCGACGTCGACCTCCCCCACCTCGTCGACCCCGGCGTCTGTCCCGGTCCCCGTCCCGATCGAGCCGGCGGCGCACGACGACGCGGCCGACGCCACCCCGGCGGTCGAGGACGCAGTGGTCTTCTTCGAGGACGAGCGACCGGTGGGGGTGTGGGCCGTGCACGGGCCGGGGCCGTCGTTCGTGCTGCCCCTCGTCGGCGCCACGCGATCGGACTACCTGCCCGGCCCGCGCCGCCCCGGGTGGTTCGAGGTGCCCGCCGACGCCGACCTGCCGTGCTTCACGCCGCTCGTCGTGCACGCCGGCGCTCGCTTCGCCGGGGCCGGCGCGCCGGTGCGGGCCACCCACGCCCCCGGCCGCCTCCACGCCGAGTGGGACGGTCTGGCGCGCAGCGGCGAGCTCGACCCGGCGGCGGATCGTCGCCCGCTCGCCGGCCACCTGGCCGTGGACTGGACCGTCGACCGGCGCAGCCTCGTCGTCGACGTCGACCTCCACCTCGACGAGGTGCCCCAGGCCATGGCCATGGTGGTGCCCGAGGCCGCCGGTCGACCGCTCAGCGTCGAGTGGGTGATCGGCGACGGCACCAGGGCGGTGGCCGACACCATCGACGTGGACGGTCTGAAGGAGTGGCGCAGCCAGTGGGGGATGCTGCCGACCGTCCACCAGCTCGACGTCGACCCGGCCACCAGCGCTCGCTGGTCGGCCCGCATCACGCCGACCCTGCGGGTGGCGTCGTCGGCCCATGGCCACCACTACGACCGATCGCTCTACGGGCCGCTCGGGTCGCGGGTCCGGCACCTCCGCAGCCCCGTCGGCACGTTCGCCGACCGCAACGTGCACCTCGACGAGGTCGACGTCTTCCACCTGCACTGGCCCGAGTGGCTGGCCTTCCAGGGCCTCGACGAGCACGAGGCGATCATCGCCACGCTCGCCGACCACGACATCCCGATCGTGTGGACCGCCCACAACCTGACCGGCCACGACAAGCAGCGCGACCTGCACGGCCCGGCCTACGAGCGGTGGGCGGCTGCGGCCGACGCCATCATCCACCACTCGCACTGGGGCGCGGCCAGGTTCCGGGCCCGCTACCCGCAGGCCGGCGGTGCCCGCCACGTCGTGATCCCCCACGGCCACTTCGGCGACCTCTACGCACCGCTGGTCGCCGGCCGCTCCCGCACCGAGCTGGAGGACGAGCTGGACCTGGCCCCCTCCCGCTGTCGCATCGGCCTGGTCGGCGCGCCCCGCGAGGAGAAGCGGGTGCTCGCCTTCCTCGAGGGCCTGGCCGCCAGCGGTGCCGACGTGCAGGTGGCGTGCTGGTCGCTGCGCGAGGACGAGGTGGCGCTGGTGCCCGACGATCCCCGCATCGTGGTGGCCGAGGCCTACGTCGAGGTCGACGCCACCACCTACGCCCGCCGCCTCGCCACCTGTGACCTGCTGGCCCTGCCCTTCGACCCCGACGGCGAGATGCTCGGCACCGGCACCGCCGCCGACGTGGTCGGGATGGGACTCGGCGCGCTGGTGTCGGACTGGGGCTACCTCACCGAGGTGCTCGGCGACGCCGGCATCCCGTGCGGCCACGAGGCCGGGCCCATCGCCGCCGCCCTCGATGCCCTCACCGACGACCAGGTCGTCGCCGCCCGCGCCGCATCGGTCGCGCTCGCTCCCGCCGTGGCGTGGGGACCGCTGGCCGAGCGCACCCTCGCCCTCTTCGACGACGTCGCCCTCACCGCCGGCCGCTGAGCGAACCATCCGTCCGGTGAACGGGGATGGAGAGCCGGAGCGTCAGGCGCCGAGGTCGGCCAGGAGGTCGTCGAGCCGGGGCACCAGGCCGAGCAGCAGCGGGCGGTCGGCGTCAGGGCGGCGCGGCGACGCCGGGTGGGTGCCGTCGAACGCGATCCACCCACGCGCCCGCAGGAACATGGCGGCGTCGTGGCGGTAGCCGGGCACCGGCGGGCGGAAGGCCAGCCAGCCGAGGTGCTGCAGCAGGTCGTTGGCCGTCCAGAACCCGACCTCGTCGCCCTCGGCCCACGCCCGGTCGCGTCGGGCGAAAGCGTCGGGGGCGAAGGCCGACAGCCCGAGCAGGTAGTCGCTGCCGTAGACGACCTGGTCGATGGCGAGGTCGTTGCCGGTGAGCACGCGGAATCCGGGGCGCTGCGCGTCGCGGCGGGCGAGCCGCTCCAGCTCGGGCCCCCGCTCGAGCGACGAGTGCTTGGCCCCGACGACGGCGTCGATCGACAGGATCTCGGTGAAGGTCGTGGCCGACCAGATGCGCCCGGCCGGGTGGAACATGGCGCCGAGCTCGAAGCCGTAGAGGCGTTCGACCACCCTGGCGAAGCCGGCATGGGCCGACGCCAGCTCGGCCTCGGGCAACCCGGCCAACCCGAACGACGGGAAGACGATGGGCGTGCCCCCGTGGTCGGCGATCTCGGCGAGGGCGGCGGCGTAGGCACCGGCGGCGAAGGCGTCGCCGGGCCGATCGTCGACGTGGGCGCCGGCGAGGAAGCGGTCGCCGAAGCGGGGGTCGGCACAGAGGTCGCGGGCGACCGCCAGGACCTGCCGCCGCTGATCGGGCGAGAGGAAGGGGCCGAAGCCGGTGTCCATGTTCACCGCCGGCACGAGACCGGCGGCGAGCGTGCGACCGAGCAGGCCCTCGAAGCCGGCCCAATCGATGGCGCCGTCGGCGGTGAACGGCAGCAGCACCGCCGACATGCCCACGATCTCCCGATCGGTCCGGAGGCGAGCCGAGGGCCGGGGCGAGCCGACGACCTCGTCAGGACGTCCTTCGCTCACGCGCGCTCCTCCTCCTTCGGGGTGGTGGCCGCGGTCGACAGCAGCGAGCGGAGCGTGGCCGCCTCGACGGCCACCGCAGCCGGGTCATCGTCGGGCACGAACTCGAGCAGCGCCAGCCGTGGCCCGGCGACGGCGACACCGGCCTTGGTCGCGGCCCGCAGGCGGTCGGCCCACGCGCCAGCCTGGGTGACCAGTGGTGACCGGCCGCCGTCGTGGTCCCAGGCGTACACGTGCAGGTGCGCCAGCCGCGGTGCGAGCAACCCGATGCCCGCCACGTCCTCGGGCACGCGGCTCGGGCCGGCTCGCGCCCCGCTCCCGACATCGGCGACGGCCCCATCGACCACCGGCGTGGACGATGGGCCGGCCGCCTCGTCGCCCGCTCGGTCGACCGACCCGATCGGCCGGGTGCGGTCCCAGTAGGGCGGCTGCCACGCGCTCCACGGGCCGGCGGCGGGCGAACCGATCAGGTCGGCCACCCCGGCCAGCACGGCCGCCGCCGAGGCCTCGGTGGCGGTCAGCGTCTGGCCGTGGAACTCGACGTACGCCCGGCACCCCGCGGCCGCGGCCCGGTCGGCGATGCGCGCGAGCGTGGCGGCGACACCTGCCACCTCGTCGGCCGGCGTGCCCGGTTCGACCCCGAAGGGGCACCACACCCGGACCCACGGCGCGCCGAGCGCAGCCGTCGTGTCGACCACCCGCCCGATGTCGTCGTCGGACAGGTCGGGCTCGGCGAACAGGTACGACCCGTACGAGCCGACCGCCAGACCGGCCGCCACCGTTCGAGCCGCCACCCCGGCCGCGCCCGCCAGGTCGCCGGCGGGCACGTGGACGTCGCCGCCCCACTCGATGGCGTCCAGCCCGGCGGCGGCCGCCAGGTCGGCCACCTCCTCCGGTGACGACGCCCGCAGCGTCACCGAGCACAAGCCGGCCACGAAGCCGTCGCCGGCGCCCGGGGGCGATGCACCCCCCGCGCCGAGCCGTGCGCTCATCCGACCACCCGCTCGCGCCGACCACCGGTGCCCGGGCTCACGCGGCTCATGCGATGCGGTCCAGGTCCTCGCGCCGGACCGGGTGCCGCGGCGGCTCGCCGGCGGCGAAGCGGCGCACCTCGTCGACGGCGAGGTCGGCGAGGCGCCACACCTCCCGCCCGACGGCGCCGGCCACGTGCGGGGTCAGGACGACGTTGGGCAGGGTGCGCAGGACGGAGTCGGCCGGCAGCGGTTCGGGCACGCTCACGTCGAGCACGGCCGACAGGCGCCCCGCCACCAGCTCGTCGGTCAGGGCGTCCTGGTCGATCAGCGCGCCGCGGGCGGTGTTCAGCACCGTTGCCCCGTCGCGCAGCAGCGCCAGCTGCTCCCTCCCGATCATGCCCTTGGTCGACTCGATGTCGGGGGCGTGCAGGCTCAGCACGTCGCACCACGCACAGAGGTCGTCGAGCTCCCGCTTCGCCACACCGAGCCGCTGGGCCTCCGCCGGCGTGAGGTACGGGTCGGCCACCGCCAGCTCGAGGTCGTAGGGCGCCAGCAGCTCGATCACCAGGCGGCCGACGTGCGAGGCGCCGACCAGGCCGATGCGCTTGCCCACGTTGCCGACCCGCGTGGGGTCGAGGGGGACGACGGCGTCGGGATCGCGCTCCCTGGCCGCGAACAGGAACACGCCCTTGTTGATCAGCAGGAGCGCGCCGACGGCGTACTCGGCCACCGGCACGGCGTTGGCGGCCGCCGCCGAGGTGACGGCGATCCCCCGCTGCCACACCGCGTCGGTGACCTGCCACTTCACCGTGCCAGCGGCGTAGGCGAACAGCTGCAGGTTCGGCGCCCGATCCAGCACGTCGGCGGTGAGCGTGGGGCAGCCCCAGTGGCCCACCAGCACCTCGGCCTCGGCCAGCACCGCAGCGGCGCGGTCGTCGTCGAAGGTGGTGAGCGGCTCGCGATCGAGCAGCCGTCCGATCGACGCGAGCTCGTCGAGGTGCCGGGGCCGGAACGCGTAGCCGACCATGCCGTCCATCATCGCCAGCGCGATGGCCGGCTGATCCGGTCCCCCCGGTCCCCCGTCGTCTGCCATGGCCCCATCCTCCCCGATGCCGGCGATCGCCCGCACCCGACCCGCGATGGTCCGTGCCGACCGGTCAGCGCGCCGACCGGCGGCGACCGCCCCGCGCCGCCTCGGCCGCCCGCTTGGCGCGGGTCAGCTCCACCCGCTCGGGCCGCTCCTTGTAGAAGGGGTCGAGCGGGTAGCAGCCCGACACCAGGCCCTGGCGCGGCGCCGTGGTGCAGTCGCTGAAGGTGCGGCACACCGCCCGACGGTCGAGGGCGCGGCCGGCCAGCACGTCGAGGGGCAGGGTCGGGTAGCTGAGCACCATCCGACCGAGGCCGGCGCTGTCGAACCATCCGCCCGCCACGAGCGGCTGGGCGACGTGGGCGAACCAGTCCTGGACGTAGGTGAGCCCGGACCCGACCACCACGACCTGGGGATGCGCCGCGCTGACCTGGGCGGTCACCCCCTGCAGGACGGCCACGTCGACCAGCGGATCGCGCGGGGGCAGGTAGCCGTCGGACGGCGGGAAGAAGGCCGGCCGCTGCGCGTGCGGCGCGTAGTACGGGCTCGACGCCGTGGCGCAGAGCATCGTCACGCCGCCGTCGACGAGCCGGTCGACGAGCGCGTGCACCTCGGTCAGGTCGATGCCGGCGCCGGTGCCGTCACCACCGAACGCGTACGGATACGACGTCGAGCCGGCGGCGATCTGGGCCACACCCACGCCGTCGGGCCCGGCGGCGTGGGGGGCGATGTCGAACAGCGAGAGCCGCACGCCCAGGCCGAGGCTCGGCGCCGCCGAACGGATGCCGGCGATCACCGACCGGACGAACCGCGTCCGCCCGTCGAGGTCGCCGCCGTAGGGGCCGGCCCGGTCGACGGCCGAGAGCAGCTCGTGCCCGAGGTAGCCGTGGCACTGCTTGACGTCGACGAAGTCGAAGCCGGCGGCGGCCGCCACCTGGGCGGCCCGGACGAAGGCGGCCACCAGGTCGTCGAGCTCGGCGTCGCTCAGCACGGCCTCGTCACCGGCGCCGACCCGGTCGTCGAGCACGGGGTGCCGGTAGGCGGTGCGCGGCGCGGGCACGCCCTCGGGGCGGGCCCATCGGCCCGAGTGGGTCAGCTGCAGGCCGAGCAACGGCGACGCCGCACCACCGGCGCCCGAACCGCCCGCTGATCCGATCACCGCCGGATCGACGCCGGCCGCCTCGAGCGCGGCCATCGCCTCGACGTGGCCGGCCACGACCTCGTCGCGCAACGAGGCCAGGTCGCCCTCGGCCTCGGGTCCGAACCACAGCTGGTTGGGGTTGGCCCGACCATCGGCGGTCACGGCCACCGCCTCGCCGCCCCACACCACCGCCGCCCCGCTGCGACCGAAGCGCCGCCACCGCCGTCGCACGAGCTCGGTCGGACGACCGTCCGCCGTCCCGTCCCAGCCCTCCATGGGCAGGATGGTGAAGCGGTTCGCCACGGTGCGATCGCCACCGGGCAGCGGCACGGTGAGGGGCTGGGCCAGCGCGCCGCCGGGGCCGGGGTCGACGAGGTCGTCGACGGGCAGGTCGGCCCCCAGCTGGGCCAGCCGGGCGCGCAGGGAGGCCGGCGTGTCGAGCCGCTTCACCTGCACGACGTCGTCGGGCCCGCTCACCACTCCTCGGTGAGGGCGTGGACGATGGCCCGCTCGATCTCGGCGAGGTACTCGGGATCGGTCACCTTGGCCCCGGACCGGTCGCGGACGTAGAAGGCGTCGACCACCTCGGTGCCCAGCGTGTGGATCTTGGCGCTGCGCACGTCGAGGTCGAGGTCGGACAGCGAGTGGGTGATCCGGTAGAGCACGCCGATGCCGTCCGGCGCCTGCACCTCGACCACCGTGGACGTCCCGGAGATGTCGTTGTCGAAGCGCACGACCGGGGTGCTGGGCGTGACCTGGGCCAGCGACGACGACCGGGCGTAGCGGCGGGCCCGCTCGGCCAGCCGGGCGGCCAGGGCCAGCCGGCCCGCCAGGGACCGCTCGAGGTCGACCGTCACCTTGGACCAGTCGATGGACGGACCGAACGGGCTCTCGACGCGGAACACCTCGAGGGCCATGCCGTCGTCGGACGAGTGGGCCGCCGCCTGCAGCACGTCGAGGCCGCGCAGCGCCAGCACCCCGGCCACCTTGGCGAACAGGCCGGGGCGGTCTGGCGACACCACCGTGAGCTGGTCGTCCTCGGGCAGGATCACGACCTCGCCCGCCGCCAGCAGGGCCAGCTGGTCGTCGGTGGGGAACTGCTCGGTCACGACCTCGGCCATGGCCCCACCGCCGAGGAGGTGCTCGGTGCGTGTCTCGAGCTCGTCGACCAGACCGGCCTTCCAGTCGTTCCACGCCGCCGGTCCCGTGGCGAGCGAGTCGGCGATGCACAGGGCGTGGAGCAGGCGCAGGGTGCGGATCGACCCGACCTCGTCGGCGACCTTCCGGATGGTGCCGTCGTCGTCGAGGTCGCGGCGGGTGGCGACGTCGGGGAGCAGCAGGTGGTGGCGCACCATCTCCTGGAGCACGGCGATGTCCTCGGGCGGGAAGCCCATGCGCTGGCCGATGCGATCGATGACCTCGATGCCCACCACGGTGTGGTCACCGGGGTAGCCCTTGCCGATGTCGTGGAGCAGGGCTCCGATGACCAGCAGGTCGGGGCGGTCGACGCGGTCGGCCAGCGCCGCCGCGTTCACCGCCGTCTGACACAGGTGCCGATCGACGGTGTACGTGTGGTAGGCGTTGCGCTGCGGCTTGCAGCGCACCGGCTCCCACTCGGGCAGCAGCTGCACCCACAGCCCCTTGCGGTCGAGGGTCTCGATCACCTCGATGGCGGGCTCGCCGGCGAGCAGCAGCTCGGCGAACAGGGCACGACCCTCGGCCGTCCACGGGAACGGCATGGGCCAGGCGGCGGCGGCCAGCCGCCGCAGGGACTGACGATCGATGCGCGTGTCGCGCTGCGCCGCAGCCACGGCGGTGCGCAGCAGCAGGAGCGGATCGCCGTCGGGGTCGGCATCGAGGGTGAGGTGGACCAGCCCCTCGCGCAGCACCACCCCCGGGTACAGCGGTCGGTCACGCCGGACCCGCAACGAGCTGGGGCCGGCGAGCGACGAGTCGACGCGGGCCCAGGTGTCGTCGCTCGTCCAGGCGATGTCGCGGGCGGCACGGGCCAGCTCGCGCATCATGTCGTCGGCGTCGCCGTAGCCGAGGGCGGCCGCCACCGCGTCCTGGTCCTCCAAGGACAGGCGGTCGCCGGGGCGATCGGTCAACCGGTGCAGCTCGACCCGGGCCGACAGCAGGCGGTCGTACGCGGCATCGAGCGTGACCTCGTCCCCCTCGAAGATCACCGACTGGGCGTCCTCGGCCCAGTGGATGGCGTGGACGTCGCGCAGGCCACCACGACCCTCCTTCAGGTCGGGCTCGAGCAGGTAGGCCACCTCGCCGGCCCGCTCGTGGCGGTCCTTCACGCTGCGGGACAGCTCGCCGAGGAACCGCTTGGCCCGCTTCTGCCAGAGGGCGCTGGCCTTCTCGGCCAGCTCGGCGGCCATCGTGGCGTTGCCGGCCACCAGCCGGGCGGACAGCAGGGCGGTCGCCGTCTCGAGGTCGTCGCTGGCGAGCGCCATGGCTTCCTTGATGGTGCGCACGGCGTGGCCCAGCTTCAGACCCTCGTCCCAGATCGGGTACCAGAGCTTCTCGGCGACGGTGCGGACCTCGGACAGGTCCTGGCGACCCGAGTGCAGCAGGAGCAGGTCGATGTCGCTGCGCGGCGACAGCTCGCTGCGCCCGTAGCCGCCCACGGCCACCAGGGCCATCGTCGTGGGGGAACCGGCCTCCTCGTAGAGCTCGGCCAGCCACGCGTCGACGAGCGTGCTGTAGGCACGGCACAGGTCGACGCCCGCGAGCGAGCGGTCCTGCAGCAGGGTGTCGCGGGCGAGCGGTGGGGCCACGGGGCTCCTCGGGGCGGGGACGACACCGGGAGCGCCGTCGATCGGTCGCGATGCTAGTGGTGCCTGATCGACCGAGGACCGGCCCAGCGGGACGGGCGTCGGGCGACCCCGACCTCACACGGCGTCGTCGTCGACCTCGCCGGTGCGGATGCGGATGAGCTTGTCGACCTCGGAGATCCACACCTTGCCGTCACCGATCTTGCCGGTGCGGGCCGCCTGCACGATGACCTCGGCGACGCGCTCGGCGTCGAACACGTCGACGACGATCTCGACCTTCACCTTGGGGATCTGGTCGACCACGTACTCGGCACCGCGGTAGATCTCGGTGTGGCCGCCCTGGCGGCCGAACCCCTTGACCTCGGTGATGGTGAGGCCGTGGACACCGGCCTCCTTGAGCGCCGTCTTCACGTCGTCGAGCTTGTGCGGCTTGACGATGGCGGTGATGAGCTTCACGGGGACGTCCTCTCGAGTTCGGGGGCGTAGGTCGGTGCGTCGCCCGGCTCAGGCCTCTTGGAGGTTATAGGCGGTCTCGGCGTGCTGGCTGAGGTCGAGGCCCTCGGCCTCGTCCTCGGGCGAGACCCGCAGGCCGATGGTGAGATCGATGGCCTTGGCGATCGCGATCGACACCACGAACGAGAAGGCCAGGACCGAGACCGAGGCGATCAGCTGGTCGAGAAGCAGGTCGGCGCCGCCCCCGAAGAACAGGCCGTTGGCACCGGCGCTGTTGACCGCCTTGTCGGCGAACAGGCCGAGCAGGATCGACCCGATGAGCCCGCCCACCAGGTGGACGCCGACCACGTCGAGCGAGTCGTCGTACTTCAGCTTGTACTTCAGGCCGATGGCGAGGAAGCAGGCGGCGCCGGTGACGAGGCCGATCAGGATCGGCGACCAGCCGCTCACGAAGCCGGCGCACGGCGTGATGGCCACCAGACCGGCCACGGCACCCGACGCCGCGCCCAGCGTGGTCGGCTTCTTGTCCTTGACGGTCTCGACGATCAGCCAGCCGATCATGGCGGCCGAGGCGGCGATGATCGTGTTCATGAGCGCCTGGGCGGCCACGCCGTTGGCGCCCAGGGCCGATCCGGCGTTGAAGCCGGCCCAGCCGAACCACAGGATGCCGGTGCCGATGAGGGTCCAGGGCAGGCCGTGGGGGTGCATCAGCTCGCCGGGCCAGCCCTTGCGCTTGCCGAGGATCAGCACCATGGCGAGGGCGGCGGCCCCCGCGTTGATGTGCACCACCGCGCCGCCGGCGAAGTCGAGCGCACCGAGCTTGGCCAGCCAGCCGCCGCCGAACACCCAGTGGGCGACCGGCGCGTAGACCAGCACGAGCCAGATGGCGATGAACACCGCGTAGGCCTTGAACTTGAAGCGGTCGGCCGAGGCGCCCGTGATCAGCGCCGGCGTGATGATGGCGAAGGTCATCTGGTAGGCGGCGAACAGGACGAACGGGATGGTGAGCGCCAAGCCAGCGCCATCGGACACCCAGGTGCCCTGGCCGAGCGTGACCGCCTGCTGGCCGACCCCGGTGAGGCCGGCGTACTGCAGGTTGCCGAGCCAGCCACCGTCGCCGAAGTTGCCGAAGGCGAGGGTGAAGCCGATCGCCACCCACAGCACGGCCAGCAGGCCCATGGCGAAGAAGTTCTGCATGAGCATGCCGAGGAAGTTCTTGGCCCGGACCATGCCCCCGTAGAAGAAGGCGAGGCCGGGGGTCATGAACAGCACCAGCGCGGTCGAGATGAGCATCCAGGCGGTGTCGCCGGCCGAGATCTCCACGTTGTCCTCCTCGGGACGCCAGATCGGCGAAAGACTGGGGCGAGAATTGCGACAGGCTGTTTCCCGTGGGTTCCCCCCGTGTTTCCAGTTCGTGAACCTGCACTGTCCTGTGCCTGACGCCTGGAGCAGCGGCACCCGTACCGGCTCGTCCGTCGTCGCCAGATCGCCCGGCCGGCCGGGCGCGCCCGCCCGCTCGCGACCGCCCGCCGGCCACGTGCCCTTCGTCGGCCGGGCTCGTCCGGTGCGCTCGTCGCTGCTTCGTCAGCCGGCGGCGCGCGCGACGTGCCGGGCAGCGATGAGGACGGGGTCCCACACCGGCGAGAACGGCGGGGCGTAGGACAGGTCGGCGTCGGCGAGGTCGCCGGCGGTCATGCCGGCGGTGATGGCGGTGGCGATCACGTCGATGCGCTTGGCCGCGCCGACCCCGCCCACGATCTGGCCACCGAGGAGGCGCCCGGTCCTCCGCTCGGCCACGAGCTTCACGGTGATGGGCTCGGACCCGGGGTAGTACCGGGCGCGGGTGGTGCTCTCGATGCGGGCGGCGACGGCGTCGAGGCCGGCCGCGGCCGCCGACGCCTCGCTCACACCGGTCTGGCCGATCTCGGCGTGCTCGAAGCGCGTGACCGCGGAGCCGAGCACGCCGGGGAAGGTGGCATCGACACAGCCGATGTTCAGGCCGGCGACTCGCCCCTGTCGGTTGGCGACGGTCCCGAGGGCCACGTACACCTGCGCCCCGGTCACCAGGTGGCGCGACGCCACGCAGTCCCCTGCCGCGTACACGCCGTCGACGGCCGTGCGCTGGTGGTCGTCGACGACGATGGCGCCCCGCACGCCCAGCTCGAGCCCGGCGGCCGACGCCAGCTCGGCGTTGGGTCGCAGTCCGATGCCGAGCACCACGAGGTCGGCATCGATCGGTCCGTCGGCGGTGAGCACCCGGCCAGGCTCGAAGCCCTCGACGGCGCAGCCCAGCCGCAGGTCGACACCTCGCGCCCGCAGGGCGTCGGCCACCAGTGCGCCCATGTCGGGGTCGAGGGTGCCCATGACCTGGTCGGCCGCCTCCACCATCACGGTCGTCACGCCGTGGGCGACGAAGGCCTCGGCCACCTCCAGGCCGATGAACCCGCCGCCGACGATCACGGCCCGCAGGCCGTCGTCGGACGCGGCCGCGGCGCGGGCCCGGGCCAGAAGGGCCTCGCCGTCTTCGACGACGTGCACGGCGTGGACCATGGGCAGCTCGATGCCGGGGAGCGGCGGCCGGATGGGTCGGGCTCCTGTGGCGACCACCAGCTGGTCGAAGTGCTCGGTGGTGGTGCGATCGGCGTCGAGGTCGTGCACCTCGACGGTGCGGGCGTCGAGGTCGAGGGCCACCACCTCGTGGCGGATGCGGACGTCGATGTCCTGGCGCTGGCGGAACTCCTCGGGCGTGCGGGCGATGAGGTCGTCGACCTCCTCGACCAGCCCGGCGATGCGGTACGGGATGCCGCAGGCCGCATAGCTGGTGCGAGGCCCGCGCTCGAAGGCGACGACCTCGAGGTCGTCGGACCCGCGGAGACGGCGGGCCTGGGACGCCGCCGACATCCCGGCGGCGTCTCCGCCGATCACCACCAGCCGCTCAGCCATGGCCGCGGAGCCTACCGAGCCGTCTCGTCTGGACCGCCGACGCCGACGGGTGACGCCGCTTCGTGGCCGGCCTCGCCAACCGGTCGAGGGTCCAGGTGGCGCGTCGCCGGGGTGCCAGACTGTCGCCCATGGCCGTGAGCGAGGACTGCCGCCACTACTCCAGCCGGTCGACCCCGTCGGGCGACCAGCTGCAGCGCTGCAAGCTGAGCGCCAACGAGGAGAACCCGTTCGCCTGCCCGGAGGGGTGCGTGTTCTTCGAGCCCCGCAGCATCAGCGGCACCGGCTGGCAGGTCGGCCCCAACGGCTGACGATCGCGCCGGCGACGGGTCGCCAGGCTCCACGCTCGCGGTCAACCGGTGAACGCCGGGGTGACCACCGGTTGGCTCACCACCGACGCGGCCGGCGCCGACGTGGAGCTGGTCGACGACGACGTCGGGGCGGTCGGGCACCGGTCGGTCGGACCGAGCGCCTTGATCACCTCGCCGCCGAGGCCCTGCACGCTGAGGTCGATCCCCGCATCGTTGCCCATCAGGGCCGTGCCCCAGCAGGCGGCCGGAGCGAGGTAGACCTGCGTCGTCGAGCCGTTGGTCTTGCCGTTCTTCACGAGCAGGTCGAACGGGACCAGGTCGCGGTGCTTGGACTCGGGGGAGATCTCCCACGCCAGGCCCATGCACGTGTCGCAGTCGGGCCCGATGCCGTGGGGCGCGTGCGTCATGGCCATCGCCGGCGCCAGCGAGCTGGGCGCCCACCCCACGTTGGCGCTCACCCAGGTCCCCATGTCGGTCACGCTCGACACCAGGCCACCGGCCCCGGCGAAGGCGTTGAAGTTGTCGAACCAGCAGGGCTCGGACACGCCGGTGCGGCACTCCGGCCGGGCCATGTCGGTGTAGGGCGGGCCCTCCAGCTCGGTGGCGGTCATGCCCAGCGGTCCGGCGATCCGGTCGGCCACCATCGGTCCGTAGGGCGGGATCGGCTGGTTCGGCTGGTACTTGTCGGCCAGCACGGTCCCGAGCAGGCCGAAGCCCCAGTCGGAGTACGAGTAGGCCGTGCCGGGCGTGAACAGCAGCGGGTCACAGGGCTTGGCCCACCCGGTGGCGAACGACGACCACAGGTCGGTCTCGTCATAGGCGGCCCGACCGCTCGGCATCGAATCCGACCACGTCGCGTTGGCCGGGTCGTCGCGCAACCCGCTGTTGTGGGTGGCGAGGTCGTTGATGGTGATCGAGGCCGAGGGCCCCGAGCACGGGGTGCTGGGGACCACGTAGGGCGACGGCACCCACGTCTGGAGGTCGTGGTCCAGGTCGATGTGGCCGGCGAGCACGTCGAGGGCGAGTGCGGTGGCGGTGAAGGTCTTGGTCACCGACCCGATCTCGAAGCGCGTGGACCCGGTGACGGGATCCGTGCCGTTCTTCTCCGTGACCCCGCAGGTGATCAGGGCGATCCGCGGTGGTCCGCCCACGGTGGTGGGCGAGACCACCGCCACGGCCAGACCGGGGACCGCCCCCTTGCGGCCGTCGAGGTACGGGGCGAGCACCGGCTCGAGCGTCGGGAGCACGGCAGTGCCGGCGGCGTTGGCGCCGGTGCACCACGTCGCCGACGGCTGCCCGGCGGCGGCCGGCATGCCGACCGGCCCCGACGCGCCGACGGCGAGGGCTGCCGCCACCAGCGCCATGAGGACGACCACCCGTCGGCGTCGGCCGGGGGCGGACTGCGACCGGACCGGCGTCACCTCCGCCCGTCCCCGCCACGTCCACCTGCCGTCGCCATCTCGCTCCCCTCGTCGACCGCACCGATGACCGTATCCGCCCCGAGGACGCGAGACGTGCGAGGCGACCGGACAGGAGCGGATGCCACCCCCGGGTGGAGCCGCGCTGATGGCTGACGCCCCATGAGCCGGGTACGGCCGGGTTCAGCCGAGGGACACGTGGAGCGACGAGGCGGGCTCGAGCCGGTGCACGCCGCGCGGTCGCCACGAGAGGCCGCGAGCCTCACCGAGCAGGTGGGCCATCAGGTACACGATCGACAGCCACATCTCGGTGCCCTGGAGGCCGGGCTCGTCGCCGTCGCCGAAGGCGAAGCCGGCGCCGTCGACCCAGTGCCCCAGCGTTCGGTCGAGCAGCACGGCGATGGCGTCGCGCACCTCGTCCCGGCGGTGGTCGACCTGGCCGGCGCACAGCCACAGCGGGTGCACGACGTCGAGCACGTTGCAGGCGTTGCGCGACCGCTCGTCGAACCAGCGGACCTCGCGGGCGTGGGCCAGCACGGTGTCGACCGCGGCCTCCGGGTACGGCAGGGGGACACCGAACTGGGCGTAGGTGCCGCGGGTCAGCCGGTAGAAGCCGTTGACCGGCATGAGCCAACCCCACGTGTCGTCGGGGGGCCCCCACATGCCGGTGCGCCGGTCGACGCGGGTCTGCAGCCAGCCGAGCAGCGCCTCCAGACCTCGGGTCGAGCGATGGTGTCGCCGGTTGAGGTACACGGCGGTCCCGAGGAAGTCGACCCACGAGCCGGCCGGCCAGGCCAGCGTCGCCCACGGCAGATCGTCCAGGCGGGCCAGCAGCTCGTCGGCCGGGAGCGACTCGACGACGTGCACCAGGTGGCGGGGTGCGGCTCCGAGCACCTCGAGGGCGTAGCCCACCGACAGCACGCCGTAGTGGTGGTACTCGTCGCCGATGCGCCAGGCCAGCGGGTCGCCGGGGATGCCCTCGGCCGGGTCGGGGAACAGGCCGGTGGCCTCGTCCTGGAGGTCCTGCAGGCGGCCGACCCACCGCTGGCGGTCGCCGATGAGGTCGAGGTCGCCGAAGGCCGCCGCCAGCTCGATGGCGTCGCAGTGCGCGCGGGTGGTGGGCAGGGCCCCCGGTCGATCGAGCCAGCCGGCCTCGGGATCGTCCGCGTCGACCCGGCAGCGATCGACGACGTCGCGCCACTGGGCCGACACCAGCGCGTCGAAGGCGTCGAGGCCCACCGGTCGACGGCGGCGGCCTTGGGCCGGACCCTTGCCGGCGGACCCGGGCGGCGGCGGGTCGCGCCGATCGCGCAGCACCCGGGCCGGCACCCCGGCCACGACGCTGTAGGGGGGCACGTCCCGGGTGACCACCGCACCCGCCGCCACCACACTGTGGGCCCCGATGGTCACGCCATCGCAGACGACGACGTGGGTCCCGATCCACACGTCGTCCTCGACGACGATGCCCTGTTCGGTCAGGCCCTGCAGCCAGATCGGGGTGTCCACGTCATCGAAGACGTGGTTGAAGCCGTAGAAGGCGGCGTGGGAGGCGACCCGCACACCGTCGCCGAGGCGAACGGTCCCCGCCATGGTCACGTGCGGGTTGAGCGAGCAGTCGGCACCGACGACGACGCGGTCACGCAGCTGGCAACCGGCGGCCACGTAGCTGCGGTCACCGAGCTCCAGCACGTCGCAGATCACCGCGGCCGACGGCGCCACGTACGAGCGGTCGCCGAACACCGCGCCGATGCGCTCGACCAGCCGGGCCTTGACCTCGTCCTGGCCATGCCACGTGCCGGATTCGGACCACACGGCGTGCCACGGCTCGTGCTCGACCTGCACGTCGTCGACGCGCTCGTCGCCGATCTCCACCGCAGCCTCCCCGTTGGCGCGAACGGCGGCGATGGTAGAACACCGCGATGTCCGGCCCCGAGCGGAACCTGTCGATGTGGCGCTACCACCTGCGCCAGCTCGACGACCTCGCGCCGGTGGCGGACCCGCGCTCCGAGGTGCACGACGCGCCCTCCCTGGCCGTCTGGCAGGGGGGCTTCCGCCGGGAGCTCGTCGAGCTGCTGGCACCGTGGCCCGACGACGTCCCGTTGCTGCTCGAGGTCGCCGACGCCGGCCCGGCGGACGGGGACGGCGGCTTCGCCCGCCACCGGGTCCACTGCCGGGTCGAGCGCCACCTCGACCTGTCGGCGTGGCTGCTCGTCCCCGACCACCTGCCCGCGCCGGGACCGGCGGTGCTGGCGGTGCACGGCCACGGACCCGACCCGTGGCTGTACGAGGCGGGGGCCGACGCCGTCGTCGGACCCGACCCGACCGACCTGGAGGCGATGCTGGCGCTGCGGGCGCAGTGCCCGCCGTTCGGCGCCGAGCTGGCCCGGGCCGGCTTCGTCGTGCTGGCCCCCGACCTCCGCGGCTTCGGCGCACGTTCGGACGGCTGGCCGTCCGGTCACCACCTCTGCGACCTCGAGCTGACCCAGCACCTCGCCCGCGGCCGGCTGCCGCTCACCGGCCACCTGCACGACCTGCGCCGCTGCCTCGACGTGCTCGTCGAGCTCCCCGAGGTGGACCCCAACCGCATCGGGGCCGCCGGCTTCTCCCTCGGCGGCACGCTCGTGCTGCACCTCGCCGCCCTCGACGAGCGGGTGGCGGCGGCGTTCGTGTCAGGTGGCTTCTCCGATCCGCGTGCCGCCGCCCGCGTGCCCTTCGACGTCTGCGGCACCCAGGTGCTGCCCGGCATGCTCGTCGACGTCGACCACGTCGGCCTGGCCGCCGCGATCGCCCCGCGTCCGCTGTCCATCGAGACCGGGGACCGGGACGTGCTGTGGCCCGCTGCCGACGCGGTGCGCGCCGGCGAGCGGGTCGCCGACATCTACCGCGCCGTGGGTGCCGACGGCGCGTGCAAGCACCGCACCTTCGCTGGCGACCACCGGTGGGACGGCACCGGACTGGTCGACGACCTGCAGCGCGCCCTCGCCAGCCCCTGAGGCCTGCGGGCGCTCAGCGCAGCTCAGACGAGCAGGGTCGCCAGCTGGGAGAAGAAGGCCGAGCGGGCGAGGACCTGATCGCAGCCGAGGGCGCGGGCCTCCTCGAGGCGCTCGCGCTCGACGTGGGAGGCGAAGCCGATCACGCGGCCGGCCCGGGCCGCCACCTCGGCAACCGCGTCGAGGACGTCGTCCCCGCCCGTCGCCACCAGGCGGTCCAGGTCGATCACGGCCAGGTCGGCGTCGGCGGCCGCCTCGACCAGCGCCATGGGCGAAGACGCGAACCGGCCGCGGTCACCGAGGACGGCCGCGACCTTGGACCGGTCCATGAGGTCGGGCACGAAGGCCACCACCCGCCCGGCCGTCATCGCCGGCCCTCCGCTCGACGCCGGGCCAGGTGCACGTGGGCCTTGGCCGCGCCCCACACCAGCCCCGGCTCGTGCAGAGACGGGTCGAGGTCGGCGAAGGCGGCGGGGACGAGGTCGTAGTCGTCGTCGGGGAAGCGGGCCTCGGCATCGGCGTCGCGCACCACGGGCGGCACGCCCGCACCCCGCAGCACCCGTGTCGGGTACACGACGCCTCGGCGCACCACAGCCAACGGGTTGGTCCGCTGGTCGTCGATGTCGGTCAGCAGCAGCGCCCGCACCTGCGGACCGATCTCGAGCGCGGCCTCGTCGCCCGCAGCGCGGGCCTGGTCCATCACCGCCTCGTCGGCCGCGCCGGACCACGCCACCAGCACTCGCTCGACGGACCCGACCACCCAGCCCGACAGGGCGGCCTCGATGCCGTCGGCCAACGCCGCCGCGTACTCGGCGAGGCGGGCCTCGTCGTCGACCCGACGGTCGGCCATGTCGGCCTCGGCAGCCGGATCCTGGGGGGACCTGGGGTTGGCGTCGGAGGACATCGCCACCCATGCTGGCCGACGTGGCACGACCGACGCGCATCGAACCCGGCCCTGGGCAGGAATCCGTGTGGGACTACCCCCGCCCCCCGATCGTGGTGCCGAGCGAGGACCGCATCCGCGTCGAGGTGGCGGGCGTGGTGATCGCCGACTCGACGCACGCGCTGCGCGTGCTCGAGACCAGCCAGGCGCCCGCCTACTACGTGCCGCCAGACGACGTGGTGTTCGAGCACCTCGTGCCCACGCTGACCCGCACCTTCTGCGAGTGGAAGGGGCAGGCCCGCTACTGGACCGTGCGGGTCGGCGACGCCGAATCGCGCGACGCCGCCTGGAGCTACAGCGACCCGACCGAGCGGTTCGCCGCCATCCGCGACCACGTCGCCTTCTATCCACAGCGGGTCAGCCGGGCCTGGGTCGGCGAGGAGCTCGTGTCACCCAACGACGGTGACTTCTACGGTGGGTGGATCACCTCCAAGGTCGTCGGTCCCTTCAAGGGCGGGGCCGGCACCCTCGGCTGGTAGTCCGCGTCCGACCGCCGACGGCTGCCGTCCTCCGCGTCCCACTTGGATATGAGCTATCCCCGATCGGCCCTCCGGGGACGCGGTCGTTCGGGTGACTGGGCGGTGTTCGGGGACAGGTTCCATCTGTTCGGTTGCCCTGAACAGGTGATAACGATAGTGTGATCGGCGTGCCGGGGCGTTCGTGGCTGGTGGAGTTCCATCGTGACTGCGAGAGCTGGGCCGACCAGCTCCCCCAAGCCGATCAGGAGGCGCTGCTCGCCGCGATACGGGTGCTCCGCGATGTCGGTCCCCGCCTTGGCCGACCTCTGGTCGACACGGTGGTGGGGAGCCGGCACGCCAACATGAAAGAGCTTCGGCCTGGTTCGACCGGTCGGACCGGGATCCGCGTGCTGTTCGCGTTCGACCTGGAACGACACGCGATCTTGCTGGTCGGTGGGGACAAGAGCGGGGACTGGCGGGGCTGGTACGTCGAGAACATTCCGATCGCTGATGATCGGCTCGATCGGCATCAGGCCGCGATCGAGAAGCGAAGAGCGAAGCAGGCAGCAGCGACCAAGCAGGCGACGAAGAGCGGGAAGCGAAGGAGAACCCGATGAGCATGAAGAGTTGGGAGAAGAAGGTCCTCGCCGAGCCGGGAGCGGGCAAGCGTGTCGGGGAGATCGAGGACGAGCTGCGCCTCGCGGCGGGGCTGACAGCCCTTCGTGAGCGGGAGGGCCTGTCCCAGCGCGAGCTCGCCAAGCGGATCGGGGTGTCCCAACCGCGGGTCGCGGCGATCGAGCGGTCGAAGAACGTGACGATCGAGGTGCTCGAGCAGTACGTCGAGGGTCTCGGTGGCACGTTGGAGGTCAACGTCGTCAAGGGCCGCCGCAAGGTCGCCCTCATCGGGGGCTCCAACCAATCGAAGCGATCCACGCCGACAGCACCCAGGAAGCCCGCTGCGAAGCGTCGCTCAGCCTGACGGCCGCCACCCCGCCGGCAGCGGGCCGATCCAAGCGTGGAGGTAGCCCTGATCCACGGCTCCTTGGCGGGCAGTACGCCGGCTCGGCGTGGCCTTGAGGGGTCTGGCCCCCAAAGGCACGAGGGATGAGGGTGAATGCCGACCAGCTGCCGTCAGCCCAGGATCGCCCAGTCGTTCGCCTGCGATAGCGTGGAATCGAGATGTCGAGCGAGCCGATCCAGCCCAGCCATGACGACAGCTTGGAGCTGCCCGTCGAGGAGCTGCTGCGTCGCGCACGGCCGCTGCCACCCCACGAGGAGATGGTGATCGACGATCTCACCAGCGAGGAGGGTGACGCCTTCCTCGCCGCGCTACGACAGTGACGTCGCCTACCGGCCGCAGCGCCGTCGTCATCGACACCGATGTCTTCGGAGCGGATCTCGTACCCGGTTCTGCTCTGGCAGGGCGATACGAGCCGCTGATCGTCGGACGGCCGGCGTTCATCTCCTTCCAGACCGCCGCTGAGCTGCGCTATGGAGCCATGCTCCGCAGCTGGGGCGACGCACGCTTGCTGAAGCTCGAAGCGAGGATCGCCGCAGCCGAGGTCGTGCACACCGGCCCAGATCTGATCGAGGTCTACGCGCGACTCCGGGTGTGGGAATGTCAACCCGGATTGGCCCCACCGTGCTCACGTGATTTGGCCCCACTTGTTGAGCGTCGTTGGCGGGTGACGCGGAGCCGGTAGGACTCGGTGCCGGTCTCGATGATGTGGGCGTTGAAGGTGACGCGGTCGATGACGGCGGCGACGAGTCGGGCGTCGGGGATGACTTTGCCCCACTCGCTGAACGGGAGGTTCGAGGCGACGGCCACGCTGGACTTCTCCTCGCGTTCGGTGAGGATCTGGAACAGCAGCTCGGAGCCACGGGTGTCGAGCTGGACGTAGCCGAGTTCGTCCAGGCAGAGCAGATCGAGGCGGCTGTAGCGGGCGACGAGCCGGGACAGCCGGCGTTCGTCGGCGGCTTCGGCGAGTTCGTTGACGAGCTGGGCGGTGGTGACGTAGCGGACGGCGAGGCCGGCTTCGCACGCGGCGTGGCCGAGGCCGATGAGCAGATGGGACTTGCCGGTGCCGGAGTCGCCGAGCAGCACGACCGGATCACCGGCGGTGATGTAGCTGCCGGCGGCGAGCGTGGCGATGGTGGCGGGGTTGATGGTCGGGGCGGCGTCGAGGTCGAAGTCGACGAGCCGCTTCAACCTGGGGAACTTCGCCTCGTTGATGCGTCGTTGTCGACGGCGTTCGGCCCGCGAGTCGACCTCGGTCTCGAGGAGCTCGGCGAGGAAGGCGAGGTAGGTGAGCTTGGATCGCTTCGCGTCCTCGGCGAGGCGGGCGGCCTCGGTGCGGATCATCGGCAGCTTGAGCTCGCGGGCGGCGGCTTCGATCGAGGTGATCGCAGCGGTGTCGGCGGTGGCCATCAGGGGGTCCCTTCGAGGAGGTCGTCGTAGTGAGCAATGGTTGGTTCGGGCCGGTCGAAGCCCCGGTGCGCGCCGATCGGGATCACGCGGGCGTCGGTGTTTTCTGCCGAGCGTCGGGCTTCGATGAGCACGACCTCGGCGTCGAGGACCCCGGCTGCGAGGGCAGCGGTCATGCCGGCGACGACCGCGTCGGCGGGGATGGTGCGGTGACCCAGCAACACGTCGATGAGCACCCGGGTGCCGTCACGGTCGCCGAGCCGCCGACGGGCCTGGTCCCAAAAGCGCTGATGGGTCGACGTGAACGCCCCGGAGGCCCGAGCCCTCGCCAGCGGTGTCGATGAGGGC
The DNA here is from genome assembly GCA_046331175.1 of Acidimicrobiales bacterium. Taxonomy (GTDB): domain Bacteria; phylum Actinomycetota; class Acidimicrobiia; order Acidimicrobiales; family Acidimicrobilacustridaceae; genus JAWKIW01. Next base: position 505,608 of record JAXLRI010000004.1, read on the forward strand.
AGGGCGCCGGGCTTGCGGACCATCACGTCGAGGTAGTGATCCAGCGTCAGCACCTCGTCGCCTTTGCGGCCCCGTCGATGGCGGGCCACGACGGTGGCGCCGTCGAGGACCTCGATGATCTCGGCGCCGACGCGAACATCGAGACGTTGCCGGACGTAGCGGGCTGGGACCGAGTAGTGGGCCTGGCGCACGCACACCCGAGACTTCGTGTCGACCCGGTGCGAACCCAGCGTGGTGGCATCGAACGGCTCGGCTGGCAACGGCGCCAGGAGGGTGTCCGGATCTCTGTGTAAGAGGCGCTACACCGTGAGGCAGGCGGAGCCTGTCTCGGAAGGGATGCGCTATGGCACAGGCACCGATTCCTCAGGAGCTGATCGATCAGCTGCTGGAGGGCTATGAGGTCCCGTCGGATCTCACGGGCCCTGACGGGTTGATCAAGCAGCTCGTGGGCCGGTTGATCGAGGCGGCCTCGGCTGGCGAGCTCACCGACCACCTGGGTTATGACAAGGGCGACCCGGCGGGCCGGGGGTCGGGGAACTCGCGCAACGGCACGACCCCCAAGACGTTGGTCACCGAGATGGGTGAGCTGCCGGTCAAGATCGCCCGGGACCGCAACGGGACCTTCGAACCGCTGATCGTCGAGAAGGGCCAGACCCACTGGGACGGCTTCGACGACAAGATCATCTCGATGTACGCCGGCGGGATGACCGTCGAGGAGATCCGCTCGCATCTGGCGGACCTGTACGACGTGGAGGTCTCCCGCGACTTCATCTCGAGGGTCACCGACTCGGTCCTCGAGGACGTGCGGACCTGGCAGACCCGGCCGCTCGACGAGTGCTACCCGGTGATCTGGATCGATGCGCTGGTCGTGAAGATCCGGGTCGACGGGGTCGTGCGCAACCGGCCCGCCTACCTGGTCCTGGGCCTCAACACCGAGGGCCGAAAGGAGGCGTTATCGCTGGTGGTGGGCACCGGGGACGAGTCCGCCAAGTTCTGGCTGAAGGTCCTCACCGACCTGCGCAACCGGGGCCTGCACCAGGTGTGCGTGGTGTGCTGCGATGGGCTCACCGCCCTGCCCGAGGCCATCGAGGCGGTCTATGCCGAGGCGTGGGTGCAGTGCTCGTTAGTGCACGATGCCCTCGCCCGGGAACGTCCCGGGTGTCATCCGCATCGGCGGGAGAGGGCCAGTGCAGACCGACCTTCGAGGTCCCGACGCAGACCTGTCCCTCCCGTCGGTGGCGGGCCTCGAACTGCGAGCAGGAGTCGCGCCATGAGCGCCATAACGAGTGACGGTGGTGGCCGGCCGAAGCGGATGAGTCGACCTCGAAGGAGGAACTCATGCCGAGCTACGCCGGCATCGACTGGGGCGGCGCCCATCATCAACTCGCGGTTGTCGACGACGACGGCCGTGAGTCACTGAACGATCGATTCCCGCACACACGCGACGGAGTCAGCGACCTGGTCACTGCACTTACCTGCCAGGGCCCGGACCTGGTCGGTGTCGCGATCGAACGAAGCGACGGCATCGTCGTTGACTCGCTCCACGCCGCATGCGTGACCGTGTTCCCGGTGAGTCCACGGGTGTCGGCACGCGCCCGTGAGCGCTACCAGGCGGCTGTCCGCAAGAGCGATCGCTTCGATGCGTTCGTGCTCGCAGACGCGCTCCGGACCGAAGGATGGCGTTGGCGGCCCCTCGTCCCGGCATCGCCCCTCCACGCCGAGCTGCGCCAGGTGGTGCGTCATCGCCGCCAGACCTACGAGACCCAGATCATGGTCGAGGCACAGCTACGCGAGACCCTGCTCGCCTATCACCCTGCGGTCGTGGCCCTCTTCTCGAGCGTCGACCGCGACGCGACCTTGGCGTTTCTGCGTGACTACCCGAGCCCTGACGCGGCCAGCCGTGTGGGTGAGGCGCGCATGACCGGCTTCTGCAAGCGCATCGGCTACACCGGCCGGGTCCCAGCGACGGTGCTCGTCGAGCGTCTCCGCACCCATCTGCTGTCGGCGTCGAGCGGCAACGTCGCCGGACATCGCTTCGCTGCCCTCGCCCAGGCCGACCAGCTCGAGCTACTCAACAACCAGCTACGGGCCTACAACCGCCGCATCGACGAGCTCCTCAATGCGCACCCCGATCGTGAGACGTTCACCAGCTTCCCAGCTGTTGGGCGCATCATCGCCGCCGAGCTCCTCGCCGAGATCGGCGAGGACCGCAACCGCTACCCGACGCCCCAAGTCCTGCTCGCCGAGGCTGGCGCGGCGCCCGTCACGCTCGCGTCCGGGAAGGTCCAACGGGTCCGCATCCGCTACGCCTGCAACAGGCGCCTACGCGCGACCTCGACCAGCTGGGCGCACGTCCTCAAGCGCATCGACCCGGTCTCACGGGAGCGCTACCTCGCCGCCATGGACCGAGGCGCGACCTACCACGGCGCCCTCCGCTCGGTTTCTGCGTCATGGCTCCGGGTGCTCTGGCGCTGCTGGCAGGACAGCACCACCTACGACCCCGCCCGCCACCGCAACACCTGACCACCTCGTGCACCGCTACGCGCGCCGGTGCTATGCCGGCGTCTTCACCGCGCCCACCAACCCGTCACCGCCCACCAACAGAGGTTGACAACAGGAGTCTGTGTCGTGCACCTCATCCGGGCGTCGATGCGGTTCGTGTCCTACAAGGACCGCAAGGCGATCACCAAGGACCTCAAGCCCATCTACCAGGCCGCCACCGAGGACGAGGCCCTCGAGGCGCTGGTCGCGTTCGATGACCGTTGGGGGGACCGCTACCCGATGATCGCCGAGATGTGGCGGGCCCACTGGAACCAGTTCATCCCGTTCTTCGCGTTCCCCTACGAGATCCGCAAGATCATCTACACGACCAACTCGATCGAGGCGGTCAACCGTCAGCTGCGCAAGATCATCAAGACCCGTGGCCAGTTCCCCACCGAGGACGCCGCGCTGAAGCTGTTGTGGCTCGCGTTGATGCGGGCCGAGAAGAAGTGGACCTACCCGATCCGGGACTGGCCCCGAGCGCTGCACCAGTTCGCGATCTACTTCCCCGGCCGCGTCCCCGTGGCCGGTTGACAGCCATCAGATAATGACCAAGGACCACCAATCAGGAATAGCCTCTTACACAGAGCACCTGACACTCCCGGCGCCAGCGCCGGGGCTTCGAGCTCGAAGTGCTCGCCGACCGTGATCCGCCGGTGCGCGATGAACCGGGCGTCATCCACAGCCATCGCCGCCGCGATCAGCTCGTTCAGCTCGTCCATGGTCTCGACGCGCGGGACCGGGACCAGGTGGTTGCGGCGGAACCGGCCGACCTCGCCCTCGACACCGCCCTTTTCGTGCGCGCCGTCCTCACCCGGTTGGCAGAACCACGACTCGAACCCGTAGTGCGACCGCAGAGCGGTGAACCGGTCCGACTCGATCCGGTCCCGGCCCTTGAGCACCTTGGCGACCGCGGCCTTGAGGTTGTCGTAGCTGACCGTCCCAGGGACGCCGCCGAAGTGTTCGAACGCCCGGACATGCCCGTCGAGGAACACGTCCTGGGTCTCGTTCAGGTAGCCCCGGCAGAACCCCTTCCCCGACGACGACAAGCGCATCAAGAACAACGACACGTCAGTCGGGACCCCGGCCAACACGATCCTCGCTTCGCCGAAGTCGACCTCGCCCTTCGAACCCAACGGGTGGTGCTGCGGGACCGTCACGTCGACGAGCGGGAACGACTGGCGCTCCCGGACCGTCTTCACGTAGCGCCGCACCGTCGACTCACCGACATCGGCGTGGTACTCGGTCAACAGGCGTTGCCACACCCGGCGGGCGGTGTGGCGCTGCTTGCGTGGCCACTTCTGATCCTCTTCGAGCCAACCATCGATGACCGGTTTCCACTGATCCATCTTCGGGGCCGGCCGCTCGGGCGTCTTGCGTGGCGGCGGCACCGCCGAGACCAGCGCCGCCCGCACCTCACGGCGATGGACCCGGAACTGGCGCGCCAACGCCCGGATCGACTTCGTCTCCTGCGCCGCGCAAGCGCGCGACGGATCTGCTCGTAGAGCTGCACCTTCGACCTCTTCGCCATCCCCACACGCCACCGCCACCGACAACGCCGGTCGCGGACCCCGAAGGCACCGAAGGTGGGGCCAAATCAGACGAGCACTACCGCTCCAAGTGGGGCCAGATCAGGTGAGTGAAGCGCCCCGGGTTTCGTGGAGGCTCTGGCTATTGGGTCACGGCCAGGTCGGCTGTGACGGTCTGACGGGAGTAGGCGTCTTCGTGGGCGGCGGGGGTGGTGTAGCCGGCGCCGGTGGTGATGGTGCCGTGGCGGCGGCGGTTGTTGAACCAGTCGACGTAGGTCATGGTGGCGAACTCGACGTCTTCGATCCCTGACCAGGGGCCGTGCCGGTAGATGAGCTCCCACTTGTAGAGCCCGTTGAACGACTCCGCCAGGGCGTTGTCGTAGCTGTCGCCCTTGGAGCCGACCGACGCGACGATCTCGTTGGCCTCCAGCCGGTCGGTGTAGCGGATGGCGAGATACTGCACGCCGCGGTCGCTGTGATGGACCAGGCCCGACAGGTCTGCGCCGGCGCGTTGGCGGTTCCAGATCGCCATCTCCAACGCATCGATCGCCAGGTCCGAGCGAAGGACTTCGATGCCTGCCACCCGACGACCATGCGGGAGAACACGTCGACGATGAACGCCAGGTACACCCAACCCGAGTGGGTCTTGACGTAGGTGATGTCGGCCACCCACAACCGGTTCGGTGCCGGCGCCCGGAACTGGCGGTCGACGAGGTCGGCGGGCCGCTCGAGGGTCTGGTCGCCCTCGGTCGTGCGCACCCAGGTGCGGCCCCGCCGACAGCCAGCCAGGCCCATCTCCCGCATCAGCCGCTCGACCCGGCAGCGACCGACGCGGACGCCGTCGACGTTGTTGAGGTGGTCCCAGACCTTGTCGGCCCCGTACACCTGCAGGTTGGCGTCATAGACCCGGCGGATCTCGGTCTTCAGCTCGGCGTCACGCACAGCCCTCGCCGACGGAGGGCGCCGCTTGGCGGCGTGGTAGGTCTGGGGAGCGATCCCGCACACGGCGCAGATCGGCTCGACTCCCCACACCAGCCCCTCGGCGGTGCGACGGTGCCGGTTGGCGTCGATGAACGCGATCACCTCTTGGACTGGCGGTCGAGCTCCGCCCCGAAGAAAGCCGACGCCGCCTTCAAGATCTCGTTCGCTCTGCGCAGCTCGGCGTTCTCGCGCTTGAGCCGCTTGATCTCGGCCGACTCCTGCGAGGTCACCCCCGGTCGGGTGCCACCGTCGATCTCGGCACGGCGGACCCACTTGCGCACCGTCTCCGGCGTCGGGCCCAGCTTGTCGGCGACCGAGCAGATCGCCTCCCACTGCGAGTCGTGCTCGTGCTGGTGCTCGAGCACCATCCGCACCGCCCGCTCACGCAGCTCGGTCGGGTACTTCCCATGTCGTGGCATGACTCCATCCTTCACTCAAGGTATGGAGCCTCCACGGATCCCGGGGCGCTTCAGAGCACACCCACCGGGTGGCATGCCAGCGCGCAGGCCACGGCCTGTCCCAGCGCGAACACGACGCAGACCGCTGGATCGCTGCAACCGCAATCCGGCTCGGTCTCCCCCTCGTGTCGAACGACACGATCTTCGAGGGCGTGCCGGGACTCGTCCTGGAGTCCGCCCACGACGAATAGGGCGCCACCCCAACCGACGCCTATCCCAGATCAGCAGATCAGCGCGAACGCCGGCCGCGTCCCTGATCGCCGTCTCGGCGCGCGCAGTTCAGTCGAGGCCGAGCACCGTCAGGAGCGCCTCGTCGACACCCCACAACTCTTCATGTGTGAGATGGCCGCTGAGCCGACCGAGGCGCGTGGCATCCACAGCACCGACCTGCTCCACCAGGACTCTCGTTCGCTGACCCGAGATCTCGATCTCAGGGCGGAACGACGCCGGCTTTGCGCTTCGAGACGTCGGCGCCACGATCACGACGGACCGGGGCAGGAACTCGTCAGCCTGGACCACGACCCCGTAGCGAGGTCCCTGCTGCTCGTGACCGACACCCTTGGGGAGCTTGAACCGGTAGATGTCACCGCGTTGCACGCAGCGACTCCATCAGCCCAGCGACCGCGACCATCTCCTCGCGGTCCTGCTCGTCAGCCTCGAGCGCGGCTACCTCGGCAGCGAGCTCCGCGCTGCGCCGCAAGCGCCGGGCCGACGCGATCAACGACGAACGGATCGCCTCGGAGCGCGACAGCCCGGCCGCCTCGAGGGAACGCAGGGCCCGCTCGGCCTCATCATCCAGTCGTACAGATATCGCTTGCGCCATGAGCCGAACTGTATCGCATATCGTGATACACGACGCAGCCTGGGACCGAGGCGTCCCCTATCGCTCCGCGAAAGCGCGGCAGAACCACGACCCCCCACGCGTCCCAGACCGCCGGGAGGGACGCTTACTCGTACGCCGACGCGGCCAAGAGCATCTGTGCGACCAGCCGCCAGTCCGGCTGATCAGGCAGGCTCTCACCTTGATGGCGGTAGACGCCCGGCATGTCTTGGCACCAGCCGGCGAGCGCCTCGAGGAAGTCGTCCAGGGTGGGGTTCTCCCACTGAGCACCATTCGCTGTGAGGTCGTCCCGCAGCTCGAGGATGAACCCGACGAGATTCTCACGAGACCGAACGGCGTCAGCATTGGGCGGTGCGCGCACGGCGGCATGCTCCCACAGGTGGCGATGCTGCGGCCGTGAGCATTTGGTGCCCGCCACCGCCTACGACGCCTGACCTCGGCGCTCGGTCGGTCGGCGTGAGCCATCCCCTATCACCCGGGCCTAACGACGAGCCGCGAACGGGCGGATCGCCGGTGTTGCGTCACCGGAAACGGGCTCCTCTACTCAATGGTGCCCAGTGTGACGGCCATGAATCCGTCGAGGCGGTAGTACTGCTTCAGCGCGGCGACGAGGAGGTCATCGCTGGGATTCGGAACCTGCGCAAACACGTTGTCGCGAATCTGGCGGACTGTTGCGATGTCGAGGCACGGGTGATAGTCGACGCCTGCGATCGTCACCGGGTCGGGCTCCTCTTCGTAGCGGTCGATCTCGACCACGGCGGCCCAGGTGTCGTGCCAGCAATCGTCGATGGGCCGGGAGATGTAGAGGAAGTGCAACCAATGGTGCTCGTGGGCGTGGCGCACAAGGCCGCCGAGGCTTCCCGTCGTCGCTGGCATTCGTCGAGCGTGCCAGCACTAGTTGACCCCTCGCAATCGGCGACGGTCGTGCGCACCAGGTTCAGCTGGAGTTGACCCGGCTCGGCGCGCACGCGTCCCAGATCACGCGGGCCGAACGACGCTCGGCGAACGGGCAGAACGCCTAATACACGGATGATCCATCTGGTATCCCGTGTGATCTCACCGGCGGCCGGAAGCATGCGGGGATGAACCCGTTCCCGTGTTTGGTCCGTTCGTCGTCGCCTGGTGGGGAGGCCCGCTTCGCGCTGGGTGATCCGCTGGTGGATGCCTACCTCGAGTTCGTCGCTGGCCGGGCCCGACCCAACACGTTGCGGGCGGTCGCCCATGACCTCAAGACGTTCTTCGCGGTGATCGACAAGGCCCCCGTCGCGGTGGTCACCGCGGATGTGTTCGACTTCCTCGCTGACCAGCGTGGTGACCGCACCGTGATCCGGCTGGCCGATCGTGAGTCGGGGCTGTCGGCCCGCACGATCGCCCGGCGCCTGTCGTCGGTGTCGGGCCTGTACGCCTATCTGATCGCTCGGGGCGACACCGGCGTTGACACGAACCCGGTGCCGCGTGGCCTGTCGACCCGGCGACGCGGTGGACGCACCCAGACCGTGCCGTTGGTGCGGGTCCCGCGCACGCTGCCCAAGATCTTGTCGCCCGGCGAAGTCGACGCGTTGGTGGGGGCGCTGCGCACCCACCGGGACCGGGCGATGGTGTTCGCGATGGTGCTGGGCGGCCTGCGCCGCTGCGAGGTCATCGGTCTGGGCCTGGCCGACATCCGCGTCCCGGACCGGTCGTTGTTCATCGCCGAGGGCAAGGGCGGCCATCAACGCATCGTCCCGATCAGCAACGCCTTCTTCGCTGCGGTCGGTGACTACCTGCGCTCGGAACGGCCCCCTGTTGACACCGACCGGGTGTTCGTCACGTTGAAAGGCCCCACCCGAGGCCAACCGATGACCGCGGATGGCATCGACAAGATCCTCCAGGCCGCCCGGCGACGAGCCGGGCTCGAACGGGCGACATGTCACCAGCTGCGCCACACGTGCCTGACCCGCCTGCGCGAAGCGGGCATGGCCCTCGAAGCGGTCCAAGCCCAAGCCGGGCACGTCTCGATCGAATCGACCCGCATCTACCTGCACCTCACCAACGACTGGCTCGCCGACGAATACCAGCGGGCCAGCGAACGCATCGACGCCGACCAGCTGCTCGACGCCCAGGAGATCGGTCGATGACCGCCCTTGCTGCGGTCCCCGAACCGGCCCCCGTGGCCACCCAAGCCGACCGTGACTGGGTCGAGCTGTCCGCCGCCGCCCCCCAGCTGGCCGCCACCATGCGCCGCTACCTGATCCAGCTCGGCACCTTCCTCGCGCCCGGCAGCGTCGACGCGGCCGACAACACCCTGCGCCAGTTCGCCCGCTGGCTCACCACCACCACCGACGTCCGCGTCGTCGCCGACATCGAACGCCACCACATCGAGGACTACAAGGTCTGGCTCGCCGCCCGCCCCGGCACCCGACGCGGCACCACCCTCGCCAAGAACACCCAACGCCAACGGCTCCGCATGATCCGGATCTTCCTCGAACGCCTCATCGAATGGGACTGGCCCGACGCCCCCGCCCGCAACCCGATCCTGCACGGCGACATCCCACCCCGACCCGAACCGCTCCCCAAGTTCCTCAACGACCACGACGCCGCCCGATTCATGGCCGCCGCCCGCGCCCACCCCCGACCCCGGCACCGCCTCGTCGCCGAGCTCCTCGCCCGCACCGGCATGCGCGTCAGCGAACTGTGCGACCTCACCGCCGACGCCGTCACCCTCATCGGTGACGCCCACTGGCTCCGCATCCCCGTCGGCAAGCTCCGCAACGACCGGTTCATCCCGCTGCACCCCGACCTCGTCGACCTCCTCGCCGACTGGACCGCCACCAACACCACCCACATCCGCCACCACAACCGGCTCCTCGCCGACCACCGCCGGCCCCTCGACCGGCGCACCGCCGGCCGCATCATCGCCACCATCGGCAACGCCGCCGGCATCGGCCACGTCCACCCCCACCAACTCCGCCACACCCTCGCCACCCAAGCCATCAAACGCGGCATGCGCCTCGAAGCCATCGCCGCGCTCCTCGGCCACCGCAGCCTCGAGATGACCCTCGTCTACGCCCGCATCGCCGACCGCGTCGTCGCCGACGAATACGCCTCGGTGTGCGAACAGATCGACGCCCTCTACAACACCGCCGCCACCCCCAGCGCCCTACCCGCCGACATCGAGACCGCCGCCATGACCCGCCTCCGCGAACAAGCCCACGCCCGCATGCTCGGCAACGGCCTGTGCACCCGACCCGCCGAGCTCGAGTGCCGCATGGAGACCATCTGCGAGACCTGCGCCTACTTCACCACCGGCCCCGAGTTCGTCCCCGTCCTCATCCGCCAACGCGACCACGCCCGCCAACACCACCAAACCGACCGCGCCACCCTCTACGACCAGCTCCTCGACCAAGCCGCCAAGGACACCCCTTGACACCGATACTGCGTATAACGCCGGGAGTGCCCTGACGAAGCCCAAGCGACCCGTCGCAGCGGACGACAGTACGTCAGGGCCGCTTCGAAGAGCGGACCGCGCCACGAAGCGAGTCCAGCTCGACACTCCGCCACGCTCGCTCCTCGCACGAGCGGAGGAGAGCACGAGCGGCATCCTCAACCGAGGACAGCAGGCCAACGGCAGCGAACGGCAGCTCTCGAACAGCTCGTCGGCGATCACCTCGGCGCACCCAGGTCGCTACCCATGGGCTCGCCATCGCCTCCGGCGCTCGAATCTCGACCTCCACCGGCCCATCCATGAACTCAAGCCTTGCGGTCGCCCGAGGGTTGTTCCGAGCCGGTAGAGCTCGTAGCTCCGACAACCACCAGCCCAAGATCACGACTGCGAAGTCGTTCCAGCCGTTCTCCGGAAAGCACTCGTCACCCGCTTCGAACCAGATTCCGGCGGTGATGCTTCCTGTGGCAGATCGACGCAGGCTGGCAACGTCAACAACAACGGTCAACGCCTCGGCTTCGCCAGCATCGCCCACCTCGTGAGTGTCCCAGATCCGCGCACTCACGCGTGGCAGATCCGCAAAGCACCCGCGTCCCCGTACGCCGGCTCGGCTCGATGCGGCCGGGATCCCGACATCAGCCGTACTCGTCGACGTCCAGCTCGGCGCCAGTCCTCTCCAGGAACTCGAGCACGTACTTGTCGAGGTGCCACCCCAGCAGGAAGTGCTGACCATCGAGCTTGATCATTCCGAGTTCCTCGGCGCTGGGGTTCGGGCGATCCTCCTCGCCTTCGCCGTGGTCGAAGAACCGGACGACCTGCAACGTCGTGGTTCGACCGCTCTCAAGTTGACGAAGCTCTACGACAAGCTCGGCAATGCGATCGACAACTGGCTCAAGGCGGCCGATGACGGACCGAATCTGATCGTCGACGCGACGCCCTGGCTCCTGGCACACGACCTTCCACGCGTGAGACCGCGGAACGACCGGGTCGTGCGTCGACGTGCTTCCGCGTACCGAGTACTCGTCGGGCGGCATGCCGAGGCGGTCCGACATCTCGGCGGCCGACATCACTTCGCTTCCGATCCCGAAGTAGGTGTACTGCCTGATTCGCATGCCGCATCGTGGCACGCCTTCGCCGGCTCTCATCCCTCGTTCAGCCCGAGCTGGCCGCCCTCGCAGAAGCAACCCGGGCACAACGTTCAGCGAGCACGTCCCCGAATCCCGCCCCGCGAAGGGGCCGAACGCCGGCTCGGTTGCACCTGCCGGAGAAGGGCAACACCGATCAAGTGCCGTCCACCTGCCAGCCATGGTTGCGGAGCGACGCCACGACCTCAGCACCGTTGGGGGTCCAGAACACCGCCCCACGGGTGCCGTGCCGCCCGTGGATCAGCCGCAGGCCAAACGGCCAGGACAACTCGTCGACAACGAGATGGTCACCCTCGTCCTTCCTGAGCGTGTCTCGAGCGATGAAACCCCGGAGCTCGACCCGGTCATCCGAGACCAGCAACTTCGCGACGGGCGACTGCAAGAACCCGAACCGGACGCTTCCGCGAAACCTCTCGACCTCTGACCCACCCACCTAGCCATATTGGCCCGACCGGACCGGCCGATGCGGCACGTATCCCAGAACGCGCGGGCCGAACAACGGCACGCGAACGGGCAGTACGCCGGCTCGAGGACGCGCCGCCCGCCGAGCTGGAGGGAGCTCCTGGGGGCTGGTTCCACGATCCCGGTCTGGCCGGTCGGGCCCTTTCCCGGCACCGCAACGGCCGGTAGCCTTGCGCCGTGAGCAACGCCGTACCTCGCGATCACCGTGGTTCTCAAGGCGCCGATCTCCTGCCTCGCGACCTGACCGACGAGGAGCTGGCCGCCGCCCCGGTGTTGGTGTCGCTCGACGCGTTGCTCATCGACGAGCTCACCGACGACGAAGACGACGCCTTCGCCGCTGCACTCTCCTCGTGAGGCTCGTCGTCGACACCGGAGTCTTCAGCGCAGCGCTCAGCCGACGCCGGCGAACCAGCTTCGACGCACCCGTCGCACGATTGGCGGGCCACCAGCTGTTCCTCGCCGTGCAGACCGTTGCCGAGCTTCGCTACGGGGCACTCGTCGCACAATGGGGTGACACGCGCCGCGACCTCCTCGAAGCCGCCATCGCGACCACCACCGTCGTGCCCGTCACCGACGCTTTGCTCGACACGGTGGCGAACCTCCGCTTCGAATGCCGCCGCGACGGGCATCCCTTGGCCGATCGTGCGCATCACCAGGATCTCTGGATCGCGGCGGCGGCCATCCACATCAACGCGCTTCTCGCCACCGCCGACGGCATCTTCGCCGACGTGCCCGGGTTGACCCTCGGCTGACCTGACGGACCGACTCTGGCCCCGGTTCGTCCGGCCAGGTGTCCCAGAAGAAGCGTCACCTATCCGCGCGGCCAGCGAACATCCCAGATCGCCGGGTAGGCCGTATCGGCGGTGAGGTCCCTCTCGACGAGCCCGTCGCGTTGGTAGGAACACGGTACTACCATCCGGGAATGGCCGTGAAGAAGCTCTCCGTCGCCCTTGATGACGCCGTCGCGCGGGAGGTTGCTCTCGCCGCCGAGCGCGCTGGGGTCAGTGTCTCCGCCTGGCTCAACCACGCGGCAGAGAACGAGCTCGCCATCGAAGCCGGTCTCGATGCGGTACGCGAGTGGGAAGCCGAACACGGCGAGCTGACGGCCAAGGAGCTCGCGGCGGCGGACAAGCTCCTCGACCGTGTGCTGCATGACGCGCGCCGGGCGAGCTGAGCCGTGCCTGGCATCACCTACGACGCCGGCGCGCTCGTCGCCGCCGAGCGCGGCGATCGTCTCTTGTGGTCTCTTCACCGGCGGGCGCTCGAACGAGGGCTACGACCCACGGTTCCCGCGGGTGTGCTCGGCCAGGCGTGGCGTGGCGGACCACAGGCCGAGTTGTCCCGTCTCCTCAAGGGCTGCCGTATCGAAGGGCTCGACGAGACAAGGGCCCGAACCGCCGGTGACGCGTGCGGGCGCGCTGGGACTGCCGACGTGATCGATGCGAGCGTCGCCGTCGGAGCAATCGCACGCGGCGATCTCGTCGTGACAAGCGATCGCAACGCCATCGAGCGGCTCGCCAGCACCCTGGGCGCTTCGCTCGAGATCGTCAGGAACTGAGTCGCCCTGCACCATCCCCGAGCGCCGCCCCGACCTGTCCCCGGACCACGACACCGGAACGGGCGGATCGCCGGTGCGGTGACATGCTCACGGCGGGATCCGAAAGGTGGCGTACGCCAACGCCGCGAACCCAAGCAGGAGACCAACCGTGACGCTCGCGGTCAGCCAGATGGCGCCAGCGGTGGACCGCCGCCTCGCAGGCGGCCGCGGCCGTCCGATCGCCAGGCCGGCAACCACTGCCAGACATCCAGCGGCGAGAAGCGCGAGGGCCACAGATCGAGTCTCTCAGGCTGAGTCGGACGGGACGGAGACACCGACCGTCACCGAACAACGGCGGGGTGCGCCACCTACTCGCGTCGTGCTCGCGTGGCTGATCGCCGGCCTGGGGACGCCGGTCCTTCGTAGGTCGCTGGGTCAGCGACAATCGACGGCGACGGACATGGCCTCGCAGACCTCGCGGAGCTTGTCGTCGCTGAGTCGACCGAGACGGTCGACGAGGACGGCGACCGAGACGCTCTCGATGGCGTCGAGGTTCACAGCACTCGGCCTCGGGACCGGATCGACTCCCGGTTCGAGTGTGACCTCGCTGGGGAGCCCTCGGATCGTGGTCGTGCACGGGGCGACGAGCGTCCGACCGAGGCGAGGGATGGCCGCATCGCGGCTGAGCACGACGACGGGTCGCCGGCCGATGTCCGGCAGCTCGCACCACCAGACCTACCCCCGGCGCGGGGAGCCGTTCACGATGCCGGGGCTGCGGCTCGGAACGATGCCAGGTCGCCCCACTCGTCGGGCTCGTCGATCGGGTGCTCGTCGTAGGCGCGGTACGCCTCGTCGACTTCGGCACGACGATGCTCGGCCACGAGCGCGGTGAGCGCCTGATCCAGCAGCGCCGCGTCCGAGGGCGCCGCCGCGACCCGTCGGGCCTCGGCCAGGAGATCCTCGTCAAGGGTCGTGCTCACCCGTATGCGACTCATGCCATGACAATGCCACGCCTGGCGAGCGACCAGTGCTGCCCGCTCGCCGGTCCCGAACCACAGCCCCAGCACGCAGGCTGCAGGTCCTCAGCGCAACGTGGGTTCGAGCGCGGCGGCGACCTGGCGGTAGAGGCTGACGGGGACGAGGTGCACGCCGTCGAACGCGTGTGACTCGCGCACACCGGTGACGAGCTCGACGGCCAGGGCGACCCCGGCACGGGGGTCGGCGTCGAGTCGATCGAGCACGGGCTCCGGGACGGCGAGCTGCGGGACGTCGGCGCTGACCTTGCGGGCCATGGTGGCCGACGGCAGGGCCATGACACCGGCGTAGACCGCGCCCTCGTAGTCGACGCTCGATCGCCAGCCGACCATCGCATCGACGTCGTAGGAGACCTGGAGGTACCAGGCATCGGCCTGGTGCTTCCACGTCGGCACAGGGCCGAGCCCGCAGGACACGCCGATGCGCACGGGCGTGTCCTGCTCCTCGGCGAACTCGCGGGCCATGTCGATCATGGAGCGCACGGTGAGGTCGTCGGAGCGTCGGCCGGTCTCGGGTCGGTCGCCGTACACGAAGAGGAACTCCTCGACCCCGTAGGCCGCCGCGGTCAGCAGGTCACGGCGGAAGCCGAGCAGGTTGCGGTCGCGAGCGTTCACGCAGGCGATGGCGCGGCATCCCATCTCGGAGACCTCGTGGGCCACGGCGACGCTCGACACCGTGGCGCGACCGATGTGGTTGTCGGGGATGAGGAAGCGGGTCGCGATCGTGCTCAGGACCCCGATCTGGTGGCGGACGCGCATCAGGTCCGGCCGCGTCGCCGGTTCGATCTCGCACACGACCTCGAACTCGTCCATCGGGCAATCGTACGACGACGACGGCGGACCCTCCGAGAGGCTGATGACGGGACGCCGACGGTCGTCGGCGCCTGGCCTTCGCCGACGGGCGGCGACTGGTGCCGCCGTAGATTGGTCCGCTCATGCCGCTGCGATCGGTCTGCGTGTTCTGTGCGTCGAACCTGGGGCGCTCCGACGTCTTCGCCGACGCGGCGCGCCGCCTCGGCACGGAGCTGGCGCGCAGGGACATCACACTCGTGTACGGCGGCGCCAGCGTCGGGCTCATGGGGGTGCTGGCCGACACCGTGCTCGACGGCGGCGGTGAGGTGGTCGGCGTGATCACCGAGCCGCTCGTGGCCCGGGAGATCGCGCACGGCGGGCTCACCGAGCTGCTGGTCGTCGACACGATGGCGCGGCGCAAGGCGACGATGGCGGCGCGGTCGGACGCCTTCGTCATGCTGCCCGGCGGCTACGGCACGCTCGACGAGTTCTTCGAGATGGTCACCTGGGCCCAGCTCCACCTCCACGACAAGCCCTGCGGGATCCTCGACGTCGACGACTACTTCGACGGCCTGCTCACCTTCCTCGCCCGAGGGGTCGACGAGCAGCTCCTCCGGGCCGAGCACCGCGCCATGCTCGTGGTCGACACCGAGCCGGCCGCGCTGCTGGACCGCCTGGCCGACGCCGACCCGACGCCCGCCGGGAAGTGGTTCGAGCCGCCCGGCTCGGCCCGGCCGCCGGCCTGAGGCGACGGCCCGGAACACCGACGGACGAGGCGACGGCGCCGCGCCGCGGCGCCGTCGGAGACCGATGCGGCCATCGAGGAGACACGGAGCGGGCCCCCTCGAACGGCCCCGAGGCCGGTCGGGTCCTCGGCCTTCGCCACTAGGGTCCCGGGTCGTGGCAGTGACGGCGCGGGGCTCGTCCCCGCGGCACGGGCGGATCGGCCGGCGGGCATCCCGGCGAGGTCCCGCGGCGCTGGTCGGCATGTTGGTGCTCACCCTGGTCGTGCTCCCCCACCCGTTGCCGGCCGGGGCGACCGACGGCGCCGCGAACGTCGCGGGCCGCCGCACGCCCGCCACGACGTGCACGAACCCGCCGCCGAGCTCCGGTGGGCTGACCCCGGCGCAGCTCCAGCAGCGCTACGGGCTCACGTCGCTGCACGCCGCGGGTCACGACGGACGCGGGCAGACCGCGGTGATCCTCGCGGTGGCCGAATCGGTCGACGTCGACACGCTCGCCGAGTTCGGGGCGTGCCTCGGGGTTCGGATCCCTCCGGTCACCCAGGTCGCCATCGCCGGATCGACCGTCCCGCCGCCGTCGCCGGCGTTCACCGAGGCGCAGGGCGACAGCGAGTCCCTCGTCACGGGCGCACCCGGCCTCGATCACGTGTACGTGGTCGTGATGGACGACCTGTTCACCGGCCTCGCCACCGCCGTGCAGGGACTGGTCGACGGCTCGCTGACCGGTGGCCGACGACCGGACGTGGTGACGTTCAGCTACGGCGGGCGGGCCACGGCCACGTCACCGGTCTCCTGCGTGCCCAACTGGTCGGCGTCGGGCATCGCCCAGGTCGAGTCGGCCCTCCAGGGGCTGGCCGAGGGCGGCACCTGGTTCTTCCGGTCGGGTGGTGACGCCGGTTCGTCGGACTGCGCCGGGCACCCGAGCTGCAACCCGGCGGCGAGCGAGCTGGCACTCGGGTACCCGACGGCGTCTCCCTGGGTCACCGCCGTCGGGGGCACGCAGCTCGACGCCGGGGTCGACGGCCCCCCGGTGATGTGGGACCAGCACCTGCCGCCGGCGATCTGCACGGCCGGCGGCGGCGGACCGGCCGAGGCCCCGCTCTTCCCCCGCCCCGGCTACCAGGCATCCCTGCCCGGCGGGCTCACCCTCTCCAGCCGCGGTGCCCCCGACGTGGTCGCGCTCGCCGGGAGCCCGTCGTACCTGAACCTCGAGCCCGGCGGGACCTGGGCGGCCGCCGGTGGCACCAGCCTGGCCTCACCGCTCTACGCGGGGCTGGGGGCGTCGGTCCGATCCGCGCTCACCGCCGCCGGCATCACCCCGCCCGCACCGCTCAACCCCTCCCTCTACGCGCTCGCCACCGACCCGGCCACCTACGCCGCCGTCTTCACCGACGTCACCAGCGGGACCAACGACCTCTACCAGGTCGGCTGCTGCACGGCCGGTCCCGGCTACGACCTGGCCAGCGGACTCGGCGAGCTCGACGCCGCCACCCTGGCCGAGGCCCTGGCTCGCTCGAACCCGCCCACCACCGCGACCACGACGAGCACGACCGCACCGAGCTCGCCGCCGACCGTGACACCGACCTTCACGGGTTGAGCCGCGGAGGTCCGCGGCGGGCCGTGCTCGTCCATGGCGACGACGACGACCGTGGATCGGGTGCGGGTCCCGACGGACGGGCATGATGGCGACGTGCGGATCCGAGCCCTGAGCGTCTTCGAGGGCGTCGTCTACCACTGCTGGCCGGTCGACCGGTCCGACCCCGAGCGACCCGTGCTCGAGGTCGACGCCCTCCTGCGTGCCGGCGATGCCGACGCCGACGCCGGTCCCCTGCTGGTGACGGTGTCGGACTACGGCGCCATGGTCGGCGACCCCGGCGTGGCCCGTCGCTGCATCGACGACCTGCGCCGCAAGGGCCGCATCGTCGACTTCCTCGGCGTCGAGCACCTGTCGTTCCCCACCTGGACCCGGGTCGTCGACGACGCCGAGCCCCACGACGTCGTCGGCGACGACCCGCCCGACGGCCACGACGACGAGCCGGGGACGAGACCGGTGCTGCGCCTCGTCGACCCCGAGCCCGGCCCCGCTGGGGAGGGACGGGCCGGGTAGCGTCGCGGCGATCCGGCGGCGAGCACCGCTGAGCCTCGACCCTGATCGGGGCTGCGTCGACGGCGCCGGACCACGAGACGCCGACTCCCCGGGGGGCCACCCGCCATGTCGACCAGCTCGCGCCCGCACCAGCACCCGAGCGCCCACGTCCGCAACGTCGTGCCGCCAGGCCGGCCGGTCAGCCGACGGGCCTTCCTCGAGCTGGCGGGCGCGGCGGGCATCGGCGCCGCCGTCGCTCCGCTGCTCGGCCTCCGGGCAGGGGCCGAGCCAGCACCGCCGGGCCGTGGCCCCGCCGTCGCCCCGCCCCCCGGCTACGTGCCGGGCTACCCCGACGGTGTGATGTCCGGCGACCCGGCCCCCACCTCGTCGGTCATCTGGACGCGCCTGGCCCCACCGGCGGCGCCGGCCACGCTGACCGTCGCGTGGCAGGTCGCCACCGACGCCACGTTCAGCTCGATCGTCGCCGGCGGCACGGCCGACACCGACGCGTCGCGCGACGACACGGTGAAGGTCCCGGTCACCGGCCTGCTCCCCGACCGTGACTACTCGTACCGCTTCTCCATCGCCGGCCTCGACAGCGTCACCGGCCGCATCCGCACCTCACCGGCCCCCGACGCCAGCCCCGCCGGCCTTCGCTTCGTGTTCGGCAGCTGCCAACAGCGCAGCTCCGCCTACGTCGCCCACCGGGCGATCAGCGAGGAGCCCGACGTCGACTTCTGGATGCACCTCGGCGACTACGTGTACGTCAACGATGTGAGCACGCTCACCCTCGACGACTACCGGGGCGTGTACCACACGTTCAAGAGCGACCCCTGGCTGCAGCAGGTCCAGGCCCGCATGCCCACGGTCGCCATGTTCGACGACGGCGAGTTCTACAACGGCGTCGACGGCGCCGGCCCTCCCGCCCGCCTCGCCGCCGCCCTCGAGGCGTGGTTCGAGCAGTTCCCGCTGATCCCTCCGCCGGGCCAGCCCACGCTCGCCCACCGCTCGCTGGTGTGGGGCGACCTGTCCGAGCTGTTCGTCATCGACACCCGCCAGCACCGCGACCCCGCGGTCGACGCCATCGACACCCGCACCGCCGAGGGCGCCGTCATCTTCGACCCGGCCCGGACCAGCCTCGGCGCCGCCCAGCGGGCCTGGCTCGAGGCCGGCCTGCAGGCCTCCTCCCGCCGGTGGACCTCCATCGGCTCCACCTACAACTTCGGCCTGTGGCGGCTGCAGGACCTCGACGAGCCGTGGCCCCGCCCCGCTGGCGTGCACCCGCAGGCGGGCGTCTACGCCCCGAACGAGGCGTGGGACGACTACTGGTACGAGCGCGAGCAGCTGCTGGCGCTGGTGCGCGACGCCGGCGTGCGCAACTTCAACGTCTACAGCGCCCACACCCACATCTGGCTCACCAGCGCCCTCAAGGCCGACATCGACGACCCCACCCAGCCGCTGCTCGGCTACGACTTCACCGCCGGCTCGTTCACGTCCGACCCCGACGTGATCGCCGACGCCATCGGCAAGGGCAGCACCGGCCCGGAGGCCTACACCTTCTACCGCAACGCTTCGGAGAAGTCCCGGGAGGTCAACCCCCACCAGGCCTACGTGAACTTCCAGAACTACGGGTACGGCCTGGTCACCGTCGAGCCCGAGCGGACCGTCGTGGAGTACAAGGCGGTGAACGTCTACGACGTCGAGCGCGAGGCCGTGGTGCTGGCCCGCTTCACCGTCCCCGACGGCGACCCGTGCGCCATGACCGTCGAGTACTTCGACGAGCCCTTCTACAACGGCCCGGGGCCGGTCACACCGGTCCCGCACCGGCCGTGGGCGGCGCCCTGCCCGACGGCCACGCCCCCGACGAGCACCCCCACCACGACATCGACCACCGCCACGACCGCACCCACCGGCACCGGTCCGACCTCGATCGGCACGGTCACCCCGGCCTTCACGGGCTAGGTCACGGGGCGCGCCAGTCGACCTTGACGTCGTTGGGCGAGGACGGGTGGACCTTGATCGACACCTGCGTGCCGACCGCCAGCTTGTTGGCGGCGTCGGGCGGCACGGGCGTGGAGACGCTCGCCGTGTACGGGTGCCAGCCGGGCAGCTGGATGTCGAGGTCGACGAGGTAGAGGTGCCCCTCCGGCACGTCGCTGCCGAGGTCCTTGGCGCCCTTGACCGTGCCCCGACCCGTCTGGAAGGGGTTGCTCATGGCCGCCAGCGCCCCCGGCTGGGACATCTGGTTCATCCACTGCTGGGCCATGGCCTGCTGCTGGGCCATGGCGTTGTTCATGGCGCCCTGCACGATGCCGCCCATCAGCCCTTCGAAGCCGGTGGGTGTGGGAGCCGGCGGCGGCAGCGCCTCGCACGGCAGCGGCTCGTTGCAGAACGTGCACGTGGGCTGGTCGGCCCTCGACTGCACGGCCTGCTCGACCCGCGCCCCGCAGAACGAACACTGCTCGGGGACCTTCCACCGCGGCGGGAGCGACATGGGGTCGGGCGGCTGGTTCTTGCGGGCCATGGGGGCCTCCCGTCGGCCGGGGGACGAGACCCCTGGAGCGTAGGCCAGTCCGGGCGGGTCCGAGGCCGCTAGATCGAGCGGCCGGAGCCCTCCCAGTAGGGGTCGCGCAGCTGGCGCTTGAGCAGCTTGCCGGTAGGCGTGCGGGGCAGGGCGGTCGAGAAGTCGACCGTCTTCGGTGCCTTGTAGCCGGCGAGGTGCTCGCGCACGTGGGCGATCAGCTCCTCGGCCAGGGCGTCGGACCCCTCGGCCCCGTCGACCAGCTCGACGGCCGCCTTCACCTGCTCGCCGAAGTCGTCGTCGGGCACGCCGAACACGGCGGCGTCGGCCACCAGCGGGTGGGTGACCAGGACGCCCTCGATCTCGGCCGGGTAGATGTTCACGCCCCCGCTGATGATCATGTCGATCTTGCGGTCGGACATGAACAGGTAGCCGTCGTCGTCGAGGTAGCCGATGTCGCCGAGCGTGCCGACGCCCGGCTCGAGGTGGGCGGCCTCGGTCTTCTCGGGGGCGTTGTGGTACTCGAAGTCGTTGCCGAGCAGGCTGCGGAAGTAGATCTGGCCGGGCTCGTTCGGCCCGCAGCGGTTGCCGTCGGCGTCGACCAGGATCAGCTCGACCATGCCCAGCGCCTTGCCGACGCTGCCGGGCTTGGTGAGCCACTCCTCGCCGGTGATCACGGTGAGGAAGCCGCCCTCGGTGCCGCCGTAGTACTCGTGCACCACCGGGCCCCACCACTCGAGCATCCGCCGCTTCACCTCGGGCGGGCAGGGGGCGGCGCCGTGCATCACGGTGACGAGCGACGTGCCCTCGAACGAGGCGCGCACGTCGTCGGGCAGCTTGAGCATGCGGGTGAACTGCGTCGGCACCAGGTGCACGTTGGTGACGCCGTACCGGTCGATCAGCTCGAGCGTCTCGGCCGGGTCGAAGCGGTGCCGCATCACGACGGTCGATGCACAGCCGAGCATCGGGAAGATGGAGAAGACCCACTGCGCCGAGTGGTAGGCGGGACCCTCGAGCAGGGTGACCCCGTCGGCCGGCAAGAGCAGCGTCGAGGCGAACGACGCGGCGATCAGCTCGAACAGCGCCACGTCGTTGCCCACCGCGGTCAGCGCCGAGCGCACGCCCTTGGGGAAGCCGGTGGTGCCCGACGTGTAGAACATCGGCCCGCCCGTCACCTGGTCGGCCGGCTCGGACGGATCGGCCCCCGCCAGCAGCGACTCGTACGACGTGAACCCGGCGACCTCGTCGTCGTCGATCGCCACCCGAACGGTGCAGCCGGGCACGTCGTTCACGGCCCCGAGGGCGGTGGCGACGAAGTCGCCGTCGACCACCAGCGCCTTGGCCCCCGAGTCGTTGATCACGTAGGCCAGCTCCTCGCTGGTCCAGTGCCAGTTCACCGGCACGACCACCCACCCGCCGTGCAGCGCCGCCAGCGTGACCTCGAACAGCTCGCGCCGGTTGCCCGACAGCAGGGCGATGGTGTCGCCCACGGCGAGGCCGGCGGCTCGCAGCCCGTGGATGAGCCGGTTGACCCGCTCGTCGAAGGCGGCCCAGGTGGTCTTGCCACGCTCGTCCACCAGCGCCGGCTCGTCGGGCTTCCGCTCGGCGATCTTGGCGAGCAGCGTGGCCATGGCATGTCCCCCTCGGTCGTCGCCGGGTCGGTCCCCCGGCGGGCCACCCGCCTGGCGGTGGCCGCAGCCGGCGAGGCTACCGGCCCGGCCCGACCACTGCTGAACGGTGTTCACCAGCAGGCCCGACGGGGACCTCGGCCCCTAGGCGGCGGCCGGCCCCACGGGACAGAGTGGGGCACCAGCGTCCGGCGGGGGAGGACCTCATCATGCCCATCAACGTGCAGCCCATCGCGGGCGTCGACCCGGCGATCAACGACATCCGGCGCCGCACCGCCGACCTCATCAACACCGAGATCCTCCCCGTCGAGGACCGGCTGTACCCGTCGCTGCGCGGCTGGTTCGAGACCGAGGAGGACCGCGAGCACGCCCGACGCCAGTCGATCATCCTGCGCGAGGAGATCAAGGCCAAGGTGGCCGAGGCCGGTCTGTGGGCGCCCCACCTCCCCCAGGAGTACGGCGGCATGGGGCTCGACTTCTTGTCGCTGGCCTACATGTACGAGGTGCTCGCCTACGCGCTGGGCGCGTCGTCGCTGTTCGGGATCATGGCGCCCAACTCGGGCAACGCCAGCGTGCTCGTGAAGCACGGCACCGAGGAGCAGAAGCAGAAGTGGCTGATGCCGCTCATCGACGGGACCATCGAGTCGGGCTTCTCGATGACCGAGCCCGAGGTCGCCGGATCGGACCCCCGTGCCATCCGCACCACCGCCGTGCGCGACGGCGACCACTGGGTGCTCAACGGCCACAAGTGGTTCACCTCCAACGGCATCGACGCCAGCTTCTTCATCGTCCAGGCCAAGGCCACCGACCCCACCGGCGAGCTCGGTGTGCGCGACCAGATCACCTCGCTGATCGTGCCGACCGACCTCGCCGGCGTGAAGATCGTCCGCGGCATCGGCATCTGGGGCCGGCCCGACAGCGACCACTGCGAGGTCGTCTACGACAACGTGAAGGTGCCGCTGGAGAACACGCTCGGCCACGCGGGCCAGGGCCACCAGGCCGCCCAGGACCGCCTCGGCGCGGGGCGCGTCTACCACTGCATGAACAGCGTCGGGATGATGTGGCGGGCCTTCGACCTGATGGTCGAGCGCACGCTCACCCGCGAGGTCCACGGCGGGCTGCAGAAGGACATGCAGTTCATCCAGGGCTTCATCGCCGACTCGTACATGGACATCCAGGCCGCCCGGTTGATGACCATCGACGCCGCCGCCAAGGTCGCCAACGAGGATCCGCAGGCCCGCACCGCCATCTCGGGCATCAAGGTGTTCGTCCCCAACGCCTTCCACCGCGTCGTCGACCGCGCCATCCAGGTGTGGGGCGGCGCCGGCGTCACCAACGACCTGCCGCTGGCGGCGATGTACCTCGGCGCCCGCACGCTGCGGCTGGCCGACGGCCCCGACGAGGTCCACAAGATCCTCATCGCCAAGAACGTCATCCGCCGCTACGAGGCCGGCAGCTCCTGGGACTTCGGCAGCTGACGCAGCCGCGCTGCTCCTCGGCCGCGACGGCCCGTCCGGGCCCGAGCGGAGCCGGACGCGCGCGGGACGTGCATCGAGGACGCGCTGCTACGACGCGAAGACGACCGCGAGCGCCGCGACACCGAAGGCGGCGAACCCGGCGCCGACCGCGACGAGCACGCGCATGCCACGACCGGGCGGCTTGGACCGCTTTCGGTTCGCCAACCACGCGACGAGGAGCAGCAGGAGGCCGAGGACGAGCGCCCCGACGGCGACGACGAGCACGGCGAGCAGGACCAGGATCAGGTCGAAGGTCCGGCCCATGCCCTCGGGGACGCACTCGAGCGTCCGCTCCATGGTGCAGCTCGGCCCGCTCGACCCCCCGGCGGTCGACCGGAGCACCACCACCGACGCTGCGAGCACCACCAGCCCGACCACCGCCCCGATCCCGGCGGCCAGCCACAGCGGCCGTCGCTCCCGGTCGTCGACCGGCTGCCCGTGGACCGGCGCCGCGTGGACCGGCGCCGCGTGGACCAGATCCGCCGGGACCGCATCCCCTTGCACCACCTCGTCCACCCTGCTCCCCCGTCTGGTTCCGCCTCGACCGCCTCGGCCGACGGGTGCGTCCACCATCCTCGTCGATCGAGGCGCCGACGACCCGGGCCTTCCCCCAGATCGGGATGGGGGCGAGGCCCGTCGGCGCTCGCGCCGCCCCGCCGGGGGCAGTGCCGCCGACGACCCCCACCGATCGGATCAGGCCGAGGTGCGCTGGTTCAGGTGGGGTCGATCGGGCCCAGGGCGGCGTTGAGGTTGCCCGAGCGCAGGCCCTCGAGGTCGACGGTGACGTAGCGGTAGCCGGCGGCCCGAACGGCGTCGACCACCTCGGCGCGGGCCGCGAGCAGGCGAGGCAGGTCGTCGAGCGGCACCTCGATCCGGGCCGTGTCGTCGTAGTGGCGGACGCGCAGCTCGGCGAATCCCAGCCGGCGCACCGCCGCCTCGGCCCGCTCGACCGCCGACAGCACGCGGAACGTGACCGGGGTGCCGTAGGGGACGCGTGACGCCAGGCAGGCGGCGGCCGGCTTGTCCCACGTGCGCAAGCCGAGCAGGCGGCTGGCGGCCCGCACCTCGGCCTTGGTGAGGCCGGCGTCGACCATCGGGAAGCGCGCCCCGGCGTCGGCGGCCGCCCGCTGGCCGGGGCGGTGGTCGCCCAGGTCGTCGACGTTCACGCCGAGCACCACGGTGGCCCCCCGCTCGGCGGCCACCGGGCCGATGGCGTGGAGCAGGGCGGTCTTGCAGTGGAAGCAGCGCTCGCCGTCGTTGGCCTGGTAGGCGGGGTCGGCCAGCTCGTCGGTGAAGACCTCCAGCCAGTCGAGGTCCCACTCGGCGGCCAGCGCCGCGCAGTCGGCGTGCTCGACGGTGGCCAGCGACGGCGAGACGGCAGTGACCGCCGGGGCGGCGACACGACCGAGCTCGTCGCGGGCGACCCAGGCGAGCAGCGCCGAGTCGGCCCCGCCGCTGAACGCGACCAGCACCGGGCCCAGCTCGCGCAAGGCGGCCCGCAGCCGGTCGACGGCCGCGGCGGCCCGCGCCGGGTCGACCACGTCGACGTCGACGGCGCTCACGACGGCGGCAGCCCCACCTCGGCGAGCACCTCGGCCAGCTCGCCGACCATGCCGGTGTAGAAGGGCCCGAACTCGGCGTAGACGGCCGAGGCGGTGTCGAAGCGCATCGTGTAGACGACCTCCTTGAGGTCGTCGGGGTGCCCGGCGAACAACGTGACGCCCCACTCGAAGTCGTCGAGGCCGGTCGAGCCGGTGACCACCTGCAACACGCGGCCGGCGAACTTCCGCCCCGACGCCCCGTGTTCGTACATGAGCTCCTTGCGCTCGTCGTAGGGCAGCGTGAACCAGTTGCCCTCCACGGTCCGGCGCTTGGACATCGGGTAGAAGCACCATGCCCGCTTGCCCTCGGGTGGCAGCTGCGGGTGCAGGCGGGCCTGCTTCATCTCGTCGGGCACGCCCTGCGCGTACTCGGACAGCTCGGTGAGCGAGACGTAGGAGTCGACGATCTGCAGGCCGGCGGCCTGGAGGTCGGCCTGCAGCCGGCGCAGCCGCCACAGGTCCTCGCCGAGGATCATGAACGCGAGGTCGGCCTTGTGGCCCAGGACGGCGACGGGCACCACCTGGAGGCCGTCGACCTCGGCCGCCTTCACGGCGGTGGTGACCGACTCGGCGTCGGCGAGCGGGGTGACGGCGCAGAACAGGTGCAGGACACCCAGGCCGACCGTGGGCGGGAGCGGTTCGGGCACGGCGCCGAGTCTACGGGTGGGACGGGCGAGCGCCCCAGGCCACCCGGCTGGGCGGATCGAGCGGGGCCGAGGCTCGGTCGATCGGCCGATCCCGGGCGGGCGAACCTGGCCCGCGCGGCCCGGCCGCCGGTACGATCCGGCGCACTGCGGGTCCGTCATCGTCCAGCTGGGAGCGAAACCACCACCATGCACGCCATCACCAAGACCCGGGTCCAGGTCGCCTTCGGCGCCGTGGCCCTCGGGGCCCTCACCGTCGTCCCGGCCATCCCGGCGAGCAGCCAGCAGAACCCGGTCACCGTCACGGGCCAGGCCGTGTGCGGCACCGCGGGACCGGTCGGCCGCTACCGCATCGACTGGACGGTCACCAACAGCCTGCAGGGGCAGCAGGTCCCGAAGAACCTCCCGCTCGGCGGCGCCGTCATCGACGACGTGATGGTCGCCAGCGCCACCGAGACCGGCGCCTGGACCGGCACCGTCACCATCGACCCCAACCCGATCCCGGCGCAGAGCTCGGGCACCGGCTCCGACGGCCCGGTGCCGGGGAACACCACCGGTGTGGTGACCCTCACCGTGGTGTGGAGCTACTTCGACGGCGAGACCACGGTGAACGGCCAGTCCACCGGCACCGCCACCCTGGCCGGCGACTGCGTGATCCCCACCAGCACCACCACGAGCACATCGACCAGCACGACGTCGACCACGGTCGTGGTCAACAACACGACGGTCACCGCCGCGTTCACCGGCTGAGCAACGGTCGCCGGCGAACACCAGCGCCGAGCACACGACATCGACGGGCCCCGCTCCCCGCGGGGCCCGTCCGCGTGCTCGGGCCGGCCGGCGGACCGACGACCTCAGCCGAGTGGCTCGAGGGTGGCGACGGCGTTGTAGTCGGGGACCTGGGAGCGGGGCTCGCGGTGGTCGGGGCCGGCGCCGAGCAGGACGTTGCCCTCGGGCCAGTGCACCTGCAGGGTGCGGGCCGGCAGGCGGACGACGACCAGGTGCCCGTCGTAGGTGCCGGCGTCGCTGCGCAGCCGCACGGCGTCGCCGGCGGCCAGGCCGAGGGCGGCGGCGTCGGCCTCGTCGATGAAGACGCCGTCGCGCGCCGCCCCGGTGAGCGGGTCGGTGGCCGACAGCACCATCGAGTTGAACTGCTTGCCCCGGCGGGTCGACACGAAGAAGGTGCCGTCGGGCAGGTCGATCGACGGCGGGGTGAGCGCGGTGAAGCGACCCCGCCCGTCGGCGGTGGGAAACGAGCCGTCCGCGCAGAGGTGGCGTCCGCCCCACTGGATGGCGTCGCCGGTGTCGTCCAGGTCTTCGATGCCGGCGTAGCTGGGCACGACGTCGGCGATCTCGACCCGCAGGTCGCGGTTGGTGGGCCAGGCGAAGCGGTCGCCGAGGTCGGGCCGGACCCTGCGGGCCACCGCCGCGAACAGGCGCCACTCGCTGCGGGCCTCGCCCACCCGCCGGGGGATCTCGGGTGAGAAGGCCACCCGCCGCTCGGTGGTGGTCTCGGTGCCGCCGCCCTCCTGCTCGTAGCGCGTGGCCACCGGGAGCAGCAGCACGTCGTCACCCTCGACCAGCATCTGCGACGACACGACGATGTCCTGGTGGATGCGGGTGGGCACCTGCTCGAGCGCCGACCGCACCCGAGGTGGGTCGGGCAGCACGTCGAGGAAGTTGCCGCCCGACATCCACAGCACGTCCAGGTCGCCCCGCTCGATGGCCTCGACCATCTCCGGCGCGGTGAGCCCGGGGGATGACGGGACGGGGAAGCCCCACCGCTCGGCCAGGGCGCCGGCGTTGGCCTCGGTGACGTCGAGGCCGCCCGGGAAGGCGGTGGCGTAGGCGCCCATCTCGGCGCCACCCTGCACGCCGGAGTGGCCGCGCAGCGGCATGAGCCCGGCCCCGTCGCGACCCACGTTGCCGCGTGCGAGCCCGAGGTTGACGATGCCCTGCACGCCCTCGACGGCGTGGCGGTGCTGGGTGACGCCCATCGACCACAGCAGGATGGCCGAGGAGGCACGGGCGTACTCGTCGACGAACGCGTCGAGCTGGGCCCGGGTGACGCCGGCCTGCTGCAGGAGGTCGTCGAGATCCTGCGTGGCCAGGGTGGCCACCAGGTCGTCGAACCCGGCGGTGTGGGCTTCGATGAAAGATCGGTCGACGTCGCCCCGGGCGAGCAGCACCTTGAGGGCGGCGTTGGCCAGCGCGACGTCGCCACCCGGCCGCACCGGTACGTGGAGGTCGCAGATCTTGGTGCCGAACACCGCCGACTCGGCGTTGGACGGGACCCAGTACCGCTCGAGCCCGGGTTCGAGGTACGGGTTCACCACGACGACCCGGCAGCCGCGGCGCTTGGCCAGGTACAGGTACTTGGTGAACACCGGCTGGTTGTTGGCCGGGTTGGCGCCCCAGATGACGATGAGGTCGCTCT
Organism: Acidimicrobiales bacterium; assembly: GCA_046331175.1. Classification (GTDB taxonomy): domain Bacteria; phylum Actinomycetota; class Acidimicrobiia; order Acidimicrobiales; family Acidimicrobilacustridaceae; genus JAWKIW01. Next base: position 533,526 of record JAXLRI010000004.1, read on the forward strand.
CGAGGACGTCCTGCAGCGAGCAGGTGGAGGCGGCGACGCCGATGGTCTGCTTGAGGGCGACGGTGGACGGGGCGTGGCAGACGCGAGCGGCCGAGTCGACCGAGGCGATCCCCATGGCCCGGGCCGCCTTGCCCGCCACGTAGTAGGTCTCGTTGGTGAGGCCCCGGCTGGTCAGGTACAGCGCGGTGCGGTCACCGCCGGCGGCGGCCAGCGCGGCCGTCGTGACGTCGAGCGCCTCGTCCCACGAGATGCGCCGGAAGCCCGCCTCGCCGCGGCGACGGCGCATGGGGTGTCCCAGCCGACCGAGGCGTCGCAGCTGCTCGCCCGAGTGGTTCGCCAGCGCGCCGACGTCGGACAGCACCAGCGGGTCGATGGCGTCGGCGGTGTTGAGCTCGAGCATCCGCAGGCGGGTGGTGCACAGGTGCACGCCCGAGATGGTCCAGTCGGAGAACCCCGCCACCCCGAGGGCGCAGCCGTCGCACACGCCCTTGGACAGGACGTCCCACGCGTACTTGGGGTGGGCGCGGTTGTCCCAGGCCACCTTGGCCATCTCGCGGTAGTGGTGCGGCTTCTGCTGGCCGGCCCCGTTGGGCGACCACCCGGCCCACAGCTCGGGGTGCAGCTCGATCCTGCGCATCGGCCGGAGGCTACCGGCCGCCCCCGCCGCCGACCCAGGCCCGGGGGCCTGCGTTCCCCGTCACGCCCCAGCGTGATGGCGAACGCAGCCCGCTCCCGCGCTCGGGTCGGATCAGGAGCACGGGAGGTGCGCCGGTAGGGTGCGGGGATGGCCCGGGGTCGTGTCGCCAAGGTGCTGACCACCCGCTACGAGGACGGCACCACCCGGCGCACACCCGACGAGGTGATCGTCGAGGAGCCGCTGGCCATCCACCTCGACGACGCACTGGTCACCACCACCATGCGCACACCGGGCCACGACTTCGAGCTGGCCGCCGGCTTCTGCTTCACCGAGGGCCTGCTCGCCGGCGTCCCCGTGCAGACGTGCCGCTACTGCGGCACGGGCTCGGCCGTCGACACCGGCTTCAACGTGGTCTCGGTCGAGACCGGGGGTCGGGCGCCGGTCCCCGCCCCCCGCCTCGGCACCACCACGTCGTCCTGTGGGCTGTGCGGCTCGGCGTCGCTCGACGAGCTGGCCGACCGGCTCGACCCGCTCATCGACCCGCTCGCCTTCGACCTCGACGTGCTGGCCGCCGCGCCCGACCGGGTCACCGGCGACCAGGATCTGTTCACCGCCACCGGTGCCGTCCACGCCGCCGCCGCCTTCACGACCGACGGCGACGTCGTCCTCGTGCGCGAGGACGTGGGCCGGCACAACGCGGTCGACAAGGTGGTGGGCCGCCTCCTGCTCGACGACCGCCTGCCCGCTGCACAGCTGGGTCTGTACGTGAGCGGACGGGCCTCGTTCGAGATCGTGCAGAAGGCGTGGGCGGCCGGCTTCCCAGCCGTGGTGGCGGTGAGCGCGCCGACGTCGCTCGCCGTGGAGACGGCTCGGCGCGCCGGCATCACCCTGGCCGGCTTCGCCCGCGCCGGCCGGATGAACGTCTACGCACCCGAGCGCGCCTGACCGCAGCGGCGCCGCTCACGGGGACGGCGCACCCGCCTTCAGGAGGTAGAGGCCGGCGATCGTCCCATCCTGGTGGAAGGTGACCCGCACCTCGCCCGCCCCGCGGGCCATCGTGACCATGATGCGCTCGACGTCGAGACCACCTGCCGCAACCGACACGGGTGGGTCGTGGCGCTGGTACGCCCCGAGCAGCTGCTGGTAGCTCGTCCACGCGCTGGCGAGCGCCGGTGTCGGGAGCTGCGTCGCCAGCAACGGGTCGAACTGCGCCGTGATCGCGGCGTAGCGGCCGGCGACGAGATCGGCCATCACCTGGTCGGCCTTGGCCGAGAACCCAGCGGCGGGCACGGCTGCCGTCGACGGCGTGGTGGTCGGGGCCGCCGTGGTCGTCGACGACATCACGACGGTCGTCGTGGTCGACACCGCCGTCGACGATGGCCCCGAGGGCCCAGCCCCGGTGGACACCGAGCCGCCGGGCGTGGGCGTCGGCCCCGTCGACGCGGTCGACCCCGAACCCGATCCGCAGCCCACCACCAGGCCGAACCCTGTCACCAGGAGCAGCCCTCCGAGCACCCGTCGTCGGGCGCGTGTCGTCGATCGCACGTGGGACCACCGTCCTCGTCCACCACGTCCGGCGGGCACCGAGGAGCTCGATGCCGACGACGCCGGACCGCCGTGCGCGCAGGGTACCGATCGACCCGTTCGGCGCCATCGGATTTCGGCCCCGATCGACGGGACGTCGGACCCGAGATCCGACCGCGGAGCCGCCGCGGCGCGCCGCGCCCGGATCCGAAGCCCAGCCCGGACGCGCACGAGGGGGAGCCGGTGGGCTCCCCCTCGTGCGTGGTCGGACGGCCGAAGCCGCCGTCCACCGATCAGGTCGACCGGATCAGAAGTCCATGTCGCCACCCGGCATGGCCGGGGCGGCGTCCTCGGGCTTGTCGGCGATGACGGCCTCGGTGGTGAGGAACAGCGCCGCGATCGACGCCGCGTTCTGCAGCGCCGAGCGGGTCACCTTGGCGGCGTCGATGATGCCGGCCTTCACCAGGTCCTCGTACTCGCCGGTGGCGGCGTTGAGGCCCTCGCTGGCCGCGTCGAGGTTGCGCACCCGCTCGACCACGACGCCACCCTCGAGGCCGGCGTTGCGGGCGATCTGCTTCAGCGGCTCCTCGAGGGCGTGGGCCACGATGCGGGCACCGGTGGCCTCGTCGGCGGGGAGGTCCTTGGCTCGGTCGAGCACCTTGGCCTGGGCCCGCAGCAGCGTGACGCCACCACCGGCGACGACGCCCTCCTCGATGGCCGCCTTGGTGGTGCTGACGGCGTCCTCGATGCGGTGCTTCTTCTCCTTGAGCTCGACCTCGGTGGCGGCGCCGACCTTCAGCACGGCCACGCCACCGGACAGCTTGGCGAGGCGCTCCTGGAGCTTCTCGCGGTCGTAGTCGGAGTCGGTGTTGTCGATCTCGGCCTTGATCTGGGCGATGCGGCCCTGGATGTCGGCGTCTTCGCCCGAGCCCTCGACGACGGTGGTCTCGTCCTTGGTCACGACCACCTTGCGGGCCGAGCCGAGCAGGTCGAGGGTGGTGTTCTCGAGCTTGAGCCCGACCTCCTCGGTGATGACCTGGCCGCCGGTGAGGATGGCCATGTCCTGCAGCATCGCCTTGCGGCGGTCACCGAAGCCGGGGGCCTTGACGGCGACCGAGTTGAAGGTGCCGCGGATCTTGTTGACGACCAGGGTGGCCAGGGCCTCGCCCTCGATGTCCTCGGCGATGATCACGAGCGGCTTGCCCGACTGCATGACCTTCTCGAGCACCGGCACGAGGTCGCGCACGGCGGTGATCTTGGAGCCGACGAGGAGGATGTACGGGTTCTCGAGCACGGCCTCCATGCGCTCGGCGTCGGTCACGAAGTACGGCGAGATGTAGCCCTTGTCGAACCGCATGCCCTCGACGAGGTCCATGTCCATGCCGAAGGTCTGGGACTCCTCGACGGTGATCACGCCGTCCTTGCCGACCTTGTCGATGGCCTCGGCGATGGTCTCACCGATCTCGGCGTCGGCCGCGGAGATGCCGGCGACCTGGGCGATCTGGCTCTTGTCCTCGACGTCGACGGCGATGCTCTTGATCGACTCGACGGCGGCCTCGACGGCGGCCTCGATGCCCTTCTTCACCGACATCGGGTTGGCGCCGGCGGCCACGTTGCGCAGGCCCTCGCGGACCATCGACCACGCCAGCACGGTGGCCGTGGTGGTGCCGTCGCCGGCGACGTCGTCGGTCTTCTTGGCGACCTCCTTGACGAGCTCGGCGCCGATCTTCTCGTAGGGATCCTCGAGCTCGATCTCCTTGGCGATGGACACGCCGTCGTTGGTGATCGTCGGGGCGCCCCACTTCTTGTCGAGCACCACGTTGCGGCCCTTCGGGCCGAGGGTGACGCGCACGGCGTCAGCGAGCTGGTTCATGCCCCGCTCGAGGGCACGGCGGGCCTGCTCGTCGAACTCGATGATCTTGGGCATGGTTCCCCTCCGTTGGGTTCGGTTCGTGACCGCGGGACCGGGTTCGGTCGGACCGCCGCTGGGCGGGCCCGGCCGCGCAGGAGCCGGTGCCACGGTTAGCACTCTTGGTCGTCGAGTGCTAACAGCCAACCAGACGCGCCGCCCGTTCGCAACCCGGCCGGGTGCTTCTGACGGTGCCCGAGCGACGCCGAGCCGCGGTGGGCCACGGGTCCGGCGTCGCCTAGGCTCGTTGACTGATGAGTCAGTAGCAGGCGATCCACCGCCCGTGGCCCGCACCACGGATCCGGGCGGCCGGGAGGACGGGCGACATGGCGAGCGACGAGCGGGCCGAGCCGGCCCACGTGGTGGTCATCGGTGCGGGCGTGGCCGGACTCGGCACGGCGCTGGCCCTGAGCCGGGCCGGCCACCGCGTCACGGTCCTCGAGCGAGACGCCACACCGCTGCCGGCCGATCCCGACGCGGCCTTCGCCTGGGACCGGCGGGGAGCGCCCCAGGTCCGCCACTCCCACGCCCTCCTCGCCCGGCTGCGCAACCTGCTGCGGGACCGCTACGCGGACGTGCTCGAGCAGCTGCTGGCCGCCGGCGCCACCGAGCTGGCCTTCTGCGAGATGATGCCCGACACCATCGACGACCCCTCCCCCCGCCCCGGCGACGAGGACCTGGTGGCCATCGCCTGCCGCCGGACCACCTTCGAGTGGGTGCTGCGCCGCACGGTGCTGGCCGAGGAGGGCGTCGACCTGTGCGACGGCGTCGCCGTCACCGGTCTGCTGGCCGACCCCGACCCTCGCACCGGTCGGCCTCGCATCGCCGGGGTGACCGTGGGGCCCGGGCGGGGCCAGGACGGTCCCACCCAGCACCTGCCGGCCGACCTCGTGGTGGCTGCTGCCGGGCGCCGCACCGGCGGCCCTCGCTGGCTCGAGGCCATCGGCGCCTCCCCGGCCGTCATCGAGGAGGACACCGGCATCGTCTACTGCTCCCGCTTCTACCGACTGCGCGACGACGCCGAGCCACCGGCCCAGGACGGCCCCATCGGCGGCGACCTCGGCTACCTCAAGTACGCGGTCTTCCAGGGCGACAACCGCACCTTCTCGGTCACCTTCGCGGTCGGCACCCACGACGACGAGCTGCGGGCGCGGCTGCTGCACCCCGACGCCTTCGACGGTGCCGCCGGGGCCCTGCCGGCCACCGCACCCTGGGTCGACCCGGCGCGGGCCCAGCCCCTCACCGAGGTCCACGTCATGGGCGGGCTGCTGAACCGCCTGATCCGCCACCTCGACGACGACGGCGAACCGCTCGTCACCGGGTACCTCGCCGTCGGTGACGCCCACACCTGCACGAACCCGCTGTACGGCCGGGGCTGCTCGCTGGCGATGGTGCAGGCCGACCTGCTGGCCGAGGCCCTCGCCACCGTCGACCTGGCCGACCCCGACGGCCTCGCCGCCCTGGCCCGGGCCTACGAGGCGGCGTCGGCGCGGGAGGTCGAGCCCTGGTACCGCGCCGCGGTCACCCAGGACCGCATGGCCCGGCGCGCCGCCGAGGAGGACGCCGCCGGTGCGGCCGCCGGCGCCCCAGCGAGCCGCGACGGGCGCGACGCCGACGCAGGCAGCGTCGCCGACGACCGGGGCGAGGACCCCGAGGCCACCCAGCGCCGGTTCCTCCGCGAGGTCATGCGGGACGGGCTGCTGCCGGCGGTGCGCACCGACGCCGTGGTGTTCCGGGCGTTCCTTCGCGGGCTCAACCTGCTCGACGACCCCGACGCGCTGCTGGCCGACGGCGACGTCATCGGCCGGGTGCTGGCCGTCTACCAGGACCGGGAGCACCGCTCGCCCGAGCCGTCGCTCGGGCCGCCCCGCCACGAGCTGCTCGCCGTCCTCGACGCCGGTTGAGCCGAGGCCGCAGCCGGAGCGAGGCGGCAGAGGCCGAGGCGCAGCACCGCCGAGGCGCACCGGCGTCGAACGGCCGTCGCCGGGCGGCAGGCGCTGGGCTGGAAGAAACCGAGGCCGGCAGATCCACCCGCCGTTAGGGGACCTGCCGGCCAGTCGGTTCTCTGGGCGCCGCCGCTCCGGATCGCAGGAGCGGGCCGTGGCTCGCTCGTGCCGCATGCATCGACGCCAGCGGGCGGGTCGTTGACCGAAATGGGCCGATCGTTCCGGCGATTGAGGCGCGCGACCCACCCGCGCGCGCTGCTGCGGTGGGCCGTCCGGCCCATCCACGCACCCCGGATGGCTGCCCCGCGCGTCCGGACCTCGGCGTCCTCGCGCGCCCGACCCGCAGGGCGCGCTGCTCCCGCGGTCGGCGGCGCGGCCGGCTCAGCAGCCGCCGGCGACGGCCTGCATGATCGAGACCTCGACCCCGTCGGGCACGGGCGTGTCGAGGCCGTCGAGGAAGCGGATGTCGTCGTCGTCGACGAAGACGTTCACGAAGCGCACCAGGTTGCCGTCGTCGCCGAGCAGCTTGGCCTTGAAGCCGGGGTGGGCGGCCTCGAGCGAGTCGAGGACCTCGCGCACCGTGGCGCCCTCGACGGGGACCTGGCTGGTGCCACCGGTGAGGGTGCGGAAGACCGGGGGGACTCGGACGGTGGCGCTCATGGGAAGCCTCGTTGCCGGGGCCGGGAGGGGTCCCGGCGGGAAGTCGATGGGGGCTCGGCCCGGGTCCGTTCGGCCCCGGCGACCGAGCGGCATCGTAGCGGCGGGTCCTGACCGCGCCCACGCCGTCGCCCGCCCGAGCAGGCACAGCCTGCGGCTGCGACCCGCCGGGCCCGCGTCCGCCACCGGCGTCCGGCGGCCCCGGGCCCTCGCAGGAGTTGCCCGACGCCCCCCGGATCATCGACCATGACCGGGTGGCTGGGCCGAGGATCAGGGCGTTCCACCGCGCCGACCTCACCCCGGCGGCGCTCGCCGATGCCAAGGGGAGCACCCGCGTGTCGGTGTGCCTCCCCGCCCGCAACGAGGCCGCGACCGTCGGGCCGATCGTGTCGGCCATCCGCGACGCGCTCGTCGACGCCCACCCGGTGGTCGACGAGCTGCTGGTCATCGACGACCACTCGACCGACGGCACCGCCGACATCGCCGCGGCAGCGGGTGCCCACGTGGTCGACGCCCCGTCGGTGCTGCCCGAGTACGGCGAGGGTCACGGCAAGGGCGAGGCGCTGTGGAAGTCGCTGTTCGTGGCCGACGGCGACGTCATCGTCTGGTGCGACGCCGACATCCGCGACTTCGACGTCGCCTTCGTGACCGGGGTCCTCGGCCCACTGCTCACGCGCGACGACGTCGACTTCGTGAAGGGGTTCTACGAGCGCCGCGACCGCGCCGGCACCGGCCGGGGCGGACGGGTCACCGAGCTGGTGGCCCGGCCGGCGATCGCCGTGTTCTTCCCCGAGCTGGCCGACGTCGTCCAGCCGCTGTCGGGCGAGTACGGCGGGCGGCGCGAGGTGCTCGAGCGGCTGCCGTTCGTGCAGGGGTACGGCGTCGACCTCGGGCTGCTCGTCGACGTCACCCGCCTCGTCGGCGTCGACCGGATCGCCCAGGTCGACCTCGGCGAGCGGGTGCACCGCAACCGCGACCTCGACGAGCTGTCGCCCCAGGCGCTGGCCGTCCTGCTCACCGCGTTGCGGCGGGCCGACGGTGACCTGGTCGGCACGTCGGCCACCCTGCGCCGGCCCGGCCTCGACGACCTGACCGTGAGCGTCATCGAGCGCCCGCCGCTCCGCGACGTGCCGGCGTACCACCGCCACTCCGCCTGATCTGCCGCGCTCGCCCCGACCGAGCGCTCAAACCGCCACCGGTCCCGACCGATGGGAGCAGGAGGGTCCGTCGAGCGGGGAGGTGACGAAGTGGGCGGTTCCGGGAGCAGGGACGATGCCCGTCGCCAGGCCACCACGCCCGACGGCGCGCCGAGGGTCGCCGACGCCGCCGTGGCCGGGACGCCGGTCGACGAGCGCACCACACGGCTGGCCGAGCTGGTCACCTCGCTCACCGGCTGCCCGCCTTCGGGGGCCCTGCACGTGCTGCGCACCGACGAGGAGCCCGCCGACGACGCCCTCGAGCTGGTGGCCCGGGCGATCATCCGCGTCGACGGCCCGCCCGACCCGAGCCTGCGCATCGTGGGCGACCTCCGCGCCGCCGACCCGGGCGACCCGGTCGGCGAGGCCGGCGCGCCGGGTCCGGTCGGCGCAGCGGGTCCGACCCCAGCGGCTCAGACCCGCGGCGGTCGGCCGTCGCCGGCGGGTGCCGGCGCGTCGAGCGCGCCAGGGGCCGGCCCCTCGGCCGGGCTCGCGTCGCCCGACGACGGCGACGGCCGCCCGGGTGACGACGGCCCGAGCGACGACGGCCCGGGGGCCGACGGGCGCTGGCGAACAGCGCCGTGGCTCGACGGGTCGGGACGGGCCAGCGACGAGCGCCGGCGCGAAGGGCGCGACGACGGCCCTGCCGCGTCGACGAGCTGACCGGCACCGGCCACCGCCACCGCGGCCACGAGCCCGGCGAGCACCAGCCCCACCTCCACCGCGACCACGACGCGCGCCAGCGCGACCGGGAGCGGACCGCTGACGACGGGTTGGTAGAGGGCGGGCACAGCGGGCACCACCCACCCGGCCAGGGCCGCCACCCCGAGGGCTCCCAGCAGGCCTCGCCGCCGGGCCGACACCAGGCCGGCAAGGCCGAGCACGAGGGCCGACCCCGCGGCGCCAAGCCGCAGCAGATCGACGCCACCGGGGCGGGCGGTGAGCGCCGGGGTCAGCTCGACCGCCGTGGCGACCGCCCCGCCGACCGCGGCCAGGGCGGCAACTCCCACGAGCGGCCGGCGGCGCGTGGCCACCACGGCGATCGCTGTCGTGATCACGACCACCGCCAGCCACGGAAGCGGATCGACCACCGACCGACGGCGGACCTCGCCGTCGATCGCGACGGTCGTGCCGTCGACCACCATCGGCACCCGCCACGCCATCACGAGGCCGTCGCTCGACGGCGGCGGCGAGCCCGCCATCCAGTGGACCCGGTGGTCGTGCCACCGGGCGGTGCCGTCGCCACCGACCACGACCCACTGCACCTCGGTCCCCGCTCCGGAGGGCGGTGACGCCACGGTGGTGACGGGGCTGTTGGGATCGGCCAGCACGACCGAGGACCGCTCGTTGCGCTCGACCGTGCCGTCGACGGCGACCCGCAGGAACGGCTCGCCCTGGTAGCCGAGCACCGTCGCCGAGTGCCCGGGAGCGACCACCAGCCGGGCGACGTCGCCGTCGACGGTGAGGGTGGCCCCCGGTGCCGGCGGCTCGGTCCGCACCACCTCGCTGCCCTGGTCGGACGGCACGATCGCTGCGGCCGACGCCGAGCCGGCGAGCGGACCGGACGCCAGGGCCAGGCCGATCGCCAGGGGGACCAGGGCGAGGACCAGCCGGGCGACGACCAGCCGCGGGCGGGCGACGGATCGAATGCCCCGGCGCTCGCCGGTGACCGACTCGTCCCGGGGCGCCCGAGCTCGGCGATCCGCAGCGGCGGCGCGCTGCTCCCCGGGACCGGGAGACGTCGAGCGAAGGGCGCGGAGCATGCCCCTCCATGGTCGACGGCGGAGGGCCGATGGTTCCAGCCGAGGTGGTAGCGCGTGACGGATCTCCGGGCCGGCGACGGTCCCGTCGGGCACCGCCCCCACCCGCGGAGCCCCCGCGCGCCGCGCCGGCGCGACCTCGGGCTCAGCTCGGGATCACGCGTGGACGGCGGGGAGGCGATCGGCCCAGGGCGCCGCCGCCTCGAGCTGAGCGGCGACCCGCAGGAGCACGTCCTCCCGCCCGTAGGCGGCCACCAGCTGCACGCCGATGGGCAAGCCGTCGGCCGACCAGTGCAGGGGCAGCGAGACCGCCGGCTGGCCACTCGTGTTGAACGGCGCCGTGAACGGCACGATGCCGGCGGACCGGAAGAGCCCGGCGAGCGGGTTGTCGGGTGTGGCGGCGAACTCGCCCAACCGCGGCGGTGGTTCGGGGATGGTGGGCGTGAGGAGCAGGTCGAACCCTCCGGTCCAGAACTCGGCGACGCGCCGGGTGTAGGCGTGCAGCGCGTCGATGGCGTCGAAGTACTGCACGGCGGTGATGGCCCGGCCCAGCTCGGCAGCGGCCCACGTGCCGGCCTCGACGCCCTCGGCGGCGACGGGCTCGCCGCTGATGCGCCCGAGGTGGTCGAGCTCGGCGGCGGTCCAGACGGCGAAGGCGTTGATGAACTGCCCGGTGAAGTGGTCGACGAAGGCCTGGTCGTCCCACAGGGCCGGGTGGTCCTCGCTCACGCGGTGGCCGAGCGACTCGAGCAGGGCGGCGGTGCCCTGCACCGCGGCGATGCAGTCGAGGTGGGTGGTGACGGTCGGGTCGGGCGCCGTGGCGGTCCAGCCGATGCGCAGGGCGCCCGGATCGGCGCCGAGCTCGTCGACGTACGGCCGCTCGGGCGGCGGAGCCGTGTAGGGGTCGCCCGGCATCGGCCCGTGGACGGCATCGAGCACCGTGGCGGTGTCGCGGACGGTCCGGCTCACGACCAGCCGGGAGACCAGGCCGCCCCACGACTCGCCGACGTCGGGGCCGAGCGAGTGGCGCCCGCGCGACGGCTTGAGACCGACCAGCCCGCACTCGCTGGCTGGGATGCGGATCGACCCACCGCCGTCGCCGGCGTGGCCGAGCGGGACCATCCGGGAGGCGACCGCCGCCGCCGAGCCACCCGACGAGCCACCGGTGGACCGCTCGGGGTCCCACGGGTTGCGGGTGGGGCCGTGGGCCTCGGGCTCGGTGGTGGGCTGGAGCCCGAGCTCGGGGGTGTTGGTGCGACCCACGATGACGAGGCCGGCCTGGCGGAGCTTGGTGGTGAGGTAGGTGTCGGCCGGCGCCACGTGGCCGAGGTCGCGCAGGTGCTTCGTGCCGGCGTGGTACGGATCGCCGGCCGAGGTGCCGTCGAGGTCCTTCAGCACCATGGGCACACCCCGCAGCGGCCCGTCGGGGAGCTCGCCGGCGGCCTCCTCCCGGGCCCGGTCGAACCGCTCGTGGATCACGGCGTTGAGCTGGGGGTTCAGCGCCTCGATGCGGGCGATGGCGGCATCGACCAGCTCGGCCGGGCTGGCCTGGCCCGAGCGCACCAGCTCGGCCTGGGCCACGGCGTCGAGGGCGGCGAGGTCGTCGGTCATGGTTCCCCCTGGGACGAACGGCTCGTCGTCGAGACCCGGACCCTATCCCTCGGCCTCGCCCACCGAGCCTCCGAGCGCTTCCGTCATCCCTCGACCCATGCTCCGACGCTCGGCCGACGACGCGGGGAATCCGACGGGGAGCCCGACGGGGGGTTCGGTACCCTGGGCTGCCATGGCCGACCCGCTGCGCATCGACGACGACGAGACCCACCTCCCGCTGTGGCTCTGGCTCGTCATCGGCGTGCTGGTGGTGCTCGGTGCCCTCACGGTGGTGCGGTGGGTCCTCGGCGCGCTGGCCGGGCTGATCGGCCTGGCGATCCTGGCGGCGATCGTGGTCGGCGCCTTCGTGATCGTGCGCGGCGCCTGGCGCGCCCGCCGCTGACCCGGCCTCAGGCGCGCGCCGCCAGCTCGGCGGCGACGGCCTCGCCGACGCAGGCGAGGGTGTCGTGCAGCGCCCGCTGGCGGCCGAAGCGCTCGACCAGCGACACCGTGGGCACGCGGACCTCGGCCCCGTCGAAGGCCTCGCCCACCACCGCCAGCACCGGCACACCCAGCTCCCCGGCCAGGTCGACCACGCCGCCGACCACCTTGCCGTCGAAGGACTCGGCGTCGAGGAACCCCTCGCCGGTCACCACGAGGTCGGCCCCGTCCACCACGTCGGCCAGGCCGACCTCGTCGGCGACCACGTCGAAGCCCGACTGCAGGTCGGCGCCGATGGCGGCCAGGCCGCCGGCCAACCCCCCGGCGGCCCCTCCGCCCTCGAGCCCGCGCACGTCGACGCCGTAGTCGCGCTGGTAGCCGTCGGCCAGCGACTCGAGCCGCCGGCGCAGCAGCTCGACCTGAGCCGCCGACGCCCCCTTCTGGGGGGCGAACACCTCGGCGGCGTCGACGAAGTGCAGGCGGACGTCGCACGCCACGACCAGCTCGACCCCCTTGAGCCGCTGCGGCGGGTACAGCGCCCGCAGCGCCCCCAGGCCGCCGTCGGTCGTGGCCGATCCGCCGACGCCGACGATGATCCGCCGGGCCCCGCCCTCGACCGCCGCCGCGATCAGCTCGCCGGTCCCGTAGGTGCTGGCCGCCACGGCATCGTTGCCCTCGGCACCACCCACCAGCAGGAGCCCGGACGCTTCGGCCGCCTCGATCACCGCTCGACCTCTGCGCAGCTGCCAGCGGGCCGAGACCGGGTCACCGAGGGGTCCGACGACCGTGGTCGTCCGGTTGGGCCCGCCCAGCGCGTCGAGGGTGCCCTCGCCCCCGTCGGCCACCGGCACCTGGTCGCACCGACCGCCGGCCTCCTCGACGGCAGCGGCGATCGCCGCCGCCACCTCCCACGCGGTGGCCGTCCCCTTGAACTTGTCCGGTGCGGCCACGACGCGCATCCCCGTTGTGTAGCAGCCGCCCTGCCGTCGGGTGCCCGGCCGTCGGGTGCCCGGCCGTCGGGTGCCCGGCCGTCAGGTCCCCCGGCCGTCGGGGCCTGGCCGGCCCGCGGCGCGGGGCGGGCGGAGCGGTTGGGTAGGTTCTCCCCATGGGCGCCGAGGGCAACGACCACCGCCGCCCGGTGGTGCTGGTCTCGAACCGCGGCCCGGTCGCCTTCTCCGTCGGCGACGACGGCGAGCTCTCCAGCCGCCGGGGCGCGGGGGGCCTGGTGTCGGGCCTCGGGCCGCTGGTCGTGGGCACCGACGCCACCTGGATCGCCGCGGCGATGACCGAGGGCGACCGCCTGGCGGCCGAGCGGGGCGTGCAGGCCGCCGAGGGCTTCCACCTGCGCTCGCTCGCCCTCGACCCCGGCGACTTCCGCATGGCCTACGACGTCGTGTGCAACGCCGCCCTGTGGTTCGTCCACCACGGCCTCTACGACCGAGCCCGCCGGCCCCGCTTCGACACGACCTGGCGCGAGGCGTGGGCCGCCTACCGGCGGGTGAACGAGGCCTTCGCCCGGGCGGTGGTCGAGGGCGCGCCGGCCGACGCCGCCGTGCTCGTGCAGGACTACCACCTCACCTTGCTGGCGCCGACCGTGCGGGCTGCCCGACCGGACCTGCGCCTGGTGCACTTCGCCCACACGCCCTTCGCCGGACCCGACGAGCTGCGGGTGCTGCCCGACGACACCGCCGTCGAGATGCTCACCGGCCTGGCCGCCCACCACGCCTGCGGCTTCCACGCCGACCGCTGGGCCGACGCCTTCGTGCGGTGCTGCGCCGACGCGGAGATCGAGCCGCCGCCGGTGTTCACCTCCCCGCTGCCGGCCGCGGTCGATGACATCCGAGGGGTCGCCGACAGCACCGCCGCCGACGACGGCCGGGCCTGGCTCGCCGAGCGCGTGGGTGATCGGGCCCTCATCGCCCGGGTCGACCGCATCGAGCTGTCCAAGAACCTGCTGCGCGGCTTCCACGCCTACGACGACCTGCTCACCCGCTACCCGCGGTGGCGCGAGCGGGTGGTGTTCGCCGCCCTCTGCTACCCGTCACGGGAGGGGCTGCCCGAGTACCTCGCCTACCGCCAGGAGGTCGAGGGCCTGGTCGCCCGGCTGAACGAGCGGTGGGCCACGCCGGGCTGGACGCCGATCCTGCTCGACGAGAGCGACGACTTCCCCCGCTCGGTGGCGGCCCTCACCCGCTACGACGTGCTCCTGGTGAACCCGGTGCGAGACGGCCTCAACCTGGTCGCCAAGGAGGGTCCGCTGGTCAACCGGCGGGAAGGCTCGGTCGTGCTGTCGCGCGAGGCGGGCGTGTGGGACGAGCTGGGCGACGCCGCCCTCGGCATCAACCCCTTCGACGTGGCCGCCACCGCCGATGCCCTCGACCGGGCGCTCGCCCTCGGTGCCGACGAGCGGTCGGCGCGGGCCGAGCGGCTGCGCAAGCGGGCCGAGGCGCGCACCCCGGGCGACTGGCTGGCCGACCAGCTGACCGCCGCCGGCTGAGCGCGCCCCGGCGCGGCGGCACGCGCCCGCCGCCGAGGGTCCGTCCCCGGGCCACGAGACCACCGCGCCAGACCACGAGGCCACCGTGTCCGACCACGGGGCCCTGGCCGGCCACGAGACGGTGCGCGACCGGGGTCAGGTGGGCTTGTAGTCGGAGCCCAGCGCCACCAGCACCTGGGCGCCCTGCGCGCCGGTGGGCGGCGGGTTGGGCATGGCCTGGACCTGGCCCGAGGCGATGCCGAGGGCGTTGGCGATCTCGGTGGCCTCGCCCTGGAGATCGTCGGTGTAGTACACGACGCTGGTGGGGATGACCGGCGCGTCGATGGCGCCGAGCGTCTTGTAGCCCGCCTTCTGCAGCTTGGCGGTGGCGTCGCCGGCCGGTGTGCCCGGGAGGTTGCCGGCGTTGGCCACCCGCACCGTGACCTGGCTGGGCGGCTTGAGCGGGGCCGTGGTCGTGGTGGTGGGTGGCAGCGTGGTGCTGGTGGCGGGGATGGTGGTGGACCGCGGTGGTGCCGACGAGTCGGGCGTGGCCCCGGCGATGAGGTTGCCGTCGGTGCGGGCGTAGCCCTTCCACAGGAGCACCGACCCGAGCAGCACCGCCACCGCGATGATGACGAAGCCGATGATCGAGGTGCGGGCGTCGTCGGCTGGTGTGCGCGGCGGCACGGGCGGCCGTGGCGGGCGCGCCCCCCCGGAGCCCGCGGCCGTCACCGAGGCCAAGGCCGCGGTGGCGGCCGGATCGGGGCCGGGTGCGGGGGCATCGGCCTTGCGCCCCCGGCCCGGCTTCGGCGCCTTCGGCTCCTTGGCCGCCTTCGGGGCCTTGGTCTTGGCGCCCTTGGCCTTGGTGGCCTTGGCCGGCTGGTCGCCCGCCGTCGAGGCCGAGCCGGCCGCAGTCGCCGACGGGGCCCCGCGGTCGGCGGGAGGTCGGCCGGCGTCGGCGAGGATCGCGAGCGGGTTGCCTTCGGGAACGGGGTCGTCGCCGCCCGGGGGCGGACCGGCGTCGGTCACCGGCCTGGCGGCTCGCTGGCCTGGTAGCCCTCGTGGCGGGCCCGGCGGCGGCGGTCGCGCAGGCGGCGGAGGCGGCGCACGACCAGGGGGTCGTACTCGTAGGCCTCCGGGGACTCCAGCAGCTCGTTGAGGATCTGGTAGTAGCGCGTCGCCGAGAGCTCGAAGCGCTCGCGGATCAACGCCTCCTTGGGACCCGACTCGTTCCACCAGGAGCGCTCGAAGTCGAGGATGGCGCGGTCGCGTTCGGTCAGCTGCATCGGGCCAACCTTTGTCCACCGGCGGGGTCGACGCAAGGACCCTCCCGGTGCGTCGACCGGCTCGGACGACGGGCCGCGGCAGCCGTGGCACAGCGGCCTCGCCTGGCGACCACGGGGCGTCGCGACCGGCTCACCCTGCGATCGTGATCGTGCCCCGGAGGCCGTCGAAGGTCACGGTCGCAGCGGTGAACACGGCGGCGCCGGTGTTGGCGGCGAGCGGCCCGCCGGGGACCACCAGCGGCTCGGAACCGGACGCGACCGTGCCGGTCCACGGCGTGGGACCCGCCTGCCCGTCGGGGCCGGGTGTGGCCAGCGCGAACGTCGTGCCGGCGGCCAGCCGGCCGCCGGCGTCGACCGGCGCCGACGAGAAGGGGGACCCCGACAGCCGCGTCCGAGCCGACCCGGAGTCGAACAGGGTGGGCACGCAGGTGGGCGACGAACCGGCGACGGTCCAGCACACCGACGCCTGCCGGTCGGCGAAGGTCGGCGAGCCGTCGGGATCCGGGGGCCCGGGCGGCAGGGTGATGACCGCCAGGGGATCGGTCGGGACCGGCGCGCCGAGCACCAGCGTCCCGCCGTCGGCGGTGAGGTGGACGCTCCACCGCTGGCCGTAGGGGGCGGGCAGGAGCTGCACGGGGTTGACAGGGTCGTCGGCGTCGAGGCCGATGCCGAGCGTGCCGTCGATCCCGGCCGCCGTGAACACGCCTGGCCCGGCCGTACCCGGGCAGGAGGGCTGCGTCGGCGTGCACCCCATCGACTGGATGACACCCAGCTCGACCGGCCCCGCCGCGGTGATCCCCCCGATCGTGAACGATCCGGCGTAGATCGGACCGGACTCGGTGGTCCCGTCGGCGTAGTCGATCGTGTCGGTCCGCCCGACCGCCTGCAGGCCGGCGACCGCCGGGTCCAGCGACGTGCCGTACACGTGGAGGCCGACCGAGCCGGTGTCGAGCACCACGGTGAGGGGCCGCGAGGTGCCCACCTGGACCACGACGGTCGGCACGGCCACGCCGCCACCGGCCGACGAAACCCGGGTGAGGGGCACTGGCACCGGGGAACCCGGGACGATGGTGGTGTCCCTCATCGGGGCCGATGCCGACGCCGACGATCCCGACGAGGCGGGCCCGTCGGACGAGGAGCAGGCGACGAGGGTGGCGAACCCGACCGACAGGACGACCAGGACCTCGCCGCCGATGCCGCGGCGCGGCGCGCGCCGTCGGCCTCGGCGCCACGCCCTCGTCCGCCCTGTTCCGACTCGCCGCACGGCCTGCCCTCCTGCGCGTCCGATCGGCCGCCGGAGCACGCGGCTGATGGTCCGCTCGGCCCATCCTCCCAGGTCGCCTCGGGGCCGAAAGGATGGAGCGGCTCGCCCGCGCCACCCCTGCTCGCCTGGAGGCACCCCGTGACCACCCGCCCGGTCCGATCCACCACCCGCCTGCCCCGAAGGCCCGGGTGGCGCCGGATCACGCCCGTGGCCGCCGCCGCGGCGATGCTCGTGCTGCTGGGGGCCTGCAGCTCGTCGTCGGGCGGCTCGGGCGCGACCGCGACGTCCACCGGCTCGACCGCCGGCAGCACGGCACCGAAGGGCACCCTGCCGGCCGGCTTCGACGAGCAGGAGGTGGGCAGCAGCGGCGCCGGCTCGTCGACCACCGCCACCCCGGGTTCCGCCCCGGTGGGCGGCACCACCGTCGGCCTGTGCACGTTCCCCGGCGCCGTGCCCCAGCCGACGGTCACGCCCTCGGGCGCGCCCCAGGTGACCACCCAGGTGTCGGCACCGCTCGGTGCGGCCTCGTCGTCGCCGACGCTGGCGTCGGCCTACCAGCAGTTCAACACCATGCAGTGCACGCACTACCAGCACAGCTACACGGAGACGCCGAACCAGGGCATCTACTACTACGACTGCGTCGGCTTCACCGGCTACACGGTGCGCGTGGCGACGCCACAGGCATGGGCCTCGGTCCAGTCCGTCACGGGCATCGCCCCGGGCTACGTGCCGACGCCCACCCTGTTCGCGAGCTTCTTCAACGGCCTCGCCGCGACGCCGCAGGCGGGCTGGCAAGCAGTGACCACGGGAGCCGCCATCCTGCCCGGCGACGTGCTGGCCTGGGGCCCGGAGCCGAACAACACCGAGGAGGCCGGCCACTCCGTCATGGCGCTGTCGGCCCCCCAGCCGCTCGGTGACGGCAAGTACGCCCTGGTCGTCATGGACTCCACCGCCACCGACCACGGCCCCGACGACACTCGCCGCTCCGCGCCGCTGAACCAGCGCAACGCACCGCTCGGCGCCAGCACGAACACCGGCTCCACCAGTGCCGCACCCTCGACGGCACCGTCGGGCCTCGGCATCGGCACCATCGGCCTGGTGACCGACCCGACGAGCGGCGCCGTCACCGGCATCCAGTGGTCGATCGGCGTGTCGATCACCACCGTGACGTTCGGCGCCGGCCGCCCGGTGAGCTGAGCCTCGCGACGAGCATCACGGACGCAGAGCGGTCCGGGCCGGCGCCGCGCCGAGGGCCGCGCGGCGATGCAGCCGTCCGGGTGCTCCGTCGGTCGGGACCGTGACCCGACGGTGCTCCGCGGCTACATCGAGTCGGGCATGGGGGCCTCGGGGTCGTCCTGGAAGATGCCGACCCGGTTGCCCTCGGTGTCGGTGAAGAACGCCATCCACCCCACGCCCGGGATCGGCATCCGCTCGGACAGGCGCTTCCCACCGGCAGCCTCGATCGAGGCCAGCGACTCGTCCACGTCGTCGACCGAGATGTAGAAGACGAGGCCGGGCGCACCCGGGTCGCGCGCCTGAGGGCGCCATCGATGCCGGGGCCTTCGCCGCCGTGGGTCGTCCAGTAGTCGACCGGTCCGAATCGCTCGAGATCCCAGCCGAACACCGAGCCGTAGAACGCGATCGCCCGCTCGCTGTCGTCGATCGGGATCTCGAAGTGGATCACCCTGCTGGCCATCGCGCTCCTCCTGAGCTCGCCTCACCGCTGCGCCGGCCGAGGCGAGATCGGTGTCGACCATCGTGGGTCGGGAACGCAGCGGACAGGGCCGGGCGTCGGAGCTTGGTCGGCGCGATCCTGTCTCCACAGGGTGCGGGACCCCGACGACGTTCACCTCTGACGCGTTGGCAGCTCACGGTGCGTCGGGGTCGGGGGGTGGGCCGGTGCGTTGTCGGCCGTGGCGTTGGCCCCAGAAGGTGTGGCCGGTGGGGCTGGTGAACCAGGTCCAGCCGTCGGCGGTGATGCCCATGGTCCAGCCCTGGCCGTGGGCGACGTGGTGGTGGTGCCATGCGCAGGCGTTGGCCATGCGGTCGGTGTCGGTGTCGCCGCCGTGGTGGTGGGGGTCGATGTGGTGGGCCTCGACCCATGACAGGGGGGCGTCGCAGCCGGGGTAGACGCAGCCGCCGTCGCGCACGGCGAGGGCGCGGCGTTGGGCGGCGGTCGCGAACCGCACGGCGCGCCCGTGGTCCAACGGGACGCCCAGGGAGTCGACGACGACGGGGTACCAGTCGGCGATGCACGCGAGCCGCCGGCGGGTGCCGTCCTGCACCAGGACCGCGCCGTCGATGGTGGCGACGTCGGCGAGCGGATCGGAGGCGTGGGTGACCAGGACGACCTCTGGTCGCGGTGGCCTCGTGTCGTGGAGGTCGCGGGCCATGGCCCGCCGGCAGATCTCGACCAGGGCCCTGGCACGCAGCACCCCGCGGGTCGGTACGGGCAGGTCCTTGCAGGTCTCGTGGTCCTTGACCGCCCGGCGGTACAGCTCGTCGGTGACCGCTTCGATGGTGGCGGCGACCGTCGCGGCGTCGTCGCCGACGAGGGTGCCGCGCACGTCGACGGCGTTGTCGAGGATCGCCGAGACCCGCAGCCCGGTGCGGGTGTCGCCCGCCGTGGGGTCGTGGCCGCCGTCGGCATCGATCAGGGCGACGACGCCGCCCAGCTCGCGGCGCCACCGCTCGAACACCGTCGCCTCGGCGAGGTCGATCAGGTCGTCTTGCAGGTCGCCGAGGGCATCGACGACCCGCGGGTTCGCCACCCCCACGATCGCCTTGGCGTGGTCCCACGAGATCCTCCCGGCCTCGACAGCGGGACCCAACCGATCGAAGCGCTCCGACATGGCGGTGCCGACCTTGACGCGGTCGCGGGCCACCCCGGCGGGCAGCATCGCCTCCCGCGCCAACCAGCGGTGCGTGACCAGACCGTGCAGCTGCGCAGTGGTGTCGCGGCGGTCCAGCTCGGCGAGCCGGGCGCCTTCGGCCACGTCGACCAGGCGCCGCAGCTCCTCCAACACCAGCACCTCACCGCACAGGACCTCGTCGTCGACCGCTCCCTCCGCCCCCGCGGCCGCCAACGCCGACCGCACCACCGCGACCGCATCGACCAACGACGGCCCCGACGAAGCCCCGACCGCAGTGTTACCGGCGCCGACCGCGGTGTCGACCGCGGTGTCGTCCGCGGTGTCGCCGCCGGAGTCGCCGGCCGTGGCGGCATCGGGGCCGCGGGTCGGCCTGTCGGCACGGCCCGTCGCCCCATTCGTCGGCGGCGTCGCGCAGCGCATCGTCACCCGACCCGACGGCGCCTCGTGAGCCACACACCGCGCCCCACCACGCACCCGACCAGGCGCACCCGCGCGCACCACGTCCCGCTCGGCATCCCGCAACGACCGCACCGCGTCGCGCCCCGGAACCATCACCTCGACCATGCCCCCATCATCCAGAGGGGGTGTGACAGGAATGCGCGACCAGCCACCGGATGCCCACCCCGTCGGTGACCTCAGTGCACGCGCACCTCGGTGCCGGTGAAGCGGTGCGAGAACCCGGGCGGGCGGGACAGGTACACGATCACCTTGGCCCGCCGGTCCGATGTCAGGACCGACCAGTGCTCGGTCCCCTCGTGCAATCGGAGCGCATCGCCGGGCAGGAGGGTGAGCAGGCCCTGGCTGCCGTCGCCCAGCACGAGGCCGAACTCGATGGCCCCGTCCACGACGTGGTGCACCTCGTCGGCCGGGTTGGCGTGCGGCGGCCCGTAGCTGCGGACCTGGGCCTCGACGTCGGCGGGCATCGACGGCCACAGCACCTGCAGCAGCGGGGGCGGCCAGCCGGCGGCCGCGATCTCGGCGTCGAGCGACGGGTCGCGGTGGGCCAGCAGCTCGGCCCGCCCGGCCTCGTCGAGCGCCGGCTCGGCCAGCAGGTGGTCGACCCCGACGGGCAGCGGAAAGGCGTCGACGCGCGTCGGCCCGATCAGCGGGTTGATGGCGTCGAGCGTGGCGAACCGCCGCCCGTCCTCGAGCAGGAGCACGGCCATCTCCCCAGCCTGCCATCCGCCGAAGCCACGGCCGAACCCGATCGACCGGCTTCGCAGCCGGCCGATCGGATCAGGTCGTGTCGACTCGGGCCCACCAGCGCAGGTGGGCATCGGCGACCCATGCCTCGATGCGCTCCCGATCCGGGCCGGCGGGGTAGGACTCGTCTGCGGCCAGAGCCTCGAGCTGCGCGTCCAGGTCGAGGCACCGATCCCACCACTCCTGCACCGGGACCTCGCCGTGGCGTACGGCCAGCAGCCAGGCGCCGGAATCGCCCGCCACGGGGAAGCAGAGGCCACCGGTGGTGAGCAGCTCGATGCCCTGGTAGCCCAGCCGGGCGGCGTGCATGGCGTACTTGGTGTCGTAGCCGTGGGCGGCGACCAGCTCGTGGCGGCCACCCCCGCCCCGACGACCGTGCCCACCGCCGCGCACACCCAGCAGGCGCATGGCCTGGGCCTGCATGTAGCCGCGGTAGCGCGGCACCACGTGACGGCCGACGAAGGCCGGGGCCAGGGCGCGCAGCTCGTCGCCGAGCTCGGTCGACTGGAGCACCGGCGCCCACAGCGCCATGAGGATCGACGGGTTGCCCGAAGCCGCCAGGCGGGCGAAGCGTCGCAGCGAGTGCAGCGTGCGATCGGTGTCGCCGGGACCCGATCGCACCCCCTCGGGCTGCGTGCGGAACATGACGGTGCGCAGGCCGTGCTCGTCGAGGCCGAAGACCTCGGCCTGCGACTCGACCACCACGCCCATCTCGTCCTGGTCCTCGCCGCCCGGCAGCCCGGTCCCGTGCGCGGTCGAACCCACCTCGACGAGGAGGATCGACGACTCCGGCGGCAGCTCCAGGCGCTCCACGCCGTCGATCCTCGCGAACGCGCGCCCACGGTGTCCGACGAGTTCGGGTCCCGCCTGGCGCCACCGGCGCGGCGATCCCGGGCTCGGCCCGCCACGCGGGCCTGGCAGACTGCGATCGCGGGCCGGGCGATCGCCAGGCCCCGCACGCCCGAGTAGCTCAGCTGGTCAGAGCAGCTGTCTTGTAAACAGCAGGTCGTCGGTTCGAATCCGACCTCGGGCTCCCGTCTGACCAGCGGTTTCTCAGTTCCATCCCGGACGGAGACGGACCGAGATTCCGCCAGCGCTAACGATCGGCTAACCGGACGGCCCCGGCGGCCTTCCGCCGAACGACCTGCCGCCGTTCCGTTCGCTGCGCTCACTCCACGTTGGCCGCTCGCTCACCTCGAAGCCGCTCGCGTTCGTGCGATCAGCCGAGTGCCTCGTCGATCGAGTCGGCGGCGGCGTCGGTCAACCGAGCGCGGACGTGTTGGTAGGTCGTCGCGGTGAAGGCGGGCGAACTGTGCCCGAGCACGGCGCTGGCGACGGCCGTGTCGTGGCCTGCTTCGAGGAGAAGCGTGGCTACCGCATGGCGCAGGTCGTGAAGTCGCGTGTCGGGCGACAGGCCGGCGTCGACGAGCAGTCGCTTGACGGCGTGTGAGTAGGCGTCGGGGTCGAGCGGCCGGCCGTCGCCGCGATCGCACACAAGGTCAAGATCCGCTGGCCACGCCTCACCCAGCTTCAACCGGCGTTCGTTCTGGGCCTTGCGCCAGGAGCGGAGCCGCACCACGACGAACGAGGGCAGCTTGATCGTCCGGTGCGACCGATCGGTCTTCACGCCGAGCAGCTGAAGGGAGCTCCCGCCGTCGTCGTCTGGGATTCGCTGAAGTCCAACGGAGATGGTGGCGCGGCCGGCGGCGAGATCGACGTTGTCCCATTGCAACCCGAGCACCTCGGACCGCCGGGCTCCTGTCGTCGACGACAGGAGAACCGGGATCGCCCAAGGCGTGCCGTGGGCAGCCTCGATCAGCTTGCGAACCTCCGCTGCATCGGGGACCTCGAGATCCTGGCGTTCGGGCCTGGGGAGACGGACGCCCGCCACAGGGTTCACGTCGATGAGCTCGGCATCAACGGCACGCGAGAAGCATGAAGACATCGCTACGCGGATGGCACGGATCGTCGACATCGACACGGGCTTGCCGGCCTTCGGTCGCTTCGCTGCCCGGTCGAGCACACCGATGACGTGACGCCGGCGCACCGCGCTCAGCTGCATCGAGCCGATAGCCGGAAGGATGTAGTGGTCCGCGTGCTCGCGGTAGCCCCGTCGTGTTGCAGGACGAAGGGTTGCGAAGGCGGCGGAGTCGAACCACCGCTCGAACCACTCACCGACGGTCAGATCGGCCGGGAACGGATCTCCTCCGTCGTCAACAAGCCGTTGCATGGAGCGCAAGCCCGCCAGCGCCTCCTTCTGCGTTCGGAAGCCGGATCGTGCGACTTGCCGACGCTCGGGCGCGCTCGGTCCCAGCAGGCCACCGCAGCGATCGCAATGCGTGGCCCGGCCTTGGTCACACCAGCGTCGAGCGCCACAGTCCTCGCACCGTTGGGCAAGCACCTTTCCTACGTCGAGCCAGAACGCCCAGCTCTTCCCTCGGCGGCGGACGTGTCCCTGCATCACGACTCCTGACTTGAGTCTCGGCGACCGGCGGCGGAGCACTCGACCTCGACCTCGGCGCTGAGGTCGTTGAACTTGTCGCGGAACGCCAGCTGCTCACGGATGCGTTCCTTGATCTCGTCGTCGGTGCCCAGGTACATCCACTCGTGCTTGGCGAGCTCGCCCATCACCAGTTGCAGCTCGGTGAACTTCTGCCAGAGGTCGCTGGGGTCGAGGCCGAGGTCCTCGCGGACGATGCGGTGGACGCGGCCGCGCACGATCAGGTTGGCGATGGTGTCGACATCGAGGTGCTCACCATCGCCCACGCCAATGGTCCACTGTCCGGTGCCGGTGTCCAACTCGTCGACCGCGGCCTGCCAGTAGTGCCGATTCTCGGCCGTGCCGAACACGGCCATGAGCATCTTCACCGGGTCAGCAGGAAGTGGGTACCCGGCGGTGGCGATCTCCCGGCCCCCCTTGTCGAGCGGCGGAGGCGTGAGGAAGAACCCGACGGGCACGTTGTAGGCCCAGGCCAACGACACGAGGTCATCGGCGGTGAACTGACGGATCTTGGCGCCGGTGACGGAGCGCTCGACCTGGGCGTAGGTGCGCTCGCTCCAGGACACGCCAAGGGCGTGCGAGACCGTCTCCGCCGCCGTGCGAACGTCGAGGCCCTTCATCGTGCGGATGCGCGCCAGGTTGAACGCCACCACCTGGTTCGGGGTCCAGGAGGTCGTCTCCTCTTCGACCACGGGCTCCCGCTCGGGATCAACGTCCTTCTTGCGACGGGCCACGCGCACCTCCTCTCGTCGCAAATCGCGGACAGAACACCAGCCGAGAAGGGTTGACTTCTCGACCTCCGTCCCTAGTATGCCGACTCGCATATGAATACACAAGAACGGAGCCGCAGGTGGCGCTGGACGATCTTCCTGATTTCCTGACCGTCGAAGAGGCAGCGGCGATCCTACGCGTCGGCCGGAGCCGGGCCTACGAGCTGACGCAACGGTGGCGCGCTACGGCTGGGAGCGAGGGCATCCCGGTCGTGCAGCTGGGCCGCCAGCTCCGGGTTCCCAAGGCGTGGATCCTCAAGCAGCGCGAGTGTCCTGATGCGGCCTGAGCCGGGCTCGATCGCCATCGGCGAGGAGGCGCTCAGCCACTTCATCTACCTCGGCCCGGACGCGCTGCTGGTGTGCCTCGGCCTTTCGGTGCTCGCCGAGCACCAAGCCAGCACGGAGGTCGTGGCGAGCCTCCGAGCGCTCGAAGACCGCACGGGGTTGCGCAAAGACCGCGTGGCCCGTGCCCTCACCCGCTTGGCTCGGGTGTCGGCCGTCGCCGTAGTGGGGCGCTCCGAGGGCCGGGGACGACCGACCATCTACCGGCTCGACCTGCACGCCATTGGCATCACCGGCGCCGGCGCCGGCGAGCACGAGCTTCGCCAAGCGAGCTGACCCCATCGGGTACTTCGCAAGGTGGTCCCACAGGCTCTCCTTCTAAGCCGCCAATCGCAGTGGCGCCAGCCCTCAGCCAACCGGAGGAGATCCCTTCATGCACGCGCTCTTGGACGGACCAGGACAGTGCACGCATTTGCACCAAGGTGCGGGGCGTGGCCCCAACGGGTTTGGGACCCCTCCCACGGGCCGCGTGCGACCAGTTCCCCGACGCCCAGGCGGGCGCAGGTGATCTCGATTGGCCGGCTCGGCCTCGGCCACGCGGAGTACTACCTGACCGAGGTCGTCGAAGGACGCGAGGACTACTACGTCGTGTCCGCTGAGGCTCCCGGCCAATGGTCGGGAGCCTTGTCCGAGCACCTGCAACTCGGTGGCGTCGTCGACCAACCGGACCTGCGTGCCGTGTTTGAAGGCACCCGGCCGGGGACCGGTGAACGACTGCGGTCGAGCCACGTGACGCGGGTCGCGTTCGACTTCACCTTGTCGGTCCCGAAGTCGGTGAGCTTGTTGTGGGCGCTGGGCGATGACCGGATGGCCGCCGACGTCGTTGCGTCGGTCGAGGCCGCCAACCGGGTGGCGCTGGACTTCCTCGAACGCGAAGCCTGCGGTGTGCGTCGCGGTCACGCCGGCGTCGAGCACCTGTCCGGCGAGGGGTTCGTCGTGGCCAGCTTCCGGCACGGTACGAGCCGCGCCGGCGACCCGCAGATGCACATCCACAACCTGATCGCCAACCTCACCATCGGTCCGGACGACCGGTGGTCGGCACTCAACTCGGAGCTGATCTACCGGTGGGGCTTCGCCACGAGCCACGTGTTCGAGGCGGTGCTGCGCTCGGAGCTGGCCGGACGCATCGGGACGCTCTACACGCCGATCGAGCAAGGCACCTGTGACGTGGCCGGCATCCCCGTCGAGGTCCGCGCCGCGTTCTCCCAGCGCCGTTCGCGGATCGTCGAGTACATGGACGAGCGCGGCCTGACCTCGCGCCGCGCCGCGGAGGTGGCCAACCTCCAGACCCGTCGTTCGAAGGACCGCGAGCGCGACGAGAGCTCGTTGCGCGGCGAGTGGCAGGCCCGGGTCGAGCACCTCGGCTTCGACATGTCCACGCTGATACTCGTCCCTCGTCCGGTGATGTTGGACGTGGCCGATGAGACCGTCGCTGCCTTCTTGACCGAGAGCGATGCGACGTTCAGGCTGCCCGACGTCTATGTGGCCGTCGCTCGCCTCGCCGGCGAAGGCGCGGACCTGGCCCAGATCGACGAGAAGGTGACCGGCTTCCTCGACGGGCCGCACGCGGTGGCGCTGCGCACCGGCGAGCTGTGGACGACGCCGGAGATCCTGGCGCTCGAGCAGCGCTCGGTCGCCATCGCTGCCAACGGACTCGGCGCCGGGGCCGGCGTCGCCGAGAGCGTGGCGATCGAGCGGGCGATCACGGCTCGGCCGTCGCTCGGGGACGAGCAAGCCGAGATGGTCCGAGCCATCTGCGGATCGGGCAACCGCTACGACACCGTCATCGGCCGAGCCGGCGCCGGCAAGACCTTCACCCTCGACGCCGCCCGCGACGGTTGGGAGGCCTCCGGCTACCGGGTCATCGGCGCCGCCCCCTCGGCCCGGGCCGCCCAAGAGCTTCAAGCCGGCGCGACGATCCCGGCGACGAGCGCCGATCGGCTCCTCACCGCGCTGGCCCAGGGCCGCCAACACCTCAATGAGGGCAGCGTGGTGGTCGTCGATGAGGCCGCGATGCTCGGCACCCGACGTCTCGCCGCGCTGTTGGACTACGTCGAGCAGGCCGACGCCAAGCTCGTCGCCATCGGTGACCCCAAGCAGCTGCCCGAGATCGACGCCGGTGGACTGTTCGCCGGCATCGCACAGCGCAACGGGTACGTCGAGCTGGTCGAGAACCGCCGCCAACGCGACCTCGCCGAACGCGAGACCCTCTCCGCGCTGCGCGCCGGTCAGGTCGCCGAAGCGGTTGAGCGGATGGACCGCCACGGCCAGATCATCACCGCCCCCAACGCGGATCAGCTCCGGGACGCGCTCGTCGGCGACTGGCACGACCTCCGCACCAACGGTTCGGACGCGGTGATGCTCGCCCGGCGCCGGCAAGACACCGTCGACCTCAACGAACGGGCCCGTCAGGTCCTCATCGCCCACGGCGAGCTCACCGACATCGTGATGACGGTCGACGGCGCCGAGTTCGCTGTGGGTGACCAGGTCGTCGCTCACAAGAACCGCTACGACCTCGGGCTCCTCAACGCCGAGCGCGCCACCGTGATCGGCAGACGTGGTGACCGGCTCTTGCTCGACGTTCACGACGCCGACCGTCAGGTCGCCATTCCGGCCGACTACATCGCCGACGGGCACCTCACCCACGGGTACGCCTCGACGATCCACAAGAACCAGGGCATCACCTGTGACGCCGCCCTCGTGCTCGCCGATGACACCCTGTTCGCCGAGCTCGGCTACTCAGCCCTCACCCGCGGCCGCCACCTCAACCACCTCTACCTCGTGCGACCTGAGCGCGAGCACAACCACGGCCTCGACCTCGACGCCCCCGATCCGCTCGACGCCCTCATCACATCGCTCCAGCGCTCCGGTGCCAAGACGGCCGCCATCGACCATCTTGACTCTCCGCCAGTAGATGGGATCTCCCGGTGAGCCGACGAGATCCACAGCATGTCGAGCCCGGCGCTGCTGAGTTGGTCGCGGTCGCCGCCATTGGACTGACCGGCCTGAACTACGCAACTGCGTGGCTCTCCGCGTTCATGTTCGGCGAGCACCACTTCGACGCCAACTTTGGCGACTCGTTCCCGGCCCTGTTCCAGATGCCCCGCAACCTGGCCGACCCCCGCCACGCCTGGAAGGGCCGGGCCGTCGACCAGCTCCCCGGACCATGGCTGTATTGGGGCACCGCCGTCGCCGTCACGGCCGCCGTCCTCTTCCTGTATCTCACGATCTCTAAGAGGATCCACGGCCGAGACCGCGGCGTCGACGAGCGCGTCCGTTTCGGCGTGTCCACCCAGGCCCGCCAAGCCAAGACCGCCGACCTGTCGTCGTTGATCGTGCGCCAGCCGGAGCCCGGCCGACTGCTCATCGCCCGCCACCGTCGCAAGCTCCTCGCCACCGAAACGAATCGGGCCGCGCCAACCAACCGTCGGGAGCGGCGGGGGCTTCGCCGGCGAGGCGACCGGGGCTCGGTGATCCACATCGGCCCATCACGATGCGGCAAGACCACCAGCGTCATCGCCGGCGCTCTCGCCTGGGATGGCCCAGCCATCCTGTCGTCGGTCAAGAGCGACCTCCTCGACGCCACCCTCGCCGCCCGGGCCGAGATGGGAGAGGTGCGCATCTTCGATCCGACCGGCAGTTGCGGACGCGGCACCGCCCGCTGGTCACCGCTGCGCGACGCCGCCCAACCCGCCGGCGCGCTGCGTGCCGCCGCCGCGATCATCGCAGCAACCCCCAAGGACGGCGTGACCGACGGCGGGTTCTGGCACATCCAAGCCGAGCACTACCTTACCGCCCTTCTCCTCACGGCCGCCCTTACCGGCAGGACGATGAGCGAGATCGCCGGCTGGGCCCTCAAGGGCGACCAACCCACCGAAGGCAACCCCGGCCAGATCGAACCACTGCTCCGCGCCGTCTCCGCCGACCCCGACCCGAGCCGGCGGGCCGCCGCGCAACGCGCCAACGACCTACTGCGCGGCGTGTGGGGAGCCGACTCGAAGATCCGAGACAGCGTCTACGCCACCACCCGCAACCTGATGCGCGCCTGGATCGACCCCACTGTCGGCGACGCCTGCGCCGGGTGCGAGATCGACCTCGACTGGCTCTGCTCAGGCAACAACACCCTCTACATCTGTGCGCCGCTCATCGACCAAGACCGCCTCGCTCCCGTGCTCGGCGGACTGATCTCCGACCTCGTCAACCAGGCCTACGACCGGCATCTCCGCACCAACCAGCTGCTCGACCCAGCGCTGCTGCTCGTGCTCGACGAAGCGGGCAACACCCCGCTCGCCAACCTTCCGCAGTGGGCCTCGACCATCGCCGGCCTCGGCATCCAGCTCGTCACCGTCTGGCAGTCCAAGGCACAGATCGACGAGACGTACGGACGGCAGTCCGACACCATCCTCACCAACCACCACACCAAGCTCATCTACGCCGGAAGCTCCGACCAGTCGACCGTCGACTTCGCAAGCCGCACCCTCGGCGACGAGTTCGTCGCCGCCCTCCTCGACGAAGACCGCGGCGGCCACCGCCACGGCGACCGCGGGCGCTCCGTCACCCCGGTCCGCCTCGGCCCACCCCATCTCTTCCGCCAGATGCGACCGGGCACCGCCGTCCTCATCCACGGCACCCTCCCGCCGGCGAGTGTTCGGACGCTCGCCCCCCGAAGAGCGGGACGGTAGGAGTCGAGTCACTACCCCGTGAACGCCGGAGTGAACAAGCTGCCGACCGCTCCCGTGGACGATGTCGTAGTGGTCGAACGCGAAGTCGTCGTGGTCGGAGACGGCACGGTGACCAACGGCGCCGTGTACGTGATCATGCCGTCCTCGACGTACGTCGCGTAGCAGGTGGCAACAATGGCATACGTGCCCGGCACGGTCGCCGGAACGTTTGCGGTGTTTCCTGCCTTAGGCAGCATGAGCGAGGCGCTCCAGTTCCCTTTCGCGTCCGGCGTCACCCGAGCCTCCGAGTAGCCTGGACCGACCTGAGGCGCGAATGCCACAGGTGTGGTTCCGGTTGTGGGCGCCGTAACAGCGCCCTGGTTCGGGGAGTCCTGCCGTACGGTGTAGACGAACACCTTCCACGGTTTCGTGCGATCCCACGTCGCGTCGAGGGGGCAATTCGCGCCCGTGACTGTAAGGACCTGCCCTGGAGCGGCCTTGATGGGAGCTACGGAAACGGCAGGTGGTGTCACCTCCGCAGCCGCGAAAGGAGCTGACAGCGTCCCCGCCGAAAGGGTGCAAACTAGGACAACGGCCAATTTCTGCATGGCCACACTCCGATCCGTCCATGAAGACGTCGCCATCTTGATCGACTCAGGGGAACTGGTTGACGCGGTACTGAGACAGTCCAGGGCCACTCGGCGTCAGGCCGCCGAGACTCTGAAGACTCCATGCGGTCGCAAACCAGACGTCTTGAACGCCACCGGAACTCTGAAATGGTGGCGGGCCGGGGACACTATCCCGGTAGGCGACATGAAGCTGGCCTGAGGGAGCGTAATAGGAGACGCTCGGCGACTCCGCCACCATCCGTTCATTCGTAGACCCATCGGCTGGAGTGTCCGCAACCCAAGCGCTCCAGCCCTGCTGATTGAAGAAGCTATGCCAGAGCCTGTTGTCGCTACCGCGCGCAAAGACTTGAAACTGATTCAGGGAGGTAAAGTATGCGCCGGCAGGCCCGCTAGGTGTCGAGAATCCCCGGTTGTCTGATGCCCACGAACTCCCCACCACGTAATAGGCCTGCCGAACCGTCCCGTTCAGCGGGTCGGCAGGATTGCTCTGATTCAAGTAGCGATAGAAGATTGACAACTGACCATTGACGGGGTAGTCGGCAGCAGACGGAGGCTGGTTCTTGTCGGCCGTGGGAAGGCTCGGGCTCACATCGGTGAAGCTGGGGCTCCAACTGCTGCCATTGAAGAACCGCTGCTGGATGCGACCGGTAACCGCGTTCACGATGATGACTTGAAGTTGATTCAGAGCGGTGTAGTGGGTCGCACTAGGTGCACTCGACGTGTTCCCGCCGAGCGATTCTCTTCTCCATCCGATAGCCGGGCTGTAATATATGTGTTGCACGGCCGAGGCCGAGTCTCGGAAGAAGACGGAAAGCTGATCACCGCTTCGGTAGTCGACCAACGACACCTTGGATTGAACATCGCCAACCACCTGACCGCCAACGAGGACTTGAGCCCAACTACTCCAGGAAGCCCCGTTCCAGAACCGCTGATACAGCGTATTGTCGGTGCCTCGTGCAGCAACCTGTAGCTGTGGCGTCGGAGGATTGGTGTACCACCCGAAGGTCGCTCCAAGCTCGCTCGTGATGCCACTCCAAGGCGAGAACCAACTTCCCCCGATTCCGTCAAGGGCGGAGAACACGCCCCTAGCGCTGACGTCCCCGGTTGCCCGTTCCAGGAAGACAGCAGAGCCACTGTCTCCGCCGATTGAAGGGAATGTCCCATGGACCTGGCCATTGAGCCACGTCGAGGCAACCTGAATTCGTGCGCCGACCTCCGTGACCGTGCCACACACTACCGCGTCTGATGAAGCTCCGGACATGCAGACAATGCTGTTGAGAATGGGATCGGCGTAACCGGCCACAGGCTTGCAGGTATTGTCAGAGTAGTAAACGCAGTTCGACGGACCCGTCTCTCCTCCAGATAGCGAGATCAACGCTGCATCGGCCTTGGAATCAGTGTAGTACGAGTTACTCACCATTTGACCGAAAGGCGGAGTGCCGCTATCGAGGCCTACCCGCCAGCTGCTTCCGACCGACCCGCAGTGCCCGGCGGTGAGCATGTAACGCGTCGACGCAATGCGCATGCCAAACCCAGAGGTGCAGATGCCCAGATTTCCGTCGGTCTTCCGGATGCGAAGTCCAGCCTTCATCGGAGGGTAGTTGTCAAGCCGGCTCGCCGGCTCAATCTCATTTCCGCCCACCACCGTTACAACCGTCGGGAAGTTCTTGGTGAGTTCGGCTGAAGCGGCAGCCAGGTCGCCCGTTACTGTGGCCTGAACCTGGTTGAGGTCGGGGCGCAGTGAGACCGCCACTATCTTGAAATCCTCGGATGGGGGAAGTGCTGAGATCTGCTCCCGATACCGTTCGAGATCGGCCCAACTCCGAGCTACGGCAACAATGGACAGAGTACCGATCGCGGAGAGGCGCTGAACCACTGGTGCAAGCGTCGCGTCGGTTTCCGCTCGTACGCCAGCTACAGCCAGGTACATGTGGCCGTGATCGTGGTGGTCGATCCACGTACCGGCGAAGCTGTCGCCAAGTTCTTGCCTGAGGTTCGGAACCGATGCGGAGAGTTGCTCATCGATCCAGAGTTGACGCCGAACTGCATCGGCCTCCTTCAGCGTCAGCGGTACACCAATGAAGGATGTGTCGACGGGCCCTTGCTCCCCCGCGCTGACGGAGGCGATGTACGCGTCATCTGCAGGTAGTCCCAACATCACCCGGAAGCTGGCTGCCGCCTTCAGCGTGACATCCGTTGGGGGCTCGCGTGGTTCGGAGGCGGCTGCACCAGCTGAGTCCACGCCCGCCGAATTGAGGCACGACAGAAGAGCGATCGCAGCGGCCACAACCCTCAGCGTGGTACGCAGGGGCGGGCGCCGCGCCCCCGGTCCTGTGGGTGCGCTCAACAGCTGCACGACCGCCGCCCTCTCGCCGTACCGCACCTCATCCCGCGGTTGACACTCGTCAACACATCCACCCTCCCGCTGGGCTAGCGCTGTCTCATGACCAGCGCTCGTACGCCGCAAGCATAGTTGCCGTGGCTAACGCTGCCGAGGTGCCGCCTTCGGCAGCCGCCTCCTCGGCAACAAGTTCGTCGCCGCCCCCGTCGATGAAGATGGCATTGGCCGCCGCCAAGAGCGTCCACAGCCGCTTGGCCCACCTCCAGGCACGCGCTAACCGTGCGCTAACGGACCATTCGGTACCAGGCGGATCATCGCTGCACCCACTGGCGCCGACAGCGTACTTCGGCGCTGCCGTTAGGACTGGGAAGGACCTCCAGCCACCCCCAGGACTCGAGAACGCGCTCTTGTAAACAGCAGGTCGTCGGTTCGAATCCGACCTCGGGCTCCCCCGCCGCAGCGCGCCGACGAGGTCCGTCGCGTGGACCCACCCCGGGCGCTCGTCGACCCGGTGCCGTCGAACCGCCCGACGGGCACGGCTCGGTCGAACGATGGCGGCGCGCGCCCTGGCCGGCGTCAGCCCTCGATCTCGACGTCGTCCGGCAGGCCGCCGCGCCACAGGGCGTCACGGACCGCTGCGCTCGGCTGCCTCACCGCGAAGCGGCCTCGCCCGATGCGGACCTGGCGCTCCACCTCGATGACAGCCCGTGCCCCATCGTCGGTCAGCGCCTGCAGCAGACTGAGGTCGAACACCACCAGCCGCGGCACCTGGGTTCGGACGGCAGGCAGGCGACCTTGCAGCACCGGAGCCGTGGCTTCGTCGAGCACCCCCTCGAGGCCGATCACCACCATCGAACCGAGCTCGAGCACCCGCACCGCGAGGCCTGGTGGCTCGCGATCGCTGCCGGCCCGCAGTGCGTCGATCTCGGAGAGGACCAGCGGGCCCACGGACGGGAGGCGTCGCGTCGTGCACCGCCGGGCCGTCGGCCGCCACGACCGGGCCGGCACCGGCGCGTAGCGGTGCAGGACGCGGATGGGGTCGAGCTGCTCGTCGACGTCGGCGGCGCGGGTCACCGAGGGCACCTACCCGAGCACCGTCGACCACCGCGCTCCAGATCGTCGAGCCCGGCTCCGGACCTCCTCGTCCTTCCCTCGGACCCGGGTGCTACGAGCGGTGCTGCTCGACGCTCTGGGCGAGGGCGATGGTGGCCGGCTGGATTCGGCTGTCGTCGTCGATGGACTGGATCCACACGGTGTAGGCCGTGCCGCCGTCCAAGAACACGAGCTTGTCGTCGAGCCCGGCCCAGTAGCGGTCCTCGCCGATGTCGGGCAGCGACACGGACGCGTCGGCGTAGATGGTCTTCTCGGCCTGGAACGACGAGGCGGCGTCGGAGGACGAGTCCACCTCCACGTCGACGACCGGCGTCGTGCCGTCGGACCAGCGGCAGCCGCCCCGCACCACCGACGCCCCGGTGACCTGCTGGCCGGTCGCCTGCTCGACCTCGTCGACGGTCAGCCACCCGCAGGCCCCGTCGGTGGAGATCGAGGCCGACGATCCACCCCGGCCGGTCGTGG
Source organism: Acidimicrobiales bacterium (assembly GCA_046331175.1). Classification (GTDB taxonomy): domain Bacteria; phylum Actinomycetota; class Acidimicrobiia; order Acidimicrobiales; family Acidimicrobilacustridaceae; genus JAWKIW01. The sequence goes on from JAXLRI010000004.1 coordinate 567,106, forward strand.
CCGTCGAGCGGGACGTGGTGGCCGTGCTGCGGGCGGTCGTGACCGGACCGCTCGTCGTGCCCGAGGTCGCCGGTGGGGTGGTCGTCGACGGCGCGGCAGAGGTCGACGGGCTCGAGCTCCCCGACGTCGACGAGCAGGCGGCGGTCAAGACCAGACCGGCGACCAGGGCAGGGAAGAAGAGGGCGGTGCGTCGCATCCGCCCAACCTGCCCCGACCGAGGCGGGCCATGCCACTCCACGACGTCGCCGCGCCCGCGACCGCCAGGTCGTCGGCTACTTCGGCGGGACGTCGTTCGGCGCCATCACCTCGGCGATGGCCCGGAAGAGGTCGACCGAGCGGTTCGGCGGCGGGGTGCCGTCGGCCTGGAACGCATCCGGTGCGTAGGTGTTGGCCACCCCGATGGCGATCTTCTGCGACGGCAGGTACGCGGCCACACCGGACTCGCCGGCGAACATCGGGTTCTGCAGCAGCCAGTCGCCCTTGATCACGATGCCGACGCCGTAGGTGTACGACTCGTCGCCGTGCCGGCAACTGCCGCAGCCCTCGACCGGCCCGCCGATGTCGCGCTGACGGGTGGACACCATCAGCTGGTACGACTCGGGCGTGAGCCCCTGCCCGCTGCCCACGGCCGCGGCGCCCCGGGTCATGTCGTCGATGGTGGTCACCTGGATGGCGCCGTGGGTGATGGTCCACGACGGGTTCCAGTAGGTCGCCTCCTCGGTGAACGGGGTGGCGTCGGGGATGCCGAGGGTGCTCTTGCGCTCGGAGGTGAAGGCGTGCAGCGCCGGCTCGGGGATGGCCGGCGACTGGGGGTCGACGGTGTCGGGCATCCCGAAGGGGCCGAGCACCCTCTCCCGCATCAGCTCGACCATCGGCCGACCGGTGGCCTTCTCGAGCGCCAGGCCGAGGATGACGTAGTTGGTGTGGGCGTAGTTCCAGCCGGTGCCCGGCGGGTACCAGAGCGGCTTGGGCGCAGCGAAGGCGATGAGCTCCTGCGGCGTCCACGTGCGGAACGGATCGCGCTGCTGGGCCTGCTGGAACTCGGGTGAGTCGAACACGTAGTCGCGGTAGCCCGAGGTCATGGTGGCGAGCTGGCCCAGGGTGACCTCGTCGGCGTGGGGCACGTCGGGCAGGTACTTCGAGACCTTGTCGTCGTAGCCGACCACCTTGGCGTCGACGAGCTGCAGGAACAGGTTGGCCACGTAGGAGATGGCCGCCGCCCCGTTGCGGAAGCGCATGTCGGGGGTGACCGGCACGTCCGCCATCGACTCACCCACGGCATCGGTCACGACCTCCTTGCCGTCGACGGTGACCTGCACGAGGACGCCCTGCAGGTGGTACTCGTCCTTGAGCCGGCGCACGACCTCGCGCACCTGGGCCGCCTTGGCCGGATCGGCGGAGGGCACCGTGCCCGTGGACCGGGGCGAGCCCGGCGACGCAGCGGACGAGCCGGATCGAGCGGTGGTCGGCGACGTGGCGCCGTCGGACCCCGAGCTGCACGAGGCGATGCCGACCAGGGCAGCAGCGACGACGAAGAGCGAGAGCGCCCGGCGCACGGGACCTCCAGGGGATCGAGGGTGACGATGCGACCGACCGCGCCGCCTCACCCTAGGGCGCCGGCTCGCCGACGGGGCACGGAGGGATCAGACCGGGCTGCCGACGGTCGCGTCCTCGCCACCGGGGGCCGGCTCGTCGTCCTGGTCGAGCAGCACACCGTTGGCCACGGCCAGCGCCACGGCCAGCTGGGCTGCCTTGCGGTACACGACATCGAAGGTGAGAGCGGCGGCGTCGGCGTGGCGCCCGAGCGGCGCCGACCCGAGCGACCGCACCAGCGCGGTGGGATCGTCGGCGGGACGGACCTTGCCGACCAGCGCCTGCACCTTGGCCTCGGCCTCGCCGTTGGACCAGAAGCTGCGGTCGGGCTCGAGGTGGTTGCGCCCCTTGCCGCCCTTGCCGCCGCCGTTGCCCTTGGGGGCGCCGCCGCCCTTGCCGCCGGCGTTGGCCTTGGCCCCGCCGTTGGCGGCGCCCTGGTTCTGGTTCTGCTTGTTCTTGTTGGCCCGGGGGCGTCGTCGCCGCTGCTGCTGCTGGCTCACACCGGCACCTCCTCGGTCTCGCGGTCGGGTGCGTCGTCGGTGAGCAGCTCGGACTCGCGCAGCCCGAGGGCCACCCGCAGCTGATCGGGGCTGAGGTCGTCGAGCGAGCTGGACTTCGGCAGCACCAGATCGGCCACGTGGCGCTTGCCGGCCACGACCTCCTCGACGCGCTCGTCGATGGTGCCCGGGCACTCGAGCCGATGGAAGATCACCGTGCGCTCCTGGCCCAGCCGCCACGCTCGGTCGCGGGCCTGGTCCTCGACGGCGGGGTTCCACCAGCGGTCGAACAGCACGACGTGGTTCGCAGCGGTGAGGTTGAGCCCGGCGCCACCGGCCTTGAGCGACAGGACCAGGGCGGCCGCACCCTCGCCGCTCTGGAAGTCGTCGATGATCTGGTCGCGCTGCTTGCGAGGCAGGCCGCCGTGGTAGGCCGCCACCGGCGTGCCGGTGCGCTCGGTGAGGTGGTCGGCCACCCGGATGGCCCACTGTGCGTACTGGGTGAAGATCACGATGCGCTCGCCCACCGCGAAGACGGTGTCGACGATGTCGTCGAGGCGGGCCAGCTTGCCGGAGCGGCCGGCCAGCGGCTGATCGTCGCCGGTGAAGGCGGCCGGGTGGTTGCAGATCTGCTTGAGCTGGGTGATGGCCCCGAGCACGTGGCCCTTCTGGGGCGGGGCTCCCGACTCGGCCTCGACCAGCAGCTTGTCGAGCACGGCCTGGTAGAGGCCGATCTGCTCGGCGGTCATCGTGCAGTGGTCGGTCTCGTCGATGCGGTCGGGCAGCTCGGCGGCGATCTCGGGCTCGAGCTTGGTGCGGCGGAACACGAGCAGGCCGTTGAGCGCCCGCAGGGCACCCTCGGTGCCGGCCTCGGAGCGGGCGTGCGCGGCACTGAGCTGGCCGACGAACTCGGCGCGGTCGCCCACCAGGCCCGGGTTGGCATAGTCGAGGATGGCCCACAGGTCGCCCAGGCCGTTCTCGACCGGCGTGCCGGTCATGGCCAGGCGGTGCTTGGAGGGGATGGTGCGCAGGCCCCGCGCCGCCTCGCTGGCGGGGTTCTTGATGGCCTGGGCCTCGTCGAGCACGACGCGGTGCCAGCCGACCTCGGACAGAGCCTCGAGGTCGCGCAGGGCGGTGCCGTAGGTGGTGACGACCATGTCGGCGGTGGCCACCTCGGCGGCGATCTCGTCGTGGGTGGCACGGGTGGCGCCGTGGTGGACCGTCACCCGCATGCCGGGGGTGAACTTGTGCGCCTCGGCCCGCCAGTTGCCGACGACCGCCGGCGGGGCGATGACCAGGGTGGGTCCGTGCTCGCGGGTGGCGACCACGTGGGCCAGCACCGTCGGCGTCTTGCCGAGCCCCATGTCGAGGGCGAGGCAGCCGCCGAGACCGGCCGAGTCGCAGAAGCGCAGCCAGCCCAGCGCCGCCTTCTGGTAGCTGCGGAGCTCGCCGCGGAAGCCGTCCGGCTCGTCGACCGGCTCGGCCGATTGGGCCGAGGCGGCGGCCACGATGTCGGCGGCCCACCCGTTGGCCACCGACACGCCGCCCTCGAGCGGCGAGCCGTGCAGGCCGACCGCCCAGCGCAGCATCTCGCCGCCGGTCATGGTCTCGGGCCGCTCGCGCAGGGCCTCGGCGGCGGCCGCCACGTCGGCGTCGGAGAGGCGGACCCAGCGACCGTGGCTCTGGACCAGCGGCGCGGCCTGCTTGGCCAGGGCGAGGATCTCGGTGGCGCTCAGCTCGACGTCGTCGAACAGCACCGACCAGCGCACCCGGGCCAGGTCGGCCGCCGAGGTGTGCGGGCGATCGTCGACGGTGGTGAGGCGCAGGCTCGGCTTGGGGGCCTTCCCCACGCGCGGGATCTGCACGTCGAACCCGGCGCTGTCGAGGGCGGCACCGACCTCGGACATGAGGTGCCAGGCCTCGTCGTCGCTGAGGATGGCCTCACCCCGCCACTGGGAGCCGGCCCGGCGCAGCTCGGGGATGAGGTTCTCGGCCCGCTCGAGCTCGCGCCCGATGCGAGCCCGGATCTTGGTGCTGGGGTGGGCGCCCATCGCCTTCTCGACCGGCAGCAGCACGCCGTCGGGATCCTCGGCGAGGACCTGCAGCGCCCACGCCCGGGACGAGTCGGGTGGCTCGAGGCGGATGACGAGCTTCGAGCCGAGGGGCTCGGTGACGGGGCGGGCCCACTGGTCGAGGCCACGCACGAGGTCCTGGCCGCGCTCGACCGGGGCCTTGAACGGCGTGCCGTCGAGGCAGGCGAGGTAGGCCTCGGCGATGTCGCTCGGGGTGACCGGGCGAGGCGGGGCGGCGGGGACCTCGACCAGGCCGGCCGCCTGCGAGCAGACGGCGTCGACGGCCCCGACGAACGCCGAGCGCGTCATGGCGGCGGCGTCCATGCCGTTGTCGGCCATCATCACCGTGCCGGGCATCGCCTCCACGAAGGTGCGCATGGTGGCCTCGTCGATGTTGACCGGGTGCCAGCGCACCGTGAAGGTGCCGGCGCCCTGCGTGCGGTGGCGGTGGCGCAGCAGCGGGACGATCGAGCCGCCGGCGACGAGGTTCATGGCGAACAGGCCGAGCTGGCCCATCCACCGGAGGCTCGCCCCGACCCGCTGGTCGCCGGCGCAGCCGAGCAGCCAGCCCAGCGCCCCCGAGATGGGCGCCGACAGCGACGCCGCCTTGCGGCCGTCGGGCAGCGTGAGGGGCGAGTGCGCGCTCCACTCGACGGCGGTGGCGCCGATGTCGGTGAGGGCGGCCTGGAGGACGTCGACGTCGGTGACGGTGGCGGTGCGACCGGCCACCCACACCACGACCCGTCCGGGGGTCCAGGAGGCCTGCAGGCGCGGCTCGCCGCTGTCCTCCTCCGGGTCGGCGGTGCCGTCGAGCCGGCGGATGGCCCGCTCGATGTCGTCGAGCTCGAGCTCGAAGTCGGCCCTGACCAGCTCGCGCTCGGGCGACGGCAGGGCGTCGGCGTGCTCGAGCGCGTCCTCGGCGTCGTCGAAGCGGCGGTACAGCGCCATGCGCCAGCGACCCGGCTCGGCGGCCAGCACGGCCCGGTCGTCCTCGGACGCCCGCCCGTCGACGTCGGCGTCGACGAGCGCGTCGAAGACGTGATCGGGCACGCGATCAGCAACAGCGGGCATCGGACTCCACGGTGTTCGTTGCGGCGCAGCCGAACGCGGCGCGCCGAGCGGTACGAGGCGCACCACGCCCCCAGGCGCCCGGTGGACCCACCCCCAGAGCGCCGCACGCCTCGCCCCAACGCTACCGAGGCCGGCACTGGTGACCGTCGCCCCGGGCCGGTCGGTGCTCCCGACGGACCAAGCGTGCACCGCCACCCTACCGACTGGCCCGGCCGGCGCGCCACCACCGCCCTCCGCCGTGCCCGGTGTCACGCCGGGCCGATGGGCGTCGGTACGGGCGTCGGTCGCGGCGTCGGTCGCGGTCGCGGGGACGGGGACCCACCCGGTAGCGTCGCCGCCGGGCGCCGGCGGGGCGTCGCCCGACGATCGGAGGCCCGATGCTGCGCAGGAACCGAGGGGTCGCCGAACCCACCCCCGTGCAGGCCGCGGTCACCCACCTCACCACGCGGCTGGTCGAGCGCCTGGCCGCGCCCGACACCAACCTCGCCTGCTCGGGCCTCGGCCTGTGGTGCGCGGTCGCGGTCCTGGCCTCGGGGGCCTCGGGCGCCACGGCCGACCAGCTGGCCTCGCTGCTGGGCCTCCCGGCCGATGACGACGTCGCCGACCGCCTCGCCCGCCTCGACGCCGAGGTGGTGGCACTGGCCGGCACCGCCCACGCCCTGGCCGTGTGGAGCCGGGTGCCGACCTACCGGGCATGGCGCGAGCGCCTGCCGAGCGTCGGCTTCGCCCACCTCGACGACGACGCCGACCTCGACGCCTGGGTGCGCGAGCACACCGACGGCATGGTCGAGCGACTTCCCGTCGCCATCGACGCCCGCACCCTGCTCGTGCTCGTCGACGCCCTGTGCCTCGACGCCCGCTGGGCCACGACCTTCCCCGAGTGGAACACCGAGGATCGCCCCTTCGCCGGGCCACAGGGCGAGCGCCCGGTCCCCACCATGTCCGTGCGCACCCCGGCCGGCCACGCCGGCAGGGTCGGCGCGACGACGGTCGTCGACGTGCCCGCCGAGCCCGGCGACGGCGGACGCGTGGTGCTGCGCCTCGGGCTCGGCGACCCCGGCGCGCCACCGGCCGAGGTCCTCGACGACGTCCTCTCCGGTTCCACCGACCGTCGCCGATCGCTCGACGCCGACCAGGTCGACCTGTTCGTCCCCCGCTTCGCCATCCGGTGCCGCCACGACCTCGTGCCGGTGCTCGAGGCCCTCGGCGCCGGCCGCGTGCTGTCCGACCAGGCCGAGCTCGACCGGCTCTCGCCCGAGCCGCTCAAGGTGAGCCAGGCCGTCCAAGAGGCGGTGGTCGACGTCGACGAGGAGGGCGTGCGAGCGGCCGCCGTCACCGCCATGGCCCTCCTGCGGGCGGCCGCGGCGCCGTCCCGTCCCCCGACGGTCGTCGAGGTCCGCTTCGATCGCCCCTTCGCCTTCGCGCTGGTGGCCGAGGCCAGCGGCCTGCCGCTGTTCGCCGGCTGGGTCGCCGACCCCACCGACGCACCGGCCGGGTGACACCACCGCCCGACGCACCCAACCTGACGTCCGTGTCAGGATGAGGCCATGACGGGGGACGACGAGGTGACCGTCGCCGACGACGTGGTCGAGGGCCTCTGGGAGCACGACGCCGACGGCGTGGTGCACCTGCTCGGTGGTGCCTGCACCGCGTGCGGGCGGACCCACTTCCCCCTCGGGCCGCGCTGCCCGTGGTGCGGCCACGAGCCGGTCGAGCGACGGCGGCTCGACCGCCGCGCCACCCTGTGGGGCTGGACCGCCGTCACCGCGGCACCACCCGGCTACGAGGGGCCCGTCCCGTTCGGCTTCGGCGTCGTCGAGCAGGCCGACGGGCTCCGGCTGATCACCCGCCTCACGGTGGCCGAGCCCGACGCGCTGCACTTCGGCCAGCCGATGGTGCTCGTGCTCGACGGCATCGGACCCGACGGCGGCGCCCCACGCACCTGGGCCTTCGCCCCCGCCGAGTCGGCGGAGGGCACGCCGTGAGCGCCGACGTCGTCGTCGCCGGCGTCGGGCTGCACCCGTTCGGGCGCTTCGCCGAACGTGACGTCACCCAGCTGGGCGTCACCGCCGTGCAGGCCGCCCTGGCCGAAGCCGGCGTCACCGACCGCCACGGCTTCCAGGCGGCCTTCTGCGGCACGGCCTACGCCGGCGTCGCCGCCGGCCACAAGGTGCTCGGGGCGCTGTGCCTCACCGGCGGGCCGATCGTCGACGTCGAGGCCGGGTGCGCGAGCGGCGCCGCCGCCCTGATGCTCGCCGCCGGCGCCATCCGAGCCGGCCAGTACGACACCGTGCTCGTGTTCGGCATGGAGAAGATGCCCAAGGGCATCATCCGCTCGTCGTTCTTCGAGCCCTGGCGCGAGCAGGCCGGCCTGGCCGCCACCCCCGCCTACTTCGCCCTGCGGGCCCAGCGCCTGCTGCGCGACTCGGGCCTCACCCGCGACGACCTCGCCGCCGTCGTGGTCAAGAACCGGGCCAACGGCACCCGCAACCCCGACGCCATGTTCCAGAAGCCCGTCACCGCCGACGAGGTCCTCGGCTCGCGCCTGGTGTGCGATCCCCTGCACCTGTTCATGCTGTGCGCGCCCAACGAGGGCGCCGCCGCCGTGGTGCTGCGCCGCGCCGACGTGGCGCCCCCGGTGACGGCCACCACCGCGCCGACCGTCCGCCTGGCCGCCGCCGTCCTGCGCTCGCACCTGCCGGGCAGCGTCCTCGGAGAGGCGACGCCGCTGTCGGGACGGGCCGACGACGAGCCGCCGGCGCCGTCGACGTTGGCCGCCGACGACGCCTACGCAGCGGCCGGGCTCGGGCCTGCCGACGTCGATCTCGTCGAGTGCCAGGACACCGACGCCGCCCGCGAGCTGCTCGCCTACGAGGAGCTCCGCCTGTGCGGGCCCGGCGAGAGCGGTCGCCTGCTCCACGACGGCGAGGTGCTCCCCGGCGGACGCCGACCCGTCAACCTCAGCGGCGGCCTGTTGAGCAAGGGCGAGCCGCTCGGCGCCTCGGCGCTCGGCCAGGTCGTCGAGCTGGTGCGCCACCTGCGGGGCGAGGCCGGACCCCGCCAGCACGAGGGCGCCCGCGTGGGCCTGGCCCACACCGTCGGTCGCGGGGCCAACGCCTCGGTCTGCCTGCTCACCCGCTGAGCACGCCGACGCGACGGCGGGCACCAGGAGCGCGACGCCGGCCGATCAGGAGGCGGTGAAGGTCAGGAAGGGACCGGCCCCGCCGCCGGTGGTGTCATAGAGGATGGACGCCGCCTGGGCGTCGGCGGCCACCTCGAAGGTGATCCAGCCCGACGCGCACTCGCCTGGTCGCACCGTCTGGGACGCGGGGAAGCGAGGGTCGTTCGTGTAGGACGGCGCCGGCCACGGCGCCGACCCCACGCCGGCGGTGGAGCGGAAGGTGAAGCGGCCCTCGCCGACGTTCTCGATGGGCGTGGCCCCGGCGCACACCTGGACCTCGACGGCGGCCAGGCGGCTGCCCGGCACCGGCTCGACCTCGACGACGCGGTTCGGGCGAGCCGGCACGGCGACCGACTCGACGGTGACCTTGGCGCCGTCGGGGGCGGTGAGCGTCTGGCCCACGCTGCCGGTGGGCAGGCTGGTGGTCGGTCCCGAGCGGGTCGTGGTGGGCCCGGCCGGCCCGGTCGTCCCGGTCGTCTGCTGGAACGGCAGGCACTCGTCGAAGATCCGGGTGGCATCGGACGCCCCGGCACTGGCCCCGAACAGCCACAGGGTGGTGGCGATGGGCGGCAGCTGCGACAGCGGGATGGTGGCGACGATGCGGTTGTCGCGGACCGACACCGGCACGGTCAGCGGGGTGCGCTTGTCGCGGGCGCCGAGCGACGTGGGGAACTGCACCAAGGTCGCCGACCACGTGCCGGCCTTGGGCGCGAACCGCAGCTCCCAGCTGGCGGCGGGGGCCGCCTGCGGGTCACCCGAGTCGACGAAGAACTCGGGGTTGGTGGCGCTGCCCGGCGGGGCCACGGTGGTCAGGTCGACGACGAGGTTGTCGCCCTCCACCGCCGTCGACGCCCGGGTGAGGTCGATGCCGGCCGGCTCGGACAGGGTGCCCGGCGCAGTGGTCTTGGCGTCGTTGGAGAGGTCGCCGGCCGGGTCGTCGCAGGTCTCCCCCATCGACGCCGGCTTCGACGGATCGCGGGTGGTCGGGGGCGTGAAGGCCGAGCCGTCGTCGCCGCTCCCCGAGCACGCGGCCAGGGCGACGCCCAGCGCGGCGAGCACGGCCAGCGAGGTGGCCCGCCGGAGCCGAGCCCCGCCGGCCGAGGGCGCGCGCCGGGAGGCGGCGGCCTCGCCCGATCGAGGGTGGGTGGCGGTTCGCGTCGCAGAGGGCATGGGTCAGGTCCGGGGGAGACGGAGAGACGGCGGAGGCGGAGGCGGAGGCGGAGGGCGGAGCGGTGACGCTGGTGGCGGGCGGATCGGTGGTCCGAGGACGAGCGGCCGATCCGATGCCGGCCGGGTCCCGACGTTAGGAGCCCGGGGCACCTCGGCGGCGTCGGGCCACCTCGTAGCAGGCGACCGCGCCGGCGGCGGCGACGTTGAGCGAGCCCAGGCGACCTTCGAGGGGCAGCGAGGCCACCACGTCGCAGCGCTGGGCGACCAGCCGCGACAGGCCGGCCCCTTCGGCGCCCAGCACCAGGCACAGCGGCGCGTCGGCGGGCAGGTCGAGGTCGTAGACCGGGCGGCCACCCATGTCGAGGCCGACGACCCAGACCCCGAGGTCGCGCAGGCGGGCCAGGGCGGTGGGGAGGCCGCCCACCACGGCCATGGGCAGGTACTCGATGGCTCCGGCGGCCGCCTTCGTCACCGTCGGGGTGATGTGGGCGGCGCGATGGCGGGGAAGCACGATCCCGGTGGCGCCGGCCCCCTCGGCCGAGCGGAGCACGGCGCCGAGGTTGCCGGGGTCGGTGACCCCGTCGAGGGCGACGAGGAAGGGCACCGGATCGGTCGGTCGCAGGTCGGCGTTGGCCGCCACCCGCCCGGTCGCCAGGTCGTCGAGGTCGACCTCGGGCAGCGGCTGGGCCTTGGCCAGCACGCCCTGGGGCGCCTCGGTGCGGGCCTCGGCGGCCAGCTTCCGGCGCGAGACCGGGCGCACGGTCACGTGCAGCTCGTTGGCCAGCTCGGCGATGTCGTCGCCCTCGTCGATCCGGTCGTCGACGACCCAGACCTCGCGCACCTTGCGGGTTCCCGCCAGCAGCAGCTCGCGCACGGCCTGCCGGCCCTCGACCTGGTCGCCGCCGAGGCCGCGCTCGGGGCTGCGCCGAGCCCCGGTGGGCGCCCCGCCGCCGTCGTGGCCGTCCCCCGCCCGACCGCCGCCCTTGGCCCGAGCCGGGCCCTTCGCGCCGCCTCGCGCCGGCCCGCCCTTCGCCGGGCCGCTCCGCGACCCGCCGCGCGACGAGCCGGGGGACGGCGACGCGCCCTTGCCCCGCGACGTCGAGGACGACCGACCCCCGCGGCTCGGACCGGACCCCCGACCACCGCCGGTGCGACGAGCGGGGCTCACGAGCCGCCGTCCCTGGTCACCACGGCGACGGCCCAGGCGGCGATGCCCTCCTCACGGCCGAGGGCGCCGAGTCCCTCGGCGCGGTTGCCCTTGATCGTCACCGGCGCGCCCACGGCAGCGGAGAGGCGGCCCTGCATGTCCTCGCGGCGCGGGGCCAGCTTCGGCCGCTCGCACACCACCGCGACGTCGACGTTGCCCGGCTCCCAGCCGGCCTCGCGCACCAGCCGGGCCACCTCGGCCAGCAGGTCGATCGAGTCGGCCCCGGACCACCGCGGGTCGGTGTCGGGGAAGTGGCGCCCGAGGTCGCCGAGCCCGGCGGCACCGAGCAGCGCATCAGCGGCCACGTGGGCCAGCACGTCGGCATCGCTGTGACCGACGAGGCCGCGCTCGCCGTCGAACACCACACCGCCGAGCACGAGCGGGCGCGCCGGGTCGTCGCTGAACGCGTGGACGTCGAAGCCCTGGCCGACCCGCACCTGCACGGGCCGAGACGCTACTGCCGGGCCGACCGGCCAGCGAGACGGCGAGGTCGCCCCCGCCCACCACGGGGTCGACGCGGGTCAGGACGGGACCGGCGGGTGCTCGACGAGCAGGGCCTCGAGGCGGGGCAGGTCGCCGGGCACGGTGAGCTTGGCGTTGTGCTCCTCGCCGTCGACGACGACGACCCGACCACCGACCGCCTCGACCAGGGCGGCGTCGTCGGTTGCCTCGCCCCCGGCGGCGTAGGCCGCCCGCAGAACGGCGGCCGAGAACGCCTGCGGGGTCTGCACGGCCCGCAGCCGGTCGCGCCGCGGCGTCTCGACGACCACGCCGTCGTCGTCGATCCGCTTGATGGTGTCGACGACCGCCACGCCCGGGATGGCCCCGTCGGCGCCGCCCCGGACGGCGCGCACGACCCGGCCGTACAGGGCCGTCGACGCCAACGGGCGGGCACCGTCCTGCACGCACACCACGACGACGTCGTCGGGCACAGCGGCCAACCCGGCCCGCACCGAGTCGGTCCGCTCGGCACCGCCGGCCACCACCGCCACCGGCACCCCGTCGACCACCCCGGCCGCGACCGGCGCTTCCCCGTCGGGCGGGCCGACCAGGACCACGCCGTCGGAGACGGCGACGGCCGTGGCCAGCGCCCAGTCGAGGACCCGACGACCGGCCAGCGGCAGCAGCTGCTTGGGCACCTCGCCGCCGAAGCGGGTGCCGCGCCCGGCGGCGACCACGATGGTCCACAGGCCGCGGGCCCCCACGGGGGGCACGGGCGCGCCGGCGTCGGCCGCCGAGCTCATGGTGCCGCCGACCGCTCCCGGCTCAGGCCAGGGCTTCGTCGAGCTTGGCCTCGGCCTCTTCCTCGTTGACGTTGATGGCGAAGGTCAGCTCGGACACCAGGATCTGGCGCGCCTTGGCCAGCATGCGCTTCTCGCCGGCGGACAGGCCCTTGTCCTTCTCGCGCAGCGAGAGGTTCCGCACGACCTCGGCCACCTGGTAGATGTCGCCCGACTTCAGCTTCTCGACGTGGTTCTTGAAGCGGCGCGACCAGTTGGTGGGCATCCGCGCCTCCTTCTTGCGGAGGACGGCGAACACCTCCTCGACCTCTTCGTCGTTGATGACCTCGCGCAGGCCGACCTCTTCGGTGTTGTCGGTCGGGACCATCAGCGTGAGGTCGCCGTAGGCGAGCTTGAGGATCAGGTACTCGCGCTCCTCGCCGAACGCGAACTTCTTCTCACGCTTCTCGATGACGGCGGCCCCGTGGTGGGGATACACGACCTTGTCACCAACATCGAACGACATGGCTCTCCTGGCGCGGGAAACGCGGTGGCGGTGCGGGGGGAACGGATCAAGGGTACGGAGCGAGGTCCCGATTCGCAAAGGAGCCCCCTGTGACCAGGGACGATGCGGAGCGACCCCGCACCATCGGGGCCGACGCCGGGCGCCGACCGGCCGGCGCCCGCCCCGCCCCGGCGGCGCCCCGACCAGGCCGGACCCACTACGATCCCTGCGATGCCGGACCGGGGGTTGCTGCGCGAGGTCGAGCTGTTCGCCGACCTGGACGACCGAGAGATCGACGCCATCGCCGACGCGTCGGCCAACAAGCGCCTCCAGCGCGGCGACGTGCTGTTCACCGAGGGCGACGAGCCCGGCGAGCTGTTCGTGGTGATCAACGGCCGCATCGCCATCGCCAACAAGTCGATCGACGGCCGAGAGTCGATGATGGCGCTCATGGAGCGGGGCGACCTCTTCGGCGAGATGCCCCTGTTCGACGGGCTGGCCCGCTCGGCCGAGGCCCGGGCCCTCGAGCCCTCCGAGGTCATCGCCATCCCGTACGAGCCGGTGCGCGACCTCTACGAGGAACGGCCCCAGCTGCTGTGGCGGGTGGTGGCCCTGCTCGCCGGCCGCCTGCGCACCACCGACGAGGCCCTGGCCGACTCGGTGTTCCTCGACGTCACCGGCCGCACCGCCAAGCGGCTCCTCGAGCTGGCCGGCGAGCGCGACGAGTTCGCCCTCCCCATCACCCAGGAGGAGCTGGCCGGCATGGTCGGGGCGTCGCGCGAGCGGGTCAACAAGGCCATCGCCAGCTTCGTCCGGCTCGGCTGGATCGAGCAGGCCGACCGCCGCTACCGCATCACCAACCGCGTCCAGCTCGAGCGCCGCGCCCGCTGACCACCGGCCGCCGGCCGCCGGTTGGTCTCTGGCCGCCCCGGGGTCGGGTCCGGCCGCCGGCTCAGGTGGCGAGGAAGTCGATGGCCCGGCGCCAGGCGTCGGCGGCGTCCTTGGGCCGGTGGGCCGGGCGGTCGGGGTCGTGCACGAAGCCGTGCTCGGCATCGGCGTAGCGGACCACCCGCACCTGCGGCAGCGCCTCCAGCGCGTCGACGTCGTCGTCGGGGGTCCACGGGTCCTCGGTGCCGACCAGGGCGAGCAGCGGGCAGTGGGGGGCGTTGGCGAGCAGCTCGAGGGGCTCGCCCTGGGTCGGGCTGCGCCACTGCTCGGGCACGCGGATCATGCCGTAGAAGCTCACCGCCCGATGGAAGCGGCCGGCGGCGGCCGCCTTGATGGCGTACATGCCGCCCATGCAGAAGCCGACGACGCCGACGGTGTCGCAGCGGGTGGCGTCGGCTGCGGACACCGCGTCCTCGAGGACCCGCTCGTCGACCTTGGTGCCGACCCGGTCGAGCCGCTCCTGGAGGGTGAGGCCCTCCTCGCCCGGCCACAGCTCGAAGGCGCAGACCGACCACCCGGTCTCACGGGCGAGGCGGGCGACGTGGTCGTCGAACAGCGGACGGAGGCCGCCGATGTCGGGGATCACCACCAGGCCGCGGGTCGGCTCGGCGTCGGTGGGCACGGCCAGCTCGGCCGCCGTGCCCGATTCGAGGTGGATGCGCATGGCGTGATTCTGTCCCAGCGCGGGCCTCCCCGCGGTCACCGTGCGACCGCGCCCAGCGGACCGCGTCCGGACCCGTCGGGATCAGCTGTAGCGGTCGAGGATGGAGGCCTCGGCCAGCCGGGCCAGGCCCTCCTTCACGGCGCGGGCCCTGCTCTCGCCCACGCCCTCGACCTCCTCGAGGTCGTCGATGGTGGCCCGCATGATCTTCGAGAGGTTGCCGAACCGCTCGACGATGCGGGCGATGACGTTCTCGGGCAGGCGCGGGATGCGCGACAGGAGCCGGTAGCCCTTGGGCTGCACCGGGGCGTCGAGGTCGTTGGCCGCCTCGGCCAGGTGCAGCATCGACGCGACCGCCTTGAGGTCGAGCAGGGCTTCGGTGTCGAGCGAGGCGAGGCCGTCCATGGCCTCCTCGAGGTGCCAGCCGGCATCCTCGTGGAAGTAGTCGAGGACCACGAGCCGGCGGTCGTCGCCGACCCCGCCCATGACCTCTTCGAGCTGGAGCCGCACCAGGCGGCCGTCGTCGCCCAGCTCGACGATGGTGGCCTCGATCTCGTCGGCGATGCGGCGCACCATCTCGAGGCGCTGCAGGAGCACCACCACGTCGCGGATGGTGACGATGTCCTCGATCTCGTGGGCCGAGACGGTGCGGTTCACCTCGTCGAGGCGGTTCTTGTAGCGCTCGAGGGTCTGCAGCGCCTGGTTGGCCCGGTCGAGCAGGCGCGGGATGGGGCTGAGCGGGTGCTTCTGGTCGCCGATGTAGACGGCGATGATGCCCATGTCCTCGGACACCGAGATCACGGGCACGTTGATCGAGCGGGCGACCCGCTCGGCGGTGCGGTGGCGGGTGCCGGTCTCGGAGGTGGGGACGTTCGGGTTGGGCACCAGGTGCACGTTGGCCCGGGCGATGCGCGAGGCGTCGGCGGCCAGGATGATGGCGCCGTCCATCTTCGCCAGCTCGGACAGGCGCTGCGGGCTGAAGGCGGCGTCGAGCAGGAAGCCGCCCGAGCAGATGTTGAGCACCTCGGGACCGTCGCTGACCACGATGAGCCCGCCCATGTTGGCCTGGAGGATCCGGTCGAGGCCCTCGCGCAGCGGCTTGCCGGGCGCCACGGCGCTCAGGGCCGACAGGAGCGCGTCGTTGCGCCGACGGGTCACGGGGCGAGTGTAAACGGTCCCGCCGTCGTGGCCCCGGGGCCCGCGGTGCGCTGCGGCGTGGCTACCAGGCTTGGTCATCGGCTCCCACGAGGTCGTCGCCGCCCGGCCTGGGTGCCGATCGGCCACGGTCGGCCGACGGTCGTCCCGCGGCCGGACCGTCGTTCGCGATGGCCCGCAGCCTAGGGGCCGACGACCGTCCTTCGCTCGCCGTGGCCGGACGGACTCGGCGAGGGCCCTCGCCCCGATCGGCGGCCTCGCGGCGGGCGTCGGCCTTCGGGCGTCCGGCGCCGGGACGGCTGCCGCCCGGCACCGCCCCATCGGTGTCCGCCGCCGCGGCGGTGCGGTCGGGGTGCAGGCGGCCGGTGGCAGCCTGGTCGCCCCGGGCGATCTCGCCGACGTCGGTGGCGTTGGCCAGGCCCACGGCCAGCAGCGCCTCGAGCACCGACCCCACCCGCACCACCTCGATGCCCTCGGGCGGGTCCGGGGCGTGCAGCGGAACGAGCGCCCGGGTGAACCCGAGGCGGGCGGCCTCGTTGAGGCGTCGGTCGAGCTGGGCGACCTGGCGGACCTCGCCCGCGAGGCCGACCTCGCCGAGGGCCACGACCTCAGGGGGCACCGCGGTGCCGAGGAGGGCCGACGCCACCGCCAGCGCCGTGGCGAGGTCGGACGCCGGCTCGGCCAGGCGGACGCCCCCCACGGCGAGCACGTAGACGTCGAGGTGGTCGGCCACCACCCCGCAACGGCGGGACAGCACCGCCAGCAGCATGCCGAGGCGGCCGGTGTCGAAGCCCTGCGCCGAGCGCCGGGGTGCGGGGAGCACCGACCGGACCGCGAGCGCCTGCACCTCGACGAGCAGCGGCCGGAAGCCGGCGATGGTGGAGGTGACGACCGAGCCCGACACCCCGGGGCGACGATCGGCCAGGAACAGCTGGCTGGGGTCGGGCACCCCCTCGAGGCCGTGCTCGGCCATCTGCAGCAGGCCCAGCTCGTCGGTGGCCCCGAAGCGGTGCTTGACCGCCCGCAGCAGCCGAAGGGCGTGGTGGCGATCGCCGTCGAAGGTCAGCACGGTGTCGACCACGTGCTCGAGCACGCGCGGGCCGGCCAGGCCACCCTCCTTGGTCACGTGGCCCACGAGCACGACGCTGATCTCGCGCTCCTTGGCCTCGCGCACCAGCGCCGCTGCGCACTCGCGCACCTGGGCCACCGACCCGGGCGCCGAGCCCAGCTCCGGGTCGTGCACCGTCTGGATGGAGTCGACCACCACGACGTCGGGCCGGACGTCGTCGAGGTGGGCCAGGAGGTTGGGCAGTGACGTCTCCGACGCCAGCCACAGCCCGTCTGGGAGCGCGCCCAGGCGCTCGGCGCGGAGGCGGACCTGCTGCTTGGACTCCTCGGCCGAGACGTAGAGCGCCCGGGCGCCGGCCGCGGCCATGGCCGCGGTGGCCTGGAGCAGCAGGGTGGACTTGCCGATGCCCGGCTCGCCGCCGACGAGCGTGACCGAACCGGGGACGAGGCCACCGCTCAGGACCCGGTCGAGCTCGGCCACCCCGGTGGGACGCACCTCCCACGCCGCCAGGTCGACCTCGGTGATGGGCACGGGGCGGTCGGCCGCCGCCAGCGCGACGCCGCTGCGGCGCGGCTCGTCGACCTCCTCGACGAGGGTGTTCCACTCGCCGCACGACGGGCAGCGGCCGACCCACTTCGGGGTGGCGCCACCGCACTCGGTGCAGCGCAGGACGGTCTTGGTGCGGGCCATGGCACGACCCTAGGGAGCGGGTGTGACAGGGGCGCGGATCCCATCGCACGCGTGTTCGATCCGAGGCCATGGGCACCTGCGCGCAGCCAGCCCGTCCGTGGGCGGTGGTGGAGCCCCGGCTGCTCGGGCCGGCCGCCTCCCACGCCATGACCCGACGCACACTGCGAACCGGCCCGACCCGGCCGGCGCGACCTGGCCGGAGCGCCGACGATCAGGCGGTGCGGCGGCGGAGGTCGGCGACGACGTCGGCCCAGTGGGTGGGGTCGGGGTGCCGGCTGTTCACCAGGCCGATGCTGTCGGTGATGCCCGCCGCCCGCTCGACCAGGCGGCCGGCGATCTCGTCGCGTGGGCCCACCACCGCCAGCTCGTCGAGCA
Organism: Acidimicrobiales bacterium; assembly: GCA_046331175.1. GTDB lineage: Bacteria > Actinomycetota > Acidimicrobiia > Acidimicrobiales > Acidimicrobilacustridaceae > JAWKIW01. Next base: position 584,520 of record JAXLRI010000004.1, read on the forward strand.
GCTCGTCGGGGAACCGCGCCGCCATCTCGTCCCAGCGCCCCTCCTTCGACAGCGCGTTGAGCTCGTGGTGCAGGTCGCCATGGCCGTGCAGCTCCAGCGTCGAGGCGTAGGCCGGGGTCGATCCGTAGAACGACAGCTGGCCCTTCATCGACGCCACCACGGCCCGCCGCTCGTCGGGGGTGTCCCAGGTGACGACGTTGGTCACCCACACCACCTCCACCGCGCCGACCGGCCGGCCAACGGCCTCGGCGCCGGCCGCGAGGGCCGGCAGCACCAGCTCCTGCAGCGAGCGGCGGGTGGTGAAGGGGTGGACGAGCAGGCCGTCGGCGACGGCACCGGCGACGCCCACCATGCGCGGCCCGAAGCCGCCGATGAAGACCGGCGGCGGCCCGAACGGGTTCGGACCGGGATCGAAGGCCGGGGTCATCAGGGTGTGCCGGTAGTGCTCGCCCTCGAAGCGCAGCGGCGACCCGTCGGCCCAGCTGGCCCACACGGCGCGGATCGCCTCGACCAGCTCTCGCATGCGGGCTGCGGGCGACGCCCACCGCTCCCCGAACCGGTTCACGACGTGGGGCCGCACCTGCGAGCCCAGGCCCAGCACGAACCGACCGGCGGTCAGCAGCTGGAGGTCGTTGGCGAGCTGGGCCAGCACCACCGGGTTGCGGGCGAAGCCGATCGCCACCGCCGTCCCCAGTCGGAGCCGCTCGGTGCGCGCCGCCGCCGAGGCCAGCGGCAGGAACGGGTCGTGCTTGGACTCGAACGAGAACCCGGTGTCGTAGCCGGCGGCCTCGAGGGCGGCGAAGGTGTCACCGGCGTCCCGGGGATCGACGGTCGGCACCGTGATGGCGAGGCGCATGGCTGCATCATCGCCCGGCCGCCGACGCGGGGGCGAGGTCGCCTCGCGGGCGGACCCGTCAGCCCTGCGGTGACCCCGCGATGGCGGCCTGGGTGAGCTTGGCGATGTCGGCCGGCCCGAACTTGGCGGTGGCGCCGGGGACGTTGACCGGGCCGAGCCGCACGGCGACCACCCCGCTGTCGGGGAACACGGCGATGTGCTGGTCGCCGAGGCCGAGGGCGAAGAAGGCGTCCTCGGGCACGCCGGGGGCCAGCTGGCGGGGACCGCTGCCCGCCTCGGCGGACCCACCGGTCGCCTGGGCCGCCCCGGCCGGGTCGCTCTTGGTGTTGAGCCACCAGAGGTAGCCGTAGCCCGGGTTCAGCTGCTGCGACGGCGTGGTGGACTCCTTCACCCACGCCTGCGGGATCACCTGGGTGTCGCCCCACGAGCCCTGGTCGAGGAACAGGTTGCCGAAGCGAGCCATGTCCCGGCAGGTCGAGTCGAGGCCCATGAAGGTGAGCGTGCCGCCCGAGCTGTCCTTCTTCATCTTCGAGTCCGTCATGCCGATCGGGCCGAGCAGCTTCTGCTGGGCGTACTCGGCGGCCTCCATGCCGGTGGCCACCTTGAGCACGCGGGACAGCGTCTGGATGGCCGAGTTGTTGTAGTCCCAGTGCGTCCCCGGCGGGTACTGCTGGTCGAGGCCGATGGCGAAGGCCGTCTTGTCGGGGGCCTTGACCGCCATGTCGCTGTAGTCGGTGGCGAAGTCGTAGTGGCGGCCCGAGTCGTTCGAGAGCAGGTCCTTGATGGTCACCGACTCGCTCGGCGTGCCCTTCCACTCGGTGATGTACTTCGACGCCGGCTCGTCGATCTGCAGCTTGCCCTCGGCCTGGGCGATGCCGACCAGGGCGCTGGTGTACGACTTGGTGGCCGAGAACACCTCTTGGGTGCTGTCGGGCCCCTTGCCGTTCCAGTACCACTCCTTCACCAGCTTGCCGTCCTTGGTGACGAGCAGGCAGTTGCTGCCGGCGGCCTCGGCCTGGGCGGCCATCGCATCGAGCTTGGCCGGATCGAACCCGGCTGCGGTCGGGTCGACGGTGTCCCAGCTGGCCCCGGGCACGACCCGTCCGCCGGCCCGGGCCGCGGTGGAGCCCGGCGTGCTCCCCGACGGCGCGACCGTCGTCGAGGCCCCAGAGGAACCGGACGGACCGGACGGACCGGCCGCGGTGGTGCTCGACGACGAGCAGGCCGCCGCGGCCAGCAGCGCGGCGGCGGTGGCGGTGCCGACGGCCAGGCGCCGCAGCGGGCGAGCAGCACGGACCGCAGCGATCGGGTGGCCGGGCCGGCCCGGGCGCGACGGATGGGTCGATGCGGTGGCGTTCCCCCTCATGGAGCCGAGCGTAGCCACCGCCCGGGGTGGTCCGACGGCGCGATCACCCGCCATATGCGGTGCATATCTGCAGGTCAGAGGCACGATCGGCCGGTCGGGCGGTCCGTCCCGAAGGTCCCTCGGCGATGGCGCGCCGACGGTCGGACCGCCCTCGTCGGCGGAGACCTACGATGCGGCCATGTTCGACATCGTCCACGAGCTCGACATCGCCGCACCGCCCGACCAGGTCTTCGCGGCCCTCACCACCCAGGAGGGCCTGGCCGGGTGGTGGACCTCTGATGTCGCCACCACCGCGGCGCTCGGCAGCGAGGCGGTGTTCGGGTTCGGCGAGCACGAGGACCTGAAGGTCCGCATCGAGGCGGTCGACGCCCCCGAGCTGGTGCACTGGTCCGTCTTGCACGGCCCCGACGAGTGGCCCGGCACGGCCATCGCCTTCCGCATCGAGACCGGCGCCGTCGGCACCTCCTCGGTGGTTCGGCTGTGGCACGGCAACTGGCAGTACGAGAACGGCGTGCTGCCCCGGGTCAGCTTCCAGTGGGCCCACGACCTCGACCGCCTGCGCCGCTACGTCGAGTCCGGCGAACCCCAGGTCTGACCTGGTCCCCGCTGGCGGCTCAGGCCGCCCGGCGGGGTCGGCGCGTGCGGCGGCGCACCACCACGATCGCCACGAGGGCGAGCACCACGACGGCGGCCACCACGAAGACCGTGCCGAACCCCTGCCCGGCCGGCAGCGGGATGCCGAAGGTCTTGGTCGACGACGCCTGCACCACCGTCGGCTGCGGATCGCCCAGCCGCGGGGTCCACTGCTTGCGCTCGGCCGCCGGCAGCTGGGCCGACACCGAGACGTCGACCATCTGGGCCACGGTCTTGCCCTCGGCCTGCTCGACCTCGGCCACCCGGCCGCCGAACGGGTCGCCGCCGAGAGCAGCCGCCGCCTCGGGATCGCCGAAGGCGGCGATCCCCTTGGTCAGGTCGACGGTGCCGGTCCACGTCCAGGTGGTCTGGCCGAGGCTGCTGTCGCGCTGCAGCCTGAAGTCGCGGAAGACGGCCGGGTTGAGCTCGGCCATCACCGCCGCGGCCTGGTCGGTGCTGGCGAAGCGCTTGGTGGCCCGCAGCCACGTCGTCCCGTCGGCAGCCGTCTCCGCGGGAGGGATCTCCCATCCGGCGGCCCGGAGGTCGGCCACCTCGACGGTCTGATCCGGGTCGCCCAACCGGGCCCGCGCCGCGGCGTCGAGGCCGAGCGACACCGTCACCGAGCCGCTGCCGTCCTCCTGGACCGTGGTGTCGACGTTCAGCTTGGCCTGGCACCCCGTCAGCGCCACGAGCACGGCGGCCAGCACGACGAGCAGCCGCCGGCGGCGCCCGGGCCGGGCGCGCCGGAGGGTCGCACCGGGTCGCGCGGGGTGGATGGCCATGGTCCGACGACCGTAGCCGTCGAGGACCCGCCGCCCGGCGCGGCTGCGGGCCCCGAGCGGCCGCCCGCGCCCCCGGTGGGCACGACCGGGGGGATCGAGTCGCCGCGCCGTCCCGCTAGCGTCGCCCCGTGCACCTCGACGTCTGGTCCGACATCGCCTGCCCCTTCTGCTACATCGGCAGCCGCAAGCTCGACGCCGCCCTGGCCCAGCGCCCCGCCCTGGAGGCCACCGTGCAGTGGCGGGCCTACGAGCTGATGCCCCAGCTGCCGCCCGAGGGCATCTCCGCCGGCCAGTTCTTCGAGGCGAAGTTCGGCAGCGACATCGAGCGGGTCTGGGCCCACGTCACGGCGCTCGGCGAGGAGGTCGGCCTCGACCTGCACTTCGAGCGCCAGGCCACGGCCCCCAACACCCGGCTCGCCCACCGCGTGGTGTGGCTGGCCTCCCAGCAGGGCCTCGGCCGGCCGGCGGTCGACGCGCTGTGGTCCGGCCACTTCGTGGAGGGCGCCGACGTCGGCGACCTCGACGTCATCGTCGGGCTCCTCGACGACCACGCCACCGGCGTCGACACGGCCGAGGTGCGCCGCGCCCTCGCCGACGGCCAGGGCCTGGCCGAGGTCCTCGACGACGAGGCCACCGCCGGCCGCCTGGGCTTCCGGGGCGTGCCCGCCTTCGTCGCCGACGGCACCCACGCCCTCGTCGGCGCCGGACCGATGCCGTCGTTCCTGCGCCTGCTCGACGAGGCCGCCGGCGCCACCCCGGTCTGACGCGGCCCACCCCCGCCGGCGGACGCGGGAGCGCCGCCCCGGAGGGCGGCGCTCGTCGTTCGCTTCGGTCCGGGGCGAGCCCCGAGCCGCTACTCGGTGGGACCGGCCTCGGCCATCTCGACCGGCGGGGGCTCGAAGCCCTCGACCGACCGGAAGGTGATCTCGAGGCGACCGGTCTCGGGGTCGGGCTCGGCGTCGACGATGATGTTCTCGCCGGCGCGGAACTCCTTCCAGAGCAGCCGCTCGGACAGCGGGTCCTCGACCAGGCGCTGGATGGCCCGGCGCAGCGGGCGGGCACCGAGGGTGGGGTCGTAGCCCCGATCGGCCAGCAGCGCCTTGGCGCCGTCGGTGAGCTCGAGGCCGAGGCCCTGGCCCTCCAGCTGGGTCTGCACCCGCTTGATCATCAGGTCGACGATCTGGGTGACCTCGTCCTTCGACAGCTCGTGGAACACGATGGTGTCGTCGATGCGGTTGAGGAACTCCGGCCGGAAGTGCTGCTTGAGCGCGTCGTGGACCTTCTCCTTCATGCGCTCGTAGGTGATCGCTTCGTCGGCCTTGCCGAAGCCGACGTTCGCCTTGCGCAGGTCGGCGGTGCCGAGGTTCGAGGTCATGATCAGCACGGTGTTGCGGAAGTCGACCGAGCGGCCCTGGGAGTCGGTCAGGCGACCTTCCTCCAGGATCTGCAGCAGCGTGTTGAACACGTCGGGGTGGGCCTTCTCGATCTCGTCGAACAGCACCACCGAGAACGGCTTGCGGCGCACGGCCTCGGTGAGCTGGCCGCCCTCCTCGTACCCGACGTAGCCGGGGGGCGAGCCCACCAGCCGGCTGACCGTGTGCTTCTCCATGTACTCGGACATGTCGAGCTGGATCAGCGCCTGCTCGTCGCCGAAGAGGAACTCGGCGAGGGTCTTGGCCAGCTCGGTCTTGCCGACGCCGGACGGGCCCAGGAAGATGAACGACCCACCGGGGCGCTTCGGGTCCTTCAGGCCGGCCCGGGTGCGGCGGATGGCCTGGGACACCGCCTTGATGGCGTCCTCCTGACCGATGACCCGCTTGTGCAGCTCGTCCTCCATGCGGAGGAGCTTGGCCGTCTCCTCCTCGGTGAGCTTGTAGACGGGGATGCCGGTCCAGATGGAGAGGACCTCGGCGATGGACTCCTCGTCGACCTCGTCGAACAGGTCGACGCCGGAGGCCTTGATCTCGGCCTCCTTGGTCTCCTTCTCGGCGAGCAGCTCCTTCTCCTTGTCGCGCAGCCGGCCGGCCTCCTCGAAGCGCTGTGCCTCGACGGCCTCCTTCTTCTGCTGCTGGACCTGCGCGATCTGGTTCTCGAGCTCCTTGTAGTCGGGCGGGGTCTCCATGCGCTTGATGCGCAGGCGCGACCCGGCCTCGTCGATGAGGTCGATGGCCTTGTCGGGCAGGTGGCGGTCGGAGATGTACCGGTCGGCGAGGTTGGCCGCGGCCACCAGCGCCTGGTCGGTGATGGTGACCCGGTGGTGGGCCTCGTAGCGGTCGCGCAGGCCCTTGAGGATCTCGATGGTGTGGGCCACCGAGGGCTCCTCCACCTTGATCGGCTGGAAGCGCCGCTCGAGGGCGGCGTCCTTCTCGAGGTGCTTGCGGTACTCGTCGAGGGTGGTGGCGCCGATGGTCTGCAGCTCGCCGCGGGCCAGCATCGGCTTCAGGATGGAGGCGGCGTCGATGGCGCCCTCGGCGGCACCCGCCCCGACGAGCGTGTGCAGCTCGTCGATGAACAGGATGATGTCGCCGCGGGTCTTGATCTCCTTGAGCACCTTCTTCAGGCGCTCCTCGAAGTCGCCGCGGTAGCGGGAGCCGGCCACCAGGGCGCCGAGGTCGAGGGTGTACAGCTGCTTGTTGTGCAGCGTCTCGGGCACGGCGTCGTTGGCGATGGCCTGGGCGAGGCCCTCGACGATGGCCGTCTTGCCGACGCCCGGCTCGCCGATGAGCACCGGGTTGTTCTTGGTGCGCCGGGAGAGGACCTGCATGACCCGCTCGGTCTCGCGCTCGCGCCCGATGACCGGGTCGAGCTTCTTGTCGCGGGCGAGCTGGGTGAGGTTGCGACCGAACTGGTCGAGGACGAGCGAGCCCGACGGGGCGTCCGACGACGACGAGCCGCCGGCGGTGGCGCCGGCCTTCTCCTGGGAGCCCCCGGGGCCGCTGTAGCCCGACAGCAGCTGGATGACCTGCTGGCGGACGCGCGACAGGTCGGCGCCCAGCTTCACGAGCACCTGGGCGGCCACGCCCTCGCCCTCACGGATGAGGCCGAGGAGGATGTGCTCGGTGCCGATGTAGTTGTGGCCGAGCTGGAGCGCCTCGCGGAGCGACAGCTCGAGGACCTTCTTGGCGCGCGGCGTGAACGGGATGTGGCCGCTGGGCGACGAGCCGCCCTGGCCGATGATCTCCTCGACCTGGCTGCGCACGGCCTCCAGCGAGATGCCGAGGCTCTCGAGGGCCTTGGCGGCCACGCCCTCGCCCTCGTGGATCAGCCCGAGCAGGATGTGCTCGGTGCCGATGTAGTTGTGGTTGAGCAGCCGCGCCTCCTCCTGAGCGAGGACGACGACCCGGCGGGCCCGATCGGTGAAGCGTTCGAACAAGGGATTGCCTCCCCAGGGCAGAGGACGTGGGGCAAGTGTAACCACGGATCGCAGAACGGCACGCCCGGGCCACGAGGCTCGCGAACGGGCTGTTCCGGGGGTGCGCGCCCCGGTGTCGCGACCGCTCGCGGCTCGCGCGCCGGCCGGCGTGACCGATCGCACGCCCCCGCCCTCGCCACCGGTTCGCCGGTCGCGCGGGGCGCCCTCTAGGGTGACGGCGTGGCTTCGAGCCCCCTGTTGGCCCTCCCCTCCGTCCCCGGCGACCTGGCCCGCGTCGAGGACGCGCTCCGGGCCTCGGTGCGCGCCGACGACGACTTCCTCACCGAGATCGCCAGCCACCTGATCCAGGCGGGGGGCAAGCGGGGTCGGCCGGCGTTCGCCATCGGCGTGGCCGCCACCGCCCGACCCGAGGTCGCCCCGGTCCCCGACGACGTGATCATGGGCGCCGTCTCCGTCGAGCTGGTCCACCTCGGATCCCTCTACCACGACGACGTCATGGACGACGCCACCACCCGGCGGACCGTCGAGAGCGTCAACGCCCGCTGGGGCAACCTGCGCGCCATCCTCGCCGGCGACTTCCTCCTGGCCCGGGCCTCGGAGATCGCAGCGTCGCTCGGCAACGAGGTCGCCGGCCTGCTGGCGAGCACCATCGGGCGCCTCTGCGAGGGCCAGGTCCTCGAGCTGCAGGACACCTACAACGCCGGCCGCACCGAGGCCCGCTACCTGTCGTCCATCGAGGGCAAGACGGCCTCGCTGTACGCCACCGCCTGCCGCATCGGCGCCATCACCGCCGGGCTCTCCCGCGACCGGGTCGACGCCGCCACCGCCTTCGGGCGCAGCTACGGCATGGCCTTCCAGATCGTCGACGACATCCTCGACGTCGTCGCCACCGACGAGCAGCTGGGCAAACCGGCCGGCCACGACCTGATCGAGGGCGTCTACACCCTGCCGGTCCTGCGCACCCTGGCCAACGGCAACGGCCAGGGCGAGCGCCTCCGCGCCCTGCTCGGCGGTCCGCTCACCGACGACCAGATGCACGAGGCCCGCGAGCTCGTCCGCGAGGAGGGCCAGGTCGCCGCCGCCCTCGACCTCGCCGGGCGCTACGTCGACGAGGCGGTGGGCGCCCTCGAGCGCCTCGGCCCCTCGGAGGCCACCGACGCCCTCGCCGGTGCCGCCCGGCACCTGCTGGTGTCGGTCAGCGCCATCGCCGGCGCCTGATCGCGCCGACGGAGCGCCTCGACCCGCTCGCCGCCCGGGAGCGGCGCGCCCGGTTCAGGGGGTGGCGTCGGCCGGCTCGTCCGCAGGCCGGTTCGCGGCCGCCAGCCGGGCCTCGGCCTCGCGGTAGGTGAGCCAGCGGCCCTCCTCGAAGTCGTAGAGGCGGCAGACCCGGGTGTTGGCCATGAAGTCGCGGAACCGGAGCTTGTCGTCGTGCACGGTGTCGGGGTACGCCGCCTTGATGGCGTCGGCGGCCAGCTCGAGGTTGTACATCGGGATCCGCATGTCCACGTGGTGCGGGACGTGGACCATGATCCAGTGGAAGAAGAAGTTCATGCCGGGGGCGACCCGCAGGACGGTGGTGCCCTCCATCTGGCCCTTGAACTTGGTCCACTCGCGGCGGGGCCACCAGCGGATGCCGGGCTGGATGTGGTGCACGTGCACCACCGAACCGATGACGAAGCAGAAGGCGAGGAACGGCACGACGAGCACCTTGAGGACGACCCACGCGGCCCCGAGCACCGTGCCGTAGCGGCTGAAGCCGTACCACCCGAGCAGGGCCGAGGCACCGACCACCCAGGCCACGATGATCCAGCGGTCGCGGCGGATGGCGCCGGCCCAGCGGGCCGGGGGCTTGCCCACCATCATCTTGTGCCACCAGACCTCGCGCAGGTAGTACGCGCCGGCGCCGGCCCAGGACCACTCGAAGCGGTGCCGCAGGCGGGCCACGGTGCCCATCTCGGCCCACTGCTCGACGGTGTACGGGTGCCACACGAAGTCGAAGCCCTGGCGCACCGTGTACTTGTGGTGGATCCGGTTGTGGCCGAGCACCCAGCCCTCGTAGACGTGCCACGAGGGCAGCATGCAGAGGTGGCCGACGATGCTGTTCAGCCGCTTCGAGCGGAACAGCGACTCGTGGGCGGCGTCGTGGCCGATGATGAACAGCCCCGAGATGACGAGCGACGACAAGACCCACAGCGCCAGCACGACGAGGGGGTTGTCGAAGAGCAGCAGCCCGGCGACGACGAGGGCGTACACGACGGTGTCGCGGGCGGTGTAGGCGAGGCCCTTCCACGTGGGGTTCTCGTAGGCCTCGGGCGGGATGGCCCGGATGACGGGGAGCAGGGAGCCGGGCTTGTCGGCCGGCTCGGCGGAGGCGGCCGCCTCGGGGCCGCCGGCGGCTTCTGGCTCGACGATGGTCATGACGGCCACCCTACCGACCAGTCGGTAGACGAGACAAGCCTTCGGCCCCGGTCACCCGTCACGGCAGGGCTACCGTCGGGCGCCGTGGACCCCGCCGCGATGCCCCGGGAGGAGGCGGCCCTCGAGCGCAGCCTCCTCACCGCGGTCGCGGTGTTCCGCTGGGCCGCGCTGGCGTGGACCACCGTGGTCATCGTCATCGACGCCCGCAACGACAGCTTCGAGCGGCTCGGGCTGGCCGTCGTCCTCCTGGTGGCGTCGGCGGCCTTCACCGGGTGGGCCACCCTCGCGGTCCGCGTCGACCCCCACCGCGTGGCGGCCACCGGCGCGCTGGCCGTCGAGGGCGCCATCGCCCTGGGACTCTCCCTGGCCGATGGCCTCGCCTACGGCAACCTGCCCAACAGCAGCCACTCGCAGTCCCTCGGCACCATCTGGCCGCTCGCATGGGTGCTCACCGTCGGCATCCGGTTCGGTGCCGGCGGCGGCCTGGTCGCCGGCTGCTCGATCGGCTCGGCCCAGTTCCTGTCGACGTGGCTCTTCAGCGACAAGGTGTGGCGGGGTGACGACTGGGTCGGGGCCCTGGGCAGCGTCGTCCTGTACGGGCTCGGCGGCGCCATCGCCGGCTTCGCCGCCGCTCGGCTGCGCGAGGCCGAGCGCGAGGTGGCCCTGGCCCGGGCCCGCGAGGAGGTCGCCCGCACGCTCCACGACGGCGTGCTGCAGACGCTCGCGGTGGTGCAGCGGCGCAGCGACGACGAGGAGCTGGTGCAGCTGGCACGCGACCAGGAGCAGGACCTGCGCTCGTTCCTGTTCGGCACGTCACGGGGCCGGCGGCGCGGGCGCAGCGCCGGCGTCGACCTCGAGGCGGCGCTGCGGGACGCGGCGACCCACGCCGAGCGCCGCCACGGGCTGCGCACCCAGGTCGTCGTGGCCGGGGAGCTGTCGCTGGTGGCCGCTCCGCTGGCCGAGGCCGTCCAGGGCGCCGTCGCCGAGGCGCTGACCAACGCGGCCAAGCACGGCGAGGCCACCCACGCCACGGTGTTCGTCGACCCTGGCGACGACGGCGAGCTGTTCTGCTCGGTGAAGGACGACGGTGCGGGGTTCGACCCCGCCGCCACCGAGGAGGGGGTCGGCCTGAGCCGATCGATCCGCGGCCGGGTGGAGGACGTGGGGGGCCGCGTGGAGGTCGACAGCCGGCCCGGCCGCGGCACCGAGGTCCGCATCCACGTCACCCGCTGACGCGCCACGGGTCGCGGTGGCCGGTGACAGCGACGCCGCCACCGACCACAATGGCGCTCGGCCCGGAGGGGGCCACGAGGAGGCGTGAAGCGTCCCATGGGCTCGATGCAGGCGGTGCGGGTGGTGGTCGCCGACGACCACCCGATCTGGCGGAGCGGGCTGCGGGCCGACCTCGGCGAGAACTTCCACGTGATCGGCGAGGCGGGCGACGCCGACGAGGCCATCGAGGTCATCCGCCGGACCCGACCCGACCTCGTCGTGTGCGACCTCCACATGCCCAACGGTGGGGGCATCAAGGTGGCCCGCACCTGTGGCGGCGACGTCCCCATCGTCATGCTCACCGTCTCGGAGGCCGAGCGCGACCTCCTCGACGCCGTGGCCGCGGGCGCCCAGGGCTACCTGGTGAAGTCCACCCCGCCCGACGAGCTGCGCCTGGCGCTGTGGCGAGCCGCCCAGGGCGAGCCCGTGTTCTCGCCGGCGCTCGCCGCCCTCGTCCTCGGCGAGTTCCGGCGCATGGCCAAGGAGGCCGGGCCGTTCCAACCCCTGTCCGACCGCGAGCGCGAGGTGCTGCAGTACGTGGCGCGGGGTCACACGTACCGCGAGATCGGCGAGGAGCTGTTCATCGCCGAGAAGACGGTCGAGAACCACGTCCGCAACATCCTGGGCAAGCTCCACCTGAGCCGGAAGCAGGAGCTCATCCGCTACGCGCTCGAGCACGGCATCGAGTAGCGCGGCTCGCGGGGTGGGCCGCACGGCCCATGCCGACACCCCTCCGGCCGTCGCCCGCCGCGCCACCCAGCAATCTGACGGTCCGTCAGGTAAGGTCGGGGCCGCCGCGATCGGCGGCGTTTCCCTTCAATCAGCGGGGGGCGGCGCCGACGGGGTACCGGAGGGGGGAACGGGAACGGTGGCGGCCGCCCGCGCCTCGGCGGGCGGTCCCGGCTCACGAGGGGGAGCACCATGAGCGGTTCGAGCTCGACCATGCCCGACGGCGACGTCGGCACCAACCGCGGACGCCGACGCCGGCGCCGCACCGCCCTGGCCGGCGCAGCCCTCGTGGCCACGGTCGGGCTCCTGGGCGCCGCCTGCTCGAAGAGCAGCACCCCGGACTCCGCCTCCACGGCGACGACCGTGAACGAGGGCACGCCGACGCCCGGCGGCAAGCTCGTCATGGCGGTCACGGCCGAGACCAACGGCTGGAACCCGGGCCTCGCCCAGTGGGCCGACGCCGGCAACTTCGTCGGCGGCTCGGTGCTGGAGCCCCTCGTCACCTTCGACAACCAGGGCAACTACATCCCCTGGCTGGCCGAGTCGGTCGAGCCCACCACGCCGAACGACTTCACGAGCTGGACGATCAAGGTCCGCCCCGGCATCACCTTCCACGACGGGAAGCCCCTCGACGCGGAGGCCGTGAAGATCAGCCTCGACGTGTACCGCGGCAGCCACTACACCGACGCCACCGCCCTCGCGTCGATCGTGCTCAAGGACTCCTACAAGGACGTCGTGGTCAAGGACCCGATGACCGTGCAGGTCACCCTCGCCCGACCCTGGTCGGCCTTCCCCGCCAACCTCGCCGGTCCGTCCGGCTACATCATGGCGCCGAGCATGGTCGACGCCCCCGACAAGGGCGTGTCCAAGCCGGTCGGCACCGGGCCCTTCATCTTCGACAGCTGGGTGCCCGACGCCAGCTTCCGCGCCCGGAAGAACCCCAGCTACTGGAAGAAGGACGCGGCCGGGAACCCGCAGCCGTACCTCGACGAGGTCGAGTTCAAGCCCCTGCCGGACGCCAAGCAGCGCCTCGCTGCCCTCGAGACGGGCGACGTCGACCTCATCCTGACGACCCAGGCCAGCGACGCCTCCGAGGCCAAGTCCAAGTACAACGTGGTCACCGACTACAACGGCGAGAAGACCATGGTGATGCTCAACACCGCCGAGGACCCGTCGAAGTCGAAGAACCCCTTCAAGAACGTCCACGCCCGACGAGCCCTCGCCTACGCCACCAACCGCCAGGCGATCCAGCAGCTCGTGGGCGCCGGTGAGGACGTCGGCTTCTCCAGCGCTCCCCAGCTGTCGACCTCGAAGTGGGCCATGGACGAGTCCAAGACGGGCTACTACCCGTACGACCCGACCAAGGCCAAGCAGGAGATCGAGACCTACAAGCAGGAGACCGGCTACAACGACTTCACCTTCAAGTTCTCGGGCCTGTCCAACATCGAGGACCAGCAGGTGATGCAGGCGCTGCAGCAGCAGTGGTCCGAGGTCGGCATCAAGGCCGACATCGAGGTCGTCGAGCAGCAGGCCTACATCGGCCAGGTCACGCTCGGCGGCTTCCAGGCGGCGTACTTCCGCAACTTCGCCTACATCGACCCCGACTCGAACTACGTGTTCCTGCACTCGAGCACCGCGAAGGGCCTCGGCAAGCTGTCGATCAACTTCTACCAGTACGCGAACGCCGACAACGACAAGGCGCTCGACACCGGTGCGTCGAGCGGCGACTTCGCCACCCGCAAGGCGGCCTACGAGGAGTCGACCCGCAACATCAACGAGGCGGCCCTCAACATCTGGCTGTTCAACACGCCCTACGCCCTGATCGCCCAGCCGAACGTCAAGGGGCTCGGACCGGCCCAGCAGAACGGCTTCGGGAACTTCCTGCCCAAGCCCTGGTTCTGGCCGGGCATCTGGAAGCAGCGCTGAGGTCGGCGCCGGCGTCGGGCCTCAGGGCTCGGCGCCGGCGACCGCCTCGTCGTCCTCCTCGGCCGCGACCGTGCGGTCGAGGAAGTCGAGCACCGTCCGGTTGAACGACGAGGCGTGCTCGAACATGAAGCCGTGGGCGGCGCCACCGATGACCGCCAGCTCGGCCCCCGGCACCAGCGAGGCGATCTCCTCGGAGTCGCCGAGGGGCGTGAGGATGTCCTGGCTGCCGACCAGCACGAGCGTGGGGACGGCGACGCCCTGCAGCTCGTACCGGATCTCGTCGCTCAGGTCCAAGATGGCGTCGACCTGGGCCACGAAGGCCTCGGCCGGGGTGGACAGGGCCAGCGGCCCGAGCGGGCCGAGCAGCCCCAGGGCCGGCCACATGCGGCGCAGCGAGCGGGGTCCGACGAGCCACCGCGCGCCCTGCAGGATGAACGGGCCCATCCCCTCGGCCCGGGCGACCTCGGCCCACTCCGACAGCAGCTCCCGACGCCACGGGTGGTGTCGGCACGCGGTGCAGGCCAGCACGAGCGAACGGACGCGCTGCGGGTGGCGCACACCGAGGATCTGCGCCAGCACCCCACCCATCGACGCCCCCATGACGTGCGCCGAGGCCACCCCGACCTCGTCGAGCACGGCCAGGGCGTCGGCGGCCATCTCCTCGAGGTCGTAGGGGCCGGGCGGGGCATCGGACCGGCCCACGCCGCGGTTGTCGAAGAGGATGCAGCGGTAGCGGCCCGACAGGGCCCGGCGCTGGCGGACCCAGCCCCGGCTGTCGGCCCCGAGGCCCTGGATCATGAGCAGCGGCGGCGCCCCGGCCGGACCGGCGACCTCGTAGAAGATCCGGGTGCCGTCGGCGGCGGTGGCGTGGGGCATCGGCGCCGAGCGTAGCCCTGGGCCCGACCACCGCCGACAACCCGACGGGCCCGGATCACCGGCTCGGGCGACGGCACGCCGGCCTGGTGCGACGAGCGGCGGGATCAGTCCTCGAGGTCGGCCAGGTCGGCGAGGGCGACCACGCGGTCGGCGATCTCGGCCGCGAGCGCGTCGGCGGCACCGATGCGGCGGCGACGACGGGTGGGCACCGGCGCACCCACGACCACCGGGCGGCGGCGACCGAGGAGGCGGCCGCCGACCGCGACCGGCAGCAGCGGCGCGCCCACCGCGTGGGCGGCGGCCACGAGGTCGAGGTCGGCGAACGACGACGGCTCGCCCCGCCACGAGCGGCCGAGGGGCACGGCGACCAGGGCGCCGGCGCGAAGCAGGGCCCGGGTGTCGGCCGCGGTGCGGGGCACCATGCCCAGGCGGGCCAGCCACGGCCCGAGGGGTGACCAGTCGGGCTGCCCCACGGGGCGCACCGTGCGGCCGAGGTGGCGGGCGAAGGCGGCCGCCAGGATCGCGGGCGTCGCCGGGTCGAGGCCCTGGTCGTGCACGACGAGCGCGCCGCCCCGCGGCACCAGGTCGGCCCCGTCGAGGGCGGTGTCCCAGCGGGCCCGGGCGACCAGGCCGACCACGCCGGCCAGGTCGCGGTCGTAGCCCCACGGGTCGACCTCGAAGCGGCCGTCGAGCCGCCGGTCGAGGACACCACCGAGGCTCTCGTCGCGCACGTCGATGCGGCGGGCGCGGGCGTCGCCGGTCGTGGTCATGCGGCCACCTCCCCGACGTGCAGGTAGGTGACGTCGCCCCACTCGTAGAGGTGCTCGATCACGTTCCGGGTCGAGCGGCGGGGGGCGGTGCCGAGGACGGCCCCGACGGCGGACCCGTCGGCGGTGCAGCCCCGCACCAGCAGCTCGCGGCAGTGCTCGGGCACCGGCGCGCCCACCAGCTCGGAGAGCAGCCGGGCCGGGCGCCACGACGGGCCGAGCAGGGGCACCGGGAGCCGGCCGCCGAGCCGGGCGGCCTGGCGGGCCGTGACCGCCCCGGGGCCGACGACGTTGAGGGGGCCGTCGTGGGGACGGTGCAGCGCGGCCACGATGGCGGCGGCGGCGTCCTCCTGGTGGAGCACGGAGAAGGGGCGGTCACCGAGGGCGGCGCAGGGCACGGCGGGCAGGCGCAGCAATCGCCCGAGCGGGCTCGGGAAGTGGGGCCCGACGAGGGGGGCCAGGCGCAGCGCGGTCACAGGGACGTCGGTGCGTGCCCCGAGCTCGCGGCCCAGTCGCTCGACGTAGGCGAGCAGGTGGCCGAACGGCGTCGACGGGTCGGGGACGACCTCCTCGTCGGGGCACGCCGGGGCGCCCCGGCGCCGCCCGTACACCTCGATGCCCGAGCGCACCACGACCCGGTCGAGAGCGCCGCCCTCGGCCAGGGCGTCGAACACGGCGATGCTCCCCGCCCCCGTCCGCTCGATCGCGGAGGTGGGGCTGGACCGGGCGAAGGGCTCGTAGACGCCGAGGTGCACCACCGCGGTCGGGTCGAAGCCCAGCACCAGGTCGCGGGTCCGCTCGGCGTTGCGGGGGTCGACGCGGTGGAACTCGGCCCGCAGCAGCCGGCGCCGGGGCGGGTCGATGTCGATGCCGAGGATGGCAGCGACGTCGTCGTCACGCTCCAGCAGGTTGGCCACCCGGGTCCCGAGCTCGCCGCCCATCCCGGTGATCAGCACGCGCACGGCGTCATCCTCCCACCACGAGGCGCGCGACACCGCATCTCGCCGACCGGACCCGGCCACCGCCCGACGGCCGGCGGGAGGGGCTCAGGCGTTCTTCTCGTGCACCAGGCGCAGGCCGTGCAGGGTGAGCCACGGCTCGGTGTGCTGCACCCGCTTCGACAACGGCGTGATGAGGTCGGCCAGGCCGCCCGTGCTGATGACCGAGCACTCCCCCAGCTCCTCCTGGATGCGATCGCAGAGCCCGTCGACCTGGGCGGCGAAGCCGTAGACCGCGCCCGACTGGATCGACTCGACGGTGGACTTGCCGAGGACGTTGCGCGGCTCGACCAGCTCGACGGCCCGCAGGGCCGAGGCGCGTCCGACGAGCGCGTCCATGGAGATCTCGATGCCCGGTGCGATGGCGCCGCCGAGGTACTCGCCGTTGGCCGACACCGCGTCGCAGGTGGTGGCCGTCCCGAAGTCGACGATGATCGTGGGCCCGCCGTAGAGGTCGTAGGCCCCGACCGCGTTGGCGATCCGATCGGCGCCGACCTCCTTGGGGTTCTCGTAGAGGATGGCGATGCCGGTGCGCACGCCGGGCTCGATCACGACCGGGGCGAAGTCGAGGTAGCGGGTCGCCAGGTCGCGAAGGTTGGCCGTGACCCTGGGGACCCCCGAGGACACCGCGATGCCGTCGACGTCGTCGAGCGAGTAGTCCCGGAAGCCGAGGAGGCCCTGCAGCATCACCGCCAGCTCGTCGGAGGTCCGCTCGTGGATGGTGGCGATGCGCCAGTGGTCGAGCAGGCCGTCCTCGGGGCGTCGGTCGGGCCGCGGCTCGCCGTCCTCCATCTCGTAGAGCCCGATGACGGTCTGGGTGTTGCCCGCGTCGATGACGAGCAGCATCTCGTCGCCTCCCTCTCAGCTCACGGCCGGCGCGTCGCCGTCCGGCTCGCTCGGCTCGATGTCCAGGCCGATGTCGAGCACCGGCGCCGAGTTGGTGATCGCCCCCACCGAGATCATGTCGACGCCGGTCCCGGCATAGGACGCGACGGTGTCGAGCGTGATGCCGCCGGACACCTCGAGCAGAGGGCGGCGGCCGCCCCGCTCGGCCACCTGGGCGTCGGCCCTGGCCACGCAGGCCCGCACCTCGTCGGGCGCCATGTTGTCGAGCAGCAGCGCATCGGCACCCGCCCGCAGGGCCTGCTCGACCTGGTCGATCGTGTCGCACTCGACGTGCACCGTGCGGGCCGGCCAGCGCCGCCGGGCATCGGCGACGGCGGCGTCGATGCCGAGCAGGGCCAGGTGGTTGTCCTTCAGCAGGATCCAGTCGCTCAGGTTGCCGCGGTGGTTCGCTCCCCCGCCGGCCCGCACCGCCGCCTTCTCCAACGTCCGCAGCCCGGGGGTCGTCTTGCGCGTGTCCCAGATGCGGGCCGGGCCGGCGGCCGCCGCCCGGTCGACGAAGGCGCGGGTGAGGGTGGCGATGCCCGAGAGGTGGCCGAGGAAGTTCAGCGCGGTGCGCTCGGCGGTCAGGATCGACGCCAGCGGCCCGTCGACGACGCCCAGCACGTCACCCGGGCCGACCTCGTCGCCGTCGGCCACCCGCCACGCCACCACGACCGCCGGGTCGACGGCGGCGAAGGCCTCCGACGCGCACGGCACGCCGGCGACGACCCCGTCCCGGCGGGCGACGAACGAGGCCGACGCGCGCAGGGCGGGGGGCAGGAGCGCGGAGGTGAGGTCGCCCAGCGGGGTGAGGTCCTCGGCCAGGGCGGCCGCCACCGCAGCGCGCACGACGGACGGCGGCGGCTCGAGCGGTCCGGGCATCGTGACAGCCTGCCCCAGGGCGGCAGCCCGCTCGTAATCGGCGTGCGCCAGCTCGCTCAGCCGTCGTCGGCCGGCCGGCCGATCGCGGGGGAGGTGGCCGCGGGGCGACCCTCGAGCACGTCGACCGTCTTGGGGTCGACACCCTGCGCCGCCAGTCGCGCCAGGCGCACGACGGTGGTCCGGTTGATCCGCACCGCGGGCGGGAGCGGCCCGCGGCGCTGGCGGGGCAGGCGGACGCGGACCGCCCCGGGCCAGGACCGCAGGACGAGTGGCGAGTCGAGCACCAGCGCCTCGCCGTCGACCCCCGCCTCGATCGGGCCGGACTCGGCCCACACCTCGAGCCGGTCGGACGTCCAGTGGTGCCAGCCGTGGAACCGCTCGGGAGATCCGGCGGCCGCCACCCGCACCAGCTCGGCGGCATCGGCGGCGCTGGCGACCCTGGCCGCGACCACGCCGAGAACGCCGCGGTCGAGCTCGGCCCGGGTGCCGAAGGCGCTGAGGCTGTCGAAGCGGTAGGCGTTGTTGGAGATCTGGACGAGCTGCGGGCCATCGAGGCGCCCGTGGGGGCCATCGAGGTGCAGGTCGAAGGGGGCCGCGTCCGGACCGACCAGCTCGGGCAGCTGGGCGGCGAAGGTGCCGAGCTTGGCGTCGCGGTACTCGGGGCTCTGGACGACCTTGGCGTAGACGCCGAGCGAGACGTTGTTCACGAAGACCCGGTCGCCGACGAACGCCAGGTCGATCCGCTCGTCGACCCCGTCCACCAGCGCGGCGAGGGCCAGGGTGGGATCGCTGCGATCGAGGCCGAGGTCGAGGGCGAAGTGGTTGCGGGTCCCCGCCGGGATGCAGAGGAAGGCCACGTCGTGCTCGCCGGCGACCTCGGCGACGATGGCCTGGGACCCGTCCCCGCCGGCGACGCCCAGCAGGTCGGCGCCGTCGGCCACGGCCTGCTGCGCGAGCTCGCGCAGGTCGAAGGGCGGCTCGAGCACGACCACCTCGGCGCCCAGCTCGCGAGCGGCGTCGTCCAGTCGGAACTTGGTGACCTTGCCACCCCCCGACGCCGGGTTCATGAACACCACGGCCCGCTCGGCGCGAGGAGCGGGAGGTCGGTCGGACACCGTCGTGGGCGCGTCGACCCCGAGGGCCTTGCGGGTGGCGTAGGTGGCCGCCACCGCCAGGAGGGCGAGCACGGCGATGGCCCGCAGCACGTTCGTGGCCACCAGGATGGCGAGCACGCCGGCCAGGCCGCAGACGGCGACCACGGTGCCGACCAGGCGCCGCGCACCACGGCTGGTGACCGCGGTGAAGGACCCCACGAGCCCGGCGACGACCACGAGCTCGACGACGACCACCAGCGCAAGGTTGTCGACGAGGAAGTAGATGGCTGCCGCCAGCGTGAGCACCATGCAGAGCAGGGCCACCACCGCAGCGAACCGCCGAGCTCCGGGGACCGCCCCGAAGACCTCGGTCCGTGCGGCGTCGCTCCGGGCCATGACCCGACCCTACAGCCGGCGTCGACGGCGGCCTGGACCTCGGAGCCCTGGTGGCCTCGACCCGGGATCGCTCCCGAGCCGCCCCGGGTAGGCTCCGCGCCGATGAGCGACGCCCCACCGCCCCCGGATCCGCCCTGGCGCGTGGGCACCAAGCGCGTCCCGGTCGCCGGGGTCGAGCGGGAGCTCGTCGAGCAGTTCGCCGCCATCGACCACGCCATCTACGGCAGCATCGCCACCGTCCCGACGCCCACGCTCGACCGCGCCCTGGCCGCGCTGTCGAACGCCGCCAACTACTCGGTGCTGTGGTTCTCGCTCGCCGCCGGCGGCGCGCTCAGCGGGCGCCACAGCCTCCGCCGAGCTGCCCTCGAGGGCACCGTCGCCATCGGGGTGGCGTCCGCGCTGGTGAACCAGGGGGCCAAGCGGTTCGCCCCCCGGCGACGGCCCGACCGCACGGGCCTGGCCGTGCCCGAAGGGCGGCACGTGCGCATGCCGTCGTCCACCTCGTTCCCGTCGGGCCACTCGGCGTCGGCGTTCGCCTTCGCCTCGGCGGCCGGCACCGCCGCCCCCGTGCTCTCCCCACCGCTGCACCTGCTGGCCGCGCTCGTCGCCTACTCGCGGGTCCACACCGGTGTGCACTACCCGGGCGACGTGGTGGTCGGATCCCTCATCGGCATGATGTCGGGCCAGGTGGTCTCCGGCGTGGCCCGGCGGGCGCGGCGCAGCCTGGACGCCCGCGGCCGGTGACGTGACCGAGCTCGGGCACCACGATCGATCGGCTCCGGCCGATCCCACCGACGGCCCCACCGACGATCCCTCCGTCGGTCCCAGCAACGATCCCCCCGTCGGTGCCAGGAACGATCCCCCCGTCGGTCCCAGCAACGATCCCGAGGCTGGTCCGCCGGCTGAGACTGCCGGCGTCGGCGCCGACGCCGCCACCGAGGTCGACCCGGCGACCGAGGCGGGCTGGCGGGGCCGGATCGAGGCCCGGGTGGTGACCACCGCCGACTGGGCCGAGGAGAACGTCCCGTGGTGGTGGCTCGTGCGCGAGGGCTGGGACCGCTACTGGCGCCTCAACGCCCCGGTGCTCGCCGGCCACATCGCGTTCCGCACCTTCGTGTTCCTGCTCCCGGTCGCCTTCCTGCTCGTGGCGGTGGCCGGGTTCCTGCGCTCGACCGGCACCGACCCACAGGACGTCGGCTCGTCCCTCGGGCTCGGCCAGGCCATCGGCCAGTCGATGCGCCAAGCCGGCCAGGACAGCCAGGAGGCCTGGTACCACGTCGCCTGGGTCGCCGGCGCCGGCCTCATCATGGGCTCGCTCGGGCTCGCCAGCGGGCTGCACTACGTCTACCTGCAGCTGTGGCAGATGCCGTTCCAGAAGCCGGCCGGCAAGGCGCGCGCCACCCTGGAGATGGGTGGGGGGTTCATCGCCATCCTGCTCGTCGCCGTCGTGGCCCACGCCCTGCGCAGCCGAGGGCTGCTCGCCGGCACCGCCGGGGTGGCCCTGCTCGGGCTCGTCGGGTTCGGCGGCTTCCTCGGCCTCGGCATCGCCCTCCCGCGGCGGGCGAGCGAGTGGCGCTGGCTCATCCCCGGCTCGGTGCTCGGGGCCGCCGGGGTGGTGGGCCTCCAGGTGTTCGCCGCCGTGTACCTGCCGAGCCGGCTCGCCAGCTTCTCCCAGACGTACGGTGCCTTCGGCATCGCCGCCACGTTCATCTTCTACCTGTACCTGATCGGCCAGCTGCTCGTGCTGTCCGTGGTCGTCAACGCCGTGTGGTTCGACCACTACCGACCGGACGAGGCGCCACCGCCGGCGGCCGATGCCGCCCGCAGCCCGGACCACTGAGCCGGCCCGCGTCCCCCGACCCGCCGGTCGGGGTCACCCGAGGACGAGGCGGACGAGGAAGGCGGGGTCCCGGTCGGGGTGGTCCTCGCGGGTGTGGGCCCCACGGCTCTCCTCGCGGACCAGGGCCGACACCAGCAGCGCCTCGGCCACGTCGACGAGGTCGTGCAGCTCGGCATCGGCCAGCGAGCGCACCTCCCCCAGCCCCTCGCGCACCTCGGTGACGACCCGCCGCGTGGCGGCGAGCGACGCCGCCGACCGGACGACGCCCGCGCCGGCGGTCATGGCCTGCTGCAGGCGGGTCCGGGCCGCAGCCGGCGCATCCGGGGCCGAGGGCGGCGACGGCGCCCACGGCACCGCCACGTGTGGCACGGGCGAGGCGATCGCCCGACCGCCGATGGCGTGGCCACCATCGCCGTCGAGCACCGAGCGCATGGCGCCGGTGGCCTCGGGGCCACCTCGCCCGCGCTCGACCGCCTCGACGACGCGGAAGCCGAACACCATCCCCTCGAGCAGGGAGTTGGACGCCAGGCGGTTGGCCCCGTGCACGCCCGAGCAGGCCACCTCGCCGGCGGCCCAGAGCCCCGGCAGCGACGTGGCGCCGTCGAGGTCGGTGACCACCCCGCCGCACAGGTAGTGGGCGGCCGGGGCGACCGGCAGCCAGTCGGTGGTGGGATCGAGGCCCACCGCCCGCAGCTCACGGGCGATGGTGGGGAAGCGCTCGTCGAACTGCTCGAGGCCGGTGGCGTCGAGCCACACGTGGTCGGCGCCGAGCTCGGCCATGCGACGGGTCATCGCCCGCGACACCTCGTCGCGCGGCAGCAGCTCGTCGACGAAGCGCTCACCGCCGGTGTCGAGCAGCAGCGCCCCGTGGCCGCGCAGCGCCTCGGAGAGGAGCGGCCGGGGCATGGCCGGGTGGGCCAGCGCGGTGGGGTGGAACTGGACGAACTCGACGTCGGCGACCGCCACCCCGGCCCGCAGCGCCATGGCCACGCCGTCGCCGGTGGCCTCGGTCGGGTTGGTGGTCACCGAGAAGAGCTGGCCGGCACCCCCGGTGGCCAGCAACACGTTGCGAGCCGCGACCTCGCGCACCACGCCGTCGGCATCAACGGCGCGGACGCCGCGGCACCGTCGGCCGCCACCGCCGGCCGGCTCGGTCAGAAGGTCGAGGGCGAAGGCCCGCTCGTGCAACGCCGCCGCCGTCCGCCGCACGGCTTCCACCAGCGCCCGCTCGATCTCGGCCCCGGTGGCCGCACCCCCGGCGTGCACGACCCGGGCGAGGCTGTGGCCGCCCTCGCGGGCCAGCTCGAGGCGGCCCTGCTCGTCGCGGTCGAACATGGCCCCGAGGGCGATGAGCTCGTTCACCCGGCCAGGGCCCTCGTCGACGAGCACCCGCACGGCATCGGTGTCGCAGAGGCCGGCCCCGGCCGCCAGCGTGTCGGCGAGGTGCAGGTCGGTCGAGTCGGGGTCCTCGGCGAGGACCGCCGCCACGCCACCCTGGGCCCAGCGGGTGGTCGCCTGCTCCAGCTCGCCCTTGGTCAGCACCCCGACACGCATGCCGTGGACGTCGGCGGCGCGCACGGCGGCGGACAGGCCCGCGACCCCGCTGCCGAGGACGAGCAGGTCGAGCGGCGGAGCGTCCGGGTCGTCGGTCACGAGGTTCGGGGCCGGCGCGGGCGGGCCGCGACCAGGATCAGCTCAGGCCGTCGAGCTCGGCGTCGAGGCGGGCCATCTCGGCGCCCACCTGCGCCTCGATCTCCACGTAGCGCACCGGGCCGGGCGCCGCCTGGGCCAACGCGGCCGCGGTGGCCTCGTCGACGGGCCGGTTGGCGGTGTCGACGTGGACGACCCGAGGGGCGAACTCGTCGAGCTCGCTGTCCTCGTAGTCGGCATAGGTGATCACGATGATCCGGTCGCCCGGGTGGACGAGCCGAGCCGCCGCCCCGTTCAGGCAGACGTCGCCGTCGCCTCCGGGGATGGCGTAGGTCTCGAAGCGGGCGCCGTTGTCGATGTCGACGACGGTGACCTGCTCCCAGTCGAGGATGTCGGCCTGCTCCATGAGCTTGGTGTCGAGCGTGATCGACCCCACGTAGTGGAGGTTGGCGTCGGTCACCGTGGCCCGGTGGATCTTCGACTTCATCATGCGCCGGCGCATGGCGGCTCCTAGGTGCTTGGTGCCTCGAAGGTCACCCTGCGGAAGAGACAGGTGACACGCTACCAGCGTCGTCCCCGGGGGCGGAAACCGCGGTGGCCGCGACGCCGGTCACCCCGGGACGACGACGCCGACGTTGTCGAGCAGCCGGGGCCGCCCCAGGCGGGCGGCGACCAGGAGCCGGAGGGCCTCTCCGGGGACCAGCTCGCCGTGGCGAGGCTCGAGCGTGACCGGATCGACCACCTCGGCGTAGTCGAGCTCGGCCAGCGGCTCGGCGGCCACCACGTCGGCGATCAGGGATCGCACCGCATCGGCGGAGCCCTCGCCGGCGACCACGGCGGCCGTCCCTGCCTGCAGGGCGCGGTGCAGGACGACGGCCGCCTCGCGCTCGTCGGCCTCGAGGTAGACGTTGCGACTCGACATGGCCAGCCCGTCGACCTCGCGGACGATGGGGCAGCCCACCACCTCGACCGGGAACGAGAGGTCGCGAGCCATGCGGCGCACGATGGCCAGCTGCTGGAAGTCCTTCTCGCCGAAGTAGGCCGAACAGGGCCCGACGAGGTTGAAGAGCTTGGCCACCACGGTGGCGACCCCGGCGAAGTGGGTGGGCCGCGACGCACCCTCCATGTGGCCCGACAGCGCCGGCACGGCGACCGTGGTGGCGACCGCGCCATCGGGGTACATCTCCTCGACCGGCGGGGCCAGCACGACGTCGACGCCCGCCGATCGGCAGAGCTCGGCGTCCCGGTCGAGGTCGCGGGGGTACGAGGCCAGGTCCTCGTCGGCGGCGAACTGCAAGGGGTTCACGAAGATCGACACCGCCACGACGTCCGCATCGGCCGCGGCGGCGTGCATCAGCGACTGGTGACCTTCGTGCAAGTAGCCCATCGTCGGCACGAAGCCCACTCGGCGGTCGGCGGCGCGGTCGGCGTCGAGACGGCTGCGGAAGGCGGCGATCGAGTCGACGATGTCCATGTCCTTGCCCCTCTCCTCGCCCGGCTACTCGTACTCGCGATCGGTGCCCTCGAGGTCCTCGACGAGGCGGCGGGCGAGGCGGACCATGGACTCGTAGGCCTCCCGCTCGAGCGGGTCGAGGGCGTGCAGGACGTCGAGGTGGCGACCGATCGTGATCCAGTCGCCGCGTGCGGCCGGTCCCGTCAGGGCCGCCGCCGGACCGAGGACCGCCACGTTCTCGACGGTGGCCCGCACCAGGTCGAGGTACGCGTCGAGCGGGACACCCGCCGACGCCGCGACCCGCTCGGCCTGGCCGAGCAGGGCCACGAGGTGGTTCGAGGCGATGGCGGCGGCTGCGTGGTACGCCACGCGGTGCTCGTCGGCGATCGGGAACCACCGGCCGCCCAGCGCCTCGACCAGGTCCTGCACCAGCGGGTCGCCGGCCACCGCGAACCAGCTGCCGGCGACCAGGCGCTGGGCGCCGACCTCGGGCTCGGGCATGGCCACCAACGGGTGCACGGCCGCCTTGCGCTCGTGGTCGCCGAGCACCTCCAGGCCCAACGAGCCGGCGAGGTGGCACACCACGGTGCTCGGCACCGGGCGGACCTCGGAGACCACGTCGGCGATGGCGGCGTCGGGGGTGGCGACCACCAGCAGGTCGACCCCCTCGGCGGCGTCGGCGACCGGCTCGCCCCGCCCCCGCAGCTCGACCACCGACCAGCCCGCCCCGGCGAGGGCACCGGCCAACGACCGTCCGGCGCGACCGGGCCCGATGATGCGGACGCGCGGGGACGCCCCGCCGGCCACCGGTGCCGCGTCGGGCGACGCGACCGGATCCTGGACCTGGGGCACCTCGGACGTCTCGGTCACCGACGCCCTCAGAGGTCGCCGAGCAGCGCCACCCGGCCCTCGGCCCGGTCCTCCCACCCCGGCGGGGCGAGGTCGGGCGCGATCTCGGCCAGGGGGGCCATCACGAACAGCCGCTCGAACATGCGGGGGTGGGGGATCTGCAGGTCGGGCTCGTCGACGGGGCCCTGCTCGTGCCAGAGGATGTCGACGTCGAGGGTGCGCGGTCCCCAGCGCTGGTCGCGGACGCGGTCGGCCGCGCTCTCGAGGCGGTGGCAGACGCCGAGGAGGGCACGGGGGGACAGATCGGTGTCGAGCTCGACCACGCAGTTCAGGTAGGCGCCCTGTCCGCCGGGGCCACCCACCGGCTCGGTCTCGTACACCGGCGACACCGCCACGACGCCGCTGAGCGACGCCACGGCCTCCTTCAGGTACAGGCGCCGGTCGCCGAGGTTCGACCCCAGCCCGAGCACGGCCCGCATCAGACGGCCCCGACCCTCGGTCGACCCCTTGTCTCAGCGCGCACGGGTGATCCGGACGCCGGTGGTGTCGGCGAGCTGGGGCAGCGGGGGGCGGAGCTTGCGGACCGCCACGGTCACGCGACCGACCCGGGGGTCGGCCAGCACGACGTCGGCGATGCGCTGGGCGAGCCGCTCGAGCAGGACGAACCGCTCGGTGGTGAGCACCCGCTCGACCTCGGCGGCCACCGCGGCGTAGTCGATGGTGTCGCCGAGCTCGTCGGACGCGCCGGCGGGCGAGAGGTCGGCCTCGACGTCGAGGTCGACCTCGAGGGGCTGGGGGCGGACCTGCTCCTCGGGCAGGGCGCCGCAGATGCCCGCCGCCCGCAGCCCGCGCAGCTCGATCCGGTCGGCGGTGGCGCTCACGAGGGGGTGATCGTCCCGGCGATGGCCACCAGCTCGCGGCCGAGCGGACCCAGCTGGCGGCTGGTGATGTGCTCGATCACGGTGACCACGCGGGGGGCGGAGTCGACGAGGCCGTCCCACAGCAGGTAGCCCGCCATGAGGCCGCACACGCGGTCGCCGAGCTCCTCCTGGTGGACGACGACCTTGTTGCCCTCCCGCAGGAGCCCCTTGATCTCGGGGAACAGCGAGCGCTCGAAGGCCTCGGCGTCGTCGTGGGGCCCGAAGGGGCGGTGGCGCCAGGTGACGCCCAGCTCGTCGTAGTTGTGCAGGTTGTGCGGCGCCGGGATCAGCGAGAACACGCAGGCGAACTCCTGCTCCCGGATCCAGATGATCTCCTCCTGGCGGCGGACCTTGCGGTGGTTCTGGCCGTAGCCGCCCGGCCGCTCGCACACGGCCAGCTGGTCCTTGATGATCCAGGTGAAGTTCCGGGGCTTGATGCCCTGGGCCCACTTTCCCTTGACTGCCACGCCCCCATCCTGCCAGACGCGGAAGGGTTTCGAAGCCAAACGAGTCAGATTTCGAGCCCCCGAAACCCGTCGGCGGACACCCGGGGGCCCGCCGGGGACCGGCACCGCCCGCTCCGCCGGCGCGCCGGCCCCACCCCGAGGCCCAGGCCGTCCTAGCCTCGGCGTCGTGCAACCTCAGTCGAGACGGCGGTTCCTCGGGTTGAGCGTGGCCGGAGGCGTCGCGGCGCTGGCCGCCTGCACCTCGGCGCCGCCCGAGGCGGCCGGGTCGGCGGGGCGGTCCGGATCCACGGCGACGATCGGCGGACCGGACGGGTCGCCCGCACCTGCGGGCGACTCCCCCGCCGGCTCCGGGGAGGCCCGGCGGCGGGCGGTCGTCGTCGGGGCCGGCCTCGCCGGGCTGACCGCCGCCCTCGACCTGCGCGACGCCGGGTGGGAGGTCGTGGTGCTCGAAGCCCGCGACCGCCTCGGCGGGCGGGTCCGCACCCTGCGCGCCCCCTTCGCCGAGGGCGTCCGGGTGGAGGCGGGGGGCGAGCTCGTCGACGGCGACCACCGCGCCCTGCGCGCCCTCCTCGAGCGCTTCGGCGTGGGGCTGGAGCGGCGGTCGGGAGCCGGCGAAGAGGTCGTGAGCCTCGGCGGCGAGCTCACCACCCGCGCCGCGCTGCGGGCCCGCCGCGGTGGCGCCGTCGGCCGCGAGGTCGATGCGGTGGCTGCCGCGCTCACGGCGCTCGGCGACGGGCTCGACCCGGAGCACCCGGAGCGCTTCGGCCGGGCCGCCGAGCTCGACGCCCAGTCCCTCGACGACCTCCTCGCCCGCCACCAGCTGTCCCCCGAGGCCGACTTCCTCGTGCGGAGCGACGTCAGGTCCGAGTACGCGGCCGAGCCGGGCGACCTCTCCCTGCTCTTCCTCGCCCAGCAGGCCCAGGTCGGTGGGGACGAGGACCAGGCGGAGACCCACCGCATCGCCGGCGGCAGCGAAGCGCTCCTCGCCGCGGTCGGCGGCGAGCTCGACGGGGTCGTGCGCCTGTCGTCGCCGGTCAGCGAGGTCGTGCGGGGCCCGTCGGGCATCGAGGTCGCCACGACGAACGACCGGATCACCGCCGCCCAGCTGGTGCTGGCGCTGCCCGTCCCTCCCCTGCGCCGGATCCGCTTCGAGCCCCCGCTGCCCGGCGCCGCCGCTCGCATGGTCGCGGAGCTCGGGATGGGGTCGGTCACGAAGGTGATCACCGAGCACGACGGCCACCCGTGGCGACGAGCCGGGCACTCCGGGGAGACGGCGTCCGACCAGCCCTACGGGACCAGCTGGGACCCGACCGACTCCTCCGACGCCCCCCGCGGCCTCCTCACCCGCTACGTCGCCGGGGCCGAGGCCCGGCGGGCCGCCGCCCTCGACGAGGCCGGCCGGATCCGCCGGTACGCGACCCAGGTCGACGAGGTCCTCCCCGAGGTGGCCGGGACGGCGACGGGGGCGGCGGTGGCCGTCTCGTGGGACGTCGAGCCCGAGACCGGAGGGGCCTACGCCGCCCCCGCCCCGGGGCAGGTGGTGCCCTTCTGGCCGGTGCTGCGCTCCCCGATCGGCCCCATCCGCTTCGCCGGCGAGCACACCGAAGCCCTGGCCGGCTACATGGAGAGCGCCGTGCGGTCGGGCCACCGGGTCGCCCGCGAGATCGGGCCGCCACCGGGCTGACCCGCGCCGCTGCTCGGCCGTCAGCGACCGGCGGACCCGGCCACCGCCGGCGGCCGGCCGACGACGAGGGCGGCCTGCACCGTGGGGAGCACGTCGTGGACCCGCACCATCGAGGCGCCCGCCGCCAGCGCCCACGTCGCCGTGGCGACGGAGGCCTCGAGGCGATCGTCGGCCGGGACGGGCTCGCCCACGCCGTCGGAGTCGGCCAGCAGGCGACCCAATGACGACTTGCGGCTGGTCCCGACGAGCACCGGTCGGCCGATCGCGACGATGCGGTCGAGGTGGCGCAGCAGCGACAGGTTGTGGGCCAGCGACTTGCCGAAGCCGATGCCGGGATCGACCCAGACCTCGTCCACGCCTGCCTCCTCGGCGATCGTGACGCACCGGGCGAGGTGGTCGACCACCTCGGCCACCACGTCGTCGTAGGTCGGCGCCTGCTGCATGGTGCGCGGATCGCCCTGCATGTGCATCGCGACCCATCCGACCCCGAGGGAGGCGGCCACCCCGTGCAGGGACGACGAGATGTCGTTGATGAGGGTGGCACCGGCCGCGACCGCCGCCTCGGCCACCGCCGGCTTCACCGTGTCGACCGAGACGCGCACGTGCGGCGCGAGCGCCTCGACCACGGGCACCACCCGACGTCGCTCCTCGGCCTCGGGCACGGGATCGGCCCCGGGACGGCTCGACTCGCCGCCGACGTCGACCACGTCGGCGCCGTCGGCGACCATCGCCAGTCCGTGGGCGATCGCCGCCTGCGGGTCGGCGAACCGGCCGCCGTCGGAGAAGGAGTCGGGGGTGACGTTCAGGACCCCCATCACCAACCCGCGGGCGGCGGGCGGCGCCTCGGCCACCTCAGCGCCCGTCGATGAGGCGCATGGCCTCGAACCGCGTGGCGGTGTTGTCGCGGAACAGGCCGCGCACGGCCGAGGTGACCGTGCTGGCGCCCGGCTTGCGAACGCCCCGCATCGACATGCACAGGTGCTCCGCCTCGATGACGACGAGGACGCCCTTCGGTTGGAGGGTGCGCTGCATCTCATCGGCGATCTGGGAGGTGAGCCGCTCCTGCACCTGGGGCCGCTTGGCGTAGGCGTCGACGAGCCGCGCCAGCTTGGACAGGCCGGTCACCCGCCCGTCGTCGCCGGGGATGTACGCGACGTGGGCCTTGCCGATGAAGGGGACGAGGTGGTGCTCGCACATCGAGGTGAGCGCGATGTCGCGCACCATCACCATCTCGTCGTGGTCGGCCTCGAACATGACCTGGAGGTGGTCGCCCGGGTCCTCGCGGAGGCCGGCGAACACCTCGGCGTACATGCGGGCCACCCGGCCCGGCGTGTCGAGCAAGCCGTCGCGATCGGGGTCTTCGCCGATGGCGAGCAGGATCTCTCGCACGGCCTGCTCGATGCGGGGGAGGTCCACGGGCGCCAACGGTAGGCGAGGCGACCGGTCGGACCGCGCCTCGGGCGATCCGTCGCCATCCCTGCCGTCACCGTCGTCGAAGGGCGGGAACGACAGGTCGTCCAGGCTGTCACCGAGGCTGTCGTCGATGGTGTCGGACACGGAGGGCCGCCTCCTTCGGTTGGCCGTCACCGCAGGACCAGCCCACGGACCGTGCGGGGCACCACGGCCCCGGGCGGCGCATCGACCGCCGCCGACGGTGGAGGGTAGCGGCCGGGGCCCGCCGTCACCCGTGCGCAGGGGGCCGCTTCTGCGAGGGGTCGGTGGGCCCCGTGTCGCCCTCGGCGGCGGTGTAGCCCTCGCGCCGACCACGGAACGCCGAGCCGCCCGAGGGGTTGGCCGGACCCATCGGCCCCGAGCCCGCCCCGGCCCCGAGCGCCCGGGAACCCTCGTCGACGGATCCGGCGCGGGGCGCAGACGTCGGGTCCGGCGCCGTGGACTCGTCGCCGGTCCAGGGCTCGATGCCGGCGAAGATCTCACCCAGCTCGACGTCGCCGAGCGTCTCGTGCTCGACCAGGGCGTCGGCCAGGCGGTCGAGCACGGCGCGGTGCAGCGTCAGGATCTCGCGGGCCTCGTCGTGGGCCTCGTCGAGCAGGCGTCGGACCTCGGCGTCGACCCGGCCGGCCATCTCGTCGGAGTAGTCGCGCTCGTGCCCGACCTCTTTGCCGAGGAAGATCTCTCCGGTGCGCTGGCCGAGCTGCTGGGGGCCGATGGCGTCGCTCATGCCGAACTGGGTCACCATCGCACGGGCGATCTGGGTGGCCCGCTCGATGTCGTTCTGGGCACCGGTGGTCGGGTCGCCGAAGGTGAGCTCCTCGGCCGTGCGGCCGCCGAGCAGCATCGCCATCTCGTCGCGCAGCTCGGCCCGCGTCTTCATGTTCTTGTCCTCGGTGGGCAGCGCCAGGGTCCAGCCCAGCGCCCGGCCGCGGGCGATGATCGACACCTTGTGGATCGGGTCGGTGTTGGGCAGCACGTGGCCGACCAGGGCGTGGCCACCCTCGTGGTAGGCGATGACGAGCTTCTCCTTGTCCGACATCACCCGGGTCTTGCGCTCGGGCCCGGCCATGACGCGGTCGATGGCCTCCTCGAGGGTGTGCATGGTGATGTCGGCGTGACCGTGGCGGGCGGCGAGCAGGGCCGCCTCGTTGATGGTGTTGGCGAGGTCGGCGCCGGTGAAGCCCGGCGTGCGGCGGGCCAGCACCTCGAGGTCGACGTCGGCGGCGATCGGCTTGCCCTTGGTGTGCACCGCGAGGATCGCCCGACGCCCCTCGAGGTCGGGCCGGTCGACGACGATCTGGCGGTCGAACCGACCGGGTCGCAGCAGGGCCGGATCGAGGATGTCGGGCCGGTTGGTGGCGGCGATGAGGATCACGCCCGCCGCCGGGTCGAACCCGTCCATCTCGACCAGGAGCTGGTTGAGCGTCTGCTCGCGCTCGTCGTGGCCACCGCCCAGCCCCGCCCCGCGGTGCCGACCGACGGCGTCGATCTCGTCGACGAAGATGATCGCCGGCGCTGCTTGCTTGGCCTGCTCGAAGAGGTCGCGGACCCGGCTGGCGCCGACCCCGACGAACATCTCGACGAAGTCCGAGCCCGAGATGGAGAAGAAGGGCGCCCCGGCCTCGCCGGCGACGGCGCGGGCCAGCAGCGTCTTGCCCGTGCCCGGCGGCCCGTAGAGCAGGACGCCCTTGGGGATCTTGGCGCCCATCGCCTGGAAGCGCGCCGGGCTCTCGAGGAACTCCTTGATCTCCCGCAGCTCCTCGACCGCCTCGTCGGCCCCGGCGACGTCGTCGAAGGTGACCTTCGGCGCGTCCTTGTGCACCTGGCGGGTGCGGGCCTTGCCGAACGACATCAGGCGCCCACCCCCACCCTGCATGGACGAGAGGAAGTAGAGGAACACGCCGAACAGCACCACGATGGGCAGCAGCTGGAACACCAGCGTCTGCCAGAGGGGCTCGGCCTGGTTGTCGACCTCGGGGTCGACGCCCCCGTCGAGGAGCTTGCGGGTCAGCTCGTCGGTGTACTGGCTGGGGTAGGGCGCCCGGAAGGCATCACCGTTGCGCAACGTGCCCACGGCGACGCTGTCGCGATCGAGCAGGGTCGCCTCCTTCACCTCGCCGGCGGCGACCTTCTGCTCGAACTCGCCCAGCTTGAGGTCGACCGTGTGGTCGGCGAGCCGGGCCAGGGCGCCGAAGGCGACCGCGACGACGAGCACGGCGACGGCGGCGCCGATGATCGCCCGAGGTGAGACCTTCCTGTTCACGACCGGATCAAGGCTATCGGTCGGTTCCCGCCGGGGACAGGCCGCCGGCCGGTGGCCCTCGATGGGTCAGGAGCCCTCGTCGCCGCGATAGGTGCGGATCTCGGGGAGGTTGCGGTACCGCTCGGCCACGTCGAGCCCGTAGCCCACGACGAACTCGTCGGGGATCCGGAAGCCGACGTAGCGCAGGGGCGGCTCGACCTTCTGCTGGCCGTCCTTCACGAGCAGCGCGCAGACGTGCAGCGAGGCCGGCGATCGCACCTGGAGGTTCTTCAGCAGGTAGTTGAGGGTGAGGCCCGAGTCGACGATGTCCTCGACCACGAGCACGTCGCGGTCGCTCAGGTCGACGTCGAGGTCCTTGACGATCCGGACGACCCCGCTCGTCTTGGTGGCGCTCCCGTACGACGACACCGCCATGAAGTCGAACTCGACCGGGACCTCGATCTGGCGGGCCAGGTCGCTCATGAACATGAACGCGCCCTTGAGCACCCCGACGAGCAGCGGGGTGCGGCCGGCGTAGTCGGCGGAGATCTCCTTGCCGAGCTCCGCGATGCGGGCCTGGAGGTCGTCCGCGGGGACGATCACCCGGCCGAGGTTCGGGTCGGCATCCGGGTCGGCGTCGGGATCGGCCATGCGGGCAGCAACCTACCGCGCCCGACGACGGGCGGCCACGGCCCGTCAGGGACCGGCAAGATCGGGAGCGGTCCCCTCGCTCGGGGGATCGAGGTGGAGGCGCCCGGCCCGACGCCGGAGCCGCCATCCCCCGCCGACGTCGGTCGCCACCGCCGCGCCGCGGACGACGCCGAGCGCCCGCTCGAGGGTGGCGGCATCGGGCGGCTGCCCGCCGGGGTCCGCGGCGCGCAGCCAGGTCCGCAGCGCGGCCCGGGCGACCACGGGCGGGGCCCCCGCGAGTCCGGCCACGTCGGCCGGGTCGAGGCGGGCCGCCTCGTCGTCGAGGTGGTCGGCCACCTCGGCGGCCCGGTCGGCGGTGCGCACCAGCAGGGGGACGACGTCGCGGTCGGCCACCTGGGCGAGCAGCGGCAGGACCTCGTGGCGCACCCGGTTCCGGCGCAGGCCCGGATCGTCGTTGGAGGGATCCCGGACCGGGTGCAGGCCCAGCTCGGCGCACAGCGCGTGGGTCTCGGCCCGGCGGAGGCCGACGATCGGGTGGCGGTCGTCCGGCCGCAGCGCGCCGAGGCCGTGCACGCCGGCGCCCCGCAGCAGGTTGAGCAGCAGGGTCTCGGCGCGATCGTCGGCGGTGTGGCCGAGCAGCGTCCCCTCCGGCAACGCCGCGTGCCGGGCCGCCCGCGCCCGCGCCTCGACGTTCGGTCCCGGTGGCACGGAGATGCGGACCGCCCACGAGCGGGCGCCGAGCTGCTCAGCCGCCTGCGCCACGACCTCGGCCTCCCGCTCGGACCCGGGCCGCAGGCCGTGGTCGACGTGGGCGGCGGTGACCTCGCAGCCGGCCTCGACCGCCAGCACCAACAGCGCCAGCGAGTCGGCTCCGCCCGACACCCCGCACACCACCGGCGTGCCGGGCGGTGGGAAGCGGCAGCGGCCGAGCAGCTCGCCCGGGGTGGCCATGGACGGTGCCGATCCGCCGGTCAGGCGACGGCGGGACGGACCCGGGCGATCCAGAGCTCTGGTTCGCGGATCTCGACCAGCGACGGCAGGAGGTCGGGGCCGGTCCACGCCCGGTCGAGCAGCGCCGGGCCGCCGGCGGCCTCGACGGCGGCGATGAACGCCTCACCCTGCTCGTACTGGTTGATCTTGGCCTCGAGCCCGATGAGCTGCTGCAGCAGCCTGGTGAGGCCCTGGGTGGACTTGCGCCGCTGCCGCAGCACCCGACCGAACCGCGCCGCGTTGGGGATGCGGCCCTGCCCGGCGCGGTCCATGGTGACGTCACCGTGGCCCTCGAGGAGGCTCATCATGCCGCTCACCCGATCGAGCACCTCGCGCTGCTCGGGTGACGCGACGAGCGTCATCACACCGCCCTCCGCCAGGGGGTTGGTGCCCGACCGGATGGACTGGGCGACGCGGTCGAGCGCGTGCAGGAACCGCGTGGGATCGGGGTCGACCGCCTCCATCGTCTGCTCGACGAGGCCGAGGAAGTGCTCGCGCATCCACGGCACGCCGGTGAACTGGGCGCGGTGGGTGACCTCGTGCAGGGCGAGCCACAGGCGGAACTCGCGCGGCGGGAAGGCGTACTGCTTCTCGAGCGCCAGGACGTTCGGGCCCACGTAGTAGACGAGGTCCTGGTCCTGGGGGTTCTCCTCCTCGATGATCAGCAGGTCGTACTGCCCGAGGACGCGGCCGGACATCCAGCCGAGGAGGAGCCCGACCTCGGCCCCGGCCACCTTCTGCGCGACGGGGGCGAACGCGGTGGCGGTGAGCCGGTCGGCGAACCGGTCGAGCAGCGGCCGCAGCAGCCGCTGGAACGAGGCGATGTTGGCGCGGATCCAGCCGACGCGATCGGTGATGCGCGCCCGAGCCGGCCCGGCCAGCGACCGCAGCCCCGTCTCGGCGGCGACGAGCTCCTCGGCCTCGGCCGTCAGCTCGGTGAAGTCGGGCTCGAGGGAGTCCCAGTGGTACGACTCGGCGAAGGGCTCCCGGCCCGACACCCGGACGGCGATCCGCTCGGCCAGCGACCAATCGATGGTCGGGCCGCTCACGGCGCTACTTCCGCGGGTAGCGGGGCAGCACGACCTTGTAGACGTAGCCGATGGCGACGGCGATGCAGAGGAGGATGGCCGGCACCACGAGGGCCACGGCGATCCAGAAGTGCCACACGACGGCGAGGACCATGGCCGCATCCTAGATCGACGCCGGGCCGCGTCCCCAAGCCGCCAGGGCGGCGGCACCCCGGCCGGTGGTCAGGCACGCGTCCCGGGTCCGGCCAGGGCGTCACCGGGACCGTCGGAGCCCTCGGCCGGCGTGCCGTCGGTCAGCCGGGTGAGCTGCTCGAGCTGGTCGGCCACCCGCGCCCGCAGCGAGTCGGGCACCTCCTCGGTGCACCGGTGCCGGATGACCATCCGCAGCTCGGCCTCGAAGTCGAACGCCTCGAGGCACGGGTTGCAGTCGTCGAGGTGCCGGCGGATCGTGACCCGCCGCTCCTCGGTCAGCTCGCCGTCCAGGAAGGTGTACAACTCGGCGAGCGCTTCCTCGCAGGCAGTGTCATGGTCGTGGTCGTGGTCACCCATGTGCTCACTCCGCCAGGACGGGACGCGGTTCGCTCGCTCCCGGGGCGTCGGATCCATCTGGTTCGTCGGGGGGTTCGAGGCCGGCCTCCGCCGCCGCCTCGCCGAAGCGATCGCCGGTGAGGCCCCGCTCGCTGGCGAACTCGTACAACCGCTTCTGCAGGGCCTTTCTTCCCCGGTGCAGCCGGCTCATCACGGTGCCGATCGGGATGTCGAGGATCTCGGCGATCTCCTTGTAGGCGAAGCCCTCGACGTCGGCCAGGAGCACCGCCATCCGGAACTGCTCGGGAAGAGCCTCGATCGCCTCCTTCACCTCGCCGTCGGTGAACCAGTCCATCAGCTCGTCCTCGGCGCTGCGGCTGGCCGCGGCGGCCTCGAGGCCACCGAGGCGGCGGTAGAGGTAGAGGTCTTCGGCCTCGTCGAGCGCTGACTCGTCGGGTCGGCGCTTCTTCGCCCGGTAGCTGTTGATGTAGGTGTTGGTGAGGATGCGGTACAGCCAGGCCTTGAGGTTCGTGCCCTCCTGGAAGCCACCGAAGCCGCGGTAGGCGCGCAGGTACGTCTCCTGCACGAGGTCCTCGGCGTCGGCGGGGTTGCGCGTCATGCGCATCGCCGCCGCGTAGAGCGAGGACATGAAGGGCATCGCCTGCTCGGCGAAGGTCGCCTGGTCGGCCATCCCGGCCAGGCTACCGGGGATGGCCGGCGCGGACCCCGGGCGACGGGCGGACGAAAAAGTGATGGGGCCCCGGCGTACCGGGACCCCATCGGTCGTGCACCTTCGGATAGAGACAACACTCCATCGGCACGTCGAGCCGCGCACTTGAGCAGATTCTGCGACGACGGACCTCGACGACCGGTCGGTCCGGACGTGAGGGGCGCCGTCCCCGAAGACTCAGGTGCGGTCGAGCGACAGCATCGAGATGGCGTTGCCGCGCAGCACCTTGTAGGCGATGTCGTCGTCCACCCCGGCCAGGAGCTTCTCGACGTACTCCTTCGAGTGCGGCCAGGTCGTGTCGGTGTGCGGGTAGTCGGTCTCGAAGCAGATGTTGTCCCGGCCCACCGCGTCGAGGTTGGCGAGGCCGTGGTGGTCGGCGGTGAAGCACCCGAAGATGCGGCCCCAGTAGTAGGTGCTGGGAGGTTCGGGGATGCGCTCCTTGGTGTGCATCCAGCTGTCGTGGTGCTCCCACACGGTGTCGGCCCGCTCGAGGGCGTAGGGGATCCAGCCGATCTGGCCCTCCGAGTAGGCGAGCTTGAGGCCGGGGAACTGGATGAGCTTGCCCGAGAAGAGCCAGTCGGCCATCGACGCGAACGAGTTGTTGAACGCCAAGGTCCCGCCGACCGCCTCAGGGGCGTCGGGCGACGCCGCCGGGGTCGTCGACGACGAGCCGATGTGCATGCAGATCGTGACGGCGTGGTGGTCGCAGGCGGCGAAGAACGGATCCCAGTGGTCGGTGTGGATGCTCGGCAGGCCGAGGCGGGGCGGGATCTCCGAGAAGCACACCGCGTGCACGCCGCGCGCGGCGTTGCGCTCGACCTCGGCGGCCGCGAGGAGAGGATCCCACAGCGGGATGATGATGAGCGGGATGTTCACCCCACCGGACGGGGCGCACCACTCCTCCACCATCCAGTCGTTGTAGGCCTGGACGCACGCCAGGGCGAGCTCCTTGTCGGCGGCCTCGGAGAAGGTCTGCCCGCAGAAGCGGGGGAAGGTGGGGAAGGGCAGCGAGCCGTCGACCCAGTTGAGGGCGAAGTCCTCGACCCGGGCGTCACGGTCGTAGCAGCCGGGTCGCATCTCGTCGTAGGTCACCGGCGTCATCTGCATGACGGTGCGGTCGAAGCGGGTCACGTCGCCGTCGGGGGTGGCCTCGAGCGGGATGGCGACGAAGCGCTTGTGGACGTAGATGACCTGGTCCTCGTAGACCCAGCAGTCGCCCGGCTCGCCGTCGGGATCGATGGTGTTCGTGTACTTGGCGCCCGGCTTGTGCACGAAGGGCGCCCATCGCTCGCGCACGACCCGGGGCCCCCGCTCACGGTGCTTGGCCGGCAGCCAGGCCTGCCAGACGTGGGGTGGCTCCACGACGTGGTCGTCCACGCTGATGATCTTCGGCGGCTCCACGTCGACCTCCTCGGCCGGTCGGGCCACCCGGCCCGTTACCTGACGTTCGTGTCAGGTTAGCGGTGCCGCGCCGAGCACGCCGCGCTCCGCCGCGCCGGCGAGGACCGGCGGGCCGCGGTTCGGGACGTCGGCCGTGGAGCCCGAGAGGAGAATCGAACTCCTGACCTGCTCATTACGAGTGAGCCGCTCTGCCGACTGAGCTACTCGGGCGGGGCGCCGAGCATAGCCCGCCCCCTGCGACCGCCCCCAAGGCGTTGCGGGCCGTTCCACCCGCCCGCGCCGGTGGACCCGCGGCAGCCGTCGAGACCTCCCACTACCATCGGCCACGGTGTTCCTGCGCCCGGTGGCAGGCGCGGGGAGGAGGGGGCATGCCACTCGAACCGGAGCTGCTGGGACGCGTGCTCGCGTCCCGCGGCCACGAGCTGGGCCTGATCGACCAATCGCCCTCGCGGGCGTCCATCGACCTGCGCGGTCCCACCTTCGACGAGGCGCCGGTGGCCATCTACGCCGTCGACCTCGGCGGTCGGATCGTGTCGTGGAACCGCGCCGCCGAGCGACTCTTCGGGTGGTCGGCCGACGAGATCGTCGGCCAGCTCCCCGTCTTCCTGCCCGAGGAGGAGGTCGACGCCGCGCTCGAGGTCTTCGCCCGTCTGCTGGAGGACGGCGACATCGCGTCGACCGAGTACTCCCCCGTGTGCAAGGACGGCAGCCGGCCCCGGGTGCTCACCAGCGCGTCGCTGCTGCGCGACGACGCCGGCGAGCCGGCGGCGGTGCTCTCCTTCGCCATCGACGTGACGACGCAGGCCGAGGCCACCAAGGCCGTCGAGCAGGCCGAGCACCGCTGGCGGGCGCTCATCGGCAACATCTCCGACACCGTGACCATCGTCGACGCCGAGGGGCGCATCCTCGAGACCAGCGCCCAGCTCACCGACGTGCTCGGCTACGACCGCGACCGGTGGATCGGCGCGGTGGGCTTCGACCTGTTCCACCCCGACGACCGCGAGCGGGCCGCGGCCGGCTTCGCCCGCGTGCTGGCCCGACCCGGGGCCGAGGCGAGCGAGGTCGTGCGCACCGTCCACGCCGACGGCCACTACGAGCTCATCGAGATGACCGCCCGCAACCTCCTGCACGACCCGGTGGTCGACGGCGTCGTCATCACCAGCCGCAACGTCACGCTCGTGAAGCAGGCCGAGGTGCTGTTGGCCGACGAGGCCGCCGTGCTCGAGCTGATCGCCCGTGACGCGCCGCTCGACGACACCCTGCCGGCCATCGCCAAGATGGTCGAGTACCACAGCGGAGCGCTGACCGCGATCCTGCGGTGCGACGACGGCCGCATCACCGTGGGCGCAGCCGGCAACGTCCCCCGGTCGCTCGTCGAGGAGGTGGAACGGGCCGGACGGGTGCACGAGGGCTCCACCGCCGCCCGTGCGATGGCCGAGCGCCGGCCCGTCCAGCTCCTGTTCGAGGCGTCGGGCGACACGCGACACCGCAAGGTGCTCGAGGCGGGCTTCCGGTCGGGGTGGTCGTCGCCCATCATCGACAACCGCAGCGGTGAGGTGCTCGGCTGCGTGTCCACGCTCTACCGCCACGAGACCGAGCCCACCGACCACGAGCGCGACGTGGTCGCGGTGGCCTGCCAGCTCGCCGCCATCGCCATCGATCGCGACCGGGCCCAGCGCGAGCTGCACCACCAGGCCCACCACCACCACCTCACCGGGCTGCCCAACCGCCGGAGCCTGCTGCAGGTGCTCGACGCCTCCCTGCTGCGCGCCCGCCAGCAGCAGCGCCGCCTGGCGGTCATGTTCGTCGACCTCGACCGCTTCAAGATGGTCAACGACAGCTTCGGCCACGCCGCCGGCGACTCGCTGCTCGTGCGGTTCGGGAACCGGCTGCGCAACCTGGTGCGCCCGGGCGACTACGTGGGC
This sequence comes from Acidimicrobiales bacterium, assembly GCA_046331175.1. Taxonomy (GTDB): domain Bacteria; phylum Actinomycetota; class Acidimicrobiia; order Acidimicrobiales; family Acidimicrobilacustridaceae; genus JAWKIW01. Next base: position 623,583 of record JAXLRI010000004.1, read on the forward strand.
CACTTCGGCGCCGACGAGTTCGTCGTCCTGCTCGAGGACATCGACGACATCGAGGACGTCCGGTTCGTGGCCCACCGCCTCGAGCTGGCGCTGTCCGAGCCGTTCGCCTTCGAGGAGGGCGAGATCTTCCTGTCGGCCAGCATGGGCGTGGCCGTGTCGGAGTCCGGCGACGAGACCAGCGACATCCTGCTCCAGCGGGCCGACGCCGCCATGTACCGCGCCAAGGAGCTGGGCCGGAACCGGCTCGAGGTGTTCGACCACGCCATGCACACCCGCGTCGTCGAGCGGCTGCGCGTCGACCGCGACCTGCGGGCCGCCATCGAGCGGGCCGAGCTGGCGCTGCGCTACCAGCCCGAGATCGACCTGGCCTCCGGGCGGATCCTCGGCGCCGAGGCCCTGCTGCGGTGGCTGCACCCCGACCGGGGCGAGATCCTTCCCTCCGAGTTCATCGAGATCGCCGAGGACACCGGTCTGATCGTGCGCATCGGCCGGTGGGTCCTCGACGAGGCGGTGCACCAGGCCCGCACCTGGATCGACCGCCTCGACGGCGTCGATCGCCTGGTCGTCTCGGTGAACCTCTCGCCGCGCCAGCTCACCGCACCCGACCTGGTCGGCACCGTCGACCGCGTCCTGCGCCGCTACGAGTGGCCGGCCGGCGACCTCGTGCTGGAGGTGACCGAGAGCGTGCTCGTCGACGACGCCGAGGCGGCCCTCGCCATCCTCGACCAGCTCAAGGCGCTCGGCGTGCGACTCGCCATCGACGACTTCGGGACCGGGTTCTCGTCGCTGTCCTACCTCCACCGCTTCCCGGTCGACATCGTCAAGATCGACCGCTCCTTCGTCACGCCGCTCGGGTCCGACGGCGACGGCTCGCCCATCGCCGACGCGGTCATGCACATGGCGCGAGCGCTCGGCCTGACCACCTGCGCCGAGGGCGTCGAGAACCACCACCAGCTCGCCGGCCTCCGGCGGCTCGGGTGCGAGTGGGGCCAGGGCTTCCACTTCGCCGAACCACTGCGCTCCGAGGAGTTCGCCCAGCTCCTCCGGTCGGGCAGCACGTTCTGACCGCGGCATCGGGTCGGGTCAGCGGCGCAGCGGCGCCAGCCGGAGGAAGAGGGCCTGCAGCTGGAGCCGTTCGTTGGGGTTGCGCACCAGCGCCTCGGCGGTGTCGGCCACGGCGTCGAGCGACCGCAGCAGCGGCCCCGGGTCAGGAGCCTCGGCCAGGCGATCCCGGTACGTGCGGGCCAGCACCGCCAGGCCGAAGCGCAGCTCGTCGGTGCGGTGGCGCCGCAGCTCGCGCTTGTGCCGGTCCTCCAGGTCCTTGCGACCCGACCCGCGCTCGCCGTACTGCTCGACCCGCTCCTGCAGCTCGGCGACCTCGTCGGCCTGGCGCTGCTTGAGGGTGGCGGCCGCGTCGTCGATGGCCGCCAGCAGCTCCTCGACGGCGTCGTAGGCGGCGGCGCCGCTGCCGTCGAGGCGGTGGGGGACCTCGGCCCAGGCCCGTCGTCGGATGGCGAGGCGCTCGTCGGAGGCGAGCAGGCGGGCCCGGGAGAGGTCGCCGGCGGCGGCCGTCGCCGCCTGGGCGGCGGTCTCGGCGTCGACGCCCTCGGCCACCAGCGCCTCGGTCACGAGGTCGTCGGACACCGGCGGGAGGTCGACCCGGACGCAACGGGAGGCGATGGTGACGAGGTCGGGGGTGACCTGCTCGGCCAGGACCACGAAGACCGTGCCCGCCGGGGGCTCCTCGATCGTCTTCAGGAGCTTCGGGCCGACCTGCGGGCTCACCAGGTGGAACTCGTCCAGGACGATGACCTTCCGACCCCCCTCGACCGGGGTCCGGCTGGCGAGCGCCACGATCTCGTCGGCCTGCGCCGAGGAGATCGCCGCTCCGACGCGCTCGACGACCCGCAGGTCCGGGTGGCGCTCGTCCTGGGCCAGCGCGGCGGCCCGAGCGGCGGCCTCCGGCTCGAGGCCGTCGCTGAGCAGGGCGGCGGCGAACGACCGGGCGAGGTCGCGCTTGCCCGACCCCCGCGGACCGACGAAGAGGTAGGCGTGGACCGGGGACGCGGTCGAGGTGCGCAGCAGCTCGACCGCCGCCGGCTGACCGACCACACCGGCGAAGAGGTCGTCGGAGGTCCCCGCTGCGCTCACCCGGCCAGTTGTAGCCGCTCGGCCACCACGAGGGCGACGGCCGCGGCGACCTCGTCCGGCGGGGCGGTGCCGTCGACTACGGCCCACCGCTCGGGGTCGTCGTCCGCCAGCCACCGGAACCCGTCCTCGACGCGGGCGTGGAAGCCGTCACCCTCCTGCTCGAACCGATCGAGGTCCTCCCCCAGCCGCAGGGCGGCGACCTCGGCGGGGACCACCAGCAGGATCACCAGATCAGGCCACAGGTCCTCGGTGCCCCAGGCCGTGAGCCGGCGGACCTCGTCGACGGGCAGGCCCCGCCCGAACCCCTGGTAGGCCAGGGACGACCCGGCGTAGCGGTCGGTCACGACGTGGCGTCCGCCGGCCAGGGCGGGACGCACCACCTCGGCCACGTGCTGGGCCCGATCGGCCGCCATGAGGAGCGCCTCGGTCCGAGGATCGACCGGACCGGTCGCCGGGTCGAGCAGGAGCGCCCGGATGGCCGAGCCGACCGTGGTGGCGCCCGGTTCTCGGGTGAGCACGGCGTCGAGGGCGGTCGCCAGGCGGGCAGCCTGGGTGGACTTGCCACACCCCTCGCCGCCCTCGAACGCGATGAACCGTCCGCGAGCCGCCGTCACGGCGCGCCCCCCGAGGGGTGTTGGGCGGTGCCGGCGGCCTCTCGCCGATGGCCGCGGCGCAGCGAACCCGAGGCCACGACGCCGGCACCGAGGATGAACAGGGCGTCGATCCAGAGCGTGAGCCGCACCCCGGGCAGGAAGTACGAGGCGCTGCCCACCTCGACGGTGCGCCCGAACAGGTCGTTGGCGATCGTGTCGGCGGCGGCCGCCAGCAGCGGACCACCCACCAGGGCGAGGAGGACGCAGAACCGAACGAGCGTGTTGAGCGCGGCGAAGACCCGGCCGCGCAGCTCGTCGTCGACCTTCTCGTGGAGGATCGAGTAGCCGAGCACGTAGATGGGGCCGACGAAGGCCCCCATCACGAACACCGCCACGATGGCCAGGCCGAGGCTGCCCGCCGACGCACCGACGAGCAGCGCGCCGCCGGCGACGAAGAACGACGTGGTGAACACGCGGTCGCGCGGGAGGCGCTTCTGGAGCAGCGACACGGCCACCACCCCGGTCGCCACACCGAACATCAGCGCCGTGGTGAAGAGCCCGTAGCCGGCGGCGCCCGCGCCGAGCACCTCCGAGGAGAACACTGCACCGAGCGGGATGAGCATGCCGCCGCCGATCAGCGCGATGCCCAAGCTGAGGTTGACGGCCCGCACGGTGTCGTTGATGAAGATGTAGTGCCAGCCCTCCTTGAGGTCGCCGACGGTCCCCCGCAGCTCGAGCCGGCGGCGGCCGCGGCGCTCGCCGTCGTGGGCGCGGGTCCGCCGGCCGCGCAGGAACACGAGCGACCGGAGCATCAGCGCCGAGAAGACGAACGTGGCTGCGTCGGCGTAGAAGGCCAGGGCGGTCTGGTTCAGCTGCAGGAACGACAGCCCCTCCACGGTGCCGAGCCAGGTCGAGAGGCCGGCCAGGAGCGTGAAGACGAGCGTCGCGATCGGCGCCGTCCCGTAGCCGGCGGCGAGGTTCAACGAGTTGGCCGTGGTCAGGTGGTCGGGCGGCACGAGCTGCGGCGTGATCGCCTCCTTGGCCGGCGTCCACAGCAGCGTGAACATCTCGAGCAGCAACGACGCCGCGATCAGCGCCGGCAGGTTCTTGGCGAACGGCAGCAGCACGAGGATGCCCGCCCGGCAGAGGTCGGCGGCGATCATCAGCTTCTTGCGATCGAAGCGGTCGACGATCACCCCGGCGATGGGCGAGAAGAACAGGTGCGGGAGCAGGCGCACGGCGATGACCACCGAGATGGCCGCCGCCGCCGCGTTGGGATCGTCGGGGAAGAGGTCGCGGGCGAAGTAGGTGACCGCCAGCAGGCCGAGCCAGTCACCGGTGGCCGACACCACCTGCACCAGCCAGAGGCGGAAGAACTCGTGCGAGCCGAACAACCGGACGTGCCAGCCCGGCCGATCGTGCGGCGCGTCGTCGGCGTCGATCGCCAGGGCATCGCTGGTCGGGTCGAACGCGGCCGGCCGGGTGACGCCCATGGGGACGTCGTCGGCTCCTCCACCACCGGGCTCGGGGCGCGCGGCCGTGGGACCCGGCCGACCGCCGGGATCGGGATCACCTGCGGGATCGGGTCGCAGGACGGCCACGTTGCAACCGTAGAGGGCGCTCCCCCCGCCGCCACGCATCGCGCAGCAGGGGGAGGGCGCCAGAGGCTCAGGCGTCGGGGGCGGCGACCGGCGGGGCTGCCGCCTTCTTCGTCGCGCGCTTGGCCGCCTTCTTCGTCGTGCGCTTGGCCGACGTCTTGGCGCCCTTGGCCGCCTTCTTGGCCCGGCCGGCCTTCTTCTTCACCGGTGCCGTCTCGCGTCGGATCTGCAGCAGCTCGGCGGCGCGCTCGGGGGTGAGCGTGTCGAGGTCGTCGCCCTTGCGCAACGAGGCGTTGGTCTCGCCGTCGGTCACGTACAGGCCGAACCGGCCGTCCTTGCACACGATGGGCTTCCCGGACACCGGGTCGTTCCCGAGCTCCTTGAGCGGCGGCTTGGCCTGCTGGCCCCGCCGAAGCTTCGGCTGGGCGAAGATCTCCCGGGCCTGGTCGAGGGTGACGGTGAGGAGCTGCTCCTCGTTCTGCAGGCTGCGGCTGTCCTTCTTCCCGTCGGCGCCGACCTTCTGGATGTACGGCCCGTACCGGCCGTTGGCCGCGGTGATCTCGGCGCCGTCGGCGGGATCGATGCCGACGACCCGGGGCAGCGAGAGCAGCTGCAGGGCCTCGTCGAGGGTGATGCGCTCGACCGTCATGGTCTGGAAGATGGAGGCCATCTTCGGCTTCTCGCCGCCGTCGACCATCTCACCGAGCTGGACGTAGGGGCCGTACCGGCCGTTCTTGGCGTAGACCACCAGGCCGGTCTCGGGGTCGACCCCCACCTCGCGCCCGCCCTTGGGGGCGGCGAGCAGCTCGAGGGCCTTCTCGACGGTCAGCTCGTCGGGGGCCAGCGCATCGGGGATCGACGCGGTGTCGTCGCCCCGCTTGAGGTAGGGCGAGCCCTGGCGACCAGGCTTGGCCACGATGAGCACACCGTCGGGGTCGAGGCCGATGGGGACCGAGTTGATCTCGGCCGGGTCGATGGCGTCGAGGTGCTGTTCGACCATGCCCTTGAGCCCGCCGTGGCGCTGGCCGTTGGCGTCGGCCGGGCCGAAGTAGAAGTCGGCGAGGTAGGGGACGACCTCCTCGTCACCGCTGGCGATGCCGTCGAGGTCGTCCTCCATGCGAGCCGTGAAGGCGAAGTCGACCAGGTCCGGGAAGTGCTGCTCGAGCAGGTTGATGACCGCGAAGGCGGTGAAGGCCGGCACGAGGGCCGACCCCTTCTTCCACACGTAGCCGCGATCCTGGATGGTGTTCATGATCGAGGCGTAGGTGGAGGGGCGGCCGACGCCGAGCTCCTCGAGCCGCTTCACCAGGGAGGCCTCGGTGTAGCGGGCCGGCGGGTTGGTCTGGTGGCCGTTGGGGACGAGGTCGACCACGTCGAGGCGATCGCCCTCGGCGAGCGGTGGCAGCTGGCGACCGGTGTCGTCCCCGTCGTCGGCCTCGTCGAGGTCCTCGATGTACACGAGGCGGAAGCCCTGGTGCGAGATGACCGTGCCGGAGGTGGCGAACTCGGCGTCTCGGCCCTGGGCGCTGGTGGCACCGAGGCGGACCGAGACCGTCTCGCCGGTCGCGTCGGTCATCTGCGAGGCGATGGTGCGCTTCCAGATCAGCTCGTAGACCTTCGCCTGGGTCGAGGACACCTCTCGGGCCACGTCCTCGGGCGAGCGAAAGGAGTCGCCGGCCGGCCGGATGGCCTCGTGGGCCTCCTGGGCGTTCTTGACCTTCTTCGTGTACTGGCGGGGCGCGTCCGGCACGTACTGGTCGCCGAAGCGCCGGCTGATCTCGGAGCGGGCCGCCCGCAGCGCGGTCTCCGACAACGTGGTGCTGTCGGTTCGCATGTAGGTGATGTAGCCGTTCTCGTAGAGGCCCTGGGCGGCCTGCATGGTGACGCCCGACGACAGGCGGAGCTTGCGGCCCGCCTCCTGCTGGAGCGTGGAGGTGATGAAGGGCGCCGCGGGACGTCGGCGGTAGGGCTTCCGCTCGACCGAGCGGACGGTGAACGGGGCGCCGTCGAGGTCGGTGGCGAGCGACCGGGCGGCGGGCTCGTCGAGGACCGCCACACCGGGGCGGGGGGACCCATCGTCGTCGAAGTCCTTGCCCGTGGCGACCCGCAGGCCGTCGACCTGCACGAGCGTGGCGCCGAAGCTGCGGCCGGTGTCCTCGCCGTCGACGGCGCTGCGGGCGAAGGTGCCGTCGATGTCCCAGTAGCCGGCCGAGCGGAACCGCATGCGCTCGCGCTCTCGCTCCACGACGAGGCGGGTGGCCACCGACTGCACGCGGCCGACGGACAGGCCGGGGCCGATCTTGCGGCGCACGGTGTCGGCGACCGGGCCGTAGCCGTAGATGCGGTCGAGCAGGCGCCGCGTCTCCTGGGCGTCGACGAGTCGGCGGTCGAGGTCGCGGGGGTTGGCGATCGCCTCCTCGATGGCACCGCGGGTGATCTCGTGGAACACCATCCGCTTGACCGGCATGGTCGCCGGGGGGTTGAGCACCTCCAGCAGGTGCCACGCGATGGCCTCGCCCTCGCGATCCTCGTCCGTCGCGAGGTAGAGCTCGTCGGCGTCCTTGAGGAGCGACTTCAGCTCGCGCACCTTGGCCTTCTTGTCGGGGTGCACGACGTAGAGGGGCTTGAAGTCGTTCTCGACGTCGACGGCGAGGATCTCCCACGCCTGCTTGTAGGCCTCGGGCACCTCGGCCGCGTTGCGGGGCAGGTCGCGGATGTGGCCGACCGAGGACTCCACGAGGACGTCGTCGCCGAGGAACCCGGCGATGGTGCGGGCCTTGGCGGGAGACTCGACGATGACGAGCGGGGTGGGCATCGGGGGAAGGTTTGCCCTACTCCGGCGGCCGCTGTCAAACACCCACCGGTCGGGACAGGCGCCATCGGGGCCCGTGCGGCCGGCCGAGTCGAGGGGAGAAACCCCAGGTCAGAGGCCTCCTCCTGGGCCGCTGCCGTCAGAGCCCGAAAAAAAGTTCACCGGCGACCGCCCGATCGGGGGGTCCAGGGCCGCCCACCACCCGGCAGGAGGTTGACACGCCACCAGATGTTCGGCATCCTTAACACATGGTCGTCTGCCACTGCCACGGCGTCAACGATCGCCAGATTCGCGACGAGATCGCCGGGGGCGCCACCGACCCCGACGAGCTGGGCGAGCGCTGCGGTGCCGGCTCGTCCTGCGGTGGGTGCCGGCCCACGGTCGAGCGCCTGCTCGAGCAGTTCGGGCTCGCCCCCGAGCCGGCCGCCGCCTGAGCCGGCACCTCCGGGCCGGACGACGTCGAGCACCCCGCGCCCTGCCAGACTGTCGGCGCACCTGGCCCGAGCGCTGCCTCCGACCGCCGGTGCCACCCCGAGCCGTCCCCCCGATCCCCCTTCGTCTTCCCACCTCCCTTCCCCGTTCCCCCTCAGAGTCCAGGAGACACCAGCGTGCAGGGCGACCCCGAGATCATCGAGCTCCTCAACGAGGTGCTGACCGCCGAGCTCACCGCCATCAACCAGTACTTCGTGCACGCCAAGATGTGCGAGAACTGGGGCTTCCGCCGCCTCGCCGAGGTCAACCGGCACGAGTCGATCGACGAGATGAAGGACGCCGACACCCTCATCGAGCGCATCCTCTACCTCGACGGCATCCCCAACCTTCAGCGCCTGAACCCGGTGCAGGTCGGCGAGACGGTGCTGGAGCAGCTCCAGCTCGACCTCGAGCTCGAGCGGGCGGCCATCGAGCGCTACAACCGCGGCATCGCCCTCACCGTCGCCAAGGGCGACAACGGCACCCGCGAGCTGCTCGCGGCGCGCCTGGTCGGCGAGGAGGCCCACGCCGACTGGCTGGAGACCCAGCTCGAGGCCATCGCCCAGATCGGCATCGAGAACTACCTCGCCCAGCAGCTCGGCGAGTAGCCGGCTCGGCCTGCGCCGTGACCGCGCCGCGACCGCGCCTCGACCGCGCCGCGACCGCGCCTCGATGGCGATCGCCGATCAGCGGTTGCGGCGACGAGCGGTAGGGTCGGCCGGTCCGCCACGCACGCCCAGGGGGAACGCATGGACTTCGAGCTGAGCCCGGTCGCACGCGAGCTGCAGGAGCGGCTGCTGGCCTTCATGGACGAGCGGGTCTACCCGGCCGAGCAGGTCGCCCGCGACCAGATGGCCGCGTCGGGCGACCCCCACCACCACCCGGCCGTGCTCGAGGAGCTCAAGCGCGAAGCCCGCGAGCGCGGGCTGTGGAACCTCTTCCTGCCCCACCGGACCGAGTGGACCGAGGGCCTGTCGAACACCGACTACGCGCCGCTCGCGGAGATCACCGGCCGCAGCCCGCTCGGCCCCGAAGCGATCAACTGCTCGGCACCCGACACCGGCAACATGGAGATCCTCACCATGTTCGGCACCGACGAGCAGAAGGAGCGCTGGCTCCAGCCGCTGCTCGAGGGTGAGATCCGCTCGTGCTTCGCCATGACCGAGCCCGAGGTGGCGTCGTCGGACGCCACCAACATCCGGTGCCGCATCGAGCGGCAGGGCGACGAGTACGTCATCAACGGCCACAAGTGGTGGACGTCGGGAGCCGCCTCCAAGCGGTGCAAGGTCGCCATCCTGATGGGCAAGACCGACCCGGACGCGCCCACCTACCTGCAGCAGTCGATGGTGCTGGTCCCCATGGACACGCCCGGCGTCCAGGTGGTCCGCAACCTGCCCGTGTTCGGCTACACCGATCGCGAGGGCCACTGCGAGGTGCTCTTCGAGGACGTGCGGGTGCCGGTCACCAACCTCCTCGGCGAGGAGGGCGGTGGGTTCGCCATCGCCCAGGCGCGGCTCGGCCCGGGGCGGATCCACCACTGCATGCGCTGCCTCGGCGCCGCCGAGCGGGCGCTCGAGCTCATGTGCCGACGGGTGCGCGAGCGGGTGGCCTTCGGCAAGCCGCTCGCGGACCAGGGCGTGATCCAACAGTGGATCGCCGACTCGCGCATCGAGATCGACCAGACCCGGCTGCTGACGCTCCAGGCCGCGTGGCTCATGGACACCGTGGGCAACAAGGGCGCCCGCACCGAGATCTCGGCCATCAAGGTGGCCGCCCCGTCGACGGCCCTGCGGGTCATCGACCGGGCCATCCAGGCCCACGGCGGCATGGGGGTGAGCGGCGACGTGCCACTGGCGGCGATGTACGCCGGCATCCGCACCCTGCGCATCGCCGACGGGCCCGACGAGGTGCACCGCCAGGTCATCGCCCGCCGCGAGCTGCGCAAGTACGAGTCGTCCACGCCGGCCGCCGACACGCCAACCTCCGGCGACCTGGGCGTCGCCCGCTAGTGGTCCGTCGCTGAAATAGCGACACGGGTTAGGTTGGGGGCATGCCGGTCATCGTCGCTGCCCCGTTGAAGCTCACGAAGAAGCAACGGACCCAGCTCGAAGAGATGACGAGATCGACCTCGTCGCCGTATCGCCAGGTCGTCCAGGCCCAGGGTCTGCTGCTTGCCGCGGATGGTGAGTCGAACAGCGAGATCGCCCGGCGGTGCGGGGTGCAGCCGAACGCGGTGCGCCGGTGGCGGAATCGCTTTGCAGCCGAGGGTGTCGACGGGGTCGGAGTGATCGCGCCGGGCCGGGGTCGTAGCTCGTGGTTGCCCGAGGGCACGGTCGAGGCGGTGGTGCACGACACCATGCACGCCAGGCCCGACGATGGGTCGACGCACTGGACGACGCGGACGATGGCAGCCCGGTTCGGGATCAGCAAGGACTCGGTCGCGCGCATCTGGCGAGACCACGGGCTCAAGCCGTGGAAGGTCGACACGTTCAAGATCTCGACCGACCCGGACTTCGAGGCGAAGCTCGTCGACGTCGTCGGCCTCTACATGAACCCGCCCGAGCGGGCTGTGGTGTTCAGCTTCGACGAGAAGACCCAGTGCCAGGCCCTCGACCGCACCCAGCCGTCGCTGCCCCTCAAGCCCGGTCGGGCCGGGACGATGACCCATGACTACAAGCGTCACGGCACCACCGACCTGTTCGCGGCGATGAACGTCGCGACCGGTGAAGTCATCTACGACACCAAGCCGCGGCATCGGGCCAAGGAGGTGTTGGCGTTCTTCAAGCTCATCGACCTCCACGTCCCCCGCCACCTCGACGTGCACGTCGTGCTGGACAACCTGTCCGCCCACAAGGCCCCTGAGGTCGCCGAGTGGCTGGCGCACCCCAAGCGAGCGCGGTGGCACCTCCACTTCACGCCGACATCGTCGTCGTGGCTGAACCTGGTCGAGGGCTGGTTCAACCTGCTCACCGAACGGCGGCTACGGCGCGGCACGTTCTCGAGCGTCGACGAGCTCATCGAGGGCATCGAGACCTGGACCGAGCACTGGAACGACGACCCTCAGCCCTTCATCTGGACCAAGACCGTCAAAGACATCATCGCCAAGGTCAAGCGAGGCCGAGCCACCCTGACCTCCGTCACCAAATCCGCGACGCACCACTAGGACGGCGCTGCTCGGTCAGTCGCCGTGGCGGCGGCCGGCCGGGGTGTAGACCACCAGCCGCACGGCGGTGCCCTCGGCTCCACTGCGGATCTCGGCCTCGTCGGCCAGCACGCGCATCAGCGGGATGCCCAGCCCGCGCTCGTACTCGAGGCGGTCGGGGGCCTCGGCGTCGGGCGCCGCCCCGGCGGCCGCCGTGGCCTGGTCGAAGCCACCGGCGAGGTCGAGGACCTCCACCTCGATGCGATCGGCACCCAGGTTGCAGCGGATCACGATCCGCTCCTCGCTCGACAGGTCGGCGTGGGCCTCGATGGCGTTCGTGGTGGCCTCCGAGACGGCGATCCGCAGGTCGTCGATGCGGTCGTCGTGGAAGGACGGCTCGATGGCGGCGGCAGCAGCCACCACCTGGCGGGCGAGGGAGAGGTAGGCGGCCCGCGCCGGGATCTCGAGCACGACCTCAGCCATCGACGACCTCGGACGGTGCCGTCCCGTCGACGATGGGCTGTCGGAGGTCGACGAGGGCATCGAGACCCGTCAGCTCGAACGGCTTGCGGACGCGGTCGGCAGCGGCCACCACGACGAGGTGCCCGCCTCGGGACCGGACCCGCTTGAGGGCCGACACCACGACCCCGAGGCCCAGCGAGTCGACGAAGTCGACGGCGGTGAGGTCCAGCTCGAGGTCGGGTCCGCCCGATGCGAGCGCGCGGACCACGGCGGTCCGCGCCTGGGGAGCCGTGGCGAGGTCGAGCTCGCCGACGACGCGGACCACGGCGACACCGTCGCGCTGGGTCACCTGCACGTCGAAGAGCACCGTTGCGCACGGTAGCCCAGGGCCACCCGGACCCCGTGGGTCCTCGCCGACGGGAGGGGCCGGCACCCGCCGCTCGGGGCATCGGCGCCCCGGCGGCATGACGCCCCTGTAATTACGCCGGCGCGATCCCTACACTCGACCCACGTCCATGGCTCCGGTCCCCGCCCCCGACGAGGCGAAGCGAGCGGGCCGCACCACGGCGGTCCGCCCCGACGACCTCGACGAGCTGCTGCGCTCGCTCGCCGGCGATCCGCGCCTGGTCCACGTCGAGCGGCTCCCGGCCCGGGCGGCCCGCTTCGCCGACCCCGCCGTCCCCCTGCCCGATGCCGTGGTCGAGCGGCTCCCCGTCCACCGGCTGTGGACCCACCAGGCCGAGGCCCTCGACCTGGTGCGAGCAGGGCGCTCCGTGGTGATCGCCACCGGGACGGCCTCGGGCAAGTCGCTGTGCTACCAGCTCCCCATCGCCGAGTCCACGGTGACCGGCGTGCGCCCGGCCACCGCGCTGCTGCTCTTCCCCACGAAGGCCCTCGCCCAGGACCAGCTGCGCTCGCTCGGTGCGCTGGAGGTGCCCGGCCTGGTGGCCGCCACCTACGACGGCGACACCAGCCCCGAGGTGCGCACCTGGGTGCGGGCCAACGCCAACGTCGTGCTCACCAACCCCGAGATGCTCCACCACGGCGTGCTCCCGCACCACGACCGGTGGGCCACCTTCTTCAAGCGGCTCCGCCACGTCGTGGTCGACGAGCTGCACGTGCTGCGCGGCATCTTCGGATCCCATGTCGCCCACCTGCTCAGACGGTTGCGCCGGCTGTGCGCGTTCTACGGCTCGGATCCCACGTTCGTGTTCTCGTCGGCGACCATCGGCGAGCCGGCCCGGCTGGCCTCCGAGCTGTGCGGGCTCGACGTGCAGGAGGTCACCGACGACGCCTCGCCCCGGGGCGAGCGCATCGTCGCCCTCTGGAACCCCCGCCTGGCCGAGCCCCCCGGGCCGCTCGGCACGGTCGACGAGCCCACGGGCACCGCCGCCGACCAGATCCCCCGGAGCGGCCGCACCACCGGTGCCCTGGCCGCCGAGCTGGTGCGGCGGGGCCACCGCACCATCGTGTTCTGCCAGAGCCGGAAGGGCACCGAGATCGTCGCCGCCGACATGCGCCGTCGGCTCCCGCCGTCAGACCGCGAGCTCGTTCGCCCCTACCGCGGCGGCTACCTGCCGGCCGAGCGGCGCGACATCGAGGCCGAGCTCTTCGAAGGACGCCTCCTGGGGGTGGTCGCCACCACCGCCCTCGAACTGGGCATCGACGTCGGTGGCCTCGACGCCTGCGTCCTCGACGGCTTCCCGGGCACCATCGCGTCGATGTGGCAGCAGGCCGGTCGGGCCGGTCGGGACGCGAGCACGTCGCTGGCCGTGCTGGTCGCCGGCGACGACCAGCTCGACCAGTGGCTCATGGCCCACCCCGCCGAGGTGTTCCACCGCCCTCCCGAGCCCGCCGTCATCAACCCGGCCAACCCCTACGTGCTGCTCCCCCACCTGTCGTGCGCCGCCTACGAGCTGCCGCTGCGCCGCGACGACGAGCGCTGGTGGCCGGGCCTGCTCGACGACGGCATCCGCTCCCTCGTCCTCGACGACCGGCTGCTCGTGCGCACCCTCGACCGCGCCACCTCCCGAGCCCCCGCCCGCCAGCCGGTCGCGGTGTGGTCCGGTCACGGCTGGCCCGCCCACCGCGTGGGGCTTCGCAGCAGCGGCGGCGACGAGTTCCAGATCGTGCAGGCCGACGGCCGGCTGGTCGGGACCGTCGACCACGGCCGCGCCCTCCGCCTCGTCCACCCCGGCGCCGTCTACCTCCACCAAGGTCGGGCATGGCGGGTCACCGACCTCGACCTCGACGACCGCGTGGCCGTCGTCGAGCCCAGTGACGGCAGCGAGCACACCCAGCCCCGGAGCGACACCGACATCGCCATCCTCGGCGAGGACCACTGCCGGGCCGTCGGCCGGGCCCGCCTGGCCCTGGGGTCCGTGCGCGTGGTGTCCCGGGTCACGGGCTACCGGCGGCTCGACGTCTACACGGGTGCCATCCTCGGCGTCGCCGACCTCGACCTGCCACCGACCGAGCTGACCACCCGCGCCTTCTGGTACTCGATCCCCCCCGAGGTGCTCGACCTCGCCGGCGTCGCTCCGGCCGACTGGCCCGGCACGCTCCACGCCGTCGAGCACGCGGCCATCGGCCTGCTGCCACTGTTCACCATCTGCGACCGATGGGACGTGGGTGGGGTGTCGAGCGCCCTGCTCGCCGACACCGCGCTGCCCACCATCGTCGTCTACGACGGCTACCCCGGCGGCGCCGGCATCGCCGAGCTCGGGTTCGACGCGGCCGGACGCCACCTCGCCGCGACGCTCGAGCTGCTGGCCTCCTGCCCGTGCGGGGCGGGGTGCCCCTCGTGCGTGCAGTCACCGAAGTGCGGCAACGGCAACGAGCCGCTCGACAAGGCTGGGGCCATCGCCCTGCTGCGCGCCCTGCTCGATCCGGCCGCGGTCGTCGCCGCCTGACCCCACCACCCCATCCGTCCCGGACCGGCGCGGACGGGACGGGATGCGACGGGTCGGGACGGATGGGACGCAAGGGACAGGTCGGGACGGATGGGATGGGGACCGAGCGCCGTCGACCGGTCCCGGCCGGCGACCGGCCGGCGACCGGTCGAGTGGGTCAGCGCTCCACGCGCATCGTGGTCCGAGCCGACAGCCCGACCTGCGGGAGCGCCACGCGCAGCAGGGGGACCCGCACCGGTGACCGATAGCGGACCTCGACCGTGACGGCGCCGCCGGGTCCGTCGCGCCCGAGCACGCTCACGTCGAGGAGGTCGGGGTCGAGCCCACCACCCGCCTCGGCCGCTCGCCGCACCACGCCGGGATCGGCGTCGACGGCGGACGCGCGGGCGGCCTCGCGCGCGGCGTGGGTGACGACGACCTGGTCGTGGACGGTGCACCCGACCTGGACGATCAGGAGCACCAGCACGAGGACCAGCGGCAGGGCGAGGGCGAGCTCGACCGTGGTCTGGCCACGATCGGCCCGCTCGACGCCCTCGGGCCCAGGCCCGCGGCGCCTCACCCCGCCTTGCCCATGACGTGGTCGATGACGAAGTCGAAGAGCTTGCCGATCAGGTTGGTCTTGGTCGCCCAGGAGATGATCAGCACGGCGATCGCCGCGGCGCCGAGCAGCACGAGGGCGTACTCGGCGGTGGTCTGACCGGCCTCGCCTCGGCCGCGCCCGGGGACCGCTCGCGGGCCATCGAGCGGGTCGCGCGCCGCGGATCGGGCGACGAGGGTGAGGACGTGGGCCTGGAGGGCGGTGACGAGCGGGAGCACGGAGCGCATGGCTCCTCCTTCTTGGGGTTCGTTTGGTGTGGTTCGTGCGGATGTGGTTCTTGGGGACGGCGGCGTGGGGACAGGGCCGTCGGAGGTGCGGGAGGTCGGCCGAGGTCGGCCGACGGGCCCCGCCGAGGGGCGAACCAGGCGCGGCAGCGCCGCGCGCTAGAGGTGCAGCGTCCGGAGGGTGCCGGCGAACAGCGGCACGACCGTGAGGAGCGCGAAGGACGGCAGGACGCACCCCACCAGCGGGAACAGCATCGCGACCGGGACCCGGCGCGCCCGCTCCTCGGCCTGACGTCGACGCTGGGACCGGGCCTCGGCAGCGAGGCGGTCGAGGGACGGCCCGAGGGCCACGCCGTAGCGCTCGGCGTCGATCACCGCGTCGGCGACCGGGCGCAGCGGCTCCACCGCCCGCAGGACGGCGACGGCATCGGCCAGGCGCTCGCCGTGGGCGACCCGACGGCACACCGATCGCAGGTGGTCGCCGACCTCGCCCTCGAGCCGGACCGCGACCGCGGTCACGGCCAGTCGAGCGTTGCCACCCGACTGGATGGCGAGGCGCAGGAGGTCGACGGCGTCGGGCAGGTCGTCGACGAGGGCCTGCTCGCGCCGTCGCCGATGGCGGCGGGCGGCGAGGACGGGGCGGCACCACAGCGCCACCCCCATGGCGACGGCCACGGGCAGCGGCAGACCCGCGGGCACGAGCACGGCGACGACGAGGGCCCGACCCAGGCGCCGGTCGGCCGAGGGGTCGGGTGGGCGCCGCGCCAGCTGGCGGACAGCCCCACCCAACCGGCCCAGACCCGAGGCCCTCGCCGACGCCTCGCCACGCGATGGCGGACCGACCTGACCGTCCGGACCGACCAGGCCGTCTGGGTCGACCGGACCGACGGGGTCGAGGACGCCGACCCCCGGGCGGGTGGGTGGTGCCGCCATCCGGTCGCCGGCCAGATCGCCGATCCGTCGCGGCCGGCGGTGAGGACGCCCCGCCGCCACGAGCACCACGACCCAGGCGACGCCGAGGAGGACGGGCCGGCCGGTCACCGGATGCTCCCGGTGATCCGCGCCATCCACACCGCGGCCGCCACGTCGAGACCGAGGGCGAGCACCAAGCAGACGAGGCCGGGGGCGGTCCCGAGCAGGAAGGCCAGCACCTCGGGATCGGCGGCGGCCGAGAAGGCCGCGAAGCCGACCGGAGCGAGCACCACGACCGCGGCGGACGCCCGGGCCTGGGAGGCCAGGGCCCGGGCCTCGCGCTGGACGGCGTGGCGTTCCCGCAGGGTGGCCGCGACCCCGTCGATGGCTCGAGCCTGTGCACCGCCGGCTTCGTGGCCGAGCGTCGCGGCGGCGACCAGCAGGCGCACCCCGGGCGTCGGGCACCGACCACCCCAGCGGACGAGCACCGCCGCCAGCGGCTCACCGGCGCCCAGCTCGGCGTCGACCCGGGCCAGCTCGGCGGCGAGCGGCGGCGGTGAGCCCGTCGCCACCTCGCCGAACGCCGAGCGCAGCGAGGTGCCGGCACGCAGCGCCCGACCCAGGCGGTCGAGCGCCCCGGGCAGCTGCCGATCGACGAGCCGCCCGCGACGTCCACGCCCGAGCACGACCACCACCACCGGGACCGATGCCGTGCCGACGAGTGCGACGACCGCCAGACCGGGGCCACCGACGACGGCGCCCAGGGCCGTCGATCCCACCACCGCGGCCCACGCGCCCCACCAGGCGACCGCCGGGTCGATCGACAGGGCGAGGTCGTCCAGCCGATCGGCGGCCCACGGCGGGACACGACGGTGGACCGCGGCGTCGGGGGGTCGGGACCGATCGTCGGCCGGCAGGGGCACCACGACCGGCAACCGCCGAGCGGCGGCGCGTCGAGGGGCGAGCGGAGCCCACACGAGGAGCAGACCCATGGCCCCGACCCCGAGCGCGGCCAGAACCGGGGCGAGGCCGCTCACCACGTGCCCCCGGCCCGACGGGGCCGTGCGGGTTGGGCGACCAGGCGCTCCCCGTCGACCAGGGGCCGCACCGCGATGCGCCCGGCTGGGTCGACGTCGACGCCCAGCTCGGCGACGGCGACCACCCGGCGCGACCCGTCGGGTCGACGGGCGACCTGCACCACCACGTCGATCGACGAGACGAGCTGCTCTCGGACCGCCGGCAGCGGGAGGCCGACATCGGCGAGGAGGATCATCGTCTCGATCCGGTGCAGCGCGTCGATGGGGCTGTTGGCGTGGCAGGTCGTCAGCGACCCCTCGTGGCCGGTGTTCATGGCCTGCACCATGTCGAGCGCCTCACCCCCGCGGCACTCGCCGACGAGGATCCGGTCGGGACGCATGCGCAGGGCGTTGCGGACGAGGTCGCGGATGGCCACCGCCGCCAGTCCGTCGGCCGAGGCCGGTCGGGCTTCGAGTCGCACGACGTGATCGCCCGGCAGGCGGAGCTCGGCCGCGTCCTCCACCGTGATCACCCGCTCGCGGCTGCCGATGGCCGCAGCCAGCGCGTTGAGCAGCGTGGTCTTGCCGCTGCCGGTGCCTCCGCTCACCACGAGGTTCGCCTTGCCCACCACCAGCGACCTGAGCAGGTGGACGACCGCGGACCCGGCGAAGGCCTCGAGGGGCACGGTCCGCACGCCGAAGCGGCGGATGGTCAGGCAGGGCCCGTCGACGGCGAGGGGTGGGATCACGGCGTTGACGCGAGACCCGTCGGGCAAGCGAGCGTCGACGAGCGGCGACGACCGGTCGACCCGGAGGCCCAGCGGCGCGACGATGCGCTCGATCACCGCGGCGGTGGCCTCGGGCTCCAGGCGCAACCCCGACGCCTCGACGCGCCCCGCCCGCTCGACGAACACCCGCCCGTCGCCGTTCACCATGATCTCGGTCAGGTCGTCGTCGCCGAGCAGCGGCTGCAGCGGCCCCAGCCCCTCGATGCGGGCCAGCACGGCATCCACGATCCACTCCACGGACGTGGGGTCGAGCAGGGGGTGGATGGCGAGCGCCGCGGCACCGAGCGCGGCTCGTCGCCCACCCCCGTCGGCCTCGAGGCGCCCATCGGCCAGGCGGGCGACGAGGTCGTCGACGATCGGGACGAGCTCTGACCTCGCCGGCGGCGCGCCAACCCGGGATCCGGCCACCGGCGTCATGCGGCGTGGCGCAGCGCGCGGGCGAGTCCCCGCGGCAGCCGGTCGACGAGCAGCCCGGCGTCGACAGCACGGGCCACGCCGGCGTCCCAGGGAACGCGGGCGACGACCGGCGCACCGACGACGGCCTCGACGTCGAGTCGTCCGAGGGAGCGACCCGGCTCGTCGACCAGCACCACCGCCGAGGGCCGCAGCGGAGCCTGCACCGCGTGGCGGAGCGCGAGGTAGCAGCCTCGGGTCACGAGCAGGGAGTGGGTGCCGGCCGCGGCCAACGTCCGTCGGACCGACGCCACGGGGTCGGTCTCGTGGCCGATCCGGCCGCAGTCGACGACGACGGACCGGGGCGAGCCGGCCAGGAGCGCGGCCAGGACCTCGGCCCGGTCCTCGGCGTCGGCACCCGGAGGTCGCCGGCCCCAGGGGATCAGCGACACATCGCCGCCGACCTCGACCTCGAGGCGGGCCAGGGCGTCGACGGGCACCTCGGGCCCGGCGGCGAGCCAGTCGGCGGCGCCCGGACCGTCGGGCTCGGGCACCCCGAGGACGGCGGGCGCGTCGCCGGCCAGGTCGACGAGCAGGCTGCCGGCATCGTCATCGAGAGCGGCGGTGAGGGCGAGGGCGGCGGCGACCACGGTGGTGCCGGCACCACCCTTGGCCGACCAACAGGACACGAGCATGACGACCCCTTCGAGGACGGCGGGCGCGGAGGAGGCGTCGGGGACGCGAGCGCACGGCGGGATCGACCGGGGACCGGGATCCGGGAGCGCTCCAGGGCGGACCACCCGAGCGCCCGAGGGGACGTCGCCCACGGTAGGCACGCGCCACGGGCGGGGGCAAGGGTCGCGTCCGCCGAACGCGACGCGGGACCGATGGGCAGCGTCGCCGCGGACGCACCCCGACAGCGCGGTGCGCACCCGTGGCCACCCGGGGCGGTCGCCGGGGCAGGGAGAGGTCCCCCCTATGCTCGGCCGACGTGGAGGCCGCCTTCTTCGACCTGGACAAGACGGTCATCGCCAAGGCGTCGATGGTCGCGTTCGGCCGTCCGCTGCTCGATGCGGGGCTGATCGACCGCTGGCTCCTCGCCCGGGCCATGTGGAGCAACCTCGTGTTCCACTGGCTCGGCGCCGACGAGGAGCGGATGCGGAAGTTCCGCGAGTCCGCACTGCGGCTGACGCGGGGCTGGGACCAGGCCCGGATCCGGGCCCTGGTCGCCGACAACCTCGCCGAGGTCATCGAGCCCATCGTGTTCGACGAGGCCGTCGACCTGATCCGCGAGCACCAGGCGGCCGGCCGGCGCGTCTTCCTCATCTCGGCGTCGCCGGAGGAGATCGTCGCCCCGCTCGCCCGCTTCCTCGGCGTGGAGGAGTCGATCGCCACCCGGGCCCGCATCGATGCCGACGGGCGCTACACGGGCGAGGTCGAGTTCTACTCGTACGGTCCGTACAAGGCCGAGGCCATCCTCGAGCTGGCCGAGGCGCAGGGCATCGACCTCGAGCGGTCCTACGCCTACTCCGACTCGGCCACCGACCTCCCGATGATGGAGCTGGTCGGCCACCCCGTGGCCGTGAACCCCGATCGCGACCTCGCGCGCGCCGCCCGGGTGCACGACTGGGAGGTCCTCACGTTCGACCGACCCGTTCCGCTGCGATCCCGGGTCGCCATGCCACGGCCGGTGAAGGCCGGTGTGGCAGCCGTGGTGCTCGCCGGCACCGCCGGTGCCGCCGCGGTCTGGTGGTGGCGGCGCCGCCCGGCGCCGCCACCGCCCACGCTGGTCGCTCGCGTCCGGGCCCGCACGCGCACCGACGGGCTCCGCCCGGCGACCCTTGCAGGTCGGCGCACGATCAGATCCGGAGCGGCGCGGCAACGCCCGCCGTCACGGGCGTGGCGGCGGGCGTTCTCGCAGACCGTCCCGCCGCGAGGGCGGAACGGGGATCAGGCCGAGCCCGTCAGCCGACGGGTCCGGGCGTGGTTCAGGCGGCGTCCTGCAGCTTCTTCACCGCCAGGGCGGCGAGGGCGAGGACGACGAGGATGACGATGACCTTCTTCATGGGGCGGCAGTGTAGGGCGCGGCTAGGACCCGTGCTGACGAGCGTCGACCTCTGCCGCTGATCGCCCCCGCGGTGGTCACCACCCGGGCCGGGCACCGGGCCGGCCGACGTGGGAGGCTGGTCCCGATCGCCTCGTTCGGCGATCCCCGGGAGGTGTCTGGGCACCTGGTGGGCTCCCCCGCCTTCAAAGCGGGTGGGACGGGCGATCCCCGTCCGGCGGGTTCGATTCCCGTCCACCTCCGCCACCCGGCCCGGTCCCCCTGCCGCTGCCGCAGCACCGCGCACCGGCGGTCGGTGGCGGGCCGGTCGCGCCTCACCGCTGACCGGGTGCGCCGACCTGGCCGGGGCCGGACCGATCGGCGACCTGGGTGGGCGCCTCGCTGGGGCGGGGCAACCACACGGTGACCACCGCGCCGCCCAGCGGTGCACCGTTGTCGGCCCGCACCGACCCACCGTGCGCCGACACGATGCCGGCGACGATCGCGAGCCCCAGGCCGGTGCCCCCGGCGTCACGCGAGCGCGCCCGATCGGCGCGCCGGAACCGCTCGAAGGCGACCGGCAGCAGGGCTGGGGGGAACCCGGGACCGTCGTCGGCGACGGCCACGCGACCACGGCTGGGGCCGTCATCGGACGCCCGCTCGATCGCCACCTCCACCAGGACCTCCTGGCGGGCGAACCGGCAGGCGTTGGCCACCAGGTTGGCCAGGACCTGAGCCAGCCGGTCGGCGTCGGCCCGCACCACCACCGGCTCGGCGACGGCCACCTGCACCGTGGGTCCGCCCGGCGGCAGGGCGGCGATCGTCCGCTCGACCAGGGCGCGCAGGTCGACGTCCTCGAGCTGGAGCGCCAGCTCGTGGGCATCGCTGCGCGCCAACGTGAGGAGGTCCTCGGCGAGGCGACCCAACCGGTCGGCCTCGTCGATCGCGCTGCGGAGCGCTCGTTCGACCTCGACGGGATCGTCCGTGCTGCCGAGGGCGAGCTCGAGCTCGCCGCGCAGGATCGTCAGGGGCGTGCGCAGCTCGTGGCTGGCATCGTCGAGGAAGGCGCGCTTGCGCAGCACGGCGGCCTCGATGCGGTCGAGCATGGCGTTGAGGGTGCGGCCCAGGTGGGCGATCTCGTCGTCGCCGGGAGGCTGCGGGAGGCGACGGTCGAGCTCGTCGAGCGACGAGATGGTGTCGGCCTCGGCCGCCATGTCCCCGACCGGGCGCAGGGCAGCGCCGGCCAGGACCCAGCCGGCGAAGGCCAGCGCGGCCACGACGAACGGGCCGGCGGCGATCAGCACGATGGCCACCCGCTCCCGAGCCAGCACCGTGGCCTCGACCGGGGCCGCGACGACCAGCGCGCCGTCCCGGCCGGCGATGTCGACCGGGCGGATCAGCACCCGGGACGGACCGCCGAGGGCCCGCAGGTCGGTGTCCTCGAAGCGTCCGCTCGAGGGCAACCCGGTGAGCACGTCTCGAGGCGGCACGAAGGGGCTGGCGGCCGCCGATCCGGTCGAGTCGACGATGGCGCCGTCGGCCCCCACCAGGACGGCGAAGGGGTCCTCGTCGGGCAGCTGGCCGTTCGTCCGGCGGGCGTACCCGGCGAGATCGTCGGCCCGGGCCCGCAAGCCGCCGTCGATGGCGCCGGCGAGCTGGCGGTCGAGCGACACGTACAGCAGCGCGGCGGCCAGCACCAGGACGCCCGTGGCGCCGACGGCGAACAGCAGCGCCAACCGGTTGCGCAGCGAGCGGGGGCGCATGAGGGGCCGGGTCAGGCGACCCGACCGCTCCCCGCCGACGTGGGCACGAAGCGGTAGCCGACGCCTCGCACCGTCTGGATGGACGTGCACCCGAAGGGGCGATCGACCTTCTCGCGGAGGTAGCGGACGTACACGTCGACCACGTTCGAACCGCCGGAGTAGGCGAAGTCCCAGACGTGCTCCAGGATGCGCGCCCGGCTCAGGGCCTCGTCGGGGTGGCGGAGGAAGAACTCGAGCAGGCTGAACTCCTTGGCCGACAGCTCGATCGGCGTATCGCCGCGGCGCACGACCCGGCTCACGGGATCGAGCCGCAGGTCGCCGGCCTCGAGCGCCACCGGACGCTCGACCGGCCCCCGGCGGGTGAGCGCCCGCAGTCGGGCGAACAGCTCGGCGAACGCGAACGGCTTGGTGAGGTAGTCGTCGGCGCCGGCGTCGAGCCCACGGACCCGGTCCTCCACCGAGTCACGGGCGGTCAGCAGCAGCACCGGTGACCAGATGCCCTGCTCGCGCAGGCGACGGCACACCTCGAAGCCGTCGGGCTCGGGGATCATCACGTCGAGCACCACGGCGTCGAAGGCGACCTCCTCGGCGGCCCAGATGGCCTCGGGACCGTCGGTGGCGACGTCGACCGCGTAGCCCTCCCGCTCGAGCCCGCGCCGCAGCAGGACGGCCATCTTGGTCTCGTCCTCGACGACGAGCACGCGCATGGGGTCAGGGTACCGGCCGTCTCATGAGAGCCCCGTGAGAAGCATGGCGGGGACTCTCATCACCGTCTCATCGGCGGTGTGGTCTCCTTCGGGGCACAGGGATGCCGACGGGGTCGACCCGACCTCGCCGACGCCCCACCAGGTCGGAACCCGTCCCTCCCCAGCGGGACGGGTTCCGAGGCCGAACCGACCGGTGCCCGCCCGGTCGGGTCGGCCAGCTTCGGGGCCGCCGGCCTACCGCTCCTTCGTGGACGGCGACCTGAGGTCCGGTCCGGTCATCGGTTGGCCCACCGGTGACCGGACCGAACCCGAAGCGCCCGCCGCCTCGGCGGCGTGGCGCCGCGCCCGGGCCTCGCCCAGACCGACGACCAGCCCGGCCACCGACCCGGCCCCGGACGCGCAACCGCCCCCGCGCTCGGCAGGGGCGGTCAGGCGTCGGCTCGGCGGCCGACCGGTTCGGTCAGACGGCGAGCAGGTCGCGGGCGCCGGTGTCGCTCGACGGGTGGCGCAGCTTCGACATCGCCCGGGCCTCGATCTGGCGGATGCGCTCCCGGGTGAGGTTGAAGTGCTCGCCCACCTCTTCGAGCGTCCGCGGCTCGCCGCGGTCGAGACCGAACCGCAGCTTGAGGATCTCGCGCTCGCGCTCGTCGAGGGGCGAGAGCAGCCGGGCGATCTCCTCGGGCAGCAGCGCGGTGGCGGCGACCTCGAAGGGCGATTCGGCCGAGCGGTCCTCGACCACGTCGCCGAGCTCGGCATCGCCGTCCTCGCGCAGCGGTTCCGACAGGGACAGGGGCTCGGCGGCGAACCGCAGCGCCTCGGTCACCTTGTCCTCGGGCATCTCCACCTCGGCGGAGAGCTCGGCCAACGTCGCCGGGCGGCCGTACTTCAGCTCGAGGCGGGCGCGGGCCTTCTGCAGGCGGGCCAGGGTGTCGCCGGCGTGCACGGGGAGCCGGATGGTCCGGCCGGTGTTGGCGATGCCGCGGGTGATGGCCTGGCGGATCCACCACGTGGCGTAGGTGGAGAACTTGAAGCCCTTGCGCCAGTCGAACTTCTCGACCGCGTGCATCAGGCCCAGGTTCCCCTCCTGGATGAGGTCGAGCAGCGGGAGGCCGGAGGCCTGGTACTTCTTGGCGATGGACACGACCAGGCGCAGGTTGGACTGCACGAAGGTCCGTTCGGCGTCCTCGCCCTCCTTGACGGCGCGGCGCAGCTCGCGCTTGCGCGCCGGCGTCAGGCTCTTCTCGGTCTCGAGCTCGACCCTGGCGGCGTTCCCCCGTTCGATCGCCTGGGCCAGCCGCACCTCGTCGTCCTTGGTGAGCAACGGGTACTGACCGATGTCGGTGAGGTAGAGGCGGACGAGGTCTTCCTCGTCGCGCTCGACACGCTCCTTGGCCAATGGACGACCTCTCCGTGGGGGGGGATTCCGGATGGGGTTCGGGCTCGCGCCCCACGCTGCGTGGCGTCGGTGTGCGTGCCAAGGAGGGCGCCGCCGGGGCCCTCGGATACCCACCTACGATAACGGGGTGGTCAAGGGGTCCCACCGGGGCCCGCCGACCGTGGCACGCCACCAGGCCACCACGGAGCGTGAGATTCTGAGGCGGTGGGGCCGCTGCTGGTGGCCCGCACCCCCACCATCCATCGGTCGGGCCGCCCCGTGGTCAAGGGGTTCCGCCTCGATTCGCGCCGACCGTGCTCGTCGCCGCCTCAGCCCGGCGGCTCGTGGAGGGGCAGGAGCAGGGACGTCTCGAGGGCCCGCTGCTGGTCTGTGGCGGCGCGCACGGCGTCGGGGCCCGTCCGCTGCAACAGGCCCTGGAGCAGCGCCTCCCCGTGGCACCACGCGTCGCGCTCGTCGCGGCCGACGAGGGTGAGGACCCGCCGGACCGGCCCACCGGCGGCCTCGGTGGTGGCGGCGGCGACCTCCTCGTGGCGAACGGTCAGGTGGGCCAGCACCACCCGCACGAGGCCGGCGAGCCGTTCGACGCTTCCGGCGGTGGCCGCCAGCTCGTCGAGGACCACCGGCCAGCCGGCGTCGGGCGCGGCGAGGAAGTCATCGGGGCGGTGCTCGACCGAGGTCGGCAGCAGACCGGCGAAGAGGTCGCCGTGCCAGCCGAGCTGGCGGGACAGCTCGGCGAACCACACCCGCACCGGCGGCTCGCCCTCGTCGGTCGACCAGCCCCCCACCACCTCGAAGAGGCGGCGGGCGACCCAGGCCTGGCCACCGGCCCACGCGGCCGTCGCCTCGAGCCCCTCTGGGGCCGGCGGGGCACCCGGTTCGTCATCGACGGCCATGGCCGCAGTCGAACCGCCCCGGTCCAGGCGTGTCAAGCGCCGTGGCGCGCCCGAAGATCGGTGCGGGCGCCCGGCTCAGCCGCGGTAGCCGTTGGTGATCGGGAGCCGGCGGTCCTTGCCGAAGGCCTTCGTGGTGATGCGCACGCCCGGGGGGAACTGCCGGCGCTTGTACTCGGCGAGGTCGACCAGCCGCACGATGCGACGCACGACCTCGGGGTCGTACCCATCGGCCACCAGCTCGGCCGCGGTGCGGTCCTGCTCGACGTAGGCCTCGATGATCGGGTCGAGCTCCTCGTACGGGGGCAGGCTCTGGTCGTCGCGCTGGTCGGGGCGCAGCTCGGCCGAGGGCGGCTTCTCCAGCACCGAGGCCGGGATGAGGTCGGTGCGGGCCCGGTCGTTGCGGAGGCGGCACAGCTCGTAGACGAGCAGCTTGGGGACGTCCTTGATGACGGCGAAGCCACCGGCGCTGTCGCCGTAGAGGGTGGAGTAGCCCACGGCGCTCTCGGACTTGTTGGATGTGGTCAGCACCAGCCAGCCGAGCTTGTTGGACAGCGCCATCAGCAGCACGCCCCGGATGCGCGACTGCAGGTTCTCCTCGGTGAGGTCGGGCTCGAGGCCCGAGAAGGAAGGCGCCAGCATCTCGAGGAAGGCGGCCTGGGCCGGTTCGATGGCGATCAGGCGGTGCTCGATGCCCAAGTTGTCGGCGAGGGCTTCGGCGTCGGTGATGGAGCCGGCGCTCGAGTAGCGCGACGGCATGAGGACGCCGTGCACGTGCTCCCGGCCGAGGGCGTCGGCGGCGATCGTGGCCACCAGGGACGAGTCGATGCCACCGGACAGGCCGATGACGACGTCGTGGAACCCGTTCTTGCGGACGTAGTCGCGGGTGCCGACCACGAGGGCCTCGTAGACCTCGGCGACCCGGTCGAGGTGCGGCACCGCTGGTGGCACCACCGCCGGGCCGCCGGCGGCCCGCGCCGCCGACACGTCGACCACCGGAAGCCCTCGGCCCGCCGGCACGTCGCGGGAGGGGACGTCGACGTCGACCACCAGCAGCTCGTCGGTGAACTGGCCGGCGCGGGTCAGCACCGAGCCGTCGGCCCCGACGACCATCGACGCGCCGTCGAAGACCAGCTCGTCCTGACCCCCCACCTGGTTCACGTACACGATCGGGCAGTGCGCCTCGCCAGCCCGATCGGCGAGCGTCTGCTCTCGCAGCAGGAGCTTGCCGGCGTGGTAGGGCGAGGCGTTCACGTTGACGATGAGCTCGGCGCCGCCCTCGGCCAGCTCGTGGACCGGCCCGCCGAACACCCACACGTCCTCGCAGACCGACAGGCCCACCTTGACCCCGCCGACCGAGAACAGCGACAGCGCCTCGGACCCCTCCAGGAAGTAGCGGGCCTCGTCGAACACGGCGTAGTTGGGCAGCCGGCGCTTGTGGTACGTGCCGACCACGCGGCCACCGGCGCACACGGCGGCGGCGTTGAAGAGCGAACGGACGTGCCCGTCGACGAACCCGACCACGGCGACCACGCCACGGCCCTCGGTGGCCGCCGCGACCTCGTCGAGCCGCTGTCGGTTGTCGGCGACGAACCGGGGCTTCAAGAGGAGGTCCTCGGGGGGGTAGCCGGTGAGGACCAGCTCGGGGAACGCCACGAGGGCCGCGCCCCGCTCGTCGGCCGACGCGATGGCGGCCACCACGAGGTCCCGGTTGCCGTCGAGGTCGCCGACCACCGGGTTCACCTGTGCCAGCGCCACGCGCATGCGGGTCATGGCGACGAGCCTACGAGCCACGGCGTGGGCCCCGAGCCTCCTCCGTGCGTACGCTGCGTCCGTGGCAACCCCACCGGTCGCTGCGGACGTCGGGTCCGAGATCGAGCGGTGCGCCGCTCCCGAGCTGGCGCGCGCCGGACTCAGCCGGCTGGCCGAGCACCACCCCGACCTGCGCGAACGGGTCGCCGACAGCCCCGACCTGGGTCGAGCGCTGGTGGCCGTCCTCGCCGCCAGCCGAGCCCTCACCCGACTGCTCGAGTCCGACGCCGACGCCGTCGCCGTCCTGGCCCACCTCGATCGGCGGGCGCCCGTCGACGACCTCACCCCCGACCACCTCGTGCGCTGGAAGCACCACGAGCTCCTGCGCATCGCCGCGCGCGACCTCGTCGGCCTCGACCCCCTCGAGGAGGTCGGGCGCAGCCTGGCCGCGCTGGCCGCCGACGTCCTCGACGGCGCCTGCCGCATCGCCGGCACCGACGGCCTGGCGGTCATCGGGATGGGCAAGCTCGGTGGCGACGAGCTCAACTACAGCAGCGACGTCGACATCGTGTTCGTGGGCGACGGCCAGCGCGACGCGCTCACCCGCCAGGCCCGCGCCGTGCTGGAGGTCGCCCGCCGCTGCTTCCGGGTCGACGCCAACCTCCGCCCGGAGGGCCGGGACGGCCCCCTGGTCCGCACCCTCGACTCCTACGAGGCCTACTGGGACCGCTGGGCCCAACCGTGGGAGTTCCAGGCCCTGCTCAAGGCGCGGCCCAAGGCGGGCAGCAGCCTGCTCGGCGCCCGGTTCCTCGACACGGCCCAGCGATGGCTCTGGGACCGGCCGTTCAGCGCCGACGACATCCGCTCGCTGCGCGAGCTCAAGCAGCGGGCCGAGGCCGACGTGAGCCGGCGTGGGGTCGCCGACCGCGAGCTCAAGCGCGGGCCCGGCGGGATCCGCGACATCGAGTTCACCGCCCAGCTGCTGCAGCTCGTGCACGGGCGGACCGACACGCTGCTGCGGTCGCCCACGACGCTCGACGCGCTCGGCGACCTGGCCGAAGCCGGCTACGTCGACGACGCCGATGCCGACGAGCTGGCCGACGCCTACCGCTTCCTCCGCACCGTCGAGCACCGACTCCAGCTCGTCGACGAGCAGCAGACGCACCTCGTACCGCCCGACGGGCCCGACCGCACCTGGCTCGCACGGGTGCTGGGCCTGCGCGACACCGCCGAGGGCACCGCCGTGGAGCAGCTCGACCGACGTCTCCGCCGCGAGCGCAACACCGTCCGAGCCATCCACGAGCGGGTCTACTTCCGCCCACTGCTCGAGGCGTTCGCCGGAGGGGAGGGCGACCTCAGCCCCGACGCCGCCGCCGACCGGCTGGAGGCGTTCGGCTTCACCGACGCCCGGAGGACGCAGGCCGCGGTGCGCGAGCTCACCCGCGGACTGAACCGGTCGAGCCGACTCATGCAGCAGCTCCTCCCGCTGCTCCTGGATTGGCTGTCGTCGGCTCCCGACCCCGACCTGGGTCTGCTGCTGCTGCGCAACCTGTTGACCGGGCCGAGCCGCCAGGCCCAGCTCCTGGAGGTCTTCCGCGACGCTCCCGATGCCGCCCGCCACCTGTGCACCCTGCTCGGCACGAGCCGCCTCGTGGGCGACGCCCTCGCTCGCAACCCCGACCTGGTCGCCCGCCTCCCCCACCCCGACCGGCTGGCCACCCGCCCACGCGACGAGCTGGTCGCGTCAGCGATCGAGGCCATCGGGTGGCGGGCCGACCGCCCTGCGGTGCAGGAGGGCCTGCGCCGGTGGAAGGAGCGCCACCAGCTGGGGATCGCCGCCGCCGACGTGCTCGGCTACCTCGAGGTCGACGCCGTCGGCCGCGCCCTCACGGCCCTCGCCGAGGCCAGCCTCGAGGCAGCCCTCACCACCATCGAGCCGCAGGTCCCGTTCACCGTCCTCGCCCTGGGCCGCTTCGGCGGTGGCGAGCTGTCCTACGCCAGCGACCTCGACGTGGTCTTCGCCTACGACGGCCAGGGTGCCGCCGCCGCCGAGGAGGGCCTTCGCGTGGCCACCGCCCTGAAGCGGTTCCTCGACGGCACCACGCCGGCCAACCGCGTCTACGACGTCGACCCCGACCTGCGGCCCGAGGGCAAGCAGGGCGCGATGGCCCGGTCGTTGGAGGGGTTCGCCCAGTACTGGGAGGGCTACGCCCTGCCGTGGGAGCGGATGGCGATGACCCGGGCCCGGCCGGTGGCCGGCGACCTCGCCCTGGGCCGGCGGCTGCTCGACCGCCTCGACCCCCTGGTGTGGGACGGCGGGCTGACGACCGACGACGTCCGTGAGATCCGCCGCATCAAGGCCCGGGTCGAGCGCGAGCGCATCCCGGCCGGTGAAGACCCGGCCTTCCACCTCAAGCTCGGGCGAGGCTCGCTGTCCGACGTCGAGTTCACGGCCCAGCTGCTGCAGCTCGTCCACGGCGTGCGGGCGACGGGCACCGCCGACGCGCTCGACCGGTTGGCCGCCGCCGGCGTGCTCGACGAGGCCGACGCGGCCTGCCTGGTCGAGTCCCACGACTTCTGCCAGCGCACCCGCGACCGCTGGTACCTCGTCAACAGCGCGCCGAGCGACTCGCTGCCGACCCAGCCCGAGCCGCTGCTCTGGCTCGCCCGCAGCCTCGACACCACCCCCGGCCAGCTGCGCGAGCACTACCGCCGGGTCACCCGGCGGGCGCGGCGCGTCGTGGAGCGCCGGTTCTACGGGCAGGCCTGAGCGACGGCTGACGCCCGCCGTGCGTCAGTCGGTCCGCCGACCCGGTCAGGATCGCCCGGGGTCAGCCGCCGGCGGTGCCGGTGGTGGACGGTGCGGCGGTCGTCGACGGTGCGGCGGTGGTGGTCGGCGCCGCGGTGGTGGGCGGTGCTGCCGTCGTCGGGGCCGACGAGGACGGCGCCGAGCTGGGCGGGCTCTGACCACCTTGGCCGTCGTTGCCCGGCTTGCCCTTCGGCCCGCGGCCACCGGCGCGGCCGAACCCGGCCCCTCCGGCGTGGTTCACCGCCTTGTCGATCATGTCGTGCAGGTGGGCCTTGATCGTGTCGGCCTTGTCGGCCGGCAGCTTGCCGGCGGCCACGGCCTCGTCGATCTTCTTCGTGGCCTCGGCGACCAGGTCGTCGACCAGCGTCGCCGGGTCGATGCCCTTGGCCTTGGCGATGTCGGCCAGCGACTGGCCCGACCGCAGCTGGGCGAGCAGGTCATCGGTGGACATGCCGAGTCGCTGGGCGATGGTCTGCAAGCCCGCCTCGAAAAGCCGAGGACCGCCGCCGAACCCACCCCGACCGGGGCCACCGCGGCCGCCTCCCCCCATCTTGTCGAGGAGGGCCTGGCGAACTGCATCTCGCTGGCTCGCCGTGATGGTGCCGTTGTCGACGAGGCCCTGGAGCGCGTCGTCGATGTGGGCACCCGGGTCACGGCCGGCCTTGCCGGCCGTTCCGCCCTTGCCGTTGCCGGGCGCGGTGGTCGACGGGGTGGACGACCCGGGGTCCTGGCCCTGCGAGCCGGCCTGGACCGTGGTGGGCCGGGCGAGCGCGGAGCCGAGCGGGCTCACCGCCGCCACGGCGATGCTGCCACCCACGAGGCCGGCCACGGCCGCTGCTCCGATCAGGTACTTCCGCATCTCGCTCCTCCGCCGGTCGGGCGATGTGATCCGTTCAGGATCGCACAAGGATGTTAGAGAGCGATGAGGACGTCGTTCACGCAGCCGCTGCAGCCGAGGGCTGGTCGAAGACCACGGTGACCTGGTCGACACCGGCGGCCTGCAGGGTGCTCCGCACGAACTGCTCGGTGTTGGTGCGGGCTCGGTTGGACAGCTCGCTGTCCGACGCGGCCACCGACAGCTTGTCCGAGGCCCGCTGCTCGAGGGCGGAGTCGTCGAAGGGGTTGCCCGACACGGCATCGCCGACCCGGTCGACGATGCCCCGGTCGTGGGCGATGACCCGGGTGGTGCCGGGGTCCAGGCGGGGATCGGACAGCTCGGGGCCGGGGAGGTGGACGGTGGCGGCCTTGCCGTCCTCGGACAGCTGGACGCTCTGGGCCAGGTGGCTGAGGTCGACCGTCGCGGTCACGTCACCTTCGGCCTGCAGCACCACCCGCTCGCCCGACACCCAGTCGGGCACGGCCTTGGAGGTGGTCTCCTGCTCGACCGTGGTCTGGAAGCGGGCGGTGGCGGCCTCGTAGCGCGACAGGTTCTGCAGCTTGGCCAGCACGACGGCGTCGTTGCGCTCGGTCTTGGTCGTGGCGAAGGGGTTCAGCGAGCTCACCGACACGAGCAGGCCGACCACCAGCGCGCCGGCGATCCCGGCGGCGAGGGCGATCACGGCGGCCACGGCCCACGGGCCCAGGGCACGGCGGCGACGGGCCGCGTTCATGGTCATCATCGAAGGGACTCCTCCCAGAAGATCCGGGTCCCACGATGACGTCCCGCGCCGAAAGGGCGGGTAAAGAACCTGAAGGAGATTCAGGTTCCTTGCTCAGCCCCTCGCCCAGCTCACCCGCTGGTTGCCCGACGAGCAGGAGTACACGCCGGTGGGCAGGGCGGCCTTGGGATCGGTCGAGGCGGTGCAGCTCCAGGTGCCGACGGTGAACGAGGAGGGCCCCGTCTGGAAGTTGTGCGATGCCGCCACCTGGCCGACCAGCGCCGAGGCCTGGTTGCACGGCGTGTTGACGGCGGTGATCCCGGTGGCGGCGTTGCCCCCCTGGCCCAGCGCGACGTCACCGCACGACGTCACGCCCGACGCGGTCGAGGTGGTGGTCTTGGCCGTGCTCGACGTGGTCGACGAGGGCTTGGCCGTCGAGGAGGTGGAGGACGACGAGCTGGACGACGCCCGCGCCGTGCTGGTGGTCGATCGCAGGGTGGTGTCCGACGACGGGGGCCGGGTCGTGCCGTTCTCGACCTCGATGCCCTTCGGGGCCAGCGCGGTGCCGTCGGGCGCGGCGGTCGGCTCGTCCTTCGAGCAGCCCGCGGCGACGAGCAGCAGGCCGGCTGCGGCCACGGCCAGGAGCGCGGCGCCACGTGTCCGGCGGCGCCGCGGCGACCCCTCCGCTTGGTCGGGGAGGCTCGTCGCCACCCCCGCGCTCCGCCCCACCGTCGACTTCACCATGGCACTCGCCTCCTGCCCGCCGACCCTACCCGGCGACACCCGGACCATGAGCGCGTGGCGATGCCCTCGGCCCGACGGCACGCGCTCGCACCGTGGCGACGCTCCCGCGCTCGGCGGCGCACTTGACCTCGGACCATGGTCCGGCCCCTACGTTCGAGGCCCGACCCCAGGAGCGAGCCATGCACCCCACGATCCGCGAGCTGACCGAGACCACCTTCGACGAGGAGATCGCCGCCAGCGAGGTGCCCGTCGTCGTGGACGTCTGGGCGGCGTGGTGCGGGCCCTGCCACGCGCTCGAGCCCGTCCTCGCCGAGCTGGCCGACCAGCACCTCGGCGAGGTCCGGTTCGCGGCGGTCGATGCCGATGGCGAGCCCGGCATCGTCCGGCGGTTCGGCGTCCTCGGCCTGCCCACCCTCCTCGTCTTCGTCGACGGGAAGCCGGCCGGCCGGATCGTCGGCGCCCGCGGCCGACGACACCTCGACGAGGAGATCCGACGGATCATCGCGACGGTGCCCGCCCACGACCGATCGGCGGTCCCTGCCGGCGAGCAGCCCCGAGTCGGCGGTTGACCCGGCCGAGCGCGGCGGGATCAGGCGTCCAGCGACGTGCAGCCGGCGTCGTCACCGTCGGCGCACCGCTCGGAGAGGACCAGCAGGCGCCGCCGGGTCTGCTCCAGCTCCTGCCGCCGGACCTCGAGATCGGCGAGCTTGGCCTCAACGGCCGCCAGCACCTGCTCTGGCCCGCGCGCGCCGTCGTCCAGCAGCGTCGAGACCTCGCGCAGCGTGAAGCCGAGGGCCTTGGCCCGACCGATCAACCGCAGCCGCTCGACGGCGTCCTGGCGGTAGACCCGGTAGCCCGCGGCACTGCGAGGAGGCTCGGGCAGCAGGCCTCGACGCTCGTAGTAGCGCACCGTCTCGAGGTGCACTCCGGCGGCCTCCGCGAGCTGGCCGATGGTGAGCGTCGCCTCGTCCACGGGGTCAGGCTATGGGCCGGACCGTGGTACGGGGTCAACGACCACACTGGCGCCCGATCGCGCCGAGTCCGATCGAGCCAGCTCCCTCGGTCGATCCGCGACGAGGGCCTGGCCTCGACAGAGCACGACCGGCCTGCCGTCAGATGTCGTAGAACACAGGGAACAGGGCCTCTGAACTGGTGTTTTGTACCCATCGGAGAGGTTTATGCCACAGCCATGCCACCGGTCGAAGACGTTCGGCGGCCCGCGTTCGTGGCCACCGCTCCGGGGCGTGTCATGGGTGCGAGTTCGTCAACCTCAGGTCCGCTGAAGCTCGTGGGGCCTGGCCGCATGGAGGCCTCTCCGGATGCTCGATCCCGACAGTCGCGCTCGGGTCTCAGCCGCCCGCCACCCAGTCGACGGCGGCGTCGCGCTCGGCAAGCGCAAACCGACGGAAGTCGCCCGGGATCAGCCAGCCGAAGGCACCGGCGAGGTGGTTCACCCACTCGTGATCGCTGACAAGCGCAAAGCGCTCCCACTTGCCGTGATGCTTCAACCCCAGCTTCGCGTCGTCCCAGCTCGCTCCGGCGCTGTACCCACCGAAGCGGTCGCCCAGCACGTACACGAGCCGGATCGCACCGCCGTCAGCCGCGGCCTCGAGAGCCGGGATCAGAACGTTCTCGTAGTCGTCGGCGTGAACCTCGCCGACCGCCTCGAACCCGATCACTCCGGCGGGAAGGTCCTTGAGTGGCTCAAGCATCGGTGTTCCTCTCATTCGTTCGGGGGCTTCGGCCAGGTCAGGAACGGCGACCTCGTTGTGCCCATCGGCGCCTCACAGGCTAGGTAGAGCCGTTGTCTCGTGGCCGCCGGGAGCAATCAGCGGCGCGGGCTCAGCGCTTCACGTCGGGCCGGCTTCGCCCGGGGCTCAGGGTCGCGGGAAGTTGGGCGCGAGCTAGGTCGCCTCGTTCCGCGGGCTGCCGCCGCGTCCGCTTGCACCGCCTCAGGTTCGGCGTTCCTCGGGTTGCCAGACACCCTTGCCGAGGAACCGGTGGGCCATGGCCCAGGCCATGCCAGTGGCTCGCTTCTTGGCGCTCGTCGCACAGGGGCCGGTCCATCCGGAGTCGACGGTGTCTCGGAAGATCTCGAGCCACCGGTCGAACAGTTCCGGGGTGAACGGGTTCTGGTCGTGCAGGTGGCGGTGGATCTCGATCGCGTCGATCTCGTAGCCGGGCGCGTAGAGCAGGACATGGCACCAGTAGTCGGTGACGGCGCCGATGTGGGCTTGCCAGTCGATGAAGCCGGGTCCGAACGTGAAGTAGGGCTGGAGGAGGTCGTCTTGGACGACGTCGGCGTATTGGCGGGTGACCATCTCGAAGATCTCGTCTGGGGTGTCCAGGTCCCGTCCTCGGTGGGGCCACGGTCCTGCACCTCGATGGCTCTCGACCGCTGCGGTAGGCGGTTCCGGAGCCGAACCGGGTGACCGGTAGAACTGGATGTAGAACTCGGCGTCGGTGGACGGCTCGACGTGGTGTGCGACGCCGGGGGCGATGATCGCGGTGTCACCCGCGTCAAGTCGCTCATCACGTGGTTCGGGACCCTCGAGGTCGAGGTAGTGGACGCTGCCGGATTGCACCCGCAACTCGGCCCACACGGTGGTGCGGTGCGAAACTGCGAGCGGTTCGGGTAGTGACGCTGGGTCGAACAGGGGTGTCCGTCGTGCCTCGACGAGGCCAGCGGGAAGGTGGGGCTCTCTCATCTGGCGGTTCCTCTTCTGGCTCGCGCGCTCACGCCGCACGTCGAGTGTGTGATGCACCTCGGGTGAGCGTCGCGGCGAGACCGACGAATGCGGCAGTCCACGCGACGAGTGCCATCGCGAGCGCGAGTTGGGGCAGGAGGTCGAGGTCGCTGAGGCCGGTCGCAGCGATCATCTTGTAGGTGGCGGCGCCGTACATGCCGATGGGGAAGACCAGGGCCCAGTACGCGGGGTGGTAGCGCAGCGGGACACGTTTGACGAGGTGGCGCCAGATCCCGATGGCGATCATGACGGGGAACCAGAAGGTGGCGGTGGCCCAGGCGAGGATGACCATGCCTTCGAGGAACGGGCCGAGCCGGTCGATGCGTGGGTACGCCTGTCGGATGCCGAGCAGGTTGGCGCCGGCGAGGACGGTGATGGCGACGGCACCGGCGGCGATCCATGACGGGGGCTGCAGTTCGTCGGGTCCGAGCGGATAGAAGGTCCAGCGCAGGAACAGCATGGTCATGACGATGAGGTACAGCACGAGCCCGAGGGTGAACGCAGCCAGGGTGGTGAGCTCGAGCAGTTGGCTCGGTTCGTTGCGGTGCCCGAGCAGCAGGGCACCGAGGACCGCGACGGACTCGGTGGAGACGGTAAGGAGGAACCAGGTGCCGTTGATGCCTTCGCCGAGCTTGGGCTTCGGTGCGCCGAGGATGACGCCCAGCAGGGGCGGGTAGAGCAGCGCGACCCAGAACGCGACGCCGGCGAACCACGCGGCCCAGGCGAAGGTCCACCATTGGTGGATGACGGCTGCCCCACTGCCGAGCACGTTGAGGGCGGCGACGATGGTGAGGAACGAGAAGCCGCTGCTGTGGTGGGTCAGGTCGCTGACGAAGGCCACGGGGTAGCGGATCAGCCGGGCGGCGTTGAGCACGACCAGGACGACGAACGCCACCAGCGCGATAAGGAACAGGAGGTTGGCGACGAGGTCGAGCTTCTGCTGGGCGGCGCCGACGGCGATGATCCCGGTGGCCATGGTGAGCGCGAAGTAGCCGGGGAACAGCGTGGCGATGGGCGAGGAGCGCGTCGGCGTCGGGTTGGTCATGGCGGGATTCAGTGTCGTAGGGAGCGGGCGAGCAGCGCTGCGCACGCCGCGATCACGACCGATATCGCGGAAGCGGACCAGGCGAGGGTCCTGGTGCCGCTGGCGAACGCTTCGACGGCGACGGTGACGAGGAAGACTTGGAACGAGACCAGGATGATGAGGTAGACGAGGACGGCGTTGGTGGTGCGCCGGGCTCGGAAGGTCGGTGTTCTCACGCTTCGCTCCCGAGCGCCCAGACCGTGTCGTCGCGGACCTCGACGGCGATGCGGCCCAGGGGACGGGTGGGCGGTCCGGAGATCACGTTGCCGGTCTCGGTTTCGAAGTTGCCCTCGTGGCACGGGCAGTGCCAGCGGTTCTCGTCGGCTTGGTAGAAGACGACGCAGCCGAGGTGCGTGCACTTCTGGCTGAACGCGACCAGGTCGGTGGCGCTGGTGCGCAGAAGGATTGCCGGGTCGTTGCCGGTCGGGTACGAGAAGAGGTAGGGGTCGCCGACCGTGACCTGGTCGAGCGCGACGATCGGCTGCGGTTCGCCGGTGTTGATGGTGCGCAGCTGGTTCCACGCCGCGATGCCGAGGGTGCCGGCGGCCAGCGCCCCGGAGCCGAGGGCGAGGTAGCGGGCGAACTCGCGGCGGGTGATCTCTTCCTCGCCGGCGGACTCGTAGGGGAAGTCGGTCTTCCACAGCGGCTCGGCGTGGACCTCGAGCGGGTTCGGCCCGTCGGCGGGGTCGGTCATCGGCCGGTCTCCTCGAGGTCGAAGGGGTCGTCGAGCCAGGACCGGGCATGGTCGGCGACGACGTCAAGGGGACCAGGAGCGAGGTCGTCGACGACGGTGAACACGAGG
The DNA here is from genome assembly GCA_046331175.1 of Acidimicrobiales bacterium. Classification (GTDB taxonomy): domain Bacteria; phylum Actinomycetota; class Acidimicrobiia; order Acidimicrobiales; family Acidimicrobilacustridaceae; genus JAWKIW01. Next base: position 659,991 of record JAXLRI010000004.1, read on the forward strand.
GTGCGGACGTCCTGGCGGCCGAAGTGGAACTCGCGGATGAGCTCCCCTCTGCGGTTGGCGGCGAACTCGTCGCGGGTGCCGTACCAGAGCGCCTCGCTCGGGCACACCGACGCGCACATGGGTTTGAGCCCTTCGCTGGTGCGGTCGGTGCACATGTCGCACTTCATCATCTGATCGAGCTCGGCCATGTACTTGGGCACGCCGAACGGACAGGCGATCACGCAGTTCGAGCAACCGATGCACCGCGGTTTGAGCGCGGACTGCACGACACCGCCCTCGTTCTGCTTGATGGCATCGGCCGGGCACACCTGCGCGCAGGTCGGGTCCTCGCAGTGCATGCACACCTGCGGCGCGGTCTGGGTCGAGGTGGCCCGGTCGATGGTCTCGAGGTGGATGAGCGACTGGCCCCGGTGGGTGCCGCACTCCATGCAGCCCTGGACACAGGCCTCGCAGCCGATGCAGCGGCTCTGGTCGATCACGAACACCGGCTGATCGTTCGGTCCGTACATCACACTGCTCCACCGTCGTGCAGGTTCAGGTCCCGCTCGTCGGCGGTGTCGCGTCGACCGGCGGCCTTGTCGATGCGGACCGCCGCCACCTTGAACTCGGGCATGCGTGACAGCGGGTCGAGGGCCCGGTTGGTGAGCTGGTTGGCCGCCTTGGCTCCAGGCCAGTGGTATGGGATGAACACGGTGTCCGGTCGGATCGTCGCCACAACACGCGCCGGCAACGTCATGTCGCCGCGCCGCGAGGTGACGGTGACGAGGTCGCCGTCATCCACGCCGAGGTTCTCGGCGAGGCGGGGGTGCATCTCGCAGAGCGGTTCGGGGTACTGGCGGACGAGCGCACCGATGCGCCGGGTCTGGGTGCCGGAGAGGTACTGGCTCACGACGCGTCCGGTGGTGAGCCAGATCGGGTACTCGTCGTCGACGACCTCGGCCGACTCGCGGAACGGGATGGGGTGGAAGCGGGCCTTGCCGTCGGGGTGGAAGAACTTCCCGCCCTCGAACAGGCGTGGCGTGCCGGGGTGGCCGACCTCGGGGACGGGCCAGAACAGGCCCATCTCGTCCTCGACCCGCTCCCAGGTGACGCCCTTGTAGTCGGCGGTGCCGCCGGCGGACGCCCGGCACATCTCTTCGAAGATCTCCTTCGTCGACCGGAACGGGAAGTACTGCTCCCGCCCGAGCCGTTCGGCGAGCTCGATCAGGATCTGCCAGTCGAGCCGGGCTTCGCCGGGTGGGGAAACCGCGGCGTTGATCTTGATGATCCGGCCCTCGCCGCTCGTCGAGGTTCCCTCGTCCTCCTCGTGCAGCGAGCCAGGCAGCACGACGTCCGCGTGCTGGGCGGTCTCGGACAGGAAGAAGTCGATGACCGAGAAGAACTCGAGCTTGTCGAGGGCCTCCTTGGTGAAGTTCGAGTCGGGGGCGGATACCAGCGGGTTGAAGCAGATCGACAGCAGCCCCTTGATCCGGCCGTCGTGGATCGCTTCGATGATCTCCTCGGCCGAGAGCCCCTTGGCCGGGATCTCGGATTCGTCGCAGCCCCACACCTCGGCGACGGCGGCGCGGTGCTCGGGGTTCGAGATGTCGCGGTTGCCGGGGAGCTGGTCGCACTTGTGGCCCTGCTCCCGTCCGCCCTGTCCGTTGCCCTGCCCGGTGATGGTCGACACCGCGCATCCGGGCTTTCCGAACTTGCCCGTCGCCAGGCCGAGGTTGATGGCCGAGAGCACGTTCTCGACGCCCTTGCTCTGCTGCTCGATCCCTCGGGCGTGCAGCAGCATTCCGGTCGCCGCGGTCCCCCACCACTCCGCCGCCTGCTCGATACGCGCCGCGGGGAGCCCACAGATCGACGCCGCCCACGCGGGGGTCATGTCGGCGACTGCGGCGGCGGCTTCGTCGAAACCGACGGTATGGGCGTCGATGAACTCGTGGTCGAGCCAGTCGTGGCGGATCAGCTGGTGGAGCACGGCGCCGAACAACGCCGAGTCGGTGCCGGGTCGCACCGGCAGGAAGAGGTCCGCGGTGCGGGCCATCGGTACGACGCGGGGGTCCTGCACGATGAGCTTGGCCCCACGGTCGCGGGCCCGCCACACGTAGCTGGTCGTGATCGGAAAGGTCTCGGCGATGTTGGATCCGGCCACCCACACGACGTCCGCGAGCGGGATGTCGCTCCACGGGTTCGGGGCGCGATCGACGCCGAGCGCCTTCTTGTTGCCGACCCCGGCCGACACCATGCAGAACCGGCCGTTGTAATCGAGGTTGGCGGTCTGCAGGGCCAGCCGCGCGAACTTGCCGACGAGGTAGCTCTTCTCGTTGGTCAGCGAGACGCCGCTGAGCATGGCGAAGGCGTCCGGTCCGTGTTCGGCCTGGATCCGTTGGATCTCGGCCACGACGCGGTCGAGCGCGCGGTCCCAGCTCGTGGGCCGGAACCCTTCCGGTGAGGACGGGTCGCGTTCGAGGGGATGCAGGAGCCGATCAGGGTGGCTGCCCTGCAGGTAGCGCTTCACCCCCTTGGGGCACAGCTTGCCCTCGTTGAACGGGAACTCGTACCAGGGTTCGAAGCCGACGACCTCGTTGTCCTTCACCTTCAACTTGATGCCGCACTGCTGGCCGCAGAAGCAGCAGTGCGTCTTGACGGTGCGATCGGGATCGATGCCCGCATCCCAGCCCCCGGGCGGCACCTCGTTGAGGTGGGGCCCGTAGGTGGCGATCAGCTCCTCGTCGGAGATCGGTGGTCGTGCCATCAGCCGAATCCCCCCACGCGGACCGATTGGGCGAGGGCGAACTGGCGTCGACGGCACGCCGGGCACGTGTCCTGGTAGTTGTCCCCGGAGGCCGAACCGGCGGTGCCGATGCCGTAGTCGAAGCCGAGTTGGTCGAGCACCACTTTGAGATCGTCCACGTGCTGCAGTGCCGCGAACGGCTCGCCGCAACTGCGGCAGGGCGCCTGCTCGCCCTCGGCGTTGGCCCGCTTGTAGTACTGCACGCCGAGGTTGGCCGGTCGCTGGAAGATGTGGAACAGCTTCCCGAACGGGATGTACATCAGGCCGAGGATGACGGTCAGCGCGTGGATCGTGTTCAACGCCGAGTAGTACCGGCCCTCGAGGAACGTGCTCGACACGGTCAGGAACAGCCCCGTGACCGACACGGCGAACAGGCCCGCCAGCGCGAGGAAGTCGCCGCTGCGCTCGACGGCGAGGGCGCCGGGATCGCGCAGACGCCGGCTGAGGAAGATGAACACGCCGGCCAGCACCAGCACGGCGGCGATGTCGAGGGCGTGGAAGATCGTCCAGCCGATGATGCTCTCGGCGTCGAAGTTCACCGTCCCGACGTTGGAGAGGTACACCTGGTAGCGCGCCGCGTCCTGGCCGACGCTCTGGAAGTGCAACAGGCCCAGCGTCAGCGGCACCGTGACCAGCCCGGCGAGGATGCAGCCCCAGAACACGAACTGGTGCGCCAGCCACCGCGTTCGGGACCGACGGCGGATGAAGCCCTGCGCCAGCAGGTTCGTGCCGACCAGAGCCGGGAGCGCGACGAGGTTGCGAAACCGTCCGGCCCGGAAGGCATCCCAACCCCGACGGTTCAACATCGCCGTCGGGGGACGCCGCAACCACACCGAGTACCGATAGATGATGGCGAAGGTGGCGAAGATCAGACCGAACAGGTACCCGACCAGCGCGGCGTCGAACCACACCAGCTGGCCGCTGCCGAGGATGGTGATCGCGAGCAGGATCGCGACGCCGACCCCGCCCCAGACGAGTCCCCGTCGATCCAGTTGCGACTTCACGACACCACCCTCACGGGGCCACCGTAACCCGGGGGGCGCTTGTGGGACCGGGCTGCGTGGAGGCGATTCGTGGGTGACGCGAGTACGTGCTCTTCGAGCGTGACGAACACGGCGTACAGATGGCTGTTCGTCGTGGAGGTGCGGTAGGTGTCGGCGGGGGTCGCGTGGTCACGGTGTGAGGATCGCCACGAGAAACTCGGAGGCGTGGGTGAAGGGGCGGAGGTCCCAGCTCTCGAGGAGGACGCCCGCGTCGAGCCCGGCGCGCTCGGCGTCGGCGAGGAACTCGTCGAAGTCGTACTCGCGTCCTGCCCCGAAGCCGACGGCGATCCGGCCCCCGGGACGTAGGTGGCGCCGGAACCGTTCGAGCACCGTGACCCGGGTGCTGGGCGCGAGGAACGGCATGACGTTGCCGGCGCAGACGATGGCATCGAACCCTTCGGTGATCCCGCGGGCCGGGAGGTCGAGCTCGGCCAGGTCACCGACGAGCCAGCGGGGGCCGGGGTGGTCCTGCTCGGCAGCGGCGATGAGTACCGGATCGACGTCGACCCCGACCACCTCGTGGCCGGCCCGTGCGAGCGCCGAGCCCACCCGTCCCGGGCCGCATCCGGCGTCGAGGATGCGGGCGCGCCGAGCAACCATGGCGTCGACGAAGCGGGACTCGCCATCCAGGTCGTCACCGGCGGCGGCCATGGTCCGGAACCGCTCCACGTACCAGCTCGAGTGGTCGGGGTTCTCGCGGGTGATCTCGACCCACCGGCTGGGGTCGACCTCTTCGACGCCGGCGTCACTCATGCCTGCTCCTCCGTTGCGCAGGCCGGAACGCGTCGGGGGGTGGATCGGCAGTCGGTGCTGGCGACGGGTGCGGTCATGCCGGCTTCTCGGCTTCGAGCGCGATGACCGCGGGGAACAGCAGGTTGTTCTCCTTGTGGACGTGGAGGTGGGTGTCCGCTTCGAGCTCCTCCAGTCCGGTGTAGAGGGCCGTGTAGCTGGCGCACGCGTCGTCGGGGATGACGAAGCCGTCGGTCATGGCGCGCAGCCGCTCGAGGAGCTCGCCTGCCCGGTCGTGTTCGCGCAGCATGACCGAGATCGGGTTGCGCAACGTGCCGCAGTGGAACGTCGGGGCGGTGTCGGCGGCGGCGAGCTCACGGATCATGGGGAACAGGACCTGCTCCTCCTTGGCGAGGTGGGGTTCGAGATCGTCGCGCAGCTCGCCGTAGAGCCGCTGCACGTCGAGCAGCTCGGGGTGCCGGCCGCCGTGCACCTGCGCGACCTTGTCCGCCAGGGCGGTGAGCCGCGGGAGCTCGTCGTGGAGGTAGGCGTGGTGGGTGGCCTGGAGGTGGTCGACGAGCTCGGCCGGGCCGAAGGTGGCCCACGGCGCGATCTCGCCCCCGGGCGCGGCGTCGAGGGCGGTCGCTGTCTCGTCCACATCGAGGCCCTGCGCAGCGCAGGCCTCGGCCAGGGTGCGTTGACCGCCGCAGCAGTAGTCGAGTGAGCGCCGCTCCAGCTCACGGGCCAGGGCGGGCCGTTGGGTCACGAGCTCGGCGAGGGTGATGGACGGGTCGATGGCGACGGGCATGGTTCTCCTTAGGTTCGGGCGAGAGCGAGGCCGGCCGCGATTACCACGGCGAGGCCGAACACGAGCTGCTGCACGCCGACGATCACGGCCCGAGGGGGATGGGTCCGAGCGAGCGCCAACTGGACCGTCGCGAGCGCGACGACCGCACCGGCGGCCACGGGCGGCAGCCATCCGAGAACGAACCCGACAACCACGAGAGCCACCGCGGCGGCCTGGGCCAGGTCTTGGGCCCATCGCCGGTGGGCCTGGTGCTTCACCCGGCGAAGTTGGAAGCGGACGAACGGCAGCGACGCGACCGCCCGGGCGACGATCACCAGCCACGCCCCGGCGGCGAGGACGGCCCCGCCGTCCGCGGCGAGCACGATCGCGGCGGCGACCGCACCGATACCGAACGTGCCGGCCAGCTCGGGGACGAGGCGGCGGCTCCGGCTGCGCATGTCGAACCAGAGCTCGACGGAGATCAACGGGACGGCCGCGAGGAGCGGGATCCAGAACGGACCCGACGCGGTCGCCGCGGCGACGCCCAGCAGCGCGACGAGCGCGGCGATCTCGACGGCGGCGACGAGCGCCGCGACGCGTGTGCGGTGCAGGCTGCGGTGGCGCCACGAGTCGACGAGTACGACCTTGGCCGGGGTCCGGGCCACGAACGCGAGCATGGCGGCGGCGCCGATCGCGACGCCGGCCCAGCTCGGCGCCACGATGACACCGAGTAGCACGGGTTCGAAGGTGAGGCCCCACCCGCCGTGCTCGGAGGGCACGGCGACCGTCCGCCACAGGGGCCGCGGCTTTGCCGTCACCGGCGCGGACGCCGGCGAACCGACCGACGCGCTCGTCACGCTCACCGATGCCCGTCCGTCGGTTGTGTCGGACCTGGGGCGTCGGCCAGCACGGAGATGGCCCGGGTGGGGCACGCACTCGCACCCAACGCGGCGTCGCGCTCGAGCTCGGGGGGTACCTGCAACAGGTGGAGGTCGAGATAGCCCTCGCCGTCGAGCTGGTACACGGCCGACGCGAAGTGTCGGCAGGCGCCGTTGCCCACGCACAGGCCCGGATGCACCTTGATCCTCACGCCGCCCCCTCGGATCGCGGGTACGGACGTGCCCGAGCCGCGCACGCCATTCGGGCGGTCATGCCCCCTCGTTTCGGCTGTAGTGCAAGACCGCGCCCATCATCCCGCCGAACCCGGGGCCACCCCAGAACGCGGTGAAGGCGCCGACGCCGAGGGCAGCCCCGATTCCCATGCCGACGGCCAGGGTCATGCCGCCAAGGAGCACGAACACGGCGACGAACCCGACGAGCGAACCCTTGACGAACGCCCCGACGAGCCCGGCGTCCTCACTCGTAGCGACCGGTGCCTCGCTCGGCCGCTGCGCCGGTGGTGCGATCGCCACCGGCGACGCGACGCCGTGGCCTTGGTCCAATCCAGGACGTTCCATGGTTCTCACGTCGGCCTCCTCTATTTATTCTAGCTAATGCTAGAACTATATCGAAGAGGGCCCCCGTTGTCAGCCCAGGTGTCGTTTCGGGCAACGTCAGGGATCCGGGCAGGGCAGGTGGGGAGAGGGCTGCCAGTCGAGATCGAGGAGCTTGCGGGCGAGCACTGCGGCGATCTGCGCAGCGTGGGTCTTTGCGAGGGCGGCGTTCGGGCCGGTCCAGCGGCGATCGATGGCGTCGACCCACAGCGCGTACCACCGGTCGAAGTGCTCGGCCCGGAAGGGCTCGATGTCGTGGACGTGGCGATGAGCGTTGAGGATCGCGCCGGCGTAGCCGGGCTGGCTGAGCAGCACGCGGCACCAGTAGTCGATGAGCTTGGGGATGTGCAGCGCCCAGTCGACCTCGGCCACCTCACCGAACACCGGTTCCAGGAGATCGTCGAAGACGATCTCGCGGTAGAAGGCGACGACGAGGTCGTGGATGTCTGACCTCGTCTCGAGGTCGTGAGCGGTCGGGTCGGGATGGGCGACGGGGTCGGCGACGGTCATGGTTCGTAGGTCCAGTCGGGCCGCTTGTGGTCCTGGCGGGTGTCGTAGGTGACGACCCCGTCGGCGAGGTCGGTGACCTTCGGCGTCGGGAGGGCTCGGCGCGGTGATCGGCATGCGCCTTCGAGATGGGCGGCGACGTCGTCGGGGAAGGCGCGCAGGACGCTCGCCACGACGATGCGTTCCTGGACGGGCAGGTAGCAGCGGTTGGCGTCGGTGACGATGCGGAGGCGTTCCTCGATGCGACCGAGATCCGCGTCCTGACCAGTTCCGGTGCGGATGCGGTCCAGTGCGGCGGTGATGTCGCCGGTGCCGAGCTTGCACGGGGGGCACTGGCCGCACGACTCGACGTACAAGAAGCGTGACAGCATGGCCGCGACCTCAACCATGCAGGTGCCGTCGTCGTAGACGATGAACCCGCCAGCGCCGAGTCCGGATCCCACGGCTTCCATCGCCTCGTAGCTGAGCGGCGTGTCGAGCAGCTCGGCGGTGAGCACCGCGTTCGCGACCCCGGGGAACACCGCCTTGATCTTGCGCCCCGGGCGGGGTCCTCCACACGCGTCCAGCACCGCACGCAACGGCGTGCCCATCGGGACCTCGAGCACCGCGGGCCGCGTGATGTCGCCGACGATCGTGCACAGCATCGTGCCCGGTGACGCCGGAGTACCGTCGTATCGGAACGCGTCGGCGCCGTGGGCGAGGATCCAGGCGCACTGGGCGAGGGTCTCGACGTTGTTCACCAGCGTCGGGTTGGCGGAGTGCCCGCCCGGATCGGCGGCGTCGGGATCATGGGCCTGCCAACCGAGCTGGGGCGCGGTGGCGAACAGTCCGTGGAGGTAGGGCGGCAACCAGCGGGGCAGCGGTTCGTTGCCTTCGATCACCTCGAGCAACGCCTTCTCCTCACCGAAGAGGTACTCCTCGGGTCCGGTCACCACGGTGACCTCGATGCCGGCGAGCCAACCGGCGTCGTCGATCTCGGCGAGCGCCCGGCGGAGGGCCGCGAGCTCGGGTTCGAAGCTGGCCTTCAGCGCGATGAACGCGTGGCGGGCGCCGACCGCTTCGGCGGCGATCAGCAGACCTTCGAGCACCGCGTAGGGGTTGGCGCGCATGAGGGCGCGGTCCTTGAACGTGCCCGGCTCGCCCTCGGCCCCGTTGGCCACGGCGTAACGGGCGCCGGGCCCGCCATCGGCAACCGAACGCCATTTGACCGCGGCCGGGAACCCCGCGCCGCCGCGCCCGCGCAACCCAGCCGCGCCGATCTCGGCGATGGTCTCGGCCGCGCCGATGTGGCGCGCTCCGACCAAGCCGGCGCCGCCACCGTGGTCGAGGTACACGCCGAGCGACTGGAACGGCGTCGCCGGCAACAGCCGACGGTCCTCACTCACGACCGCACCCATCCACCCGCCAAACAGTTTTTCGACACGCTGCTAGAACAATTAGAGTCGGAGGTCCCGACGGGCCTCGGCCCGTCCCCTCTCCGCGAAGGACGCGATGACCGAGACATCCCCGAGTCGGGCGCCGCGACGGCCCCGAGCCACCGACGAGGAGCGACCGCGGCACCCGACGGGCCAGGCGGTCTGGTTGCTCGTCGGCGTCACGGTCCTGATCGTGGCACTGGCCGTGCTCAGCTCGTACGGACGGATCTGAACGACGCCCGATCGACCGCGCCCACCCGCAGCGAGGGTCTGACCCGGAGCCGATCACGCCACCGGCTCGAGGTGGCACCGCAGCCGACAGTGGGCCCGGCGGGGATCCTTCGGGACCAACTCGTCGACCTCGAGACCGTCGATGCCCTCGGCGATCCCATAGGCCATCCCCAAGTGCAGCTCGCAGACCGTGTCGGGATCGGCCAGAGCGGTGGACTCGAACGGGCAGGTCCGCAGGGTGATGTCGACCGCGGTGTCCCGCTGTCGCACCGTGGGATCGAAGCCGTGGCGCGCCATCTGATCGACGAGGTTCGACACCGGATCATCGATCTCCGTGCCGCCGAGCCGCTGGCGACGACCCGCACGCCGACCCACCTCAACCGGGGTGTCGCCGGTGCGAACCATCTCCGCCAACCACAACGACAGCCGCTCGTAGGGACCCGTCACCCCCCAACGGCTCTCCGTGGCGGGATCGAGCACGTAGACCAGGCGCGGTCGCCCGCGCCCGCCGCTCGCCGCCGTCTCTTCGACCACCAGGCCGGCTTCGACGAGCTTGGCGAGGTGCTGACGGATGGCGTTGTGGTTCAGCCCGAAGTGCGCGGTGAGCTCCGCGACATCTACCGGTGCCGCGGCGTCCGCGACGTAGCGGAACACCTGGTGGCGTGTCGGATCCCCAAGCGCGCGGGCCTGTTGCTGCAGCGTCGTCATGTCGGACCCCCTTGCCCGGTCGGATCTCCATTCTCGCCTGCCCGGGCCCAATGCCGAGCGAAGACGGTTGCCAGGGCACCCACGGTCCGCGCCGACCCGAGCTCATCGAGATCGATCTCGCCGAGGCTGCGTTCGCCGTACTCCTCCGCGACGACGTCGCCCAGATCGAACAGGGCGAGATCGGTGTCGACGCCGAGGTGAGCCAGCAGCGTGTCCGGACCGATATCGACCAGGTCTGTCGAGCTCGCCAAGACGGCGACCAGGAGGTCGATGATCTCGTCGACGGTCAGGTCGTCGCGCTGTTGGTGTGTCTCAGCCGGCATCTTCCATCCTCGAACACCAGGGGTGACAGGTAAGCCACGACGTATTATTCTAGCTCTCACTAGAGATTTCAAGGGAGGCGTCATGGGACAACCCGGCCAGGCAGCCACCAGCCCCACCCGCAGCCTGCTCACCATCGACCTCGACTGTCCCTGGTGTCTCAACGCGACCATCGAGGCCCTCCGAGCCGACCCCCACGTGATGCTGGTCGAGGCCCACAGCGCGAAGGGATGCCTCGAGGTCACCCACACCGGGGCGGTCGACGGCGTCCTGCGCACCATCAACGGCATCGGCCACACCATCGAGGTGGCCTCCAACGGCGAGGCCGTGATGGCTCCCGCCACGGTGCATGTCGAGGCCTCCTGCCAGCGTCACAACACACCCGCCATCACCCGCATCACCATCGGACAGCCCGCGCCGTGACGACGACACCGCGTTCCCGCCACCGCCCGCCAACCCGGCGCGGCTCTGACCAGTGACAGCGCTTCGCGACAGCGCGGGCGTCACCCCGACGCGGACACCCGAGCGGGCCAGGGACCAGCAGGCCCGACGGGTCGCGATCGTCCACCACCAGACCCGACCCACCCTGGCCATCGCGGCGGCCTTCACCGCGGTCGCAGGGGTCGCAGTCGTGGTCCCCCACCGCACCGGGCTGTGGTTGCCGCTCCACCTCTTCCTCGTCGGCAGCTTGCTCATGGCCATCTCCGGCGCAACCCAATACCTCGCCGTCACCTGGTCTGCCGCCCCGCCACCCTCGGGCGCGTTGGTCGGGACCCAGCGAGTGCTGCTGGCCGCAGGAGTGCTCGGATTGGGCGTCGGGCGGGAGCTCGACGCGTCACCCGCGTTGCTCGGCGCCGCCGGGCTCGCGGTGATCACCGCGCTCGCGCTGCTGGGGGTCTCGTTGCTGCGCATCCGCTCGACCGGCAAGCTCGACCGGTTCCGGCCGGCCATCGATGGCTATCTCATCGCCGTGGGCTTCGGGCTCGTCGGCTGCGCAGCCGGGATCGTGATGGCGTCGGGCATCGCCGCCAGCCGAGCCGACGAGCTACGAACGGCACACCTCACCGCCAACCTGCTCGGCCTCGTCGGCCTGGTCATCGCGGCAACGCTGCCCTACATGGCCGCCACGCAGGTCCGGGCGAAGATGGCTCGTCGGGCCACACCACGCGCCCTGCGATCCGCCACCGGCCTGCTGACGGCAGCGACCATGCTCGCGTGTGCAGGTGTGCTGGGAGACTGGCCGCCGGTCGCGGCGCTCGGTTTCGGGCTCTACCTCGTCGGCATCGCCGCCGCCGTGTCGCTCTGCCCCCGGATCGGGCTCCGTCAGCTGCGCTGGGCCGGTCCCCGGCTCGGGTTCCTCGCGATGGGCGTGCTCTGGTGGGCGGTGACGACCGCGGCCCTGGCCGTGACCGCGGCGCCGGGTCGAGCCCCGTCGACCGCGCTGCTCCTGGCGCTGGTGATCGGTGGGTACGCGCAGATCCTGGCCGGGTCGCTCGCCTACCTCGCACCGGTGCTGCGCGGCGGGGGGCACCTGCGCCTCACGGCCGGCTTCAGATTGACCCGCTCACCCCTGGCGCTGGTCGCCGCCAACGCCGCCGCGCTGGGGGCGCTCACCGGGTCCGCGGTGGTCACGACCGTCGGCCTCGCGGTCTGGCTCGCCGACACGGCGGTGCGGGCTGGCCTGCTGATCACGGCCTCCGAAGCCGAACCATCCGTTGTCGAACCCGCCGGTGGCACCCATGCGTGAAGCGATGGAAACAGTGCTCGACGCCAGCAGTCGGCTGCGGACTGCGGGCTTCACCACCGATCTATCGGCCGCGCCGCACGGCCGCCTGCGTTGCTCGGCATGTGGGGCGATCGTCGACGCCGCCGGCTCGACCGTGGTCGACATCGTTCGCTACGAAGGCGAGTCCAATCCCGAGGACGAAGCGATACTCATCGCCCTCATCGCTGCGTGTGGCCACCGCGGACTGTTCGGCTGCGCCTACGGGCAGACCATCAGCGCCGAGAACGCCGACGTCCTCCGAGCGCTCCCCGTCCCCCCCATTGCTCACACAGGTCCGAGTCGGTGAACGACATCGATGCCAGCCCGAGTGACGAAGGCGGGGATCCCCCATGCTGGGCCCACCTCTACGACACCGCCGCTCCGGACTCGCTGGTCGATGACGCGGCGTTGGCCCGGCTGGTCCGCGACCTCGCCGACGCCGTGGTCATCTGCGATCCCGACGGTGTCCTCCGCTTCTGGAACACCGCGGCCACCCACCTGTTCGGCTGGACCGCCGACGAGGCGGTGGGCGCGTCGCTCGATCTGATCATCCCCGAACGCCTACGGGACCGGCACTGGGCGGGCTATCGACGAGTCATGGCCACCGGTCACACCGACTACGGCGGGCGGCTCCTCGAGGTCCCCGCGCTGCACCGAGACGGCCACACCATCTCGATCGCGTTCACCGTGTCCTTGCTCAGGCCATCACCGACCGAAGCGATCACCGCCATCGCCGCAGTGATCCGCGATGACAGCGAGCGCTGGCAAGAGCGTCAACGAGACCGCCGCCTCCTCGAGTCAGCGGCAAGCGCCGTCCGATCGCGGCCCCAGCCATGAGCAGCCGGCTCTGGCTCCGCCGCGCCTACGACGCACCGACCCGGAACGACGGCTACCGGGTCCTCGTGGACCGGTTGTGGCCGCGAGGTGTGCGTCGAGCGGACGCGCGGCTCGACGAGTGGTGCCGGGATCTTGCGCCGAGCAACGAGCTGAGGCGCTGGTTCGGCCATGATCCACGCCGCTGGGCCGAGTTCCAGCGGCGCTATCGAGCCGAGCTCACCGAACACCACGACGCCGTTGATCGGCTCGCGGGACGGGCGGACACGCGCCGAGTGACCCTCGTGTACGGCGCCCGCGACCCCGAGCACAACAACGCGGTGGTCCTGCGCGACGTCATCGACGAACACCGCACTCGCGAGGATGACAAGCGGTCACCTCGGACGAACCACGACGCTGGAAGGAAACCATGACCTCGACCGGACCAGACCACCACGGTCCCACCGTCCCATTGAACGGGGCCCCTCGTCCGCTTGCGGTCACCGCCGACGACGGGGACCAGCCGATCCTGACCGCGCCGCGCGGGACGATCGTGCTGGTGGCTGCCTTGATCGTGATCGGCCTCGCCGCGTCGGGCACGGTCGCGGCCGCCAACGGAACCCCGATGTGGGTGTTGGCCCTCGGTGCCGTTGGTGGCGCTGTGGCGGGCATCTGGGGTGGCCAGCAGATCCTGCGCCTCCTCCTCCCGGGAACGGCGCCTCACTCGGCGACATCGATGATCGACCTGCGACCCGACGACGACCTCGTCGACTGACGATCCTGGTCGGCGCGCCGTCGGCCGCGATACGTCGATCGTCAGGGGTGCCGAGCCCAGGCGAGAGCCAGACCGATCGGGATGCTGACGAGCACGATACCCGCGAGCGCCCGATAGATCACCCGGGCCGATCGGCGCACCGATCGCGGTGCCTTGGTCGTCGCGATGAACAGCGCGAGAGCCGGGACGAGTGCGAACCCGGCCACGGTCGTGAGGGTCGGCATGGCGGCCAGGGTGCCCGTGATCGTGGCAGCCACTCCGATGTTCCAGCACATGACCTCGATCCGAACGGGCCGAACGGCGGGGGGCTGCTCCGCGAGCCAGGCCTGACCGACCCCTAGGGCGATCTGTGCGACGCCACCGACCAGCACCAGGAAGGCGGCGGTCCAGGACCCGAGCACGAACCCGGTCGGTCGTGTCACCGCCGCGACCAGGCCCCCCACGACGGTGCACAGCGAGCCGATGAACAGGAACGGACGGGCCGCAGGCCAGCGGGCGATCAGCTCGTCAACCAGCACCGCCCGCTGATCATGGTCACCCGACGGCCGGAGACGCGGGTCGATCACCGTCATGAGCGGACGCTCTGTCCGTCGGCCACCGCGGAAACGGGGCAGCCGATCAGCTGTTGGCTGTGCACCCGGGCGACGTTGTCGGCGAGCGCTGCCGCGCGATCGGCCCGGGGTCCGACCCAGCCGAGCTCCAGCGTCTCGTGGAACAAGGACAACCACCGCTCGAAGTGCGCGGCGGTGAAGGGTCGCTGGCCGTGGATGTGCGCGTGGGCCTGGAACGGGTTGCCCACGTACCCCGGCAGCCCGAGCAGGGCGCGACACCAGAAGGCGGTGAGCTTCGGGAGGTGCTCGGACCAATCGACCTGGGCGACGTCGTTGAACACCGGTCCCAGCAACTCGTCCTGGGCGACATCCGCGTAGAACCGACGCACCATCTCGGCGATCTCCTCCGGGCTGTCCAGGTCCCGGTCCGGTTCCGCCCTTCTCATCTCGCGCATCGACACTCCTCTTCTCGGCGCTATAGTTCTAGCATTCTCTAGATTTAATAGCTACCGGGAGCGATCCAGCATGAGCGACGTCGTCGAGCAGCTCGTCAACCGGGAGTACGCGTTCGGGTTCCACTCCGACATCGACACCGACCTCGCCCCCAAGGGCCTCAACGAGGACGTGGTGCGGCTGATCTCGGCGAAGAAGCGCGAGCCGGCGTGGCTCCTCGAGTGGCGGCTCGCCGCGTTCGAGCACTTCCTCACCCTCGAAGAACCGGACTGGCAGAACGTGACGCACCCGCCGATCGACTACCAGGACATGCACTACTGGGCCGCCCCCAAGCCCAAGGGCCCAGCGCTGAAGAGCCTCGACGAGGTCGACCCGGAGATCCGGGCGACGTTCGACAAGCTCGGCATCTCCATCGCCGAGCAGGAGCGGCTCTCCGGCGTGGCGGTCGACGCGATCATCGACTCGGTGTCGGTGGCGACCACGTTCAAGGCGGCACTGGCCAAGGCCGGGGTGATCTTCTGCTCGTTCTCCGACGCGGTGGCGGAGCACCCGGACCTCGTCCGCGCCTACCTCGGTTCGGTGGTGCCGTACCGCGACAACTTCTTCGCGGCGCTCAACTCGGCGGTGTTCTCCGATGGTTCGTTCGCCTTCGTGCCTGCCGGGGTGCGCTGCCCGATGGAGCTGTCGACGTACTTCCGGATCAACGCCGCCCAGACCGGGCAGTTCGAACGGACCCTGATCGTGGCCGAGGAAGGTGCCTCCGTCAGCTACCTCGAAGGCTGCACCGCACCGATGCGCGACGAGAACCAGCTCCACGCCGCAGTGGTGGAGCTCGTCGCCCTCGACGACGCGTCCATCAAGTACTCGACTGTGCAGAACTGGTACCCCGGTGACGCGGAGGGCAAGGGCGGCATCTACAACTTCGTCACCAAGCGGGGCCGAGCCGGAGCGCGGGCGAAGATCTCCTGGACCCAGGTCGAGACCGGCTCCGCCATCACCTGGAAGTACCCGAGCGTGATCCTGCAGGGCGACGACTCGGTCGGCGAGTTCTACTCGGTGGCCGTCACGACCAACCGCCAGCAGGCCGACACCGGCACCAAGATGATCCACATCGGCAAGAACACGACGAGCACGATCGTGTCCAAGGGCATCACCGCCGGCCGGGCGCAGCAGACCTACCGAGGGCTGGTCAAGGTGCTCCGCTCGGCCACCGGCGCACGGAACCACACCCGGTGCGACTCCCTCCTGCTCGGCCCCGAATGCGGAGCGCACACCTTCCCGTACATCGAGGTGAAGAACGACACCGCACAGGTCGAGCACGAAGCGTCGACCTCGAAGGTCAGTGACGACCAGCTGTTCTACTGCCGCCAGCGCGGCCTGACCGAGGAGGACGCCACCGCCATGATCGTCAACGGGTTCTGCCGGGAGGTCTTCGACGAGCTCCCCATGGAGTACGCCGTCGAAGCCCAAGCCCTCATGCGTCTCAGCCTCGAAGGGACGGTCGGCTGATGCTGCACATCGAGAACCTCACCGCCACCATCGCCGGCCAGACCGTCCTCCGCGGCCTCGACCTCGACATCGGAGCCGGCGAGGTCCACGCCATCATGGGACCCAACGGCGCCGGCAAGAGCACCCTCGCCAACGTCCTCGCCGGCCGCGACGCCTACACCGCCACCGGCACCGTCACCCTCGACGGCATCGACCTGCTCGCGCTCAGCCCCGAAGCCCGGGCCACCGCCGGGCTGTTCCTGGCCTTCCAGTACCCGACGGAGATCCCGGGCGTCGGCAACATGTACTTCCTCCGCTCCGCACTGAACGCGGTGCGCCGGGAGCGCGGTCTCGATGAGATCGCGGCGGTCGACTTCCTCACCCTCGCCAAGGAGCACATGGCCCGACTCGACATGGACCCCGCGTTCCTCAGCCGCAGCGTCAACGACGGGTTCTCCGGCGGCGAGAAGAAGCGCAACGAGGTGCTGCAGATGTCGCTGCTCGAACCGCGCCTCGCGATCCTCGACGAGATCGACTCGGGGCTCGACATCGACGCCCTGCGCATCGTCGCCACGGGTGTGCAGAACCTGCGCTCGCCCGACCGCGCCATGCTCATCATCACCCACTACCCCCACCTCCTGGACGTCGTGCAACCCGACTACGTCCACGTGCTGCGCGACGGCCGGATCGCGCGCACCGGCGACCACCACCTCGCCCACGAGCTCGAGACCGAAGGCTTCGGCCCCGCTGCGGCCCCGGTGCCGGTCGCATGACCGCCGCCGACAGCGCCCTCCTCGACCGGCTCATCCCCGCCGGTCCACCCGACCCGCCCAGCCTGCGAGCCACGAACTGGCTGCTCACCCACGGCCTACCCGCACCCCATGACGAGGCGTGGCGCTACTCCCCCGTCAATGAGATCATCTCCCGGCTCGCCGCGGCCACACCCGCGCAACCGAGGCCCATCACCCGTGCTGACATCGATCGCCTCGCCGGGAACCACGGCCCGAACCGCCTCGTGCTCGTCAACGGCCTGTACATGCCGTCGCTGTCGGACGCCGACGCCCGCACCGCCGGGAGGTGGATCGGTCGCCTCTCCGACCTCCCGCCGGGCACCGTGTCGACTTCAGTCCCCGTCAGCGGCGATTTCACCGACGGTTTCCAAGCCCTCAACCGCGCCGCGGGCACCGACCCCGCGGTCGTGGCCATCGAACCCGGCGGCAGAGACGACCCCGACAGTGGCGCGCCCGCACCGATCCACATCGTCCACGTGGCCGTACCCGGAGCCCGACCGGAGATCAGCCAACCCCGCACCGTGATAGACGTCGGCGACCGAGCCCACCTGCACCTCATCGAGACCTTCACCGGGCTCCCCGGCGCCACGACGACGAACGCCACCACCACCATCCGCCTCGGCCATGGCGCAGCACTCACCCACCACCGGCTCCAAACCGAAGCGGCCGGGGCCACCCACATCGGACACACCCGAGTGAGCCAGGCCGCCGAATCCCGCTACGAGACCTCGTCGATCATGCTCGGCGCCGACATCGCCCGCCACACCATCGACGTGACCCTGCACGAACCCGACGCACACGCCGCACTCACCGGCCTCTACCGGCCCGCCGGCCACCAGCGCCACGACACCGCCGTGCGCGTCGACCACGCCGCCTCCCACGGCACCAGCACCCAGCAGTTCAAGGGCGTCGTCGACGACCACGCCCGCGGCTCGTTCAGCGGCCACGTCATCGTGCGCCCCGACACCATCGCCAACGACGCCCAGCAGACGAACCGGAACCTCGTGCT
This sequence comes from Acidimicrobiales bacterium, assembly GCA_046331175.1. Classification (GTDB taxonomy): domain Bacteria; phylum Actinomycetota; class Acidimicrobiia; order Acidimicrobiales; family Acidimicrobilacustridaceae; genus JAWKIW01. The sequence goes on from JAXLRI010000004.1 coordinate 677,652, forward strand.
GCAACCCACCGCCCAGGCCGACACCCGACCGTGGCTCGAGATCTTCGCCGACGACGTGCGCTGCACCCACGGTGCCACGGTCGGGCGTCTCGACGACGACGCCCTGTTCTACCTCCGCAGCCGCGGCATCCCCCTCGACGAGAGCCGCACCATCCTCATCGACGCGTTCGTCCGCGAGATCACCGATGCCATCGAACCGGTCTCGCTCCGCGACCACCTGGCCGCCCTCATCGACGTCGCCACCCGGGAGCGTCAACCATGACCACGGCGCCGACCACCACGCTCACCCGCGACTGCCCCGCGACCACCGTCCCCTACGGCGAAACCGTGACCCTCGACGCCGGCGGCGAGATCCAGGTCGTCCAACAGCTCGGCGGCAGCATCACCGTGCGCACCGAGCTCGGGCTCCTGCTGCGCATCGACGGCGCGGATGCCGACGCCCTCGGACTCGAACCACCGTCGATGCCCGACGCCGCGCTCGACGGCAGCTTCGACATCGCGCAGGTCATCGCCGCGCTCGACACCATCTACGACCCCGAGATCCCCATCAGCATCGTCGAGCTCGGCCTCGTCTACCGCTGCGAAGCCATCGACCAACCCGACTGCTCCCGCCGAATCGAGATCGACATGACCATGACCGCACCCGGTTGCGGCATGGGCGACGTCCTGAGCGCCGATGCCACCAAAGCCGTCGCCGCCATCCCCGGCGTTGACGACGTCGAGGTCACCCTCGTCTGGGACCCACCCTGGAGCATGCACCGCATCAGCGAAGCCGCCCGCCTCCAACTCGGCCTCCTCTAACCCCCCGTCAACACGGCTGACCACCGAGCGAACAGCCGACCCCGTGAGTCACGGGCTCGGTGCCTTCACGGCCCAGAGCCGACAGCTGGCGTCGGCCCAGGGCGACGGGATCGAAGCCGAGCAGACCGGGCACTCGTCAACGCGCTCCTCGGTCCCGGTGTCTCGGGAGGCGCCAAGTCGTGTGCGGCACGTCGAGCAGTGGATGATCCGAACGCCACGCACATCGCTGGTCGCAGCCGCGCCGTCTTGCGAGGTGGGGCGGGGCAGCTGGTCGCGGCCGAGGTTGTCGATCGAGGCGGCGATGGCGCCGTCGGAGAAGACGGTGACGGGCCCGTCCTCAGAAACCACGAAGACCACTGTTCTCGGCTCGTCGAAGGAGAACCGACGCGCCGATCCGTGGCGGGTGCCGCGGCCCGGCCGGGTCCCGATGAGCGCGGCGGACCGCTCGGAGCCGATGAGGTGTACGCCGGTCTCGAGGACGTTTCCCTGGTGGTCCACGATCGTGGCGCCATCGATCTGGGCCAGCATCTGGCGAAGTGCACCGTGCGTTCTCGGGTCGAGCAGTGAGAGGGCGGGCAGGGCGACCGGTGGTTGGGGCCGGCGGAGATGGCCCAGTTGATCCGCACCGTGGTCGTCGAGGAGCCAAACCAGCGCCGCGCCCGCTGGTGCGGGGGCAAGGGTGTGCAGGCAAAATTCGAGGATGGCGGCGAGCACGTCGCGGGGACAATCGGGCACGCAACGAAGGACCTCGCGCACGTAGGCGTCGGCGTAGGACCGAGTCCACCATCGAGCGCCATCCCACTCGATGAGCAAGCCGTGGATGAACGCGCGCACGATTCCGTGGGCCGTGCGCTGCACGATGACCAAGTCCGGCGGCGATTGACGCTGGAGACGAACCAAGTCGGTCTCGCGATCCCGCGCGCTAAGGAACGTCGCCAAGTCTGCGTGGCCGGCGGAAACCAGGACAAAAGATTGGCGGCCATCGGCGAGCAAGCGCAGCGCATGCGGCGAACAGCCACCCGCGTCGGTGACCATCAGGTCGGTCCACGCGCGCAACTGCGAACGGTCGTTGACGACCAGCGCGCCATACGTGGGGAAGTCGCGTTCGTGGCGGTGGGGGAACCGGGCGTAATCCAGCTCATGAAGGATTCGCTGCCCGCGGTCGTCGTCGAAGTCGAGCGGCACGTCGGCGTCCTCGAGCTCCTGCCGTAAACGTTCGCGGCGCCGACGGATGCGCTCTGTTTCGTTCACAGCTTCTGGGTCCCTTCTCCGCAACTCGACCACGATGCCACGGTTCGCCGATGATGACCGCAACTCACCGCGGCTGACCGGGCGGGATCCCCTCCCCTACCGATCGATCGTCATGACCACACCCGGCGACCGAACGTTCAGTGCGCCGGGGTCCAAACGATGGGAAGCGCTTCGATCTGGCGCACCGGCGCCGCCCCGCGCCAGCGGATCGGGTGTTCGAGGTGAAGGCCCGGTAGTCGTTCGAAGAGCATCGGGAGCGCCACTTCGGCATGCAGCCGCGCGAGCGGCGCGCCGAGGCAGAAGTGTCGGCCCTCGGAGAACGCAAGGTGATGAATCGGTGCCCGCGTGATGTCGAACTCGTCGGGGTGGGCGAACACCGACGGGTCGCGGTTGGCGGCGGCGAAGGAGAACAGTCGCGTGACGCCGGCATCGAACGTCACGTCGCCGATCGTGACCGCGCTCGAAGGTCGCAGACCGGTGATAGTGATCGGACTGAGGTAGCGCAGGAGCTCCTCCACCGCTTTCGACCAAGGCTGGTCACCACCCATCAGCAGCGCGAGCTGGTCAGGGTGCTCGGACAGGACCGCTGCACCGGCGGCGAGGAGCACGGTGGTGGTCATGTGGCCCGCCAGGAGAAAGAAGACGCAGTTGGCGAGCAGGTCCTCGCGTGCCGTGGCGACGAGGTCGTCGGTTGCCAGGACGCCCAACAGATCGTCGGTGGGGTCGTCGCGGCGTTCATCGAGGCACTGACCGAAGAACCTCAAGAGCTGGCTGGTCGCGTCGTTGCCCTGTTCGAGCAGGTCCCGCTGGCGTTGCCCGGCCACGCCCGCCCCGAGGAGGTCCAACTGCTGTTCGAGCCACGCGTGTCGTTCAACTGGGACGCCCATGACGTCGGCGATCACACCGAAGGGCAGCGGACGGGCGAACTCAGCCACGAGGTCACCCGAGCCCACGCGGGACATCCGATTCAGCAGATCATCGGCGCGGCGTTCGACCACGGCTCGATAGGCGCGGACCTTGTTCGGCGTGAAGATCCGTGAGAACCGGCCCCGAACGTCTCGGTGCCGGTCGCCATCCATGCGAGCCATGAAGCGGCCCACCATCCTGTGAAGCACTTCGGTCGCCGAAACCTGACCCGAGCCGAACCGGGTATCTCGCAGTGCTGCGTCGACCACGGCGTACCTGCACCCAACGGTCGGGTTGCCGCGCAAGGCGCAATGCGGATCTTGTGCGCCTTCGGGCGAGAACAGCGCGTCCATCAGCAGACGGTCGTCATCGATACCGCCGTCGTCGCCACGCTTCTCGCTCATTAGTCGCCTCGCATCGTTCATTCGTCATAGTATTACTATGACGAACATAGTGCTACTCTGGTTTGGTGGCAGTCAAGGGTTCCAGCGCGACGCATCGCCAACGCCAGGCCGAGGGCACGAAGAAGCAGATCGCCGTCGCCGCTCGTGTGCTGTTCGCTGACCGTGGCTACGTGGCCACCACCATCTCGGCAATATCCGAAGCCGCGGCGATCCCGGCGCCCACGATCTATTCGGCGTTCGGCACCAAGGCCGCCATCCTCCATGCGATCGCTGCGGACATCGTCGGTTCGATGGATGTCGCTCGACGCCACGACGAAGCCCTGGCGCGACCAGACCCCGCCGAGGGGCTGCGACTGGTCGCGGCGATCCAACGAGAGCAGTACGAGCTCATGTACGACGTGATCGCCGTGTACCAAGAAGCCGCTCGCACAGACGCCGAGATCGCCCGCTCGCTCGACGTCATCATGTGCAACCGCGAACGCGGCTTCCGGCGACACATCGACTCGATCGCCGACCACCTCGCGGCCGGCCTCACGGTCGACGACGGCGTCGTCCTCTACCTCACCTTTGTGCTGCCCGAGGCGTATCGCACGCTCACGATCGAGAACCGATGGTCACCGGCGCGGTATGAACGCTGGCTGGCCGACGCACTCATCCAGCACCTGCTCGTCGTTCCGGCCCCCTGACGCTGCCGGTCAGAACCGCTACAGATCGAACCGAGCGCCGTCTCGGGGGCGGATCGTCGATGGCTGCGCGCGAAAGACGAACGAGTCGAATGAACGTCCGTCAGGCGGTCATCGAGAACGGACCCTGAGCCGATCGTCGCACCGCGATAGCAGGCACTTCACCGGTAGGGCGCCGGGGGAGGGGCAGCCGCAAGTGACGGTCCCCGAGATCCGGCGACGAATTCAGATGGGAATGCGTGGTGAGCGCGCCTTCACGCTCCCCCAGAGGTCGCGAGTCAGGACCGCTTGCGGCCAGCCTTCTTGGCTTTGAGTTACGTGGATCGCTCTGGGAGCAGTGCGGCAACAGTCCCGGAGGAGATGAAGTCCGCGTAGTCCTGCGTGCTGTGGCCTCGTTCGATGACGAGAAGCTCGTAGATCTCCGGGGCGCTGTAGGTCCAGAGGATGTCGCGGGCGTGTTCGACGGTGACGCCCGCACGCAGGTGTCCCCCCGCGGCGAGGTTGTCGGCCAGGTCGGTCATGCCCATGAGCCGCCCGAACTTGATCTGCTGCCATACCGCGTCGAGTCCGGGATCGGCGGCGGCCTCGCGGATCAGGAGTTGGATGGGCGCGGTGCGGGGCAGGATGTCGGCGAGGGTGTCGGCGAACATGCGCAGCTTCGTGCGGGGATCCGGTTCGGCGTGGATCGCGGTGATCCACGATCGGTCGGCGAGGGGCGTGGCGTCGTCGTCGCCGACGAGCGCGGTGTCGAACAAGGCGCGCACCAGACCCGGCTTGTTCCCGAAGTTCTTCGTGATCGATTGCACGGACACATCGGCGTCAGCCGCGATGGCACCGATCGTGGTCGCCGCGTACCCGTGGTCGGCGAAGTGGCGACGGGCGGCGTCGAGCACGCGCGCACGGCTCTGCGCGGCGAGCTCTCGCCGCCGACTGGCGTCGTAGGAGCGCTTCTCTCGCTCAGCCATCCACTCCACCCCTTGACGAGAAGGCGTATTTCGGTAGATAGTCACTTATCGGATAAGTACACACTTATCGAATCTAGCAGGCCGCCGACGAGGGAGCTGCGACAGATGAGCGACACGACCGCCGATTGCACGGCACTCGTTCGACGGTTGTTCGACGAGGTGTTCAACGGCCGAGACATCGCGGCGCTCGATGAGCTCGTCGCCGTCGACTACACGGAGCACGCGCTGGCCCCGTTCGAGTCCGAAGAGCCCGGCGCCGTCGACGGGCCCGCGCACATGCGGGGTGTCGTCGCGTGGCTCGTGGACCAGTACCCGGACCTGCACATGGACGTGGCCGCGGCCGTCAGCGACGGAGACCTGATCGCCGTCCGGGTGATCTCTGAAGGAACGAACACCGGCAAGCTGAACGGGTTCATGCCACCGACTGGCCGTCGGTTCCGGGCCGAGCAGAGCCACTGGTACCGGGTGCAGGCCGGGAAGCTGGTAGAGCATTGGGCCGTCCGTGACGACCTGCGCACGATGCAGCAGCTCGGCCTCGTGCCCGGACCCGAGCCGGTTCGATGACGACCCCGCTCGTCGGTGACGTCAAGCTTCGCCTCGGGCCGATCGGTCGGTGACGCCGTGGACCTGTTCGTCATCGCCGACCCCTTGGACAACCTCGACCCTCGCCTCGACACGACGGTGGGGCTGATCGGTGCCGCCCGCCGACGCGGTCACCGCGTCCTGGCCGGAACAGTCGGTGACCTGGTTCTCCGGGGCAACCGATGCCAGAGCCGCCTGCGCGACCTCGACCGCAGTGGAGCGACGAGTGCGTGGGTCGATCTCGACGATGCCGACGTCGTGTTGTTCCGCACCGACCCACCCGTCGACCCCGCGTACCTCGCCGCGACATACCTCCTCGACTTCGTCGACACCACCTCCACGATCATGGTCAACGACCCTCGCGGCATCCGCCACGCAAACGAGAAGCTCTTCTGCCATCACTACGCGGACCTCTGCCCACCCACCCTTGTCTCCTCTGACGCCGAGCTCATCCGCGACTTCGTCGGCGAGCATCAGCGCTGCATCGTCAAGCCCGTCGACGGTCATGCCGGACGAGGGGTGCTGCGCCTCGACGACGGTGACCCGAACCGGGACGCGATCATCGAGATTGCAGCTGACCGCGGCGCACGCGCCGTCGTCGTGCAGCGCTGGCTCGACGAGATCACGAACGGCAACAAGCGGCTCTTCGTGCACGCCGGACAACCCGTCGCCGCCGCACTGCGCTGTCCGCAGGACCCGGACTTCCGCATCGGTCTCCCCGTCCAGATGGTGCCCGTCACCGATCACGACCGTCACCTGTGCTCCCGCCTCGCACCCGACCTGCGGACCCTCGGCCTCGTGCTCGTCGGACTCGACCTCATCGACGACCACCTGATCGACGCCAACGTCACCAGCCCCGGAGCGCTCGGCAAGTGCGACGCCCTGCTGGGAACGTCGCTCTGCGACGACTTCATCGACCTGCTCGAACACCTCCCACCGGACTGGAGCCTCACGTGACCCCCGCCGTCGTCTGCACCGCGCTCCTGGCCCTGCTCGTCTTCGGGCTCGGCATGAACGTCTCACGCGTCCGAGGGACCGCGACCGACCAGTTCCCCACCGACCCCACGAACACGCTGTTCGTCGCGGTGCGCGCCCATGGCAACGCCACCGAGTACGTCCCCACGCTCGCCGTCCTCATCCTACTCGTCGGCTCGAGGGATCCGGCCGCGTGGATGATCGCCGTGTTCGTCGCCGCAACCGCGGCGCGCTACCTGCACGCCGTCGGCATCTTCACTGCGAGCGACCTCGCCCGCCAGACACCACTGCGGATCGTGGGCGCGATGGGCACCTACCTCTGCGGCATACTCCTCATCGCCGCGGCGCTCATCCAGGCACTTCGATGAGCGCTCTCGGCTCGACGGCAACCGACCGGGCAGTCGACCTCGTGCCGCTCTCGGGGGTCGTCGGCGCGGCCTTGTTCCTCGTCGGCTCTTTCCTGCCGGGACTCCCCCCCAGCACCCGACGCCAGCGCCGGCGAGGTCGTGTCGTTCCTCGTCGACCATCGATCCCTCATCCTCCTCGGCACGGCGATCACACTGCTGTCCGTACCCTTCTTCGGCGTGTTCGTCGGGTCCATTCGCTCGGCGATGGCCGATCGCCAAGGATCCGGCGCGACGCTGACGACTGCGGCCGTGTTCGGGTGGACGTTGCTCGTCGCAACCGTGTCGGTCGGACTCCTAACCCTGAGCGCGATCACCTGGCGAGGCGCCGACCGCTTCGATGCCAGCACCGTCCAATTCGGCTACGACACCAGCACCCTCGCGCTCTACGCACTCAGCGCGCCGGCCGCCGCCCTCGCCGTCGGCGCCGCCTCGGTCGCCATCATTCGCACCCGGCTGCTCCCGACATGGATCGCCGTTCTCGGCTTCGCCGAGGTAGGCGTCAACCTGATCGAGTTGCTTGGCCTTACTGCCCGCACGGGGATCGACGCCGGCGGCTACGCAGCCGGAATCGGTCCCCTCCTCTGGAGCGCCTGGGTCGTGGCGTTCGCCGTCGGACTCGCCCGCCCGACCTCCAGGGATCGTTGCCGGACGAGTGGAGATCGGTAAGAACGAGAACGTGTCGGAGCGACGCGAAGCTCAACGCGATGACGAGATGGCGTCAGCTCGCCCAGACGACTGTGACCCGGTTCGGGTGGCGACTTGCCTTGTCGTCCTCGGCGCGTTGCGCGGCGCCGAGGACTGCGAATCGTTACACCTGCTCGCTGGACGCGAGGCTGCGGGTGTCGACATCGTCACTCTCGCCGACGCCCCCGACTAGGACCGCGACCGGGTCGAGGACCAGCCATTCCTCGAAGGCTCCCAGTCCAATCTCCGGGTGATCCGCCTCACCCAGCGCCAGACGTTGCCTCCGCACACCCACGGCACGTCCGACCTCATGGTCTACGCGGTCGAAGGCGAAGGGGTGCGAACCAGAAGAGGCGATTCAGTGCAGCTCATCGACCCACCCCGGGCGCTCACTCATCGAAAGCGTGCCAGGTCCGCGTTCGCGCACGAAGAGACGGAGCACGCGGTTCGCTGCGATGTCAGGCGTGGCCGCGGTCGTGATCGGGTGTCGTCGCGACGCTCGATGAGACGTGCCAGGAGAACGCGGTACAGGTGATCGGACTCCCCGGCTCCAACGTCCGCTACCCGGAGCGTCGCTTGGGGTAGCTGGTGAGCTCGACCGGACCGTCGGGGCTGACCCAGACCGTGTCCTCGGCGCGCACCCCGAAGTGCTCGCGGTAGATCCCGCAGTTGCCGATCGCGAGCATCATGCCCGGTTCGACGCGTTCGACCTTCTCCTCGCCGTGGATCACCGCATGGCCACCCGGAATCGGGGCCTCTTCGTGTTCGATCCCCACGCCGTGGAACACCGGCCTCAGGAACCGGTCGCCGTACCCGTGGGCCGACAACACGTTGGCCATGGCCGAGTCGATTCCCATAAGCGGTGCGCTCGGGGCCGCCGCGGCGATGCCGGCAGCTTGTGCTTCGAGGTAGACGTCGAGGGCCTCGATCACCTCGCCGGGAACATCACCGACGAGGAGGGTTCGACACAGGTCTACCGAGTAGCCGGCCACGATCGGCGCGAGGTGCACCTGCACGACGTCCCCAGTCTCGATCACCTTGGTCGATGCCGGACCGTGGGCCATGGCCGAGCGCCAACCCGACGCCACGTACACCGGGGTCGCCCAACCCTCGGCGCCCGCCTTGCGCATGGCGTACTCGGCCTCCCCTGCGACCATGGTCTCGGCGGCTCCCGCTTGGGCAGCCTGCGCGGCAGCGGCCATCCCCGCATCGGCCACGCGCCCGGCCTCGCGCATGAGCTCCACCTCGCCGGCGTCCTTGAGCATGCGAAGCCGAGACAGCACCGGCGTCGCCGAGACGACGGTCGCGTGGCCGAGGATGTGCTCGGTGAACACCTCGTGCAACGCCGCGTCGAAGAAGTTCTTCTCGAGCCCGATCGTGGCTTCGGTCAGCCCGAGCTCGGCGAGCACGTCGCGGAAGCCGTGGAACATCTCCTCCTCGCTGCGGAACAGGGACTGCCGCGGGTGGGGGTGACATCTGAGATGGCTTGCCCAGAGGGGCGGCCTGAAAGGATGTCGAGGTGCCCAAGCCCTATCCCCAGGAGTTTCGTGACGACGTCGTGAAGGTGGCTCGTGCGCGACCGGAGGGCACGACCCTCGAGCAGGTCGCCGCCGATTTCGGGATCCATCCGATGACGTTGACGAACTGGCTGCGTCAGGCGGCGATCGATGACGGTGACCGGCCCGGCGTCACGACATCGGAGTCGGCCGAGCTGCGTGCGGCCAAGCGCCGGATCCGGTTGCTGGAACAGGAGAACGAGGTCCTGCGTAGGGCAGCCGCGTATCTCGGGCAGGCGAATCTCCCAAAAGGTTGATGTACCCGCTCGTTCGTGAGCTCGCCGCCGAGGGGATCCCCGTGGCGGTGTCGTGTCGGGTACTCAAGATCGCTCGCCAGCCCTACTACCGGTGGCTGGAAGAGCCGATCGTGGCCAGCCAGCTCAACGAGGCCTATCTCGCCAACGCGATCTGCGACGCCCATCGTGACGACCCTGAGTTCGGGTACCGGTTCCTCGCCGATGAGGTCCGCCGCCAAGACGAGCACGCCGAGGTCTCGGACCGGGTCGTGTGGCGGATCTGTCGGGACAACCGCTGGTGGTCGGTGTTCGGCAAACCCAAGACCCGCAAGGCCTCGACGCCTGGCACGGCGGCCCATGACGACCTGGTGCGCCGCGATTTCACCGCCACCGCGCCGAACCAGTTGTGGCTCACCGACATCACCGAGCACCGCACCCGCGAAGGCAAGCTCTACCTGTGCGCCGTCAAGGACGTGTACTCGAACCGGATCGTGGGCTGGTCGATCGACTCACGCATGAAGGCCCGACTCGCTGTCGCCGCGATCGAGATGGCCGTCGGTCGCCGCGACGGTGACGTCGCCGGCTGCATCGTTCACAGCGACAGGGGCAGCCAGTTCCGCGCCAGGAAGCTGCACCGAGCCCTCACCCGCCACCAGATGGTCGGCTCGATGGGCCAAGTCGGCTCCGCCGGCGACAACGCCGCCATGGAATCGTTCTTCGCGCTCCTGCAACGCAACGTGTTGGACCGCCAGACCTGGGCCACCCGCGACGAGCTGCGCATCGCCATCGTCACCTGGATCGAACGCACCTACCACCGGCGCCGACGCCAAGCCCGACTCGGCCGCCTCACCCCAATCGAATACGAGATGATCAACACCCCTCAGACGGCAACCGCCGCCTGACCAACCACTGTCACCCCCACCCGCGGCAGTCCCATCCTCCGCCGAGCCACCGCATCGCTGCCAGCCGCATCCCAGCAGGCCCGAACCGCCGCCGCGCCGAGCGGTTCGGCTCCCCGCTCCTCCAGGAGCCGTCCGACGAGGTACGGGTCAATGGTAGTCCGGCTCAGCGTCTGCCGACACACGGGGCAGTACAGCACCGGCCGCTTCTGGTTCGTGCCGCGGCACATGTACACCTCACAGTCATCGCAGCGGGCGACCCGCGACAGGAACGGGCTGGTCGCCTCCCGCTCGCCCCGCTTGCGAGCCTGGGGGCTGTTAAGCTTGGCGCTACGGGTGACGATGTCGTCGAGGAGCTCGAACATCGCCTCCTCGTCCTGACGGGGCGTGAACGTCAGGCTGTCCACAATCCGGTTCTTGAACCCCTTGCCCGCCAGGTCCCGCTTGAGACGCCGGACAGTGATGTCCTGCAGCGCGGCCGCGTCCAACAACGCGCCACGCGAGAACCGGCGGGAATCGATCATCTCCAACAGCGCGGTGAACGACTCGGGGTGGCCGTTGTGGGGCGTCGCCGACAGGAACAAGCGATGCTCACACTTGTCCGCCAACTGGCGAACCGCGACGGTTCGCTGCGTGTCGATCGCGTACCCGCGACCACCGGCGATCGAAGGTGGACTCGATGGAGCCACGTGATGCGCCTCGTCCACGACGAGAACATTGAAGCGCCCCGGGTTTCGTGGAGGCTCTGGCTATTGGGTCACGGCCAGGTCGGCTGTGACGGTCTGACGGGAGTAGGCGTCTTCGTGGGCGGCGGGGGTGGTGTAGCCGGCGCCGGTGGTGATGGTGCCGTGGCGGCGGCGGTTGTTGAACCAGTCGACGTAGGTCATGGTGGCGAACTCGACGTCTTCGATCCCTGACCAGGGGCCGTGCCGGTAGATGAGCTCCCACTTGTAGAGCCCGTTGAACGACTCCGCCAGGGCGTTGTCGTAGCTGTCGCCCTTGGAGCCGACCGACGCGACGATCTCGTTGGCCTCCAGCCGGTCGGTGTAGCGGATGGCGAGATACTGCACGCCGCGGTCGCTGTGATGGACCAGGCCCGACAGGTCTGCGCCGGCGCGTTGGCGGTTCCAGATCGCCATCTCCAACGCATCGATCGCCAGGTCCGAGCGAAGGGACTTCGATGCCTGCCACCCGACGACCATGCGGGAGAACACGTCGACGATGAACGCCAGGTACACCCAACCCGAGTGGGTCTTGACGTAGGTGATGTCGGCCACCCACAACCGGTTCGGTGCCGGCGCCCGGAACTGGCGGTCGACGAGGTCGGCGGAGCCTGTCAAGTCTTCTGTGTAAGTAGCTCGTGGTTGGTTGGTCAGATCCGGCCGGCGACGCGGTCGGGGTAGGCGATGGTGAGGGCGCCCAGGGCGGCTTTCCAGCCGTGGGTGGTGGCGCCTTCGACGAGACGGCCGGGGGCTCGCCGGTCGTTGCGGGCCTTGCCGGCCTCCTTGGCTCGTTGCCGGGCCCGCTTGTCTTCGATGTCGCGGATGGCGAGCCACAACAGCTTGATGACGGCGTCGTCGTTGGGGAAGTGCCCGCGGTTCTTGATGATCTTGCGGAGCTGGTAGTTCAGCGACTCGATGGCGTTGGTCGTGTAGATGATCCGGCGGACCTCGGGCGGGAACTCCAGGAACGGGATGAACCGCTCCCAGGCCGAGGTCCACGTCGAGACCGTCGCTGGGTAGCGCTGACCGAGCTCGGAGCCCTCGAAGTCCAACAGGGCGGTCTCGGCGGCCTCGACGGTGGGGGCGGTGTAGATGGCCTTGAGGCCCGCCGCGACCTTCTTGCGGTCCTTGTAGGACACGAACCGCATCGACGCCCGGATGAGGTGCACGACACAGGTCTGCACGGTGGCCTGGGGCCAGGTCGCCTCGATGGCCTCGGGGAACCCGGTGAGGCCATCGCAGCACACGATGAGCACGTCCTTGACGCCCCGGTTGGCCAGCTCGGCGCACACCCCCGCCCAGAACTTGGCGCCTTCGGTGGCTTGCACCCAGATGCCCAGCACGTGCTTGATGCCGTCGAGGTCGACGCCCACGGCGATGTGGGCGGCCTTGTTGCGGACCTGGTGGCCGTCACGGACCTTCACCACCAAGGCATCCAGGTAGATGATCGGGTAGAGCTCCTCGAGGGGCCGGGTCTGCCACGCCTTGACCTCTTCGAGGACGGCGTCGGTGATCTTGGAGATCGTCTCGTGGCTCACCTCGGTGCCGATGGTGCGGGCCAGGTGCGCCTGGATGTCCCGCACCGTCATCCCACCGGCGTACAGCGAGATGATCATCTCGTCGAGGCCGCCGAGCCGGCGGGCGCCCTTCGGGACCAGCCTGGGCTCGAAGCTGCCGGCCCGATCCCGGGGCGTGTCCAGACCCACGTCACCGATCTCGGTCAACACGGTCTTGGGGGTCGACCCGTTCCTCGAGTTCGGCGACCCCCGGCCCGCCGGATCGCCCTTCTCATAGCCGAGGTGCTCGGTCAGCTCGGCCTGCAGACCACGCTCGAGCACCGCCTTGATCAACCCGGGCAAGAACCCGCCCTCACCGGTCAACTGCAGCTCGCCCGCATCAACACGGGCCATCAGCTCATCGAGCAACCCCGCGTCGATCAGCTGATCCACTGCGGCCTGCTCGGCTTCACCCATCACGGCATCGTCGGTCATCACGATCGTCATGTCACTACCTCACTCGATGAGGAGCTCCTACACAGACCATCTGACACGCCCGGTCGGCGGGCCGCTCGAGGGTCTGGTCGCCCTCGGTCGTGCGCACCCAGGTGCGGCCCCGCCGACAGCCAGCCAGGCCCATCTCCCGCATCAGCCGCTCGACCCGGCAGCGACCGACGCGGACGCCGTCGACGTTGTTGAGGTGGTCCCAGACCTTGTCGGCCCCGTACACCTGCAGGTTGGCGTCATAGACCCGGCGGATCTCGGTCTTCAGCTCGGCGTCACGCACAGCCCTCGCCGACGGAGGGCGCCGCTTGGCGGCGTGGTAGGTCTGGGGAGCGATCCCGCACACGGCGCAGATCGGCTCGACTCCCCACACCAGCCCCTCGGCGGTGCGACGGTGCCGGTTGGCGTCGATGAACGCGATCACCTCTTGGACTGGCGGTCGAGCTCCGCCCCGAAGAAAGCCGACGCCGCCTTCAAGATCTCGTTCGCTCTGCGCAGCTCGGCGTTCTCGCGCTTGAGCCGCTTGATCTCGGCCGACTCCTGCGAGGTCACCCCCGGTCGGGTGCCACCGTCGATCTCGGCACGGCGGACCCACTTGCGCACCGTCTCCGGCGTCGGGCCCAGCTTGTCGGCGACCGAGCAGATCGCCTCCCACTGCGAGTCGTGCTCGTGCTGGTGCTCGAGCACCATCCGCACCGCCCGCTCACGCAGCTCGGTCGGGTACTTCCCATGTCGTGGCATGACTCCATCCTTCACTCAAGGTATGGAGCCTCCACGGATCCCGGGGCGCTTCACGCCTCCCGATCACCCGTGCTGTCGCGGCGGAACGCGATCAGCACGCGGCGGATCTCATGCTCGGCGAGCAGCGCCCGGTGAGACGCGTCGACGCCTTCGGGGCCGGCGACGGCCACGACGTGGCGCAGCCCGGCCGACCACAACGTGAGGGCGTCGATGATCGAGGCGCACACGATCACCTCGTCGAAGCTCTCCACCGCCGCCACGTTGAACAACGGGCGCTCCACCGACGCCAACCAGGTGTGCAGCGGCGTGCCCTTGCGCAACGCCCCACCGATCTTGCGCCCGTAGAGCTGCACGACCTGATCGTTGGTGTCGACGATCGGGAAGGTGACCGACCCCCGGAACGCCTCATGGCCCGACGACTTGCGATACACGCCCAGGTCCTGCAGGCGCTCGCGCAGCTCGCGGCCCTCGACCCGGTTGGCGTGCGGCAACCGAAAGCACAACGTCCGGTTCGACAACCCCAGCCGGAACGCCCGCGTCGCTTCTTCGTTGATGCGCCGCCGCGCCAGCCACGCCAACGCCTCGGCCTCCTCGAGCAGCGCCCGGTGGTAGAACCCGACCACCGCGTCGAGGAGCACCGCGTCCGACATGCCCGCATCGAACGGCGCCGCCAACTTCGGGACCGTCGACCGCTTCGGCCGCCGGCCGTTGACGTTGCTCGACACCGGCAAGCCCTCACGCAGCAGCTCGACCGCGTGGCGCTCCGACACCCCCTCGGCGCGCATCACCCACTCCACCGAACCGCCCTTGGCGTCACAGTCCGAGCACGCCCACGTGTTCGCCGCCGGCACGACCGTGAGCGCCTTCGCTGACCCGCACCACGGACAGGGCCCCGCCAGCTTCCCGCGGCGAGCCGCCAACGCGATGCCCGCCCCCTCCACCAGGCGCTGCACCGACACCTCATCGCGCAGGCGGGCCACCACCGCCCCGGTCACCCCACGCATCAGCTGGCTCCATTCGTGGGGCTCGCGGGCTGGCGCGCACACAGCGCACAACCGCGCTGGCCGAACGCCGGGGGCTGGGCACACTGTCGGCTTGGATCTGTCACGCTCAGCTCCTTTACGCTCGAACCGTCAAGTAGCAATATTGCGTGTGATAGTCGCGAATCCTCTAGGTCGAGTCAAGGACGCTCAGGAGGCCACCCGTATGGTCACAACACCCATCCCGCCGACCAGCTGGGCCGCCATGAGCTTCGCCGAACGACTCGCCGCCACCCGCCGGCACCGAGAACTCACCCAAGACGCCCTCGCCGAGCGCGTCGGGGTCCACGTCTCCCAGATCCGCCGCTACGAAGCCGGCACCTCGGCGCCCACCCTCGACGTGCTGCGCAACCTCGCCCTCGCCCTCAACGTCAGCACCGACAGCCTCGTGTTCGACGAAGGCGAACGCGGCCCCGACGACGAGCTCGCCCTCACCTTCGAAGCCATCACCGGACTCGAACCCGACGAACGTGCCCACGTCCAAGCGGTCCTCGAAGGGCTCCTGCTGCGTCACCAAGCCCGGCGCATCACCAAAGCCAGCTGAGCCACAGGGATCGTCGGCCCGACGAACCAGTACCGATCACCGATGCTCGTCCTTCTTCGCATTCCGCTTCTTGATGATGTCGCGGACGACGCCCACGACGATCAACGCCAAGATCACCACACCGAACAGCTGTCCTGCGTTGTACGCGCTCATGCGCTGCCTTCCTGACGCTGATGAGATGCCTTGCCTCGATGACCGCGTGCATTCAACGCCGCGCCGGCGCGATAGAGCACGCCCCACGACAGATACGACCCGACGGTGGCCGTTGCGAGAACCATCAGCAGCGCAGGCCACGGCAACCTCGGGTCGGACAAGCCGGTCGATAGCCAGGTGATGCCGAGGATCAGGAACGGATCGGGAAACAGCACCGGCGAGATGTTTACGCGAACGCCCCGGAGACCGGCGCGGAAGTGCGAGACACCGACGGCGACCTGATACGTGATCTTCACGGCGAACAGCGCCGCCAACACCGCGAGCAGCAACTCGGCGTTCGAGCTCATCGGCTCTTCTCGTCGAACGCATTCGCCACGGTCACAGCACGAACGATCCGGCCCACGCGGTACGCCGACATCACCCGCTCCCCGGATCGTCTTCGGGGACCGCGGGGTAAGGGGCGAAGTGACGCCCGAGACGTGCGACCGCCGTCCGAGGACTGGGCGGGCCCGACAACCGGAACTTCCGGCCCTCAGCCTCGATGACGCCACGAGCGGAGATCGCGCCGGCAAACGTTGCCGCCAACATCAACCTGAGGTCCTCAAAGAGGGCGTCCCGATCCTTCTCGTCCTTGATCAGCCAGTCGGCCTGCTCCCCCGATTCAAGCTCCCAGAAGAGCGTCCCAGGTTCCACCGTGGTGAGGGACACGTCTGCAGTCCCGGTGATCCCCGAGCGGATGAACAGGGTCTTAGCGCGCGTGCTGTGTTCGAACTCCAGCTCGCAGCTAACGCCCAGCGAAGACGCAACGTCACGAACGAGAGCACCGACTTCCTGCAGATCCACGCTTATCACGACGTGACCTCGTTAGAGCGCTGGCCCTACTTCCCATATGTCGAGATGCCAATGGATCCAGGCGTTCTTGTTGCCAAGCACGAGTCGGAAGACGTCTTGCCCATCGAGAGCCGATCCACTCCAACCCCAACCCAATCGGACGGCGTCGTTGCTGTTCAGCAGACCGCCGCCTCGGCCGAACAACGTGCTTCCCTTCCCGACCGCCTCCGTCTCGGAGAGAGGTCCAGCGAAGGCCCCGGTGCCGGCCCAGAGATCGGTAAGGATCATCGCAGCCTGCCCGCCGTGGTACCACCACGAGGACGAGTTGCCGCACTGGCCCGTGTCCGTCGCGCCAACCGCATTCGTAGCCGCGGTAATCGGATTCACCGAGAGCGCACCGCTCGCGGAATCAACGACGCCCGACGCTGCAGCGGGATGATCACCCTTGAACTCGTCCGCCATCGCTTGGCCGACGCTGGTGTTCTCCTCGTTGCAGGTCATGTTCGTGAGGCAGTCGGCGGATCCTCCGGTGGCGAGGCTCACCCCGCCGTTGACCACGTCGCAGAACAGGCCGCCGTCACAGGTCCACAGCCCCGACGGGTCGGTCCGGTTGAGGGGGTTCCCACCGGTGTAGCCGTACGCCGACCGCGTGAGCGCGTTGGCCGGGTCTCTCGAGATGAATTGGCCGGTGGTGGGGTCGTAGAAACAGGACACCCCGACGATGCGCCGGGGCGAACCAGGCCGAACACCCGACGCCACCTGCGACGACGCGACCCTGACCGCCCGACGGCGGTCCCGGCAGAACCCGCGACGCGCGGACGCGTGTTTCGGGTCGCAGCTGCGGTGACCGCGACGGCGCGCGTCGGCGTGGTGCTGAGCGCGGGGCGCGGGGTCGGTCATGGCCAACACGGTCACCGGTCCAGTCTCGCAGGCGGGCCGGGCCGGTGACGGGCATCGCGCTGAGGGCCGGCTGTTTCAGGGGACGAGCTCGAACGCGTCGCAGTGCGCGGGTCGCACGACCCGGAAGTCGCGGTGGTTGAGGGTGGCGACGGTGGTGATGCCGAGTCGTTCGGCGAGGGCGACCACCGACGCGTCGACCAGGCCGAGCCCGAGATCGGCGTAGGTGGCGATCAGTTCGGCGCTGCGCCGCCAGTCGGCGGGGGTCATCTCCTCGACGCTGAAGTCACCGGCGGCGATCGACGCGACGAACGCGGCTTCGGTGGCGGGGTCGAGGCGGTCCTCGATCAGCCACGCGGTCTCGGTCGCGACGGTCGTGGCCAACACCAGCCGTTCGCTGGCGTGGCCGTCGAAGAACGCGACGGCGTCACCGTGGTGATGGTCATCGGCGTCCGCGGCGGCCAACAGCACGCCGGTGTCCAAGATGATCACGCGTCAGCGGCGCTGCGCCCGGCGATCGCGGCGCGGCGGTAGTCCTTGTAGCGGGTGGACAGTTCCCCATCACCGGAATGCCCCACGCCGATGAACCCGAACCGGCGACGACCCGGGGGCTCGAGCCGGTCGCTGATCCACTCGGCGATCAGCTCATCGACGCTCACACCGCGGCGAGTCGCTTCGGCCCGCAGCGCGTCGATCATCTCGTCGGGAAGATCCACGTTCACCGTCATCGCCCGCCAGTGTAGAGACCACCCCGGGGCGACGGTCGCTCGGTTCGACCCGGCGGGCTTCACGGTTGTGCGCTGCCGCCCCGCCTGCGGCGGGTTGGCCACAAGCCAACCCGCCACGGCCGTGCCCGGTAGAGCGGGACACGGCAACGGCGCCGTCAGCCGGAGTCGCCGTGTCCCAGATCGAGGACGGGGGTAACCCCGGACCGGCGCCGTGCATCGAGACCGAGCCCGCCAGACCACCACGACCAACGACGAGATCGACGTGCTCGCCGCCGTCGTGACCGCCCGGATCCAACGGGACCAACCGCCACGACCGGACGGGCGAGGACGATGCACGCAGTTGCACCAAGGTGCCAGCCCCGCCGCCGGCGGCCACCTCGACGCGCTCAACCGGGGCGCGACCGCGACGGCCACGCCAGGGCCGCTCAGCTCGCTGGAGCAGCGTCCGGCCCGCCCGAGGACAGCCGACCCCGGTGAGGCGCTGTCCGCGGCGCTGAGCGCCACCCAGGCCCCGCCGGACGCTGGCTCGTGGCCCGGCCCCTGGCGGTGTCGATCTGGTCCTGCACACAGAACATCACCGGGCCCTCCCCGGGGTGCACAACGACTCCGGCCCTCCACCAGCGGCCGCCGGTCGCCGGGCGCCGAGGACCGCCCCGAGCGTCCGTCCCCGATGGTGTCGCCGCCGTCCGGGCCGGGCCGGCGCAGCAGCCGAAGCGATGGTCCTCGAGCAGCGAGCGAGCCGGGCGGTGAGAGCCTCCAGGCGGGGCCGGAAATCGCGTATACACACTTGGAGGTCACCTTTCGGTGACCTCGCGAGGACCACCACGAGGACATCGCCGACCCCGCCGAGGACCACACCCAACACCGATCCCGGCTTGCCCCCTCACGCCCGGGTCGGTCCCGTGAACAGTCCCGCGTTCGGTCCCGCCGATGGTCCCGTGGTTGGTCCCACGTGCTGGTCAGCGGCTCGGGACTGGTCCCAACACCCGTGTCCAACATCGCCGGTCACGGCCCCGGCGACACGGCACGTCCCGGTGCCCGTCCCGCTGGTGTGGCTCGCCTCGTCCCCAACCCGGCCGCAGGCCGGGGCGGGAGCCCAACCGAGCGCAGCGAGGGCGGGAGCATCCCGGTCGCCACGGGCGAGTTCCCAAACGGTCCCGCACGGGGCGCGTGCAAGTCTGTGAGTCGTCCTGGGGTTCGTTCTTCGGGGTGGGTCGTCGGGTCTCGTCGTTGTTCGATGGGGTCGTCGGTCGCGGTGGTGATGTCGTCGGCTGGGGTGCTGGTCGTCGTGGTGCTGGTGGTGCGGTCGTTCGTCGGGTCATGGCCGCGGGGGGTGGTCGTAGTCGTGGTCGTGGCGCTCGTGGTGGCGCTCGTCGTGGCGCTCGGCGGGGGTGTTGTGGTCGCCCGCGACGGGCCCGGAACGCGACGACGCGCGCACCCCTGGTCGGGATGCGCGCGCGGTGGGCCGGCGGGTCGTGCGGTTCTCTAGATCAACCAGAAGAACCCAAAGAAGAAGAACCGTTCGCGCCGTCGTCGAGACCCAGCTCGGCCCGAAGTCGGGTCACGTCGGGGTCCGGTTCGTGCCACCGACCAGCCAACGATTCGAACACCACCCGGCCCGGATCGGGCATCGCCGCCAGCTCGAAATCGGACAGCGCCGAGGGGTCGCCGGTGTGTTCCCGGTAGGCGATCGTCACCGCCGCATACACATCCGCCGCCCAACTTCTGGCCTCGGCGAGGGGCACAACGATGACCGCCTCGACCGCCGAATCGGGCTGGGTCACCCGCACTTCGATCTCGTTCTGGTTGGCGACCCAGGCGTCGGGGAGGCCTTCGGCGGTCACGTACACGATCGCTTTCGTCGGGCTGCCCGGCCCGTCGGCGGTGGTCATGAGCGGTCCTCCTCGTCGTCGAGATCGTCGATCTCGTGGTCGTCCTCGGCGTCGGCTTCGGCGTCGAGGGCGTCGAACAACACGGCCCGGCGCTCGTCGTCGGACAGGTCGACGGCGCCGGTCTCGTCGGCGTCGAGGCCGCGGTCGCGGCCTGGTTGGTTGCGGGATCCGGGGTGGGTGGCGTCGTGGATGGTCCGGAGTTGTTCGACCGAGACCCGCGTGTAGATCTGTGTGGTGGACAGCTCGGCGTGGCCGAGGATCGCTTGGATGAACCGGATGTCAGCGCCCCCTTCGAGCATCAAGGTGGCCATGGTGTGGCGGAACAGGTGACACGATCCGGTCTTGGCGATGCCCGCCGCGTCGAGGTAGCGGCGCACCCGCGCGGTGGCCCAGGCGGGGCTGAGCGGGAAGCCGTCCTGGCCCAACAACAACCAGCCGTCGTCGGGTTCGACCACAAAGTGGGGGCGCACCTCCGCGAGGTAGCGCTCGGTCCAGGCGAGGGCCCGTTCGCCGATCGGCACGACGCGGTCCTTCTTGCCTTTGCCCTGGTTGATGAACAGCGACCGCCGGTCGGCGTCGAGGTCGTAGAGCCGCAGCCCGACGAGTTCGCCGCGGCGGATCCCGCAGCTGTAGAGGATCTCGAGGATGGCCCGGTCCCGCACCCCCAACGGGTCCGTGAGATCCGGTTGGCACATGGTCGCTTCGACCTCGGCGACGGTCAGCACATGCTTGGGGAGACGGTGCTCGACGCGGGGCAGTTCGAGTTCGGAGGCGGGGTTGAACAGGATCCGGTTTGTCTTCGTCGCCCACCGGAAGAACGCCCGGATCGGGGTGAGGCGGCCCTTCTGGGTGAGGAACGTGAGGGGCTTGCCGTTGGGTTGGCGGTAGTGGAACAGGTGCCGCTGATAGCGGTCCAGCATCGGCTTGGTCACCTCCGCCGTGCGGGTCACGCCCCGGTCCGCCAACCACTGCTGGACGTAGCGGAGGCGGCGGATGCGGTCGTCGATCGTGCGGGGGCTGTAGCCGCGCACGCCCATCCACTCGGCGAACTCGACCAGGTGGGCCTCGATCGAATGCCGATCCCCCGCGTCGCCGATCGCCGTCCGTGGCACCTTCGTGCCTCGTGCCGGCATCACACGGCCTCGGCGTGCGAGCCGTTGGAGGCTGCGGCTATGGCGGGCTGCGCGTGTGACACCGCGTGCTCGACCGGGCCCCGTGACGTGTTCTTCGAGCCGTTGCCCGGCGCTCCGGCCCGTTTCGTGCCGTTGGCCTGCCCGTTCGCGCCGCCAGCGGCAGGGGTCGAGGTGGGATCGAACGGGGGTCGTTGGGGGGTCGAAAGGGGGTCGAGGTCGCCGGCTGGGGGGTCGAGGTTCGGGGCCTGGGGGGTCGAAGTTGATGTCGTAGACGTGAGCGCGTCGACGTCGACGAGCCCGGCGAGACGCGGGGTCGGGTCGTCGATGTCGCCGCCGAAGACGAGCTCGTAGACGAACGACGAGCCCCGCGAACCCTTGTGCACGAGGAGGTATTCGAGCTCGACGAGACGGTCGAGGTGCTTGCGGACCTGCGGGTCGGACAGCCCGCACGCGCCCCGCACATCGCGGCGGGTGAACCGCACCCGGTCCCTCGTCAGCCCGTCGGCGTCGCTGCGTTGGGCGACGAGGGTGTCGATGATGCCGAGCAGCCGGCGGGTCTGCGGGGGCAGCTCGTCCAGCGACCGGCCCAGGACCTCATGCGCGAGGCGGTTGGCGATGGCGATGTCGGCGAGGGTCGCCTCGATGTAGACCACGTCGCGGCCATCCGCGGTGCGGGCCATGTGCCGTTGACGTTGGTGCTGATGCAACAGGGCGACCGCCGAGATCAACGTCAAGTACTTGACGTGATCCCGCCGTGTCCTCGTGGCGGTGTCGGCGAAGCCGAGCCGGTCGGCGAACGGGTTCACCACCGCCACGGGCTCCAACATGCGCTGGGCGTCACGGTGCTGCTTGATGATCCCGTCCCGCTCGGAGCCGGCGAGGAGGCCGGCGAGCGTGTGCGATCGGCGTTGCCGGTCGTGGATCGCCCGGGTCTGCTCGCGGTCCTCGTCGACGGTCAACACGACGCAGCGGTTCAACAGCTCCTCGTCGATGTCGATCGCCGTGGTCGTCAAGAAGATCGCCGCGGGCCCGCGCACCGTGTAGTCGTGCGTGACCAGCCGGCCCGTCGAGTTGTCCTTCCCCGTCGACGCGATGCTCAAGGCGCCCTCGGACTGCAGGAGCTTGAGCGCGTAGGCGGCGCGCTCGGCGCCTTCTTCCTCGGCAACGGCGAGGACCTTGTGGGCCAGGTCGCCTTCGCCCATGTAGTAGAGCGACTGGCCCGTCATCGCGCTGTAGGACACCCGTTCCTCGGGCGGCACGAACTCCAACACCGCCTCCATGAGTGCGCTCTTGCCGGCCGCGCTCGTGGACTGCACGACCACGGCCAACGGCTTGGCCAGCTTCCGGCTGACCGCCGCGAGGTAGCCGACGAGGCAGTTGGTGGCCTCGCCGACCATGCCCGCCTGGGCGAAGTCAGCGACGATCCGATCGACCAGGTCCGGGTCCTGGAGCAGCTCGAGCGCCGCCGCCCGCTCATCTGCATCCAGCACCACCCGGGTGTCGACGGGTTCCTGGGCTCGGCGGATCGCCTCCTCGACGAAGCCCTCCGCCGCGCCCAACACCTGGCCCAAGTCCTTCTTGAGGACGGCCTCGTCGACGGCGACCTCGCCGGCGGCTTCCTTGCAGAACGCAGCCCGGGCCCGCGCTGCGCACAGATCGAAGGTGTCCATGTGGAACCCCGCCCCCGGCCCCGAGGTCTGCCGGGTCACCATCACCTGGACCCGCAACACATCGAAGCTTGTGTTGCGCTCCAGACCGCGCACCCGCCAACGGCGATCCGCGAACCGCAACCACAACGACCCCTGCTCATCGAATGTCGGCTCCGCGCCCGGCGGCGGCGAGAACGGCACCGGCGACACCAACCACCCATCGTCTTCGTCGTCATCGACGTCGTCCTCGGTGAGCTCGTCGACATCGGGCTCCGACGCGTCGGTCACGGGCTCGCCAGTGACCAGTCCGTCTGTGCTGATGGCCGGCTCGTCGCCGGCATCGGCCTGTGCGGCAGCGGGCCTCGACGTCGGCTCGGCGGGAGACGTCACCGCGGTGGATGCCTTCCTGGGCTTGGCCTTGGTGGTGGTCTTGCCGGCCATCCACGTCGCGGCGCGCACCACCCGGACCAACCCATCAGCGGGCCGATCGAGGGAGCACGCGTAGTCGTTCACGTCGGCTCCTTGCGGGAGCTCGACCCGCAGGCACTCCACGCCGGTCGGTGCCAGGCGGTCCGCCAGCCGGCGCGCCTCCCGATCACCCGTGCTGTCGCGGCGGAACGCGATCAGCACGCGGCGGATCTCATGCTCGGCGAGCAGCGCCCGGTGAGACGCGTCGACGCCTTCGGGGCCGGCGACGGCCACGACGTGGCGCAGCCCGGCCGACCACAACGTGAGGGCGTCGATGATCGAGGCGCACACGATCACCTCGTCGAAGCTCTCCACCGCCGCCACGTTGAACAACGGGCGCTCCACCGACGCCAACCAGGTGTGCAGCGGCGTGCCCTTGCGCAACGCCCCACCGATCTTGCGCCCGTAGAGCTGCACGACCTGATCGTTGGTGTCGACGATCGGGAAGGTGACCGACCCCCGGAACGCCTCATGGCCCGACGACTTGCGATACACGCCCAGGTCCTGCAGGCGCTCGCGCAGCTCGCGGCCCTCGACCCGGTTGGCGTGCGGCAACCGAAAGCACAACGTCCGGTTCGACAACCCCAGCCGGAACGCCCGCGTCGCTTCTTCGTTGATGCGCCGCCGCGCCAGCCACGCCAACGCCTCGGCCTCCTCGAGCAGCGCCCGGTGGTAGAACCCGACCACCGCGTCGAGGAGCACCGCGTCCGACATGCCCGCATCGAACGGCGCCGCCAACTTCGGGACCGTCGACCGCTTCGGCCGCCGGCCGTTGACGTTGCTCGACACCGGCAAGCCCTCACGCAGCAGCTCGACCGCGTGGCGCTCCGACACCCCCTCGGCGCGCATCACCCACTCCACCGAACCGCCCTTGGCGTCACAGTCCGAGCACGCCCACGTGTTCGCCGCCGGCACGACCGTGAGCGCCTTCGCTGACCCGCACCACGGACAGGGCCCCGCCAGCTTCCCGCGGCGAGCCGCCAACGCGATGCCCGCCCCCTCCACCAGGCGCTGCACCGACACCTCATCGCGCAGGCGGGCCACCACCGCCCCGGTCACCCCACGCATCAGCTGGCTCCATTCGTGGGGCTCGCGGGCTGGCGCGCACACAGCGCACAACCGCGCTGGCCGAACGCCGGGGGCTGGGCACACTGTCGGCTTGGATCTGTCACGCTCAGCTCCTTTACGCTCGAACGGGACTGCCGCGGGTGGGGGTGACATCTGAGATGGCTTGCCCAGAGGGGCGGCCTGAAAGGATGTCGAGGTGCCCAAGCCCTATCCCCAGGAGTTTCGTGACGACGTCGTGAAGGTGGCTCGTGCGCGACCGGAGGGCACGACCCTCGAGCAGGTCGCCGCCGATTTCGGGATCCATCCGATGACGTTGACGAACTGGCTGCGTCAGGCGGCGATCGATGACGGTGACCGGCCCGGCGTCACGACATCGGAGTCGGCCGAGCTGCGTGCGGCCAAGCGCCGGATCCGGTTGCTGGAACAGGAGAACGAGGTCCTGCGTAGGGCAGCCGCGTATCTCGGGCAGGCGAATCTCCCAAAAGGTTGATGTACCCGCTCGTTCGTGAGCTCGCCGCCGAGGGGATCCCCGTGGCGGTGTCGTGTCGGGTACTCAAGATCGCTCGCCAGCCCTACTACCGGTGGCTGGAAGAGCCGATCGTGGCCAGCCAGCTCAACGAGGCGTACCTCGCCAACGCGATCTGCGACGCCCATCGTGATGACCCTGAGTTCGGGTACCGGTTCCTCGCCGACGAGGTCCGCCGCCAAGACGAGCACGCCGAGGTCTCGGACCGGGTCGTGTGGCGGATCTGTCGGGACAACCGCTGGTGGTCGGTGTTCGGCAAACCCAAGACCCGCAAGTCCTCGACGCCGGGCACACCAGCCCATGACGACCTGGTGCGCCGCGAGTTCACCGCCACCGCGCCGAACCAGTTGTGGCTCACCGACATCACCGAGCACCGCACCCGCGAAGGCAAGCTCTACCTGTGCGCCGTCAAGGACGTGTACTCGAACCGGATCATCGGCTGGTCGATCGACTCACGCATGAAGGCCCGACTCGCCGTCGCCGCGATCGAGATGGCCGTCGCCCGCCGCGACGGTGACGTCGCCGGCTGCATCGTTCACAGCGACCGCGGCAGCCAGTTCCGCGCCAGGAAGCTGCACCGAGCCCTCACCCGCCACCAGATGGTCGGCTCGATGGGCCAAGTCGGCTCCGCCGGCGACAACGCCGCCATGGAATCGTTCTTCGCGCTCTTGCAACGCAACGTGTTGGACCGCCAGACCTGGGCCACCCGCGACGAGCTGCGCATCGCCATCGTCACCTGGATCGAACGCACCTACCACCGGCGCCGACGCCAAGCCCGACTCGGCCGCCTCACCCCAATCGAATACGAGATGATCACCACCACTCAGACGGCAACCGCCGCCTGACCAACCACTGTCACCCCCACCCGCGGCAGTCCCAACCGTCAAGTAGCAATATTGCGTGTGATAGTCGCGAATCCTCTAGGTCGAGTCAAGGACGCTCAGGAGGCCACCCGTATGGTCACAACACCCATCCCGCCGACCAGCTGGGCCGCCATGAGCTTCGCCGAACGACTCGCCGCCACCCGCCGGCACCGAGAACTCACCCAAGACGCCCTCGCCGAGCGCGTCGGGGTCCACGTCTCCCAGATCCGCCGCTACGAAGCCGGCACCTCGGCGCCCACCCTCGACGTGCTGCGCAACCTCGCCCTCGCCCTCAACGTCAGCACCGACAGCCTCGTGTTCGACGAAGGCGAACGCGGCCCCGACGACGAGCTCGCCCTCACCTTCGAAGCCATCACCGGACTCGAACCCGACGAACGTGCCCACGTCCAAGCGGTCCTCGAAGGGCTCCTGCTGCGTCACCAAGCCCGGCGCATCACCAAAGCCAGCTGAGCCACAGGGATCGTCGGCCCGACGAACCAGTACCGATCACCGATGCTCGTCCTTCTTCGCATTCCGCTTCTTGATGATGTCGCGGACGACGCCCACGACGATCAACGCCAAGATCACCACACCGAACAGCTGTCCTGCGTTGTACGCGCTCATGCGCTGCCTTCCTGACGCTGATGAGATGCCTTGCCTCGATGACCGCGTGCATTCAACGCCGCGCCGGCGCGATAGAGCACGCCCCACGACAGATACGACCCGACGGTGGCCGTTGCGAGAACCATCAGCAGCGCAGGCCACGGCAACCTCGGGTCGGACAAGCCGGTCGATAGCCAGGTGATGCCGAGGATCAGGAACGGATCGGGAAACAGCACCGGCGAGATGTTTACGCGAACGCCCCGGAGACCGGCGCGGAAGTGCGAGACACCGACGGCGACCTGATACGTGATCTTCACGGCGAACAGCGCCGCCAACACCGCGAGCAGCAACTCGGCGTTCGAGCTCATCGGCTCTTCTCGTCGAACGCATTCGCCACGGTCACAGCACGAACGATCCGGCCCACGCGGTACGCCGACATCACCCGCTCCCCGGATCGTCTTCGGGGACCGCGGGGTAAGGGGCGAAGTGACGCCCGAGACGTGCGACCGCCGTCCGAGGACTGGGCGGGCCCGACAACCGGAACTTCCGGCCCTCAGCCTCGATGACGCCACGAGCGGAGATCGCGCCGGCAAACGTTGCCGCCAACATCAACCTGAGGTCCTCAAAGAGGGCGTCCCGATCCTTCTCGTCCTTGATCAGCCAGTCGGCCTGCTCCCCCGATTCAAGCTCCCAGAAGAGCGTCCCAGGTTCCACCGTGGTGAGGGACACGTCTGCAGTCCCGGTGATCCCCGAGCGGATGAACAGGGTCTTAGCGCGCGTGCTGTGTTCGAACTCCAGCTCGCAGCTAACGCCCAGCGAAGACGCAACGTCACGAACGAGAGCACCGACTTCCTGCAGATCCACGCTTATCACGACGTGACCTCGTTAGAGCGCTGGCCCTACTTCCCATATGTCGAGATGCCAATGGATCCAGGCGTTCTTGTTGCCAAGCACGAGTCGGAAGACGTCTTGCCCATCGAGAGCCGATCCACTCCAACCCCAACCCTGAGCCACCCCGGGTCTCGTGCAGTGCGGGTTAGTAGGTGCCGAGGATCTCGGCGGGGGTGGTGTTGCGAACGTACCAGTGGGCCTCGTGCTCGAGGGGTGGGATGTCGTCGAGGGCGCTGTGGAGTCGGGCGGCGTTGTACCAGTCGATCCACTCGACGATGGCGAGCTCGGTGCGGCTCCGGGTACGCCATGGGCCGTGGCGGTGGATCAGCTCGGCTTTGAAGGTGCCGTTGAGCGCTTCGGCCATGGCGTTGTCGTAGCTGTCGCCGACGCTGCCGATGGACGCGGCGATACCGGCGTCGCCGAGGCGGTCGGCGTAGCGAATCGACGTGTACTGACAGCCTGCGTCGCTGTGGTGCACGAGCTCGCCGTGGGTGAGGTCGCGCCGGGCGATGGCCATCTCGAGGGCGTCGAGGACCAGGTCGGTGCGGAGGTGGTCAGCGATCTGCCAGCCGACGATGACCCGCGAGTACACGTCGAGCACGAACGCGACGTACAGCCAGCCCTGCCAGGTCGACACGTAGGTGATGTCGGCGACCCACAACTCGTTGGGTCGTGTGGCAACGAACTGACGGTCGACGAGGTCCGGTGGCCGCGCCGCGGTGTCATCCGCGATGGTCGTGTAGCGCTTCTTGCCTCGCACGACGCCACCGATGCCCATCTCGGCCATGAGCCGCTCGACGGTGCACCGGGCGATCTCGTAGCCCTCGCGGCGCAATGCCTTGTGGACCCGCCGGGCCCCGTAGCAGCTGTAGTTGGCGACCCACACGGCTCGGATCTTGACCTTGTGGGCCTCGTCGCTGATCGACCGCGCCGCCGCCGGCCGAACCTTGGCGGCGTAGTAGGTGCGCTCATTCAGCTCGATCGACGCGCAGATCGCCGAGACCGGCCAGGTGTCGCGGTGCTCGTCGACGAAACGGACCATCACCTCGACCGGGGGTCGGCCTCCTTCGCGAAAGTAGGTCGTCGCCGCCTTGAGGATCTCGATCGTGCGCTGCTGGTCGGCCACCTCCTTGCGCAGCTTCTTGATCTCAGCGAGCTCTTCGGTCGTCGGACCCTCCTCCAGGCCCCGATCGCGGCGGGCCCCCTTGACCCAGTTCCGCAGCGTCTCCGGAGAGCCGATCCCCAGATCTCGAGCCACGTCGGGGATCCTGCGACCCCGCTCGATCACCTCATCGACAGCTCGGCGACGCAACTCGTCGCTGTACTTGCTCGGTCGTCCCATGACTGCAGTCTCCTCTCCCCAGACCCGAAGGCCCAGGAATCGGCACTGCACCAAACCCGGGGTGGCTCACCCAATCGGACGGCGTCGTTGCTGTTCAGCAGACCGCCGCCTCGGCCGAACAACGTGCTTCCCTTCCCGACCGCCTCCGTCTCGGAGAGAGGTCCAGCGAAGGCCCCGGTGCCGGCCCAGAGATCGGTAAGGATCATCGCAGCCTGCCCGCCGTGGTACCACCACGAGGACGAGTTGCCGCACTGGCCCGTGTCCGTCGCGCCAACCGCATTCGTAGCCGCGGTAATCGGATTCACCGAGAGCGCACCGCTCGCGGAATCAACGACGCCCGACGCTGCAGCGGGATGATCACCCTTGAACTCGTCCGCCATCGCTTGGCCGACGCTGGTGTTCTCCTCGTTGCAGGTCATGTTCGTGAGGCAGTCGGCGGATCCTCCGGTGGCGAGGCTCACCCCGCCGTTGACCACGTCGCAGAACAGGCCGCCGTCACAGGTCCACAGCCCCGACGGGTTGAAGCGCCCCGGGTTTCGTGGAGGCTCTGGCTATTGGGTCACGGCCAGGTCGGCTGTGACGGTCTGACGGGAGTAGGCGTCTTCGTGGGCGGCGGGGGTGGTGTAGCCGGCGCCGGTGGTGATGGTGCCGTGGCGGCGGCGGTTGTTGAACCAGTCGACGTAGGTCATGGTGGCGAACTCGACGTCTTCGATCCCTGACCAGGGGCCGTGCCGGTAGATGAGCTCCCACTTGTAGAGCCCGTTGAACGACTCCGCCAGGGCGTTGTCGTAGCTGTCGCCCTTGGAGCCGACCGACGCGACGATCTCGTTGGCCTCCAGCCGGTCGGTGTAGCGGATGGCGAGATACTGCACGCCGCGGTCGCTGTGATGGACCAGGCCCGACAGGTCTGCGCCGGCGCGTTGGCGGTTCCAGATCGCCATCTCCAACGCATCGATCGCCAGGTCCGAGCGAAGGGACTTCGATGCCTGCCACCCGACGACCATGCGGGAGAACACGTCGACGATGAACGCCAGGTACACCCAACCCGAGTGGGTCTTGACGTAGGTGATGTCGGCCACCCACAACCGGTTCGGTGCCGGCGCCCGGAACTGGCGGTCGACGAGGTCGGCGGGCCGCTCGAGGGTCTGGTCGCCCTCGGTCGTGCGCACCCAGGTGCGGCCCCGCCGACAGCCAGCCAGGCCCATCTCCCGCATCAGCCGCTCGACCCGGCAGCGACCGACGCGGACGCCGTCGACGTTGTTGAGGTGGTCCCAGACCTTGTCGGCCCCGTACACCTGCAGGTTGGCGTCATAGACCCGGCGGATCTCGGTCTTCAGCTCGGCGTCACGCACAGCCCTCGCCGACGGAGGGCGCCGCTTGGCGGCGTGGTAGGTCTGGGGAGCGATCCCGCACACGGCGCAGATCGGCTCGACTCCCCACACCAGCCCCTCGGCGGTGCGACGGTGCCGGTTGGCGTCGATGAACGCGATCACCTCTTGGACTGGCGGTCGAGCTCCGCCCCGAAGAAAGCCGACGCCGCCTTCAAGATCTCGTTCGCTCTGCGCAGCTCGGCGTTCTCGCGCTTGAGCCGCTTGATCTCGGCCGACTCCTGCGAGGTCACCCCCGGTCGGGTGCCACCGTCGATCTCGGCACGGCGGACCCACTTGCGCACCGTCTCCGGCGTCGGGCCCAGCTTGTCGGCGACCGAGCAGATCGCCTCCCACTGCGAGTCGTGCTCGTGCTGGTGCTCGAGCACCATCCGCACCGCCCGCTCACGCAGCTCGGTCGGGTACTTCCCATGTCGTGGCATGACTCCATCCTTCACTCAAGGTATGGAGCCTCCACGGATCCCGGGGCGCTTCAGGTCGGTCCGGTTGAGGGGGTTCCCACCGGTGTAGCCGTACGCCGACCGCGTGAGCGCGTTGGCCGGGTCTCTCGAGATGAATTGGCCGGTGGTGGGG
Source organism: Acidimicrobiales bacterium (assembly GCA_046331175.1). Lineage (GTDB taxonomy): Bacteria > Actinomycetota > Acidimicrobiia > Acidimicrobiales > Acidimicrobilacustridaceae > JAWKIW01. The sequence goes on from JAXLRI010000004.1 coordinate 708,053, forward strand.
TCGTAGACGCGGTTGCGGAGGTAGTAGTAGCCGCTGTCGCCGTCGTAGTACTGGCTGTTCCATTGGATGGGGGTGTTGGATGTGGCGCCGGTGATGGTGGTGGTGTTGTGCGAGGTGAGGTTGCCGTAGGGGTCGTAGGTGTAGTCGCCGGATTTGGCGCCGTTGTTGGCGGTGAGGATGCGGGTGCTTTGGTATTGGTCTTGGCTGAACCAGGTCTGTTGTGAGGCGGTGGGGTTGATGGCTTCGATGACGAGGCCGTTGGGGCCGTAGATGTAGTAGTCGTTGCCGGCGACGGCGAGCTCGGGGACGGGGCTGGTGGGGTCCCAGGTGAAGTTGGTGATGGCGGTCCAGACGTTGGTCTTGGTGCGGAGACGGTCGCCGTTGTAGTAGTAGGCGGACACGCCGCTTTCGGCGGTTTGTTGGTTCTCCTGGTTGAAGGTGAACGTGTAGGGGGTGCCGCCGTTGACGGCGAGGGTGTTGCGGTTGCCGTCGTTGTCCCACCCGTAGGTGAGGGTGTTGAGGGTGGTGCGGGTGGTGTACTGGTTGGCGGCGTCGTAGCCGGTGATGGCGCCGCGTCCGATGTTGGTGGGGTTGTCGGCGCTGTCGTAGGTGTAGGTGGCGGCGTCGACCTTGTTGAGCTGGTTGAGGGCGCTGTACTGGAAGGTCTGGTTGGTGCCGATCCCGGTGGAGGTCAGCGAGGTGACCTGTTCGTTGCCGTCGCGGCCGTAGGCCCACTCCCCGAGGGTCGTGGTGGTGTTGTAGGTCCACTTGATGTCGGTGGCGGCGCCGGCGGTGTCGTAGGTGTAGGCGGCCTGGGTGTTGTTGGGGCGGGACTGGGAGGTGAGCTGGCCGTTGGCGTCGTAGCCGAAGGCCACGTGGGTGCTCGAGGTCCAGTCGGTGAGCCAGTCCATGCGGTTGGCGTTGTCGTAGTGCTTGGTGACGTTGTGGCCGCTGCCGGGGTAGGTGACCTGGGTGATGTTGTCGTTGTGGTCGTACTGCCACGCCATCGTCGTGGTGGCCCCGGTGCACGACGTCGAGGTGGTGCCCCCGGCGATGAACGCGTAGTCGGTCAACCGGTTCAGCTTGTCCTGGTGGTAGCAGTACTTGCCGCTGCCGTCGACCATCGTGGCCCGGTTGGAGTTGTCGTCGTAGCTGTAGGCGACGTTGGGGGTGGACGGTCCGGCGGCGTCGTAGCCGATGCTGGTGAGCCGGTTGGCGTTGTCGTAGCCGTAGGTGACGGTGTAGGTGCCGGCGGCGGTGGGCTTGTTCGAGGTGCGGGTATGGACGTTGCCGGCGTTGTCGTAGCTGGTGGTGGTGACCCGCCCAAGGGGGTCGGTGACGGTGAGGACCCGGTTGAGGTGGTCGTAGGTGTAGGCGGTGTCCCCAGCCGTGGGGGTGCGGGCGTCCTTTTGGTGGGTGACGTTGCCTTGGGCGTCGAAGTCGGTGGTGAGCACCGACCCGTCGGCGCGGGTGACGGTGTGGACCCGACCGGCGTCGTCGTAGTTGTTAGTGGTGGTGTTGAGGTTGCCGTCGGTGACCCGCCAGGGACGGCCGTCGCGGTCATAAGCGGTGGCGGTGAACCCGCCGAGCTTGGACCACCCGACCGGCGCGATCCGCCCGCCGCCGGTGCCGGCGGCCCACAGCCCGACCTTGGCGGCGCCGATGAGGCTCGACGAGGTCCCCGACCAGATCTGGGCGCCGTTGACGTAGACCTTGACCGCGGTGCCGGCCATGGTGACCGACACGGCGTCGCCGGGGTTGCAGCAGGTCCCCGCCGCGGTGGTGGCGTTGATGACGGTGGCGCCGGCGACGACCTGGGTGACGGTCCAGGTGGTGCCGGTCGTGTCGGGGGTGAGCTTCCAGTAGTTCGAGGCGTCCTGGTAGCGGAACACGACCCCGGTGCCGGTCTGTGCGACCGGGACCGAGGTGACCAGGATCCCGTCGCCTGACGCCACCGGCACGGTGGCTGCGGCGTTGGTGCCCGACACGAGGTAGGCGGCACCGCCGGAGATCCCCCAGGTACCGGACTGCGCGGTCCAGGCCTCACCGGTGTCGGTCGAGCCGAGGCTGGTGGCCGAGTCGACGCGGCCGAACTCGTCGATGACGCCCCGCCCGACCGGTGACACCGCCAGCAGCGGGGCGCCAGCCCGGTCGCTCAGCGTTGCGGTGCGGTAGTTGGCCGGGGTGCCACCCGAGACGTTGCCGTTGGGGGCGACGCTCCACGTGGCCCGACCCACGGTGTCGTAGCCGACGGTGGTGACATCGGCGGTGGCCATCGGATCGGAGATCTGGTCAACGAGACCGTCGGCGCGGTAGTGGCGGGTCCAGGTGTTGCTGCGGCCGTCGGTGACGGTGGTCAGGTCACCGGGATGAGTGGTGTCGTAGCCGTAGGCAACCGTCACCGAGTCGGTCCCCGAGATCGGGGTCGTCGCCGACTCGAGCCGCCACGGGTAGGTCGTGCCGTAGGTGAGGGTGGTGTCAGTCTGGTTCCAGTCGGTGGTCTTGGTCGCCAACCGGTAGCTGTTGTACTGGGCCTTGGCGTGCCCGCCGATCCCATCGCGGGCGACATCGGAGACCATCCCCGCCGTCGTGTCATACGAGGTGGTCACCGTGTGGCCGGCGGCGTCGGTGACCGACGCGACCCCGAGGGTCGACCCGTCGTAACGGTAGGTCCACGACACGGCGTCGGTGGTGCCGTACCCGCGGGTCATCTTCGACACCAGGCCCCCGACGCCGAACTCGTAGCGGGTCTGGTTCCCGACCTTGTCAGTGACCGTCGTGTACGGAACCGTCGGCGGATCCACATCGACGTTGTAGCCCAGATCGAGATGACCGCCCAGGGCGTCGGTCTGGCGGGTCACCCGACCCGTGGTCGCGTCATACGTGTTGGTCAACACGGTGTGGCCCACCGGGTCGGTCACCGTGGTCAACCGATGCGACGCGTCATACCCGAAGTGCGTCGTCTGGCCCCGCACATCGGTGACGTCAGTGAGATGCGACACCGACCCCGAATCGTTGTAGCCATAGGACACGGTCCGGCCGATCGGGTCGGTCACCGACGCGATGTGCTTGGGTGACGTCGAGTTCCATCCCACCGCGTAGCTGCGGCCCGCGGGGTCGGTCACCCCGGTCAGGTAGCCCGACGAGTCATAGGTGAACGTCGTCGTGTTCCCGGCCAGATCCGCGATCGACTTGACCTTGCCGTACTCGGGACCTGACGCCGTCGAGAACTTGATGACCTCGGTGCCGTTGCGGGTCAACGTGTACCGGGTCCCCGAATCGGTGATCGCCAACGTCGACGTCGCCTGCGACGGCCCAACGTAGCCACCGGACCCGTTCTCGTAGAACGGGATCGCCGCGCCGTTCTCCTGCCAAACCCACACCCCCGGACTCGCACTACCGGCGAGGGCCGTGTCCGACGTGATGGCCATCTGGTAGGACCCGGTCCACCCGAACCCGAACGGGGAGTCGACTCCCGCCTGGGCCGAGTTGTAGCTCCGAGACCACCCAAACCCCGGGCCGCGACCCGGAACGGCAAAGTCGGTGAAGTTCTCGAAGAAGTTCCCCGTATACGGGTCCACCGGGTCCCCGACGTGGGCCAGGTGCAGCTGGCGTTCACCGATGTTGCAGCACCCCAGGCGCTCGTTGCTGGTCAACAACAACGCGGCAGTGTTGAAGTTCGTCGCCATGTCCGCCGCCGTCCAGGGCGCGTCCCACGCTCCGACCTCGTCGATCCGCCCAGGGAAGGACCGGCACAGGGGGCACTTCTGGCCACCAACTTCAAAGGTTGGGTCGTAGATCGGATTTCCGCTGTAGTCCGTATAACCCGCCGGCTTGACCGTCGATCCCACCGCAGCGCCGTCCACATACAGAACGAGGGTCGTCCCGTCCCAGGTCGCCCCTACCTGGTGCCAGCGCCCGACCGGCACGCTCCCGCCCGTAACCGAGATCTGCTGCACATCACCGGTCAGCGGGTTCTTCACGTTCACTCGCACATCGGCGGTGTGGGCCACCGTGTCCACTCGCAGTTGCCAGACCGAGCCGTTCGTGAAGATCGAGTCGAGCGTGTTCGGCGAGACATCGGGCCGCTGGTTCACAGAGCCTGTCAAGTCTTCTGTGTAAGTAGCTCGTGGTTGGTTGGTCAGATCCGGCCGGCGACGCGGTCGGGGTAGGCGATGGTGAGGGCGCCCAGGGCGGCTTTCCAGCCGTGGGTGGTGGCGCCTTCGACGAGACGGCCGGGGGCTCGCCGGTCGTTGCGGGCCTTGCCGGCCTCCTTGGCTCGTTGCCGGGCCCGCTTGTCTTCGATGTCGCGGATGGCGAGCCACAACAGCTTGATGACGGCGTCGTCGTTGGGGAAGTGCCCGCGGTTCTTGATGATCTTGCGGAGCTGGTAGTTCAGCGACTCGATGGCGTTGGTCGTGTAGATGATCCGGCGGACCTCGGGCGGGAACTCCAGGAACGGGATGAACCGCTCCCAGGCCGAGGTCCACGTCGAGACCGTCGCTGGGTAGCGCTGACCGAGCTCGGAGCCCTCGAAGTCCAACAGGGCGGTCTCGGCGGCCTCGACGGTGGGGGCGGTGTAGATGGCCTTGAGGCCCGCCGCGACCTTCTTGCGGTCCTTGTAGGACACGAACCGCATCGACGCCCGGATGAGGTGCACGACACAGGTCTGCACGGTGGCCTGGGGCCAGGTCGCCTCGATGGCCTCGGGGAACCCGGTGAGGCCATCGCAGCACACGATGAGCACGTCCTTGACGCCCCGGTTGGCCAGCTCGGCGCACACCCCCGCCCAGAACTTGGCGCCTTCGGTGGCTTGCACCCAGATGCCCAGCACGTGCTTGATGCCGTCGAGGTCGACGCCCACGGCGATGTGGGCGGCCTTGTTGCGGACCTGGTGGCCGTCACGGACCTTCACCACCAAGGCATCCAGGTAGATGATCGGGTAGAGCTCCTCGAGGGGCCGGGTCTGCCACGCCTTGACCTCTTCGAGGACGGCGTCGGTGATCTTGGAGATCGTCTCGTGGCTCACCTCGGTGCCGATGGTGCGGGCCAGGTGCGCCTGGATGTCCCGCACCGTCATCCCACCGGCGTACAGCGAGATGATCATCTCGTCGAGGCCGCCGAGCCGGCGGGCGCCCTTCGGGACCAGCCTGGGCTCGAAGCTGCCGGCCCGATCCCGGGGCGTGTCCAGACCCACGTCACCGATCTCGGTCAACACGGTCTTGGGGGTCGACCCGTTCCTCGAGTTCGGCGACCCCCGGCCCGCCGGATCGCCCTTCTCATAGCCGAGGTGCTCGGTCAGCTCGGCCTGCAGACCACGCTCGAGCACCGCCTTGATCAACCCGGGCAAGAACCCGCCCTCACCGGTCAACTGCAGCTCGCCCGCATCAACACGGGCCATCAGCTCATCGAGCAACCCCGCGTCGATCAGCTGATCCACTGCGGCCTGCTCGGCTTCACCCATCACGGCATCGTCGGTCATCACGATCGTCATGTCACTACCTCACTCGATGAGGAGCTCCTACACAGACCATCTGACACGCCCGGTTCACATAGGCAACGATCGACCAGTTCGCCGGATCCGGGATCCGATACTCACCAGAGAACCCTCGGTCGGTCATGTCGATGGACGTCCCCGAGCGCGTTACACCCGATTTGCCAAGCAATGACGTGTTCTTGCCATCGACGTCGAGACGGGGGCCACCCATGAAGTTCGCCAGGTAGCAATGCGCCGGCCACCCCGAACACGACGTCTCATCCAGGTGGAAGCCCATCAGCTGGGTCCCCGTCGAAGCCTGCGCCGGACGCGGCGCCACCACCGCGCCGGCTACTACCAGACCGGCAAGCAAGGCCGCGGTCAACCCGACCACCAGCCACGAACGGGAACGCCGCCACCGCACCGGACGCCGCCTCATCGGGTCACCACCGACGACGACGGCGTCACAGCTGTGGCGGTCGTGACCGACGAGGACGTCGAGGATGTCGAGGTCTCCCCGATACAGGCCTGCGCGGTGAGGAACACCCGCTGCGGCAGATCCCCCGGGACCGTCCCCAGGCCCGTCGCCTCGACCAACGCCCCCACCTGCGCATCGCTGGGATGAGGAGTCGACAACAACGCGATCGCGAACTTCAGCTCCCCACCCGTGAACTCCGCATCCAACCGCTGCGCCACACACCCCGCGGACGCCGGATCCTGACCCCGCTCCCCAAGCCCAACACCGATCTGGTCAACCGCGGAGGCCGCAGTGGCCGGGATCGACACCGCCGATGTCGTCGTCGCCGGCGACTGCGACGGTGGCGGGCCAGCAGCACCGACCGATATCGGCCGCTCACCGGGCGGTCGGCCGCATGCTGCGGCGACGAACACGACGACGAGCAGAACGAACCCACTGAACCAGCGCCGCATCTGGACCCCACCTCCGGCCCCGAGGGGCCAAGCCGACCGATCAGCCCAACCGCCGCCCAGATGCGCAGTACATGACGCCCACCGAGCGCCAGGCCGTCGCCGCCAAGAGTGGCTGAACAGCGAGATCCCACCACAAGGGGGGTGCAGCGTCAATGATCATCCTGGTAACCGGTCCTGAGACACCGGGCGCGCGATCGTCCCTCGTTACCGCCCGAACCTGGCACGGTCGCTCCCCGTGAAGGGCAACTCGGGCGGCAGGCCACATCCGGCTGCCGCAGGGGCGCGTTGTCGCAGGTCGCCGTGAACGTGGATGGACTCACGGCCTGATGGCCGTCGGGGTTACAGGCTGAGGCCGAGATCTGGGCCGTCGCCAGCGGGCCGGGTCAGCTTGGGCTGTGGTGTTGGTGGCTCGTCGCCGAGCTGGCAGCGGAGTCCCGGTGTGGTTGACCGCTCGGGCGTGGGGGCGGGGTCGAGGCCGTCGCGTAGATCGCGGTCGGCTCGGAGCGCGGCGCCGAGGGCGTCGAGTCGGGTGTCGATCTGCTCGAGGCGTCGGACGGTCGTGGGGTGCTCAGCGAACCAGGTGCTACGGCTCTGGGCGTGGTGCTCGAGGTGGAGCACCGTGGCCTCGAGTGCCTGGATGGTGGACTCCAGCCGTTGCCGTGGCGTTGCGGTGATCTGCGCGAAGCGTTGCCGGGCCTGTTCGAGCCGCCGGCCGGCTTGATTGACGTCGCGCTTGGCGGTGCGGATCTCGCCGCGTGACGCCCACGGCGACGTCGATCGCCGAACCGCTGCCTGTCGGGCCCGTTCGCAGTAAGCGACGACGACGGCGACGTCGCCGATCTTCGTTCCGGCCCACTGGCCGGTTCCTGTTTCCAAGTCGGCGAGGGCCTTCCGTTGTCCGGTCAACCGTTGGCGCGCGGCGTGGAGGTCGGCGGCGCAGTCGGCGGGGATCGAGGCGGCCACGGCGTCGCGTTCGGCGCGCAAGCGTGCCTGTTGGAGGGCGTTGCGCAGCGACGGTTCGGCTCGGGGGTCCCGCTCGACCTGGTGGGGTTCGGCTGACGGGGTGCCCGAGTCGATGGCCCAGCGTTGACGCTGCTCGCGGGGCCAGTCCCGCCTGAGGTCCTCGGCGGCTTGGTCGACGTCGTCGGCGACGACCCAGACGGTGGCGCACTGTCGTGCCCGGCTCATCGAGACGTAGGCGAGCTCGCGGCCGCCACCGTCCTCGAGGCGGTGGGCGGTGTCGACGGTGGCGCCCTGGGATCGGTGCACGGTGATGGCATAGCCGTGGTTCATGCGGTCCCGGCCGGCCTCGTCGACGGTGAAGGGCTGGTCCCGGCCGTCGTCCATGCGGGCGACCAAGGACCGGTCGTGGGGGTTGACGACGGTGACGGTGCCCCGTTCGCTGGTGACGATCTGGCCGTCGCCTCCGGGGGCGAGGGTGACGATGCGGTCCCCGGCCCGGTAGCGACGGCCGCCGGGAGCGGTGATCTCGGGTCCCGCCAGGCGACCCTGGGACTCCCAGCGGGCCCGGGCGGCGGCGTTGAGGGCGTCGACGTTGCGGCGTCGCCACGCCAACATGATCGACTCGTGGCCGGCGTCGAGGTCCCTGGCCCACGCCGTGACCATGGCGGTGATGGTGTCGGGGCGGTCGGCGCCCACGGCGATGCGTCCGTTGGCGGCCATTCAGTCCACGGCCACGGCGGGATCCCCGGCCCGGAGCGCTTCGAGCGCGGCCCGCTCGGTGGGGTCGGACTGGCGTACGTTCTCATCGAGGGCCCACACCCCGGCGCGGTGGCGGTGTGCGAGCGCCCCGAGTCCGCCGCCGGGACCGACCGCGCCGAGCTGGCAGTAGTCGCCGACCATCACGACCTTGGACCCGGCCGTCTCGGCGGCGGTCAACAGGCGCAGCAGGTCGGGGTCGTCGGTCATGGCGGCCTCGTCCAGGATCACCACCGTGTCCGAGTCCAGCGACACCTGCTGCTGGTCGAGGCGCCACAGCAGCGACGCCAGCGTCGACGACGCCATGTTGGCCTCGCGTCCCAGGGTGCGGGCGGCCTGCCCGGAGGTGGCCGTGCCGATCACCGTGTAGCCCTCGGCTTCGAACGCCGAGCGCACGACATCGAGTGCGGTGGTCTTGCCGGCCCCGGCCACGCCGACCACCAGGTCGACCCCCCGGCCGGATCCGGTGATCCCCGACACGGCCCGGCGCTGGCCGTCGGTCAGGTCCACACCGCCCAGGGCGTGCCGCTTGGCTCCGATGGCCGACGCCACGACCTCGGGCCGGACCCGGGCCGCACCGGTGTGGATGCGCCCGCGCTCCACGACGGCCTCGATGGCGTGCTCGATCGCGATCACACAGGCCGGCGCGTACGCCGGCTCCTTCGCCCCGGGTACGCCGACCAGTGGGATGGCAGCGGGGTCGGCGAGCACCCGGTCGGCAACCTGGTCGAGGACGTCAGGGGTGTGGCCGAACAGGTGTGGGGCGGCGGCCACGAGCACATCTCGACGGGAGAAGACCTTGCGTTCGGCCAAGCGCCCGTCCGGACCGAGCAGCTCCTCGGTGAGGCGCTGGACGTCGCCGACGGTGAGGTCCCCGGCGATGCGGCGATGCGACTCCTGGGCCACACCGGCGGCCATGTCGTCGACGGTGATCCCGATGCCGGCCAACTCGGCTCGCCAGCGGTCCATCAGGTCATCGACGCGCTGGTGGCGCTTGGCGGTCCGTGAGTTGCGCGCTGCGTGGCCGCGGGCCCGATAGGAATCGAACCCGACGTCGACGAGCTCGCCGGCGATGTCCTCCGAGCGCTTCGAGTGCACCTTCATCGCCGCGTCGAGCACCCCGGCGATCGCCCAATGCCCGAGCCGCCCGGACGGGCCGTCGTCGGGGATGATCCCGTAGCCCAGCTCGAGCGCCACCCGCGCCGAACACATCCGCCCATGCGCGGTGGCGGCGTGGAGGTGTTCGCGCCACACCGTCGTGTCCGGCGCCTTCCATCCACCCCGACGGTCCAACATCTCCACCGCGTTGACGATCAACACGTGATCGTGGGGACACGGATCCCCGGCCCGAGACGTGGCATGGCGGGTGTAGGCGTAGATCAGGCCCGACGTCGGCGACGCCACCGCGGCCCTCCCCCGCCGACCCCCCATCGCGAGGGTCACCGCATCCAGGTAGGCGAGGGTGCCGTCGCGCTCTGCGTCCATGATCCGATGCATGTCCTCGGCCCGGCCCATCACTCCGAGCTCGGCGACCGACTTGTGCGCCGACACGACCAGCTCCATCCCCGGGCGCTTCGTCTTGACGAGCCGTGTCCCACAGATCGGGTCATGGGCACCACCGACACCGAAGAGGTCTTCGTAGTGGTCGGCGCCAACGACACCGTCCAGGCCGAGACGGGCTGCGCCGGCGCCACCCCACCGCAACGGCGACTCACCCCGCTGCGCGTAGTAGCCCAGCGCCTGACCGGGGTGATCGTCGCCGCGCTCGAGCACGGTCTCGCGGTGGTACTCCACCGAGTTCGCACCCATCATCCGCATCCACGCCATCAGCGATCACCCCACCACCACTTCGAGGCATCGGCTCCCGGTCCCGGCTCGGTGACCCGGCTTGGGACCAACCCCGGCAGGGTTGCAATCGTGTTCGTCGTTCTCGCTGCTTCTTTGGGAGTGGTGGGGGTGATGTCGTCGGTGGTTCGGGTGATGTCGTCGGTGGTGGGGGTGGTAGTGCTCGGTGGGGGTGCTTGGGTCGGGATGTTCGGCGTTGCGTGGGGTTGGTCGTGGTCGATGGGGGCATTGTCATCGGGGGCCTGATCAGAGGTCTGGTCGGAATCCAGCAGTGACAGCTGGGCGTCGTTCCCGACGGACCGCCGTCGCGGGTGAGGCTGAGCTCTGCGGCCCACGCGGGCGGCGGCAGGCTGCAGGTGACCGGGCTCGACGGTCGCCACGGCCGGGGGACCCCAGGGAGCCTCGAACGACGGCGTGGCGAACCGCAGCCCGGTGTGGGTCAGCTCCACGAGGTAGCGGGAGTGACTGAAGCGGCCCGAGCCGCCGTCCCGGTCGACCTGGCGCCGCACGACGTCCGCGCTGGCAAGGCGGCGCAACGCCGAAGCCACGGTGTCCTTGGACAAACCCAGTCGGCCGGCGAGCTCTCGGACCGAGGTGGCCACGACCACGGTGGATCCCCTCACCTCGCCTCCGGTGATCACGAGCTCCTCGAGCACGAGCCAGGCCGTCGGGTCCAGCGCCTGGCGGGTCGCTGCGGAGTCGGTCCCGACCACGACGGCGGCCCGGTGCCGGCCGGCGATGTCGGGGGCGGCGCGCTCGGTCACGAGGCTTCCGAGTCGCGCTTGTGCGCGTGGAGCCAGCCGGCAACGTCGTCGGGATCGAAGCGGACCAGCCGTCCGAGCTTGATGAAGGGAAGGCCACCCTCGACTCGGAGCCGCCGGACGTGGCGCACCGTCGTGTTCCATTGCTCGGCGAGCTGCGCCTCGGTCAACAGCTCGCCGAGGTGCGTTGAGGGCAGTTGCTGCTCGTTCATGGCGACAGTGAACACCCGACCCTTGGGGAACCTCCGCCTGCGACACGGACGCACCGGGTGGGGCGGTACAGGGCGGTCCAGGGTGGGTCAGCCCGGTACGACTCTGACGGTCGCATGTCACATGTGAGGGCCTTGACAGCCCGCCGGAAGGGGCCGTTCGCGGCCGTGTCCGAGAACTCCCTCTGTTCAGACGCCGCGGGGTCGTGCATCATCTTCGGCCTCTCGATGACGGTGGGCTCAAGGCCGAACCAGGCACCCCAGGGGCACCTTGGACGAAGGAGCTGCGCATGGCCAGCATCGACAAGCGCGACACGAAGACCGGCGCGCGCTACGACGTCCGCTACCGGGACCCGGACCACCGGACCCAGAAGAAGACCTTCGCCAAGCTGTCAGACGCCCGCCGCTTCGCGAGCACGATCGAGGCGGACAAGGCCCGCGGCACCTACCTTGATCCGAACGCCGGCAAGGTGACCTTCGAGAGCTACGCCCGCGAGTGGCTGGCGGTGCAGACCTTCGAGGAGTCGACCCGCGACGCCGTCGCCCTGCGGCTCCGCAAGCACATCAACCCCATCCTCGGAGCCAAGGAGCTGCGGGCGATCAAGCCGAGCGCCATCCAGGCGCTGCTGCGCGAGCTCGACCACCTTGCCCCCCGCACCCGGGGGATCATCCTGACGAACCTGTCGACCATCCTCAGCGCAGCCGTCGACGACGAGCTGATCGCGAAGAACCCGTGCCGGGCCCGCTCGGTGTCCACGCCGCGGCCCGACGCCAAGCAGATCGTGCCCTGGGAGATCGACGCCGTCCACGCGGTGCACGACGCCATGCCCGCGCGCTACCAGGTCGCGGTCACGCTCGGCGCCGGCCTCGGGCTGCGTCAGGGCGAGATCTTCGGGCTCGGCGTCGACGACGTCGACTTCCTGCGGGGGACGGTCACCGTCCGCCGGCAGGTCAAGCTCTACTCGGACGGCCGACGGGAGCTGGCGTTGCCCAAGGGACGCAAGATCCGGAAGGTCCCGCTGCCCACCAAGGTCCGCGACGAGCTCGCCGCGCACCTCGCCGCCCACCCGGCGGCAGCGGTGACGCTCCCGGGCTCAGCCACGCCCGTCGAGCTCGTGTTGACCACCCGGGAGCGCACAGCGCTGGCCCGGACCTACTTCAACCGCCACGTGTGGAAGGCCGCGCTCCGGCGAGCCGGCGTGGCGGACACCCGTGAGAACGGCATGCACGCCCTGCGTCACTTCTATGCATCAGTGCTGCTCGACGGAGGCGAGTCGATCAAGGCCGTCAGCCAGTACCTGGGCCACGCCGATCCGGGGTTCACGTTGCGCGTGTACACCCACCTCATGCCGTCGAGCGACGAGCGGTCCCGGCGACTCATCGACCAGGCACTGAACAGTGTTCATGGCACATCCATGGCACACCTCACCGGTCAGCGGGGGTGACCACCGGTCAGCAGCGGTCACCTAAAACCGCAGGTCAGAGGCCACTTCTGGCGATTTCCACTGCTGGGGATAACCCGCTGATTAGATGTCGTAGTAGAGGTAGAACTCGTAGGGGTGCGGGCGCAGGCGGAGGGCGTCGACCTCGTTCTCGCGCTTGTACGAGATCCAGGTGTCGATGAGGTCCTGGGTGAACACGCCGCCGGCCTTGAGGAAGTCCTGGTCGGCCTCGAGCGCGTCCAGCGCGTCCTCGAGCGAACCCGGCACCTGCGGGACCTTGGCCAGCTCCTCGGGGGGAAGGTCGTACAGGTCCTTGTCCATCGGCGTCGGCGGCTCGATGCGGTTCTGGATGCCGTCGAGGCCCGCCATCAGCATCGCCGAGAAGGCCAGGTACGGGTTGCACGACGGGTCGGGGCAGCGGAACTCGAGCCGCTTGGCCTTCGGGCTCTGCGAGTACAGCGGGATGCGCACCGACGCCGAGCGGTTGCGCTGGCTGTACACCAGGTTCACCGGCGCTTCGTAGCCCGGGACCAGCCGCTTGTAAGAGTTGGTGGTGGGGTTGGTCCACGCCAGCACGGCCGGGGCGTGCGCCAGCAGGCCGCCGATGTACCAGCGGGCCAGGTCGGACAGCCCCGCGTAGCCGGCCTCGTCGTAGAACAGCGGCTCGCCGCCCTTCCACAGCGACTGGTGCACGTGCATGCCCGAGCCGTTGTCCTGGAAGATCGGCTTGGGCATGAACGTGGCCGTCTTCCCGTGGGCCCAGGCGACGTTCTTGATGACGTACTTGAACAGCATCAGGTTGTCAGCCTGGCGCAGCAGCGAGTCGAAGCGGATGTCGATCTCGGCCTGGCCGGCGGTGCCGACCTCGTGGTGCTGCACCTCGACCGGGATGCCCAGGCCCTGCAGCACGAGGGTCATCTCCGAGCGCAGGTCCTGGTACTGGTCCATCGGCGGGACCGGGAAGTAGCCCTCCTTGTACCGAGGCTTGTAGCCGAGGTTCGGCTGCTCGTCGCGGCCGGTGTTCCACGACGCCTCGATCGAGTCGACCTGGTAGAAGCCCGAGTTCTGCGTCTGGGCGAAGCGCACGTCGTCGAAGATGAAGAACTCGGCCTCGGGACCGACGTAGCAGGTGTCGGCGATGCCGGTCGAGCGCAGGTGCTCCTCGGCCTTGCGGGCGATGTAGCGCGGGTCGCGGCTGTAGCTCTCACCCGTGATCGGGTCGTGCACCCAGCAGTTGATGTTGAGCGTGCGGTGCTGGCGGAACGGGTCGATGACCGCGGTGTTGGAGTCGGGGAGCAGGATCATGTCCGACTCCTGGATCTCCTGGAACCCGCGGATCGACGAGCCGTCGAACCCGAAGCCCTCCTCGAAGACGTCCTCGGTGAGCTCGGACACCGGGACCGAGAAGTGCTGCATCAGGCCGGGCAGGTCCATGAACCGGATGTCGACGATCTCGACCCCCTCGGACTGCGCGTACTCCACGACCTCGGCTGGGGTTCGTTCCTTCACAGCGGTTCCCTCCTGGGCGCCTCGACGGTCACGTCGGCACGGCTCCGGACACTACCCCTGCCGCAGACCGACCCTCACCTGACCCCGAGGGACGAGCCGGGTGCCCGGGCGCGCAAGAGGGGAGGCCCGATGGGCCTCCCCTCTCGTTCGACTCCGCCCGCCGAGACGGGCCGCGGTCAGCGTGACGAGGACGTCACCCGGCGAGCGCCGAGCAGCAGGTCTCCACGATCAACCGGGTGACGGTGTAGGGGTCCATGTTCGAGTTCGGACGACGATCCTCGATGTAGCCCTTCTGGTCGATCTCGACCTGCCACGGGATGCGCACCGAGGCACCGCGGTTCGACACGCCGTAGGAGAACTCGGTCCACGGGGCGGTCTCGTGCAGGCCGGTGAGGCGACGCTCGACGCCGGCGCCGTAGTTGGTGATGTGCTTCTCGGCGTTCTTCCCGAGGGCCTCGCAGGCCGTGATGATGGCGTCGTAGCTCTCGCGCATCGTGTTGGTCGAGAAGTTGGTGTGGGCGCCGGCGCCGTTCCAGTCGCCGGGCATCGGCTTGGGGTCGATGGTCACCGACACGTCGAAGTCCTCGGCGATGCGGTACAGCAGCCACCGGGCCACGTACATCATGTCGCCGATGACCGGCGGAGCGGTCGGGCCGATCTGGAACTCCCACTGGCCCATCATCACCTCGGCGTTGGTGCCCGAGATGTCGAGGCCGGCGTCCATGCACGCCTCGGTGTGGGCCTCGACGATGTCGCGGCCCCAGATCTCGTCGGCGCCGACACCGCAGTAGTACGGACCCTGGGGACCCGGGTAGCCACCCTGGGGCCAGCCGAGGGGGTGCCCGTTCTTGAGGAACGTGTACTCCTGCTCGATGCCGAACAAGGGCTCCTGGTCGGCGTACTTCTCGGCCACCTCCGCACAGGCGGCGCGGGTGTTGGTGGGGTGGGGCGTCATGTCGGTCAGGAGGACCTCGGTCATGACGAGCTTGTCGTCGCCCCCGCGGATGGGATCGGGGCAGACGAACACCGGGCGCAGCACGCAGTCCGACGCCTTGCCCGGA